>CAWJXL010000050.1:0-248439 GCA_963846695.1 uncultured Fibrobacterota bacterium | reverse complement strand
GGCTCTGAACTCAGCTAAAATCAATGGGTTTCAGGGCCTTTTATTTTTTGACCTCTCATGCGCTCACCTCCTTATTAGTACCCCGAAATACCCCCGAAAACCGGACACTTCGACCGGACACTTTAACCGATGAGCGTGGTACATTTTTTTACATTGAATGAAGCCGGAAAGGTTGTGAGCCTGGAAACAGCCGGGGGCGCTTTGGAAAGACCGTAAAAGGTTTCTCTGACGCACTACGGGGCGCTGAGAAGTCGAAAGCGGCGGGGCAACCCGAACCCTCAGAACACCGGGGGCCGGAAACCGGGCTTTAAGGCGGTCGTTTAGCGGGGAAAGAAGGAACCGGGCCGGGCAAGTTATCCGGCCTTTTCTTCGGGCGCTCTGAATAAATTTGACAAAGCATTGCAGAATCTATTTATGGTCAACCAGAAAGGAACCATCATGGCGGATATAGTCGCTCAGGAAGTGATTGAAAACAAGATACACGTCATACGCGGGAAAAAGGTCATGCTCGACCGGGACCTAGCGGGTCTGTACGAAGTCGAAACGAAAGCCCTTAATCAGGCCGTGAAAAGGAATATCGAACGATTCCCGGATGATTTCATGTTTCAGCTTACCCCGGAAGAGTCAGGGGGTTTAAGGTCACAATTTGTGACCTTAAAGCGCGGACAGCATCTTAAATATATGCCCTATGCTTTTACCGAAAACGGCGTGGCGATGCTTTCGAGCGCGCTGAATTCGGCGCGAGCGATTCAGATCAATATCCAGATCATGCGGGCATTCGTCCGGATACGGAACCTTATCGCGGACAATGCCGAATTGAGGAAGGCGATTGAAAATATCGAGAAGCGGTTGGATGGACACGACCGGCAGATACAGCTATCCTTCGCCGCACTGAAAAGTATTCTACCGCTCCTACCCCAGGCGGCGCCGCAGCAACTGCCGCCGAAGGAACAACTGCCGAAAAAAGAGAAGCGGATGGGGTTTGGAAAGGACAATCTGCCCATGCGCGTCCGCTCGCAGACAGGCGGAAAGAGAGCGGCGCGATAACCGAACACGCCGGACATTCCGGAAGACTTCAAAAAAAATCGGGTCATCGGTACTTTAAATGATACCCACAACAGATAGTGTTTTAAGCCTGGTGTGGCCGTCTGTTACACCGCGTTCCAGCGTGGAAAATCCAGCCACATTACGAATGCATAATTTGAAGCGGCAAGTTACGCCGCTCAGGGTACAATTCAAGACCACCGCAATGAAAAAAGATAGCGATACGATAATGGTTACGATTACGAAACCCACACGCAAGACGCTTCACCTTTTCTATTTTTGCATTCAGGCTTTCGCCAAGAGCATTTGTTATATGATGGGTTGCATAGGTAACGATATTGGCAAGATGTGCTTTAATTGATTTAGCCGCTTTGACTATAGGTGCAAGACGACTATGGGTTGCCCACCAATACCAATCTTTGAAATATCGGCTCATCCAGCCGGGAGTTTGATAGTCCCAGAGATGCCGAATATTTTCCTTTATCGCCCATGCCTTGCATACTTTCAAGTCTCTTTTTTGCAATTGTTCAAATTCTTCTCTACGATAATCCGGAATATTTTCATTATTCCACAACCACAGATATTTGGTGCCTTTAAGCGTATCAATGTTGCGATTTATCAAATCCCGATGTTCTTCCTTGCGAACAGCATCAACGGCTTTAGTGATTATTCGTGTCACATGATAGCGGTCGAATACAATTTTTTGTGCCGCGTCCGGGATATACTTTTTCGTTGCTGCGATGAAGGGGTCCCACATATCCATGGCAACGCATTGAACCGTAGCCCGCTCTTCCGGTTTAAACTGCTGGTAATACCTTTCAAGGCTTTCCTGCTCCCGCTCATCGCCAACGTATACCACGCAGGATTTATTTATATCGTACACCAGCGTTTCATATCGGTGCCCTTTGGCAAAAGACTTCTCATCAACACCAATGCGTTCAGGGATAGCATGTGGCTTGCGGGCCAATCCTCGATTCACAGCCCTCTCATAAATTCGCCAGGCCAATTTCCAGTCAATGTCAAGAACTCGGCAAGTGCTTTCAATACTACATTCCTGTTCCAAATCAAGAACAAGGCTTTCAAACTCATAGGTAGTAGTCGCATTATTTTCGCCAAGGCCAGAGACTATTTGTTTTACCCCATGTTGTTCGCAGCGAACGCGTGGAACTCGAAGATGCAAATAGGTCGCCATCTGGCAGGTATTCAGGTGTCGAATTTCACGTTCCGGCGCATGGTCATACACGGAATAAAACTGACGGCACTCAGGGCATGGAAATTCAACCCCGGAAGCGTGTTCAATCCAAATATCTACTCGCTTTTGCTGATGGTTTAGCTCTAACCGTGTGATATGCCAGGGGAACCGTATGTTTAAAAGCTCGGAAAAAAACTCGGTGTCTTTCATAGTCCAAAAATACCTGTTACACTATAGATAGGGGCGACCCATGAAAACTACCGATGCGGCAAAAAATCTTTACGCAGTTCTTGAACGATAACTATATTGCATACTATAAGAAACCATTAAAAACGGAAGGAATTTTTAGAGAAGCACAAGATATTGAATAAGAAATTGCGTTTAACGTACAGTATCGTTTCTTTCGAAAACTACTACTTTTCAAATTGCAGAAACGGCATTGACGGAAACGCGCCCAAACGGGCGCGGCTTCTTGTCTCGTGTTTCTGGGTGGGGCTGCTGGTCCCTCGTTAGAGGCATGAACTTGGAGTTCGCGCCTTTTTTGTTGTAGGGAGTATTATATGAGACATTTTTTATTAAGCGCAGCGTGCATAAGCGCAATTTTATTGGGAAGCGCGGACAAGGCGGGGGCTGATGCGGTTGTTGCGACCTTGACTACGGGAGCAAATCCCGTTGCGATAGCGGTGGATAGTGTGACCAATATGATTTATGTGGTGAATGAATCCAGCAACAGTGTCACGGTAATCAACGGAGCCATCAATGCGACTACTACTGTTAACGTAGGAAATGCCCCCATCGCAGTAGCGGTGAACCCGATAACCAACATGGTATATGTTGCAAACATAGGAGTTGGGAGCGGAAAAATAAACATATTGATCGATGGGGCAACCAATAGTACGACCACATTAACCGTTGGAACAGATCCCGAAGCCATAGCGATAAACCCAATAACAAACATGATTTATGTAGCGTGTTATGGCAGCAATAATGTAATAGTAATCAACGGAGCGACTAATGCTACATCTACTATAAGCGTGGGGAATGGACCCAATGCAATAGCTGTGAATCCGGTGACCAATAATATTTATATTGCAAACCATAGTGATAGCAGTGTCACCATAATCAATGGAGCGACCAATTCAACGGCAACCGTAAAAGTCGAGACAAACCCATATGCGATAGCAGTGAACACAACAACAAACAAAATTTATGTAGCAAATATTAACGGTACTGTAACGGTAATAAACGGAACCACCGATTCAACAGCAACCGTTAGCGTGGGGAATGGACCCGATGCAATAGCGATAAACCCTGTAACCAACAAAATTTATGTGACGAATGAAAATTACGGGGGTATTGGAAGCGTTACGGTAATAGACGGAACGACTAATGCGACCACAACCGTAAATGTGGGAACTCAACCCAATGCAATAGCGATAAACCAAGTTACCAACAAAATTTATGTATCAAATAATGGCGACAGCAGCATTACAATAATCAATGGAGTGAACAATGTGACAAATACCCTAAAAGTGGGACCAGGGCCCTGTGCAGTGGCGATAAATGTTTTAACCAACAAGATTTATGTGGCTAATTACAGTAACAATATCACGGAGATAGATGGTACAAGTGCACCTGTTGCGGTTACTCTCATATCTCCATCAGATAATGCCGCTAATATACCCTCAAATGTAACATTGAAGTGGAGTTCCGTTTCAACGGCAACTGGCTACAACGTTCAAGTTTCTAATACTTTAACATTCAGTAATATGAGTATTAATTCCACGGCCCCGTCAGACACGCTTAATTCCTCATTATTATTAGCCACGAAATATTACTGGCGTGTTGCCGCAACCAATGCGGGCGGATCAAGCCCCTGGGCTACAGATAGTTTTTATACGATCATTCCACCGGTTCCAAGCCCGGTTACCCTTTTTTCGCCCTCTGATAATGCCAAGAATGTCATATCCAATCCTACGCTGAAATGGACGACCTCCCCAATGGCAACGGGCTATTCGGTTCAGGTTGCGACCAATTCGGCCTTTAACCCCGTGACTACCAACCTCTCTACAATCCCGGATACGCAGAATGTCGTATTGGGTGCAGGCATAAAATTTTTCTGGCGAGTTGCCGCCACCAATGCGGGCGGATCAAGCCCCTGGGCCATGGATAGCTTTACAACTTCATCTATACCCCCGCCCGGCCCTACCCTTACCTCACCCACGGACGGCGCAACAAATATTCCATTATCAACCTACCTTTATTGGAATGCTTCACCCGGCGCAACAAGCTACCGGGTTCAATTATGCAACAGCACCGCTTTTGTATTTGTTACCGATACGACGCTGCCCAACACCTCAAGGGCTATTTCAGGATTATTTAACTCCACGACCTATTATTGGCGGGTGAATGCCTCCAACGCCTACGGCACGAGTCTTTGGAGCATTGTCGATAGCTTCACGACAATTCCAGGTAGTCCGAGCGTCCCGGTTTTGGTTTACCCCCCGAACGGTTCTACGAATATTCCCATGAACTCAACCCTTCTTTGGAATCCGAGCCCCGGCGCAACAGCCTACGGTGTTCAAATTTCGCAGTTTTCAAACTTTTCGATGCTCTTTGAAACAGCGGTTTCGGTACCTCAATGTAATTTCGGCGGACTTCTGAACGCATATACCACCTATTATTGGCATGTAGATGCGATTAATTCATATGGTACGAGTAGTTGGGCAACGCCATATAGCTTTACCACGAATGGAAGCGGCGTACTCGACGGGCCGTCCCGTTTCAAGGCTTCAGGTCTTGGTTATAATGGCACCCTTGCCGTTTATTCCTTGGATGGCCGGCAGGTGCTGAAAATCCCATTCACTGCTTCGGAAACAAGGGAAACCGTTCTGCAAGCTATCGGCAAAATTCCGGCGAAAGGGTTTTATAGCTATCAATTCCTGAATGACCGGAAAGTCATGGATGCGGGGAATTTTATCGTAAAATAGATTATCGAATTGGGAAAAATGGGCAACGGGGGATCTTCGACCTCGACGCATTCTACCGCATCGAACTATATTTGAAAGCGGTTTAAATGCCGTTCAATGGCCGTTTTAAGCCGATTTATCGATTCATAGCTGCCCGCAAGCCGTAAAAATGGAAAATGGTAAAGTTTTGGTAAAGTTTTAGTAAAGTTTTTTGGTAAGGGTTTAGTAAAAAATAGTATCTAAGCCATTGAATTATAAATAAATAGACTTCCATCGCCTAGCAGGTACGTCTCTCACAATGATCGGCGGTAATTCCGGTCGTTCGCCGCAGACGCAAAAAGGGCCTTTTGCTTGACAAAATGGCGATAAAAACCGGACTTTGTACCGGTAGCATTTTTGGTAGCATTCTGGTAGCATTTTGGCGTTTGCTTGTTATTTTGTATTGGATTTTGCGTTAGCGTGGACGGCGGGTGTCGCCCGGAATGGAATGAGGGCGACAGTGTTTTCAGACCCAGGCGTAGAACCGCAGGGCTGAAAATACCGGCTCACAATGTGAGAGCCCAGAGGAGGCGCGACGGCGCTTCGCCGGAACGCCCAGATGTTGCTCTGGCTTCCAGACCACGCAAAAACCAGCGCCCATCATCACTCCCTCCACTATGCTGCGCAATGCTATTTTTTCCTTCAAAACACCACGGAGTTGTCTCTTATGCCGATGTACGAATTCTATTGCCGCGAGTGCAACCGGATCTATACGTTCTATTCCCGGACGATCAATACCGAGAAGAGGCCGCCCTGTCCGAAATGTAATCGGCCCGACCTCGAACGCATGATCTCCCCATTTGCGGTGAGAAGGCGTTCGGGGGGAAAGGGCGGCGACGGCGAGACCGGCGAAAACGCCGCTCCGCCCATCGACGAGTCCCGCATGGAACAGGCCATTGAGGCGTTGGCGTCCGAGGCAGAGGGGATCGATGAGAACAATCCCCGCCAGGCGGCTACGCTCATGCGAAAGTTTTCCGACCTGACGGGGCTGAGGCTCGGGGATAAAATGGAGGACGCCATATCGCGGATGGAAGCCGGGGAAGATCCCGAGTCGCTCGAAAAGGAGATGGGCGATCTTGACGAAAACGATCTTTTCAAGCTCGACGAAGGCGGCCCATCCGGCGGTGCGGCGCGGATGCACGCCGCGCCCGGCCGGGACGAAACGCTCTACGAGATGTAGGGGCATCCCGGCGGAGGTCGAAGCGGAACTTCGAGGGATTAGACCCCAAAGAAATTTAAGAAAAGGAAGGATCTGAATTTGCCGAAATCAACCAAACCTTTAAAAAAACCGGTTACCCCGATAGAAGGCGGGGTCACCGCCGCGGCCGGGTTTCATGCGGGCAGCATCAGGGTGGGCATCAAGGCGTCGGACGGCCATGACGTGGCGCTCCTGTCGAGCGACCGCGATTGCGCCGCAGCGGGCGCCTTCACGACCAACGCCATCCGCGCCCCGAGCGTTGATTGGTGCGAAAATCTCCTGCCCTCGAACCGCATTCGTGCGGTGGTGGTGACCAGCGGCTGCGCCAATGCCTGCACCGGCAGGCGCGGTGAAAACGATACCGTAACGCTCGCCCGGCTTGCCGGTAAGGCTTTGGCCGTCCCCGCAGAATCGGTTCTGCAGGCCTCAACCGGCGTCATCGGCCGTTTTCTTCCCCTGGACGCCATCGAGAAGGGAATCGCCGCTCTCGCTCCCACCTTGTCTGCCGGCGGCGGCGTTTCCTTTGCCGAGGCGATTCTAACCACCGATACGCATAAAAAAGAGGCGGCGGTGCGCGTGAAGCTCTCCGGCGGCGCCATCGTCATCGGCGGTTGCACCAAGGGATCGGGCATGATCGAACCCAACATGGCGACCATGCTCGCCTTCATCGCTACCGATGCGAAAATCGCTCCCGACCGGCTCCATGCCGCGATCCGGCGCGCGGTCGAGTGCACTTTCAACCTTCTCTCGGTCGATGGCGACACCTCGACCAACGACATGGTGCTTGCGCTTGCAAACGGCGCTTCGGGCATCAAGGTGCTCCCCGCCGACCAGGCGGCTTTCGACGGCGGGCTCCTTGCGGTGTGCGACCGGCTTTGCAAGGAGATCGCCTCTGACGGCGAAGGCGCGACCAAGCGGGTTGAAGTCGCGGTGCGCGGCGCGGCAAGCGCGGCCGACGCACGACGCGCCGCCAAGGCCGTGGCGAACTCCACCCTTACCAAATGCGCACTCTTCGGGAACGACCCGAACTGGGGCCGCATCGCCTGCGCCGTCGGCTATTCGGGCGCCGCCTTTTCACGCGAAAAGATGTCGATCCGTCTCTGCGGCGTGCCGGTATTCAAAAACCTCCAGCCCGTCGACTTCGACGAGATCAAAATCCACCGGCTGCTCAAGGAAAAAGTGGTCGAGATCGAGATCGACCTCGGGAGCGGCGACAAGAGGGCGACGGCGCAGACCTGCGATTTCAGCTACGGCTATGTGAAGATCAATGCGGAGTATCACACATAAACCGATTTCCGGGGGCGGGTTTGAAACCCGCCACTACCTTCCCGCCCTTTTCATCACCTTCTCCTGAAGCCACTCCTCCATCCGCATCGCGCTGTTGTCCCAGGAGAATTTGAGCGCCCATTTGCGGCCCTCCTGCTCCATGGTCCGGCGCAGCCCGAGATCGTCGGTCAGTTTCCGGATACAGTCGGCAAGATCGCCGGCATCGTTGAACTTGTACAGGAGTCCCGTGACGCCGTGGCGCACCGAATCGGCAAGGCCCGGCGCGTCGTTCGCGATGACCGCGGTCCCGGCCGCATTGGCCTCGATATTGGTGATGCCCCAGCCTTCCTTGATGGACGGATTGACCAGCAGTGTTGCGCGGTGGTAGAGGTCCGCCTTCTCCCCCTCGCTCGCATGTCCCACGAAGATGACCTGCCGTTCCACGCCGTTTTTTCGGGCGCACTCCCGCAGGTGAAGTTCGTCGTCGCCGGAACCGCAGATGACGAACCGCAGCCGTTTATTCCTCTCGTTAAGCGCTCGCATGGCCTCCATGACGATGTCGAGATTCTTGTAGCGTTTCAGCCGTCCCACGTAGAGGAGCAGGTCTTCCTCTTTCCTGACCGGTTTGTCGCGGATGAGCCGTTCGATGTCCACGCTGTTTTCGATGATCGTGATATTGTCATGGGAGAATCCGCGCGCCGTCAGCTCGGAAAGGGTGCTCTGGGAAACCGTGCAGCAGGGAGTATCGCGGTAGGCCCAGGCGATGCGGTTTTCGAGGAAGAGGATGTAGCGCGCAAGCGGCTTCGCCGTCACGTCGAAAATGGTGTTCCCGAAGAGGTGGTGGAAAAAGACCCCCGACGGAACGCGCCGGAAAAATTTCGGGGTAAAGAATGGTATCTTATTGACATCGTCGATAATGCAGTCGATCCGGCGCTTTTTCAGGAGGAAGGGAATGAAGAACGGGGTCTGCCAGTTGAAAAGATAGGTGTTCCCCCAGCGATAGACGGCGATCCCGTCCTGCATGTCGCGTGGGGTGCTGCCGGGAAAGCGGGTGGTGAGAAGAATGACCGTATGTCCCCTGGCGACGAGGCGCCGGAAGATCTCATGATAGTGCACCTCGGCGCCGCCCGCCTGGGGGTGCTTCATATCCCGCCAGTTGATAAGGAGAATATTCATTACCCCGGGTCCGTTGAACGGAGCTGAGAACGATCCCGCGGTGCGCCGCGCGGCCTGTTGATGAGAAACTCGATTCCTCCCCACAGACTTCCCGCTATGCCGATGATCGTGGCCATGAACTGCATGAGGAAGGCGGGTGTATTCGCGATGCCGGTGAGCGAGAACAAGGAGCCGCCGATAGTTTCACGGATTCCAAGCGGAAGCGGGACGATCATGAACAGCGCCACGAGCGGAACAAAAATAAAAAAATACACGATGTTATCTCGGGTCAGGATGTTGAACGCGGCGGCGGAAAAAATATGGACCGCGATGCGAAGAGCCTGGATGATACAGGAGAGAATCCCGATCCGCAGTATCAGCGGGAGGTGATTGACATCGAGCCCGGTCACGTCGACTAGGTCGGTAATAAACTCCCGTTTGGGAAGGCGAAGTTTTTCGACGATGAAAAAGAACAGGCGGCGCAGGCGGCGCATGGTGAGGAAGGCGAGCATGCAGAGGAACAGGGCGAAGAGCAGCGCGGTGAGACGGACCAGGAGCAGGACCTTGGGATTGTCAAAATTCCCCTGATGAAGCAGGATGCCGCAGCCGATGGCCGCGAAGATCGAGAGGACCAGGAGACCGGCGAAACGGTCGAGGAAAGTCGCCGCGAAGCCGATCTTTCCCAGGCGGTGGCGTTGCCGGATATAGGCCACCTTGATGCCGTCGCCCGCCACGGTCCCGATATTGTTGAAGAACATGCCGATATAATAGAGCTCGAAGCTTTCGCGAAAGGTAAGGCGCAGGTTCTTGCGGTGAAGCAGGAGGTGCCACTGGTAAGCCCCGAGGGTGATGCTGAGCATGGTCGCGAAAAGGCCGCACAGTGCGTAAAGAGGGTTAATCGTTCCGCAGGTGGTGACGATCCGGCGCCACCCGAACTTATGGATCACGTAGCCGATCACCAGCGCGGTAACGAGCAATTTCACGGTCGTGCCGAGCGCCCCGGGAAGTCGCGGCTGCGGCGCGGCGGGAGGCGCCCCTGTTCCCTGAGAGGCCTCAGGCGGCTCGGCCATGATCGGTTTCTGTCGAGGTTGCAGTATCGGGCCGCGTTTTTTTCCGAGCTGTGGCGGCGAGGCCGAGTCCAAGCGTCAGAAGAGTGAATCCGAGGCAGAAAAGCGATATGATCCAGCCCTTGCGAAACGCGACATCTTCGTAGAAACACCGAACGATGTGCTTCCCGGCAGGCACTTCGATGGCCCGCAGCGCATAGTCGGCGCGATGCAGCGGGGCTTCATGCCCATCGACGGTCGCTTTCCAGCAGGGATAGTGGATTTCGCTCAGGACGAGAAACCCGTCGCGACCGGTTTCGACATCGATGTCGATGCCGTTAAGCGTGTAGCCGGTGATGGTCGCTTTCCACGGGATGGAGTCGCACCCCTCGCATGAGGCAATGGACGGCTGCCGTTCGAGGAGCAGCGTATGCACATGGTCGAAGCTGTCGGCGCGAAGAGCCGGAAGTATGTCGGCATCGGGCATGACCCGGTACCGGTAGACCATGCGGGCGCGTGGCAGGCATGTGGGATTAAGGACGAGACCCATGCTGCCGCTCGATGGGTCGATCCGGATCGTATATTTGACATTAAGGATATCGAGCACATGCCGTCCGCGTTCGGCCAGCTCGTGGCGCAGACGCAGGGGATTGTACCCTTCCATGAGGAACAAACGATGCACGCTGCCCTCATTCTTCCGGAAGACCATGTGGCTGCCGCCCAGATCGTCGGTGCCGGGATTCGAATCGCGTGAGTTGATTCGGAAATATTCGGTGCGGCCTTCGTTCTGGAATTCCCGGGTAAGGGAGTTCATCCTGTATATGGCCTCGGGGCTTTCGGGGACCGAGGCAAATCCGTAGCCGTAGGCCAGGAAATCGGCCATGGCGATGACAATCGCGCCGATCGCCGTTACCGTTGCCGTGATCTTCCCGGCAAGTCGCAGAGCAATGAGCGTGGCAGATGCGGCGGCGAGAGCTGCAAAAAGCCAGCACGCGCCGGACAGTGCCGGATAGATCTCCTGCTCAACGTACCGGAAAATCGCCGGAGCATTGCTTCCGAAAACGCCGGAGGAGAGCATGAAATCGCCGATATCGTCCCTGAACAGGCCCGCGCCGACCAACGCCGCTCCGATGATCGCGGCGGCCGCAAATCCCAGCATGCAAGCCAGGGTGACCCTTCTCTGTTTACCAGCGCCGGATGTAGCCGTGGCCATGAGCGCCTGCAGGCCGAAGGCGGCGAGGATCGAAACCGAAAAATTGATCATGAAGGCGAACCTGCCGGGAATACGGAAACGGTTGAAGCCGGGAAGGATCGAATAGGCGATCTTGTACAGGAAGAATGAATCCCCCATGGAAAGCAGGAAGGATACGAGCGCCATGAGCGCCAGGAACATGACGAAAGGGGTCCTGCTGAATATCAGGGCCACAGCCGCAAGCAGGAGCGGAATGACGCCGCAGTAGATCGCGGTTTCCCAATAAGAATGAACGCCGCCGCGCACGTCATGGGCGCCGATGCCCCAGTAGGCGGAGGTCGGCGTGCCGAAAAACTTCGGGACCAGAAGCGTGACAAACCGGTAAGGGTACACGGAGCCTTCGCACGACTCATGGAACTCGAGTGAGGGGCGCGAGGAGTTCTTACCGAGTTCATTGGTCGGCAGGAGCTGGACGGCGGTCATACCGATGCTGAGGCAGACCAAAGCTGCGAAAAGGCTGACCCGCACCCCTGCGGACGCTACGGCAACATGCTTCTCTCCGGAACGTCGGAATATGAGGAAGAGTCCGTAAACGCCGAGCCAGTAATAGGTGTACAGCATGAGCTGCGGGTAGCCCGCGAGAAAGGCTGCCGCAAGCGTCAGGCTGCACAGGGCGAGGTAGAGAAGGCTCCGCCGTTCCATCATCCTGCGGAAAAGGAGTACGATGAGCGGAAACCATGCGGCGGTCTGGATCAGGTTGGTGTGGAAAATATGTGCCGTCAAGGTGCCGCTGAACATGAAGGCCATGCCGCCGAAAAGGGCGGCGGCGATGCCGATGTTCAGGTCGCGGCAGAGCCAGTACATGAAAATGCCCGCGAGCAGGATGTGGCCGATGATCTCATATTCGACAAGAAGCGGATTCAGCCAGTCGGCCGAGGCAAAGGGGGTCAGGAGCAGGTTGAGGGGGTAGAGCACCGCAGCCTGCACATCGGCGAAAAACGGCATGCCTGAAAAAACATACGGGTTCCAGAAGGGAAAAACGCCTTGTTTCAGGCTGACCGCAGCGAAGAGCCGGTAGATGAAATTCTGTTCCGGGAAGTCGTTCCAGAGCCATCCGCCCGCGTTCAGAATAGGCCAGTAAAAAATCGCCACGGCGGCCGCGATGAAACCATAGGGAAGAACTCGGGAGAGGAGGGCGGCATTCCGTGAGCCGGGCGCATCCCCCGGCGGGCTTCTACGGCCCGGTGCGACCGGGGATTTTTCAGGCTTCCGGCGATCATTCATGGGTCATTCGCCCTCATTTGTCCCGCCCGCTTCACCGGCGGCATCATCCGGTTTCATGCCCGACTTGTGGATGGAGTCAAGGATCCCGTTGACGAATTTCCCCGAATCATCGAGGCCGTAGGTTTTAGCCAGCTCTACCGCCTCGTCGATCACCACCTTGAACGGCACGTCGAGGAAAAAGAAAAGCTCGGCCGTAGCGAGGCGCAGGACATTGCGGTCGAGCGCCGCCATGCGTTTCATCTCCCAGTTTGTCGCATGGCGTGCGATGGCTTCATCGATTGCCGCGAGCGATGCAACCGTTTCCCCGACGAGATCAGAGGCGTATCGCTTGCTTTCCGGAGCGACAAACCTTCCCTCGCCGATGCGATCGAGCATGGACTTCCATTCGGCCATTCCGTTGATCTCGCAGGCATAAAGGGTTTGCAGCGCGAGTTCGCGCGCCTTATGCCGGCTGCTGTTCCGGCCACTGTTCTGTTTTTCACCCATTCGAAACGATGAGTCGCTTTCGTAAATGGTCGGCGCCCGGTTCAAAGCGTCTGGAGCTTGCCCCACAGGTCGGCCATCTCAATCGCACTCTGGGCGGCGTTCCACCCTTTGTTTCCCGACTTTGCACCGGCCCGTTCAATGGCCTGGTCGATGGTATCGGTGGTCAAAACGCCGTTGATGATCGGAATATTCTGATCGAGGCTTACCTTTGCAATCCCCTTGGACATCTCGGCGGCGACATAGTCGAAGTGCGGCGTGCCGCCGCGGATGACCGCGCCGAGGCAGATGATGGCGTCGAACCGCTTGGAAGCGGCCATCTTCTGCACGGCGATGGGAATCTCGAGTGCGCCGGGAGTCCAGACAATCGTAATGCTCTCACGGTCAGTCTTGTGCCGCAGGAGGCAGTCGAGAGCGCCTTCGAGCAGTTTTTTCGAAATCAGTTCGTTGAAACGGCTGATGACTATGCCGAATCGTTTTCCTGATCCGTCCAGTAGTCCCTCTATTACGGCTGGCATGCAGTACCTCCTTCGAGCAGGTGTCCGAGTTTTTCTTTCTTTGTTGAAAGGTATCGAGCATTCTCTTTTTTGGGTTCGGTTTCGATGGGCACGCGTTCCACCACCTCCAGGCCGTACCCCTCCAGCCCGATGATCTTGCGCGGGTTGTTGGTCATGAGACGGATGCTCGTGATGCCGAGATCCGCCAGGATCTGCGCGCCGATGCCGTAGTCGCGAAGGTCCGGGGCAAAGCCGAGCGATTCGTTGGCCTCCACCGTGTCAAGTCCCCGGTCCTGCAACGAATAGGCCTTGAGCTTGTTGACAAGCCCTATACCCCTGCCCTCCTGGCGCAGGTAAAGGACGACGCCGCCCTGTTCGCTGACCATACGCATGGCGCGATGGAGCTGCTCCCCGCAATCGCACCGGTTCGAGCCGAGAACATCGCCGGTAAAGCACTCCGAGTGCACGCGCACGAGCGTCGGGGCGCCGGGCGTGATGGCGCCTTTTTTGAGCACCAGATGGGTATGGTTGGATAACAGCTCCTCATAGGCAAGAATTTCAAATTCGCCGAAAGCCGTAGGTAGCCTCGTATCCGCCACGCGCCGGACAAACTTTTCATGCGCGCGGCGGTAGCTTATGAGTTCGGCGACGGAAACGATGCCGATCCCGTGTTTCGCCGAAAATTTGCGGAGCTGCGGCATGCGGGCCATGGTGCCGTCTTCATTCATGATTTCACAGATGACCCCGGCAGGAAATAACCCGGCGAGCCGGGCGAGGTCAACCGCCGCCTCGGTCTGGCCGCACCGGGCAAGGACCCCGCCCTCGCGGCTACGGAGGGGAAACATGTGGCCGGGCTTTACAAAGTCATCCGGGCGCGCCTGCGGGTCGACGAGCTTGCGGATCGTGGTGGCGCGGTCGGCGGCCGAGATGCCGGTCGTGGTGCCGTCGCGCGCCTCCACGGAAATGGTGAACCCGGTGCCGAATCGGGAGGTATTGTCCGAGACCATCATGGGAATCTGCAGCTCATCGAGCCGGCTTCCTTCCATGGCGATGCAGACGAGGCCCCCGCATTCGCGAACCATGAAGGCGACCGATTCCGGCGTGCACTTTTCCGCGGCGATCGCAAGGTCCCCTTCATTCTCCCGGTCTTCATCATCGACGATGATGACGAATTTTCCGTCGCGGAACTCTTCGACTATCTGTCGTATGCCGGAAAAATCTTTCAAAATCCCAGCCTTTCCATCCGTTCAAGAAGCGTCTCGCTCTCCTCGCCCGGAGCGGTTTCCTGACTTCCGAGCAGTCGGTCGATATACCGGGCGATGACATCGCATTCAATGTTGACAATGTCTCCGACGCCCTTATTCCGCATGGTCGTTGACGCAATGGTCCGCGGCACGAGCGCAATGGAGATAGTCCCGCCGTCGCCGGCCTCGGCAATGGTCAGGCTGATGCCGTCGATTGCAACCGACCCCTTTTCGGCCATGAATCGCCGGCACGACGTTGGCACTTCGACCATCATGCATCGCCCCGCATCTTCACTGCGGACCGCGATGATGGTTCCCGTGCCGTCGACGTGGCCGAGCACCATGTGCCCATCAAAGCGTCCCTGCGCCGACACGGGCCGTTCCAGGTTTACCTCGCTTCCGGGTTGTATCGTTGCAAGCGTCGTGCGGCCGACCGTTTCGGTCACTGCGGTGAAAAAAAGAACCGGCCCGCGGGTATTCTCGACGGTCAGGCAGACGCCGTCCACCGCCACCGAAGCGCCTGGCGCGGCGATGAGGCGCAGGTCAGCCGGGCGGATGCCGAGTAGAACGGCGTGTCCTTTACGCTCAACCGTGATAACGGTGCCGATGGTTTCAATGAGGCCGGTGAACATCGTCGACTTTCATACTTCATAATGAATGCCGCGTGAAATTATCACAAAAATACTCGGCACCGGATGATGGGAGCAAGGAAGGGCGGCCCTTCCTTCCCTGAAAGATAGAACCAACTGGTGGGAAGTGTCCCTTCTGTTTTAACCCTCCAACTCTCCAACTGTTCCCGTAACCCCGAATGTATCGCTGCCCAGTGAAAGCATCTTCATATTTTCCAGGCGGATGCACTTATTGATGGCCAGTCCCTTGGAGAAACGCAACCCTTCGAGTCCCCTGCCTAAGATTTTATTTCCATAGAGCAGATAGACGCGGTTGACCAGCCCGGACTCGAGAAATGCGGAAGCAAGCCGCTGCCCGCCTTCGACGAAGACGCTCGTGAGATTGTTTTCAAAGGCCATTTCAGTGAAGGTCTCCAGATGGATCGATTTCCGCGACCGGCCCGTATACCAGTACTCGATCCGCGTATCCCCGTCGAGCTCGATCCGCCGCTCGGTCCGGTCGCGGACCACGACGATGCTCCTGGCCGCTCCGGCATGGCGCGAGAACCAGAGGGTAGCGGGAATATTTTTATCAGATGTGAATATGCAGCGGGCCGGGGCGAACCCGCGTCCCCTTCGCACGGTCAGCCGGGGATCATCGTGTTCGAGCGTCGTTCTCCCCACGGCAACGGCGGCATGACGGCGCCGCAACTCCCGGGCAAAGACGCGGGCCTGTGTTTCGGTGATCCACTTTGATGCGCCCTCCTCATCGGCAATACGTCCGTCGAGCGTACAGGCGAGTTTGAGGGTGATCCATGCCCTTCGCCGGGTAATGGCCCAGAAGAAGTCCTCATTGACCGCCTCGGCCTCGTCGCGCAGCAGAAAGGCGTCGACCCTGATTCCCGCCGTCCGCAGGCGCGCTATTCCCCCGCCATTGACAAGGGGGTTCGGGTCGCAGACGGCGACCACCACGCGCAGTATTCCCGCCTCGATGATCGCATCGACGCAGGGAGGGGTCAGGCCGTGATGGCAGCACGGCTCCAGGGTGACATAGAGCGTGGCGCCGCGGGAATACGCACCGGCTTGGCTCAGCGCGACCCGCTCGGCGTGAGGGCCGCCCCACGCCTGAGTGGTTCCGCACCCCGCGATGGTGTCTTCATAGACGACGACCGCTCCTACCGCCGGATTCGGGAAGGTTTTCCCTTTGACCGACCACGCAAGCGCCATCGCCCGGGACATAAACTCCCTGTCGGGTTCCGAAAAGGATGTGGCTTCCGTCATGATTTCCAAAAAATAGTATTACGGGAAGCTTTGAACATTAAACCACCGGTTGACGGATTCCCTTCCTTAGCCCTCCGGCCTGCAGAAGAACGAATGAACAATTTGTGAAAGCATCCTTGAGGCGGTTCAGCGTAGGGGAAAAGCGCTCGCAGAATCTTTGCGGCAGCCCTCTGCTATTGCCGAGGCCGTAACCAGCCTGAATATTTTCATAACCGGCGCGGCGAGCATTTTTTCGGAAGAAAAATTCCCTCCGCTTCGCACGGAGCGGCTCAAAACCCCTGCCGAGCGTGCTATCTGCCGCGAAAATAACCAAAAGCAGATCTTGATTAATCCAGCGCTATAAGATTTAATCGTTTTTCAAAGTAGGGTTATAATATTATATTCATTGCGGAAGCGGGACACGGATTTAAGGTTGGGGAGGGGGAACAATGGGTAAGGGGTTTATCCGTCGGTTGTTCAAAAATAAATAGTGTATAAAAATTATCCTTGCATGACTAGGGCAGTAACGATATAATTTTTTCCCAATACGGGAGACGTTTTTTTGCCCGGGTAAAAGTGCCGATGAAATTTACACATCCTAAAGCGAACAATCCCGGAAAATCGATTCCGATGCTCTTCGCCATGGTTCCCGCCATGGTATTTATGCTCTGCGCAAATGCCGCGGGGGAGGGCGAAGAATACGTCCTGAAACCGGGGGATGTGATTTCCGTTGATGTCGTTGAACATGCGGAATTTTCCGGTCGCAATAAGATCAGGCCCGACGGCAGGATAAACTATCCCGTCATCGGCGAACTGGACGTCGCCGGCCTTACCTGCGCCCAGCTGGTAAAAATCATGGAAGGCAAATTGTCTCCCTACGTGAATAATCCCGTGGTTTCGATTTCGATCGAGGCCTATTATGCCAATAAAATCTTCGTCATCGGCGATGTAAATCGGCCCGGAGAGTATGAAATCTATGAACCGATCGACCTGATCAAGGCGATTGCCATGTCAGGCGGAGCGAAAAATGCCGGTGCACGGACCGCCAAAATCATCAGGGCGGACGGCACCATCGTTACGGTCAATCTGCAGGATTTATTGAGCGGGAAATTGTCGAAACAGGAGACCAATAAATTTCAGCTCTATCCGGGGGATACCCTATTCATCCCGGAAACCTTTATCATTAACTGGGGCTTAATTGCAACGATACTTGGCGCCATTTCCATTACGCTGCAGATTATCTTATATTCCATCTGGATAAATGGCCGCTGAGGCGTCGGGTCTGCCGTTCATCGGACGCGAGGCGTTGGTGCGAAAGACTTTTTTCCCGCATGCAGGTCAATCACCGGTAGGAACAAGGGGTGTGTCGGCCTTTCACTCGGGCGCGATGCCGTGCATTTCACACCAGAGTAACGGATGCGGCGGCACGGAGATGGTAAGCTATGGGGTATGTCGAATACTGGGAATTGCACGAGAAGCCCTTTGAAGAGGTAAGCGATATCCGGTTTTTCTTCGAGAGCGAAGGTCACCGCGAAGCGCTCGACCGGATGCTTTATGTTGTCAACGACCGGAATATGAATATCGGGCTTCTCACCGGAGAGATCGGTTCCGGCAAGACACTTACCAGAAACGTGCTCTTCACCGCCGTGCCGCGAAACCGGTTCGAAATAATCGATTTTGAAAATTCCAATTATCCTTTTACCGATCTCCTGTTCGATATCGTTGGCCGCATTGCGGCGGAGCACCCGCTGGCTCCTCCGGGCGGTGAGAGCGAAATTCCCGGCCGCGGCGATAAATTCGCGCTCATGCGGCTTTTTCGCGCCCAGCTCGAGTACCTGTGCTATGAGGAGAAACGTCACTTCGTGCTTCTCTTCGATGAGGCGCAGCAGATGGAGGATGCCGTACTCGACGAAGTGAAGAACTTGACGAATTTCTCCGCCCGGGAGGAGAAATTTCTCACCGTCTTTTTTGTCGGACAGCCCGAGTTGCGCGAAAAGATCAAACGCCTTCGTCAGCTTGATCAGCGGGTTTTTCTGCGATATCATCTCAATAACCTCGATTTCGGGAATACCGTCGGTTATATCAACCATCGGCTCAAGGTGGCCGGAAGAGTGAAAAACGGCGTTTTCGTCGAATCACCCCACGAGTTGATTTTCCGGGCGACCGGCGGCGTGCCCAGGGAAATCAATCGCCTTTGCAAGCTTGCCCTGCAGTACGGTTTCGCCCATGACCTCTCCACGATTTCAAGCGATGACATCCAGGCAATCCTCGATGACATGAAAGTCCAGCGCGGATGAAATCGAAGAAATTCAATTTCGGCGATATCGTCAGGAAAATCAATGCCGAGCCGGATGAAAAATCCGAAGCCTCTTCCGGTCCCCGGAATGATGCGCGGGAACAGTCGAGTTTTTTCCTCGATGACAATGGCGGCTTCCCCTCCACTTCCGGGAAAAACGAGGCGCAAGGGCGCGGAACAAGGGATGACCACGCCGACCCGGCAAGGAATCCCGCATCCCGCCTGCGAACGGGCAAGGTGGACGAAGGAGAAGATCTCGAATTCGACATCTTCCGGTATCTCGGGATCATTCTTCAGCGGAAAAGGACGGTCGCGGTCGTCACGCTCCTGATAACGGCTTTCTGCGTTTTCCAGTATATCAAAAGCGAACGGCTCTATACGGCCCATGCGCAGCTGCGGTACAAGCCGGATGACAAGGAACTCATCGGCGACGAATTTTTTCGCGACCCCGGAAACCAGGAGACCGCGTTAAATACTCATCTCGAACTGCTGCGGTCGACCACGGTGCTTTCCAGAGTTGCGGACAGCCTCGGCAATCGGGTGCGGCCGGCTCAGATCGGGCGATATCTTTCGATCGCTCAGGGGCAGACGAACCGGGAGCGAAACGATCTCATTGAGCTTTATTACCAGAATCCGGACGCCAGGCTTGCGCGCGATGTCCTGAACGAGTTATGCCAGACCTACATCGATTACCAGAAAGAGGTTAACGCCCAGGAGATCACCGCGCTTCTTGACAAACTTAATGAACAGATCAATAAATTCCAGATTGAGTTAGACAAAAAAGAGAGCGATCTCCGGCAGTTCAAGGAAGAGAACCGGATGGTGGAGCTCTCCGATGAAACGAATCTGACCGTTTCGAAACTGTCGGACCTTGAGCTTGAACTGCAAAAAACGCAGATGAGCCTCGTCGAGGGTAAAGAAAAGGACGCGGCGGTCAGCTCCCAGATCGGCCAGCAGTCCCCGGACGTCGTGCAGTCGGTCACCTACATCGATCCGACCAAGGAGCGGCTTGCCCAGCTCGAATTGGAATACAATACGCTGTCCGCCGAAAACAGTCCGGAGCATTTCAAGGTCAAGATACTCCGGGAGCAGATCGAGAAACTCAAGGCGACCGCGGCCGACAGCATGACGCGCGAGGCCGCTTCCAAGACCTATGTCAATAATCCCATCCGCCAGTCGCTCCTGCAGGATAAGGTGGACTGGAACGTTGACCGGTCATCGCTCGAGGCGAAACGCTCGGCGCTCACACGGGAGATCGCAAAACTCACCGCCGATCTTCTCAAGCTTCCCGCCGTGCAGCAGCGTTATGCATTTCTGGAGCGGGAGACCGAGTCGCTGGTTCAGACGCTCAAGCTCCTGAAGTCGAAGCAGGCGGAAGCGCAGGTCCAGCGGGATGCGCAGAAAATCGATATCATCATCCAGAATCGTGCCGAGCTTCCGTCCCAGGCGATCCCGAGCGTCAAATTCATCACCGTAATCATGGGGCTTATCATCGGCCTCATGTTCGGCATCGCCATGGCCTTCCTCCTCGACTACCTTGATCAGAGCGTCAAAGATCCGATCCAGATCGAGAAGGATCTTGACCTGCCGCTCTTGGGAATCGTGCCGGTAATTGAAACCGACAAGGCGCTCATCCAGCAATTCGCCGATCTGGAGAAAAAAATCCTTGAACCGTTCCGATCTCTGCGGGCGAACCTGAAACACCTCGCTGCCATTCATAACAGCAAGGTGTTCATGATCTGCAGCGCGATAAAAGGCGAAGGGAAAACCACGCTTGCCGCGAACCTCGCCATCACCTTTGCCGTTGACGGGAAGAAAACCATCCTGGTGGACGCCGACCTGCGCCGCTCCCAGATACACTCGCTATTCGCCATCCCGAAGGAACTCGGCCTTTCCGACTACCTCCTCGGCACGAAAACGGTTGAGGAGGTGCTCAAGAGGTCCTCGCTTGAAAATCTGTCCCTCATCACTTCCGGCGAGCGGCCTCATAACCCCGCGGAACTGGTCGGCACGTACCGGTTTGACCTTCTTGTCAAGGAACTCCGCGACCTCGCCGATATCGTGATCTTCGATTCCCCAGCTCTGCTGCCGATCAGCGATGCGCTGACCATGGCGCCGAAGATGGACGCCAGTGTCATGGTGTTCCGGTCCGGCTGGACGCCGCTCAAGGCCGCCAAGCAGGCGAAGCATCAGATCGCCCGGCTGGGGTGCACTATTTTCGGGGGCATTTTCAACGGCGTTTCGCTGCATCGCAACTACTACCCCTATTACTACGGATATTACGGTTACTATTCCTATAGCAAATACACCTACGACGACGACAAGAAGAAGGGATCATCGATCCGCAAGTTCGGTCTCCGGTTTGAAAATGGATTCAAGAAGAGTGTTCAGGCGATCCGCTATGGCGCTCCCAGGTACCTTTCCCTCTCCCGGTCCGTCATGGGCCGGCTTGCGCGGAAGAGGACCTTTAGGGTTCTTCTCATTCTGGCCTCCGGGTTTTCCGTGGCCGGGCTCTTGTTGCTAAACCGTCCCTCCCGCGCAACGGCGCCACATGGAGTCCTTGAATATTCCGGGGTTGCCGGAACTCCGAAGGCGGCCACCGCCGACCCGGTCGCCGCCGACTCTCCTCCCGCGGCTGATAGGGGTAGCGCATCGATCATGTCCGATACCCTCTCTTCCGCTCCGGAGCGGAAGGACGATCTCCCGGTAACGCCGGATGCGGGGACCCGTCTCTGGTTCGAAGCGCTGAAAGCGTCGAACCTCGAAGAATATTTGAAACTCTACGACTCCGCAGACTTTCAGTTTTCCGGCGGAAAATTCGTGCAGTGGCAGGAACGGGCGAGGGCATATTTCGCCGGGAATCAGGGCGCTTCCTATGAACTTGACAGCGTATGGCAGGGGTTCGCCCGGCCACCCATGGTCGAAACTCGACTCAGATTGACCATGGTGAGCCATTCCGATACCGCACGGCTCATCAAGGCGCTCTCCTGGAAAAACGGCTCTCACGGCTGGAAGATCATTGGCGATAAGACCGGCCGGACCAGGTAACGGTTTCACGTCCGGCGGCCGGCTCATCCAAAGGCTCCCAAAATGTGAATTTTAACGGGTTTAAAACGACCAAAAAAGAAGATTGTAAACCGGTTAAACTATCAAACCAAACACGCGTTATACTCATGAAAATTCTTATTGTCGGTCATAAGGGCATGCTGGGGGACGAAATGCTATCCGCCGCCCGCACGGCGGGTCATGAAGTGACCGGGATTGATTTCCCTGACATCGATATCACCCGGCCTGAGAGCGTCCGCGCCTGCCTGCGGGAAGGCCGCCCGGATACTGTCATCAATTGCGCGGCATTTACGGCAGTGGATGCCTGCGAAACCGAGCCCCGCAAGGCCTTTGCCGTCAATGCCGAAGGAGCGGGCAATCTCGCCCTCGCTGCAAAGGAGGTGCGGAGCATATTCGTACACTACAGCACCGACTATGTTTTCGACGGTACGGCACGGGTGCCCTATGTGGAAACCGATCCGACCGGTCCAGCGTCGGTCTATGGCCGATCCAAGCTTGAGGGGGAGCGGCTCGCGTCAATGAACAATGCCCGGTCGTTTATCATCAGAATCGCTTGGCTTTACGGCATGACCGGCAACAACTTCGTGAAAAGCATCCGGAACCTGGCCCAAAAAAATGAAGCAACCGGCGCTCATCTTCGCGTGGTGAATGACCAGATCGGATCGCCGACCTGCACGCTCGATGTTTGCAATCAAACGCTCTGCCTTCTCGAAACTGGCCATTTCGGCCTCTATCATGCCACGAGCGAAGGGCAGTGTTCGTGGTACGACTTCGCTCGGGAGATCGTGCGGGCGGCCGGTTCTCCCGCGGTGGTCGATCCCTGCACGACCGCCGAATTAACTCGGCCCGCTCCGCGGCCCGCATGGAGTGTGCTTGAAAATGCCGCGCTGAAAAGGCTCGGGCTGAACCGCATGCCGCACTGGAAAGACGCTTTTTCGGCGTTCACGAAAGTAGAAGCGCAATCCCCGCGATAGGAAGTTATTTTTCAATAACCATGAAAACCATTCTCATTACCGGCGGATCCGGGTTCATCGGAGCGAACTTCGTCCATTTTCTTCTCGACCGTTACGGCGACGTGCGGGTCATCAATCTGGATGCCCTTACCTATGCCGGAAATCCCGATAACCTTCGTTCCGTGGAGCGCGACGCACGCTACCGGTTCGTGAAGGGTGACATCAGGGACTTCGATCTTGTATCGTCGCTTTTCGCGGAATATGGAATCGATACCGTCGCCCATTTCGCGGCCGAGTCCCATGTCGATCGCAGCATCAGCGAGCCGGACCAATTCGTCCAAACTAATGTTCTGGGAACCCACACGCTCCTGCGGGCCGCAAAAACCTCCTGGGAGGGGGCTTATGAGGGCAAACGGTTCCTGCATGTCTCAACCGATGAGGTGTACGGGTCGCTCGGTCCGGGCGGCTATTTCACCGAGGAGACACCGCTTGCGGCGAACAGCCCCTATTCGGCGAGCAAGGCCGGCAGCGACCTCCTGGTACGCGCCTACCACGAAACCTTCGGTCTCCCCGCGATCATCACCCGATGTTCCAATAATTACGGTCCCTACCAGTTTCCTGAAAAGCTCATCCCGCTCATGATTACGAACGCGCTTCTGGACCTGCCGCTCCCGGTCTACGGGGACGGCATGAATATCCGTGACTGGCTGTTCGTCGGGGACCACTGCGCCGCGCTTGACATGGCGATCACGAAGGGAGTCCCCGGCCGTGTTTATAATATCGGCGGCAATAATGAAAAATGTAACATCGACATCGTGCGTTGTATCCTCGCGCAGCTCGGCAAGCCCGATCGCCTCATCACTTTTGTGAAGGATCGCCTGGGCCACGACCGCCGCTACGCCATAGATGCTTCAAGGATCCGGCGCGACCTCGGCTGGTCGCCGTCGATGACCTTTGAACAGGGGATCGTCCGAACAATCGCCTGGTATTGCGACAACCGTCAGTGGTGGGAAAGGCTCCGGAAAATGCATCCGGCAGGGTAGCCGCCCGGACTATTGTCCCCGTGAGGCGGGGCCACGGAACCCGGCTGTCCAGGTGGCTGCCGGTTGCTTCGGCGGGGGGAATGATTCTATTATATTTAACGATGATCATCAGGCCGGCGACGCGTTCGGGGTAAATTGTCGCAAGAGGGTATCTTTTACCGCATCTGAAAACAGCAGGCGCCATTGGTTTTCAGGATAAGAGGGGAGCGCCGGGAAATGTGCGGCATCGTAGGTTATATCGGCAACCGGGACGCGTGTCCGATTCTTCTGGCGGGGCTGACGTCGCTCGAGTACCGCGGGTACGACAGCGCTGGGATCGCTCTTGCCAATGGAAAGAACGCCCGGATAATAAAAGATAAGGGGGATGTCGGACACCTCAAGGACGATACTGAAAAAATCCCCCCTCCTCGGCACCACCGGCATCGCCCACACACGCTGGGCGACGCATGGCGAGCCCTCGCGGGTCAATGCGCATCCGCATACCGATGCCGGAAGCCGCATTGCACTGGCACATAACGGCATCATCGAAAACTATTCGGTGCTCAAGGATAAAATGAAGGGCGAGGGCGTCCGGTTTCGCTCGGAAACCGACTCCGAGGTGCTTGCGCAGCTCATCGGCCGCTACTACGTCGACGGCGACCTTGCCGCGGCGGTACGGCGCGCGCTTCTTGACATAGAAGGGACCTTCGGCATCGCGGTAATCGCCTTCGACAACCCCGATATCCTGGTCGGCGCCCGCAAGGGTGCGCCGCTGGTGGCCGGTATCGGCGCCGATGAACTGTTTCTTGCCTCCGACGCCTCGGCCGTGGTCAGCCATACCAAGAACGTGATCTATCTCAAGGACGGCAATCTCATCGAAATGCGCAAGGGCGGCGTCTTCCACACCATGACGTTTGACAACCACGCCGTGAGCCCGGAGATTCAGCGCATCGAATGGAATGCCGATGCACTGGCCAAGGGCGGGTTCAACCATTTCATGCTGAAGGAGATCTTCGAACAACCCGAAACCATGAAGAACGCGATGCGTGGACGGCTGCTCGTCGAGGAGGGAACCTCCCGTCTCGACGGCCTTAATCTGGTGCTGCCGGAACTGCGCTCAATCCGGCGCATCATCCTCATCGGCTGCGGCACGAGCTGGCATGCCGGCCTCATCGGCGAATACATGATCGAGGAGATCGCCGGCCTCCCGGTGGAGGTTGAGTATGCCTCGGAGTTCCGTTACCGGAATCCGATCATCGATCCCCATACGGTCGTCTTCGTCATCAGTCAGTCGGGTGAGACCGCCGATACCCTCGCCGCGCTGAGGGAGGCCGCGAACCGCGGCGCCACGGTGCTGGGCATCTGCAATGTCGTGGGATCGAGTATTGCCCGCGAAACGCACGGCGGCGTCTATCTGCACGCGGGACCTGAAATCGGCGTCGCGTCGACCAAAGCCTTTACTTCGCAGGTCACCGTGCTCGCGCTTCTGACCCTGCTTCTGGGCCGCATGCGTCGCATCTCTCACGCCGACGGAATGAAGCTCGCGAAAGCCCTTGCCGAAATACCGAAACAGACCACAAAAATTCTGAAGCAGAACGAGGGGATCCTGGAGATCGCGCGGACCTACTACCGGCACAACAACTTTCTCTACCTTGGACGCTCGTACAATTTCCCGGTGGCGCTTGAAGGAGCCCTGAAACTGAAGGAAATTTCCTATGTCCATGCCGAAGGGTACCCGGCCGCGGAGATGAAGCACGGTCCGATAGCGCTCATCGACAAGAACATGCCGACCGTAGTGATTGCGCTCCGCGACAGCGTCTACGAAAAAGTGCTCTCCAATATCCAGGAAATCAAGGCGCGGGGAGGCAGCGTTATCGCGGTCGCCAGCGAGGGGGACCGGCATATCGCGAAGCACGCCCAGCATGTTATTTACATACCGGAAACAGTCGAGATGCTCTCCCCGCTTCTGGCCGTGATCCCGCTGCAGCTGCTCGCCTACCATATCGCCGCATTGCGCGGCTGCGCCATCGACCAGCCGCGCAACCTGGCCAAATCGGTGACGGTGGAGTAGGGTTCGTCAGGGCATGGCGTACCGCATGAATCGAACCGTTACGCAGAACGCGGATTGTTCCCGATGAGACAACAGGAATACGAAGTAAAACTCGATGTCTTTGAGGGGCCGCTCGATCTGCTGCTCTACTTGGTGACCAAAGCGGAGGTCAACATCGCGGAGCTGCCGCTGGCCGAGATCACGACCCAATACCTCGCGTACCTCGAACTCTTGCGGGAAGTCAACATCAACGTCGCCGCCGAATATCTCCACATGGCGGTGACGCTCACCTACCTCAAGGCGCGGGAACTTCTGCCGCCCGTGGAGGGTGAGGAGGCGCCGCAGGGCGACGAAGGTATTTACAACCGTGAAGAGCTCATCCGCCAGCTGCTCGAGTACCAGAAGTTCAAGCAGGCGGCCGGCGCGCTCAAGAATTTCGAGGCCGAGCAGATCCATATTTTCAAGCGCGGAGCGCGGGAAACCATCGAGGCCCTGCCCGACGATGACGGGGGCGTGGACCTCGAATCCCTGTCCCTCTTCGATCTCCTGTCCGCATTCCGGCAGATATTGACACGAGCACAAACCGAGGAAGATCGCCGGCACGTCGTGCAGCTCGACATGGTCAAGCTCGACGACCGCATCGAACACGTGCTGGCCGTGGTTGCCGACGCCGGCGAGGTGAGTTTCGATTCGCTCTTCGGCGACGACCTGCGGAAAATCGTCATCGTGGTCACGTTCATGGCGATCCTTGAGCTTGTCAAGATGCAGGAGATCGTGTTCCGCCAGGAGGAGCGGTTCGGACCCATCATGGTATCGCGGCGCCGGGAGCCGAAGGAAACCGCGCCCGCGCAGGGATCGCCCGCTCTGCGGACAAGGCGCCTGTGCCGGACACGCCCGCTCCCGGGGTGCAGGAGGGACAACCATCCCCGGTGCGGCAATCGTGAAAGGCCGGCGTCATACCATCGATCAAGAATGAACGGAAATGCACATGAGTGAAGAAACCATTAACAACGGTGAAATTCTCCCCGTGGAGGAAGGATCCCACGAAGAACGGTCGGCGCAAAAAACCTCTTCCGCGGAGAGCCTGCGCATCCTCGAAGCGCTCATCTTTGCCTCTGACGAGTATCTCACAGCGGCTCGTCTCAGGACGATCCTGCCGGGCAACCCCGGAGCGCGGGAAATCTCCTCCATGATCGAAAAAGTCAACCGCCAGCTCCAGAAGGAGCGTCACCCCTTTGAAATCGTGGAGATCGGCGGCGGCTACCAGTTCAAGACCGTGGCCTACTACCACCCCTGGGTGCGGCAGATCTTCCAGGAGAAGGCGGCGAAGAGGCTCTCGATCCAGGCGCTCGAATGCCTCTCCATCATCGCCTACCGCCAGCCGCTGAGCAAGGCCGAGATCGAGGCCATACGGGGCGTCATCTCCGACGGCGCCATGAAAACGCTCCTCGAAAAACGGCTCATCATGATTACGGGACGCAGTGAGAAACCCGGCCGGCCGCTACTCGTACGGCACCACCCCCGAATTCCTGAAGTATTTCGGACTCAACCGAATCGCGGATCTTCCGAATATCGCGGAGTTCGAGGAGATGGCGCGCCAGAAGATCGAAAATCTGCCGATCGAAGAGCTCGCTTCCACCCAGGCGCAGGTGCTTGCACAGTCGGAATCTCCCATCGCCGAAGGAGTGGCGGCAGGTGACGGGCTGGATGCGGAAAGTTCAGCGATCGAAAATCCGGCCATCGAGGAGAGCGGAAGTTCACGGCCTGGTACATCGATCGATGCCGCCGGCGGAGAGAAGGTAGCCGAAGACGGATGGGCTTGGCTGAACGAGAGGAGCGAACCGACCGGAAAGGGTGCGGCCGCTGAAGAGAACGGGGGCGGAACAAAAGAACCCTGAATCGATCAAAGCGATTGAGACAATTCTAGGAACTCATCATCCCGATGAACCGGATACGGAGTGCAAATAAGAAGGTTTTTTTGTATGAACACCATGATTTTTCTCTCTATATCTTGATTTCCTGGGCCATTGCAAGCCGCATTTCCACTTCGATCACTTTCCCTGCTTCCATACATACACGCCGTCGCCGATAGCGCGCTTCCCCTTCATCCCTTCCGCTCCGGCTACGTTTCTGCCGAGAAGGTCAAGCACCCACCCGCTTACGATCACTGCTCCGGTCCGGCACGGGGCCGTTTCATTCCCACCTGAAATATGCAACACGAGTCCGATTCCAGGAGTCCGCGGCGAACTCCGCCGCAACTGCCAGCATGCCACGATTGACCGCGGTAATTGCTTTTGACTTTGAGAAAGTCCATGGAATAAGCAGCGTATCGTTAAGGAGCGTATCCCAGACGTCATGCTGGCCGTTGGAGAATTCATTGAATATAAGCTGCGGCGTCGGGGACGACTTCACTTGGGATACGAACTGCGTCCAGGACATGCTGGCATTTGTCCAGCTGAGCGTCGTCGTCGTAGTCAACCATGTCCGACCTCTCCTCGTAATGGCCGCGACCATGTTGAGCGACGCCTGCGGGGGAATGGTGGGATCCTGCAAGCCCACGGCGGTCCATATCGGCATGGTGGCTATAGGTCCCACAACACTCGTATCGCCGCCCCCGCATATAGGAATCGCAACCGCGAATTTGCCCGGAAACCGCGTGATCGCATCCCAGGTTCCCCATCCGCCCATCGAGAGCCCGGTGATGAAGAGCCGGTTGGTATCGATGGAGGCATACACCCGTATCAGCGAATCGATGAGCTTGATAGCCATGGAAAGCGGTATGCTGATGGGCACCGTGTCCTGTCCAATGACCGGCTGCGCCCAGCTCGCGCTCACCCATTGCAAGGTAATGGGACATTGCGGCGCCACCACAAAACAGGGATAAAGCGCCTGCGATGTGCTGTCGGCCCAGGTCGTGGCGAGGTAATTGGCTTTAAGCTGAGCGGTATCATCGGTGCCGCGCTCGCCTGCCCCGTGCAGCGCAAGAACCAGCGGATACTTCATTGAGGAGTTGTAGTTGTACGGGATAAGAAAACGATACGGGAGCGAATCACCGGGTCCGGATGCAGGATACCGGAGTGCTTTGAAATTCTGCTTGTACTGGGCCCAGGTGAGACGCCTGGCCTGTGTGGAATGCACTGCGGCGACCAGGATAACGGCAACGGCAAAGGCAAAAAATCTTCCGGAAATAGTACGCATTTCCCCTCCGGTACAAAGCGAGAATACTCCATTCCCACCGGAACCCGACGGAATCTTCCGGGGGAATAAACTATGCAAGGCGACTGACCGTGTCAATACTTTAGATCGAGCCGATACTGTCTCATGACCATAAATTAGAATCTGCTTCGCCTGATGGCGAGAGATTTCCACCATCCCTGAAAGTGACACTAACCGTGTCGTAGGTAGTTTTAAGGGGTATAAAACGAGGATAAAAGAGAGGTTAAAGAGGCAAAAAAATTGCAAACCAAATGCACCGTTATAAGCTTCCTTGACTTTTATGCTAAAAACCGCCTATATTCTATGAAATTGTATAGCCTTCCTCTCTTTTAAAACAGGATACCGAATGCCCCGGACCTCGAACAAAGCCGCCGATAATAAAAAAATCGATTCCATCGAAACCACCCTCTGGGCGTCCGCCGACAAGCTCCGCAAGAACATGGACGCGGCGGAGTACAAGCATGTCGTCCTCGGACTGATTTTCCTGAAATACATTTCCGATGCCTTTGAGGAACTTCACTCAAGGCTTACTGCCGGCAGGGGTGACTACGAGGGCGCCGACCCGGAAGACCCAAACGAATACACCGCCGAAAAAGTTTTCTTCGTTCCGCCGATTGCCCGGTGGAAGCGCATCTCGGACAATGCCAAGAAGACAGAGATCCTCCTCGACAACAAAAAGAAGGTCGATATCGGCGGGTATGTCGATGAGGCGATGGAGGCTATTGAACGGCAGAACAACTCCCTCAAGGGCGTTCTTCCGAAGGTGTACGCCAAAACCAACCTCGACCGGGCAAGCCTCGGCGGACTCATCGACCTTGTCGGGACCATTGCCCTTGGATCGGATGAGGCGAAGAGCAAGGACGTCCTCGGGCAGGTCTACGAATACTTCCTCGGCCAGTTCGCCCTTGCCGAAGGCAAGAAGGGCGGCCAGTTCTATACCCCGCGAAGCGTGGTGAAAATCCTGGTCGAAATGCTCGAACCCTACGAAGGGCGCGTGTTCGACCCGTGCTGCGGATCGGGCGGCATGTTCGTGCAGAGCGAGAAGTTCATCGAGGCGCACCAGGACCATTACAAAAAGAAATCCAAAACGCTCAGCCTGAACCCGAAAGACATGATCTCCATCTACGGCCAGGAGTCGAACGAGACCACTTGGCGGCTGGCAAAGATGAACTTGAGCATCCGGGGAATCGATAGCTCGAATATCAAGTGGAACAACCAGGGCTCCTTCCTGAATGACGCGCACAAGGACCTGAAAGCCGATTACGTCATAGCGAATCCGCCCTTCAATGATTCCGACTGGTCCGGCGAACTGCTGCGGGACGACGCCCGGTGGAAGTACGGCATCCCGCCGGCCGGAAACGCCAACTACGCCTGGATACAGCACTTTATCTATCATCTCTCTCCCTCCGGCATCGCCGGGTTTGTCCTCGCCAAGGGCTCGCTCACCTCAAAGACCAACGGCGAGGGCGACATCCGTAAGGCCATCATCGAAGCCGGAATTCTGGACTGCATCGTCAATCTTCCGGCAAAGCTCTTCCTCAATACGCAGATACCGGCCTGTCTCTGGTTTGTGCGCCGGAAAAATGAAGGGAGACGGGACAATGTGCTCTTCATCGACGCACGGAATCTCGGCTACCTGATCAACCGCCGCACCAGGGATTTTACGGATGAGGATATTGCGAAGATCTCCGGGACCTACCACAACTGGCGGAACAAAAACGACGGCTACCGGGATGTCCCCGGCTTCTGCAAGTCGGTCGGGCTCGATGAAATCCGGGAAAAAGACTATGTGCTCACCCCCGGCCGGTACATCGGCCTGCCGGAAGATGAGGACGATTTCGACTTCGCGGAGCGGTTCGGGAAGCTGAAAACGGAGCTGGAAGAGCAGATGAGGGAAGAGGTGAAGCTGAATGAGGCGATACGGAAAAATCTTGCAAAGCTGGAAATAAAATAGATAAATGGCAGCGGGAAAATATATTTTGTTATCAACAACGGCTGCCACGGGCTTTCAATGGATGCATACCAGCACTCTTTGAAACCGTACCTTGGCAGCCTTTTCGTTTTTGGAGCAGCAGGCAGAACTCATGCAACGTAGCATTCATGGGAAACCACGCTCAGGTGATGGCATCTCCTTTTCGGGTCTTGTCGATTCGATAAGGGTCATCGACTCCCAGCTTGTGCAGCAGGCGGGGAAAGCCGTAAATATCAGCCTCACGCTGAGAAACTGGTTGATCGGGCGTCATATCGCCGAATTCGAACTGCGCGGCGTTGACAGGGCCAACTATGGCGAACGGTTGTTGACCGAGCTGGCTAAAAATCTTACCGCCCGGAACATAAGCAATTGCAATAAGCGACAATTGTATCGATATTCCCGGTTTTTCAAGCTGTATCCCGGAATAGTGGGTACGCTGTCCCCACAATTGAAACGGCTTCTGCCGCCTTCCGGCAAGAAGCAAGGAAAAGTGGGTACACCGTCCCCACAATCGCAATTTGCTCCTCAAAAGCTCATCTCTCAATTGTCTTATAGTCATATTGAATCCATTGTGGACCTCGATGATCCCCTCAAACGGGCATTCTATGAAGTTGAATGCATCCGCGGAAACTGGTCGGTACGGGAGCTCAAACGCCAGATCGCCACGCTCTATTACGAACGTTCCGGGCTTTCGACCGATAAGAAAAAACTCTCACTGCTGGTGCGGGCGAAATCCGAGAAGCAGGAACCGCGCCTCCCGATCCGGGACCCCTATATTTTCGAATTCCTGGGCCTTAAAGCAAAAGAGGTCATGGGCGAATCGGATATCGAAGACGCGATCCTTGACAAATTGCAGGCGTTCCTCCTCGAACTCGGCCACGGCTTCTGCTTCGAGGCACGGCAGAAACGGATCCTCATCGGCAAAAGGCATTGTTTCGTTGATCTCGTTTTTTATCACCGCGTTCTCAAATGCCATATCCTGATCGAACTCAAAATAGACGAATTCCAGCATGAACATCTCGGCCAGCTCAATACCTATGTGAGCTGGTATAAGAAAAATGTCATGAGCAGGGACGACAATCCGCCGATCGGGCTGCTCCTCTGCACGGAAAAAGACCACTCGCTCGTCGAGTACGCCCTTGCCGGCATGGACAACAACCTCTTTGTGTCGCAATATCAGCTGGAGCTGCCGAAGGAAGAAGAGATACGGAAGTTTATTGAGGAGTCGATGCGGGAGGTGCGGGGATGAGTAGAGAGCCAAGCCGGTCAACTCATAACTGGACCTTGCACCAAATTCGCGATCTGATTGCCGATAAATATATAGTAATTGGCGATGGATATCGAGCGAAAAATTCCGAGCTTTCTGCCCAAGGGATACCATTTGTGAGGGCAGGGAATATCGACAAAGGTTTCCACTTTGATGATGCCGAATGTTTCCCAATAAAAGATCTTTCTAAAGTTGGAAATAAAATCAGCCGTCCTTTTGATACGGTTTTTACGTCAAAAGGTACGGTCGGTCGTTTCGCTTATGTTAATCATGATACGCCCCGATTTGTTTATTCTCCCCAACTATGTTTTTGGCGCTGCTTGGAAAATTCAATAATTGACAGCAGGTTTCTCTTCTTTTGGATGCATGGGCCCGAATTCTGGGAACAAGCCAGTAGCGTCAAAGGCCAGACCGATATGGCTGATTATGTAAATCTTTCAGACCAGCGCAATATGAAAATCACGCTTCCCCCGCTCCCCGAACAGCGCGCCATTGCCGGCGTGCTCTCAAGCCTCGACGACAAGATCGACCTCCTGAACCGGCAGAATAAAACGCTGGAGGGAATGGCGGAGGCGGTATTCAGGGAAAAGTTTATTGAAAATCCACTGCCTCATTGGCAAGAACAAGGCTTGGATGAAATAGCGGCGTTTTTAAATGGCCTCCCATGCCAAAAATATCTACCAGATGCTTTTTCTCAGGCTTTGCCAGTTATTAAAATAAAGGAGCTACGAACAGGTACTAATGAGGATTCAGATTTGGCGACCGCAAATGTGCCACCTGAATATATCATTAAGGACGGAGACATCTTGTTTTCCTGGTCCGGTAGTCTCGAAATTGTAATTTGGTCCTTTGGAAAAGGGGTTCTCAATCAACATTTGTTCAAGGTGACTTCTGTTAAATATCCCAAATGGTTTTATTATTTCTGGATTAAGCATCATCTATCGGAATTTCGGGACATTGCTGAAGACAAAGCAACAACGATGGGTCATATCCAAAGGCACCATTTATCTGATGCATTAGTTTTAATTCCGGATAAGAATTCATTCGAGATTTTAAATAATACCGTAAATCCGCTTTTTAATAAAATGACGCATAATTTAATTGCATTAAGAAAACTCGCACATTTACGGGATGCGCTACTTCCCAAGCTCATGTCCGGCAAAATCCGTGTAAAGCCATGACGACCCCCGACCCTCTCATCCCTCCCCATGGCGGCTTCCGCGCTTTGCGCAGTTTCCAATGCGCGCAGGCGGTGTATGACGGCACGGTCATTTTCTGTGATCGGTTCATCGACAAACGCTCCCGGACGCACGATCAGATGGTGCAGGCAGCGCGGAGCGGGGTCCAGAATATCGCCGAAGGAAGCATGGCTTCGGCGACTTCGAAAAAAACGGAATTGAAGCTTACCGGGGTTGCGCGGGCGAGTCTCGGCGAGCTGCTTCTTGACTACGAAGACTATCTGCGTCAGCGAAAGCTGCGCCAGTGGAACAAGGACGATCCCGAAGCGCTTTCAGTGCGGGGAAAATTCAGGGAAAAGCAGTCTGACCAGTCTGACCAGTCCGACTCGTCCGACATGGTTCGCCTTTATGCTTTTGAAAGTTTGCCTGCCGATGTTCTGGCAAATACCCTTATCTGCCTGATAAACCAGACCAGCTTTCTGCTGTGGCAACAAATGAAAGTTCTTGAAAAGGATTTTCTTGAAAACGGCGGCTTTACCGAGAGAATGTACCGGGCACGAAAAAACATGGGCCGGAAGTCATGACCTCCTTTGCAGAATCAGATATTGAAATTCTCGCTCTCGCCGAACTCAAGGCCCTGCGCTATTCCTACATCCCCGGTCCGTCGATAGCCCCTGACGGCGAGGCAACACAGGGGTCGTTCCTCTCCGAGCCCCTTTCTCCCTATGGCGAACCGGAAAAGCGCGGAAGCTACGAAGAGGTCGTTTTAAAGCATACTCTCGAAATAGCCATCGACCGCCTGAACCCTGAGCTTCCGGAGTCCGTCCGGCAGGAAGCATTAAAGAAAGTTTTGTCCCTCTACTCCCCCGATCTCCTGGCCGCGAACGAGGCCTTTCACCTGCTTTTTGCCAATGGCATTCCGGTCACGGTGCGAAAGAATGGCGAGGAGCGCGGCGAGCGGGTCTGGCTGGTGGATTTCGCGAACCCGGAGAAAAACGTCCTCTTCTGCATAAACCAATATACGGTCCAGGAGCGCAACCAGACCAAGCGGCCGGACATCATCCTCTTCGTGAACGGCCTGCCGCTCGTGGTGATCGAGCTCAAGAACCCCGCCGACGAGCAGGCAACCGTACGCAAGGCGTTCGACCAGATACAAACTTATAAAAAGGTCATCCCCTCCCTGTTTTTCTATAACGCCTTTTGCGTCATCTCCGACGGGCTCGAAGCCAGGGCCGGGACGATCTCCTCCCCCTTCAGCCGGTTCCAGACCTGGAAGACGATCGACGGCAAAAAGGAGTCCTCCCCGCACATGAGCCAGCTCGAAGTGCTCATCAAGGGAATGCTAAACAAGGCTACGCTCCTCGACCTCGTCCGGAATTTCATCGTCTTCGAAAAAGACAAGAAGATCGACACGAAAACGGGTTTGATGCAGATCGAGACGGTAAAGAAGATCGCGGCCTATCACCAATACCATGCGGTCAATAAGGCGGTCGAATCGACCCGCATCGCAACCGCGGAACGGGGAAACCGCAAGGCCGGCGTAATATGGCACACGCAGGGGTCGGGAAAAAGTCTCTCCATGGTATTCTACGCCGCGAAACTCATTCACAATCTTGATAATCCGACCATCGTCATCATCACCGACCGCAACGATCTGGACGAACAGCTCTTCGACACCTTTGCAGGGTCTAAAAGCCTCCTCGGCACCGACCCGGTCCAGGCGGAGTCGCGTGAGAATTTGAAATCCCTGCTCAAGGTCGCTTCCGGCGGCATCGTTTTCACGACGATCCAGAAGTTCTTTCCGGAGGGCGACCGGTCGACCTATGATCTGCTTTCGGATCGCCGGAACATCATCGTCATCGCCGACGAGGCGCACCGCACGCAGTACGGGTTCAGGGCAAAGCTGATCGATACGAAGGACGAAGCGGGAACGACCACCGGCAAGCGCATCGCCTATGGCTTCGCGAAATACCTGCGGGACGCCCTGCCCAATGCCGCCTTCATCGGCTTTACCGGCACGCCGGTCGAGAGCACGGACGTCAATACCCCGGCGGTGTTCGGCGATTACGTGGACATCTACGACATCGCCCAGGCGGTCGAGGATGGCGCAACGGTTAAGATTTACTATGAAAGCCGCCTCGCCAAGGTAAATCTGACCGATGAGGGCAGGCGGCTCATCGAGGAGTTCGACCGCAAGATGACCGACGATCCCGCCGCGGACATGAAAAAGACCAAGGCAAAGTGGACCCGGCTGGAGGCGATTGTCGGGCAGCCGAAGCGTCTTAAAAACCTTGCCCGCGATATTGTGACGCACTACGAAAAGCGCGCGGCGGTTTTTGACGGTAAGGCCATGATCGTGGCCATGAGCCGCCGCATCGCCGTGGCGCTCTACGACGAAATCATCGCGCTACGGCCCGAGTGGCACAGCGACGATTTGAAGGCCGGCGCCCTGAAGGTCGTCATGACCTCGTCTTCTTCCGACAAAATGGAGTTCGATCCCGAGGACCCGGAAGGGCTGGTCATCCCGGTTTGCCACCGGACGAACAAGCAGGACCGCCGCCTGCTCTCCGAGCGCATGAAAGAGCCGCAAGACCCCCTCAAGCTCGTGATCGTCCGGGATATGTGGCTGACAGGGTTCGACGTTCCCTGCCTCCATACCATGTACATCGACAAGTTGATGAAACGCCACACGCTCATGCAGGCCATCGCGCGGGTGAACCGCGTCTTCCTGGACAAGCCCGGCGGTCTGATCGTGGATTACATCGGCATCGGAAACGCGCTCAAGGAGGCGCTCGCCTTTTATTCCAACTCAGGCGGCAAGGGCGATCCGGCCGAGACGCAGGAGAGGGCGCTTGAGCTATTGTTTGAAAAGATTGAAGTGGTGCGGCAGATGTTCCACGGCTTCGACTACAAGCGCTTTTTCACCGCCAACACCTCGCAGCGGCTGTCGATCATCCTTCAGGCCGAAGAGTTCATCCTCGCAAGGGAAAACGGCAAGGAGCGCTTTATCAAGGAATCGACCGCGCTGACAAAGCTCTTCGCGCTCACGGTGCCGAATGATGAAGCACTCACGCTCTCGGATGAAATTGCCTTCTTCCAATCGGTGCGCGCTCGGTTGATGAAATTCGAAACCGATGGAGGCGAGGCGAAGAAGAACTATGAAACTGCCATCCGCCAGATCGTTACCCAGGCGGTGGAATCTACCGGGGTAATCGATATCTTCGATGCGGCGGGCATAAAGAAGCCCGACATCTCCCTGCTTTCCGAAGAGTTCCTCATGGAAGCCAGGGGGATGAACCATAAGAACCTTGCGGTCGAGCTCCTGAAAAAGATCCTCAACGATGAAATTAAAACGCGGCTCAAGTTCAATATCACCGAAGGCAAGAAGCTTCTGGACATGCTTGAAGCGTCGATCAAGAAGTACCAGAACAACCTCCTGACTACGGCGGAGATCATCGAAGAGCTTATCGAGATTGCGCGTAACGTGCGGGAGACCGACGATGTTGCAACGAAGCTCAATCTTTCGAAGGACGAGTATGCATTTTACTCGGCCCTCGGGGTCAACGACAGCGCGGTCAAGGTCCTGGGCGATGATACCTTGAAAGCCATCGCGCGCGAAATCGCGGAGAAGGTGCAGCGCAACGCCTCGATAGACTGGACTCTTAAGGAGTCGGCGAGGGCAAAGCTCATGGTCATCGTAAGGCGCACGCTGAGAAAGCACGGCTACCCGCCGGATAAGCAGGAAAAGGCCGTTGATACGGTGCTCAAGCAGGCGGAGGTGATGGCGGATTATTGGGTGGGAGAGGAGAATCATTGAAAACTTCGGTAATAAACCAGCCCGCGCGGGATTTACAGGGAATCCCTTCAATTCCCACCTGCGGCAGCGACTCAATGTTTCCCACACCCGCAACCGGCCAAGTACTTCTCCTTCTTCTGGTTTTTTTCTCGATCCTATTTGCACAGGAGAATCTTGCTGTTCCCCCTATCGACTGGATCGGTACGAGCGCCTTCCACGACCTCACCTATCCGCGGATTATCGACAGCATGCTGAGGCATCCCGCCGACAGGGATTCCGCCGTATGGTTTTTCCGGCTCGGCACCGCCTACCTGCTTTCCGGCGATGGTGACAAGGCCTTCCAGTGTTTTGCCGGGGCGCCGCTTCGCGATGCCGCGCTTGCGCCGCTCGCGTGGGAGGGGGTCGGCGACTGTCTCGCCAAAATAATGCGGTTTGACAGCGCTCTTGCCTGCTATGAGCGTGTCATCGCCATGCCGCTGCCGTTCCGCTACCGGGCGACTATCTATCGTAAAATCCGCGACATCGTGCTCGACGATACCGCAAAGATTCGTACCGACTCGCTGCGGAGGCAGTATAGCCGCTGGTGGAACACCCATAAGCCTGCTCCCCTGGATCCGCTGTGCGGCAGGATCGACACGTTGGTCCGGCTGGGCGAATGGTCGCAGGTCAACCATCTCGTGCTTGGCGCAATTACCGCCCTTGATGACAGCTCTCAGGTCGCCATAATCAAGAGCATCGAGGAGGGGAATCCGTCCGGCGTCGCGTTCACCACCGCCTGCCTTTTCCTCATTGCCCGCATCGCGACCGATTGCCGCCGGTATGCCATCGCCGAGCACATGCTCGAGGCGGCGCGCAACCGTAAGGACTTCGGACATGTGGTGGGAACGCAGAAGTACCTTAAATTCCGGGGCGGACTCTTCTTCTGCGAGGGCAAAAACGATGAGGCGGTCGAATCCCTGACCTCCTTTATCAGCCGTTACGGGTATGACGCCGAGGTCGGATTCCTCGTGGCGCGTGCCTATAAGATGCTCGATGATCTCGACAGTGCGGCGATATGGTACGACCGGTTTATCGAGGCATCGCCCCGATTTGGCGGCCTTGCCGAGATCCTCTGGCGGCGGGCCTGGATTGAGGTGGAGCGGGGCGATCCGGACACCGCGGCCCGATTTTTCCGGAAAATTTACCAGTCGTATCCCCGGTCGACTCACGCCGAAGAGGCACTGCTGCGTCATGCCCTGTACAGCTTTGAGGAGGGGAAGTATGATTCGACGATCAGGGAGCTGACGCTCCTTGAAACCCGGGGCCGGGAATCGGCGTTCCTGTCCGCCGCCCTGTTCTGGAAGGGCAAGGCATGGCTCAAGCTCGATAGCCTTGACAGGGCAAAGGCGGCGTTCACCGGGGCGGCGGCGCTGGACCCCTATGACTACTATGCGCACCGCTCCCGCAGCCTGCTCGCCGCGCTTCACGATTCAACGTCTGCGCTCTTTCCGCTGGATACGGTGTCGGACACCGGCCGCGCCATCCGCTGGCTCGACTCGCTCTCCCCCCCCCGCGGGAGAGCCCTGACTCTTGACGACAGCATCAACCTGCGCCGGGCGACCGTGAGCGCAACGATCGGCCGGACCCTTGACGCGGAAACTTTTTTCGAACCGGTCGAACAGGCGCTGAAGGGGAGCCCTTTGCTGGTCTTCCGCATGGCAATGCTCTACCAATCGGTCGGCGCAACGACGCAGGGCATCAGAGCCGGCCGCAGGATTCTGTCACGGTTACCGGCCGAAGGCTGGAAGAGCCTCCCGCTTCCCGCCCAGACGCTCCTTTTCCCCAGGCCCTGGGAGGAAATTGTTAAGGCAGAGGCCGAGCGGTGGAACATTGATCCGTGTCTTACCTATGCGGTCATCCGCCAGGAGAGCTTGTTCGATCCCGAGGTGGTTTCGCCCGCCGGGGCGATCGGCCTCATGCAGATCATGCCGGCAACGGGCAAGACCATCGCCCGGGAACTCGGTGAACCTTTTTCGGTCGAGACCCTTTATACACCGGAGGGAAATATCCGCTACGGTACCTTCTATCTGTATAAACTCCTGAAGAAGTTTGACAATAACCGCGAATTTGCCCTGGCAGGTTACAACGGAGGCCCGCCGAATGCGAAGGTGTGGCTGGAACGCGGGAAGAATAAGGACTCCGACCTCGGGGTGGAAGGGATCGTTTTTTCGGAGACGAGGAATTATGTCAAGAAGGTGATGGCCAACTACTGGTTCTACTCGCTGTTCATTCACTGATCGTCCGAAACCGGAATGGTTTATGCAAGAAAGGTTCATGCCATCGTATTCGGTCATTCGACGTGGAGATTTAGTTTTGAGCCGGGGGGGAGTCATAGTTGTTGCACAGATGTGCTTATGCTTCGTATTTTTCCAATGGCGCATAAACAAGGAAAAATTCCATGAAACGACTGCTTTTGCCTGCAATGATGATTGCGTTTGCCCTGACGGCCCCTTCCCAGACCGCGGACAGCGGCGCCCATTCCGATTCCAGCGGTACCGCTCTGGTGACGCACTACCGCGTGTATAATGCGGGAGGGCCGGTTCACGCCTTTGCCATGCAGGGGGATGTCATCTGGTGCGCCATGGAGTCAACGGTGGTTTCCATTCCAATGCATGGCGAGAAAAAGACGATCTGCCTTACGCTCGGTTCCATGCCAGCTCAGGCTATCGCGGCGATCGTTGCGGATAAGGAGGGAAGAATATGGTTCGGCGGGCTTCATGGCGCAGCAATGAAAAACGGACTGCAATTCACCGATTTCACGGCAAAAAACGGCCTTTCAGACGATCGGGTGAACGCCATCGCCGCACCCGACGACGGCTCGGTATGGGTGGGGACCGACAGCGGTGCGGATGTGTTGACAGGTGAGGTCTGGAAGCAATATACGGTCAAGGATGGGCTGCTTTCGAATAAAATTCAGGCCATTACCCTCGACGATAAGGGGAACGTCTGGCTTGGCACCGATAAGGGGATAAACGCATTTAATGGCAAAACCTGGAGCGGCTATGCCACCCAGAACGGCATGAGCGAAAATGACGATACCAAGGCACTGGCCTTTGACCGGGTCAAGGGGGTCCTGTGGGCTGCGGTCGGCGATAAGGATGTCAACACGTTCGACGGGCAGAAGTGGAATATTTATATGGATACGCAGCCGGGAATCCTGACCATCATGGTGGACTCACAGAGCCGGATCTGGTTCGGGACGGAAAAGGGGATCCTGAAGTTCAACGGCGATGACTGGCTGCCCGATCCGAAGCCGTTCGGGGTCCCGATCAGCCAGGCCTTTCAGATGCGGAGCGACGAAAAGGGGAATCTGTGGTTCGCAACGGAACGGGGCGTCATCCACCTGCTCAACCCCTATCCGTTTTAAACCTGTCAAGGGTTGACTTTAACTCCGAGTGTTATAAAATACCGAAGGTGAGTAGCCACCATTGCATCATGCGGTTACGGAGACGGTTCCCGGGGCCCGGGCGGCCCGGCGGCAATCGCGTGGAGGTTGAAGGGAAGCATGGATAAAATCCGGATTGCCGTCATCGGCGTTGGCAACTGCGCAAGTTCACTCCTCCAGGGAATCGAATACTACCGGAATAAAAAATCGACCGAGGCAACCGGCCTCATGCACTGGGCGATCGGGGGTTTTACCCCTTCGGACATCGAGGTGGCGGCGGCGTTCGATATCGATACGCGGAAGGTGGGACGTGACATCAACGATGCGATTTTTGCAAAGCCCAACTGCACTACGGTCTTCTGCCCGATTATGCCCAAAAGCGGCGTCGCCGTGCGTATGGGCAGGGTGCTCGACGGCGTGGCCGACCATATGAAGGACTATGAGGAGGAGTACTCGTTTGTCGTTGCGCGGGAACGGGAGCCGTTGCACGATGAAGTGGTCGCACACCTCCGGGACTCGGGCGCCGAAATCCTCCTGAACTATCTGCCGGTAGGTTCCGAGACTGCAACCGCTTTCTACGCCGAAGCCGCGCTCGATGCCGGGATAGCCTTTGTGAATAATATGCCGGTGTTCATCGCCAGCAATGCCGTATGGGAAGCGCGGTTCAAGGAGCGGGGGGTGCCGGTCATCGGCGACGACATCAAGGCGCAGCTCGGCGCCACCATCACCCACCGGACGTTGACAGACCTCTTCAGGAAGCGGGGTGTCAAGCTCGAAAGAACCTATCAGCTCAATACCGGCGGCAACACCGATTTCCTCAACATGCTGAACCGCAGCCGCCTCAAGTCCAAGAAGGAGTCAAAGACCGAGGCGGTCCAGTCGGTTGCCGCGACGCGTCTAAACAAACGGGATATCCATATCGGCCCCTCGGATTACGTGCCATGGCAGAACGACCAGAAGATCTGTTTCATCCGGATGGAGGGCAGGCTTTTCGGCGATGTACCGATGAATCTGGAACTCCGTCTTTCGGTGGAGGATTCACCCAACTCGGCCGGAGTCGCCATCGATGCAATCCGCTGCGCAAAGCTTGCTCTCGACGCCGGTCTCGGCGGCGCGCTCTTCGGCCCCTCCTCTTACTTCTGCAAGCATCCTCCACGCCAATACACCGACGATGAGGCATACCGCAAAACCGAGGAATTTATCAAGCAGTACGGCGTTTCTCCGGTCAAGCCTTCCGTGGTAAGCAGGGTTTCGGCCTGAGCGGCCCGCAACGTCCTTTGGTATATGACGTTATAAAGTTCGCGGTGCTGAGGTCTTTCGGCATGCTATTTGCAGTGTTTTATTACTTCCGTTGTAATAAAAGGTTACCATCATTGTACCGGAGGTATACAATGCAACAAAGATTCAACATTTCACTCGTGTTTTTTTTTGCAATGTGTTCCCTTTCTTCAACCGGAGGTTCCACAATGCCTTTGAAAATCGGTGATAAGGCTCCTAATTTCGCCCTGAAAAACGTAAGGGGCGATACCGTTCGCCTGAGTGACTATGCAGGAAAAAACTACGTGGTGCTGATCTTCTATCCTGGCGACGAGACAGTCGGGATGCACGAAGCAGCTCTGCGCGGTGAGGGACGACTTCGCGCATTTCCAAGCAAAGCAGGTGAAGGTTTTCGGCATTAATCCCGCTGATACCGCTTCTCACAGAAAATTCGCCGAACACCATGGTTTTCCATTTCCGCTTCTGGTCGATCCGCACCGCGAGACCGCAACGATCTATGGGTGCACGAGCGGGATCTTCATCAAACGAACGGTTTTCGTTATCGATCCCAGCGGCATCATTGTCTATAGGAAGCAGGGGATGCCCTCGGACGCCGAGATATTGAAGGCGGTTCCAGAGACGAAAAAGCCGGAATAGTGAATTGTCGAGAGGGTAGGTCGGGGCACAACGCGGCGAACACGCTGTATTTTACCATTCAGTATGCATCCCACGGGCCGTCCTCAGGGATTTTTCCCCTTTTTGCTGAAAAGCCGGTCGGTGACCATCGCCGTCGCAGTCGCCATCATGGCAGTTTCGGGCTGCAGGCACGGAAAGCTGCATCAGGGGCCGCCGCCCGGATTGCCGCAGCGGAGTGTGTCATCTGCGTCAACGAGGTCTGACACTATCGGGCTTGGCTTTTATAACGTGGAGAACCTCTTCGGCCTCGTGGACAACGGAACCGAATACCCTGAGTTCCGTCCTGGTTCGTCGGGGTGGAACAAGCAGATGTACGAAATCAAGATCGGCCGCATCGCCTCGGTTATAGCAGCGATGCATCTCGACGTCATCGGTCTTTCCGAAGTTGAAAACAGGAACACGCTCCAGGACCTGCAACAGGAGATACGGAAGCGGGGCGTCGAGTATCCGTACTGCGCGATCGCCGACGGGCCGAACCGGTCGGTCAACTGTCCTGCATTGCTCTCGATGTTTCCCATCGCCACGAGTCACGGTTTCCGGGCCCTCCTGCCCGTGCCTACCCGCAACATCCTTGAAGCCGACCTCGATTGCAACGGCGAAAGACTTTGCGTGTATGTCAACCACTGGCCGGCCAAGTTCCATCCGGAATCCGAGCGACTGGCCGTGGCGCAGGCGTTCGCGCAACGCATCGCCATCCGTGGGGCGGGAATACCCTATATCATTATTGGCGATCTGAACTCGGACTACGACGAATGGCGCACCTTCCGCACCCGGGGATTCGACGACACGAAAGGCGTCACCGGCCTGAATAATGTCCTCGGCACCATCCGTCCCGATTCGGCGGGACGCCTCTCCTTTGTCACAAAAGCCGGATCTCTGCCGCATGGGAAACGCCTTCCTCCATTTCGACCGCTGGCTCGATGTGCCTCCTGAAGACGCATGAGCATGACCTATCACAGTCTGCCCGAGACTCCGGACCACATTCTCCTGCCCCGCGCGCTCCTCTGCGGGACGACGTTTACCTACTGCGACTCCTCGTTTACCCCGTTCACCTGGGACGGCCGCCTTCTGCGGGGCAATGAGCCCTTCGGTTGGCAACTACGGGGGTTCGGCAAGCGGCGTTTCCATACCGGGGAAGGGTACTCGGATCATCTGCCGGTTTACCTGCGGCTCGTCGAGCGCCGTGGAGCGCCTCCTGCCCCGCCTTCCGATACGGTAACCGCGTCACCGGCGGCGGCGCCCTCACAAAAAGATGAAGTTGGGGAGTCCGACGAGGAATGGCTTCCGACCGGGAAGAAGTTTACCGTCACGCACGACTCGACACCTGCCGGATCGGGCCGCTGTTGCCTGTGCATTAAAGGTGAGGCGCCGGAAAAAAATTGCGCCGCAGCCTGCACGGTGGTTCGCCGGCCCATGATCAACCGATCGCGCTGGAGCAGGGTGGCCTTCGATATCCGCGGCGACGGAAAAATTCAACTCCGCATGAAAAAAGGGCACGGCAAATGGCGGTTTTACACCGGGCCGGCGTTTCGGTATTACCGGTCCTCGCGCTACCTGTTCTCGCGGTTTCCGTCGTGGCGGCACGTGACGATTTCATTTTTAGCCGATAATACCGCCTCTACCGACCTTATCGTTGAGCTTTGCGCAGGGAAAGGCGAACCGTTCTGCGTATGGCTGGATAATTTTGTGGTGCAGTGAAGCGGGGTAAACGGTATGGCAAATGCATGTGGGGTCGGACCTTTGCCGCAAAGCGCTTATTTTGTTGTTTCCAGATAATGCACATCGCCAAGACTCCGCAACTTGTCAGCTGCAAGCTCCGGCGTGATGTCGCGTTGGGGCATGGCGAGCATCTCGTAGCCCACCATGAACTTCTGCACGGTTGCCGAACGGAGAAGCGGCGGGTAGAAGTGGAAGTGCATATGCCACTCGCCGTGCTCATGACCGTCGGTCGGTTTCTGGTGGAGGCCCATCGAATAGGGGAAGCTCATGAGAAAGAGGTTGTCGTACCTCGTGGTGATCCGCTTCAGCGCATCGGCGAGATCGTTCCGCATTGTGTCGTCCATGGCGGCAGCGCTCCCGCAGTGCCTCTTGGGCAAGAGGAGCACCTCATACGGCCAGACCGCCCAGAACGGCACCAGAGCGACGAACGAATCGTTCTCTATGACTATACGTTCCCTCTTCGAGAGTTCGATCGACAGGTAGTCGCAGAGCAGGCACGAACCTTTTGACCGATGGTAATCGGCCTGCAGCTGGCCTTCCCGGGCCGGGAGCACGGGAACCTCCTCATCTGCCCAGACCTGGCCGTGCGGGTGCTGGTTCGAGCACCCCATCTGGCTGCCCTTGTTCTCAAAGATCTGCACATAGCCGATCTCTTCCCGGCTGCCGAGGTCGGCGTACTGCTCTGCCCAGAGGTCAATCACGGTGCGGATGGCGGGAATGCCGAGGCGCGGCATGGTGAGATCGTGACGCGGCGAGTAACAAAGCACCTTGCAGATCCCCCGTTCGTTTTTTGCCACAATAAGGTCTGACTGGTTCATCGACTCATGCGGAGCATCCAGGTAGAGCGCCGAAAAGTCGTTGACGAAAACAAAGGTACCGTCGTAGGCCGGATTCACGACCCCCTCGGCCCGTTTGTTGCCGGGACAGAGGTAGCATGAAGGGTCGTAGGTGATGGTCGAGGGCGGTTGCGGAATATCGGTTTTCCCCTGCCACGGACGCCGGGTCCGGTGCGGGGAAACGAGGATCCATTCACCGAGCAGTGGGTTGAATCGTCGATGCGGGTGAGCGGCAAGGTCCATGGGTGACAGACTCCGATTTCAGTTGAAAGGCCCACCGGCAATGATCATTATTTTTCCGGAATACCTGTGACTCGCAATATCATCTATAATAGTAATTACCTGACATAATACGAATTAACGGCAAAAGAAATACCATTTGTGTGGTAACGGGAGCAAGGTGGAGGAGAACGGCGAAAATCGGGTGTAGTTATAAATCTGGAAAAATGCAACTCTTCCGGAAGCGGGAACCCATTAAATTCGCTGGGGCGTCGACTCGGCTCCGATCTGCTGCCAAGGGAGGACAAAATTGTTTTTTGGCGTGCGAGTATTATTTTACTATAATTAGGAATGTTTTTGTGGTATGAAGGTTCCGGTCCGAATGTGGTCGGAGCAGATTGATTCAGCCGGGGAGGAAACCATGAAGAATCGATCGATGGCAAAAGCATGCGCAGCGGCATTGATGCTTTTTGGGACGGCGGAAGCCGCCACTATAACCGTTGGAACCACGCCGGGGTCGGTTGCGGTAAACTCCGTAACCAACAAAATCTATGTGGCGAATCAGGGCAGCGGAACGGTAACGCTGATCGACGGAGCGACGAATGGAACGACCGCCATTCCCGTGGGAACGAAGCCGTATCGATGTTGCCATAAATTCAGCGACCAATAAAATCTACGTCGTGAACCAGAGCGCTAATACGGTCACCGTCATTGACGGAGCAACAAACGCGACAGCGACGGTGCCGGTGGGAAACCTTCCCTATTCGGTAGCCGTGGACTCTGCCTCGAATAAAATTTACGTTGCGAATTACGTGGGCAATACCGTGACGGTAATCAACGGAGTAACGGACAGTACCGCGACCGTGAGTACGGGAAAAAACTCAAACCCAATTGATCTTGCCGTAAACCCTCTGACCCACAAAATTTATGCTGCGGATCAATATACCGGTAAGGTAACCGTCATCGATGGGCCAACCAATGACACTTCTATCCTCACCGCGGGGGCATACCCTCAAGCAATTGCCGTGAATACGGCAACCAACAAGGTGTATGTGGCGAATTACGGCGACAGCAGCGTTACGGTGATCAATGCGGCGTCTTCCAACGCAACGGCTACCCTGCGCGCCGGACAAAATCCCTATGCGATAGCCCTTAACCCGGTGACCAATAAAATTTATGTTGTAAACCAAACCAGCAACAACGTCACCATTATCAACGGCGCCAACAATGCTCTTTCAACAGTCGGCGTGGGCAACTCTCCGGAGGCGATAGCGGTGAATACGACGCTTAATAAGATTTACGTCGCCAACTACGACACGAGCACGGTAACGGTGATCGACGGGGCAACCTCGGCAACGTCGACGGTATCGGTTGGCCCCGAACCTGTAAGCATTGCCGTTAACCCCCAGACCGGGATCTATTACGTTGCGAATTTCGTCGGGGGAAGCGTTAGCGCAATAAACGGCGTTACGGGCGTTATTTCTCTTCCGGCAACGCTTCGGTTCAATGCCGGTTCGTTAGGGTACCATGGCATCCTGACCCTTTACTCCCTTACGGGGCGCCGACTTTTGACAACCTCCTTTGCCTCCCCGGCAACCAAAGAGGCATTGCTGCAATCCGCATCAAAATCCCTGGCCAGGGGCATTTACAGCTATTGCTTTCAGCACGGCGGCACGGTGATGGACGCCGGCCATTTTGTTGTGCGGTAGGAAATTATTGTTTCTAGTCGTTCAACTCCAGGCCAGGCAACGCGGGATCGAGTCGCATCTCGGTGGGAAGACCCATGGGGGTCAGGATCTCGATGAACGGATCCGGGTCGAGCTCCTCAACATTGACCATGGTCTTGACATCCCAAACACCTTTGGCTATGAGAATTGCGGCCGCCACCGGCGGAACACCTGCGGTGTAGCTTATCGCCTGCGCCTCGACCTCCCGGTAGCAGTCGGCATGGTCGCAGATGTTGTACATGAAGAGTTCGAAATCCCCGCCTTCCTTTTTCCCCTTGATCAACGCTCCGATACAGGTCTTTCCGGTATAGTTCGGTGCAAGGGAAGAAGGATCGGGCAGGAGCGCCTTCATGACCTTGAGCGGCACGACATCCAATCCCTCGGCAGTCCTAACCGGCAGGTTGGAGGTGAGTCCAAGCTTCGTGAGTACGGTGAAAACATTGATATACTGATTGCTGAACCCCATCCAGAAGCGAATGCTGTTGGCGTCGATATTCTTTGACAACGAATGCACTTCATCATGGCCGGTCAAATAAACCGTCTGCTTGCCGACCACGGGAAATTCATGCACCATTTTAATTGAGTGGACTTTTCGTTCGACCCATTTCCGGTCGATCCAGCTCCATACCTTCTTAAATTCGCGAAAATTAATCTCAGGGTCGAAATTGGTGGCAAAGTACCTTCCGTGACGCCCCGCATTCACGTCCATGATATCAATGGTATCGATGATATCGAAGTGGTTTTTCGTCGCGTGGGCACACCATGCATTGACCACACCGGGATCGAATCCAACGCCGAGAATGGCGGTGATCCCCTTTTCCCGGCAGCGGTCCTTGCGTTTCCATTCGTAGTTGCCATACCAGGGCGGATCCTCGCACACCTTGTCCTGCTCTTCGTGGATGGCGGTATCCATGTAGGCGACGCCGGTCTGGATGCACGCCTCCAGCACCGACATATTGATGAATGATTGCCCAAGGTTGATGACGATGTCCGATTTGGTTTCTTCGATAAGCTGAATGAGAGCGGGGACATCCATGGCGTTGATCTCGCGGGAGTAAATTTTTCGACGGGGGTTTTTAATGTTTCCCTTGCGCTTGATGCTTTCGATGATTTTTTCGCATTTTGAGAGGGTTCTCGAAGCGATGCAGAGATCTCCCAATACATCGTTGTTTTGCGCCACCTTGTGCGCCGCGACGTGGGCGACACCGCCCGCGCCGATGATGAGAACGTCTTTTTTTCTCATGCTGTCCTCCCGGTATTACGATAGATTATTCAAAAAATCATGGTACGCGAAATCGCGGACCGACTCAACTGATCCGTCGAGATGTTTGACCGCGATGGACGGCATCGAGAGGCCGTTGAACCAGTTTTTCTTGACCATGGTATACCCTCCTGCATCCGCGATACGGAGGGTTGAGCCGACGCGAAGCCGGTGCGCAAACGTGAAAGTCCCGAAAATATCGCCGGCCAGGCACGAGCGTCCGGCGATTGTGTAGACATGGCCGGGCTGCCCGCCGTTGCGAGGCAGTTCCATGGCAGCCGAAAGCCCGTAAATGAGCAGGTCGGGCATATGCGCTTCAATCGAGGCATTGACTATGGCAATGTCTGCTTCGTTATGCACGATATCGGTGACGGTGGTTACGAGCTCGGTCGAGCGGGTGACCGCCGATTCGCCGGGCTCAAGATAGATCTGCACGGCAAACCGCTTCGCGAAATTTTTAAGAATGCGGCAGAATTTCCCGACCAGATATTTCTCTTTAGTAAATAACAGGCCGCCGCCGAGACTTATCCATTCTAGGCCGGTAAGTATATCGCCGTAACGCGCCGCGATATGGTCGAGGTTTTCAGTAAAATTATCGATATCGTCATTATCGCAGTTAAAATGAAACATGACGCCTTGCAGCATCGGCAACAGCTCATGCAGCTGCGCATCGTCGGTCACACCGAGCCGGCAAAAACGCCGCGTCGGGTCAGCCGCATCGAAATGGGAATAACTGACGCCCGGATTGATCCGTATGCCGATTCTTTTCCCCCGTACCTCGCCATAATAACGCCGGAGTTGGGAGGCCGAGTTGAAAATAATCGTTCCGGCGTATTTCTTGACGAGGCGTAATTCGTCCGGGGTCCAGGCGACGCAGTAGGCATGGGTCTCCTTCCCGAATTTTTCATGACCAAGCCGCGCCTCGAAGAGCGAACTTGAAGTGGTACCGTCCATGTACTCCCGTATGAGATTAAAAACCGACCACGTTGAAAAACACTTAAGGGCAAGAAGGGACTTAGCACCGGAAACATCGCGGACATGCTTAATAAGCCGGAGATTTCGAAGCAGTTTTTTTTCGTGGATGAGATAGTAGGGGGTCGGCAGGGTCATTTTCCAGGCTCGAAAAAAACATTTCTTATCGGGTTACATATTTAAATTGAACATCTCCAGATGGCCGCAGACAAAAGGTATTGCGCGATGAAAGACGGATAAAATATACTCCCCTTTGAGGTGATTTTCAATCTTTTTCCGGCAAAAAATGCGACGGATTTCGCCTTCAAACGAGGTGAAGCGCGTGAGTGTTAATCGAAGGGATTCAATTGGAATCTTGCTTTGCAGGTCAAGGGTATTTGTCGTCTCGACCGGCGGTTATTTCTTTTTTATCACCCGATCAATAATACCGTAGGTTTTTGCTTCCTCGGCGGACATGAAATAGTCGCGATCGGTGTCCTCGGCGATCTTGGCAATAGTCTGACCGGAATGCCCGGCAAGAATTTCATTAAGGTTATCGCGGATGCGAAGCATCTCCTCGGCCTGAATCTGGAGATCCGATGCAGGACCGAACATATTACCTGAAATAAGCGGCTGGTGAATGAGAACCCGTGCATGTTCCCACGCCTCGCGCTTGCCCTTTGTGCCAGCGCAGAGGATGAGTGCGGCCATACTTGCAGCCTGACCCATGCATACAACGGCGATATCGGATTTCGCCTTCTGCATGGCATCGTAAATCGCAAGTCCGGACGAGATTACTCCTCCCGGGCTGTTGATAAATATCGTTATATCTTCGGCAGACTGTCCGTCGAAAAAAAGTATCCTTTTGACAATAGCCTCGGCGGAATCATCATCAATCTCACCCCATAGGAATATCTCGCGGCGCTTTAAAAACTGCTCTTCCATCTCGGACCCGGTCATCAGCCGCTTCAGGTTTTTTTCCAACCCTTCTTTTTGATCTTTTCCCATCTGGACCCTCTCTATCGATAGAGATGTCATAGTCGCGGTCGTTGTTTCGGTAACAGTTAAATCTAACTCTTCAAAAAATAATTAAATCCGAACATCAACGTGAGCACCGGGACCGGAGTCGCGAACCGCTGGTTGGCCTGGTTCAAGGCGAGGGAGGAATGATGGTTACAATTAGTACCGTCAGGTAGATCCTTGACTATGGCACCAAGGTGCAACAAATCCTCACGCTGGACATCGGCCGCCGCCCAGTTTTTTTCGCTGCGCGCCTTCTGGCGCTCGGCAACCTTTTTAACGATTTCGGTCTTCAGCGCGTCGGGGAGCGTCCCCGCCGATGAAAGCCGTATCCGACCGCTTACGCCCGTGAACTCTTCGAAAGGCTGTTCCGTAGGCGCGGAAAGGAGATCAAGACCGAGAATTTCATCGGCCTTTTCTGCTACCCCCCGCTGAAGGTCATGGGAGATCTTTTCATCCCGGACAATGTCCCACAGGGCCGCCATGGCCTTGGGCATGTTGAGATCGTCGTAGACCGCCTGATAAAAACCTTCGAGCAAAGATTTGACCGCCTCCGAATCATCATCCACGGTATTCGCGCCGATTCCCTGATCGGGTTTTCCGGCAAGGCTTCGGCGAAGATTCAGGTAACTCGTTTTGGCGCTCTTGATGCCCTCGGGGCTGTAGGTAAGCGGGCTGCCATAGTGAGCGCTGAAGCAAAAAAGCCGATAGGCAAGCGGCGGAATGCCTTCGGCCTTGAGCTTATCAAGCGTAATGAAATTGCCTCCCGACTTGGCCATCTTGCCCCGATCAATGACTAGAAATTCGCCATGCAGCCAATAACGCACAAATTTTCTGCCGGTAGCTGCCTCGGACTGAGCAATTTCGTTGGTGTGGTGTATCCGGATATGATCGGTGCCTCCGGCGTGGATGTCGATCGGTTGGGGCAGATACGCGAGGGACATGGCGCTGCACTCGATATGCCATCCTGGGAACCCGATTCCCCATGGACTCTCCCACTCCATCTGTCGTTTCGTGTTCTTCGGCGAAAATTTCCAGAGTGAAAAATCGGTCGGCGACCGTTTCGCACCCATCTCGATACGCTTACCCGGCCTGATGGATTCCGGGTCGAGCCGAGCGAAATCCGCATAGGCAGGGAATCTCGTGGTATCGAAATAGATCCCATCATTTGTTCGATAGGTGAAACCCTTGGCTTCAAGCTCCCGCACCATGGCGATCATCTGGGGAATATGGTCGGTCGCTCTTGGGTTGAGATCCGCCTTCAGGATATTGAGATCGGCCATGTTTTCCATGAACTCCTGCGTATAGAATGAAGCCAGATCCCATACACTTTTCCCCTCCCGTTGAGCTCCCTTCACCATTTTATCTTCGCCTGCATCGGCGTCGGAAACAAGGTGGCCGACGTCGGTGATATTAAGGACATGACGCACCGAATAGCCCAAAGAGAGCAAGGCACGCTTCAGTACATCCTCAAAGATGTAGGTTCGCAAGTTACCGATGTGAGCATAGTTATAAACCGTGGGACCACAGCAGTACATCCCAACTGTGTCATGCTGCGGCACAAAGAGTTCTTTTGCGCGGTTAGCAGTATTGTAAAGGTAGAAAGGCCGGCTCATGGCATCAGTATTCCAGAATTACTTTTCTATTTCCCTTAACGACGCGTCCGATGACCTTTGGCTCGAAAGCCGCGATTTCCGGCGCAGTAAGCACTGCCCCGGCATTGTCAGAATCGACCACCAGCACCATGCCGACACCCATGTTGAAGGTGTGGTACATTTCGCTCGATTCCACGTTCCCGGCATTCTGCAGAAACTTATAGATCGGGTCCGGCGTCCATGACTTGGTATCGATCACAGCATCGCAGCCCGGGGGTAGAATCCTGTCAACATTATCCTGAAAGCCGCCGCCGGTGATGTGAGCACACCCCTTGATTATTCCTCGTCCCATCAGTCTGAGAACCGGGCTATAGGCGCGATGCGGGGTAAGGAGTACCTCGCCGAATGACTTCTCCGCCGGTTCAAATATATCGCTATACACCTTGCAGGCAACCTCCCTGACAATCTTACGTGCAAGACTGAAGCCGTTGGTATGAAGGCCACTCGAACGCAGCCCAATGGCGATATCGCCCGAGGCGATGGCGTGGCCGTCGACAATACCACCCCTATCGACTACGCCGACGATGCACCCAACGAGATCATATTCGCCGACAGAATACACGGCCGGCATTTCGGCGGTCTCCCCGCCGATGAGCACGCAACCCCCCGCCTTGCAGGCGCGGGTTAGACCTTTAATGATCTGTTCCGCAATTGCCGGAATCAGCTTATTAATGCCGATGTAGTCGAGAAAAAAGAGCGGGCGAGCGCCGAGTACCAGGATATCGTTGATGCAGTGGTTGACGATATCCTCGCCGATCGTGGAGTGGACACCCGTCTCGAAAGCAATTTTCACCTTGGTTCCCACGCTGTCGGTTGAAGAGACCAGCACCGGGTCGGCCATGATTTTCAGGGATGTGGCGCTGAACATACCGCCGAATTGGCCGAAACCGCCGACAACGTCATTGGTAAAGGTTGAGCTCACCAGTTCGCCGATACGCTCTTTTGCGAGGTTCCAAACCCCAATATCGACGCCTGCATCGGAATATTTCAATGATTTAGCCATAGCATATTTCGCAACCGGTTGGTTTTGAGGAGAAAAGAATCTAGGTAAGCCGTCTAAAATAGATCAGGTGTGAGGATGAGTCAACCAGAGAGGCCTTGGAATATCTTCGTGAACATTCACCTCGACTCCACGAAGAAGCGTTTTTCCGCCCCTATCACGTATATTTTTAATGAAAAACGCATACGCCTTAATCTGATAAGGATGGACAGAAACTATGAGCCCTTCAAAACGAATTGCCCTTGTTGCTCACGACAACTGTAAGAAAGACCTCATCGAATGGACGGAATGGAATTGGGAGGCTATTCTCAACCATAGGCTGGTCTGCACCGGAACGACGGGGAAGCTCGTCGAGGAGACATTATTGAAAAAACTGGGTGATGGGCATCAGCTCAAGCACCCGGTCGTGAAACTGAAATCCGGACCCTTCGGCGGCGACCAGCAGCTCGGTTCGCTCATCGCTCAGGGAAAGGTGGATGTCCTTATCTTTTTCTGGGACCCGATGCAACCGCAGCCGCACGATGTTGACGTCAAAGCCCTGCTGCGCATCACGGTGCTTTACAATATACCGTCCGCCTGCAACCGGTCGACTGCGGATTTTATTATCTCCTCACCGCTCATGAAGGAGCAATACATACCAATAACGCGTGATTATGCGGCATATACCAATCGGGCGCTTCCGCTTTGAATAGACTATCATCCCCTTAGCCCCGCCAGCATTGCCACATGGTTTGCAATGGCCAGCGACGAGGTGAGGCCGGGCGACTCTATTCCCACCAGGTTAATGAAACCGGGAAATCCGCGGTCACGCTCATCCTGAATGACAAAATCTCGGAAAGTTTCCCCGGTGCGCTGCAGTTTTGGCCTGATACCTGCCATGGAAGGCGATAGATCGTGCTCTTCGATAAAGGGGAACAGGGTTCGGCCGGCGAGGTAGAACTCGTGCCTATGTGCAGCATCTACCGCATAATCGATTGATTCCACAAAGAAGGCATTTGGACCGAGTTTAACGCTTTCATCGAGGCCGAGCACGCAATGGATACCAAGACTGATCCGTGAAGGCGCGGGATAGACTAGGTGGGAGAGTTTTCTCCGGTGACGCGATGCCACATTGAAATATTCGCCCTTGCAATAGCGAATCCGATACCCTGCGGCGTCGGGATCGATACCGGCAAGACCTGCGACGCGATCCGCCCCGAGCCCGGCAGCGTTGATCACCGTCTCGCAGCGGAGGGAAAGCGGCAACCCATCGGCATCGATGACACCGATTTCGTAACTGCCGCTCACACGGGTGACGGCGATTGCTTCGCAGTTATAGGCGAAAATAACCCCACGCGCCAAGGCAAGTTGCTCCAGCCGCCTCATGAATGCGTGGGTATCGAAAATACCGGTAGACTGGCTGAACATGCCGGCGTTTCCCGCGACAGCCGGTTCAAACGCGACGACGCCTTGCCTATCAAGAAGCGAGAGTCCTTCAACGCCGTTTTTCTTTCCCTGCTCGAAGAGGCTTTGCACCGTTTCCTCCTCATCGTTCGAGCGGGTGATGAGGAGCTTTCCGATCCGGCGGTATGGAATCCCTTGTCCCCGGCAGAAGTCGTACAGGAGGCGATTCCCCTCGACACAGAGTCCTGCCTTGAGGGAACCGGGAGGATAATAGAAACCAGCATGGATCACTTCGCTGTTGCGGGAGGATGTTTCACGACCGAATGAGTCGCAGCGCTCTACCACCACGATGCTTTTGCCGGAATGCGAAAAGCGTTCCGCTATCGCAAGACCGGCAACGCCTGCGCCGATGATGACAACATCGGTTTTTTCCATGCTATAGTAGCCGACCTCCCGGCGGGTTTCAGATTAAAGAAGTATTATTTTCGTCGACCGCTCTTCCATAAATTTCAGTAAAATCCGCGGCGGTCAAAAAGTACCTCTCCTGTAGGTACCGTTCAGGCACGCGCCACCGCCAATTACCGCTCTCGCTTCCCGGTGTATTCATGCGATCTTTTGATGGAAGTTCCAGGATATCCTGAAAGGGGATGATACAGAAGCGTGAAGGTGACATATAGGCAAGCCTCAGGAACCGCTCGATAAAATCGTTTTCCGTGCAGCCAAGGTAACGGCAGACATAGGCGCGCTCGTGCCGGCTCAGGGAGGAGAACCATCCGCAGGATGTGTCGTTATCATGGGTACCGGAATATATGATGCTGTCCGCGTTGACATTGCTTGGCAGGTAGCTATTTTCAGGATCGCCGTCAAAGGCGAATTGGAGCACCTTCATGCCGGGGAAGCCGGTGCGACGGCGAAGCTCCTCGACACGGGGGGTGATATCGCCCAGATCCTCGGCGATGAGCGGCACTTCCCCGAGCTCGTTCCTGATCGCCGCAAAAAACTCTTCGCCCGGCCCCTCTTTCCAAGTTCCTTTCACCGCATTTATACTGCCGGCCGGGACAGCCCAATAGGAATCGAACGCCCGGAAATGATCGAGTCGGAGATAATCCACAAGTTCCAGAGATTTCCTGATGCGTCGTATCCACCATGCATAGCCATCACGTTGCATGATGTCCCACCGGTAAAGAGGATTGCCCCATAACTGTCCGGTTTCGCTGAAATAATCGGGAGGGACTCCGGCGAGGCGCAACTGGTTCCCGTGTTCATCGAGCTCAAAAAGATGCGGCGAAGCCCACGTATCGGAGCTATCGCCCGCGACATAGTATGGCATATCGCCGATGATCCGCACCTTTTTACTCATTGCGTATTCCCGCAGGCCACCCCATTGCCGGTAAAAGAAAAACTGCAGGAATTTCTGGAAACGAATTGCATGGTGCTCCCTCTCCCGCAACTCCTTAAGTGCTTCAGGGGACCTGAGCTTGAGCCCAGATTCCCACTCGAACCATGCTCTGCCGCCATGGGTGGCTTTAATTACCGCAAATAGCGAGAAATCATCAAGCCACAAGCGTTCCCGCTCGCAGAATGCGGTAAACTCCGGCATGTCCCTGAAGCGGCCATAGGCTTTGAGAAAGAGACTCTCCTTTTCCATGATTACCCGACCGTAATCCACCGCTTCATCGGGAAGTGAAGGAAATTCCGCGAGTTCGCTATCGGTCAGGAGACCCTCAAGAAGCGTCGGCGCAATGAGCAGGGTGTTGCCTGCAAACGAACACAGGCTCTGATAAGGGGAGTCGCCATAGCCCGTTGGGCCCAAGGGGCATACCTGCCACAGTCGCTGTCGGCTTCCGGCTAAAAGGTCGATCCATCGCCGTGCACTTTCGCCCAGATCGCCTATGCCGAACCGCGAGGGAAGTGAGGTGGGGTGTAGAAAAATTCCCGCTGCTCTTTTCATGAATTTCCCTGAATAAAAAGTAGTATTAGGCAGAACTGAGGATACCCCGGCATCAATCCTCAAAAATCTTCACCAATTCTCCCCGGTCATCGAAAATGGGCCGGGCATCGCTCATCACCTCAACGCCTTCCAGTTCATCCAGAATTGCACCCGATACCTGAACCGTCTCCAGGCTCAGCGTGTCGCGGATTCGGACTATACGTTCAGTACCCGGAGCGAGCCTGCCACAACAACGAAGCGCAAGATCAAACCCCTCGGCATCGGATTCAGCGATGAACGGCACTTTCACCCGCTCAAGAAAGAGACTTGCACGAACATTGACATACATTGCCTCAAAATCGACCGCATTATAAAGCTTCCGGGTAATAATGTCGGCGAGTCCCATGCCGATTGCATTACCGTACGAGCGGGCTGAGAGCCTGGAGACCAGTATTGCCTTAATGCGCGGGGAATGTGGCTCCTCTTGACCGCGAATGGCAAGCCGGCCTATGATGTTGGGGTCCATGCCGATTCCGCTTACCTCTTTACCCATGCGGTCTATAATCAGGACATCGATGTCCTCTGCGGGAAGCTTCGGCATATTCCTGCGTGCCATTTCGAGAAGTTCCGATTCACGGTCAAGAATTCGATCGGCCGGGATGGCTTCCACATGAGCCGTTTGATCATAGGCATTTTCAACCAGGCCCAAGCCGAACAGGATCTTTCCGGACTGCAGGACTCGTTTAAACGAGAGCGTGATCCGCTCCAGGAGTTCCGAGATGCCGAATGAGTGGATCTCAACGGCGGCGGCATGATTGCCCAGTCCGATGACGGCCATCTTGACCAAGCCGCTTTCATACCGACCATGGAAATCGGTATGCGGCTTGATGCGGTTGATGAGAATAACCCCGTTCGATTCATAGGCAAAACGATCCATGAAAACCCGATTTCCAATGTCTGCGCCGGGTAATTCAACGACTTCCATCGATGCGTGGATCGGTGCGCCCATGGCCTCTTCGGTAATCCCCTCTTCGGCGAGGATCCTGACTTGGCCTGCGGCAATGGCGCCGCCGTGACTTCCCATTGCAGGAACGATGAATGGCTGCGCGCCGGCCTGCCGGACCTCCTGTACAACCGCTTTCACGACTCGATCTATTCCGGCAATGCCCCTGCTTCCTACGGCAATGGCGACCGCCGCTCCCGGGACGAGGCATTTTTTAACCGCAGTGACCTCCTGTTGCACCACTTCCCGGATATTTCCACATTGCGGCCGGTTGAATCGCTGTCGAACGGTGTATAAAAGTTGGTTCATCGTAGAGAAATGCCACCGGGATCGATTAAATCGTTCTTGCCGAAAAAAATACATAGTGGTATTATTTGGCATACCTGTTCCATGTTTTCCAAAGAGGAGTTACCGTTGCCTGCTGCTGCTCAATCGACCAAAGGTCGTGTACTTATCATCGATGATGAGTATCTAATAGCCAAAAGCATTTCGGAACTGCTCCAGTATCTCGGTTTCAGTGCCGAATTCGAACAAAACCCCCTGCGCGTTGAAAATTACCTGACCAAGAATCCCGACCTCGATATCGTGCTGCTCGATATCAACCTCGGCCATTCGATGAGCGGTATAGAGCTTTTGTCCGTGATAAGAGAGAAAAACAAGTATGTCCAGGTGATCATGTTCACCTCTGAGGAAAAGCTGGAAATCGGCCTTGAATGCATGCGTCGAGGGGCATACGATTACATGACCAAACCATTCGACGAGCAGATTTTTGTCGCCAAGGCGAGTGGAGCAATCGAACGGAAAAAAAACCTTCAGCTCAATGACCTGTATCTCGGCATCCTATTTCACGATTTAAAAAACCCCCTGCAGGGGATAACTGGCGGCATCGAGCTATTGCGCATGTCGTTACCGCAGGAGGGACTCTCGGACCTGCAGATAACAGGATTCAGCCAGGCACAGCGAGCCACCGATCAGATTCTCATGATGATTAACAATATCGTGAGCGTTTCGAAATTTGAAAACGGCACCGTTAGCGCCCGGCATGAGCCATTTATTTTGCATCAGGCGGTCGAAGAAGCGCTTGGCCTTTTTCTCGATCCTGTTGTCTCAAATGCGGATATCAATATAACCATTGATTACCATTGCGACAGGGAGCTCAGCATGATCAGCGATAAAGACATGTTTGGGCGGGTATTGATCAATATTGTCAGCAATGCTCTTCGCTTTGCAGCTGAAAATTCGACCGTTGCGGTGGAGTTGTTCGGAGAAAATGGCGACTATATTACCGTGAGGATCACCAATACCGGTTCTTTTATCGAAGCATCGGCACGGGAGGCCATTTTCAATAAATTTTCAAGCGTTCAGGTTGCAGCCAACCAGGCGGGATTTAAAAATTTCGGCCTAGGGCTTACATTCGCCAAAATGGCGGTTGAAGCCATGGCGGGACGGATCTGGATCACCAGCGATGCAACCATTCCATCGACCACCTTTCATTATACGATAAAAAATTTCACTTCCTGAGACCCTAACCCGCTTCGCCGGCACATTTCACGGCAATTATATTCATCGTTAAATTTTTATTTTTTTTTGCCCTACTCAAATTATTATATTTTTCCTGCTGGTAATTGGATTTGCGGCGTCGCCGCGAAACGACCCGCATGCGGGTTTATTTCTATATCCTTAAAAGAGCGAAAACATCCTGCCGGGAGATACCATGGCTTTTGAAAAAGTTGCAACCGAGACGGTCCTGGACGGTTATTTCCGCAAAGAAAACGCTTGGAATATCATCAGCGATTATTCGCGATATCCGCAGATCATGGATAATGTCAACAAGGTCGAGATAATCGAACGCAACGGGGAAGAAGGCATCTCGCAGTGGTTTATTTCGGTAGAAGAAGCCCCGCTTACCTGGGTTGAAAAAGATTTTTTCAACACCCGGAACTACGAAATCATCTTCAAGTCAATTGAGGGAGATTTCGATAACATCAACGGTCATTGGACCATTAATGACAGCGTTGACTCAGGAATAAGCATCCGGTTTGAAGTGCAGTATAATCTGGGTATTCCTGTTATTGAGGAGGTGCTCGGACACATTCTGCGCGAAAAGATGAAGAGTAATATCGACAAAATGATGGCCGCCGTTAAAAAAGAGCTCAGCTCGAATACCTGCAATGAAAGACGGCACGAGCGCCACCCCATAGGCAACTTCCAGATATGCATGGTGAATGACCAAGCGGTCAGGCTGTTTCTTGTTAACCTTTCTGGTGGCGGCATGATGACCCATTTCGTTCCCGGGATCGCGAAAGAATGCGTCGTAAGCATTGGTGGTTCGTTGCTCGACATAGAAGCGGTCTATACGAACGAAGCGCAGAACCGCTGTCATTTCATTTTCCGGAGGCCCATTGGAGAAAAACTTCTTAAAACCCTGCTTGTGCGCTTCACCAATGCCAGCGGAAGGTTCAGGCCTTCGGCAACGGGACCGCGGGAAGCGCTTGTTTTCGGAGACGATCAGGAGGTGCCGGTTCGGCTCCTCGACCTGACAAAAGACGGCTTGAGCTTCTTCGTCGAGGGCGCCTCGGTCCCGGAAATGGAAACATTTACCGTTGGCAATACCGCCTTCCCGCTCAAAGAGGTTGTTCGGGATAAGGGTCGGAATACCGTCCGAATCCATTTCTCCGACCAATTGAACGATGAACAGTACCGCTGGATGCGGGAAAAAATCAAGGTCGCGCCGCAGAAGTAATCCCCGGAGATGGACGTAACCCCTCCTCAGTACCGGAGCTACGGACTATCCTTCGGTATTCTCTTGCATACGGGATCGATAACCATGGAAAGTTTTCAAACTGCGGCCCCCAAAACTGCCGCGAGGCGATTTGACTATCTGGCAATTATCGAGCGGCAATTTTTCCTTCATATTCTTCGACATGTGCCCGCCACATGACCGACTCCAAGCCGAAGTTTGCCCTCATCGGACATCCACTGGATATGCCGCTCTACCGGGCGTACATCAATTATCTCAAACCCGGAAAGACCTTCAGAGACGAACTCATCCTGAAACTCTTCGAATGGACTCCATCTTATAAAGCTAGCTCGTGGACCGATATTTCTCTGGACGGGAAGAGATTCATGGACGGCATTCTCGTCATGGTACCGTTCCTACCGGAGATGCGGGACATCAGTCTCAGAACGGTAATTGAAAAAGTCGAGAAGGCAATTGCCATCGCCGCATCCGAGGGGTGCTCCACCGCAGCGCTCGGGGCTTTTACCTCCATTGTGCTTCAGGGCAAAGAAGAAGAGATCGCCCGGCGATATGGGATTGCACTTACCTCCGGCAATACCACCACCGCCGCGCTTATCGTTCGATCGGTCGAGGAGCTCATGGCCCGATACTATCGTGACCTGTCCAGGGCATCGGTTGCAGTTATCGGCGCTTCCGGCGATATCGGCGGCGGGGTTACCCTGTGGCTCGGCGAAAAAGTACGAAAGCTAATTCTCAGCGCGCGAAACCTGGCGATACTCGACATATTTGTCGCTAAGCACCACAACGAGCTTCCCGATGAGATGGAGATCACCACCGACAACGGCGCCGCGATAAAAAAGGCCGATGTCGTGATTTTCGTGACGAGTGCCTATCAACCCCTTTTCAGCCCCGAAGATTTCAATCCGGACACCATCGTCTGCGATGCATCGGCGCCGCTGAATGTAAAGATCGACCGCGATCTCCGGTCGGAAATTTTCCTCTACCACGGCGGAATTGCAAAACTTCCCGTTTTCGTCGATCCGGGCTTCGATATCGGTCTGGCCGCGCCGGACCACCTCTACGGCTGCTTGACCGAGGGCCTGCTCATGACCCTTAATCCGGATCTTCCGCCATCGCTTGGCAGGGGGAATATCACAAATGAAAAAATTCAATTATATTGTAAGGAGCTCGACCGCTACCGGATACCTCCGGCATATTCATGCGGGAAGGAAGTTTTTTTTAACCTGAAAACTGCAAACGATTTTTTGGTTTAAGGGGAGAAGGGAACAATGGCCGAAATGCCGGTGAAGGAAAAATTATTCGCGGTCCTCGAAAGAGATTTCAACATTAACCTCAACGGGATCGATCCGGACCAATCTATTTTCGATCAGATTCCGGTCGATTCGATGCTGCTCGTCGGTATCGTGGCCGGCATTGAGCAGGAGTTCGGCATTGAACTCCCGCTGAGTTTCATGGAAAAGCCGACGCTCACCAATTTAATTCAGATGATATCAGGATCGTTCGTATCCGGCTGACCGGCGCTCACCTTCCACCGTTTAAACGCCTGTCAGGGTGTTTTAATCGATAGATTATGCTTACCGACCACATTCGTTTCAACCGCATTATCTTCCGTGATCGAATATTTACGCCCGATTATCTTGACAAAGCCATCGACGGTTGCGCCCGATACCTTGATGCGCATATCCATTCCAACTCTCCTATTGTATATCTTTTCGCCCCGAATCACCTCAAAACCATCATTGCATTTCTTGCCATAGTGAAAACAGGCCGTGTATGTCTCCTGGTGGACCCGAAGGTCGGGGAACTCGAATACCAGGAGATGCTGGCGGATACGCCGCCGTCAGTTATTATAACAATTGATCCTGCACCGATAACGTTCGATTACCCAAAAGAGATCGCGTTCACCGATAATCATATTGACCGGGCTCTTGTTTCGGAACTTGAAGATGTGTGCCTGTTACTGTACACGGCTGCCGAGGACGGCTTCGCGAAAGCGGCAATGCTGACGCATACAAATCTTCTTGCAGGCGCAGAGGCCATAACAGCAGAGCACCGCGTAGATGAGGTTTCCACTACCTGTGCGCTGCTTCCTTTCGATCATATATTTGCCCTGCAATGCGGCGTGATTACGCCGCTCATCGGCAACGGCGCCATTTTCATCGCCGATATTTCCGAGATTCAGAAAATAGGCTATATCGCCGAAGAACTCTGCGCTGCGGGGGCAACGCATCTGTATAGCATTCCCCTTATCTACTATCTTTTAAGTAAATCCCGACTCATAGACGACCTCGGACGGCGTGTTTATTCAATGATCTCTGGTGGCTATCAACTGCCCCATTCCCTTCGGGAAAAACTCGAAAAAAAATTGGGGAATTCCCCTTTACGAGGGATATGGGCTCACCGAGACCGCCGGCGGATGCATGTGGCAACGCACGGGAGATACGAATGCTGGCCATTCGCTTGGCATGCCGTCAAAAGGCTGCCAAGTGATGATTCAGGACGATACCGGCAAGGTGATGCCCTTCGGTGGGAAAGGGGAAATCTGCATAAAAAGCCCCCAAGTTACAAAAGGATATTTTAATCATCCCGAAACAACCCGGCACATCATTATTGACGGCTGGCTCCATACCGGCGATTACGGGAAAATGGATGAAACCGGCCACACGTTCTTCCTCGGCCTGAAAAAACGCATGTTCAACGTAGCGGGGAAAAAAGTCTATCCCGAGGAAGTGCGACGGTTCATGATGAAAAATGAAAATGTTGAAAATGTTGAGCTATGGAGCGATTACAATGCGTTGACCGGTGATCGGATAAAAGCGAGAGTAACCCTTAAAAACAATCCCACTGAATCGAAAAAGGAATTTATCAATTGGTGTACAAGGGCGATCGGGCCGCATAAGATCCCTCATCACATTACTTTTGAACAGGAATGACATTATGGAAATGAAAGTAGCTGATGTAATTGTTAAATGTTTGGAAGCCGAGGGGATTGAATATGCATTCGGGATAAGCGGATCGCATTACCTCGCTTTTTTTAAAGCACTAAAGAATTCATCGATTAAATTTATATCGGTAAAACACGAAAGTTCGGCAAGCCTTATGGCGCTGCAATATGCACAGTTTGCTCAGAAACCGGCCCTTATTATGGGTACTGCCGGGCCGGGGGCGCTGAATCTAGTCGCCGGCATTGCCGAATTGTTCAAACTTAATCTGCCGTGTTTTGTTCTTTCGCCAATTGTTTCCACGGATCTTCAGGGAAAAAATTCATTTCAGGAAGATAGCGGCTGCGGCAACTCATACTCCATTGTCGACCTCATGAGTTGTATTACAAAAAAATCCCTTACTTGCCAGCATCCGGAAAATATTTCCTACACGATTCACGATCTCTTCCGGCGTTGTTTATACGGCAGAAAAGGCCCTGTTCATCTGCTTGTGCCCACCAATTTTTTTGAAAAAGAAGTGGACTATGCGCCTTTACAAGTGTCAAAATACCGAATCGTTACCGACAAATGCCGTGACCCGGAATGCATCAGGCTGATCGCGGAGGAGATCCGTGCTTCCAAAACCCCGCTGCTTTTCATTGGCCAAAGGGCTTGGTATCCTAATATTTCTGAGTCAATCGAAACATTCAGCGCAAATTTCGGAATACCAGTCGTCCTTTCGGCAAATGCAAAGGGATTGTTCAACGAATACTCTCCCCGGTTTGCTGGCATTTTTGATCTTTATGGGCACCGGTCCGCCGAAGTTATCATCAAACAGAGTGATTGCATTATTTCACTGGGGGAGGATTTCGGCGAATTCGCGACCAACAAGTATGAACCTCAACTTTTCAGCGATAAGTTGCTGCAAATTGATATCGACGGGTATGATATCGGTCGGAACTACTCCCCGAAATTGTGCACTTCAGGCAATATGCAATCTATTCTTGAAACCCTTGCGATTGAGCTTCAGTGTCTCGATATGAAACCGTTAAATGTCGACGGCCTCTCCGAGGCTTTCATGAAAGAAAATACCGCGATGCTGCAGGAATCGGCGGACGAGTCCCTGCCGCTTAAACCGCAGCGTTTCTTGAAAGAGCTCTCCAACCTGGTCCCGGAAAATGCTCTCATCGTTGGAGATATCGGCGCCAACAGTTATTTTTCACTTCGATCCCTCAAAGTTCGCTCTGGGGCTTATTCTATTGCGATGTCGAATTATACAATGGGGCAGGGCGTGGCCGGAGCCCTCGGAGCGAAGCTGGCGGCACCGAGTAAACTGGTTATTTCGCTCTGCGGCGACGGTGCGCTGCTTATGCATGGGATGGAGATGGCTACAGCACGTCAGTATGACATCCCGATTCTCTGGATTGTTATTGTGAATAAGCGTTATGGAGCTGTTGACTGGGCGCAGAAGTTGATCTATAATGATCTCGATTATTGCGTTGACCTCTTTCTTCCCGATCTGGGAAAATTTTCCGAAGCATTCGGCGTCGGACATTACCGGGCCGATAATATTAATTCCGTTAGGGAAGGATTTTCCAAGGCAGTCGAACGATATCAGGTTGCTTCGCAAAGCTCTTTACTCGAAATAATCATCGATCCTGATGAACTATTGCCGCTGAAACCGCGCTCTGTAAAATTTATTCAGGATATCTGCAATCTCAATAATTTTAATGCCAGTCCCTATCTCATGAAAGCCTTCAAACGCATGCTCCGCGAAAAAGTCTGACCCTGACGCCGAATCGGACTTGCCGGCCAGAATCGACGTTTTCCTACATCTTGTAGTTACTTACCGAATCTCCACTACATATAGACGCAATCATGGCAGCCTTAGTTTGTCGTTTTATACCATTATTTTTTTCATTGCCGCTCCTTGCATTAATGGGTAAAATAACTATGTCTAACATTTTTATTTTAAGATAGTTACAACGCATTTTGTCAGGCACAATCCACCTTGGCATGAATGCCCTATGACAACAAAGGCGAATTCGATAACCTACGAATACCTCGATACGCTCTCCTCCTCGGACCACAGCGATGTCTCGGTCATCCGTAATCGGGAAAGCGGGGAGCGGTTCCTTCTCAAATGCCTTAAAGATACGCCTGGTGTCACTACGGGCATCCTGCACCGTAAACTGCGGTTCAAGCATGAAATGGATATCGTTTCCGCCTTAAATCATCAGAACATCGTCAAGCCGGTTTTTTCCCTGGGGGAAGAAACCGTTGATTCCATCGCCTATCCCTATCGTAAGGGGAAGACGCTCTCCTCGATACTTTCAACATCGCCCCTCACGCCGCTTGAAGCAATTCATATCTGCCGCCAACTCCTCGATGCTCTCGATTACATTCATTGCCGGGGAATCATCCATTGCGACATCAATCCGAAAAACCTCTTTATCGATGATGATAAGGGACTCCAACTCCTCGATTTCGGCTTTTCGATGAGCGGGGACGATGCGGCCCGGTTACCGGAAGGCAGCGTGACCGGCACCTTCCCCTATCTTTCGCCTGAGCAAATGGGTTTTACCGCGTTTAAAATCGACTCCCGGACCGATCTATACGGAGCGGCCCTTGTTCTTTACCGGATGTTATCCGGCAAAATGCCCTTTGAACTCAAAGAAGATACCATTGAGGAACTTCTGAACCATACCATCCGCACCGAAGTGCCGCTGTTGCATAAGATGCCGTTATCCATCAACGCAATTCTTCACAAGGCGCTCAAGCCCACTCCTTCCGAACGCTACCAGTCCGCCGCCGGTTTTAATCATGACCTTGCCGAGGCAATAGAACACCTGCGGAGCGAATCGTTTCACGAATTCGTTGCAGGCAGGCAGGACGCCATCATTGCCGTTAACCGATCACGGCTTTTTATTGCCCGAACCCGTGAGGTGGACGCGTGCAGGTACGGCCTCGAACAATTTCTCCAGGGAAACCCGGTTTCGATATGCATCCATGGAAAATCCGGCATAGGAAAATCGGAAATCGTTCGCGAATTCCAGACGACGACTTTCGATAACCGCGTCTTTTTTTTATCGGTTAAATGCAACAGCTTTTCCCCGCAGCAGCCATACTCCATTTTCAAGCATCTGCTGCTGGACTTCATTTCAAAAGTCAATGCCGGAGGGAAAGAAGCGATTGAGGCGTTTTCCGTCTCCGCCGACAGGCTGCTGATTAATTATTCGGGTGTTATCTGCCGCATAGTTCCGGAAATGAAGCCGTTTTTTCGTGAGGTGCTGCCCATCGATATCGTGGAGTCCGAAAAGGAGGCCGACCGAACCGCCCATGTGCTGTTTTCGCTTCTTTCCACGGTGTGCTCGTTCAAACCGCTCGTACTTTTTATCGACGATATCCAATGGATCGACCGGGTTTCATTCGAAATTCTTCGCAGGCTTCTGCGGGCGCAGGCTCCCTGCATGCTACTGGTAACCCTGCGGGCCGAGCAGCTTGAAGGCGATCTTCATGTGTATGAATTTGACTTACGCCAAGTCGGTTTCAGGAAGTTTCTACCGATCATATCCTTCAACCGGTCGGAAATCGGCGATCTCATCAGTTCACGGTTCGGTGAAGTGGAAAATATTGAACAGTTGTTGGACCTTCTCGCAACAAAAACTGATTGCTCGCCTTTCGCCCTCACCGAAGCCTTTCGATTTCTGGTAAATAATTTCATTTTAACGATAACCGAAAATGGCTGGTCGTTCTCTCAAAGGGATCGCTCTCGCCTTCCGGAAAAACTCGATCCGATTTCCCTTATTCTTCAAAAAACCAGGGACCTCAATCAAGGCGAGCTTCAATGGCTCGAGACCGCGTCGCTGGCCGAGGGCAAATTTCAGAAAAATATTATCGGGACCGTGGGAAGTTTTCCCGAAGCCGATTCCGACGCAATCATCGACCGGCTCGAAAAGACCGGTTTTCTCCGGCCGCAGCTCGGCGGCGATTACAGATTTGCGCATGATTATATCCAGGAATCGGTCCGGTGTCAGGTCTCGCAGGAACGAAAATTCATACTGTATGAAAAATTCGGTGAGGCATACGAATCTTTGGCGGCCTCGGATCGGGAATTTCTCTTCCACGCCGCCGAATCCTATTTAAAGAGCAAGAACCTCTCGAAATCCATCGTCCTGAGTTATGAGGCGGCACGGTATGCCGTGGAAAAAATCGCGCTAGATATTGCCGCCGGATACTTTACCAAAGCCCAACTGATGGTTTCACATTGCGAAGGAGTGGGCATTGCCCTCCCCATCGATAGCACCAGAATGAAGATCGAGTTCGGCGAAGTGCTGATGCTCTCCGGCAGAAATGAACAAGCAATGAAGATGTTCGAAGCGCTTCTGGTCGAAGAACGGCGTCTCGATACGGCGACAATAATCGACCTGAAGTGCAAGATCGGAACGATCCACCATAATACCGGCTATTTTGAGGCCTCAATAAAATATTTCTTTGAAGCCCTTTGTCAACTTGGCATTAAATTCCATACGAACCGGGTAAGAATTATCCTGAGCATTTTTTTTGAGGTGTTGAAGCAGATCGTCCTATCGTTCGGCATCAAATCGATTCTACCGAAGACAAATCATCCTGACAAAATACTTTCGGTCCGGATTTTGAATAAGCTCGGCTATTCGCTATTCTTTAAAAGCATCCTGCTGGAGCAATATGCCCATTTCAAGGCGTTGAATATGGCCGACGTGCTCGTGGATTGCGCCGAAAAGGCCGAGACCTATTCCGGTCATATTGTCGCTTCATTCATGTTGCTTCTTAAAAAACGCAGCAATGCATACTTTTCCAAGGCAGTTGCAATTTCAAAAGCAACTAACCGAAATGATATGCTCGCATTTACTTATTCCTTCGGAGGAGTTACCAATTATTATGATGCCCAATGGGAAAGCTCTAAAAAAAAACTTTCAGAAAGCATTTCCATTTATAAAAGTTATGGAGATTTATGGGGACAGATTGTTCCGCTTGAAACCATGTCCTGCTGCAATTGAAAAAAGGAAATATTTTAATGTTTAGAGAAATATGCCGAGAGCCTCCTGACGATGGATCGGGATTGCGGTGACAATCGCGGATTGGCGCTTGCACAGATTTTCTCGGTGTATGCCAAATTTCTGAGGGAACCGACAACTATTCGGACTGGGGTATGATCATAGAAAACAGCGAGCGCTTTCTGCACAGCATCCCGATGAATAAAACGATGTACAACATATTTTATCATCAAGCGGGTAATCCTTTTAACGACCAACTTCAGGGCGCTTACGAACTTTCCGATTCGATTCTTCGATTGCATTAAGTCAAAACAATCTTTTACAGGAATATGTCGTCGAAGCCTTTTCCGACCGCTGTGAAATTCTGATCAAAGAGTATTATAACCGGCACTTTTCACGTGAATCCCAACAGCAGCTTTCTCATTCCGACCGTGCCCTCCTCGCCGAGTTGCGCAAATTCAGCATTTTGGCATTGTTTCGCGGGATCATGTACCCCGCTCATCGGGGAGCCGCCCTTCGCGCGATCGCCTGGTATAATGCCTATAAAGGGCGCAAACGCATGGCGCGGTATTTCTTCCTGAAGGCAATCGACCGGCATCATGAACTGGACATGAAATATGAAGAGGCGAAATCTTTGGCCAACTATGCCCGGTTCTTTGAAATACGCAATCAACCCGGCCTCGGTCGCGACTACTTCAACCGAGCTTATCAATTGTTCGAAACCTGCGGCGCCCATGTGGAATCCGACCGTCTCCGGGATCAGGTCGACCCGGAACTCGCAAAAAACCGCGAACCCATCCGCCAGCCCGTGGAAGTTTCCATCGACCCACCCAGCGCAACCGATCCGATCCGCGTCGATACGCTGTACGAAGCCAGTCTTTCCCTGACGCAGGCGGAAGATGTGGATATGTTGCTACAACGTACCGTCGGTCTTCTTATCAGAGCGACCGGCGCCCAGTACGGGCTCCTTTGTCTCGAAGGGGACGAAAACAGGGCTGAAAGGAGCATCGCGCTCAACCACGACCATCGGTTGCTGCCATGCGATGCCATTGCTGTTTCAAAAAGCCTCATGGCAGAGGCAAAAGCGCGGAAATCCATCGTCGTATGGCCCGAACCCTACGGCAAAAAAGAAGAGGATGATCCCGCTGCCGATGATAAAGGCTCATCCATGTGCGTGCCGCTCATTCGCGGCGACAAATACCTCGGATGCGTGTACCTTGCCAACAGGCTTGTTGCGGGTCTTTTCTCCGGTAACGCCGCCAAGACGGCGAACATCATTTCGGTGCAGGCGGGATTTCTGATTGAAATTGCCCGGCTTATGGAGGATTATAAGCGGCTTAATGCGCGCCTGGAAGAAAAAGTAAAAGCTCAGACTATCGATATTTCTGAAAAGGTGGATCAGCTCGCGACAACAAATCTTAAACTTGTCGAGTCGGAGCGTATGAAGGAACTGCTTTCCGGGGCCGTGGTCCACGATATCAAAAATTTCGCCGCTGGCGTTTCAGGACACATCAAGCTGCTGGCCTACCGTCATGCGAACGACGGCAAAACAATCCGCAGCATCGAGCTCGCCCAGGAATCATGCACCGATATCATCAATCTTGCTTCAAATTTACTCGATATAAGCAAAATGGAAGAGGGAAAACTGTCCCTCAGGCTGAAAAAACTTTATTTTGAGGATATTGCCGCGGTCGCTCAGCAATACGGTCGCAACGTACTCTTCAGCGAAAAGTACATCACGGTGAATATTACCCCTCCTGAAAGCGAATTTATCATAACTGCCGACTCCTATCTTGTCAAAAGAATCATCCATAATCTGTTTTCAAACGCCGCAAAATATACCGAACCCGGCGGCAGCCTCAACCTGACCTTTCAAAGCACGCCGGCCGAGAATACCATCACCTTTTTCAGCTCGGGAACACCGATTCCCGATGAGCATCGATTGATGATCTTCGAGAAGTATTCGCGCGTCGATAACATGGCCTCCCACTATTCCAAGGGGCTCGGACTCTTTTTCTGCCGCATGGTCATGAACGCCCATCAGGGCCGGATCTGGCTGGAAACGGATACCTCCGGGAACTATTTCAGGTTGGGTTTCAGGAAGCGCGATGGTACTGCCTGACCAGCGAGCCGTTCCAATCATGCATTACCGGTTGGAAACCTAGACGCAGAAGATCCTTTTTCACTTCGCCGACACTGCGTTCATCGGCAATTTCGAATTGGGGCGTCGCATCCGCCCCCGTACGACCGGGCACGGCGGTAGAGACCCCTGCGGACATGCGCGTCACGCCGAACCGGACCGCCGCGTTGCGAAACACGGCATTTTCACGCGTGGAAAGCGTAATTCCAGCTGACGGAAGGAAAAGACGTGCGGCGATAATGGTCTGCGCCAGCCTGCGGTTGCCGACGTCGTATGCCGGAGTAAATTCGGCGATAAGGGGACGAAGCCGCGGCACGGAAAGGGAAACCTCGATCGATGGGAAGGTTCGCTGGAGCCAGGCGGCGTGCAGCCCGGCAAAAAAAGAATCAATGCGCGGATCATGGAGCCCGAGAAGTGCGCCGACCGAAATGGCGCGGATTCCCTGCCGGGCGGCTCGCTCCGGGGCATCGAGCCGGAACCGGTAATTGTCCTTCGGGCCACCCTGATGAAGGGTGTGGTACCACTCCTCATTATAAGTTTCCTGAAAGATCGTAAGCCCATCGACGCCGCGCTCGATCAACTCCCCATATTCCTCTTCCGTCATGGGATAAATTTCCACGCCGATGGAGGAAAAACTGTCCCGCATCGCTGCAACGGCGGCTGCGCAATAGGCAGGAGTCGCCTTCCTCCGGGACTCGCCGGTCAGGGCTAGGATGTGGCGAATTCCTTTTTCGCTTATCCGCTTTGCTTCGGTTCGGACCTCATCAATCGACAGGTGTTGACGCTCAATCGGCTGCCGCCGGCTGAACGAACAATAGGGGCATACGGAATCGCAATAGTTTGATATATAGAAGGGCGTGAAGATAAAAATTGCATTGCCGAAGTGGCGGCGAGTGAGTAAGCTGGCCTTCTGCGCCATGACCTCGATGTGCGGCTGAGCGGCGTCGGACAGCAGGGCAAGATACTCCAATTCGGTCAGCCGGTCGCGTTCCAGAATAGCCGCAATCTTCTGCTCCGTCACTAAAGAGCAATAAGCGGCGAAGTCGAAAGATCGATAACGCTCGATTATTTCATAGAAGGACATGATGGACCGGAATGCTGCTCTAAAAAACCGGTAAGCGGCGATGACGGCCTGCCGGTCTTTGAGGTCGGCCCGAGACCTGCGAGATAGGCCTCTCTCCCGGCTTCGACCGCCAGCCTGAATGCATGGGCCATGGAAACAGGATCATCGGCAGTAGCAATGGCGGTATTGAGGAGTATTGCATCGACGCCGAGCTCCATTGCCGCTGCCGCATGCGAAGGACGACCGATTCCGGCATCGACAATGACCGGTACCGAAATCTCAGCCACTAGAATTTCGATGAGATCGAGCGTTCGTAAACCACGGTTTGAACCGATCGGCGCTCCGAAGGGCATGATCGCTGCTGCTCCGGCATCCACCATCCGTCGGGCCGCCGAAAGATCCGGGGTCATGTAGGGTAACACGACAAACCCTTCGCGAGCCAGTACCTCGGTCGCCTTCAGTGTTTCAATGGTATCCGGAAAAAGGTATTTCTGGTCGGCAATCGCCTCGATCTTTATCCAGTTTCCGCAGCCCATTGCCCTTGCAAGCCGTGCAATCCGAACGACCTCTTCGGCCGTGCGGGCGCCGGAGGTGTTGGGCAGAATCACCTTTCCGGCAGGGATGTGGCGCAGAACATTCTCCGCGGGCCGATCGAAATCGACCCTGCGTAGTGCAACGGTAACGATATCGCAGCCGGCGGCATCGAGAATCTGGGGAATTATTTTTTCATCCCGATATTTTCCTGAGCCGGTGATGAGCCTCGACCGGACCGGCATTCCCGCGATAATGAGTTCGTCAATCATATGTTCTTTATAAGCGGGTGGCCGCTCTCTCACCCGCCGCCGACAAAGCGAAGGATCTCCACCGCGTCGCCTGCCTGAAGCAAACAGCTGCCGAAGGAATCTTTCCTGATAATGCATCGATTCACTTCAATCACCACTACTGCTGGATCAAGCCCCTGCCGTGACAGCAGATCCAGGAGATTTGATCCTTCCCCGATTGCAACCGATTTGCCGTTGACTGCAAGCTCCACAATACAGTTCCTTACTATTACGGTATAATACCGGTGGTTAATCAGACGCCTATTATCGGGTTATAGACATGCTGGCCCGGACCCACCGATTTGATGATCCAGGTGTTGCCGCCTATTACCGCACCGCGGCCGATCACGGTGGAACCGCCCAGAATGGTGGCATTTGCATAAATAATCACATCGTCTTCTATATCCGGATGGCGTTTTTCGCCCCTTCGCGGATGCCCGGCTCTGTCGAAAGGCGAAAGCGCGCCGAGCGTTACACCTTGGTACAGCTTTACATTTCGGCCGATTCGCGTGGTTTCGCCGATCACGACCCCGGTGCCGTGATCAATAAAGAATCGGGAACCGATTTGTGCGCCGGGATGGATATCGATGCCGGTGCGGGAGTGAGCGCGTTCCGCCATGATCCGCGGGATGATCGGCACGCCGATTTCATAGAGTTGGTGGGCGATCCTATAAGTGGCAATCGCATCGACACAAGGGTAGCTGAGTAGAATTTCACCGCGATCCTGGGCAGCCGGATCTCCTTCGTAAGCGGCATCGATATCGTCGATTAGCATTGCCCGTATCGACGGCAGCGATTCACCAAGCCGAATTACCGCTTCTTCCGCGCGTTTTGTGCAGGTGCAACCAGTGGAATTCTCTTTTTTGTTGCAGCGGTAATGGAACACCTCTCGGATATGCTTGCCCAGCCGGAACGAGATATGGCGAACCGCGTCCGAAAGATAAAAATTCAGATCATTGCCAACGATAGACTCTTTACTGAAGCACCCGGGGAACAGAACGGAAAGGAGATCGTCCAGAACTTCACAGATGGCATGCCGACCTGAAAAATCGAGCCCCTCTTCGCTCGGGAAATAGCCGTTCGTTTGTATGGCGGCCTGAAGTTCGTCGACGAGGTGGGGAAGGCGCTCGTTCATCCATTCCTTGAAAGTCTCCATCTGCTCCTGCCGATTCGCGTAAACGATCAGTACGTAGTCGATTCGTGAACGAATTTTACCCATTGGGAAAAAAACTCGTTCCGGTGGGTCCGCCAGGAATTCAGCGGTTTTTCTATATTGAAATTCAGAGGTTCCCGCACATCGGTGCGGCCCTTTTCCCGGTCCCGATTATACTCTTTGACAATTCGTTCCGGCTCGTATTCCGGGTGGCCGAGATGAATGAGGAAACGCTGATCGGCGCTTTCAAAAATGGTATACCCGGCGCCCTTGGCATATGCAAGAAGCCGAATTGTTCCTTTGGCGGCTTCCGCTTCGAGTATCGCATCCGGAATTCCCGCATGACGGCTCTGGGCGCACCAGAATACATCATCCATGTCGCCGGTGATCCGGTGGCTCCGGTCGAGGTTGACCGTTTCATAAACGCCGAACATCTTTTCCGTATATTGTACTTTTTCTATCCCCAGGAATTTGGCAAGTGCAAGTCCGCCCCAGCAAATCCCGAGCGTCGATGAAATATTGGTATGCGCGTATTTGAGAATACGGGTGAGCTCTCCCCAGTAGTGCACGTTTTCAAAAGGGAGCTCCTCCACAGGGGCACCTGTCAAGACCAGACCGTCAAGGCGCTTCGGACTTATCGCCTCCTCGAAATGGACGTAAAAATCCTCCAGGTGTTTTGAGTTACTGGAAGAGTAGGCATGGCTGTGAAGTTTGATCCAGATCGGCTCGATTTGCAGTACCGACCGGCCGAGTGGGTGTAAAAGGCTGAACTCATACGTTTCGACAACCGGCATGACATTAAGAATGCCGATCCGCAGAGCGCGGATATCCTCCTTTAAAGCCAACTCCTGAGAGATGCACTGTACCCGGTTTTTTTCGAGTTCTTTTTTAATATGATAATTTATCGGTAGAACGATGGTCACCTTCGGTCACCTTTTTCTGTCTTGTCCGCGCCTGGATCGGAGCGATGCAACAACCTAACCGGCATGGATCCAAGCAACGATAGTATGAGGCACTCCTCCCCGGCGGATAATTACAAAGGCGGCAGGCATATTCCGCCATGACATCGAAACTTTGATCCTACACGTTTAAAAAATATGTCATTCCCACCTCCCCCCGCGACCCATCGAAAGCCAAATATTACACCGATGCCTCATCAAATCATTTGGAAAAAAAGGCACATAACATAATGCAGATTGCCCTGAAAGCCAATAAATACCCTCATACTGAAGATACAAGCGCATGAACCGAAAGGAGGTCTCCACGGCGGATACTCCCGCCGTGGGAATTCATAGGTTTGCAGGTTCAGAAGGAGCGAAAAACCCGCTCAATTTTCGGTCGCATCCTTCATCTTGAGCTTAAAATCGATCAACTCTGGTTTGCGGAAATGGACAATGGATATGACTCCCACAAAAAGGAATCCCGAGGCATAGAGCATGAGAAAAGGGCTTACCAGAAAATTGGTGTAGCCCAGGAAGATCTGAAAGCTGGCAAGGCAGTACAAGCCGATGAAAATTTCGATAATACAGGTAATATCCTTGACCGGACGATATCCTTGCGTTCCATGAAACTGACCCTTTTTGGGAGTCCGGTAAAACGGCGACGCGCGTTTCATCAAAGCCTCGATGACCGCCTTGCCGTTATTGACCGCGAGTCCAGTTCCGATCAGCATCATTGCAGGGATCAAGGCGAACTGTTTTCGCATGCAGTTTCCGATGAAATGCTGCGCGACCATATACATGGTCGCGGGCCCGCTGGTGGCGAGGATCATACAGCCGATAATGCAGACAAACCATGCTATCGGCAGATTGACTTTAACGAAATAGAGCACCGGCATGGTCAGCATGGCCAGAATCAGCATGAGCGGATGCACCATATAGTGGGTGAGGTGCAGCACGGCCTGCATGAATTTGAACTTCGACATCTTTTTCTTCCGCAAGCATGGGAATGATTTTTAAAGCGGTCTGGATCGATCCTTTTGCCCACCGGAACTGCTGATTCTTGAAGGCATTGATATCTTCGGGAATTTCAGCCGGTACCGTAAGGTCCGGCACATACTCGGTTTCCCAATCCGCTAGCTGCATCCGGTACGACAGGTCCATATCCTCAGTAAGCGTATCGTGCTGCCAGCCGCCGCTTGTCTCGATGGCCTTGCGGCGAAAAACCCCGGCAGTGCCGTTGAAATTCATGAACAGCCCGTTCCAACTGCGGGCGGCCTGCTCTATCATGAAATGGCCGTCGATGCCCATGGCCTGTCCGCGCGTAATCAGCGAGGAATTTTTATTCAGGTGTGTCCATCGTCCCTGAACGAGTCCAAGTTTCGGCCGGTCAACGAAAAACGCCATTGCCTTGCGCAGGAAATCGACCGGCGGAACGAAATCCGCGTCGAAAATCGCCACGAATTCCGCGTCGGTAAACTCCAAGGCCGTTCTGAAGCGCCCCGGCCTTGAAGCCGGTCCGGTCGGTCCTCCGGATCACCGAAACATTGTGGCCGAGCCTGCGTAACCGTTCAACCGTTTCATCGACATACCCGATCGTTTCGTCCGTGCTATCGTCAAGCACCTGGATTTCATGCCTCGAGCGGGGATAATCCATGGCCGCAGCCGCTTCGATTACCCGTTTCGCTACCTGCCGTTCATTATACATGGGAAGCTGGGTAACCACCTTAGGGTACCGCACTTCATCCGATATTCCCATAATAAAGCCGCATGGTTGAGCGCTGAAACGCCATGCGCACCTTGCGCTTTCGTAAGAAAAGATAGGTGAGAAGGTAGCATTGCGCTCCGAAAGCCAGAAGGACCGCGGAACAAACTATATAAAGTGAAATAACGATGACTAATGCAATCATACGCCGATCTGCCCGCCCTTAAAAAAAGGATTATTCCAAAGTCATTACTCCGGAACCGCGAACAATAATTATAGTTATGGGTTCAATAATATAATTATTTCCAGCGCCACCGTGGAGAAAAATGTCGAGCTTCAGCCGGTGATCGTTACATCGAGTTCATGCTGGATTTTCCTGAAGAGCTCCGCGTCACGCACGATATCGGCAATCCTGAGCTCTTCCCACCCGGTTTGTCTGAGACCCGCCACTTCACCGGGCCCACGCAGCGATAGATCCCGGTCGGCGATTTCAAACCCATCGTGATGTCGGCTGAAAAAGGCAATCCGCTCCAGGGATTCGGCATCAGCCGATGGCGAGGCCAGGAGAAAGCAATACGATTTTTCCCTCCCTCTCCCTACCCTTCCACGAAGCTGGTGAAGCTGCGCCATGCCAAACCGCTCCGCGCTCTCGATAACCATGCAGGTGGCGTGCGGCACATCGACCCCCACCTCTACAACAGTGGTACTGACCAGAAGCCTCACTCGGCCATCGGCGAACGACCGTATTGCGAGTTCCTTCTCTTTGGTCGTCATTCGGCCATGGAGGCAGGCGGTTCGAATTCCCTTGAATGAACCGTTCGCGAGCCTTTTCAGCGTAGCTGTAATTTCAACCGATGATTCAGAATCCTCCTCCTGGCCGATTCTGGGAACAATGTAATAAGCGGCAGCCTGTTTTCTTTCTATCTCCGACCGTATGAATAGCTCCATTTCGCCCCGCCGATTTTCAGAAACCAGATGGGTGCTGACCGGATGCCTGCCCTCCGGCGATTCCAGAATTTCGACAAGATCCAGATCGCCATACAGTGTTTTTGCCAGGGTTTGAGGGATTGGTGTTGCAGATATGAGCAGAAAATCCGATGCCGGATCCTTTTCCTGCAGGGCCAGCCTTTGGGCTGCACCAAATTTATGCTGTTCATCGATAACAATCATTCCGAGGGCCTTGAATTTTACAGCGGGCTGAATCAAAGCATGGGTACCGACAATAAACTGCAGGCAGCCGGAGACGAGGTCGCCATAAATCCGGCTTTTCTCCCGCGAAACAGTGCTTCCAAGAAGAAGTTCCGCATGAAGGCCGAGCGGTTTGAGCCAGCTTTCGATACACCGGTAGGTCTGCATGGCAAGCACCTCGGTCGGAGCAAGCCAGGCGACCTGAAATCCGCTCGCGAGTGCACTGAAGCAGGCAAAGAATGCAACCAGAGTCTTGCCGCATCCTACGTCGCCCTGGAGAAGCCGATGCATCCGCATCGGGGAAGCGGCATCGGCGTAGAGTGTCGCAATGGCCCGCTCCTGTTCTGCGGTGAGCGTGAACGACAGATGGGTCCTGAAGCGCGATGGAAGATCGCCCGGTGTCATGGAACGACCCGGCAACGCAAATTTCCGACTGCTCCAGCGCAGCGTGAGTGCCAGATTGAAAAGCTCCTCATAGCGCAGTCGATCACGGTACCGGTCAAGCAAGGCGGCATCGCCGGGCTGGTGAATCTCCCGCAGACAATGTTCCAGGGAAGGAAATCCATTCCTTATCACGATAGACTCGGGAAGGATCTCCGGGTACCGTGTTACGCTATCGAGGGTCCATTGTATCGCCCTGAAAAGAATTCGATTGCTGATCCCCGCCTCCCGCATCGATTCATATATCGGGTAAACAGGGAAAAATACCGGTCCCGGCACACTTCTTTGATCATCGATCCGGTCGATCATGGGGTGAACCATCTGTATATGCCGATACTCTCCGACTTTTCCGGTAGCCATTACCCGGACGCCGGGAGTAAGCATGGTCCGATAGGCAGGCATTGTACCGAACCAGAGCAATTCTACCTCTCCCGAGTCATCCCTTATTAACGCGCGCAGACGCCCCCGCCCCCACCGTTCAACCCGAATTCCATCAACTGTTCCGACGATGGTGCAGCTCGCATTAATAAAATTGCCGATCTGTCCGATCGGCACGATGGTGGAACGATCGAGATACCGGCGCGGGAAGTGGTAGAGCAGGTCCCCGACGGTTTCGATGCCGGCTTCGGCAAGCCCCGCGACTCGCTTGGGTCCGAATCCCTTTATGACGGAGATCGGAGATAAAAAATCAAGATCCACGGCACGGGAGGTCTTGGTGGGAAACGGTGTCACTTTCCCCCTATTTCTTGTGGTATTTACGGTTTTTCAGGATGGATACCGCGCGATAGATCTGCTCCAGCAGCAGCAGCCGCGCTATCTCATGAGTAAATGTAAGCCCGGAAAGTGCCATGATTTCATGGGCCCCCTTTTTTACGCTCTCGTCCAGGCCCGCGGGGCCTCCTACGAAAAAAACGATTCTTCGGGGTATTTCGGCAAGATGCCGTGCAAAGCCTGCCGATGAAAACTGTTTTCCCCGTTCATCGAGCGCGATGAGGTAGGCATCGGTGCGCTTGCCGTGGCTCAGGAGTCTGGCACCCTCGCTTTCTGGCCCGCTATCCTTGATCTCCGCAAGCTCCAGCTTGATATCGTGCCGTATTCTTCCTGCGTACTCTTCGATTTTTCGTTGATAGGAAGGATCTTTGATTTTGCCGACGGCGAGAACGGTTATTTCCATATCGAGAGGAGATACTTCGATGCGGGGGGGCGCGGTATCTGCCGTGAACGCCATTGTTTTAACGTAAAAAATGCCCTGCCTGCAGTTGTAGTTTCTTGATCCCTCTCATAGAAAAGGATGGGCATTCCCTTGAACGGTTGGAAGTCCGTCGGCTATCTGAAATAGGACGGCATGCTCTCGCCGCACAAAGTGGAATTCCCTACTTGATAGTGTTAGTCAAGAAATTACAGGACCACAAGCAGAGCAAATGTTTCAAAGTGCCACGGACGAGTAATCACACGGTCATCTTCATTCCTTTATAAAAATACAATTAATTTTAAAAAAATGATGATATTTTTTCACAGGCCTTGCAGCGCCGTTTTTTTCCGGACTTTTTTTCATGCGATTTCTATTTTATTTTCATCCCTTGGTCGGACGCCGGTCTCTTCTGCAGAGTCAAACTTCCGACCGAGGCGGTTTTTAATGGTGAGAGAGCGAGGCCGTGGACATGAGCGGATTTATCGTTGAAGGAAATTGCAAGCTTCAAGGGACCATTCGAGTCACGGGCAATAAAAATGAGGCGCTGCCGCTCATCGCGGCCTCGCTCCTGTGCCGGGGTCCCCTGAGTTTTTCCAATGTTCCGGATATCGGCGATGTGCGGGCCATGCTGTCGATTGCAGCGATGCTCGGCGCAAAGGTATCACCCCTTCGCGACGGACAGGTAACCATCGACGCCTCGGAGCTCGTCACCACGGAGCTTCCGGTCAAGGAGTCGAGCGCCATCCGGGCATCGATACTCTTTGCCTCGGCGCTCCTTGTACGGAAGGGGCATGCCGAAATCCGCCAGCCCGGCGGCGACTCCATAGGCCGGCGGCGACTCGATACGCATTTCGCGGTTTTCAAGAAGCTCGGCGCACGGCTGAAAGTCGAGCGCTCCATCCCGCGGGGCGATTCGAAACAGCAAACGAGCTTCCTTCTCTCCGCACCCGGACGCGGCCTGGAGGGCAGGGATATCTATCTTGACGAGGCCTCGGTAACCGCGACGGAGAATGCGCTGATTGCGGCCGCCGGCGCCCGCGGAACGACTACCATCGCCAACGCCGCCTCGGAGCCGCATGTGCAGGGGCTTTGCCGCTTCCTGGAAAAATGCGGGGTGGCCATCGAAGGAATTGGTTCCAATCTTCTCGTGGTTCATGGAACCAGCGAATTGGCGGCAGCCGACCATCGCGTCGGCGGCGACTACATCGAAGCCGGATCGTTCATAGGGCTTGCCGCCGCAACCGGGTCTGAATTGACCATCGAGGGGGTCGAACCCGAACATCTGCGCATGATCCGTTATCAATTCGGTCGATTCGGCGTCGCGATCAAGACCGACGGGAGTCATGGCGCCATAATCGTACCCCGGCTGCAAAAGCTGAAAATCCGCAAGGATCTCGGCGGACAGATCCCCCGTATCGAAGACAGTCCCTGGCCCGGATTTCCCACCGACCTCCTTTCCATTCTGCTGGTGGTGGCCACGCAATCGGAAGGCACCTGCCTGATCCACGAAAAAATGTTCGAGTCCAGGCTGTTCTTTGTCGATAAGCTGATCTCCATGGGCGCTTCGATCGTGCTGTGCGACCCCCACCGCGCCGTCATTGCCGGACCCTCTTCGCTCTATGGCGCAACGATCACCTCGCCCGATATCCGGGCGGGAATGGCCCTCCTCATCGCCGCGCTTTCGGCCGAAGGAAGGAGCGTCATTTACAACATCGAGCAGATCGACCGCGGCTACCAGGAGATCGACGCCCGCCTCTCCGCGCTCGGCGCATCAATCCGGCGCATAACCGATCGGCGGGGACAATCGCGGGACGATAGGTAGCCGATGGCGGCATTCGCAATTAAATGCCCATTTAAAGGCATTTAAGGGGCAATTAATGACCTTTTAAAAAGCCTTCTGCACATGAGTGCAATCTTCACCGAGGCTATTTTTCTTGCCGGTAATAGGGGAGCAATCTATTTTAATTCAATGCGTTACGCTTAGACAGACACCCGGCCGTTCACAAAAGCATGGCTGCTTCCCCCATGACCTCAAAAAAAATCCTTATCAGAGTCGTGGGACGACAACTTTGAGGTGCCGGGATCAACCGCGTCCCTCTCCAAGTCGTTTCGGAAATATGCCAGGGATTTCTTTTATTTTGCCGGGTAGGTCAGTCCCGACAGCCTTTAACCCGGATTATTCATAGGTTTACATGATATATTCAAATAACGCATTGATATTAAATGGGTTATGATTGAAATATTGACAATTTAATGCAGACGAAAAAATCCGGCTCGCTAATTACATCATCTCATAAACTGAGCCGGTGGCTGTGCTGAGAACATAATTGGACGAAATTCATGAATAATCCGGGTTAAAGAGCTTCCCCTATTAAAATGATTTCCCGATTTTAACAAAAGAGTTGGCTCAATTTGAACGATGAATGCGAAAATATTCTCTATCTTGTCCAATTTGATTAGAGCGTATCTCATAAATAGCATTTCTTAAAAAAGGCCTAGACTTTTTTAATGTCATGATTTAGCTTAAGATCCATAAAGGAGGAAGCCTTATGGATCTTACAGTGGCACAATGGGACTTGGTTAAGCCGATTATCGGAGACCCGCCCCGAAGACCTGATAATCGAGGTCGGCCTTGGCAAGATGATCGGGCAATACTCAATGGCATATTATGGATTCTACGTACGGGTGCTCCCTGGAAGGACATGCCGGGACGATACCCTCCGTACCAAACCTGCCATCGTCGATTCCAAAGCTGGGTTCGCCGAGGCATATTCGAAAAAATCCTTAGGACCTTGGCAAATGATTTAAAGGAGCGAGGGAAGCTCGATTTAGCAGAATGCTTCATTGATGGAAGCTTCACCGGAGCCAAAAAAGGGGGCTCTGCGTGGGAAAGACGAAGCGCGGAAAGGGCACCAAGATCATGGCAATTGCAGACGGCTCTGGTCTTCTTATCGCCATACATATCGAAAGCGCCTCTCCTCACGAAACAAAACTGGTTAAAGCAACCATTGCTGAAAGATTTATCGGAGATCGACCCTCTGTACTTATAGGAGACAAGGCATACGATAGTGATAAACTGGATAAGGATCTTGCGCCACAGGGCATTCGGTTGATTGCTCCGCATCGAAGCAATCGAAGAAAACCAAAAAGTCAAGATGGCCGGGAGCTCAGGCGATATCGCCGAAGGTGGAAAATAGAACGTCTGTTTGCCTGGTTTCATAATTTCCGCCGGATTGTTACTCGCTGGAAGTTCATTGCGGAAAATTTCAAAGCCTTCGTTCTTCTGGCTTGCATTGTTATATTGTTAAGAAACTATTTATGAGATACACTCTAAATAAACACGGATTTAAAGCTGATTGTGATTGTTCTGGTGTTCATGGCGGTACTGATGTCAAGAACGTATGCAATAGAAGCGGCGGCAAAAGGGGTGTGCAGATTGAAATTCCTATGAAAGTCAGAAAAAAACTGTTTCACAACGTTTATTGCAAAAAAGGTAGAACCATAACGACAAAAAAATTTGCAGAACTAATTTCGGGCCTAAAAAGCGAGATTTCTAACCACTGAGGCTGTCATAGTGCCCAAGGCCATGGTGGAATGTATTCAATATCATGCGGTTACTCGCCAGAAGCCGGTGAATTCCATCGTACTTCCGCTGAAAGCATTTTGGGAACTTCTAAAAATTGGCTCCATTTGTCAAAATGATGCCGAAATTGGGCAGCAATCGCCATTTTTTGACGAAAAAGTGAATTTTTAGAAGTTCACTAATGTATATTTCGTTTTACACGGTTGAGGCTCCTCACAAACACACTAAAAAGTTCTTCACTTACCCCTCGTATACCTAATAATCCAACTTTCGGTGTAATCTTTGCAGGAATAAGGCGGCTAGGATTATTCCCCCTTTTTTCAATATAATCGTAAAATTCGGAACCCGAAGAATCTCCATACCCAACAATAAATCCTTCGGGTGGCTCTTGGCTTGGCTTCATTTCATTTTTTTCAAGCCATCGAAGAATGTATCTATCCATATAATCTTTAAAATTATCGATGTCTTCGTCTTTAAATTCTCCAAGTCGAAAGTTGATTGCAATAAGGCGGCGCAAAGTCTGATGGAAAAAAAGTAGATCGATGCAGTATTCATCAGAATCAATTGTGAACATTTGCTGCGAGCTATAAAAGCATACCTTGCGCCGAGTTCATTTGAAAGGTAATCTTGCATTTCTTGAAGGATCGCTTCTTTAAAATCTTTTTCAGGCAAGGCACCATTATTAATCATTTTATTTCCTTTTCTATATTATGACAAGAATATGGCAAATATTTTTGCAATGCACATATGACCACCGACCTTAAGCCTAGGTGTTTTTGAAGATGTGGGAATATCCCGTTTTTAGTTGAAGCTTCCAGAATCTCCTAAGGCTATAAATTACGCTGTGCAACTCATCGTGTCAAATCTTTTTTGCCACTGCGCTATGGCAGTCCTGATCTTGCTAATAAACTGGTACCCTCTGATTTTCCTGAACCCCTTTTCACCTGAGAGTAGCACGGTTCCAAGCCATCTTTTGCTCATGGTCGATGACCTGTATTGTCGAATGTTTTTCTCATAGAACTGAACTCCTGAGAACAAGCCTTCTATCGTATTCGTGGAACGTAATGAGCGCCGGAGTGCAAATGGAACCTCAAGGAGATGCAGCAACAGTAGCTCCTGCATTCCTTCCTACCTCTTAATAATCCTCATCTCCTCCTCCGTCCACGGTTTTTTAACCGCCTCCACCCCAAGTGTTTGGGCAAACCCATCCGCAATACATTCCGCAAGAAAATTTCTCCCGACTGTAGGCGCAATATTCCCCACCCACGTGCACTTTTGATCGAGCAGGCTGAAGAGACGTTCTTTTTCCTCCTGTGTCGCGGCCATGAATTCGCCCAGACGACGGAAATTTTCATCAAGGGGAATGGACCCGTGCTGGAGCACGGCACGACAAGTCCTTTTCTGGGCGGAACCGACCAGCTTCCTTCCTTGTACCAAGAGTTCATTGCGGTTAGGCGAACAAAAGCAGGGCAGCCGCAGGTTCCTTGCCACAGCGGCATGTTCCGCAGAAGAGTCGTGCTGTTCCACCGCAATACCGGCGAGCCGGAACCCTGCCGAAAGGCAGCGGCTGATCACCGCATAACTTTCTGCTATTGAACGGCCCATGTCGGCTATGCTGATCGGGAAGGCGCAACTATAAGTGAGGTCGTTCCAGTGGAGTACCGCCCGCCCACCGGTTACGCGGGAGATCCAACCGACGCCGATTGATTTCATCGCTTCCGGGTCGAGAAGCGATTCCGCCCTCTGCATGCAGCCGAGCGTGATGGTAGGAGATAACCAGGAGTAGGTTCGCAGTATCACCTGATTGTTGTCGGCGGCGTAATCGAGGAGGTAGCGGTCGGCAGCCATGTTGAAATCGGCCTCACGTTCACCGTCACGGATGATTCGAAGCATGGAGAGAGAACGTGGAGCGATGATAACATCCATTATTTTTCGTATCGCCTTCCGGTTAAGATGATATCTAAAATACCATAACCATGAAAGCCAACAATACTCAAGGCATATAACGCGAAAACGGTATGCTGTCAAGGAGAAGGCATGAAGAATCGTGCAATCGGCATAGATCTCGGCGGTACGAACCTGAAGGGAATCGTGATGGAACGAGACGGTTCGGGGCGCCATCTGACAAGAATGCCTACTGAGGCGGAGAAAGGCGGATCGCGGGTCCTGGATAACATCATGCGCCTGATTGACTTGCTCATTCAAAAAGAGGGCTCGCGGGAGGATATCCTCGGGATCGGCATCGGCACGCCGGGATTCGTGAGCGACGAAGGAGTCATATCAGGCGCCGAAAACTTGCCCGGCTGGGCGGGTACACGGCTCTATGCACCAATAATCAAGCACTTCGGACTGCCGGTGATCGCGGCAAATGATGTTACGGTCATGGCGCTCGCCGAAGCAGCGTATGGGGCGGGTCGGGGCGTGAGGAACATGGTATGTTACGCGCTCGGCACCGGTATCGGCGGCGGGATCGTCATTGAACATAAGCTTTACAAGGGATCTCACGGCATGGCGGGCGAGCTTGGGCATATACCGGTCGAAACGAACGGCATTCCCTGCAACTGCGGCCAGCGCGGTTGCGTGGAGCGGTACGCCTCGGCTACCGGTATCGTGAACCTCGCACGGGAGCTTGCGTCGGCGAGCAAGGATTTCAGCGCGTCGCCGTTTGTCGAGGAGGTCCTGAGAAGTCCCGACACGACCACTGCAAAGATGGTCTACGAGTATGTGGCTAAGGGCGATCCTGTGGCTTGTTCTGTCAATGAGCGGGTCTGCGAAATGCTGGCACGTGCCATCGGCATGACGCTGAATGCCCTCTCACCGGACCGGGTAGTGCTCGGTGGAGGGGTGATGATGGCGGGGCAGGTCATCATTGATACGGTAAACAAGCATCTGCCGGCATACTGCTGGTCCATGATTCGCGAAAAATGCGACATCGTCGCGGCCACGCTTGGCGAAGATGCCGGGGTTATGGGCGCCGGAGCGATGGTATTTGAGGAATTCGGCGGTTAGCTATTGCCGCACCGAAAGGTCAGAGACTCCTTATAAAAAATTGACGTCCGTGAGATCATATGTGATACTGAAATCCCGGTGTTCTGCAGGCTTCATCTGACGATCAAAGCGGATACCGTGGTTTGAAATGTTAAGAACGCAACACCTGCTCGAACAAAGACACGCTGGAATCCCAATTGAATCTGCTGAGGCTGAGGGGCGCGGTACTCGCGATTTTTTCCGCATCGCGGGGATTGTTGAAAACCCATTCCACCTTTTCGACAATCGACAGTGCGGAACCCGGCGAACAAAACAGCCCGTTTTCATTATCCTTTAAAAATTCCCGGTGACCTTCTATATCCGTGGCAACAACGATGCAACCGAACAGCATGCCTTCTCCGGCCGGGAGCCCCCATCCCTCCGAAAGGCTTGGAACGATAAAAACCCGGGAATGATTGTAGAGATTTTTTATTTGAGCCTTCGAAGGATTTTTTTTGTAGGTGATGAAAGAGGGAAAATCGGCAGGCATATCGTAGAGGCTGAATGCCGTTGCAATAAGATCAGGATATTTTTTTTTCAGCATGCATGTTGCTTCGATTGCGTGGGACGATCCTTTCATCGGCAGGGGATTGTATATAAATAAAATACTTTTCATGGGTCGATTACTGAAGGGAATTTCCACATCAAATGTTTCAAAGGAAAAGGCATTTGGAATATAAGCAGCCGATTCTCCAAGCTTATGAGCCTTTTCAAGCAGCCATCGCGATATGACAATTTTGCGGAGAGGCAATTTCCAGGTTTTTTCAACTTCCGCGGTTGAAATCGCCCAGTCTTCGAAAGCCTTGAATAAAATAATATTTTTTTCCCTTTGTGATACCATAGGAATTAACGAATAAAGCCGTTTCAACCGGACATGCCACGATGACATCCGCATCGGGGATATATTTTTCCTCGAGTGTCGGGATCCAGAGCATTTTCACGTCAGGGTTTATTTTAAACCAGTCTGTGGGTAAATAAAGCCCGAAAAGCAATCTGCGAAGATATCCGAATCGTAACCGCAGCCTTTTCAAAAAAAACGTTTGCGGTGGAAAGGAGGCTAATCGGGCGGCGTGAATCACCCGCACCTTCCATCCGCGATCCGCAAGGCGGTTCGCGTATTCATATATTATCCGGAGACCTCCAAGCGGATTCCTGCCGGTACCATTGAGAATGAAAGACACTGAAGGTTTTATAACCATAGTGGAATTTACCACAAAGGTGAAGTATGTCACTCCAAAACCGCTGTTTATCAAGAAGAATAATGAATGCCTTCCTGCGGATCTTGTAGCTTTCAGGCTCAGGTGCCATATCTTCGGGATGATATGACTTGTGTGTCTCAAGGTCGATCGGCGTAAGGGCTGCACGCTTCTTTAACCTATCAAATCAAAAAAATTCAGCAAGCGCTGGCCTGATCGCACAATAAATGTTTTCAAATATACAATAATGGTTTTATAGAATGTGGCTGAAATGGAATGAGATCGCTGTACGGGATTTATTAAATCTTTTTGCTCAACTATTTTCCGGGTTGCAATATATGGATGCCGGTTTTTCGGACTGCCATGACCATTAACAATAAAATCATTAGTTCCGAAAGAAGAAATGATGTCGCGGAACCGAATCCTTTCAAAGGTGGAACGAGGATTATAAGAAGGAGTACCGAAAAAAGTCCGCCGGAAAGGATGATTCTCATGAATTGTTTTTGGAGATTGACATTAAGCATTATTTGGGTGCCATAGATATTATCGAAAAATACGCTCACCGGCAGGATCGACATGATTCTAATGAAAAGGGCGATTTCAGCGGATCTGCTCCCGGTAACGACGAGAACAAGGAAGTCGGCAAAGATAAACAACCCGATGCTGGCTACTCCAAACAGCGCAGACCCGCCGATAATGATCTTCCTGAGAAAGCGAATCGCCAGTTCCCTTGACTGTGAGAATAAAATTGCGGTTCTGGGATAGATGGCCGTACCGGCAGGCCCTGTAAGACCTATAATCGCCCGTACTATTTTATCCGCTACCGCATATTTTCCGACAGTCAGGTTATTGGTAAAAAGGCCAAGCAAAAATATATTAGTATTTGTAAATAGCGTAACCGATGCCTGGGAAATAAAGATCTGGAAACCGTTTTGCAGGGCATTCCAGCACTAGTTGCAATCCCGGAATGGACAAGCCTTATCCTGAATTTATGGATCGCGAAAAAAAAGGCGACACCGCCGATAACCAATGCGCCGCCGGAGTTTAGGTAGGCATACCATAGATAATCGGCCGGTCTCTTTATCACAATGAAATATGAACAGGTAACCGCCAGTTTGCTCACCAGATTAAATATGCTGATGTAACGCATCTCTTCCATTCCCTGAAAGAGCCAGGTAGGAAAGAAAATTGATCCGGCAACACCGAGAAAAAGCCAGAGACAGAGTAATTTTTCCGACTGGAACCGAGGGATAACAAAAAGAAGAATCGTCAAAAAAACGCAGTGCAAAGTATCAGCAATGCAATTTTAATAAACAGAACCGAACAAAACAGATTTGAAAGTTTATGCAGATTATGTTTAAGGAGAGAAGCGTCACGGGTAGCGGAGAGATTAAAGCCATAGTCGAGAACGATTTGAAAATAGGCCATGAAGGCACCGTAAAAAACCAGTTTTCCGAAGATGTCCGCTTTAAGAACCCGGAAAAGGTATGGAATGGTGATTAATGGGAGAAGGTAATTGATGCCTTGAAAAATATAAAGGTAAAACGCATTGCTGAACAATTTACGGTTATTGCGAAAATTTTTAGGAATTGATTGGAATGCCGCCGGTATTGCCATGGAGGATTTCTGGGAAAAATGCTGGTTTTCAACAGACTGGGATCAAACCTGGGGTATTTGCGAACCAAGCGTACTGCTCTTGCTCCGACTGCCCGAAAGCCGTTGACCCGAATGATACGATCATAACCGTATGAATATACCTTATATCCGATCCAGAACCCGAATAAGAATGCATAATGCGGACCGATCAGAAATCCAACAAGAAAAGGGGACCAGCGGGCCTTTAGTATTTTTATCGAAGTCGACATCTTTTGGCTGAAAAAAGAGAAAATGAACCCTGCACTTGTTTCAATCCTGATAATAACCTATAACGGAAAGCAATGCCTTCGCAACCAGCTTAATTTGATTTATTGCCAGAGCTCTCGGAATATGGACGATATACCGCTAATTCATCGGTTTAAAGAAACGATTATACGGGGGAATTGGAACTGATGATTATCGCGGTTGACATGTTACCGTTTGCTCAGCCTCAATCCGGCATTCAGGTATATATTAAAAGTATTCTTGACATGCTTCAAACAATCGATGCTGAAAACCACTATTATCTTTTTGAATACCGTCCTTCCAATTATGTCATAACCAATACCCGCTGGAAAATTATCACGGGATGGCTGCCGAAATTTTGGGGTTCTAGAACTGTCTGGATGCATTGTGTCCTGCCGATGTTGCTGCATAAATACCATAGTGATGTTTTATGGTCTCCTGAGTTTATTGCACCGCTGTTTAATTCAAAGAGAATTCCGGTTGTATTGATGATTTATGATCTTACCTATATCAGATATCCGGCTACGATGGTTGGTTTCCATTTGCTGCTCCATCGCCTGCTGGTTAAGCGATCAATCAAAAAAGCGAAGGTAATAATAGCCGACTCATTTTTTACCAAAAAAGAATTAATCGCTTGCATTCCGCAAGCTGCAGACAAACGTATTACCGTTGCCGCCTGTGGAAAACCGGCGTGGAGTTTGCCCAATGATTATCGTGCTTCAGTCCGGGAGAACTTTTTATTTTTTGCCGGTAACTTCGAGCCCCGGAAAAATCTTATCAACGTTATTCGAGCGCTCGAATTACTGCAACGTCAGGGATTAACCATACCGCTCCAGCTAGCCGGTTTGCCCGGATGGAGAAACAGGGAAATCCATGATTATATTTCACGTAGCCCCATTGGGAAAAATATCTATCACTTGGGGTATATAAGTGAAGAGCAGCTGATATATAAATATTGTACCTGCAAGGCGTTGATATTCCCATCGTTCTATGAAGGATTTGGAATGCCGGTCCTTGAAGCGCTTACCTTGGATTGCCTTGTGGTAACTTCATCGGGTACCGTCATGCAGGAAATATGCGGCCGGGCGGCTTTATATTTTGACCCCGGCGATTTTGGCGATATCGCCGGGGTCATTGCATCTCTCTACCAAACAGGTTTCGATCGAAATATGTATCTGCGGCATCGGGGGGAAGTGCTTGCACGCTATGGTTGGAAGGATTCAGCCGAAACAATTCTGGAAGAATTGATAAAGTGTGCTCTATAATGGAATTTTCTTCCGAACCATCAGCTCGATGATAAGCGCTTCCTCAAAAAAATTGCCCACCGGAGACCGATAGTTCTTGAGTTTTGCCAACGAATCCATTCGGGCTTTCAAAAAGAGCTTGAAACTGTTCCGCCCATAGAAGCAGGATTTTAACATGCGTAGATCTTCAAGAAAAATGAGAAACCAGTGTTTTCTAAGAAAGCACGTCGAAAAGTTTTTCCTGAGGAAAAAAAACCTGTTCCGCTCGCTGTAGTAATAGGCTTGCCGTGACATCTTCCCGAAGCTTGCTTGATCCCGGTGAAAAACGACGGCAGTGGGGACATACATGCATCTGCGTCCGCAGTTATTTATTCTCATGCATAAATCGGTATCCTCGTAGTAAGCGAAAAAAGACTCGTCGAAACCGTTTAGGGAAGTAAAAAGGTTCGTCCGGTAGATCGCCGATGCGCCGAGAGCGCTTAAAACAAATCCCGGTTCATTATAGAGAGGATGCTTGATATAGGGCATCCCTCGGCCGAAACGGGTTATTGTAAAAAAACGATCGAAACAATGATAGAGTCCATCAATTTTGTCGGGATTAAAATAATCCATGTTTCTGCAGGCGACGGCGCCTGCAAGTGGATTGTTCTCAAATTGGCGAACCACCTCATTCAGCCAGTCAGGCGATACGACGATATCGTTGTTGAGAAAGCAGATATATTTGCTTTCGCTGTTGATGAATTGAACCGCCCGGTTATTGCCTGCGGCATAGCCGAGATTCGCCTTGTTATCGACTATTTTTATGCCTTGGAAATCCCTTGCCAGCCGGAGAGAACCGTCGGTCGATCCATTATCAACGAAGAGCACTTCAATGGGACGATATTCGACCTGCGCGAGAGATTCAAGGCACGCAGGGAAAATATTTTCTCCGTTCCAGTTAAGCACAATAATGGAAATAAGCGGCGATGAATCCATACTATCTTTATGAGTGCTCTGGTCGCGATTCTAGTTGAAAGGACAGGCGTTATTTCACTTCTTTTTGAAAATATAGAAAAACCCCCGGAATGCCTCCGTGATCAGTAAATTCGGAATAAAAGCATCGAACGTCGTTCAATTGAAGAATCCGCAGAAGTCGATTAAGATTATAGCCGTTCATCTGCATTCCGGGGGATGAATGCATGATTTGCCTTACCATGGTTCTGAACAAAGAATAAAAGGGAATTAATTTTTTTATAAGAGCAAGTTTCTTCCTGAGACGGTTGGTTGAAACCTCACTCTCGGTTACGTAAGTAAAATGAATGGCGCCAACGCCTCCTGCGGCAAGACGAACTAAAAGCGATTGAAACAACCGTACGCCTTTTTCAACGGGGATGTGCTGGAAAACGATATAAGAGTGAATAAAATCAAAGATCATGGCGTCCTTATTGAAAAAATCATCCGATTGAAGCAACTGCACGTTTGCCACTCCTCTTTCGGAGCAGTTTTTCTTTGCTTCCATGAGCATTGCATTTGAAACGTCGACTCCTACCACCGACTCCGAACGCGATGCGAATGGAATGACGAGACGTCCGACGCCGCATCCGAAATCCAGCGTTTTTTTCGGATTAAATTGCGGGTCGAGGACACGATGAATGATCCGAAATACATTGGAAGCATCCGACTCTCCGGTCGAGAAAAATTCATTGAGTACCTCCGAAGTAAGCCTGGATGTTTTGAATTTATCATGCGTTAAAACAGCGAAATATGGATTCTGGGAGCCCCATTTTTCCCATTCACGATCGGTATTTTCCTGAAACATAATTCTCCTTTATCGATATAACTCCATCTCTTCGAAATTCAACAATTCGGGCGGCGCACCGATACCCTTATCGGGGAAACACAACTCCTGGTACCTGCATTGCCTGCATACGGAGGGAGAAGGCGACATCGGGAACTCTTTCATCGGGTGGGGTATGTTTTCTTCGGCATTGCCGCAGAAGAGACGCATTTTTTGCGTCTGGTCGCGGATCGTTGCCATGAGCCCCTCATACCCGTCGCGGTCGAGCCGCAATTCATATTCTTCATAGGAAGGAAAAAGGTACACGATTTTCGGGAAAATCCGCTCCCATTGAATGCCGAAATTGTGTGCGGCGGCCGCCGAATACCCCTTGAGTTGCGCGCCGTGTTTGGCCGGATCCTTTGCTCCCGTTTTCCAATCGAGGATATGGACCTCGTCGCCGACCGGCATGAGAAAATCCATCTTACAATACGCCTTCATTCCATCGAGTCGCGTCTCACCGAACCCCGAAGGTTCGATCATCCAGTCCTCTTTGCTCCGTATGGCTTTCATATAAATCCAGCTATAGCAAGGCGAACCGATGAAGTTATGAAGGCACGATTCAATTTTGGCGAACGCTTTTTCCCGGTCGATGCTGCCGGTGTACCGGTAATAGGTTTCGAGGAAAGTTTTTTTTGAAAAGTATTCGTCGGTCTTTTGCCGTGCGTAGGAAAAAAAACGGTGTTCGTCGATGTTGCTGTCGCTCTTTTGCAGACGCTTGAGAAAGGCTTCTATGACATCATGCACGACGTTGCCGATTTCAAGCGGCACCGATGTCAGTTCGCGAAGCATCGAGAGTTTAAAGTGCGGGACTCCCTCAACGTATTTCGAATAATACGCATAGAAATACTGGCGCTTGCACTTTTCAAAGACCTCGTTTCGCGAGATCGACCAGCCAAGCGCCGGAGTAAAGGGATATTTTTCATAGTGAAGCGACACCGGGCGCTCCTTCAGACGAATATAATGAGAAAATACAACACCCTTGATGCTGAAAAGGGAGAGAAATGGATGGCGAAGGCCGCGGCGGGCCTCCTCGCAGGGATGCCCGGGATTTATGCCGGGAATAATGCTACAGGCGGTCTATGAAATGTTTGGAGTCGGAGCAGAGTTCCAGTTCGATGCGCAGATTGGTGCAATCGTCCTCAGTAATATATTTTTCCAATCGTTGACTGTCTGTCAAATTTTCCGAAACAGCGCCGATATCGCCGCATTCGATCTTACCGGCCGCCTTTCTCATCATGGATGGCGCCGCGACCTCGATTTCCGACTTGTTCTTCATGCGCGGTACGGCATCAACGCCACAGGAATCCCCGCCCGCTGCCGGCATAGGGGAGTCGAGCAGCACTACCTTCCGCTTGAAATACATGATGGGCGAGAGGCATGATGGACAATTAAGAATAATGACGCTTACCGACGTGCTCAGGAAAATCTCCGACGACTGTTTACAATGAGGACATTTTATATGCAATGTCGTGACCACTATGCATCCCCCCCCCGCAAAGAGTTTTTCCCGGGATATTCCCTTCATTCCCTTTTTTTCGGCGAACGCCGGCCGGAAATGAACACATACACGACAATGTTTATTGTACCGTGAAGCGCAAAGAAAGTCAAGGCATGCCTGAATCGGAACAGCAGCAAACAAAAATCCATGGAGCTGTCCTGCGGACCTCGCTGACAAAAGCCCTGAAAAATCTTCATCGAAAGCGCGAAAAGCAGCTCCTGGAGCTTGCGGAGACCGATCGCGCGGAGTGGTACCGCCAGGTCGCTGATTCCCTTCTGGCCGATCCGGCGCAGGCGCCGCGCGGGTCGGCGAAGGCCCTTGTTTTCAATGTGCATTCCCAGCGGATCGAGGAGGTTTCGCTTAATCCGAAATTTGATTATCAAGGGAATGCGAAGCTGTACTACAGGAAAGCCAGGAAGGGGGCGCGCGGAGAGAGGATCAACCGGAAAAAAGTTTCTGAAACCGAGGCGGCAATCGGTGAACATGAAAACCTGCTTCGGGAGCTGGAACCAGCGCTTGCGGCCGCCGATGATCAGCAGACCCGCGCCTGCATTGCTCGCATCGAAAGCCTTCTCGGTATGCCTGTTTCCGGCACGGTGCATGGCGGTTCCGAGGTCGGGACGCTCACGGATGAGCAGGGTTCCCTATCGCCATTTCACCTTCGATTGCTGGGAGGTGTTTATTGGCAAAAACAACACCCAGAATGACGAATTATCGACTCGGTTTGCCGAGTCGCAGGACCTGTGGCTTCATGTCGCCGGTCATCCCGGATCGCATGTCATTATCCGCAGGCCCAAGGGCTCCATCGCGGTTCCGCAGGAAATAATCGAAAAAGTTGCATCTCTCGCCGTCTGGTTTTCCAAGGCGAAGCATACCTCCTATGCCGGTGTCCATGTAACCGAGGCGCGATTTGTCCACAAACGACGCCATGCGCCTCCAGGTGAAGTAGTAGCGGAGCGATGTCACGAAGTTCGGGTGCGGCCGCGATCGCCGCAGGAGTTTTTTCCCTCACTCTATGACGAAGCCGGCGAGATTTGAAGACTAAGCACGGTCCCTGCCTTGACCGCACCCTGGGCTTTAAGTATTTTATTCAAACTAGGTTATAGTCAGGAAACGATCGCGGGGTGGAGCAGTCCGGTAGCTCGTTGGGCTCATAACCCAAAGGTCCTTGGTTCAAATCCAAGCCCCGCTACCAATACAAACCTGAGTAAAATCAGGTACTTAGGCGGGTAAAAGGCAAAACCTTTACTCGCCTTTTTTATTTTGGTCATGATTTTGGTCATGATTCCACGTGTGCGCAACCGCTTTCTCAAGGTCCTGCCGCCGGAAGTGCGTGTAATAATCATCCATTGAATCTGTCCGGTGTCCAAGCATCGACTTCGCTACATCGCGACCACCGGCAAGCTTGAACCTCAGTTTTGCGGTTTTCCGGTAATCATGAAAAGGCCTGAAATTCACACCTGCCAGCTGGAAGAGCGTCTTGAAAGTACCATCTTCCTGCTTGATGAGAAACCGACTGTACGGCGGATTCTTCACCGGCCATAGATCAATACCAAGCATGGCGTTTAGCTGAGAACCGTAGGCCTCAGCCGCTTTCGCTGTTATCGGAATTGCGCTCCTGATCCGCCGCTTCTGCTTACTCTCCCAGATCCAGATATAAGGCAAGCCATTTTCGGGTTCAAGGCAGACATCTTCTTTCTTCTGCCCCATTACCTCATTAATACGAAGCCCGGTTTCGAAAACCACCGTTAAAAGGTTACGTATCCAGTCTGGGAGGCCGACGATAAACGAATGCGCGATGATCTTCTCGAAGTCCTCCTGCGTAGGTACATAGTCCAGTACCTTCACGTTTGGTTCGATCCGGACCAAGGCACATGGATTCAGCATTGAAAGCCGGCGGAAGCGAATCCAGTGGTTAATCGCAGCCCGCAGAGTGATGAAGTAGTTCCACCGATACTTGTCCGACCAGCTTTTTTCAGGGAAATTTCTGAAATGGTCTACAAGGATCGATGGTTGCTCGTCGATGTTATCCAGCCACCAGTTTCCGATAAGGCGGCGGATATGCTTCACCATCGTTTTTGCAGCACTTTCCCCTGAACGTCCAAGCATCTTCTCTTGGAGGTACGCATCGGCCACCGTGCTGAGGCGAACATGCTTCACGTCTTTAGAATCATGCACACCCTTCGCAATTTCAGCAATGCGAATCGACTCGAATTTCTTCGCACCGCGTGAGCTCTGGTATTCGGGAGGGCATTTTTCGGCCCGAAGCTTTCTGGAAGAATCGTAATATTGAATCCACCACTCGGGTCCGCGGGACTGCAGGTCATGAATACGGGCAGTGTACTTAACCGAATCTTTGCGAGCAAGTTCTTTTATGCGCTTTTTGTTTTTGTCAAAGATCATTTCATTATCCCCCTGTGCCGGAATGCGCTCCCGGTAATGCGGGCGATAATGACCTCATAATGACTAATGAACAAAATACATGGCTCCAGGGCTCTCCGTCCTCAACCCGTTTCAGTTTTTCACGCAGATCAGCAGCATTGATCAGGACCATAGTTTTGCCATTACTAACCCCTCTCACATAGCCCCATCGGACATAGTTGCGGATCGTTGCCTCTGAAATGCCGAATTGCGCTTCGACTTGGAATGGACGGTAATACTCCGGTTCCATATTTGGCATTCCTTTCACGTATGCACCTTCAGCTCGGCCATATTTTTTTCTGCACCGGATAAAAGTCGGGCCTCCTGGGCCTGATTTATAGGATTCTCCGCAATGGCCATCATTCTGCACCGATCGCATCATCGGAATCGACACCCGATACTTTCGTGCCGGTGTTCGGTGGGGGATTGGAGAACGAGTCATTGAGGGATTCTGCGGTGCCACACTTTGGCACAGGCGGAATCCTGCCGGAGTGCCACCATTCCAAGACCGTATCGGTCGCAGGCTTGCCGTCCTCGGTGTAGCAGTCGAAATACTCAGCCAGGCGGCGCAAGCTAAAGAGCGGTGAAGTCGCGGTAACCGCGATCTCTGCTGGTTTTATTTTAGGTACGTTTTTTTTGGTCGCGCCGCTATACCGCCTCGCTTCGATGCTGGTTAAAAGTCGGCCTTTCTGGGCCGGTTTGATCAGATCCTCCGCCATGGGTTTCACTCATCACCCAGCGTGTCATCGTACGAATCGTCATAGGGATCATCAGGCTCGACTGATGAACAAAATGATGTTTTCCTACACTGAGTCGCATGATATGCCAAGGAGCGCGATAGTTCGTCGATAAATTCCTCTCGGGTAGTATAATCAACACCGTCATTAACAATTGGCATAATTTCAAACATATCGGGTTCAAGACCGCCCCAGAGGCTCAAACTGAAAACTCTGCCAACAAACTCTTCTCGATATTTTTCGGCAGAAAATTCGTTTTTATCCTTAATCGCCATTTCCAATCGCGAATTGCATAAGGTTAAATCGAAAATATCATCCTCAACAGTGGCATAATACCGGTCCAAACTGCGCTTCGCCAGCCGTTGTCCAGCGGATACATTAGAGAAATCCGCCTGGCGCTGTAGCGAAGAGAGCAGCGAAGCGGCGGCAACCGATAGCTCCGCCGGTTTTATTCTGGATATACCCATTTTGACTCCACGACCAATAATTTCTCAGCTTCCGGCAGCCCCGGCACAACTATTTCTGCCTCATTAATAACGCCCCCGCCGTGGATAACATCGCCCTCATCGAGATCCATAAAAACAGGGCCGTCGGTTACATAAAAGAAACACGGAAAACCATTGGAAGAACAATCAAGTTTAAGATATTCCTTATCGTTATTTGTCAATATTTCAGTTATTTTTCCTCTGAATTGAGCTGTAATTCCAATGAAACCTGTTTGCTTTTCCAGCATTTTCCAAATAGCTAAGGATTTTTTTACATTGCCGTTTCGGTCGGCGTATAGCTGAGCCGACATACTAAAAGAAACAAAGGTTGGCGCTTGATCCGTTTTAAGCAGGTAAAGTTGAAGTTCGTCCCAAACTTCTTTCTTCCTGACGACCAGCCGCTCTTGAAAGTCCCCGAAATTGATTTCGGCTAGCTGTAGGGGCCGCTTCCCCGGTAAGCAAATTACAGGGAGCGCTTGAAGCTCCCCGGTGCCGTTACCACTGACATAAAATTTTTTTTCTGTGATCATTCAGTTCCCCTTTGCTCAGAATCAGAGACGAAAAGGGACCGCCCGAGCATGCCCCGCCTGGACGGTCCCCCTTCCACAATCCCTACCGATTTACTGCATCTGCACCGGCGTTGCTGTGGCTGGCGGTACGGTCATGGCCGGGACCTTTTTCATGACCCACAGCGAGTTTCTGGCCCTCAATGAAAAAGTCATCAATTGCCTGCGGATTTGGGCATCCGCTTCCATTGTTGTTCCTGCCGGCATCATTGTCACCGGCATCGGCAACCCGGTCACCAGCCGCCTGAACCCCGGCTGTACCCGCCTCGGTGTTGCAAGACACCGGATGACGCTCCCTGTATTCGCATACGGACTGCATCCCGGTTACCCTGGGAAAAACCTTCATGCCAGCACGATTGTGATCGATATTGACATAAAGCTCCTGGCCAACAGCATCCCGGAACAGTTTTTCTGGCAGTTCATTACCATGGTCAATAAGAACGTCGCCGCGCGCAACCTCCAGCATGGAATAAATCGGGCCGCCTGGCGAGACTATCTCTTCGTCCAAAATGGCAATATCTTTACAATAGCTGTCATTAACCAGACGAAGGACGGCTTTAATCCCATGCTTTGTAGCATCCGCGCTTGAAGCCCATTCGTCGAAGCCATGAATCCTCGCCAGCCTCCAGCCCTTGGGCGGAAGGCTCTGGCCGAACCGAAGCTTGTTGAAATCAATCATACAAACTCACCTTTCCTGTGTAGGTTGAATATGGAAGCGGGCTGCCCATGCCGAGCGGCAGCCCGCCTTGTTAAAACCATCAAGCTTTATTTTCACCAGTCGCAATCGGTAACGCATACGTCAACTCTTCGCTATTTGCGCTGAAGGTTACTCCTTTAACTTCAACGCACATCATGCCGGGTTCTTCGACATTGCTTCTATCAATCATAAGATTGCCGAAGCCCATCAATTCCGTTCCTTCGACCGCGAACCTATACAGGGTGTCCGCGAGTCGCAACATAAAGAACGCCGAAGAATCATCGCTGTCCAAATCAACGATCCAATCGTTTTTTGAATTCAGGACGCGTCTTCGAAGTTTACAATAGAAGCGAATTCCGAAATGCTCACCGCTCTCCACCAGAGAAAAGCGATCCAGAATACGGCCCCCATAGACCCCATCGTCGCCGTGGTTTGACAACCCAATATCCACATGGACGTTGGCGGTACATGGGAGCTTTCCCGCGAGGTCTCTGCGAAGGGATTCCAATAACTCGGCGTCAATTTCAACGTCAAGATCGACCAGCGGGTCCAGTGTTGATAGCAAGACAAATGGAGCCGGAATGCCTCGCGAACTAACCCCTTCAAAGCAGAGGCCTTTGACAGTAACGTCTCCGGTACCTGCAACATAATACTGAGAATCGAGGTACGGTTTCATAATAACCTTTCTTGCTCAAGTTAAGGCTTAGCATTTTTTAAAGTGATACTTCTCTCAATAAAAACAGGAGGGTGTGGGCTGCTTGGTCACTTGGGTTTCATACTCTGGCAATATGCTGCCTTCGCGTAAGGGCCAGTCCAGCCGACACCTCCCAGGATACTCATAATGCGGACCGACTGCATTTTTTGCAACGTGATGCTGTGGTTTTCCCTCCCTTCTGTTAATTCACGCTGCTGATATATCCTCAATTACGTAAATAATATACGACCCCCAAATGAGCATGTCGATGACGAAACTGAACAAAAAATGTCATCATCGCGTTTTTTTGGAAGAGGGAAACTGCTGCCGAACAACAGTCGTGGCAATTGACCGCTCCCAGTTCTCAGCGAACCACGATTAATATAGCTGTCTTTGGTCGGGTTGGAAATGACAAGGAAAGCAAAAAATGTCAACAGGAGAACCGAGGGACTAAAAAAAGGCTGTTTTAGGCTACGTCTTCGATTGGGTGAATCACAATATTTTGAGCCGGGAACCGAAAAACAATTTTATTAGGGGGTCTTTCAACAATTTTCGAGGAGTCTGCGGGGGAAAGGCCAGCCCCCGGCATGCCATTCTTTTCGCAAAGAGCCTTGCTTGTACGGCGGAAGGAATTGCGAATTTCAAATAATATCGCGACTTATTTCTGATAAATCGACGTTCCCATAGAATTCATTTATAATTGTTTCAGTAGCTGTCCAATTTTTGCCCCTTAACAGATCTTTGCATAAATAATTAATGACTCGATACCTTCTTAAGCTCCGTTTTGCAATCAGCTCCGTCTCTCGGCCTAATTTAAGCCATATACCCTCGTCATCAATTACCAGCTTATATTTGGATAATTCCGAAAGGCTCTTGCTAACGCTGATATTTGCATGATCGTCGCAAACCTTCCTGCCTATTTCTGAAAGCGTTGAGAGCGACGAAAATATTTGTCCGATATCTTGGGCGTCAGGATTATTGTTAATAATAACGTAACCGGAAGTTCGCAACCGCCGGCAAATATCGGAGACAGCCATGGCCTCGCCATTATCAGTCCTAATCCGGAGTGGATCCTTTGACTCGCGAACTCTCTCCTTAAAATTCTCAACAACCTCTGCAAAAGCGCCATTCGAGCAAAACTCATAAACTTCCTCAGGACTAAGGTTTTGGCCGTCTCCCTTCAGAGGTTTTCCAAATAAAATTTTCTTTCTCATCTGATCCATAACGTCTCCATCAATACAATCATCTGCTTAAAAGGACCATCCTTAAACCACCCAAGGCCGTTTATTCTGCGTGATCTCCATCGAAGCATTAGTGGCCCGCATAGATGCCGGTATCGGTTGTCCCTAAACCCAGTCCCAGAATGCATCTTCTGGATGAAAAGGGAATATGCATTATTTTCGTCTCCCAGTCAAAGAGATCGGGAGGGCATCGCCAGAGCGAATCGAAGCGCCCAATTAAGCGGGTTTTCGAGCCGTGCGATTCATAGGGCAAAAGGAATTCAAAGCGTCTCGTTTCGTTCATTTCTTGGACAAAGGGTAAACGCGAGTATACCTCGGGGCCGTTTCGGCATTTGCCCACTGGCTCGTCGCCGTAGGTCGGTCTGCAAGGCAAAAGACCAGTTGAGATCGAATTATTCGTCCCCTTGGACTGGCGTTGAGATACAATTAGGTAAGGTGATGTTTAGGTAGAGTCGGAATACCTCTTCTCTATGGATACCTGTTACTCCCATCGTTCCTGATATCACGTAACCCACCTCAATCAAACAGGCTCATCTGTGCCGCAGCCTCCCAATTCGTCTTATCCGGTACCTGCGGTACGTCCGCCGACGTTTTCACGGCCATCATCCCGCTCACGCTCTGCGTCGAGGTCTGTGCATCCATTTTCGTAGCCTCGGTGATCGTTACCACAGGCATCGGTCGCCTCGGCTCCATTAATAGCCGCGTTGCTAGCATCTTCAAACCGAATCGGTCATTCACATATTTCCATGCAAGGAAGAAGCTTCCACGACTCGTCGGAGCTGGAAAAAGGAGTTTTCCAGTCGTTCGTTCGCTCGCGTAGTTGTGATACTCGTGCTGATACGCGACGTAGACGATGCAATCACCGGCTTTGGTTTTAATCAGCCGCCACTTAGCCGGGAGGTCTTCTTCATAAAGCGGGTAATTGCCCGTCACTTGAATGAAGACGAGGTCTCCACGGTCGCGAGAATAGGCTCGCGCAAGAAAGAACGATTTGCCGTTAATGGTGATATACTTCTGACCGTTGTATTCGAAAATCCTCATCTTTTACAGCGTCATCGCGGCTTCGAAGGCTCGTTCCTTGAGAATCGCACCCGAGCCAAACATAGCTGATTCGAGCGATTTTTCTTCGTTTTTCGTTCGTTCGTGATCAACGTACTCGACTGCGGCGTTATACAATTCCCACGCATTGTTGCCTCGATTCCCGCGTCCGCTTTCAAATAGATGTTCAATCTTCTCTCTCTGATTATTTGACCTGGTCGATCCTGACTCTGGCACTATTTCCTTAAGAAACTTCTCGACCATTTGCGTGTCAACTATCTTCTGTGCAAGGACCCTTGCTTTCTCTTCGAATAATTGAAATGCTTCAGTTGACATCTTGAACACCTGCATCGATTCCTTGAAGCGGTCGTTCACACTTGACGTGTGACGGAACCTTATATTCGTGGTCGCGTTTTTAATCGCCCGGATAAGTTGATTTTGGCAAAACAGCCGAATTGGTGTCAAGAAGGCGTGAATTGAAGCGCTCCCATCATGGGCATTTACCATTGTGATGTATGAGTCAACTTGATCTCCGGGAGCGGCATCGAAGGAATTGCCGAGCTTTGCTTGCAGGAAGACCTTGCGGCCTTCTTTTATAATGCCGGCGTATTCGTAGGTTGCGCCATACTTCTCAGCAATAACATCGAAGAAAGCAAAGGCCGTTGTATTCTGGACGGGTTCGTAGTTCCGACCCACTATGCCGATGATTTTGTTTGAATCTCCTCTGAGGATCGCTTTGTGTGAATCGACACTGATACCGCTACCTGTAATAAGCGGCTGTTGTTCTACTGACCATGCGAGCCCTGATTTTTCCAAGGCTTCTTCTGCTGATTTGATACCGTCAAGTTTTACGAGCATACTGTCTCCTTGTTGATTTTAGCAGTCGTCTGGTTTCAAGAAGGTAATTCCGTTCCAATTCATAATAACCCAAATCTGATTTGGTTCGATTACACGCAGCTTCATTGCATTTGAATCCTCTGGATCTGCAATCGAGAGTAGTCTCAAACCTTTTGAAATCAACTGATTCCTCTTGTCTACGTCTTGATAGTCTTCGAAAAGATTTGCAGTGAAAACCATTCTCTCGGAGAGGGGCACTAAAATTCCATCGGAGATTGCTTGCTGGCGGGTATAAGTGTATTCAAACATTTACATATTAATAACGATCAATTCTGACAAAACTGAAAAAAAGTAAGTTGTATTTAAGATTTTTTCTCATCGTCCATTTCAAGTATGGCCAAGGGTGCAAATTCGTGGTTTAGCTCAGCCTCACTCTTAACTTGGGCGAATATCAAATATTCATGCTGTGATTCTACGTTGAGATCGCGATAATAGATTTCAAACTTCCTCGTTCCCATATCTGCTCACTTTCGGGTTTGAGAGATTTCGTCGCGTAATATGAAGCTGTGTCATCATGTCTGAGCGCTTGCTGAATTTTCTTCGCATATAGGAGGCGTTGTCGTCACTGAGGAGGAGTTCAAGCCACGCGAGTCGCAATGCACAAGCTGGGCCGTGTATATATAAACGCGCTTCGCGCTACAATCAACTCTCTCTCCCAGTGCTGCATCAAGTATCGCCGACTCAAGATTCGATAAATCTTTCAGCTCAAGGACCGTTTCTGCTCTGAGTCTTATCGCGGCCATTGCATCGGCAACGCTACAACTGCCGGTCGGAACAATCACGATCACCTGACCGTCGAAGCAGTCTCGAACGCCGGTAAAAACTGCAAAGCCAGTCGGATCGGCAAGCGTGCAGTACACGATTGTCAGATCGACCTTCAGCTCTTCAGGCGCGGGAACAAGGTGAGGAATGCCTTTCGCATCGTCTTCCCAGACACCGACATGCCGCTGATACATTTCCTCGTCCCAGCCTGTCCGGTCACTGCAATAGACGAAAAACTCAATATTTAAATCGGCCAAAACGCGAGAAACGGCATTTTCAAGGTCATTATTTCGTTCCTGAAGAACAAAGACGGCCTTTTCGTGAATTTCTGGAAGATATTCCCGGCGCATCCGGCGTGTAGGACACCACGTGGGATCGAAGATATAGCCTTTCGACAGGAGCTCTGAAGACAGGCCTTCCAAGCTGAACGGAGGAACAGCCCACGGCATAATCTCTATTCTGCGGTTCGTCGTCGAAGTGATATCGTCTCGATATTGGGCTAACTTTTCACCGCGTGGGTCATCGAACCGCTCGTACCCAGGCCCAAGATCCACGACATTGAAAACCCTGCGGTCGTGGTCGATCATCCGTGCGAACATTTGGGCCATTACGATCTCCCCGAATTCCGGTCCATGCCTTCGAAGGCCTCGTGATCCGGGTTAAACTTCCAGAACCTATAGCAAGTCACGACCGTTCCGGGACAAAGCGGATTCGCTCGAATGCGCCGGATCGTCGATTCGTAGCCGGTATCATGTTGGGCGTAGTATAAAAACCACTGTTTCTCGGTCCAAGCGATCAGCCGGCAAAGGCCGATTAAGGCCTTTTTGGAGTAACGTTCAGGCAGAAACCGGGCCATTTTTATGGCGATTCTTGCGATAATTTCGAACATTCTCAGACCCTCTCGTCGTCCACATGCCGTCTTCCTTAAAATGAATATCGTTTCTGCGGAAAGCTTCTGAAAGGCTCTAATTTTGGTAGATTTTGCCTTCCTCGGGACGGGAAAAGTATATTGCTTTCGACGAGGTAATCCGTAGGCGTATTAGAATTTCCCACTGATGAGTGGAGCTAGGCACATCTATTGTGCCCGGCATTCCAGCTCTTCAGTGGGCACGTCTGTGGATTGCCTCGTCCGCATCGCAGATGGGATGTCGGGCTTTTTCTCCTCTGATTTGTTACTTTCGCCCGCTTTTTTACAATCCCTTCTGTCTTATAACGCAAATTTCCTAACTTTCTGAAATCGATATCAAGCTCTCGTAAAGAGAGCACTTCTGCTACAATTCTAATGCGCTGGAGCACGTCCAGACAGGAGGTCCTATGAATTCTTTTCTGCTAAAATTAGCTGCTGTTAAAGAGATTGTAAAGAGAAGCTCTGAAATACACCGAGAATATCAGGTTGCATACCAGCAAGCACACAAAGATCTGTTCGAGCTTCTTGCAAATCCGTCCGAATTGGAAAAAGAAAATCCCTATTCCAAATGGATGGAGCAGTATTTCGAGCTTGAAGGTCAATTTTTTTCTGGAACTCCACAAAATGCAAAACTGGGCTCTGATCTGGAAACAGCGGTAAAATCTGTAATAAAAAGCAACTTTCCGAAGCTTGTTCCCCCAGGCTTTGTTGAATTGAAATATCAACATTCGTATTCACTTGGAAGAATGGAGATTGCACTCGAAACTAATGACCGAACAACCTTTATCCAGGTAAAACGAGGTTTTGACACTCCTACATGGGATCGAATTAAAGAGGAAAAAGATGCTATTGAGAATGAAAAGGAAGGCAATCGATATTTGCTGATTTCTCCAACAGAGTATACGAACGAAGACATTCGAAAGGAAATAAAGGAGAAGCACCTTGAGAAATGGTGCTTTATTTGGAAGGAGAAGTGCTGGAAGGGGGATCGTCACGACGATTGGATGGAGCGATTCCTGAGTTCCATTTTTTGAAAGCAAAGAGCGTTTCTGCATCCTCAAACAAGGGAAACGATAAAATTTAGATTTTTCCAGAAAATTCTTTATAAAGAAGAGAGAAGCTCCCAATCTCAGACCAATTAGACTTGCTTTTTATCGATAAAATTTATGGAAAAGACATGCGCAATTCAGAGAAATGGCATCTCTACCGGATTCGACGAGCTTGACCAACTGACGACTGGCCTCCAAAAAGGCGATCTCATCATTATAGGCGGCCGACCTGGGATGGGAAAGACCTCGTTGGGCCTTTCGATTGCAATTGAGGCAACCGTTCACGGAAAACATCCGACCGTGATATTTTCGCTTGAGATGTCAAAACAGCAGATTAGGCAGCGTCTTCTGTGCGCTGAGCCGCGAGCAAATGTACATCCACTCCCCAGCGGCAAATTGCCTAAGACTGGTTATGCTGAAAAATCTCTTTTTAATACGTCGCTCTTTGTTGACGATACTCCCGCCATTACAGTGCCTGAACTGCTTGCCAAAGCTCGGCAGATTCAGAATCTCGAACTTGCCATCGTTGATTATCTCCAGCTTATGGGACAGGTTGAGAGCCGGCGACAGGAGATTCAGGAACTGAAAGGAGTGGCCAGAGAACTCAATATTCCGCTGATCGTGTTGTCGCAACTCTCTCGCGCTCCTGAACAGAGGACGGATCATCGCCCGCGACTTTCCGATCTACCTGAATTCAGTGCCATAGAGCAGAATGCAGATGTCGTTCTGCTTATCTATCGTGAGAGAGCGTACAATAAAGAGCTTAATGAACAGAATAGGGGCAAAGCAGAAATCATCGTCAGTAAGCAACGAAATGGAACGATTGGGAATGTGAAGATCGACTTCCCATTCAACTTTTGAAATCAGACAAATGGAAGCTCCCAGATTACAACAACAGGGAGCGGCTTTTCGGTATAAAAGGGGAAATTTAAACCTAAGGAGGAGTTATATGTTTCGTCTTTTCGCTTTTTGTCTTCTTTTCCTATTGATTTCAATTGTTTGCGTTCAAGCAGACGCTGTTGTCGGGACTGTTGCAATAGGGGGTGCCTGGCCAAGTCAGGTAATAATAGATTCTACGTCTAACACGGTGTATGTGTTAAGTTACGGAAGCGGCTACAATCAAGGCACCATTTCAGCAATCAATGGCGCCAATTTTAATTATTTGGGAGGTATCGATAGCGCTGGGGAAGCACCTTACGCAATAGCATTAAATCCCAATTCTAAAATTTATATAACGACTGGAGATTCAGTTAGAGTATTTACGGAGTCTACATTTAATAGCAACAAGTGGACCTCAGTTAACAGTGGCGGTTATGCATGGGGGGTTGCAGTTAATCCCGCAACTAATGTTGTTTATACTGTTAATAATGACAAAAACACCGTAGGCGTGTTAGGAAGTACGACTGTTCTTATCAATGTAGGTATTGATCCCTATGCTATAGCAGTTAACTCGGTAACCAATAAGATTTATGTGGTTAATCGTGGTTTCCCAAGCTATAAGGGGACCGTAACCGTAATCAATGCAAATAATAATAATTCGACAACTACCGTGAACGTTGGATTAAAGCCCCAGGCGATAGCAGTGAACTCTGTGACTAATAAGATATATGTGTTGAATGATAGTAGTAACACTGTCACCATTATTGACGGGGTGACCGATTCGACGTCTACGATAAACGTTGGAAAACAAGGCGCATTGGGGATCGGGTTTCCACAATCTTCTCGAATTGTAGTTAATCCTGTAACAAATAATATTTATGTTTCGAATGATGGTAGCAATACAGTTACAGTAATCAACGGGTTGGATGGTTCGACAGCTACTGTGGCTGTAGGAAATAATCCTTATGCGATTGCAGTGAATTCCGCTACAAATAAAATCTATGTGGCAAATAACAGTAGCAATACGGTTACAATTATTAATGGAGCAAATAATTCAACAACTACTTTGCCCACAGGAGCTAGCCCCGTTGCGATTGCGGCGAATTCAGTGACTAACACAATATATGTGGCAAATAATGGTGGAAACAGCGTTACTATCATTGGCGACACTGCAACGCCCATTCTTACTTCGCCTACAAACGGCTCTATCAATCAACCGACGACATTGACCATGAGTTGGGGATCGTTCATGGGAGCTACAATGTATAAGATTTTGGTGTCAACTTCAACGGCAAACGGTTGGACGGGAGCGATTTCAAATCAGACTGTCACAACACCATGGGCTTCGGTCAGCAATCTTGCTAATAATACTTTGTATTATTGGGAGGTCAACGCAACTTATACCAACGCTACAAGCAAATGGTCAAGTATCTGGAGTTTCACGACCACTTCCCCAGCACCTGGAAAACCAATTCTATCATTACCAGCAAGCGGCTCAGTTGGTCTCTCCAGCGTTTTGACACTTTCCTGGGGCACAGTGTCCACCGCAAATTCCTATGGGGTTCAAGTATCGACGAGTTCGAGTTTTGGTACAACAGTTTCAAACCAAAGCGGCCTTACCATATTGTCTGCAAGTGAAGGTGGGCTCAATAATGCTACTGTTTACTATTGGCGAGTTGATGCTGCAAATGTTGGAGGAATCAGCGTCTGGTCGAGTATCTGGAGCTTTGCGACAATTATTTCAACTCCATTACTTTCATCTCCTGCGAATGGAGCACAAAATCAATCTACGGCACCTACGCTCTCATGGGGGACAGTCTCTGGAGCCACTTCATATTCGGTGCAGATATCTTCAACCGCAGTCTTCTCATCAACCATTGTCAACCAAGGTGGAATCACCACTGTAAGTAGCAAGATTAGTGGCCTTGCTCTCAGCGGAGGCTACTTCTGGAGAGTGAACGCAACCAATACCGCAGGAACAAGCGCCTGGTCGTCCATCTGGAGCTTCACGACAGTTTCAACCGCCGTCCTTCCTCAAAATGATCTCGCTATCGCGAAGAGATTTTCAATTTCCAATTCAGGCATTGCCTATGAACTTTCGGCTTCTTCGAGAGTGTCAATCACCCTTTACGACATTCAAGGAAGGCAGGTCAGGCAGATTTTGAACACGACACAGAACGCCGGTTCGTACAATATCGATCTCAGACGGGAGAAAATAACGGCGGGATTCTACGTCGTGAAATTCAAGGCCGGCACTTTTATCGTTCATAAAAGGCTATCGTTGATGAACTGATTATTTCTCAGTAATAAAGGAGGGATTTATGTTACGCCGGTTCTGTTTATTAATGTTGCTTTTCGCTTCAGCACTTTTTTCTCAAGGTTTTTTTCCAAATAGTGGAGCAACTAATCAGCCCATATCGGTGACTTTAAATTGGAGCGGTATGGCGCGGAGTTCATATTATTATGTTCAAGTATCGAAATCTCAATATTTTTTGCCTGCGAATATCGTAACTAGTACCGCGACGTCCACCGATTCGCTTGCGTTAAGTGGCCAACTTGTATACGGTTTTACTTATTATTGGCGTGTAGGGGATGCGTATGTTGTTGACACAAATTGGACCCCAGTCTTTTCTTTTACAACAATGGCCCCTCCAAATCCGACACTTGTATCGCCGAATAATGGAGCGGTCAATCAGCCCACATCACTGACTTTGACTTGGAATAGTGTGGCCGGTGTAGCTCCCTATCAAGCTCAAGTGTCAACGGTAGCGACATTTACAACAACAATTCTCAATCCCTCTGCTGCGTCAGGAACTTCTTTGGCGATTGACGGCTTAAGCAATGGTACGATCTATTATTGGCAGATTATTCAGTTAGTGCCAATCTGGGGTGGTAACGCAGTTAAATATTCTTCAATTTGGTCATTCACAACTATCCCACTTGTTCCTGTGGCTCCAACACTTGTCTCGCCAACGAACGGTGCGGGTAATCAATCGATTTCTCCTGCAATAAGTTGGGGAACCGTGCCAGGCGCGGCCACATATGGTAGCCAAGTGTCAACAGTATCAACCTTTGCTTCGACCGTAAATAATCAAGTTGGCCTTACGCAGGTGGCAGCATTGGTTGTCAGTCTTATGAACAGTTCGACGTACTACTGGAAAGCGAATGCAACGAATACCGTAGGTACCAGCGTATGGTCGGGAGTGTGGAGCTTTTTAACCACAACAGGTCCCCCTTCGGCCCCTATTCTCGTCGCGCCTGTTAATGGCGCGACTAATCAATCTTCGTCGCCGGTTTTGACTTGGAATAGTGTGGCTGGTGCGTCTTTGTACAACGTACAAGTATCGACGATTGCAACGTTCACTTCAACCATATCGAATCAGAGTAACTTATCCGCTACGTCGGGTTTGGTGAACAACCTTGAAAACAGTACTGTTTATTATTGGCGGGCTAACGCAACCAATTTTGGCGGGTCCAGTCTTTGGTCTGCAATTTGGTCTTTTGCGACGGCTTCCCCAAGTACCAAAGACAGTTGTATTGTGTATTATCCATTTAGCGGAAATACGTACGATTCAAGTGGAAACGCTATAAATGGCGTAGCAATGAACGGCGCATCGTTTTGCACGGATCGATTTGGACATGCTAATTCTGCATTGTTACTGCCATACACTGGCTACGTAAACGTTGCTAAAAGTTCGAACCTAAGTATCGCGAATGTGGTTTCTATTTCCGTATGGGTTAAGAGGAGCGCACAAAGACAAGAATTTGCAGGTATCCTTTATAAGGGACGAAGCGGCAACGAGAATTACTATGTATCCTATGATACACTCTATAAATCTTATATTGCAGGAGTTAACGACGGGATTTGGCATTCATATTTTACAAACACGGCTTTCCCTGATACGGGTAAATGGGAATATATAGTTGCAATAATCAGTGCTTCTGGCGTTCCTCAGCTCTATGTCAACGGACAACCCTGTCTGGGTTATTGGGGGCCAGGCAACAGCGCATATTCTCTTTCCACATTGCCAGTTGATACTAACTCAATGTGGATAGGTCGTGGTAACGATGCTGGTACTAATGGTGAATATTTTAGTGGCGCTCTCGACGATATTCGAATCTACAATCGAGCGCTAACCGTCACGGAAATTGGTCAACTCTATAGCAGTTCTCCGACTTCAACGATTCTCGCTAAAAACGATGCCGCTATTTCAAAAAAGCTATCAATTTCGAATTCAGGCATCGCTTACAAACTTCCATCTGCCTCAAAAGTATCTGTCACCCTTTATGACATCCAAGGAAGACAAGTCCGCCAGCTCGTGAATGCGACTCAAAACGCCGGGGCGTACAATATCGATCTCAGACGAGAGAAAATAACTGCTGGATTTTATGTCGTGAAATTCAAAGCCGGCTCGTTTATCGTGCAGAAAAGATTGACATTGATGAACTGAGGGTCGGCACATTTCCAGTGGTGAATTCGAGCACAGTCTTCATGTAGATCGCGATCTTTCTTTTTCGTGAGGTGTCAGCAATGCACTCAACCCGCACATTATCCCGTGGCGTTATCGTCGTCGATGAGACTCTCGCCAGTCTCGCGTTCAGCCTTCAAAGGCGGAACATCCGCGTAATTGTTATCCCACCAGAGACAGACGACGAGACGATCAAAACTGTGTTTCTGCCACATCGAATTCTCGTGACGAATCACCCGGAACATTTCGAGGATGACGTTAGCTCGTTCGAATATGGGCTGATTTCAACAAAGGGCATCAAGGACGACCCGAAAGCTCTCGCGAAAAGGATCTCAGATGAGATCGTCAGAAAGAGGCTTTGGCCTCAACAGCATGGCTTCATTCTGACTCTAAAGGACGGAATCTTTAAAGAAGTCTCCTGAAATTCCATGAAGAGGCTTTGACTGCCTTTGCACAATGGATGTTCTTCTGTAAAAGGTATATAGGTATTAATCGCCCCAGAATCGTTTAGAACCGGGGCCTTTCAGTACATTCTACCTGTCTCCCGTTGTATTTTCTCTGCAGCCACCTTCTCTCCAAAGGAGTCTTATGTCACTCACTCAGTCACAGCTCATTGAGGAGCTCGCGTCGAAGGACGAAACGATCACCAAAGTGCAGGTCAAAGCTCTTCTTGGCAATCTGACGGAACTCGCCTATAAAGAAGCGAAGAACGGCTTTCCGATCCCTGGTCTGGGAAAAATCGTTCTGATGAAGCGTAAGGCCAGGGTCGGACGGAATCCAGCGACTGGCGAATCGATAAAGATTCCTGCGAAGACGGTGCTGAAGTTTCGGATCGCTAAAGCCGCGAAAGATGCGATCAACGGTCCGACGAAAAAGCCTGCTTCGGCAGCAAAGAAGACGGTCGTGAAGAAGGCCGTACCGGTGGCAACGAAAGCTGTTAAAAAGGTCGCGAAGAAGTTTTGAAACGATGCTACCATTGAGACCCAGCCGATTATGGTTGAAAGGACTTTGTGTCGCCACTGATTTGAAGGAAAATCATTATGGCTGTTGAACGTTTTCACATTCACATCGCTGATGAAGTACTTGACGATCTAAAACGTAGATTAGATCACGTCCGCTGGCCTGATCAAGTAAAAGACGCCGCCTGGGAACGAGGAACCGAAATAGGCTATTTACAATCTCTCGTCGCCTATTGGCGTGACCATTTCGATTGGCGCAAACAAGAAGCCGAATTAAACCGTTTTTCTCAGTTTCATTGTATTGTCGATGAAGTGGATGTGCATTTTGTACACGAGCGCGGCAAAGGGCCTGATCCGTTACCGATAATCCTTACCCATGGATGGCCCGACAGTTTCATTCGCTACCAAAAGATTATCCCTCTTCTTACCGATCCGGCTCGATATGGCGGCAACGCGGAGGATTCTTTCGATGTAATTGTTCCGTCACTTCCCGGATTTGGGTTCTCTCGTCGCCCAGATCATGGCGGTGTCAACAATTACAGCGTTTCCAAGCTCTGGGCTAAACTGATGACAAAAGAGCTCGGTTACCAAAAATTTGCGGCCGGAGGTGGAGATATGGGCTCCGGCGTCACCAGATATCTGGCATCTGCCAATCCCGAACTTCTATTCGGAATCCATCTTACCGACATCGGTATACTGCGAAACCTTATAGCATCACAAGATCCGGCAGGCCTTTCGGAAGAAGAACGTAACTATATAAGCGCCGCTCAGAAATGGCTTTCCCTGGAAGGCGGCTATATAGCACTCCAATCGACAAAGCCCCATACTGTGGCGTATGGCCTTTCCGATTCGCCGGTAGGATTGGCTGCGTGGATCATTGAAAAATTTCGTGCATGGAGCGATTGTAACGGCGACCTTCGACAGCGATTCAGCGAGGATGAACTTCTTACCAATATAATGATTTATTGGACCACCAATACTATCGATTCATCAACAAGCATGTACTATGAAAACATGCATTCTTTGCCACCGATGGGGCATATCGATGTCCCGACAGGTGTTGCTCTCTTCGCGGCGGAAGTCTTGTTGCCACCCAGAAAATGGGCTGAGCAAAATCTGAATATAGCTCATTGGGCATTAATGCCTCGTGGCGGACATTTTGCTGCCATGGAAGAACCCGAACTTTTAGCCCAGGACATACGAGAATTCTATAGACAATTTAGAACCCAAAAGAAATAGAGCATTTCCTTATTCAGAAAAGTTAAAGAACTAGCTTGGTCAATAATAAATGCCCGAGACTTCGTGAGTCGGGACACCTTGAGAATACTATGAAACCAAAAAAGACGTCGAAGCCGATTCCGAGAGTAACGAGCACCACGATTGATGCTGATACTCTTGCACGAATCAATGATAAAGTGGCAAAGGCACATGAACAGATTGATTCACACGGAACAGCTAAGCCAAAACCGAAGCCTGTGGAGCCGAAAAAGAAACCGAGTGCTTTAATAACTCCAGAGTCGGACGTATAGAAGAAGGGCCGATACGTATTGTCGGCTCTTTTTTTTAATTTGTTCGAAACTCGCTCTGCGGCGATTTGTTGATTGCGCTATATGCGAATCGTAAATTGTCGCTTTAGAAGTTTTATTCGTTTTAAAAAGATAGTTCACACATTCTCTGAGAGGCAGTTATGTTTTTTTCTTTCGAAGGAATCAGGTGTTGCGGTAAGACGACTCAAATAGAGGCTATCAGGAAAATCCTTGAATTTGAAGGCAAACAGATAGTTGTAATTCCCGAAAATGGAGGAACTGTTATCTCCAAGAAAATTTGGGAAATACTCAATTCAGATGACAAAGGAATCTCTTTCTCATGTGAAATGCTTCTTCATCTTGTCTTACAGACTCAGCTTGTTGAGGAGCGAATTATTCCTGCGCTTGGACAACAAAAGATTGTCTTCTGTGACCGTTTTACAGAGGCCTTGATTGCCTTTTATGTTCATGCCCGAGAAATCTGTACTATGGGTGACTTTTTATCTATAAAGAATATTTTGCCGAATCTGATCGAACCTGACGTGACCTTTTTATTAGACGTCTCCGTTGAAGAATCGATGAAGCGAGAGCAGATAAAAGAAATTATACCAAGTAGAATGCGAGCCCGTGTTAGTTACCCAAAGTTCCTGGAAAGAGAGAGAGAAGGTTATTTGACCGCGCAATGCATGGATTCCAAGCGTATTTTAATAATCGATGGGATGAGGAAACCGGAGGTGATCACAGAAGATATCCTTGATATAATAAAAAGCACTATCCCACAAAATGATTGACACGCCAATGATTTGGCGGGACTGCGAAACCCTCATCGCTCTCGATACACGCGCCTCCGCTAAAAATCTCATATTTTTGCGTGCTCCCTGTTGATCATGTTCAATTCTAAAGCTTTTGCAATAATCTTCGCGAGATTCGTTTCCTCGCGTCGATCTTGTTCATTGTACGTCTTCCAAGCTGCGACGGCCCATCTTAAATCTTCTAACGTCTTCAAAGCACCGGGCCAACAAGATTCGCCGTTGATATGTTCTAATTCGCTCATGAAGGCGACCATCTCACGAGGCATCGATAAGACGTTAAAGTATTTCAGGTAGCTTTTCGCTACGCCATCTTTAGCTGCGTCTCTTTTTGTCACGGCTCTATAGTTACTAAATTGAGTCCAAGCAGCATTAGAAGCGAGGTAGTTTGTACTCGTAAAGCCTTCAGGCCAGTCTTTCATTACTTTTTCTTCGAGCCAAGTAAAATATTCATGAATAAGTTTGAGACCGAAATGTTCAAAGGTACGCGCAATGTTATTCGTATCTTTCGTCATACTTGGCGTATAACTCTTTTCGTACGTTTTACGAAAGATATAGCAAAAACGTCCCAATAAATAGTTGCCTACAGGCGTTACTTTATTATCAAGATAACGAGCAATTAGCTGAATTTCGAGACGTTTTTGAATTTCTTCTTTTGTCGGCGGTATTCCAAGCAAAAGTTCTTTCATAAGAATTAGAAAAACGACGCGTAAGTCGTCATAAAAAGCAAAAGTTTTCATGTAGTTTGGCGTAATGCCGAAAAGCAAGAGAACCTGCTCACAAACCTTTTCGAAGTTAAAAGGACGTTCAGCACTAATCTGTTCGATTGCAAGATTCAACGGGTTTTTCTCAACGAGAGACGAGTACTGAAGTTTCAACGAATTGAGATCGGTGGTCATTTCTTCCTCCTGAGTGAAGTGTTGTTCACGTTTTAGTTTAAGGTACGCTTTTTGTGCAACTGACTTTTTCGCTTTAGCCTTTATCGCGCCCCTTTTTGTTCCTGACATAAGCAGTTACTCCTTTCTCTATATTATACTGATGATCTTAGATGACCTTATAATAAAAGCAGTAAAAGGGTAAAACGCTAAGGTCATCGGGTGGCGAAACTCTTAAAGAGACATCGCTTCGTCGCTCTGCGACAATCAACTAAAACTCAGCTTTACTAAGGTCATAGAGAAGCTAAGGTCATAAAAAATTCTAATCAGGAGATAGATATAAGCGCTATTATAGCGGCATAGTAACTTTTTTCTATGATTTTTCCCTCATGACCTATCTTATATCTTTTAATTGTTTTTGTTGTCTTTTTAAAAGAAAAAAAGCGGCGCGACGTCGCGATATATTATAGCGGCAGAGCAGCATAAGATAGGGACGTCGTGGCGGCGAGCGGCAGAACATGTTGGGAAAAATTGATGAGAGAGTCAGACGGCAGAGTTGAGTGATTGCAATGGCGACAACGAGGAACAGACAGGAGCGGGAAAAAAGCAGATAAAGAGATCTGAGAAGGCTGAAATTCTCACTCCTGTGGAATGGCGAATGCTCAAATTTCCTTTACCTTACTCTTACTTGCGTTTACCTGGCGGTTTAATTCAATGGGAAGCAATGTCTTACAAAGGAAAAGGTAAGAAAGATAACGTTTTTCGATAAAATCATAAAAGGAAATAGAAAAAGAGTCCTATAAAAAAACTTTTCGCAAAAACTTACCTTACATACCTGCTTTCCTGGGTTCCGGTGAATTTATCTTTTCCATAAATCTGGAATTAAAACTCATTGTAAACTTGAATGACACTAAGGGAGATTATTCAGGCTCAATGTTATCGTAAAAAAGGATATTATATACCTTTACCGAGAAAACTCGGTTAAACCCGAAGAGGCTCAGTTTAAAACGATCCAATAGAAAAGACAGATTTGGCGGCGAGACGTTAGGAACACCGGTGTTGGATCTCTGCATCGAAATCGGTCATTGTAATGGCGGCACCACTATTCTCGAAAAAACGCCGATAGGAAGAGCCGATAAAAGCGAAAACGCTCTGCTTGACTTCCCTGGCGCTTTTATGAGATATTTATAATGATTTCATTACGTTATCGGGGGAGGGTAATCGTGATGAACACGACAAAACACGACCTCATCGCGCAGATTGCCGGTCGAACTGGGATCACGCAGGCCGACACAAAAATTGTTGTCGAGGAGCTGCTTGAGAATATTTCGCAGTTCCTGGAAGAACAGAGCAGCATCGAGATTCGTGGATTCGGGACCTTTTACACGAAGATGCGCAAGCCCCGTCCGGCCCGCAATCCCAAGACGGGAGAGATCGTGCTTCTTAATCGCAGGCTGGTCCCGCTTTTCAAATATTCCGGCGATTTGAAGGCGAAGATTGTCGAGGCGCTACTTGTGAAAAAGCCGGCTCAATCCGAATAAGCATGTGGTGTTGCTCTAAAAAATAATATTCGCAAAAACTCACCTTACTTACCTGCTTACCGGCGTTTTCTCTGCTGAGTTTCCAAATTACTGAAACTGAAATTAAAACATCTGATAAACTACGATGAGGCTTTGATAGCCTGAATAGGCTCAAGGTGAACGGGGAAAAGGATATTATATACCTTCACCGAGAAACATCGGCTACAACCGAAGAGGCTTGGTTGAACGTCAAATATGGCAGAAGTTTTATCGGCCCCCAGAGGGAGCGAGAAAGTAGGCAGCATTTAAACGATTTGTGTCAGATCGCTGTTCTCGGAAAAACGCCGGTAGGAAGAGCTGTTAAAGCGAAAACGCTCTGCGTCGAGTTGTAGGCACTTCGGATCGCTGCATTGGAATCACTTCGAACATCGGCAACTTGGAATCTCGGGAGCCGTTAAAGCGAATAATCGACCTTCATCGACATCGGAACGTAGAATGCGGTCACGGTGACGTTCATGGAAATCCCGCTAAATCGCTCCGCGACATCGATACGCGGCATTGGACCCTCTGGGACTGCTCACGGGGCGGCGAAACTCTTCATGGGGCTCTAAAGCCGCTAAAAAGAGCAGCTAAAGACAGGCTGTTTAGTGGTGAGGTGATGAGGGAAGTGGGAAGAAGAGCGAGTGCGCCTAATATTATAATATTAATATATTGAAATATTATCTCTCTCTTTTCTTCTCTCTCTTCTCTCTTCTCTCTCTCTTCTCTTTAATATTTAATATTATAATATTACTCTCTTATATAAATTTATTTAATTTATTAAAAATAATAAAATAGTGAGTGAGAGCTGATAAAATAGTGGGACCAAGAAAATAAATAGGGGCAGAGAAGTCGTTTAAACAGCCGATAGAAGTCGCGTTTTAGCAGCAAGAGAAGATGGAGTCGAGAGAGTGAGCGAGAAGGGTGTGAGCGAGTGCCAATATTTTAATATTATAATATTACACTTTTATGTAAAATTTATAATTTCTTTAAAAACCAATAAAATAGGGAGTGAGAGGCCAGGAAGGAATTGAAACTGAAAACCCATTGTAATCTTCGATCAGGCATTGGGAGACCGGGGTAGGCTCAATTTTAACGGGAAAAAGGATATTATATACCTCCCCAAGAGAAAAACCCGGCAGATCGAAGGAAAACAGGTGGAGGAAGAACGGAAGAACGCGAGCGGGAGCATGGTAGTCGTGGCTGTAGTCTGGTTTTAGCGGCAAGAAGAGGCGAAAGCCGTGAGCGGCAATTTTCAACGGAATATTATGTGAATCTGTGAGATACCAGCAGGAACGGGCTCTCCGTTATCGCTACTTTTTCCGGTAGATACTGCCCAGCAGAGCCGAAAGGCATCCACGCAGATATTTTGGATTCTTTCCTTTATTTTCCCGCCATTATATACTTCGATTGGGAGAAAATCGTTCAATGATGGGCATATCTAGTGAAACAGGAATAGAAGCAAGTCCTATCGCTGTTATTGATCGTTTTGGAACATCTCTCGTCACCTGCACCGATATATTGGAAATCCTTCAACTTGCAGGCGAAGCGGTCCGGGAACTCCTTCCGGAAGCGATGATGTATACAACCCGGCTCTCGCCGGATGGATCATATCTGCAGGGAACCTGGCAATCCGGCTTTGATCGATACCTGAAGCCGGCAAAACAATTATTCGGGATCGATCCTTTCGAGAAAAAATTTTCCGTATCAGGAATGACTGCCGAGGAGCTAAAGCTTTTTCGAAACGGCAAGTTGTACCATTTTGCGGATAAGTTTGCAGAAGCCTTTTATAATCTAGGTTCTTCCGACTTTTGCATGGGTACCCCCCATGTATTGTGTTAGCCGGGTTTCCAGATAAGTTGCGGTCGTGATGATTTTATTGGGAATAAATCGAGACCACCACAATGGAAATAAATCGCTGCTCGATAATGTTCCCTATTCCGAAAACCGCAGGCCATGCGTTTGACTTTTTCTATTTTGCTGTTAAGTCCTTCTACAAGGGCATTTGTTATATGATGATGGACATAAGTCACAATATTTTCGAAGTGATTCCTGATGGTTCTTGCAGCAATGATTACCGGGTCGAGCCTGGAATGGGTGGCCCAGAAATACCATTGCTTGAAGAACTTTCGAGCCCATGTTTCACTCGTATAATCCCAGAGATGACGCAGATTTTCCTTGATTGCCCACGCCCGCGATACATCGAGATCAGCATTTTGAAGACCCCGAAATTCCGATATTCTCCACGATGGTATATTTTCGGGATTCCAGAGCCAAAGGTACTTGGTTCCGTTCAAAAGCTCATTGCCTTGCTCTTTGAGGCTTTTATGTTCTTCTTTTCGGACTGTATCCACTGCGTTGGACATATGGCTCATTACATGGAAGCGGTCAAAAACGATCTTACTTTCCCATTGAGGAATGTGATTCCTGGTTGCCGCGATAAACGGATCCCACATATCCATAGTTACCGCTGTCACCGAAGTTTTTTCTTCTGGAGAAAATTGCTTATAGTATTGTTCAAGACTGTCTTGAGAGTTATTGTCGGCAACGAATTCAACCGTGCCTCTGGCATGATCGCATACAAGCGTTTCGTATTTGTGCCCTTTCGCAAACGACTTCTCATCGACGGCAATGCGCTCGGGAATTCTCTTCAATTTGCGACTCAATCCTCGATCCACGGCGCGAGTTACACATCCATACGACATATCCCAGCTCAACCCCGACAGCCGAGCAGTAGCGGACATCGAGCACTCCAGAGCGAGTTCAATAACATACCGCTCCATCTGAAAGGTCAGGTGAGAGTTGGGCTCCCCGAATTCCGAGAGAATCTGCCTCACGCCATGAGTAGGACACTGCACACGGGGAAACCGTGCATGGACAAAGGTCCGCATCTGGCAGGTGCTCAAATGCTGAAACTCCCGCTCCGGTGTATGATCATAAGGAGCAAAAAACTCCCCACATGCAGGACAAGCGACCCGAATAGGATTATGATGGGCAACGTAGACATCGATACGCTCTGCCTTCTTATCCATCTCCACACGGTCCACGTACCAGGGATCCTTGAGACCAAGAAGCTCGCTATAGAATTGTTTTGTATCCATGCCTTTATTATATTATCTGGAATACAATCTGTGGGGGGTACCCACGAAAAACCCTGAAGCGCCATAATCTATCCTTTCGAACCGTGCCGAAAGCGGTTTGTTATGCTTTTGAAAAACTTCTCCATCTCGGGGCGGTTTATGCAATCGGTTTTGCCTGGAATAATAAGCACTATGGTGCTTTGGTGGTTATGCTTCCCAAAGGAAAAAGCCTTAAAAATCCCGAGGCAATCGAAACTATCGTTCATCTTGGATCGGTCGGCATTCAGCGAGTGCTGGCCGAAGATGCAATCAAACAGTCCGAGGCGAAATATCGTACTTTGGTCGAGCAGTCCCATGAGGGCATCACGATAGCCAGTGGAGACAAGATCATCTTTGCCAATAATTCTTTTTTACAGATACTCGGGTACGATTCACTTGATGATCTTGTCAATGTCTCCATCATGGATATCATCGCCCCGGAATCGAAGGAAATAACTCTGTCGATGCGAAAACAAATTCATGCTGGTCGTCAGGAATATGATGCAAAACTCATCGGGAAAAATGGGCAGTTCAGGGACATCAATATAAAAACCTCTGAAATTGTCCTGAATGGAGAGAAGTGCATCCAGAGTTCATTTATCGATATTACAGAGCGAAAACTTGCCGAAGAAAATCGGAGCAGAATGCAAAAGCTTGAAGCGTTGGGCATTCTTGCTGGCGGTATCGCACATGATTTTAACAATCTGCATGGAGGAATTTTCGGATATATTGAATGCGCAATAGGAAAGAAATCGCAAGCCGAAGCGGAGAAAGATCTTAAAAAGGCGCTCAATTGTATGGATCGTGCAAGAGAACTTACTGCACGGCTCCTCACTTTTTCAAAAGGAGGTGCTCCCTGCCTCGAAACCGCTTCCCTTTTCCCCTTTGCAGATGAAGTGATGAAGGACGCTGTTAATGGAACTGATGCATCCTATACAATTGAAGCGAATAGCGATCTCAGACACTGTTTATATGACAAAATCCAGCTTCGACAAGTTATCTATTCAATAATGCGAAATGCGGTCGATGCCATGCCAACAGGCGGTAATATTCGAGTATCGGCTGGTAATGTTACTTTTCCTAAAAGAAATCGGCTCGGCCTAAACGAAGGGAACTACCTGCATGTTTCCATCGCAGATAATGGCGTTGGCATCTCCAAGAATAATTTGTCGCATCTTTTCGATCCATTTTTTAGCACGAAACCGAACGGAAGCGGCCTCAATCTATCGATTGCACATTCAGTGCTCAAAAGACATGAAGGAAGCATTGATGTTGAATCGGTACTCGGCAAAGGAACAACGTTTCATATATACCTGAGAGCTGTCAACTAAGTAATTCACTATTGCTTCCTCATATTTTGTGAGCTAAGAGTGTTGGATACGTCACTCGCTGGGTCTACGGAGATTCAGAAGCGGCGACGACGATGGGGCAACGTTCTACAGGCCGCGAGTTTCGGCTCAGAGAGCGAGAAACATTCACCGCGTTTCTTAGGCCTAAACCTGAAAAGAAAACACCTTGTAATCTTCAGATAGACCAAGCCAGCCTATCCAGGCTCAATTTAGACGTGGGAAAGGTATATTATATCCAATCGAGGGAAGCACCTGGCAGATCGAAGGAAATCAAGGAAGCGGGAGTACCTGTTGGACCGAATCGTTATCGAGAAAAAGACCATTTCTGCGATGATCGACCTTCGGTGTCGCGCTCTTCATCGGAGTGGGACCGATCAGTGTGCCGAATGCTCCAAACTCCTGCAATACGCTCTTAATCGAATCGACTTATGTCGGTACGGCAACAATAAACCAACCTGCAAAAAATGCTCGATACATTGCTATAACTCTGAGCATCGGGAAGCGATTAAAACGGTTATGCGCTATTCTGGGCCACGTATGATTATAGTCCATCCGATCTTAACATTTCGACATGTTTTACATGGGTTCTGAAAAGGAAGCATGGAAACGACACCCGCTGGCTCTAACGTGAGCATCGAGTATAAAAAATCCGTGAGTCTCGGCTCAGAGAGCGAAAAGTCGTTGCTAAGCTTCCCGTGTTTAAACCTGAAAATAAAATACCTTATAATCCCCTCTGAGGCTTTGACAGCTTATCCAGGATCGATTTAAACGCTCAGAAGGTATATTATATCCAATCGCGGGAACCCACTGGCAGATCAAAGGCAAACAGGTAGACTGAAGATGCTGACTCAAATAATTCATCCTAACCGCTTCTGTAAAAACCTTCTGATTCCACGCCATTTTTTCGCTATTTTAGCTCTGGCGTTGTTTTTACTTGCTATCTCCTGCTCTAAATATAAACCCGGATACTCCAAATGGAACGGAAATATTTGAAGAAATATGTTGCAAAAAGCCCTATTTTCACCTATATTATTGTCAATAAGTGGCTAATAAAAGGGGAACCCAATGGGTGAAAGCAAAAACAATTGTTTTTGTGTTAAATTCAATAAGAAGTTAAGGATAAATTTCAAGGGAGCGCAAGTAACATCTGATGGCGGATTGGTAGCGATACGGGAAATGGATGAGAAGCTTGGATTGACAGAAATTGCAGAAGAATACCTTAAAGACAGTAGACACGGGAAAAATATTCAGCATGAAATGATAGGGTTGCTGCGGCAATCGGTATACTCAAGGCTTGGAGGGTATGAAGACACCAATGATGCAGAGGGCTTAAGGAAAGACCCCGGTATGAGAGCGGTAATCGGGGAACGGGCACTGGAAAGAGCAGGTGCAGGCGAGACGACCATAGGAAGATTTGAGAAGGAGATACTGCTGGGCAGAAAAAACCTGAACAAACTGGACGAAATAACGGCAAAGTGGATAGAAAAAGTAGATTCTGTGCGAAGGAACAAGGAGATATTGCTGGACATAGACAGTTCTGAGAGTCCGGTGTATGGGGAACAGGAATTATCAAGTTATAACGGGCATTTTGGTTTAAAGTGTTATCATCCGTTGTTCGTATTCAATCATTACGGGGAATGTCTGAAGGTGAAGTTGAGGCCTGGTCATGTGCACAGTGCAGACGGTTGGAAGGAATTTCTGGAGCCCCTCTTCCGGTATTATACTGCGAAGGGTATGACCGTAAAATTACGCGGAGACGCCGCATTTGCAATACCGGGGTTGTTTGAGTTATGTGAAGAGTACCAGGTAGATTATGCGATACGGATAAAAGAGAACAATAAATTGTGGGAGAAAATTGCGGAATTTGCAAAGAGGCCTGTTGGAAGACCGAGCAATAGGCCGGTTATAAAATATGTAAGTTTCAGGTATGGTGCTGACACATGGGAAAAGGAACGGAGAATAGTTTCAAAGATAGAACATCATGAGGGAGAATTATTCCCTCGGATAGGATACATAGTAACCAGTCTGAAATGGAATAAGAGCCGGGTGGTGAAGTTCTACAACAAGAGGGGCACCTGTGAACAATGGATAAAAGAGGGAAAATATGCTCTGAACTGGACAAGGCTCAGCTGTCAAGGATTTGAGGAGAACGAAGTCAGGCTGAAACTGTTCATAATGGCATATAACCTTGGGAACATTTTCAGGACACTGGCATTACCTGAAGTGATAAAGGATTGGTCCTTGAGGACCATACAATTGAAGCTGATAAAAATCGGTGGGAGATTGATAAAGCATGCCCGGTATTACCACATGCTGCTGGCCGAGGTGAGTATCAAAGAATGGATATGGCGAGGCATCATGAACAAGATAAGCCGTCTTTGTCCTTCGCCTTCCGGATAACAGAAATACCCGAATACAACTGAAATACCGATGGGAGAGGTGTCGACAAAAATGGGCAAACATTGCAATTTATGCATCGAGAGGATGTGTTACGACCACAGAAGCCAATTTAACGGCATTTTTTATTGACAGCAAATTGAAAAATGACCTATATTCACGAAATAAAGCAAGGTAGCCTCAGAAGGATGGCTATTTTTCGGGTTTAAATGGAGGATTCCAGGTAAAATATCCAATTTATGGTAAATTTAAGATAAAAGACGCAGAGGTTTTGACTATTGCCTGGTTTTTAAAGCGCACTACTCGCGCATCAGATAAGCGGCATTATGGTTGTGATTCAGCTGCTTTTTATCATGGGGCAGACCCCTTACGAACACTGATTTCAACCTATGAAAATACTTTAAGAAGATTATCTGATAAATAGTTTCTGTCCGGGATAGTTCTTTTTATCAGCAATGGCCTTGCTATTCGATGTGAACGATGATAATAATATTGGCAATGTATCTTGAATAGGGCAGTTATTTTCAAAAAGCCACAGCATTGGCCTTTTACCGCCGCTGTCTTCAAAATAGATGAGGCAGAATCGAGTGCTTTGTGGTGGGTTGTTTTTTATCTCCAGGGCTGAGGGCTTGATGTGCTTTACGGTAGGGCGGGAATTATATTGCTACGCGAGGGTAAGGAATATAAAATGTTACAATTCGAATGAAACTTGTAAGGTTGTGGAAGAGCGTATTGCGCGCAAACGGGGAAGCAGAAAACCAACAAAAGCAAAGCACAACAGATCAAAGGAGAATGAAAATGGCAAACTGTTATTGTGAGTGGTGCGGGAGCAAGTATACAAGCATAGCGATCTTGACCTCAAGCTCTTGCTCGAAAAACCCGAATGGTAAGCAACACACCTTGTATGAAGGAAGCGAAAAAGCTCAATACACTTGCAAGCTTTGTGGAAGTCAGTATGGAAGTCTTTCGATCTTGACATCCAGCTCTTGCTCAAAAAGCTTCACCAAAAAACATCAGCCTGCAAGGTAAAGAAGATTTAACAAATTGTGGCGAAGCCACTTTGAGTTTTTAGTCGAATCTTGCCAATGAACTACACCGCAACAGAGCTGACGGGATGCTACTTTATAAATAGTTAATAAGGAGAAAAGCATGTACCAGGAAATAGAAGAAAAACTTAAGGCCAGTAAGCTCATAAAATTTTTACCCTATGTAGGACAAAAATATTTTGAAACAAAGAATAAAATCCTTGTATTAGGAGAGTCGCATTTCGGCGCACAGGAGCAAAATAGCCAGCGTGATTTGACATTAGATGTTTTTGATGATGCCTTACTCGCGGCTGTTTCGGAAGGGAGATGGCGTCGGTGGTTCAGGGGCCAGCGCTTTACAGCTGCAATGATCACCGGTGAGAGGTATCATGATTCTGACTATATTTGGGAAGAATTGGCGTTTTACAATTTTTTCCAAGAGGTGGTTGGCGTGAATGCTGCGGATAAAAAGTTTATTACGGCGGAACTTATTGAGAAATCTCGTAATGCCTTTTTTGAAACACTGACCATACTAAATCCAAAAATTGTTATAGTGTGGGGTGAATCAAAAATGTATTGGTCTTGGCTGCCTCCTTTTGAGAGCCGGAAATTTATGGAGGGAGAGAAGTTGTTTTTTTATGAGGAATTTCCATCAACATTTATTTGGTGCATCCCGCATCCATCTCGGGGTTTGCGCGATAATATCAAGAAGGAGTGGGAAGCAATAAAGATGAAATATCTTGTAAGCTAAAGCTTGTCGACAAAGCGTAATGCAGGGTTTTTGCCAGGTGGATGTGATTTCAGCGAAGCCTTGCTAACCAATAATACCTTCACTGAAGGAAGGAACAGGTTTAGTCACTGCTCCTTCCTCAATTTAAAGCCCCATCGCCACTTCAAACGCACGTTCCTTAAGCAGCGCTCCACTTCCAAACATCGCACTATCCAACGACTTCTCTTCATCAATAGACCTTTCGTGGTCAAAAAATTCCACGGCCGCGTTGTATAGCTTCGAAGACCTGAAAAGAATGCATAGACAGTGGAATAGCTGCGAAAGACGCAGCGGGGACGCGGAGCATGAAATATAAAGAAAATCAGACAACTCTTTTGCTCTCCGGAGCCGATAGCAGCTGCACGTATAAATCTATGGTCGGAGATAGCATCAATATCAAGCTTCAAACGATTGGCCCTGGGAAGTATGAAACACCAGAGATTTCGACAGCAGCCGTTCAGTTTCTTTCGAGCGATTTTGTAACGCCGGCGATCCCTGCTGGGCCTACGCAGCTCTATCGGTTTCGAGCGGCCACGAGTGGAACTGCAACTATTGTAATTCCACATTCGGTTCGTGCATCAGATTATACTGTGTCGATTATAGTCGTGTGCGAAAAATAAAACACCTTGCAATTTCCACTGAGGCTTTGACAGTCTATTACGGCTCGATTTAAACGCTGGAAAGGTATATTATATCCACCTGATTCCGTGAGAAAAAGTATATATTGACATAATAACACGTAAGGTAAGCGATCAGCCGTTGCTCACATCATCAATTGCAGCATACGAAGCAATCGATCAATAAAACTTATGAATGTATTCTCGCAAAAGCATACCATAGCGCAATGCGGCAACGACTACCTGCCGGTGGAGGTATCAAAGAGTATGCGCCGCATTGTTTTTCACTGCACAGCCGGTTCAAGTAAACACCAGGTACGTCGCCTCCCAGATATCCCTGAGAGGATTGCGATACGAAAACGCAAGCCGGAGGCGACGAGCATGACATATAACCCGGCCCGCCATGTACATGAAATCCTGAATAATCGTTCGTATTCGACGCCGGGCAACGTTTTTCCGGGATTTGTATCCGTTCTTCATCGCAGCAACCCCAGACAAGCGCAACATATTGAATACCGGGACCGTCAGCATCAGTATCAGCGAATTCGTGGCAAATTTCCCGCTCGGCAAACGTTCGAGGGCCATATCGCTTTTAATCTCGGAATGGAATTGCTCGCTGGTGCCATGCGCTTTGTATATAGCCACGACTTCGTCTGGTGTCGCCATGCGGGGCCCGAAACTCGACCACCAGGTATGTACCTCGATGTCGGGAACCAGAAGCATCTGGCCATCAGCGGTGATGGTCCTTTCTATCACTTCAAACACTACGCGAATCGATTCGCCATTCCGATCTCGCATGGTCTCTCCGGTGTAGACGGTTTTTCCTTCGCGCGGCGTGCGCCACTGGCCAAGCGCCTGTGCATCCAGAAGCCATTCGTCCGCACTCTCCGAACGAATATTGCGCTTAATCACAAATTGTACATCAGCTTTCCGACAAACCCTGATGTTCTCCATATCGTCGTTTCCGGAATCAAGTCGCACCACAAGCGGCTGATCGGTCACTTTCCGTGCAAGAGCGAAGGACTCCCGCAGAAACTCCGGCGTTCCCTTCTGGCAGTGCTGCTTCCCTTCGCGAAGTTCTGCGTTGAGAAGATAGCCCTCATTACCAATGTAGGCAAACATCGGCGCATAACCGTCCATCATTTTGTACGTGCAGCTTACACCCTCTTTCTTCGATCCGCTATTGTCGAATGGCGAAACATCTCCATCGATAGCAACATAGCTCCCGAAACAGGGGGTAATTTCCGGCGCATGCCGGTGCAATATTCTGGCAGAGGAATTGAGAATGATCGTGCGCACCTGATTGCCCTGCGCGGCAATTTCGTCCAGCCTCTGCCGGAGCGTTGGTTCGGAAGGAATGGCGCTCAGCCCCAGCGCTTCGCGGAAATAGTCGTCGTCGCGAAACTGTTCGATAGCGGCGTAATCTGGCTTCGCCATACTCAAAAGCCCCATCATCGCAACAACCGCATCCTCAGAACCTATCGCACCCTCTTTTTTGCCGGGAAGAACCCGCTTAAGTTCGCCGGCAAGGTTGCTATGGTGCGTCAGCGCTCCGATCAAAGCAAGGCCGCTCTGGCTCGTAAGAAACTCGTTTGTCGTGGTAATGATGAATTTCGTCGGCTTCTTCATCTCACCTTCCGGGTGCATAAGTTTTACTGTTATCAGTCAGCTTTTGACACCCTTAATATACTGAAAAATCAAAGACTTCGCAATATAATTCTTTACCTTTTTCTCACGGAATCAGGTACTTGGTTCCGTTCAAAAGCTCATTGCCTTGCTCTTTGAGGCTTTTATGTTCTTCTTTTCGGACTGTATCCACTGCGTTGGACATATGGCTCATTACATGGAAGCGGTCAAAAACGATCTTACTTTCCCATTGAGGAATGTGATTCCTGGTTGCCGCGATAAACGGATCCCACATATCCATAGTTACCGCTGTCACCGAAGTTTTTTCTTCTGGAGAAAATTGCTTATAGTATTGTTCAAGACTGTCTTGAGAGTTATTGTCGGCAACGAATTCAACCGTGCCTCTGGCATGATCGCATACAAGCGTTTCGTATTTGTGCCCTTTCGCAAACGACTTCTCATCGACGGCAATGCGCTCGGGAATTCTCTTCAATTTGCGACTCAATCCTCGATCCACGGCGCGAGTTACACATCCATACGACATATCCCAGCTCAACCCCGACAGCCGAGCAGTAGCGGACATCGAGCACTCCAGAGCGAGTTCAATAACATACCGCTCCATCTGAAAGGTCAGGTGAGAGTTGGGCTCCCCGAATTCCGAGAGAATCTGCCTCACGCCATGAGTAGGACACTGCACACGGGGAAACCGTGCATGGACAAAGGTCCGCATCTGGCAGGTGCTCAAATGCTGAAACTCCCGCTCCGGTGTATGATCATAAGGAGCAAAAAACTCCCCACATGCAGGACAAGCGACCCGAATAGGATTATGATGGGCAACGTAGACATCGATACGCTCTGCCTTCTTATCCATCTCCACACGGTCCACGTACCAGGGATCCTTGAGACCAAGAAGCTCGCTATAGAATTGTTTTGTATCCATGCCTTTATTATATTATCTGGAATACAATCTGTGGGGGGTACCCACGAAAAACCCTGAAGCGCCTGAATTTTCAAAAGATTATCATGCGATATATGGCGGAAATGATTATATTAGTGAACAAATTTCACCATCATAAATCTTCATAAAAGGATCAATTAATGATTCTTTCAATAAAAACGGTATCCTTTTTGTTTGTTATGACGACAATCATAATCACCTTTGGGGCTTCTGAGGCAGAGGGTTGGGTTAAATAAATTTCATAAACCTTAGCGAATATTATCCGAATAAAGGAGATTGCTATGACCTGGGATGTATTTGATTCAAGCGATCAAACGTATAAGCCATATAAACCATATATGCCAGAACAAGGCCTTCCTTCTCACTTGGGGCATAAACCTGTCTATGCTATGCCTTATCAAGCATTTGAAGAAAAGGATGTCGAAGAAACTGATGCAAGATATCTCTCAGTTGGGCTATCTCAATGGAATAAATATGGCGCTAAGGATATATCTTTAAAAATATTGAGGTGGACGGGGACTGGCCAATGGAGTCCTCAATCAGAAGAAATGCCATTGTGCCGAGTTTTCGATGCTGCAATGTTTCTTGCGAAAGTTATACTGGACAGCAGAGACGATCAAATCGAACTAGAACCCGATTTATTTAATAAACAAGGTTTGCTCATCCGAGTATTAAGGGAAGACGGCCTTTCCGATGATGAAAACACCATATTTGATGATGGCATTATGAATGATGTTCTTAAAAAAAGAATTAATTCTCTTTATTATCTTCTTGATGCATTGAAAAAGAAAGGCCTCTATTAAGATTAGCATCTAATTATTGCATATGTGAGCAGAATATCATGCCTAAAGAAACAGAATTCAACAATGAATTAGCAAACTGGTGCCTAATAGTAGATGTGTCTCAATTACGGAGACTTTTACGAACGATTAGAAAAAACGGGCATAATGACGCATAATTACCAATTCAATCAAGCGGCTTCGTTTTTTATTATTTATCATTTGGGTTATGTTTTACGCTATCCTATAAAATCGATAAATTTGACAAGTTCTTTAAGGGTGTATTTGTTTCGGCAAAAAAGGGTGAAAGATTAAACAAAAGGAAGTTTCTATCAATTTAAAAGGGATTTTCATGAAAAACTATCTGGTACAAGTTATGGCCGGCATCGGGTTGCTGGTTTCATTAACACAGACAGCAGTAAATGCGCAATGGGTGAAAAGTGGGCCGTATGGGGAGTACATTAATGCACTTGCGGTGAGCGGGAGCACTATCTTTGCCGGGACTGACACCGGCGTTTTCCTATCCACCAATAACGGAACCAGCTGGACTCCGGTCAGTTCGGGTCTCACTGGTAATTGTTTAGATGTTAGGTCACTTGCGGTGAACGGGAGCACTATCTTTGCCGGGACTTATGGAGGCGGTGTTTACCGTTCCAGCAATAACGGAACCAGCTGGACACCGGTCAATTCGGGTCTCACGGGTGCTGGCTTATTTGTCTTATCACTTATGGTGAGCGGAAGCAATATCTTTGCCGGGACACATGGAGATGGTGTTTATCTTTCCACCAACAACGGAACCAGCTGGACTCCGACGGCTCTATCGGATGCTGGCATGGAAGTCTATTCACTTGCGGTGAGCGGGAACAATATCTTTGCCGGGATTGGTGGTGCTGTTTATGGAGGCTGTGTTTACCGTTCCACCAATAACGGAACTAACTGGACTCGGGTCGATTCTGGTTTCACAGGTGTTGGTTATGTCTACTCACTTGCGGTGAGCGGCAATATCTTTGCCGGGACTGACGCCGGTGTTTACCGTTCCACGTTCGCTAACGGAACCAGCTGGACACCGGTCGATTCGGGTCTCACGGGTTATGGCTTAAATGTTAGGTCAATTTTAGTGAGCGGGAGCAATATCTTTGCCGGGACTTATGGCAACGGTGTTTATCTTTCCACCAACAACGGAACCAGCTGGACTCCGGTCAATTCGGGTATCACGGGTGGTGGCTTATATGTCTCATCACTTGCGGTGAGCGGGAGCAATATCTTTGCTGGGACTGATGGCAGCGGTGCATATCTTTCCACCAATAACGGGACCAACTGGACTTCGATCAATTCGGGTATCACGGTAAAAGACTTGGATGTCAGGTCACTTGCGGTGAGCGGGAGCAATATCCTTGCCGGGACTTATAGCAACGGTGTTTATCTTTCCACCAATAACGGAACCAGCTGGACTCGTGTCGATTCGGGTCTCACCGGTAATGGCTTAGATGTCCAATCACTCGCGGTCGGGAGCTATAACTTTGCCGGGACTGCGGGCAGCGGTGTTTTCCGTTCCACTAACGGAACCAGCTGGACACCGGTCAATTCGGGTCTCACGGGTGGTGGCTTATATATCTCATCACTTGCGGTGAGCGGGAGCAATATCTTTGCCGGGACTGTGGGCGGTATTTATCTTTCCGCCAATAACGGAACCAGCTGGACACCGGTCAATTCGGGTCTCACGAGTAATGGCTTAGATGTCAGATCACTACTTGCGGTGAGCGGGGTTATCTTTGCCGGGACTAATGGAGGCGGTGTTTTCAGAGGAATGGCCGGATTCAGCTGGATCCCGGTCGATTCGGGTCTCCCGGCTAATCCCCCAGCGGTCATGTCTCTTGCGGTGAGCGGGAACAATATCTTTGCCGGGACTGTGGGCGGTATTTATCTTTCCGCCAATAACGGAAACAGCTGGACACCGGTCGATTCGGGTCTCACAGGTAAAGGTTTATATGTCATGTCACTTGCGTTGAGCGGGGACACAATCTTTGCCGGGACTGATACGGGTGTTTTCCGTTCCACCAATAACGGAACCAGCTGGACACCGGTCGATTCGGGTCTCACGGGTGTTGGCTTATATGTCTACTCACTTGCGGTGAGCGGGAGCACTATCTTTGCCGGAACTGGTGATGGTGTATGGTCTATGCCTATTTCAGGAATACGCCCTTTTCCGGGTGCTCCTTTGCTCTCCAGTCCTGCTAACGGAGCAACGAATCAATCCTTATCATCTACGCTTAGTTGGTCGGCTGTTGCCGGAGCTTCCACCTATACTATGCAGCTATCTACGGCATCTTCATTTTCATCGACTATAAGCAAGCAGAGTTCGCTATCTTCAGGATCTTATAACCTTAGTAGTCTTTCTTCAAGCACGACCTACTTCTGGCAAGTGTCAGCGACGAATATAGGAGGAACAGGGGCATGGTCGAGCACATGGAGTTTTACGACCATACCACCATTACCGGGAATTCCAGTGCTTTCCTCTCCAGCCAGTGGCACCCTAAATTTGCTATCGTCAGTAACGCTGAATTGGGGAACTGTCTCTGGAGCTACTTCCTATAACATGCAACTTTCTACAATTATATCCTTTTCAAATACTATAACATCACAAGCGAATCTTGCTAAGGGCAGCAGCGTTGTAACTGGACTCAAGAACAATACCAGCTATTATTGGCGGGTTTCAGCAACAAATATAAGTGGAACTTCAGCATGGTCGAGCACATGGAGTTTATCGGTGAATTATACCTCGGTCGAGCATCTTTCAAGATCTGTCGATCAACTATCATTCAGCATGAAAAACGGGATTGTTTCATATTCCCTGAACCAGCAATGCCCGGTGGAGATTCGGATATATGACATTCTTGGGAAAAAGATTTTCGAATTCAACCGTATGCAGTCAGCAGGTCAGTATTCTCTTTTGCTGAAGTCACTGAGCCTTCCGGCAAATCTGTATATCGTGCATTTTAAGGCTGGCAGTATGGACAGGCGGATTCGATGCATTGAGCGGTAATCAAACCTTTATAAGGCTTGCGAAGTCCTTGGGAATCTGCTTCTCAAGGACTTTTTAATATTTGGAAGGGCTTCTGCAAAAGGATAAGAACGGTTATCCTCTGCCGGGGCTTTATAATTTCTTTCGAATCCGCCCTTTCCAACCCGCTTCCAAAGAAAATTGTTATATTTTCAAAGATTTATCATCAATAAGTCCTTGGTTTCAATATATTTCCCTTCCTTGAATGTCAAAAACTATTTTATTTAGCACGATTTTTGGATTAAAGATCCAAAGGATTGCAAAAATTTTGTAACAATTTCAATTTTGACCACAGGGAGGTTCACATGAAAAAGATTATAATGCAGGTTATTGCCGGTATGGGATTGCTGGTTTCATTAATGCAGACAGCAGCAAATGCGCAATGGGTGGAAAATGGGCCGTATGGGGCGAATATTAGTGCACTTGCGGTGAGCGGGAGCACTATTTTTGCCGGGACTTGGGGAGGCGGTGTTTATCTTTCCACCAATAATGGAACTTCCTGGACACCGGTCAGCCCGGGTCTCACGGGTAATGCCGCTTCAGTCAACTCATTTGCAGTGAGCGGGAGCACAATCTTTGCCGGGACTGACACCGGCGTTTTCCTATCCACCAATAACGGAATCAGCTGGACTCTGGTCAGTTCCGGTCTCACGGGTCGTGGTTTAGATGTCAGATCACTTGCGGTGAGCGGTAGCACTATCTTTGCCGGGACTGATGGATACAATGGTCACAGCGGTGTTTATCTTTCCACCAATAACGGGACCAGCTGGACTCTGGCCAATTCGGGTCTTCCCGAGACTCAGATAGATGTCACCTCATTTGCGGTGAGCGGGAGCACTATTTTTACCGGGATTGATGGATGCAATGGTCACGGCGGTGTTTATCTTTCCACCAATAATGGAACCAGCTGGACTCCATCGGGTCTCGCGCGTGCTGGCTTAGATGTCACATCACTTGCGGTGAGCGGTAGCACTATCTTTGCCGGGACTAATGGCGGCGGTGTTTATCTTTCTACCAATAATGGAACCAGCTGGACTCCGGTCAGTTCGGGTCTCACGGGTTATAACTTACATGTCTTCTCACTTGCGGTGAGCGGGGCCGCTATCTTTGCCGGGACTAATTATGACGGTATTTATCTTTCCACCGATAACGGAACCAGCTGGACTCCGGTCAATTCGGGTCTCGCGGGTCATGCTTTACATGTCCGGTCACTTGTGGTGAGCGGTAGCACTATCTTTGCCGGGACTGAAGATGGGGTATGGTCCAGGCCTATTTCCCAAATGGGCGTCGTTGCAGAATCCAAGTGAGCGAATTTCAGCCCTTGTTCGGCGACTCATCCTAAATATGTCCGCTATGAAAAAGGCCTTCGGGCACGGCTTTCCAAGGACTTTGAGAACTACCAAAATGCATCTGATCCTGACATTTCGAAATGGAAATCGATTTCATTAATCGGCTCCGTGCTTTTCTGCTTCTCCACTTCCGGCATCGGTATGGAGTATTTACATCCTTCCATCCCTGCATATAGGATCGTGACCGCATCGGAGAAGTCTTTGTATTTCTCCTCTTCTCTTTCGCTGGCCTCCTCATGCCGGTGATTGGTCATGGCAATGATCGTGTTCTTGCACCAGGGCGCGACGTAAAATGACGGTTCATTGAATTCCGACATTGGTGCAAAGGTATCGTACTGAATGCCTGTCCAAATGATCTTTTTTTGAGCGTCAATCCGCCCCAGTATGCCACCACCAGTCCCGTCGTAAAAATGTTCCCGGCAAACCTCACCGAAGGAATTCCTTTCAGACTTCGTCCAGTATCCGACCCCATTGGAAACCGTATCAACTCGAAGCGGAATCCACTGCAGTTAGGAAACAGGATCGGGGACATCCTTCAACAGGCCTGCGTTTCGGAACGACAGAAAAGTGGAGGCATTGCTGCCGACAACGATATGATCGAGCAATTCGATTTGCAAAATTACACCGGACAGCTGAAGTCGTTCTGTAATTTTCTTGTCGGCTGAGCTGGGAGTCACGTCGCCGGTGACGTGATTATGCAAGATAATGAACATAAAAGAATTTGACAATATGAGAGGTTTTAGCACCTCGCGAGGATGGACGACGGCTGAATCAAGTGTACCTACGGAGACGGTATTGATGATTGTTGGAGTGAGCTTCGTCGTTAGGCCGACCACGACCAGGTGTTCCCGGTCGAGTTGTTTAAACAGCGGGAAAACCATTTTGACGATGCCGTAGGCGGAATTCACTGTCTGCTTGTAGGGAAGCGAGCCGCTACGGACGAGCCGGACGGAAACGACGGGGACGGAGTACGGATCGGTGCGAGTAGCTCCCATACTTCATAATAATGGAGAGACGATGGGAGACTGAAGCTGAGAAACGGAGCCAAAGAAGTGCAGTCGATTACGAGGGATTCTTTTTCAGCCGGTAGCTCAAAAAAGATATTCGAGCAGCAGACTGTTTGTTTTTAACTGAAATTGCTAGAGCCTTTGGTTGCCCGATTATGACCACCAGCTTCTTGCCTCGCGTTATGCCGGTATAAATTAGATTGCGCTGAAGCATCATGTAGTGCTGCGTCGCGAGAGGAATGACAACGGCAGGATATTCAGATCCCTGCGATTTATGAATAGATGTCGCATAGGCCAGAAAAACTTCATCAAGTTCGTTTATCTCGTACTCAACTGAACGGCCATCGAAATCGATGAGCAGAATCCCTTCTTCGAGGTCTATGCTCGAAATGGTACCGATATCGCCGTTAAAAACCTCTTTATCGTAGTTGTTGACATTTTGAATAACTTTATCACCGATCCCATAGGTTGAACCGAATTTCGAAATTTTGTCGCCAGTGTTTTGATTCAGCCGTTTCTGCAACTCGACATTCAGAGCCCTTGCACCCAAGCCACCTCGATTCATGGGCGTGAGAACCTGAACATCACGAACCGGATCAAGCCCAAAACTTTTAGGAATCCGCTCGCATACGACCTGCATCAGCTTCGCTATAATGTCTTCAGGCGTCTCGCCCGGAATAAAATAAAAATCGGAAAGTACATCTTCTTTTTCATTCTTCAGGGGCATTTTACCTTCATTAATCCTGTGCGCATTAACGATGATTTTGGATGACGCAGCCTGTCGGAATATCTCAGTAAGCCTTACGGTCGGAATTCTTTGCGAAGCGATGATGTCCGATAAAACCGAGCCTGGACCCACTGACGGTAATTGATCAACGTCGCCAACAAGCAGAAGTGCACTGGAATCCGGGATTGCCCGCAGGAGCTGATTCATCAGCACAACATCAATCATCGACGCTTCATCGACGACAACAAGGCGGGCTTCGAGCGGATTTTCTCTTGTGCGTTTAAATCCACCGGCTTTGCCGTCGAACTCTAATAACCGGTGAATGGTTTTTGCTTCAAGCCCCGTTGATTCGGATAATCGCTTCGCCGCTCGTCCGGTTGGAGCGCAAAGAAGAACGTCGAGTTTCTTCGCACGTAAGATTTTCAGGATGCTGTTTACGAGCGTCGTTTTGCCGACACCGGGGCCGCCTGTGATAACGAGCACCTTGCTCGATAATGCGGTTTTTACTGCGATTTTTTGTGAATCAGAGAGCTGGATATTGTTCTTTTCTTCCACCCAGGGCATGGCCTTCTCCGCATCAATCGCACCCCAGGGGCATGTTCCTTCGGCTAAGCGAATCAAATTTGCCGATGTGCCGGTTTCGGATTTATGGAGTGCCGCCAGATAAATAATTTTCTTCTCTTCAATTTCTTCTGCTATTATGTTCCCGGATTCTATCTCTGATTTTAGGCCTGATGCAGAGAGTTCCTCGGAAATCTCAAGTAGATTGCTTGTCATTGTGACGAGTCCATCATGCGGGTATGCGCAGTGACCATCCGATGATAATTCCTGAAGGGCGTGTCTTACTCCAGCTTGTGCCCGAATAAGGGACGTTGGCGAGATTCCGAGCTTCTGCGCGATGGTATCTGCCGTTTTGAAGCCGATGCCGTTTATATCCAACGCCAGGCGATATGGATTCTCCGTAACCCTGGAAATAGCCTCGTTTCCATATGTCTTGAAAATCCTGACAGCTCTCGAAGTTCCAACGCCGTATGATTGCAGGAACACCATTATTTCACGGATAACTTTCTGGTCAGCCCATGCTTTAACGACGCACTTCATGCGCTTTTCCCCGATGCCGGGTAACTCTCGCATCCGTTCCGGGGTCTCCTCGATGACGTCGAAGACTTTTTCACCGAATGCGGTTGCCAGTTTTTTGGCAAAATGGGGGCCGATGCCCTTGATCATGCCTGAGCCAAGGTACTTTTCGATTCCTTCGAGAGTGCTTGGTGGAACGACGGTGAGCCGGAAGGATTTGAATTGAAGACCGTAGGTGCGGTCGTTATCCCAGATACCTTGGGCGTCGATATATTCGCCGGGGGAAACAGATGCCGCATTTCCGGTTACCGTGACCAGATCTTTGTGGCCTCTAACCTTAACCCGCAGTACGCAGTAACCGGAGTCCTCGCTATGAAATGTGACCCTTTCAACGGCCCCAGAAAGCTGCTCAGAGTTGCTTGAACCGCCGCTTCGATCTGGTGATTTATTCTGTGTTGGGTCGGTCATCGGATACGAAAAATAGGTCATGAATTCGCATTAGAGGCGGCGGATGAAGCCGAGCGGTCGGTTCCGGACCGGCGCGGAATCAACAGTAAGACTACATGCATAAATAATACGGAATTTGGTCGTCTATTTCTATGCAGCCATCCCAATTGTCCCGCCATGGCTTTTTTGAGCAATATGCCTTGAGCATCTCCTCATTCTGTGGGACTTCATGAGGCGGAGCTACAGTTAAGGCCATCTCCAGATATTTTACGGCGTTTTCAAAGTCACCTACTTCCGCATAGGATGCGGCTGAGTATTAATCTGACCCCAATCGTGCCACTTCGATTTCCTGCACACATAAGCTGCAAGTTCGACAGCTCTCTGGCCATCGCGAATTCTTTTATCAGGACAGGTTGCTAACACCCAAGCAAGATTATTAGGAGCCAATAAAAACTCTGAGTCAAATTTAAAGGCCTGCCCGTAGGCAAAGATTCCGCTGATAAAAATGCCCGCTCGGCACATCTGATTACCTTCGCGGTTAGCATTAAATGCTATCATCGGCCCATCCAGCATTTTGAGTTCATAGGCTCTTGCACGGAGCCAATGATATTCGCTTTGATCGTTATCGGAAGAAGGCCAATACACGGCAATCGCCGATTCAAAGCTCAGAATAGCCAAATCGTATTTCCGCTGTTTCAAGTGCTGCCATCCTTCTTCACGCAACTCAATTCCCCTGTGGGGGTCGCCACGGTTACTGCCTGGGACGGAATTCATTTTTTGTACCTCCTCTTTCTAATGGAAATTGCCCGCCTATGGACGAGGGAACCATCGACTTCCATGTTTTGGAAATCAAAAAGGGACACAGGTCCATTTTTTCTCATTGTTAAGCTTGGTCATTATTTTGGTCATTATCACCATTGTTATTATTGGCACTATTGCCGTAAAAATTGCGCTATTTGCGCTATTTTCGCCATTTAACACGGCTCATAACCCAAAGGTCCTTGGTTCAAATCCAAGCCCCGCTACCAATACAAACCCTCAAAATCCTTGAAAATTCATCGATTTTAAGGGGTTTTTTTATTTCCTCATCACTTCACTTCCGCATTTTTACCTCAAATATCCTCGAAATACCCCCTTTTACCCCGCAGTGTGAAAACATTTCACACTCAAAGTTTGAAAATCATAAGGAACGGAATACAACGCTCATAACGGAACTCCCGAACTATTCCGATGACCCGAAGGGAGTATATTCACAACGGACGATGTATATTTTTGCTCAATTATCGATGCAATAGTAATAAGGTGACGGATTATTTTTTTTCCGGGTAATTCTGCACCCTCAGAGGCTTCACGAGGCGCGGGATTAAACCATGACTCCAATGAATATTCCACGCCATATCGGCATCATCATGGACGGCAACGGCAGGTGGGCAAAAAAGCGCGGATTGCCCCGTACCGCCGGCCATCGCGCGGGTACCGATGCCGCGCGCACCATCGTGCGGGCATGCGGCGAACTCCGGATTTCATACCTTACCATTTATACATTTTCCACCGAAAACTGGAAGCGCCCGCGACTGGAAGTCCGCATGCTCATGGATCTTCTGGTCGAAATGGTACGCCGTGAGATCGACAGCCTGCATGAAAACAATGTACGCCTTCGGGCGATCGGCGAGCTGTCAAAACTCCCGCCGAAAACCCGCGCCGCCCTCGAAGACGGCATCAAACGGCTTTCCGGCAATACCGGACTCACGCTCACCTTGGCCGTCAGCTACGGCGGCAGAACCGAAATCGTCGCTGCGGCGCGACGGGTCGCCGAAGAGGCGATACGGAATCCCTCGTTCCTTGACGATCTCGATGAAAAGGTCTTCGGCGGCTATCTCTATACAAAGGATACTCCCGATCCCGAACTCATCATCCGGACCGGCGGCGATTCGCGCATCTCAAATTTCCTGCTCTGGCAGGCCGCTTACGCCGAACTGTACATCACCGATGTCCTGTGGCCCGATTTCGACAAAGCGGAACTTCTGAAGGCGATCGAGGATTTCAACCGGCGCGAACGGCGGTTTGGGAAGGTAAAGGAGTCATGACCTTCCCGAATATCGGAAAACGGCTTCTCTTTGTTATCCCGGCGGTCCCGATTGCGTGGTGGATCATCAATACTACCTTTGCGATCACGCTGCCGTTGATTGCCGTCATCCGTCCCGGCCATCTTCTCGTCATCCATCCCGACCATCTTCTCGTCATCCGTCCCGGCCAGCTTCTCATCATCGTGCTGGCCATTCTTGCCTGCTGGGAGTATATCGGCATGCTGGGGCGCCTGTACCCGAAGAACGGGTTCTGGATCAGCTATATCTGGCTTGGCTTCCACTTTGTCCTGTATTTGTACAATATCCAGCTTCGCCATTACTTCGCGCACTTCATTCTCCTGCTGCTGGTCGCTGTCGAGGCATTCTACTGGGGGCGTCTCAAAAAAACGAGGCGGTGGATGCGGGCGAGCCTGCTTTTCAGCGGGGTGGCGATTATTTACATGTGCTCGGCATTTCTCCTTGATTTCTACAATGACTCGTTTCAGCACCTGTTCCGCACGTTCGAGGCGCCCATGCTCTCGCGGCTCGGTATCTGCCTGGTCGTGCTTGCGGTCTGCCTGTGCGACAGCGCCGCCTATTTCGTCGGCAGCTCTTGTGGAAAGCATCGGTTCAGCATCATGAGTCCCCACAAGACCATTGAGGGGGTGATCGGCGGGTTCGTCGCCGCGGTACTTACCGCGAGCATCGGCTGGTGGTTTCTTGCCGATCCGTCGTATCCCAGGGGGCTCGGCATTCTCCTCGGCGTGCTCATCGGCATCTTCGCCCAGATCGGCGACCTGTTCGTCTCGCTCATGAAACGGTACTTCCGTGTCAAGGACTCATCCAATCTGATTCCCGGCCACGGGGGCGTTCTCGATCGTTTCGGCAGTCTCTTTTTCACGGCGCCGGCGATATCGATCTTCTCCTGGGTCGTCGGCATTATTTTTTATCTGTAAAGGATACCGATGGCGTCGCGCATTCTTCTCCTCGGATCAACCGGCTCGATCGGGAAGAGCGCGCTCAACTGCATCCGCCGCTTGCCCGGTCATTTCTCGGTTGCCGGGCTCTCGGCCGGAGCCAACGTCGACCTTGTCATCGCCCAGATCCGGGAGTTCAACCCGGCGGCCGCTTACGTAACCGGACCGGCGGCCGCGGAACGGCTCGCGACGCTGTTCCCCGGACTGGCCGTATTTTCAGGCCCCGCTGGGCTGGAAGCGCTTGTAAACGGGATCGAGTTCGACGTCGTGCTCAACGCGCTGGTCGGGGCCGTAGGCCTGCGGCCGACCGTAGCCGGACTGACGCGCAATAAACGCATCGCGCTTGCCAACAAGGAGAGTCTCGTCATCGGCGGCGACCTCCTGAGGCCGCTCCTCGACGCGGGACGCGGCTCCATCCTTCCGGTCGACAGCGAACACAGCGCCATCCTGCAGTGTCTCGCCGGAGTCAAGAACCCTGCCGTCGAGAGCATCATCCTGACCGCGTCGGGCGGTCCGTTCCGCGACCTGCCGAAGGAGCGCTTTGCCGGCGTCACCGCGGAGGAGGCGCTCAACCACCCGACCTGGTCAATGGGGAAAAAAATCACGATCGACGCCGCGACGCTCATGAACAAGGGGTTCGAGGTGATCGAGGCGCACCATCTGTTCCGCGTTCCCTACGACCGGCTGCGCGTCTGGATCCATCCGCAGTCGATCATCCATTCGCTTGTCGAATTCCATGACGGGGCGATCATGGCGCAACTCGGCCTGCCGGACATGGAATTGCCGATCCAGTACGCGCTCTCGTATCCCGACCGACTCCCCATGAGCGGCAGAAGGCTTTCGCTTCCGGAAATCGGCCGGCTCGAGTTCTTTGAACCGGATTTCGACCGTTTCCCCTGCCTGCGCCTCTGCATCGAAGCTGGCAGGCAGGGGGGCATCGCCCCGGCGGTCATCAATGCCGCCAACGAAGTCGCGGTCGAGGCATTCCTTGCGGGCAGGATACCGTTTCCGGCCATCGCCGAGGCGGTTACCCGCGCCTTTGAAAAGCACCATCCGCGCGCCGCCGATTCCCTCGAAACCATCGAGGAAGCGGATCGGTTGACGCGGGAAATGGTTCATCGCGACCATAGCAACACGAGGTGATACGATGATGGTTCTGCTGTCGGTTATCGTCGGCATATTCATTCTGGGTATCATGGTCATCATCCATGAGCTCGGTCATTTTCTCGTGGCGAAAGCCCTGCGTTTCAGGGTGCTGGCATTCTCCATCGGCTTCGGCAAGGTGCTCCTGAAGAAAACCGTCGGCGAGACCGAGTATCGGATCGGCGCCATTCCCTTCGGCGGCTATGTCAAGATGGCGGGAGAGCAGCCCGGGGACGAACAGACCGGGGAGCCGTATGAGTTCATGGCCAGGCCCAAATGGCAGCGCGCCGCCGTGGCGGTCGCCGGACCGCTTGCAAATTTTCTCTCCGCGATCCTCATGCTGTGGATCATGTATCAATATGGAATCGAGCGGCCGAAGTATCTCGACCGCCCCATCATCGGGTTCGTTGCCGACAGCTCGGCGGCGCATGACGCCGGAATTCGCGCGGGAGACAGCATCCTTGCCATAAACGGCGCATCAATAGCCTCCTGGAATGACATGGACGATCAATTCATGACTCCCGAAGATGCGGTGAGCCTGACGCTTATGCGCGACGGCGGGCGGCTCAGACGGGAAATCAGACGTCAACCGAAACGGGGTGAAGAGTACTCCGCTCCCTTCGGCATGTATCCGGCGCTTCCCCCGGTCGTGGGTCGTGTGAGCGATACGTTCCCGGCGGCAAAGGCGGGCATCCGGGCGGGCGATACGATCCTTTCCATCGACAGCGTCACGATTTACTCGTGGTTTCAGATAGCCGCCATAATGAACAGCGGAGAACCGGGAGAACGGCGCAGGATCGGCATCGCCAGAACCGGCGCGCGTGAAACGCTTGCGGTCCTGCCGCGGCTCGATCCGTCGGCGAATCGTTACCTTCTCGGCATAGAGTTGAAGAAACCGCCGACGCGCATGGTCCGGTTCGGCGCCGGGCCCGCGGTCGGCCGCTGTCTGAATAAGGCCTGGAACTTCACCACCATGATCTTCGACGTTCTCGGAAAATTGATCTCCCGGAAGGTCTCGACCACGGAGCTCTCCGGCCCGGTCGGGATCATCCCGGCCTCCGGCATCATTGCGCTTCAGGGATTATCGCCGATGCTGAATTTCATGGCGCTCATCAGCATCAACCTTGCGGTGCTCAACCTCTTTCCGCTCATCATCACCGACGGAGGGCTGCTTCTTTTTCTCCTCCTCGAAGCAATCCGCCGCCGGCCGCTTTCAATCAAAACGCAACTGGCGATCAACCGTTTTGCGATTGTCTTCTTCATCGCCTTTTTCTTCTATGTTTCGATGAACGACCTGCACCGGCTGCCGGAAATTTTCAGGCTGTTCGGAAAGTAGGATAATCGGTGGGGCATTATCATCTTCGCAACGAATTGAATAATAAACAGGTTTATAGAACGATGCGATAGTTTTCTTTGAATGCCGTCGCAAGCATCCTTGCCGTCTCCTTACCGATAGAGTGTTTCCCCTGGCCTATAATAAGCCTCTCCAAAAATGATGTGGTGGCACGACGTTTGCTGAATTTTTCTGGAAAGTGAAGTCCAAAAATGCAATCGCGGGCGATTCCGGATAGCGGCAAAATAGCGATTATGAGAAGATCTTAAAATTTTAAAGTGGAGGTTTATATGTTCGGATTCGGTGCCGCATCGGCAAAGAGACGGCCGGCAAGTGCAGTCGGTATCATAGTCTTCCTGCTGCCGGTTCAAATGTTCGCAACAACCCATATCGTTCATTTCGGCGGTTCTTTGGGTGATGTCTTTTCTCCGGACTCGTTTTCCGCTCATGTCGGTGATACGGTAAAATGGAATGGCCCTTTCTCCATGCACACCACCACGTCGGAGTCGATTCCCACGGGCGCGGCCTCGTGGAGTCATGGTCCTGCATCAGATACCACCTTCAGCTATGTCATCAAGATGGTGGGCACTTACCACTATGAATGCACCATTCATGTTGCAGTGGGCATGGTGGGAGTTTTCACGGTCACCGCCGCGTCTGGTGTTCGATCGTCAACCGCTGCGCCCGTCGGTTCAAACACCATTGCGGTGCATGCGCTCCCCCTTCCCGGGAAGGTCTTCCTGCTGCTGACTCTTCCGCAGGCGGAGGTCGTTTCCTACAAGATCATCAATGTCGCCGGACGGCAACTGCTGGCCGACGACGGCCGGAAATTTGAGGCCGGAGTCAATGCAATTCCCCTGACGGCACTTTCGAACGGTATCTATCTTATCAAATTAATCGCCAATGGGGCAACGGTAATAAATACCTTTTCAATACTCAGGTAAGTGCCGTCAGGAGGAAAGCTCGGAAAGACCGGCATAGTGTCTCATACACCGAGTTCAAAAGTTAGAGGGAAACGAGGAAGTGTTATGGATAATCCAAATATTTCAAGACGCGAGTTCGTTGCGGACACAGGCAAAAAGGTCCTGGCGGCGGCTCTTTTGGCGCCCATGGCGGGTTTCGGCATTCATGCAATGAGCCAGTCGATACCCGTCCTTTTGGGCCCGATCGTTCTCGACGTGAAAAAACCGGAGTATCAGGCGCTCGCAACAGTCGGCGGCGCAGTGACTATTCCCAACCCGTCTACGGCACATAAACCGATCATTGTGACAAGAACATCCGAAACGACGGTTGCCGCCTTTTCCTCTATATGCCCTCACCTCGGATGCAAGGTTGCGCTCCCCGTTAACGGGGTCATCGTGTGTCCGTGCCATCATTCAACATTTGATTTGAGCGGCAAGGTAACGCATGGGCCGGCGAAGACCGATCTCTACCAGTTTGACGCTGCGCTGAGCGGGTCAACCATTACCATACAACAAAAAAAGGCGTAACCGGTCTATCGTGTTCGAGACGCCTTAACTGCAGGGAGGCCCTGCAAAGGGAGTAAATCCGTGAGCATGGCAAGCCGGCTGTTGGCGGGTGCGGGTATTGTTGCGGGATGCGCCGGCTCCATTTGCGCCTACGAAGAGTGGAGTGTTCCCAACCTCACTGCACCCACGCTTATCGAGGCTCCGGCTCTGGAGGCGCAGATTCAGCACCAGTTTCAGGGCACGGTCGATGAATTTCAGGCGGCATCCAACTTCTTCGGCGTTGACGACGGCGCTGATGTTTTTTTCGGTGTTTGCGCGACCCTTTTGCCGCGTACGCATCTCTACACCTTTTATGACACGCATCAATATGTAAGCGGTACGCATGGAGAATATACCCTCGGTTCTTCATACGCCGCTTTTTTTCACCCCTTCCACCTTGGCGCGCAGCTCGACGGCCAGATCGTTTCGTATGTCAGGTATGCGGATAACAAGCGGATCACCAAGCCCTATCTCCAGCTCAGCGTTCAGAACGACCCCTTGATGGGCCGGGTGGCCTTTCTGGCAAATACCGGCTATAATTATGACATAAACCGATTCGGACTCGGCACGGGTGTTGATGTCAAGATGACAGACCTGTTCGATCTTTACGGAGAATACTTTCCCTGGGTGGACAAGAATCCGAATACGAGCCTGGACGATGGTGCGCTTCCGATCCAGAATCCCTATTCCATCGGCATCAAAATTACCACCTCCGGCCATCAGTTTTTCATTTTTGCCGGCAATGCAACGGAAATCGGAGCGCGGCATCTCATGCGGGGAACGCTTGATAAACAGCTGCGGCTTGGGTTTCTGCTGAAGCGGATTTTTAAGTTAAGTCGTTAATCCCTCACGCGCGTCCGGGATGCGCCGAACCATAGTTCACCGGATCCTAATGTAGTTGCCGGAGTAATAATGGGTAGCCGGACACGAACCATGAAAAAAATAACGCTCGGAATTCTCATGATCGTCGCCATCCTCGCGGCGCTCATTCAAGTATATCCTGTAAACCGTAAAAATCCGCCGGTGACGCGGGATGCAGGTGCGCCGGCGAACGTGGCGGCGATCCTGCGCACCTCCTGCTACGACTGCCACTCCAATGAAACCCGATGGCCCTTTTACAGCTACATTGCCCCGGTCTCCTGGCTGGTCGCCGACGATGTCAATAAGGGGCGGATGGCCATGAATTTTTCCCGGTGGGATACCTATACAGAAGCGAAAAAGGACACCCTGCGCGGCTGGTGTTACGACCTCGCCTCCGAGTCTCAGATGCCGCTGCCGAACTATCTCCTGATTCACAAGAACGCCCGGTTAGACTCAATCAAGATTGAGGCGCTGCGGCGATGGAGTCTGGCTCGGAATGAATTGCACAATTAATCAGAGTTCAGGCTGAATGCCCTACATTGACTTACATGGTATGGAAAATAAAGGGACTTCCCATAGCTGGAAAGGTCTTTCGCATTTTTGCGAAGGGTTTCCGCATCCCCGAAAAGGGGGGCCGCACGGGCCTTCCGTAAATGTTTCGCCGCTCATCGCGCACGATACCATCCGATGCATTACCATGAAACTTGCTGGCATGATATTCGCGCTTCCCTGAGGCCGACAGTGGTAACGGCGAGAGGAGCTACTCATGCTCGAACCAGGCTTCGTGATTCAGCTTGTCACCTTTACAGCCGTGGTGTTTTTCTTCAATCACCGGGAACGGCGGACTCCCGGCTTCGAGGTAAACAGAGGGCGGGATCTCGCCATCAATATCGCGGCGATGGCGATGGTCATCATCGGCGGGGAATACGTGAAACTCCTCGTACGCGCCGGATATGATTCGGTCAACCTTAGCGCGGCCATGCTTGAAAACCGGTTCAGCCGGTTTCCCGGAACGGCGAAGATCCTGCTCGGCATCGTACTCACCGACTTCTCGCTCTACTGGGTTCATCGCGCCATTCACCACCCGCTCCTGTGGCGGACGCATATGTTTCATCACTCTATTCCGGAAATCTGGTGGCTTGCCGGCAGCCGCACCAGCCTTCTTCATCTCCTGCTCTTTGCCGTTCCGCAGGTGTTTATCAGCAACTATCTCCTGCACCTTACCTCCCTGGAGACCGGGATCGCGCTTTCTTTCGGCATTGTTGTCAACCTGTGGATTCACACGAACCTGTGGGTCGATCTCGGCCCGCTCGAAGCCTTCCTGGTTACGCCGAACTACCACCGTATCCACCATGGCGGACAGGGGCTTGCGAACAGGAACATGGGTTTCGTGCTGACCGCCTGGGATCGCCTGTTCGGCACCTACCTGAGTTCCGCGGAGAAAGGAAAGAATTTTTCTATCGTTCCGGTTCCCGTGGAGAAACAGCTTCTGCGCATGATGATCGGGGTGTGACCGATGCCGGACCGATCCCCGCAACCGCAGTCCGCAGGCGGCTGCGGCGAATGCTATAGCTGAAGTAAATAGCGAGCCCGATTACCGTCCATACGGCGAGCCGCAGCCAGGTCTCGCCGGGGAGGAACACCATCTGCAGCAGGGTCACGATCGCCCCTGCGACGGGGACGAAGGGCACCAACGGGGTCCTGAATGCGCGCGGCAGTTCCGGATGACGGTAGCGCAGAAAAAGGACGCTGACACAGACGATAAAAAAGGCGAGCAGGGTTCCGATCGAAACCAGCTCGCCGAGAATGTTGATGGGGAGAAGCCCGGCAACGACCGCGGCCACCGAACCGGTGAGAATGGTGGTGACATAGGGAGTCTTGAACCTCGGATGCACCCGCGCGAAGGTTTTCGGCAGAAGGCCGTCGCGCGCCATGGCGAAGAAGATCCGGGGTTGGCCCATGAGCAGCACCAGCACGACCGAGCTCAGGCCTCCGATCGCGCCGATCTTGATAAACGGACGGAGCCAGGCGAGCCCGGGTCCGGCGGCATCCACTGCGACCGCGATGGGATCCGGCACCGCAAGGCTGGTGTACTTCACGATACCGGTCATGATGCCCGCGACAAGGATATAGAGAACGGTGCAGATGGCGAGGGAGCCGAGGATGCCGATCGGCATGTCGCGTTGCGGGTTGCGCGCCTCCTGCGCCGCGGTCGACAAGGCATCGAACCCGATGTAGGCGAAGAAGATGACCCCCGACCCGCGCAGCACCCCGCTCCAGCCGAACGAGCCGAGATGACCGGCGTTCGGCGGGACGAACGGAACCCAGTTGATGAGTTTGACGAAGAAAATGCCGCAGCAGATGAAGAGCAGGATCACGATGAGCTTGATGACCACGATGAGATTATTGAACTTCGCCGACTCGTGAATGCCGATGACCAGCAGTACGGTCATCATGACGACGATGAACATTGCCGGCCCGTTCACAAGTGCGCCGGATGCATGCCAGCCGCGCCCTGCGGAAAAAAGAAACGGCGCCTGGCCGATGAGCGCCGGAACGGTGACGCCGATATCCTTGAGAAAACTGACCACATAGCCCGACCAGCCCACCGACACGGTTGATGCCCCGAAGAGATATTCAAGCACCAGTTCCCAGCCGATGATCCAGGCAAAAAGCTCGCCGAGCGTTGCATACGCATAGGTATAGGCGCTTCCGGAGAGCGGTATCATCGAGGAAAACTCGGCATAACAGAGCCCGGCGAGCGCGCAGCCGATCGCGGAGATGATAAAAGACAATACGATGGCCGGTCCGGCATAGGCCGCGGCGGCTTGACCCGTCAAAACGAAGATGCCGGCGCCGATCACGACGCCGATCCCGAGCGACACGAGGTTCACCGGGCCTAAAACCCGTTTGAGTTGATGCTGACCGCCGTCGGAATCCTTCATCATCAGATGGATCGGCTTGCGCGAAAAAAGACGGTACATGGCTCGCTTTCCTTGTGAGGAGGGTAAAGTGTCGAATAGGATAAAATACATCGCGTGCGCTTGCTCGGTGCTCATAAAATACCTCTAATGCCCGTCAATATTGACCAAAATCAATTTTACAGGGTATTATAATTCATTTCGCATCGGGGTAACCCGAACCGGTTAACAGGGGAATGTTGGAAAAAGAGCATTCCTTAATAGCTATTATATATTTTATAAGCAAGTGTGGTTCTGGCTCAATTTCCTAAACCTTAATCAGGAGGGAGTAAACGCATCATGCCAAGAATCTCCAAAACCGAGTTCCTCAAGCTTCAGAAGAAGCTTGTGACCGATGCGGCCATCGGTGAAAAATTCGGGATCACGCGTCAGGCGGTTCATCAGATCCGCAAGCTCTACGGCATTCCGTCCAGCATCGCGGACAATCCGCAGAGAAACGAAAAGATCATCTCCCTCTACAAGAAGGGGATGTCCGGCACCGCAATCGCGAAGAAGTTTGACCTTTCCATTTCACAGGCATACCGGATCATCAATGATGCCGGCGCCGGAAAGAACAAGCCCGCGAAGAAGAGCTGCGAAGAAAAAAGGCAGGAAGTAACATCGTTGTCGCTTCCGTATACTGAAGTCGGCCGGCTCGAAGCGCTCTGAAGCGCTTCGAGCCGGAACTTTTTCCCCTGACCGAATTCCCATCCTTACACTATCAATCCCAACGGTAATGCAGCAAGGCCAAGATTATCTTCAACGATAGGCAATGCCGTTTATTGATTCAATCATAGCGGTTATTTCGCCCGGCGGTGAAACAGGAGTACCGAGGCCCCGAATACCACCCCGCCGATGGCCGCCATGCCCAGAAGCTCCTTCCAGAGCTCGGCGAGCCCGGACCCTTTCAGAAACATCTCGCGGATGGCAAACATGCAGTAGCGCACCGGATTGATGCGGGAGACCCCCCGCACCCATTGCGGCATGTTCTCGACCGGGATGAAAAACCCGGAAAGCAGCAGGAAAAAAATCATGATGAACCATATGAGAAAGAGCACCTGCTGAGGCGTGCGCGCGATGGTCGAGGTGAGAATCCCGATGCCGAGCGACGAAAACATATATACCATGCCGAAAAGGAGAAATTCGAAGAAGTTCCCCTTGAACGGGATTTGAAACCAGAGCACCGCCAGAACGAGAAAAACGCAGAGCTCGGCGATTCCGATAAGAAAATAGGGAACGGTCTTGCCCACGATGAGATGGTGCGGCTCAACGGGAGTCACCATGAGCTGCTCCAGAGTGCCCGCCTCCTTTTCCCGTACGATGGAAAGGCCGGACAGGAGGCCGGTGATGATCGTGACGAGGATCACTACGAGTCCGGAAACCATGTACCAGGTTGACTTGAGAAGCGGATTGAAGAGGATGACGGGCGTTACGGTGACCGGGATGAGCGATTCGATCCGTATTCCCCGTGCGGCCAGGGTGCGTTCGAGGCGCTCCTGCGACCACCCCGCGATGATCGCATTCAGGTAGCCCCGCGAAACATTCGCGGAGTTCGCATCCTGACCGTCGATAAGAAGCTGCACCTTTGCGCCGGAGAGCCCGGCAAGCGCCCGGGAAAAATCGGGCGGGAAAACGACCGCCGCCTTGAGCTCTCCACGGTCGATCCGCCCGCGCGCCTCGGCCACGGTCGAGGCCGCGCCGTGGAAGCGGAAGAGAGGGTTCCCCCGGATGGTTTCGATGAGCGACCGGCTCTCCGGCGTCATGCACTCGTCGACCATCGCGACATCGATGTTCTTCACCTCGGTCGTGAGCGCATACCCCATAATCAGGAGCTGGCCGATGACCGGAAAGATCATGAGCCGGATGGAAAGCCTGTCCGCGCGGATATGGCGGAACTCCTTCCAGACCATGAGGCGGAAGGGGTTCACAGCCGCTCCCTGAACTGCTTTACCGATACGGCGACCAGCAGAAGTCCGATGGCGCCCAGGATGCAGAGCGGCCGCCAGAGTTCGGCAATGCCGACGCCCTTGAGCACGATGCCGCGGATGATTTCGAGGTAGTAGGTCGCCGGCACCGCCGCCGCGATGCAGCGAAGCGGCCATGCCAGGCTGGCAAGAGGAAATATGAAGCCCGACAGGATGATGGTCGGGAGCATGGTGGCCGGCAGCACGATCATCATCGCCTGCTGCTGGTTCCGCGCGACGGTCGAAACGAGAAGTCCGATGGCGAGCGAAGTGAAGATGTAAACGAGGCTCGTTACGGCCAGGAAGGGGATGCTTCCGGCGACCCGGACTCCGAAAAGGATACGGCTGACGAGAAGGATCAGCGCGCCGTCCGTCGCGGCCAGGGCAAGGTACGGAAGGATCTTCCCCGCGATGATTTCGCGGGAGCGGACGGGAGAAACGAGGAGCTGCTCGATGGTGCCGAGCTCCTTCTCCCTTGTTATGGCGAGCGAGGTGAGCAGCGCGGAGATCATGAGCAGGATGATGGCCATGAGCCCCGGGACGAAGAAGAGCGCGCTCTTCTGCTCCTCGTTGTAGAGAACCACTTCGTCAACGGTCACGACCGACGGCAGCGTGATGCCGAGCGCATCGAGGGTTGCCTTCTGCACGACCGGCCCGAAGGCGTTTTTAAGGATGGTGCCGACGTTCGGGTCCGAGCCGTCGATAAGCACCTGCACCGAGGCGCCCGCCGCCCCCTTCCGGAGGTCCGCGGCAAAGTGCCGGCCGAAGCGGACGATCGCCTTCATATGATACCGCTTGAAAAGCTCCACGGGGTTGGCTGCCGAGGCTACGACGCCGACGACGCGGAACATGGTCGACGCATCGATCGCACGGGCGATCCGCACGCTTTCCGTCGAGGGAACCGGGTCCTCGACGAGCAGGGGCACCCTCGTGAGGTCCAGGGTGAGCGCATAGCCGTAAAGAAACATCATGAGGACCGGCATGATGAGGATCACCATGAGGGTTTGCCAGTCGCGCATGATGTGGCGCAACTCTTTTGAGGCGATGGCGCGGATCCGCCGGATCATACGGCCTCCCCTTCAGGAGGCGGTTGCACGATCCGGATGAAGGCGTCCTGGAGTGAACGGGCGGCATGCTTTTTTTTGAGGCCGGCGGGAGTGTCGATGGCCGCGATGCGTCCCGAGACCATGATCGAGATGCGGCGGCAGTACTCCGCTTCGTCCATGTGGTGCGTGGTGATGAAAATGGTGGTTCCCCGGTCCGACAGGGTGCGGATGAAATCCCAGAAGGTGCGGCGGCTCACCGGGTCGACCGAGCCGGTCGGCTCGTCGAGAAACAGGATCGAGGGATGATGGAGGTTGGCGCAGGCGAGCGAGAGGCGCTGCTGCCAGCCCCACGGCAGGGCGCCGGTAATCCGCGGCAGCAGCTCTTTCATGTCGAGAAACGAGACCATCTCGTCGGTTCGAGACCGCAGGAGTTCGCCCCGCAGGCCGTAGATCGACCCGAACAGGAACAGGTTGTCGCGCACGGTAAGGTCGGGATACAGGCTGAACTTCTGCGACATGTAGCCGATGCGGGTGCGGATGCGCCATGTCTCCCTCATGATATCGAATCCGGCCACCTGCCCGCTCCCCGAGGTCGGTTCGAGCAGGCCGCAGAACATGCGGATCGCCGTGGTTTTGCCCGCCCCGTTGGCGCCCAGGAAACCGAAGATCTCACCGGCTTCCACCGAAAAGCTGATGCCGTCAACGGCGAGGAAGGGGCCGAACCGTTTGGTAAGCCGGTCCGCCTGAATGGTGAAGGCTCCCGCCCCTCCGTTCATGCCGGTCCCTCCCCGGAAAGCGCCTGGAAGAGCAGGTCTTCGATGGTGGGATCGATGCGTTCGACCGCTCCGGCATCCGGCAGAAAATTCCGTACCCGGGCAAGGAGCGTCTCCGGGGCGCCGAGGTTCGCTCCCGCGAGGCGCAGCTCCCCGGCGGCCTGGTACATGAGCGACACGCCCGGCGGCGGCGCGCCGGCGGGAGGCATGACCGCCGCGCCGGTTCCGCTTGTCACCCTGTAAATGGCAAAGGGGTACCCCTCAAGGAGGTCCGACGGCGAGCCCCGGCGCAGAATCTTCCCCCTGTGCAGGAGCAGCAGCAGGTCGCAGTCGACCGCCTCGTCCATATAGGGGGTGGAGAGGACGATCGTGATGCCCTGCCGCTTCAGGTCGAAGAGAATCCGCCAGAACTCCTGCCGGGAAAGCGGGTCCACGCCGGTGGTCGGCTCGTCAAGGAACAGGAGCCTCGGCGTATGGATGAGGCTGCAGGAGAGCGCGAGCTTCTGCTTCATGCCGCCGGAGAGGCGGGAGGCGCGGCGATTCTGGAATTCGTCAAGCCTCGAAAACCGGAGCAATTGCTCCATGCGCTTCCGCCGCTCGGCTCCCGAAACGCCGAACACGTCGGCAAAGAAGAGCAGGTTCTCCCGCACCGAAAGGTCGCCGTAGAGGGAGAATTTCTGCGGCATGTACCCGATAAGCGCCCGGATTGCCGCGAATTCGGCGGCCGCCTCGCGGCCGAGCACGCGCGCGCCGCCGCTGTCGGGCTTCACGAGCGTGACCAGGATGCGCAGGAGCGTGCTCTTGCCCGCGCCGTCGGCGCCGATGAGTCCGAAGAGCTTTCCTTCCGGCACGGTAAAGGAAATCGATTCAAGCGCGGTCACGTCGCCGAATTTCTTGCCAAGCTAGGATGCCTCGACCGCGTCGGCCATGCCTACCGCCATACCTCGACGGGCAGCCCGCGCTTGAGCGACCCATCGGCGTTCGGGATCGTGGCGCGAATTCGGAACACCAGTTCGTTCCGGCTCTGCCGGGTCTGGATGTTCTTCGGCGAGAACTCCGCCTCGCTGCCGATCCAAGTGATGACGCCCGGGATAAACCGCGCGTTTTCCTTTGACGAAGGCGCCTGATAGTCGAGGCGGATGCGGACCCGTTGTCCTAACGTGAGCGTCGCGAGTTCGGGCTGGGGCACGAAGAAATCGGCGTACATCGTGTCGAATTCGCCGATATTGAATATCGGATTTGCCGGGGCCACGACTTCGCCGACGTTGCGGTAGCGGGTCAGCACGACGCCCGATGACGGGGAGGCGACATAGCAGCGCCGGATCTGGTCGTCAACCTGCGCACGGCGGGCGACGAGTTCCTTGTTTCTCTGGATGAGCGCCATCTTCTGCCTTTTTAGGGCGGAAAGCCGGAGCTGCGTCGACTGAAGCTGTGTGCCGAGGAGATCGCGCTGCTGTTCGGTGCCGGAGCCCTTCTTCGCCAGTTCGTCGGCGCGGTTGAATTCCCGCTCCGCCCCGGTTACATCGGCTTCGAGCGATTTGTTCTGCGCCTCCTGGGAGGCGATGGACGACCCGAGCTCTTCCATGTCGGCAAGGATCTCCCGCTTCTGCAGTTCCAGCGGAACCGTGTCGATCACGGCCGTGAGTTCGTCCTTCGCAACGGCATGGCCCTCGTCGGTGTAAAGCGCCATGATGCGTCCCTGCGCCGTGGTCGCGACGTCGTACGTGCGGCACTCCACGACCGCCGAGCCGAGGAAATTTTTATCATTCTCCGTTGTGCATCCGAGCATGGCGGCAACAAATCCGCACAAAGCAATGATGCGGAATCGGAATAGACGTTGGTTGGTTTTCATCGGCATCTCCCCGGACATTATTGTCATTTAGGTTTCTGTTTTTTCCCGCATTTACGCATTAATACCTGATCTCCTTCCCCGCCGCAAACCGAAGCCGCAGCAGCGCCATCCGGCGGGAGGTTTTCGCCTCCTCGACCTGGAGCCGTGCCTTTGCGCAATCGGTCAGGCTGGTCAGATAGTCGGTCGAGGTCGCCGTGCCGTCCGCAAGCTGGTTTTTCCGCTCCAGGGCGAGTGCGAGAGAAGCATCGAGCGAGGACTCGCAGGCGGCAAGTCGTTCCTCGGCGGCGGTCATCTGGTCGCGGGCCTCTTCGAAGCTCCGGGTCATCTCCTCCACGAAGCGGGTGCGGGCGATATCGATGTAGTCGATCTCCTGCAGCAATTCCGCATCCCGGCTCTGCGTTTTAAGGCCGTCGAAGAGGTTCCATTGCAGGGCGAGGCCGACGAGGCCCCACCCCATGAACTGGTCGATGCCGATGTTGAGGCCCGGCTGGCCGTAGCGCGCCCCGAGGTCGGCGGAGAGCGTGGGGAAGTGGCGGAAGCGCAGGGCATCGCGCGCCCTCTGGATCCCGGCGGCGGCGTGGTCGAACGCGACCAGCTCGGGCCGCGAGGTATCGAGAGTGGTCGCCGCTTGCAGCGTGTCAATTGCAGGGAGGATGGACGAGTCCGGGACGATCGAACGGTCCTTGCTCAGGATGAGCGTCATGACGGCCCGGCGCAGGGAGTCGATGCGCGCCTCGGCGCTCACGAGGTCGGCCCGTGCGGACAGCAGTTGCGCCCTGGCTTCGAGGACCGCGGACTGGAGCACGGTTCCCTCCTCGCGGCGCCCGGCGGTCTCCCTGGCGTAGGAGTCGAGGTCCTCGATGAGGGTCCGCTGCACCGCAGCCTCACGGTAGGCTAAAAGCCACTGGAGGTAGACGAACCCGAGGCCCAGCGAGGCGGAATTCTTCATTGCGTCAAGAGAGGCCAGCTTTTCGGCCACGGTTTCCTTTTTCCCGGCCACGCCATACCAGCGGGCAAAGCCGGTGAACAGCGGATAGGTGAGGTCGGCGCCGAGCAGCGTATTATTATGAAAGCCGACCGGCTGATTGAGCGTGTCGAAGTGCGGAATCGCGACATTGATCCGGCTCACCTGCGAGAGGTAGCTGTAGGAGGCGCTCGCGTCGAGGGACGGGAGCCAGGCGCTCTTCTCTTCCCCCAGCTCGGCCTCGGCCTTCTTTACATCGGTCTGGGCGGTCAGGATGTCGAGGTTGTTATCGAAAAGCTCGCGTTGCGCCTGCGAAAGGGGAAGCGGGCCGGCCCAGAGTTGGGCGGCCGCAAGCGCGAGAATACACTGCCCGATCAAGGGTTTCATGGCTCACGCTCCTTGAAGATGCCGCACGCCATGTTGACGACGGCGTCGATCCGGTCCTGGAAAAAGGCGTCATCGAATACGATCCCGAGCGGAGCGCGTTCATTCACGAGGCTCAGGATGGGCCGGGCGATGAAGGTGAAGACGCACATTCCGAGAAGATTAAGCAAGAAATGAACCGGTTTGATCGGACGGATCGATCCCTGCTCCATCCCGGCAACGAGCAGGCGATTGATCCGGAGGGGAAAGACGCCCACGGTAAGAATGCCGGCGTCGATGAGAGGGGGCAATCGGGCGCCGCCGTCGGCGAGTTCCCGGATAATAAACCGAGGGAAATCGGGATTTTTCTGAAACGTGGTGATATAGGCGGTAACGATCTTGTGGAGAAGGGTGCGCAGATCGGTGTCGTCCGCGTCGTCGGGGAGCGCCTGCCGCAGTGCGGCGACGATGGTCGTCATGGTATCATGGAGCGCCGCGTCGTAGAGCTTCTCCTTGGTGCGGAAGTAGTAGTGGGCGAGCGCCTTGTTGACGCCGGCCCGGTCCGCGATCGACTGCATGCGCGCCCCGCGCAGGCCGCGCCCGATGAACTCCTCCCGCGCCGCCGCAAGGATGCGCCGCTCGGCTGAATCTTCGTTTAACTGAACGGTTACATCGGATGGTTTAATCATATGGTTAAAAAATATAATCGGGATGAATTAAGGTCAAGGGGAAAGTATAACTATAACGACGCAGATGATCCTGGAATATTTTCCTTTTATTCCTGGAATATCAAAAATTCAAAATAACCCCGCTTCAAACGCCATTTAAACCTCGTTCGAACGCCGTTTCAACGCCATTTAAACCCCGTTTTTCGATATCTTTGAACCGAGCCGCCACGGCGTCGCACAGCCCGGCAGGGCAAGACGCCGGGGCGGCGGTTCGCTTTGCGCGCGGAAATTCGGAAGGGGCGGCCGGCCGGCAGGATCGGCGGCCGCCCCGAGCCCTGAGATTTTCCGCGCGCCCCTTCCTATATATATATAGCGATGCCGGAAGGCATGACGCGCAATAGGCTTGTGCGGGTCGCCCCCGGAAGGGGTCCGGGGGTTTACAATATCCCCGCAATGCGGATTTACATAAAAACGTTATGCGACCGCGCGGAAAGGGCCGCAGTCGCGGCCCGAGCGCGTGCCGCTGCACGACGCAGAAGGCCCCCGCGCATAACGGTTTTTATGTAAAAGCCCTGCCGCCAGGGAGGGCGGCGGGCGGCCGCATGCGGGGCCACAACCGGGTGTTTAAGGTCCGGATCGGGGAGAGCGAAGCGGGGCCGGATCGAAGCGCGGGGGACCGGATCGGTGAGGGTTGGAAGGGTCGAAAGGCCGGGTTTTTATTCCAGGACCATGAGGAAAATCGGTAAATAAAGGGTAATTCAGGTACTTTTTTCCGGAATCGACCGCTTCCCGCTTATTTTTTTAAATTCAATGGCTTACAGCATTATTTCACGAGAAAGCCAGTCCGAAACTACCTGAAAAGGCATAGTGCGAAATTTACAATATACAATGAAAAATTGACAAAAACGATCAAAAACGCCAATAAAAACGGCATAAACTGGCACAACGACGAATGATTACCACAAGGGCAAGCGGGGGAAAAAGAGGGACCGGGACCGATGAAAAAGAGGCTATTTGAGGAGGGCCGGGACGGGACCGGCGGCGCAGGGCGGAAATTCGCGCGAAAGAAAGGGTTGTGAGGGAAAAAGTGGTGGGTTTTGGTTTCCACCTTTTGAGCCGCCGGCGAAATAAAAAAAATGATTACAGGCATAAGAAAAACATATAAGAATTTGATAAATAGATAGATATAAATTAGGTGGAAACCCTTAAAAATGGTTTCCACCAAAAGTTTCCACCTTTTACAAAGAGGTGGAAACCAGATTTTAGGCCAAAGGGGAGCCCCCAAATTTTTGCGGAACCACTTCTTTATGGCCGCCAAGTCGCGAAAGGGCTTCATTCATAGCATTTCTTGAATGCAGCATTTTCAAAACAAGCTTCTGGGCCTCCTTATCTTCGGATAAAAGGGCAATGATCTCTGTCATAGGATCATCTTCCTCCGCCGAAACTACATCAACCACCGCAAAACAGGGAGGCGTTTTTTTAAAATCAAAACCCATTTTCGACGAGAGATCCCCGAAGTCCGAAACCCTTACATTAAAATCTTGACAGAAACGTTTAATAAAACCCGCCGAAGGATCAATCGAATGGTATTGAACGGAATAAAGATATAGGGGAGAAAGATCTAACCTTTTAGAAGCCTTATCAAGAATGTATTTATTATCTATGGTTATAGAAACAGGTATGATTTCATTGCGCAATTCAGAATAAAACCTTTTAATGCCTTTAATGATTTTGTCGCATGCCTTTGAATCAACATGGCCGGTAAGAACCCAACCACAGGTGGTATTGCCAAGCTCACTTATCAATAAAACCCTGCCTAAATCGGGCTTTCTTAAGTTCTTTTCATAGTAATAAACCGCAACATGGCTTGATAGCCCTATATTCTCGGCAAATTCCTTCTGAGTTAGATTCAAAATTTCTCTTAAAAGATGAATCCTTCCGCCAATGCTCTCTTCTTCTATTTCTTGGATTATACCCATTTTTTCCAATGAAATGTATCATGAAAAATAATTATTGCATACATCTTGCACCATCTGTTATATTTAAAGACATAATTTTTTAACATAGTTACATAACCCAGAGGAGAAACCCCATGACCCCGGCAAACACCCTTCAACGGAAACTACTATTTGCCGCCTCCCAGATTTTAACGCACACCACCTTAAAGGCATTCGCGGCAAGTCTTCAGCCGCCGGTATCAAGCGGTTTCGTGCGGTCTGTTCTTGAAAAAGGGAACAAGAGTGAAAGGGTAGAAGCCGCGATTAATGATTTCATTTCGCAAACCGTTTTTGAAAGCGGCCTGCGAATTTCTTTTAACCGGATGAAGGTTCAAAAACCAAAATCCGCCCAGAAAATGATCTGATTCCCTTTTTTCAGGAGGTATTATGCCTTCAATTGCAAAACAGCTTTCCGAGATGATCGAGCAAAAGCGAAAAGATTTCCCTGCATTATCGACCTCGGAATGTTTCGTGTTAGTCAGGAAGGAAAACCCGGATTTGTACAGGAAATTCAGCCAGGAGATCGGCTTCACTTTGCGACCCGAAAAGATTGTAGATGTTTGGGTCCCCGTTGAATAAATATGACGCTTCCTGCCGACAATATGCTTCACCACAAGGAAACCCTTTCTGCGCATGATGCCGCTGACTTCGAAGGAATTTCAGTACAGGCTATGCGCAAGCGATGCAAAAAAAGTGGATTCCAAAAGAAGCCCGGCCCGGACGGTATGGAATATCAAATTCCATGTTCTAAGCTCCCAATGATACTTTCCCCCGCCGCGCAACGCCGCCACGCCGAATCCCTGCTTTCTCCGCAAGTCCGGCAGGAAAACGAGGCGGCCGCCGCCGACCGGATCGCCGACGCCGACGCCGATGCTATCGCCTATTCCGCCGCGCCGACCTGGGCGCGCGGGCTTTTTGACAAATACCGCTTTTTCCTGACCGGACCCGGAAAGGATTTCAGCCACACGTTATTGAGGGAATTTCTACCGACCTATAAGGCGGAAAACCCCGATTTGAAAATTTCAATTTCAGGAATTTACAAAGCGCGCCGTGACTACAAATCAAAAGGAATGGCGGGGGTTTTGGCGCATTGGGGGAAGCGGGCAGGCGGTTCAATCGTCAAAAACGCCGACTTTGAATATTTTCGCCGCCTTTTTCTGACGCAGGACCGGCGTTCAGTTTTTTACTGCCGGACCGCGACTTTGGGGCGGGCGCAGAAAACCGAACCGACGATCACCACGCAAAATTTTCCTTCCCCGATCAGCTTCCGGAAGCGCCTCTTTCGTGAAATTCCCGAAAGCGCAATTTATTACGCCCGATATGGCGAGGCGAAATGGAACCGCAAGTTTGGAGCTTTTATAGACCGCGACTACAGCAACATTTGCGCGGGCCAGATTTACGTGAGTGACCACCACCAGCTCGACGCGGCGGCGATGCTGAGAGACGGAAGAATCGTGTATCCCTGGGTTACGGTCTTCAGAGATTTTCTTACCGGCAAATGGCTCGGATGGAAGCTGCGCCCGGAATCGCCGAACAGCGACGCTATTTTTTCAGCGCTCCACGACGCGCTTTTTGATTGGGGACTCTGCAAGGAAGTCTTAATTGACAATGGCCGCGATTATCGCTCAAAGGACTTCGCGGGGGGCCGGCCAAGGCCGTTCAAGATTCTCACTGATGAAAAATCGCCGCAGGTTACGGCATTATTTTCCCTGGGGATAATACCGCACTTCGCCCTTCCCTATAATGCCCAAAGTAAACCTATCGAAAGAGACTTTTTGAAGGTGAATGAGTGGTTTTCAAAAAGTTTGCCCGGATACCGGGGGCACAACGCGGCCGATAAACCGGAAAAGCTGAGTAAGGAAACCAAGCGCGGCGATATTATCCCTTTCGAGGAATACGAACGGTGTTTTAATGATTTTATAAAGAATATTTTGAACAAAATGCCGAGCCGGGGGAAGGTATTACTGGGCCGCAGCCCTGACGCCGCGTGGGCGGAATTATTCACGGTCAAACGCTGCATTAGTAAAGAAGCCCTGCGGCTGTTCTTGTCCAGGACTACCGATATACGGACAATCGGCAGGAACGGAGTCAAGGATGACATGGGGCTATTGTTTTGGTCCGACTGGATGAGCGGCCAGAAGTCGCGGAAAGTTTATTTACGGCAGGATCGAAAAGATTGGGGTAATGCCTTCGTTTTTGACGCCGCAAACCATGAGTTCCTTGGCATGGCGCAAAGCGGCTTACTGACCGCGCCGGGCATGGCTTCCACACCGGTTGAAAAGTCAGAAGTGGTCTTCGCCATCCGCCGAAAAAATCAGGATCGCAAAATTACAAAAGCCTATGTAAAACAAGGTTTTTCCATCGATCCGCTTGAGGCGCTTGGAGACTTGAAAAGGGGCGTTTCCGCCATTGCGGGCGAGACTGCCGAACCAAACCCGAAAATTTACGAATTGCCCGATACCGTAATGGATAGCGTCATTCGCAAGCGTGACAAAATGGAGCGGGAAGGGACGGGAATAGACATCGCCGCCATGATGTCAACGCGCCAGCCGCGCCGTCATTACGCGATGTTTGAGGACGAACTGGAAGATCCTTGCCCTTATCCTAAACCCCCCATTTTTCAATGGGACGATGAGCGCCAGGCCTGGGAGGCGGAGCACGGGCCGCTCGATGAATACATTGATAAACGGGATAAATGGTTTTTTGACAATAACCCCGCGAATTTCGAACAAGGCCGGGCGGTAGTATGATTTATAAACGAAATTTAACGGCGGATGCCGAAGCGAGGCGCAAGGCGGCCGCCGAGAAGGCGAAACGGGAAGCGCCGCCGGCGCGGGAGTGGCCGTTCGTGGAAACAAGCGTTTCACGCCGGTTTTTCGAAGCCGCGAGACTCTGCATTTCGCAGAACGACCTCTCCGTTTTGTTCGGAGAAAGCGGCATTGGCAAAACGGAATCGTGCAGGGAATTTGTCAACCTTCAAGGCGATGCGGTTTTTCTTGAATGCCTGCCCTTCATGAGCGCTTCTTACTTATTTGCCAAGCTCGCGGGGGCGTTTGAACTTGCCGAACACATGCACCTACGATCATGTTTCGACGGGATAGTGAGCCGCCTCAAAACCGCCCAAAGGCTGATTATCATCGACGAAGCGGAGCACGTTTCATATCGCGGGCTTGAGATGCTCAGGCGATTGCATGACTTTACAAGATGCGGCATGGTCCTTGTCGGATCGCCCGCGCTTCTGAGCAACCTCCGGGGGAAAGACGGCGGCGGCGAATTCCGCCAGCTCTTTAACCGAGTCGGCATGGCATTTCGTCTTGATCCGATCAACCAAGACGATGCGGAAAATTTGGTACGGGCCTGGCTTCCCGATTCCGGGGGCCTTTGGCTGGAATTCTGGAAAGCGGCTCGGGGCGACTGCCGAAGGCTGTTTAAATGCTGCCGCATGGCCAGGCACATCAGCGCCGTCAATGATTGCAAGATCGACGCCGCCGTGATAGCGAGCGCGGAGCGCGTTTTGATCCGGTAGATGCCGGGTCGTGTTCTTTGACAATGTGGAAATCGCCGGGGCCGGCGCCGCTCTCAGGGCGGCCGGTTGCCTTGGACGATTTCGAGGTTTGAATACAACGCAGCGTTGGCCGCCTGGTAACGGGCGGCCGGGGGAGTTCTCTTCGCCCCTTCGGAGACGCGGCGCGATCCCTGGCCGGATGCGGCTCCTTCCCCTTCCGGTCGGGGGATTTTTGAGATAAGCCTTTTTTGGCTTCTGGGGGGCTCATGGATCGATTCAAAGGCCCCCGGCCTCCCGAGACGTAGGGGGTTGGTACGATTGGCGGGCTCTATGTGCGGCGGCAGGCGCAAGGGTGGCGGTCTAGGGAGGAAGGACGCCGCCGGTGGTGGAATCGGGGAAGTAGGCGTTTTTGAAGATTGGCCGGGATCGGCGAATGCCGGGACCGGCGGGGATTGTAACTTTTTCACGGAGGCGTGATTATGGGGAGGAAGGCAAAGAAGTCAGAGGCAAGGGCCGGCGTCGTGGTCGAAGGACCAAGGGAAAAGCCTGTACGGATCGGCGATGCGGTCGAGGCCCTGGAGATGGACATGAGGATCATGCTGACCATTTGCCGGGGCGTGGGACGCATGCTTAACGAAGACAGTAGCGACGTGAATAACGATGATTACGCCTGGGCATTATGCGAGCAGCACGACCGAGTCGATAGATCGTTTAGGGCGTTTTTCAAAATCCTGGATGAACCGGGCGTGTGGGACGCTATCCGTGCCGCGCGGGGCTCGGTTGAGGACCTGCCGATTGTTCCGAAATTTACACCGGCCGCCGAAGCGGCCTGAGACAGATAACCTTTTCAAAGGAGATAGACGGTATGCGTCCGATTTTGAAAGAGGATGACCGGCGGGCTTACGAGGCCGCATTGACAGCGGCGAGGACTTACTATGAGAATCCGGACGCCCTGGTGGCCGACCTGGAACAACTCATGAAGGGAGGAAGATCTTCTGCAAAGGCCTTCTACGATCTTCTGAAGATGAAAGGTATCCTCAAAAGGGGGGAAGGCCCCAATAGCCTTCAGATTGACTTTGGGCCCTTTCTCAAAACAACCGATTTTGCCGAAGCCCCGGCCCTTCCCCCAAGCGCGGCGACGAACCGGGCAGCAAACCGCGCCTATACGCTGGCTTGCTTTGAGGCAGACCGCAATTTCAAAGACGCCGACGCGCTTCTCGGCGGCCTGAAAATCCTTTACGAGAAGGGAGTCACCGATATTGAAACCTACCGCGCTTTTCTGCGGCAGGTCGGCGAACCCCTCATTGCGGGCCAGTATGTTGAAGGGACGCTGAACGAGGCCGAAGTCGGAGCGAACCGACTGATCCGTAATTTTTCCGAGCGCGTCCGGGGCGGCCCGAAATCCGCCGCCGACCTCGCGGCGCGGGCGTTGCGGTTTGTCGCCCAAGAGAAGGCAGTTGGAAGAAAGGTCAACGTGCGCGATGCGGTCCGGCATGCGAGCGCCATAACCGCTTAGAGCCAATCGAGGAACGATGAACCATTAATAAACATCGGCATTTTATCGCCGGTTCAATCTTTTAAACCTTTACGAAAGAGGGCCACATGAAGGAAGACAACGCGACAGAGACGGCAGCAGTGCCGGCGACGACGTTCAAGGAGCTTATCCCGAACGTCAAAGAGCTGCTGGAGGAACGGAAAACCCTTGGCGAAACGCGCGCCGAGATCGAAAAAGCCATCGAAGGCCTGGAGACGCGCCTTTCGAAATGCCAGGAATCATTCGCGGAAGTCACGGCGGCGCTTGCGCTTAACAACGCCGAGCGCCAGAAGCTGCTCGCCAACGGCACGAACCACGCCAAGATCGACGCGACGATCTCGGCGCTGCAAACAAGCCTGAAAAACGCGGGCGACGAGCAGGAAGGCCTCAAGGATATTCTTGAGGGAAAGCGCGCGGCCCTGGAAAGCGCCGAAAAGCGGTTGCGGGAAATCGACGAACAGGTCAAGCTTTACGGCCTTTACGTGCGATATGACGAATACAACCAGGCGGCGGAAGGGCTTGCGGGGTTCGTCCAAAAACTCTGGAAATACAAGGCCGCCAACCACCTGCGCGACGGCGAAATTCCGGAAGCCGTCGATTTCGGCCGGACCGGGGCGCTTGCCCTCATCCCGCGCCTCTGCGTGGGCGGCATCTATCGCGGTTGCGCGATAAAATCCGTCAACGAACGGGCCTTCTGGGACTCTTCCGCCGCCGATTATTTCAAGGACTAGGCGGCGGATGAGCAACGGCGGCGGCTTTTCAAGCGCCGCCGAACACCCGGAACCGTTTAGAGTCAAAAACATAAATACCAAACATCGGGAAAGAACTTATATGGGCGGATTCGAGATAGAGATGACCTTTGACGACAGCGAACTCAACGCCGCGCTCGACGGGCTGGCCGAGCGCGCGGCCGACCTCACGCCCGCCATGAATGCGGTCAGCGAGATCGTTGTGAACAGCGTGCGCGAAAATTTCCGCCAAGAGGGACGGCCGGAAGCATGGCAGCCGGATGCCGATTCGACACTTGCCGCATACGCCGCCAAGCATGGCGGCAACAAAAAGAGCGGCGGCCTGACGACGCGGGCGACGCGTGCGGTGGCGGGCAAGAAGATATTGCAAGATAAAGGCATGACTGGCGGCCTCATGGGATCGATCCACACCGAAGCCGGGCCCGATAGCGCGAAGATTTCCGTAGGCGCGAACATTCCTTACGGAGCGATACAAAATTTCGGCGGGGACGCCGGGCGCAATCACGCGACGCACATCCCGGCGAGGCCGTTTATGCTGCTCCAGGACGATGACATAGTGGAAATCGTGAAGACGGTCAAAGATTACATCGTGGGGGGGGAATAACCCCCTAAGAAAACCGGAGGCGCGGGTTCATGAACGGCAGAGGGAAAGCGGCTTACCATCAACCGGAAGGGGCGATATGCTACCGGATACCGTCAAAAGAATAGTATGGATTACCGCAAGGAAATTCGGCAAAGTCATGGGGTGGTCGCCTGCGGAAGTAAGGAAGGCCGTTTATCACAATGGTCTCATCCTGGACGAGTTTTCTAAAGAGCGGGGAGAGCGCAAAATTTGCATATCCTGCCTGCGGCCGGATGCTTTGATGCGGTATTTGATTGATGAATTGAAACCCTTCGAACGCGCGCCGCAAACGACAACGGAACCGGAAATGCCGATTCTGGAAGCCGTGCTCGAAGCCCTTAAAGACCCTATTATCGCGAACTATCTGCAATTCCCGGAATTTCAAAAAGCGGGCATAAACAGGTATTTTGAAATTATCCTCGCAACCCAGAACCTGAAAGGGAAGGAGCTGGAAGAGGCTTGCAGGAACAACGACATTTCCATTCAGACCGCATGGCGTTTAAGAAAGAGGGTGAATAGATCGAATAATGACCTGTTTACCGCGCTTAAAACCGGGTACTGGAAGAACCGCGGAAAGAAGAAAACGGCGGGGCGTTGAATGGTCGTTTACACCATGAAGGATGTATTTAAAGGCGTCAATGCCGCGCTTGAAAAGGGCGAAACGGAGAAGGGGCTGAACCTTCTGCAGCTATTAAGCTACACCCCGCCGGGCAAGCCGGAAGAGAGAAAAAAAAACCTCGGACTACTCGTTTTCGAAGCCGAAAACATTGAGGAAATTTTACAATGGTATGACAGTTTACCCGCTTCCGGCGTCAACGATGCGGCCGCTTTTTACAAACTTGCCCTTGCTCTTAAATACATAAACCCATTGCTTTCGGAGTGGTATTTCTGCAAGGCGCTTTCCCTGAAAAGAGACCTCTTCGAAGCATATACCGGACTCGGAGATCTCTGGGGAAAAGAAAGCAAACTGGACGGCGCGATTATCGCCTTCGAAACGGCTTTGCGTTTGAAACCCGACGATGCGGATTTATACTTCAACATCGGGGCGCTCGAATATGTATCGTATCGGTATGACCGCGCCTTCATTTGTTTCCAAAACGCGATTCGATTAAAAAAAGACCATATGCCGGCGCTTATAGCATTGGGACTGGCATCCCTCGAAAGGGGCGATATAAATAAAGGGGAAACATTCTTGCGAGACGTCATTGCCTTGAACAAAAATACAGATAAACTTGACGATATACACCGATGGTTTCTTTTATACGCAGCGATGAACAACCCGGCATATTCCATAGGTTCAATTTACAGAAAATTCCGCAGATGGGGCGATTATTTGGAAGCGCACATACCCGTTGCGCCCGTAACGGCGGCAGCCGACGCTTCAAAGAGAACGCTCCGTATAGGATATGTTTCAGCGTTTTTCAGACGTAATCCGATGTTTTTTTTCTTCGAAGGGATTCTGAAATACCACGACAAACGGCGCTTTATTATTTACTGCTATTCATTTGCCAAAACACCGGACAAGAGAACCGCTATTCTGGCCGGGCAAGCGACCAAATGGCGCGACCTCGGCGGTGCATCCGCCGAAAAAGCGGAAGCGGCGATCCGACGCGACGGGATAGACATCCTGGTTGACTGCGACGGCCACGCCCCGAGCGACCACCTTTCGATTTTCGCGCGAAAACTTGCGCCCGTACAGATTACTTATATTGGAAACCCCGTCACAACGGGGCTTTCACGCATCAACTACTTTTTTACCGATGCAATCGCAGCACCCCCAGGCGAGGAGAAATATTATACGGAAAAATTATACCGGCTGCCGGCCTGTTTTTGCTGCTATACGCCCCGTGAAAATCTTCCAAAAATTGCGCCGCTGCCGGCCTTGAAAAGGGGGTATCTTACATTCGGTTCACTGCATAAGACACTACGGTTGAATGCCGCCGTCATTGCATTGTGGGCGCGCGTACTCAAAGCGGCCCCGGCCTCCCGCATTATAATTTACAATAGCGGAATAACAAATGGCGTGAGAACAAAAATCCACGCACTATTCGCCGCGAACGGCATAGACGCCGCGCGGATCGATATCCGGAATAATCATCAAGGAAATTATAAGGAAACATACCTTACTATTTATCAAGAAATAGATCTCGCACTCGATACGTTTCCATGGAGCGGCCACACCACGTCATGCGAGGGGCTCACGATGGGTGTTCCAATCGTTACCCTTCGCGGCGACCGACACGCCGGCCGCATGGTCGCGAGCGTCCTTACCTATATTGGTTTAAAGGAATTCATCGCGGAAAACCCCGATGAATACGTCGTGATAGCGGCGAAAATGGCGGCCGATCCCGCTTACCTCGCACAACTCCGGAGTACGATGCGGGAAAGAATGCTGAATTCGCCGCTGTGCGACGGTCCCGCGTTTACAGCAGGTGTTGAAGAGGCGTATAGAAAATGTTATCGGGACACCGTCGCATCACTATAACGACGCAGATGATCCTGGAATATTTTCCTTTTATTCCTGGAATATCAAAAATTCAAAATAACCCCGCTTCAAACGCCATTTAAACCTCGTTCGAACGCCGTTTCAACGCCATTTAAACCCCGTTTTTCGATGTCTTTGAACCGAGCCGCCACGGCGTCGCACAGCCCGGCAGGGCAAGACGCCGGGGCGGCGGTTCGCTTTGCGCGCGGAAATTCGGAAGGGGCGGTCAGCCGGCAGGATCGGCGGCCGCCCCGAGCCCTGAGATTTTCCGCGCGCCCCTTCCTATATATATATAGCGATGCCGGAAGGCATGACGCGCAATAGGCTTGTGCGGGTCGCCCCTGGAAGGGGTCCGGGGGTTTACAATATCCCCGCAATGCGGATTTACATAAAAACGTTATGCGACCGCGCGGAAAGGGCCGCAGTCGCGGCCCGAGCGCGTGCCGCTGCACGACGCAGAAGGCCCCCGCGCATAACGGTTTTTATGTAAAAGCCCTGCCGCCAGGGACGGCGGCGGGCGGCCGCATGCGGGGACACAACCAGGTGTTGCACGGTCGAGAAAAGCAGAGCGAAGCGGGGCCGGATCGAAGCGCGGGGGATCGGATCGGGGAGGGTTGGAAGGGTCGAAAGATCGGGTTTTTATTCCAGGATCATGACAAAAATCGGTAGAAAAACGGTAATTCATGTACTTTTTTCCGGAATCGACCGCTTCCCGCTTATTTTTTTAGATTCAATGGCTTACAGCATTATTTAACGAGAAAGCCAGTCCGAAACTACCTGAAAAGGCATAATAACGCGCCTCATGATTCCGGACTGACCAAAAATTAAAAAATAACCGCAATTTATCGACCGTTTAAACGCCGTTAGAACCCCGTTTAAACCCCTATCGAACCCCATATTTTGAAGCGTTTGAACCGCGCGCTGCCACGGCGTCGTAAAGGCCGGCAGGCCAAGACGCCGGCTGCTCCGTGCCGGTCGCGGGCGGGGTCACGGTCGAGAGATCGTAGCGCGGGGATCAGATCCCGGTAACTCGCCTCAATTCCCGCATTGTAGAAAGAATTTGACCCGAATCACGGCGAAAATTATTTCATAGTCAATCTGAAAGGAACCATCATGGCGGATATAGTCGCTCAGGAAGTGATCGAAAACAAGATTCACGTCATTCCTAATGTTATTTATTGTTTGGAGAGCTATTGATGAATAAGAAACCGGCTGTTGCCCAGGAAGAATACAGCGGATTTCTGAACGAAATAAAGAGCCGGATAGTTTCCGCCCGTATTCAGGCGTCACGTTCGGTCAATAAAGAGTTGCTGCGGTTGTATTGGGACATCGGCGGCATAATCGTCGCCCGGCAGGTACGGCACGGATGGGGCCAGAGCATTGTCGAACGGCTGGCAATTGACCTGAAGGAAGACGCCAAAGGATTTCAAGGCTTTTCGCCCAATAACCTCTGGCGTATACGAAATTTTTACCTTGCCTATAAGGAAAATCCAAAACTTGCACGGCTTGTGCAAGAAATACCGTGGGGGCAGAATATCGTTATTCTGCAAATGGTCAAAGACCCGCTGGAACGTGAATATTATATCCTCGCGACGGCCCGAATGGGCTGGAGCCGCAATGTACTGCTTGCAATAAACCCTGAAACAGGGTATATTAAAGCATGGCATATACCGTAACGGTAAAAAAACGGGTTATAAAAAACCTGTTGAAACTGCCCCCGGCAATACAGCAAAAATTCAAAGTCCTGCTTGCCGTTCTGATTGAATCGGGTACAAGCGGAGCTGCCGGCTGGCAGAATTTCAGCAAACTTGAGGTAAAGCGGTATCATTGCCATTTAACGCACCACTACGTAGCCTGTTGGTCGCAAGAGAAGGAAACCATAACCATTGAGGTCTATTATGTCGGCAGCCGTGAAAACGCGCCCTATTAAAAAGTCGGGATCCGGTGTCCTCTATCATTTTCAGTTCAAGAAAACAACCCCGCGAAAGGTTCTGGCGGAAATTTCCGACCGATATTCCGCCTACCTTGCGGATGAGCCGGATAACGAGTCGGTCGATATTACCACCACCGATTGGTATAAGACCATGGAGCGGGAAACGAAGCCGGGCGATTATCTCCGGCATCTGCGGGAAGCGCACGGATTGACGCAAAAAGCGCTCGGTGAAAAATTAAAAACCAATGCCGCCCATCTATCGGATTGGGAGACGGGGCAGCGCGCCATCAGCAAGGCAATTGCCAGGAAATTGGCCGGGTTGTTTCATACCTCGCCGGCGATATTCATCTGAAACGCCGGTGTTGCCGATTACCGCCTGGCAGCGGTTCGAAAACTCTGAAAGGGTTATCTGGGAAATCGTCGAATCCGACCCTTTGGCGAATCGAATAAAAGTTGTCCTGCGATTGCCTTTTTAAATGAGGTGAGAAAAACGGACAGGTGGGTCAGACGCTTGAAAATATGCCGTTGTAACTTGTTATCCTTGATCAAAGTTTCTAATCAATGGATTCTTTAACGTCAACTATATTGTTAAACAGAGATGGGATACCCGGATCGCAGATCCGGGCCACACGGGATCACAAGGTCACGAGATAAGGGCACCCGCGCGCGCAAGAAATGGCGTTGTACTTTTCCTAAATAAATAGTAGCAAAGAGTCTGATGTCAAAACTTCCACTCACCGAGACTATAAAAGGGCATAATACCTGGGGAGTAACTAACGATGAGTGAATCATCGCAGGTAAATGATCCATTTGATTTTATAGGACAGCGACCATTTATAGGTAACATAAAGAATGAAGTTAACGAAGCGTTCAAGTGCCTTCATGAATTATTCTCAAAAACATGGTTGGATGAAGATGGAGAAAATCCCATTCAAATTCTTTGGAAAAGAAAAAATGAAGCCTCTACCAACGAGCTTTATTCATTAGGATATTGTTGCCAGTTATTAAGTAAGATAGACATTGGATGGCTTACAAAACAAATCAACCTAATAAAAGGGTCTGACAAAAATAATCAAATGGGAGCAATATTTGAGATAATTGCTTTAGGATATTTAGCCAAAAATCATAATGTGATGCCAGCTTGTCAAAATAATCCTGGGTATGACGCAAATGTTTTTTTCGAAAATACAGACAACAGTATAAGACTTTCGCTAAAATATTATTCTTATTCAACTCATTTCAATAAATTTAAGCGGCAAGCAGAAGAAATTGAGAGGCTTTATAAATCTGAATTGCAAAATATTCATTCGTATGCCTTGCAATTTTTAGCCGATTTCCACGATGGCTGCCCGGCAGATAAAAATTGGCGGCATCTAGCTAGACATATTCCTAATATAGTCAATTCGTTGTCAAAAGGCCCTGTTATTTCAAAAAATATCGGGGGATGGAAAATAATTTTAACTCCATTATCACCAGATAGTTATGAATTTCAATCCTCCAGCAAATCTTATACATTTATCGCCGCATCGCAATTTCATAATAATGAGAAAAAAAACCTATCTGATAAGATAGATGAAGCTTGTTACAACCTTTCAGAAAACTCGTTACAAGAAACAGAAAAATGTAAAAATTTGTTGTTGATCCATATTCCTCCTTATGCTCCCATATCAACTTGCTGTAATTGGGCTATTGAACATCTAAAATTATTTAATAAGAATATTTCGGGTGTGATTTTTTATCAACCCATTTTAACAGAGGATTCCCATTCTATTAACCATAATTTTCTACCTGCTTTTAAAGAAAACTTTATTGGTTGGATAAATAGCAGAAACGGTATACATATAGAAGTACCTTACGGTATGCCCCAACCGACGACTCCTTTTATTCAGCAATTTTTTATGAATGGCTATTTAATCGGAAGCATGGATACGAAATACATTTACAAAAATGGCCACCATTATATACAGCTCGCCAAGCCAAAAATTGATAGTAATTCAACTAAGTATGATTTACCACCAAAAAAAGAATTCGGAATTAAACACCATTGGATCCTTACGGATAGCCATATAACTGGTGGGTCTTTAAATATTTCCCCAAGGCACCCCTTGGGTGACGAATTGTTAATTCTATAGCTTATTCGTTCTACTTACCCACCTTGCTACCGGAAGCACCCTTTTCCATTTTCTAGTTGAGCATCGCGCGGGTACCCTTATCTTGCGACCTTCTGACACCGTGTGCCCTGGGTCTGTGACCCAGGCATCCTATCGCTCAGCATCCACCATTCTTACCTGCAAACCTGACTCATCATTAAGCAGCCCTACTTCTGTTACTCCTGCATAGGCGCCGGGTGTCGGCAGTAGGTCTGACATCTTATTTCAATGCCTGCCTGGGCGGGTGTCCGACTCTCTACATTCTGGAGAGAATATCCAGATAAGCTTCAGGGGAAATGGAGGCCAGTTTTCCCATGAAGACGTCAGGCGGTCATTAATCGTGGAATTTCTATCCGGTCTTCTCCCACATAGGCCGGTGGCTCCCAGCCTTTATTACGAAATTTCTCCCACCCATAGGACTCAAGCACTTCATCAAGCGTCCCCATTTCGATGCATTCTTCAAAGAAAATATCAAGCGCTTCGGCAAAATTCTTTTTCGCCTCCTCAAACGTCCTGCCGCACGTAGAAAGATCCAGCGCCGGGGAAAAGGCTATGAAAGAACCCTTCTCTTTCATAAAACAGATAGGAAGACCCGCCATTATCGCTTTTTTCGGCACGATTCATCACCTCTTTGATTTTATGGTTATTTAAAATTATAGCCGCTTTATGTCGCGGGATCGATAAGAATACGGATGAACGCCCGTAAAAAGCCTATCTACACCCCGCACTATTCACACGCGCAATGCCATAATATACTGCGTTTTTTTCATAACAGTCAAATTCAGACGCGCGGGTGCCCTTATCGAGTGCCATTCTGACCCCGTGTGCCCTGGATCTGCGATCCAGGCATCTATCGCTCAGCATCCGCCATTCTTACCTGCAAACCGGACTCATCGTTAAGCAGCCCTGCTCCTGTTACTCCTGCACAGGCCGGTTCTCTCAAGAGCATCGCTGCTAAGTATAGTATCATAAAATAGCCCTTAAAATGACCATGCATCAATGAACCAGGAATCGGCACACATACGTCCGCCCCGCTGATTTAAGACAGGCGAAATAGACTCCCTTTACCAGCGTTCCATTCTTCAATAGTAAATGCGCCGTGCGCATGCCGGTAAATGATCGTAGTATCCGACCCGCACTGTTAAGTATCCTCATCGAATAGGCATCGCCCGAAACGATATCGAAGACCATTCCCGCGCTTGTTTCACGGAGTACGAACGGATTTTTTACAACCCCGGACTGCAAAGCCGGTCCGGCTTTTTGAACCGCCGTAGGAGCGACGGGAACCAATAGGTCGGTCAGCGGAATGCTTGTTGTCGATGCGCTGCCCGAAGTCATACCCGTGGCGCTGGCCGTCACCGTAATGGGCCCCGCGGTCCGGGTCGCCTGCAAGATCGCCCCCGCGATACCGGCTATGCTGGTTTTCGGGTTGGCCGAGATCGAAGCGTTGCCGACGATCGTGCCCTGTCCGGAGACGGAAAAGGTGACCAGGGTGTCGGTAATGGGCACTATGGTGCCGTTTGCATCGCGGAGACAGGCATAGACGAACACCTTATCCGAGCCATCCGCGACGAGGGGTTTCCCGCAGGTATCTATCGTAACCGTCAGCGTCGTCGCCTTGCCGGGAGTCCTCACGGTATCCGAGGTCACCGCCACGCCGCCGATCAGGCCATTCGCCTGTAAAGTTCCGGACGTCCGGGGAAGCATCTTGAAGGTGAACGGAGGATGGGGCATCAGGCAGGTTTCCGTGGCGCCCGTGAGTGGACTGACAAAGCTGGCATCCGGCGATTGCGTGGCGAAGAGCGTTCCGTTTAAATACAAACTCACCTGCGTGCAATTGCTGAAAACCTTCACGCTGTCGGGCGATGTGGACGTCCACCAGTTGGCAATGAATACGTAGGGCCCCGATTGGATTCCGGCCTGATAATCGGTGGGATTCCGCTGGCTCTCGTAATAATTATAGACGAATTTCGGCAGGCGGAAGAGGTCGAGAAGCCCCGCGTAGCAGGTGGGTGTGGCGTAGCCCCGGTTGTAGTCGATGCCGGTCCAGGTATTGAAGCCGGCGGTATTGTCGGTCGATGCATAGAGCGAATCGCAACCATCCATGCGGTTGATGACGCCGACCAGCATTTTAGCCTCGCCGTCCGACCTCTGGACGCGGCTGGTGCTGCTGTTTCCTCCATATGCCCAGTCGCCGTATTCCCGGAGAACGGGAACGGCGGGACCCGCATTCCCGCTGCCCCAGAAAATATTATAAATGATTTCCGCTTCGACAAATGAGCTCCAATTTCCCCCTGATGCATAACACTGGTTGCCGGGATATTCCGTATGAACGATGGTTGAGCAGTTTGTAGCAAACGCATTGGTCATTGACGTCTCATTGAGCGCCGCTTCCCAAACGTTAATGCAGGGATGGTTCCGGTCGCGCCGCACCATGTCCCGGAGGTCCTGGTAACAGCGGTTCTGGAAAATGGTGTCGGAATTCCAATACTGCCAGCCCGGCAGGCACGGCATGACCATGAATCCGAGAGAATCAGCGGCATCCAGGAAAGCGGGGTTTGCGGGTTCATGGGAAAACCGCACCCACATGTTGCCGCCGTTTTTCAGTTTCAAAACATCGCGATATTGCATGGAGTTCGGGCCCGCCATGCCGATATACGGAAACTCCTGGTGCCGGTTGGTGCCGGAAAACTTTGGAAATGACCTGCCGTTTATCACGAGGGCCTTATAGACCCATTGAAGACTGCGGATGCCGATGTGCGTCGCATAATTGTCGACAAGCCCGCTATCCATCCAGACGGAGGAGTACACCATGTAGATGCTGGGCGTATCCGGATACCATAACCGGGGGTTGGCAATCGTTGCGGACTGGGTAATCTGGGAATCGGCGTTCGGATTGATCGTCACCGTGCCGGTCATGAAGGCCGCAATCGTATTCTGCGGATCGACGATATACGTTTTGACAATGGCTGTTTCCGCAACGGCATATTCGTTTTTAACGTCGGTCTTGACCTGCACGGTCGCCTGAGCAGTGCTCACGGAAGGATACGTGACGAAAATACCGCCGCTCGCGGTCTTGTTCGTATAGACGGGGTCGGTAATGTGCAATTTATTCGTTGCGTACATATGCGCGTTGCGGTAAAGGCCGCCGAAATACATGAAATCAAGGCCCGATGATCCCGCTTGCACTTTGCCCGGCGGGACGTCGGTGTTGTCGTTGTTGTTCAATCGGACCGCGATGACATTCCCCGTCGATCCGAATTTCACTAGGCTGCTGACATCGAGAATAATCGGTAAATTCATGCCATAGTGGGTTGGGAACGACGTACCGTTCACCCAGATGTCCGTAACGATGCTTCCCGTTTCGAATTCGATGAAGATCTTTTTACCCGAAAAGGAGTTGTTCAGGTAAAAATGCCTCCGGTACCAGTGTATGCCGCGGTAATTGCCGTTTCCGGTCAAAAGCTCCGTTTCCAGCCGGGGAGTATGCGGCAGGCATACGCTGGTCCATGAAGCGTCATTAAATGCCGTTGAGTCGGCGTTGGTCGCATCGCCGAGATAAAACAGCCAGTCGGTATTGAAATTCATGACAACCCGGTTTGCCGGATCCGGAGTATACGCGCCGCCAATCGTTCCTCCGGCGTTTGTTGTCAAAGGAGCCGACAGCGTCGATAAAAAACCGGCAATCAGCGAAAACACGAGTTGTCTTTTCAAGCAGAGGCTCATATACCACCCTTCGGCTGAATGTTACAAATGGTAGTATCGTTTGCGATTCCATTAATCTCCGAAGCTTTCGATCCGGCCGGAAGTTCATGCACCTGCGATGAGACTCTCCCGCTCTTCCCTCACTGCCGGCTCGGATCGGCCAGCTCTCCCATGAAAAGCACCGCGCCGGTAGGGTCATCGCAGATCAGGAAGATAAACGGCCGGTCGGCGGAAAACGTCGTCTGGGGCGGGGCCGAAGCCATATTGCCCATAATGACCGCGGTAGCCGCCGCAGCTTCGGTGCCCTCTTCGTCGACCGCGACAAATGCCTTGTGATACACTTCCGTAATACGAAGATCGCGCATTCCATCGATCCCCGAAAAATCGGCGCTGTCGTCGAAGGCCGAGGCCATGCCGAGCGACATAAGCGGGGCGCTCATGCCGATCGGTCCGGTGGTGAAACTGAATTTCGGCAGATAGAGCGCAAGGTAGGTGGACTGCAAGGAACTCCGTACCGAGTCCAGACAATCGGTCGAAAGGGTCGCTGCCGTCTGCGCCATCATTCCCTGGGCAGGAAGGATGATCAGCATCGAGGTTTCATTGCCCTTGTACGGAAGCTTGACGGCGCTGAATTCACTGCCTGAACAATAGCCGTAGGAGCCGTTCCGATGCATGAATGTCGTCGAGATTGAATCGGCGGCGCCGCGGTAAAAGATCCGGTCGCCGCTCTCCTGGTGCTCGAAGGTATCGGCCCACTGCGCCTTGAAATAAATGGCGTTGGTCAGCACCAGCTTGGTCAGGTCGCTAATGGCACCCGGAGGAATGAGGTTTTGTATGCGCTGCTGCGTCTGCGTGGCGACCCAGGAGTTGATTACCTGCGCCGACGGTCCGGGGGAGTGCAGAAAATCGAGCAGGAGCATTCCTGCCCCGTAATTGACGCTCAGCAGCTTGAGGTAATCGGGCAGGAAGGTCCAGGTCTTTTCTCCCCAGAGCTGGTTGACAATATGCAGCTCGAACCCGCAGGCCTCGGCGTGCGCCGTCAGCGCGAGATCCAGCGCGTCGCACTCCGCGTGCAGCGTCGCCTGCGGGGCCGGAAAATGCAACACGGCCGCCATGTCCTGCTCGGTTTGCCCCCGCGCCCCGCCCCAGGTCATGGCCAGAGCCGTTGACAGGGAGTAGGGAGAAAAAAACAGGTTGGCCGCGCCGGTATCCAGTTTATGGTACAGGTCCATCGCAAAGGCCGTATGGCCCTTGACCAGCGAGGCTACGGCGGAATCGGAAACTCCGGGAGTCGTGTCGCGGCCGGTTGAAAACCTTTCCAGCGTGATCGCCCCCTGTTGCTGGGTGTAAACGCCGTCCGCATTGGTCGTTCCCGGATCAACGGGATTATCGTTCTTTTTGCCGCAGCCGCCGTGGATAACGGCAAGGAGGATCGACATTACAAATGGCAGAACGCGCAGAAGGGGTTTCATAATCGATGACCTCGCGGGTGGAGGTGATGGAGCCCGGACGATATCGGCTATTATAAGTATAGTTCACTATTCAACGGAGGAGTATTTTTTTCACCGGCCCGGCGGACACTATTTTTTTACCGTCGTTCGAGGAGAAGGTCCCGTCATGACCGCACCGCATGCGATTACCGTTCTCGCCCCCGGCTTCGAAGAGACCGAAGCGGTTACAATCATCGATCTCCTCCGGCGCGCGGGGATCGTTGTCACGATGCTCGGTCTGGAATCCTGCGAGGTTACCGGATCCCACGGCATTACCCTCGCCGCGGATCGGCTCTTTGCGGATTTTTCGGCTCCCTTCGACGCGGTTGTTCTTCCCGGCGGCCAGCCGGGCGCCCGAAACCTTGCCGCATCGCCGGGGCTCCTGGACCTCATCCGCCGGACCTTCGAACGGGGCGCTCTGTGCGCCGCCATCTGCGCCGGGCCGACGGCGCTCGGTGCATCCGGGATTCTCAACGGGTTCAGGGCGACCTGTTATCCCGGCAACGAAGAGGCGCTGTACGGTGCAACGGTCGTCGGAGAGCCGGTTGTGCGGGATCGAACGATAATAACCAGCCGCGGAGTCGGAACTGCCATCCCCTTTGCGCTGGAGATCATCGACTACCTGACCGGTTTCGAAACGGCGGAAAAGGTTCGGGCGGCAATCCTCTTCCGGGAGTAGCGATTCGCTCCACGGGCGTCCGCATCCCTCTCTCCGATCCCAAACAATACCTTTATACTATGCGTAATCGTTTCACTCGCAATCCGACGGGAGCCGCCCGGCACGAGCCAGGTTAAGCAAAAATCTTTAGAGGATCGTAGCATCTATTCAAAATTATTCCTTTTCCTATTTTGTGTATTTTGTGCTTCCAAAGCGGCTATTGTCGATACCACGCTTCTCGGCAATGGCGGAGCGGGGCCGTATATTATCGGCAACTCCTTCCCGGACAGCGCCACCATCACCGTAAAGCTGAAAGACTCGCTGCCCGCCCCCCACTGGACCTTTTTCCCGGACCGGAACGCACTCTATTTCGTTAAGCCGATCGACAGCGGGATACCGATCCATGTCCGATGTGAGACCGGCTTCTACGGCATTCCCAAGGTCTTTGCGCTCTACCGGAAGAGTTATCTCGATCTCCACGACACCGCCCTCAGACCGGACACTTTCACGGCGCCATCGGCGCCGTCGCTCCGCGATAAACTCACCATCAGCGGGTATAAGAGCGCCGGCGCGTCGCTGGGCACCCTGGGACAGGTCAACCTCGAGCAGGGGCTGGAACGTCAGGATCGGGGGCGAGATCAGGCCGGGCACCACCGTAACCGCGCACCTTTCCGACCAGAGCTCCTCTCTCGACGGCGAGACCCGCGATATCAGCGATTTCGATATGATCAACATCGAGATCAACGATCCCTCCTTCCACTCGATCATCGGCGACCAGTACGTCGCCTGGCCGTTCAAGGGGCTGCTCTCGGGGGAGCAAAAAATCAAAGGCATCTCCCTGAACCTCACGCCGACGGCGTTGCCGTTCTCGGTGGGCGCCTTCGGCGCCATCGCCGGCGGCAAGACCGCAATAGAGACGAAAGACGGTCAGGAGGGTGTCCAGGGGCCGTACTACCTCACCGGCAACGGCGAACACGACCAGATCCTGCCGGTATCCGGCACGGTGAAGGTGCAACTTAACGGACGGGAGCTGCAAGAGGGCAGCGACAAGGATTATATCGTCGATTATGAACTCGCCAGCGTCACCTTTACGCCGAAAAACGCCATCCGCGACGAGGACCTCATCCGGATCGACTATGAGTACAAGTTATTCGACTATGAGCGCCTGATAGCCGGCGGCACGGCGGGGTTTGCGACGCGCGATTCGAATTTTTCGGCGCGCGGGGTCGTCTGGAGCGAGGCCGACAACAGGAACCAGACCATCGACCTGACATTGACCGATGCGCAAAAGGCCGCCCTCGCCGCCGCGGGCGACAACCCGCCGCGGGCCACCACGGCGAAGCCGGTAAACCCCAACGACGTCGCCCCCCAGAGCCAGCTCTATCCGCTGTATAAACGGCAACTCTCCGGGACCGATTCCGTCTGGGTCTATACGCCCTACGACCCGGTGAACCACCCGGATTCCATCTACAACTACTTCTACGTGTACTTCCAGCCCGTCAACGCGGGCGAAAAGGGAGGTTACACCATCATTTCAACGGATACGCGGGGACCGGAGTACGGCTACATCGGCCGGGATTCGGGCGGCGGCTATACCGATCTCTCGCCCCTCCCGGCACCGCAATCGACGACCTCGGCCGAAGTCAAGGCCTCCGTCAATCTCCCCCTGTTCAGGGCGACGCTCGACGCGGCCGGCCAGGACATCGATAAAAACCTCTTCTCGACGGTCGGCGACCAGAACAACCTGTCCGCCGCCACCGACTTCTCCTTCCTTGCGGGGGTAAAAAAAAGCGACGAACCCTCCCTGTGGCTCGCCGGCGATCATCATTTCACCTCCGGCGGGTTCGGCGGCCAACCCCTGTCGCTCTATGATTGCAAGACGCAGTGGGACGATACCTCCATCGCGGAGAGCCCGCAAAACCGGCAGGAGTGGGACGCCCTCGCCGGGGCGACGATCATTCCCGGACTCATGACCTCCCTCGGGTACGGCCAGAGCCGCGCCGATTCCGTGCTCCTCACCGACAAGGTCTCGCCCGGGGTGCGGTACGACCTTGACGACCGCTTTTCGGTGAACTACGACGGATCCTTCTTCCGTCATCTGTCCGGGCAGGAACGCGGATTCGGAAGGCAGGAGAGTGCGGCCGCGACGCTCTCCTTTCCGCATCAAACCTTCGGCCTCACCTGGCGCGACCAGTACCGGTGGGACTCGCTGGGAAGCGGCAGCGGTTTTTTCGAGGGGGGAATCACCTATGGGCTTCTACCCTGGAACCTCCAGGAAAAGGTCGCGGGCCTTTCGAAGCGGAAAAGCCCCGACGGCGAAGGCGCGACGAGCGATACCGGCTATGAGGTTCGCTGGGAACAGTCGATCAACCATTCGTTTCTGCCGGGATGGCGGATAAGCGGCACCTCGAACTACGATCAATCCGTCGATTACGGCGCGGCGTCGACCACGAACATGCTCGTGGATTTGACAAGCGATGTAGAGCCGCCCGGAAGCGGGTTTACCTCCCGGCAACACTACGTCACCAATGCCCAGAAGGCCTCATCCTTCGTGCAGGTCCCGATCTTTGCCGGCAAGGGAATGGGCACCTACATTTATGATACGGCGACGCAGCAGTATGTCGCGCACGTTCCCGGCGATTACTTCATGCAGCAGCAGGAGGTGTACGACCAGTCCTCGGCCGAGCGCGTCCGTAAAACCACCGCGGACGTCACCTGGGCCTATAAACCGCGCCGGCGGCTGGGCGGCCTCCTCGGCGATCTTTCCTGGGAGGGAACGCTTGCCTCCGAAGAGCAGGTGGATGCGGACCGCAACGATATCCCCTCCTACCTGCCCGGAGCGCTCTCCCTGGATTCCTGGTTCTTTTCGCCCGATGCGGGGGAAGCCGTGCGGTACGCCGACTGCTCGTACCGCCAGGAGATCGACTGGTCCCCGCGCAACGACTCGCTGCATCTTCTGAGCGGCCGCCTGACCCTGACGCCCGGCTACCGCAAGGTGCTCGGCTATGAAGAGGGGAGCCTGGAGACGCGGATCGAGGCGCAGCGGGTCATCCGGCGGTTCACCTTTGGCGCGGCGGTCAACCTGCTCTCGGTCACGCATGCGGATACCGCCGCCGGCGGCAACGACTATACGCTCTACGATCGCCGCCTGGAGGTGACCCAGAAATTTCTCCTGACCCGGCAAGCCAACTTCACCCTGCTGGAAGTGGCCGGTCTCGCGCACCAGTCGGACAGCGCCGCGCCCGGATCGACCTCCTTCGACAGCACCTTGTACTACCAGCTTTCGCCCTCGTTCACCTTCCAGCCGACGCCGAAAGGCACCATCGGGGCGATGTATACCTGGTCGGTCGTGCCCTTCGGCGGCGACGCGGACTATCGCATGGCCAGGGGGTTCCGGGGCGGGGTGTCGCATCAACTCGTGATCACCGCCGATGTCAAGATGGGCCAGCGGTTTCTCATCAACGGCTCCTATCGCGGCGATGTCCGCAAGGCGCCGGGAGAAACCGTCTTTGAGCCTGCGAACAATGTTTTTTCTCTCGAGGTACGGGTGCTCATGTAGCCGGTTTGGGAATATACGGAAAATTCGCTATTTTGGCCGTAGTCTGAGTGGTAACCTATTTTATTCCCATAGCAGGGCGAAGATGCTTGCCGGAAATTAATCCCATGCAAAAAAACCGCGTCATCCTCGTTTCGATCGTTTCCAACGGCGCGCTCATCGCCTTTAAAATCGTCGCCGGCATCCTGATGGGCTCGGTCGCCGTCCTCTCGGAGGCGGTCCATTCGAGCATCGACCTCCTGGCGGCCGTGGTCGCCTATATCGCCGTTATCAAGGCCGAGGAACCGGCCGACAGCGTCCACCCCTTCGGCCACGGGAAGTTCGAGAACCTTTCGGGGTTCTTCGAAGCCCTGCTCATTTTTTTTCGCGGCCGGCATCATCGTGGCCGAGGCGGTCCGCAAGCTCATGCATCCGCCCGCCGCAATTGTCAAGATCGACTGGGGAATCGGGGTGATGGCGGTTTCGACCGTTGTCACCATGGTCGCATCGCGGACCCTCTTCCATTCGGCGAAGAGGTACGACTCCATCGCGATCGAGGCTGATGCCATGCATCTGGGCGCCGACGTCTTCACGTCGTTCGGCGTCATGCTCGGGCTCATCGCCATACGGTTCACGCACCTGGTCGTGCTTGACCCGATCATCGCCATCGCCGTCGCCGGCCTCATCCTGCGCGCCTCGATCGACCTCACCCTCCGGTCAATCTCCGACCTTGCCGATCAGAAACTCCCGGACGCCGAAATCGGCGCCATCGAAACGATCATCCGCGGCTATCCGCAGATCACGAGCTACCACAAGCTCCGCACCCGGAAGAGCGGATCCCGGCGGGAGATCGATCTGCACATCCAGGTTGACGGCGGCACCTCGCTCCCGGCCGCGCACGAGCTCTGCTTCAAGGTCGAGAATGCGGTCAAGGCCGCGTTCCCGGGGGCGTATGTCACGATACACGTGGAACCGAGGCGGGGAGATTAGTAAACAAAGGGTTGGAGGGTTGGAGGGTTAAAAAGATACGGCAGAGAAAACATGAATGCCTTTAACAAATCGAACACCGGAGTTCTCATTTTTTTAAATCCCTGTTTTTTGAAGAATCCATTGTGCCGATGGGTTCATACCGCGCCTGAATTTCGTGGTCATTCGTCGCCGCGATAGTTTTAACCCTGTAATGCCGAATTTCCGTTTCCTGCCGGGTGACGACGGGGTAGCCGTGGGGTCTGTTGACGTGCTTCATCGAACCCTTTAATTCCACGTGCGAAGCCACGAACGAACTATGGGACGCCATCCGGGAAGCGATGATCTCATTCGCCGCCGGGAGAAACGATGTCGCCTGATCAATGATACGAGGAGCGAAGGCGCGGTCGATTTCGATCCCGACGCTGCTGCGTCCGCATGTCAGTGCGGCAAGCGCCGTTGTTCCCGTACCCATGAACGGGTCCAGAACGACATCTTCATACAGGGAGTACATGTTGATGAGGCGGCAGGCTAATTCAAGCGGAAAGGCTCCGCTACGGCTGCGCAGATCGGAATGATCCAGCTTTTGTTTCGTTCCCTTGAAATCCCATACATCGGAAAACCACGTATTGCGCTCTTCCCAGTAAAAAGAACTCCGCATTCGTGCTTCCTTGTCCGATTCCTTTTTAAATTCCTTTTTTGCGCCTTTGCGGAAGATAAGGATGTATTCATGTTCCAGGGTCACGTAGGCCCCGGCGGGAAGCATGCCCGAACCCATGAATTTATTCGGCGCGTTGGTCTGTTTCCGCCACAGGATCACCGGCAAACAATCAAAACCGATTGCACGAAAGGAACTGATGATTCGTGCATGGTTTGGATAAAGCTGAAAGTTGCCGCCGATTGTCCTTGTTGCATCCCCGATATTCACGCAGGCAAAGGACCCGACCTCGAGAACTCTGTAAAGCTCCCGCCATACCTTATCCAATTCGATATGCATGGCCTCAAATGCGGCATTGCCGTCATTGGAGGTTAAAAAACCTTCCACCCGCGGAGATAAGGATGAAAAAAGCTCGTCCCACATGTGGATCATCGGGTAAGGCGGAGAAGTGACGACCAGATCGATGGATTGGTCGTTGATTTCGCTCATGTTGCGCGAATCGAGCTATGATTATCCGGTGCTTTGTCTGCATTGCTCTTTCAATCATAAAAAGGGGGTTAATACTCCGCAGCTTGCTGCGGTGTGCAGTTCATTTTTTGTCGCCTATCTCTTCCATTTTGAATTCCTCCGATTTCCCGGTTGATGTGGTTTTCCTCATCATCCAGCCAATTTAACGGGTTTTCGCGGATGTAGTTCCGGATGAAATATAACGATTTTTCGTTACGGATGATGTGGTCGTAAAAATTTCGTTGCCAGTTTGGGTTGATTCGTACATGACGGATGGCGTTAATTCGTCGTGAGGAGAAATGTTTTTAATTGCCGAACAATTTCAGGCAATATATCCGTTTGGCGCAGCCATGTAGGGGCGGGTTTTAAACCCGCCCCTGTCCAAACCCGTTCCGCCATCGATAATATCATGCACGATTTGACATGATAACGAATGCATCCAATATGGTCCGGCATGATTCATTAAATTCGTCCAATCGCAAATTGAACGCATAGTTGAATTCGTTCAAATCATTCCAGACATGAACAGGTTGGGGGCCAATTCCGGACGGTTCCGTCGGGTTTGGAACGCGAAAAATGGCGGTTTAGAACCCACCCCTCGACGATATCGATTCGCCCAACGATTGTTTTGCCCGATCTTTGATGCATATCGTGATGAAATAATACCCCGGTCGCGAATAATCGTACCCCCGTAACCGGTTTGACCGGCGGTTGTGGTAACCCGTGAAATTATTGAAAATGCCGGAAGACATTATTATCGGCCTTCGGATGATTCGCGGCGAAATTGATGCATCGGGTTTCCCCGCGTGGCAGATTTCCCATTTATCGACGGAATCCGGTTTAATGGACGGGATTGAATTGCAGGTGCGGGTTTGCGCCTACAATTAGAATCTAATATTTCGTCCATAAAACCGGGCTATGGCGATTTAATGGGCAACCCGCCCTTACGGTATCACCGGAATCACGAATGACAATGATGCCGTAAATCAGTTGGGTTGGAGGATAGAGAGAGGTTTTTGGCGAGGCATTTATTTACTCCAGATGGAAGGATCGTGATATTGATGTACCGCTGCTAGGGAACTGGAAACCGAAGCTATAAAATTATTCCTGCAAAATAGAATAGAAGACCTGGATCGGAGCTCCAGGCCACAGGATTACAGGGTCACTCGATAGGGGCACCCGTGCGATTCAATATATTATCCAAATATTTGCAGCAATTTCCGCCAGCTCTCCCTGACGCTTCTGAATTGCTTTTTCATCCCAATCTGAGAGCGAACATAATGCTTTTGTAATGGTATATTTTGAATCATTGTAAAACGCCTTCTTTTCCGAAAAAGGTTTGCTTTCACAACCACGATTCATTGGTTCTGTAAGAATTGTAAGATTGCCAATAAGTTTAACGTTTTCTTTTAACACAGGATCCGTTCTCAGTCTTATTGGCCAGATTGATGAAGGTTTTTTCGGGAGAATATGTTCAACTGTTAGGCTCTCAGGATTTGGTATCAAGCTGTCATCATTAGAATTATAACATTCAATTTTTGCTAAAAGGTATTTGATAATCCGAGGGGTCGAAAGGGTCTTTTGAGAAAAAGATATTTTAAATTCCTCATCAGATGGCCAAATACTAAGCAATATATCTTTTACTTCTTTGAGTTTAGAATCTGGCTTTCGAATTAGACTGCTTGCTCGTGCATAAACAGACTCAAGGTTGCCAGTCCCTTTGCCGCATATCAGGCTATAGCGTACTGTAAGACTGGTGATCCATGTTAGCACAGTAATAATTTCTTTTGGTTTTGAATGACAGGTGGATAAGATTAATGGGTAGCATTGTGTTGGCCCCAAAAGTTCAATTTCCTCGATAAGATTCTGGCATTTTATTCCATGCTTAGTCCAAATATCATGATCGGAATTGCCGATGGCATCATAAATAATTGCAGAATCCTTCAAATTTGTTACATAATCAATGGCTTTAGGATTACTACTAATTTCTGCTTTAATTTTTGTATAGAGCTCTTTTTCCCGTGTTTGCCCGTATTTACTCATCCACTCATGACGGATATATGTTTTCATATATTCTTGACCGATAAGTGTCATGATTTCTGTCCATTTATGTTTAATCTCTTCGATCCGTTTTCCTGCTCTACTAAACAGATAATTTTTTAGCATATCTGAGAGCGTTAAATCAACCCCTCTGTCATTTAAGGTTTCGAAAAGAATATATGCTGCATCTTCAGAGGGTGTGGTAATTTGGATGCATGAGACGCGATTAGTAAGAATTTCTACAAGGTTGGATAGATATGTAGGTTGTGAAAAATCAGAAGATCCTTTTTTTAAAAATTCACGAATATCTATGTATGCTTTAGCAAGTAATCGATTACTTTCAAATTTTTCCTTATCTTTAGCAATACCTGAAATATCCTCGAACGAAAGTAATGATTCTATTATCTTAGAAAACAGGTCATTGTCAATTTCGTTCAAAGCGAGGCGAGGAGCAGCTTCCATTGTTATTATATTTCTGTTACAGAGATATTTTTGCTCGACATGACCTGCACGATCTATATCCTTTATCAATTTAAAGCAATCGCGGATAACAGCAAGATATAACGAAATTGTCGCCAATCGTTGCTGACCATCCACTACCTCAAGAGAATCGTCTGCTTTATGGATGAAAACCATGGAGCCTAGAAAGTAATTATCGTCTCTACCGTAAATAACAGATTGAATATCATCCCACAGTTCTGATATTTCTGTTTTTGACCAAGAAAAACTCCTCTGATAAGCAGGTACTTTAAGAAAATGTTTATCAGATAATATTGATCCTAAACTTCTCAGGTCTGATTTGATCCCTGACTGATTATTGGTTTGCGTCATTTATTGATCCTATCTTCTTATGTAGCAATAGTAAGATATATTATTTCAAATACGCTAAAAAGCTCTCATATAATAGACACTATCTTGCCTTGTTCTGCTGTCTTCGGAAAGATCGTTATCCCGTTGTTCTCTTGATAATATAAAAATCGGTCGAGCAAGAAATCAACAGCATATTTGAAGAATAACGCAGGAATAATGAAAGGAATGTAGTGGACCCCAAAAATTGGACAGGTATCTAAGGTAGTTTTTATTGACATGTTGCACGGTTCAACCGATTTTATAGGAGGAGGCACCGATGCAACGAAAACGCCACAGTGCGGAATTCAAGGCTCAAGTGGTACTCAAGGCACTCAGCGGAGAAATGACTACCGCCGAGATCGCCAAGCGGTATGGGATCCACCCTCTCATGGTCACGAAGTGGAAAAAGCACGCAGTCGATCTTCTGCCCTCGCTGTTTTCCCGGAAGCCTGAACACGAGCGAGAGGAACGGGAGGAGCGTGAAGCTGAGTTGTTCCAGCAGATAGGCCAGTTGCAATATGAGCTGGAATGGTTAAAAAAAAAGACGGCGGCTTTCAACCGATGAAAAGCGTCGCCTTATCGATCCGTCTGAGCCTCGGCTTAGTATTGCCGTCCAATGCTCTCTGCTGGGGTTGGCGCGTTCGAGCTGCTACCATGCAAGTCAGGGAGAGAGCGAAATTAATCTTAGCCTTATGCATACCATCGACGAATTGTATACGCAACACCCCACCTTTGGAAGTCGGAGCATGATGGCCATGCTGAACCGGATGGGGCACTCGGTTAACCGGAAGCGCATTCAGCGATTAATGCATCTCATGGGTCTGGAAGCGATTTATCCTAAACGGAATCTGAGCGCACCAGATAAGCAGCACATGGTGTTTCCGTATTTACTGCGGCATTTACCTATAGAACGTGTCAATCAGGTCTGGGGTGTCGATATCACCTACTTGCGGCTACAATCAGGCTTTGCGTTCCTGGTAGCGTTTCTGGACTGGTTCAGTCGATATGTGCTTTCATTCGCGGTCTCAACGACGCCGGATCACCAGTTCTGCTTATCTGCCCTTAATGAGGCCCTGGAAATCGGTAAAGCTGAGATCTGCAATTCCGATCAGGGCGCACAATTTACGGCAGTTCCTTTCGTTAGCCGCCTGCAGGAAGCCGGAGTACGGGTCAGCATGGATGGTCGTGGGCGTGCACTGGATAACGTTTTCACTGAACGTCTCTGGCGAACGGTTAAATACGAAGACGTTTACCTGAAGGACTATCTGTCGCCGCGAGATTCATTCCGCGGGCTCACCGCCTATTTCCAGTTCTATAACTACGAGAGACCGCATCAGGCATTGAATTATCGAACACCGTCAGAGGTTTTTTATGCACCCGTTTAATGCCGTAACTGGACACACCCGGGGCGGGGGGACACATTCCCCCCTGCACCCCCTTTGCACAACTATTATTTTATTTCAAAAAGCAAAAGCAAAACAACTAATCAACACAACATGTCAACTACCTTATCCACCCCTTAAAACTGTCCAACGATTGGGGGCCACCTCAGAAAGCTATAAGCGCAGGGGATTCGATAGGCGTTACGGGTGCCTCTTGGGTCGCCTATAGTGGGTATCGGATAGACACTCCTTGTCCTCACTTCCATGTGACCCACGCCATTAGAACGCCGTTCTAACGCCCATAAAAGGCTCTTCAAACACCATTTAATGATATATTTATAATGCATTTCTGATGCGATTTTACGGTAAAATCATGCCAAACCGACCCTGTTTCTGGTCATTTTCTGGTACTTCCGGTACTTTTCCGAGGGCCTGAAAAACGTCCCATTTCGTCAAGAAAAAGACCCTTTTTCCCGGGCTGAAAAATAGGCCGTTTAGCTTGACAACGTGGCAATAAAAACCGGTGAATCCTACCCCTGCTTTACCACGGGTGTGAAAATCTTCACCGCAGTCGGTTCGATGGCGATGAATCCGCCGGAGATGGCGAACTGTTTCTTCTCCGGCCCCTTCTCCAGACGCACGACCCCGGCCTTGAGGTCGGCCATGAGCCGGGTATGGCCGGGCAGGATGCCAAGCTCACCGGAAGCGCCGGGCGCCACGATGAACTCCGCCTCATCGCGATAGAACACCTTTTCAGGCGTGATGATCTCGCACTGCATGGCAGCCATCAGGCGATCTCCCGCGCCTTCTGGAGGACCTCTTCGATCGGGCCGGCCATGAAGAACGCCTGCTCCGGCACCGCGTCGTGCTTGCCGTCCACGATCTCGCGGAAGCCCTTGATGGTGTCGGCGACCGACACGTAGGAGCCCTTGATGCCGGTGAAGGTTTCAGCCACCGAGAAGGGCTGCGAGAAGAAGCGCTGGATCTTGCGCGCCCGCGCCACCACCTGCTTGTCTTCGTCCGAAAGCTCCTCGACGCCGAGGATGGCGATGATGTCCTGAAGATCCTTATACCGTTGCAGGATGCTCTGCACCTCCCGGGCCACGGCATAGTGCTCCTCGCCCACGACGATTTTGTCGAGCATCTTGGACGACGATTCGAGCGGGTCCACGGCCGGGTAGATGCCGATGTCCACGATCTTACGCGAAAGGACGATCGAGGCGTCGAGGTGGCCGAACGCGGTCGCCACGCCGGGGTCCGTGATGTCGTCGGCCGGAACGTAGATCGCCTGCACCGAGGTGATGGAGCCGTTCTTGGTCGAAACGATGCGTTCCTGCAGCTCGCCCATTTCGGTGCCGAGCGTCGGCTGGTAGCCCACGGCCGACGGCAGGCGGCCCAGGAGCGCCGAAACCTCGGCGCCCGCAAGCACGTAGCGGAAGATGTTGTCGACGAAGAGGAGCACGTCCTGTTTTTCCTGGTCGCGGAAATACTCGGCCTGGGTGAGGCCGGTGAGCGCAACGCGGAGACGCGATCCCGGCGGCTCGTTCATCTGGCCGAAGACCAGCACGGTTTTATCGATGACCTTTGATTCAGACATGTCGAGGTAGAGGTCGTTTCCCTCGCGGGTCCGCTCTCCCACGCCGGCAAACACCGACACACCGCCGTGATGCTTCGCCACGTTATGGATGAGCTCCATGATGACCACGGTCTTGCCCACGCCGGCGCCGCCGAAGAGACCCACCTTGCCGCCCTTCTTGAACGGCGCGAGGAGGTCGATGACCTTGATGCCGGTTTCGAACACCTGCGGCCGGGTCTCCTGATCGAGGAATCCCGGCGGATCGCGATGAATGGGCAAGGTGGTTTCGGCCTTTATCTCGCCCTTGTAATCGATGGGCCGTCCGGCATAGTCCATGAGCCGTCCCAGGCATGCCTTGCCGACCGGCACCGAGATCGGTGTGCCGGTATTGATCACCGGAAGTCCGCGGGCCATGCCCTCGGGCGGACCGAGAACGATCGCGCGCGCGGTGTTGGCGCCCATGTGCTGCATCACTTCGAGAATCACCGTCGTGTGCAGCTCTCCGGCGCCGCCGGTTCCCTTATCGACCGTTAGCGCGGTATAGATGGGCGGAATTTCGTTCGGCGGGAATTCGATGTCGACGACCTGACCGAAAATCTGGGTAATTTTACCTGCGGCCATTATTTCACCACCTCGTTGGTTGCTATGATTTCAGCTATTTCTCTCGTAATCAATGCCTGGCGGGCTTTGTTCATTTCAAGGGTAATGGTATCGATGAGCGTGCCGGCGTTGCGCGTCGCATTGTCCATGGCACGCATGCGGGCGGCAAGCTCGGCCGTGTAGGAGTCGCGGAGAATGCCGTAAAAACGCGCTTTCATGTACATGGGGAGCAGGGACTGAAGGATCTCCTCCTCTTCAACCGGCTCGGTGATGGTGCACCGGTAAAGGCTGTCCTGCGGCGGCCTCGGCTCGATGGGCAGGAGCCGCTCGACGGTGAACTCCTGCTTGATCATGGACTTGAGGTGACTGCGCATTACTATGAGTTCGTCGAGACCGTTGTCGAGAAAGAGGTTGATCGCCTCCTGCCCGATGGTTTCGGCCATCGAGAAGTCGAAGCGGTTGAAAAACTGGGAGTGCGTGGTCTTCACCGGGACCTGAGCGTTCCGGTAGTGCTCCACCGATTTGCGGCCGACCGCGACAAGCACCTTTACCGCACTTCCGTTCTTCGAGAGAAAATGGTCTGCCGCGCGGAGGATGGCGTTGTTGAAGTCGCCGCACAACCCCTTGTCCGCGGCCACCACCACGAGTCCGATCTTCGCAGCGGGCGTTTGCGGGTCGCCGGCGGGAGAGCGGAAGAGGGAAAACAGGCCTCCCGCCCTCCCGGCTCCGAGAAGCGCGAGATAGGCATCGGTGACCTTTTCCAGTTCTGTCTGGTAATAGAGCGCATCGTTCATCGCGCGAGCAGCACGGCCGAAGCGCGCCCCCGCCACCATCTTCATGGCCTTGGTTATCTGCCGCGTCGATGAGACGCCCTTTATCTTTTTCCTGAATTCGGACAGTGACGGCATGGTTATGGAACCCTGGTTTCCTTTACGCTTTTGTACGACTTGATCGCCGTTTCAAGTCTCGCCTTGATCCCATCGTCGATCTGCTTTGTGCCCTTGATATCGGCAAGAAGATCCCGCTGTTTTTCGCGGAGATAGGTGATGTACTCCTTCTCCCACTGCCGGATGTCGTTTTTCGGCACATCGTCGATGAAACCGTTGACCCCGGCGAAGATGATGGCAACCTGGATTTCGACCGGGAGCGGCTGGTACTGGTCCTGCTTCAGGAGCTCCATGATCCTGGCGCCGCGTGCAAGCTGCGCCTGCGAGTGGCTGTCGAGTTCCGAACTGAACTGGGCGAATGAGGCGAGGTCGCGGTACTGCGCGAGATCGAGACGGACGCGGCCCGCCACCTGGCGCATGGCCTTGATCTGGGCGTTGCCGCCCACGCGCGATACCGAGAGTCCGCTGTTGATCGCCGGCCGCTGGCCCGAGAAAAACAGGCCGTTTTCCAGAAAGATCTGGCCGTCGGTGATGGAGATGACGTTCGTCGGAATGTAGGCCGAGATATCGCCCGCCTGGGTCTCGATGATCGGCAGCGCGGTCAGCGAGCCGCCGCCGTTCTTCTGTGAAAGTTTGCAGGCGCGTTCGAGCAGGCGTGAGTGCAGGTAGAACACATCGCCCGGATACGCCTCGCGTCCCGGCGGACGGCGAAGCAGGAGCGAGAGCTGGCGGTAGGCCTGGGCATGGCGGGTGAGGTCATCGTACACGACCAGCACGTCCTTGCCCTGCCACATGAACTCTTCACCCATGGCGCAACCGGCATAGGGCGCGATGTACTGGAGTGCCGCCGGGTCGCTTGCCGTGCAGGAAACGATGATGGTGTATTCGAGCGCCCCGTGGCGGACGAAGGTGTCCACGATCTGGGCCACGGTCGATTGCTTCTGGCCGATAGCCACATAGATGCAGATGGGACGCCGGCTCTCATTCTTCTGATTGATGATGGTATCGACCACCAGCGCGGTTTTTCCGATCTGCCGGTCGCCGATGATGAGTTCGCGCTGGCCCCTTCCGATCGGGATCATTGAGTCGATCGCCTTGATGCCGGTCTGCAGCGGCTCCTTGACCGGCTGACGTTCCATGACGCCCGGTGCGATCACCTCGATGGGCCGCGTCCGGTCGGTTGTGATATCGCCCTTGCCGTCAATCGGTTCGCCGAGCGGATTCACCACCCGGCCCAGGAGCGCCTCGCCCACCGGCACGGCCATGACGCGTCCGGTGCGGCTCACCTCATCGCCCTCGCTGGTCAGGGTTGCGTCGCCAAGAAGGATACACCCGACATTGTCATTTTCGAGGTTGAGCACCATGCCGTGGATGGAGTGCGGAAAGCCGACCAGCTCGCCGTAAACCGCTTTGTCGAGGCCGTAAACGCGCGCAATGCCGTCGCCGACCTGCATGACATAGCCCGTTTCACGCAGATCAAGCTTGGAAGCGTAATTCTTCAGCGTTTCCCGCAGGATGCCGGTAATCTTTGATGAATCGATCGCCATGCTATCGTCCTTATGTGGAAGAAACAGTCATCAGTTTCGAACGGAGGCGTTCAAGATCGGTCTTGACGGTATTATCGATGATCGTATCGCCGATTTTAATCAGGAGACCGGCGAGAAGCGAAGGATCGACGGTAAACTTGGCCTTACCGTACCGCCCAGATGCGCGGTGAGCTTTCCGGGCAAGCTCGGCCTGAAGCGTCCGGAGAGAGGGGCTGTGCGCTGGCGATACCGACCACATGGATATTATTCGCTTCCTCGGTCAAACGCTCCATCTCCTCGGCGATGAGGGGAAAGATAACCGTCATCCGTCGCTTCAGGATGTCGCCCATCACGCGCCAGACGAGGGGCGTAAACTTTCCGGGCGCCGCCGCTTCGAGCGCCCGAAGCTTGTCCTCGTTCGGGATTGCCGGATGGTCCAGAAAGTTCCGGAGCCCATCGAGCCGGAGGGCCGAAACGCCGAGCTCGGACAGGTACTCCTGAACCCCCTGCCGCTCTCCGGGAGCAAGCCGGTCGAACAGCCGGGCATACTCCCGTGCAAAGAGACCGTTGCTCATGACGCTCCCTGCGCCCGGCTTTTGGAAATCTCGTCCAGCATTTCCTGGAACTTCCGCTCCTGCACATCGCCCGGAACATGCTTGGAAAGCATCTTTTCGGCAACTGCCATGGAAAGCGAAACGATTTCTTCCCGCATTTCACCCATGATCCGGCGGCGCTCATGCTCGACCTGCTCGTGCGCCTTCTTCTGCAGTTCCATGGCCTCGGCCTGGGCTGAGGCCATGAGTTCCTCCTTGACACGGCCGGCATCCTGCCTAGCTGCGGCAATAAGCTCTGAGGTCTTCAGCTCAATCTGTTCGAGCTTCGCACGGTACTCGGATTCGAGCTTCTGAATTGCCGAGCGGGCGTTTTCAGCGTCTTCAAGCGTCTTCCTGACCTTTTCCTGGCGGTCGTGGACGATTTTCATCACCGGCTTCCAGCCGAATTTCCATACCACGGCCAGGGCGATCAGGAAGGTGATCACCTGGGAAAGCATTATCTGCCAATGAATTTCAGGCATACCAGTCCTCTCTTGACCAATCGGGCCCGCAGGCTCCCCGGCCCGCAGGCCTCCTCAGCCGACGACCTTTGCCGCGAACGGGTTGGCAAAAATAAAAATGATGGCCAGGAACAGCGCATAGAGCACCTGGGCTTCGATAAGTGCGAACCCGATGAACATGTTCATCTGCAGCTTGGACTGTAACTCCGGCTGGCGCGCAATGCCCTGGAGGGCGCTCCCGATCACGAGTCCCATGCCGATACCGCAACCGCCCGCCGCGATGCCGACGCCGACGCCCGAAGCGATGAGCGTGTTACCGAAAAAGGTTGCCGCCGCCATGCTGCTTCCCGGCGAAACGGTTTCGGCCGCGGAAACAATGCCCGCCCCCGCGAGCAGAAAAAACTGAACCAGTACTTTTTTGGTCATGAGACCCCTCCGTTGAAAGAGATATGGTTTAATGTTCTTCCATGCGAACGGCGCCGGCGATATAGGACATCGAAAGAACCATGAACACGAGCGCCTGTATGAATGCAATGATGAGTCCAAGCAGCATGATGACCGGCCGCAACACGAGCGGCATGATCGAAAATATCTTGTCGGAAGGAAGCGAGCTCATGAAGAAGTGAAGCATCAGCCAGGCAAGAATGCCGAGAAACAGCTCCTTCGAAAATATGTTGCAGAAGAGCCGCAACCCGAGCGACAGGGGCCGCGTGAAAAAGGAGATGACTTCCGTGATGGAGAGCAGGACCGAGACCGGAAACATGAACCAGGCGAGCGCGGGCCCCTTGAACTGCCTGAGGTACCCGATGCCGTTGTATTTGAAACCGAGGAAGACAAAGTAGAGAAACACCATCGCCGCGAGGCCAAAGGTCAGGTTCGGATCCGAGGTCGGCGATACGAGACCGGGAATGAAACCGATGAGATTGCCGACCAGGATAAAGATGAAAAGACCTATAAACAGGGGGTAATACTTCTTCGCTTCCGGGCCGATGAGTTCATCTGCCACGCCGCAGATATATTCGATGAACATTTCGAGCACCGACTGCAACCCGCCGGGCTTATCGACCGCCGTCCTGCGCATCGCCCTGGCTGCGACAACAACCGAGCCGATGATGATGATCGCCCACACGATCCAGGCGAAATACAGAAGGGTCAAATCGGGCGGCAGGTGCGGAATTTGAGGAAAATGCCACTTTATGCTGTCAAACTCCATTGCCCCATCGGACATAGCCTTCACCCCTCCGGCGTCGGGGACGCTCCCCGCCGCATTTTATTGAGAAAGAAAAAGGTCGATGCCGTCATTCCAGCGAACATTCCGAGCAAAAGCCCCAACGGGTTAATTTTTACGATGAAAACCGCAAGGGAAAACACCCCTATCATGACCGTATAGCGCAGGAGTGCCCCGGGCACATACCCGGCAAGGAACGAACCTTTTCCGCCCCCGCGTTTCGGCAGCAGCAGCGTATAGACAAAAACTCCGAAATAGGCGATCCCGATACCCCATACCACTCCCGTGAAGAGGTGGCCCGCCGTGAGTTTCCAGAACGAGAGGCACGCGGCCGCCGCCGCAAGGATAAGGCCGAGCGATAGCTTTAAAACAGGACTATTTTTTGGACTCATGCCTGTTGGTATCGTCCTCGCCCAGTTTCCGCACCTGCTTATAGATCTGCCGGAATCCCGCAAACGTCCCGATGCAAAAGAACACTATGGTGAAAACCGGCGACGTTTTGAACAGTTTATCGAGGTAGTGGCCGATCACCACCCCCGCCGCGCTTGCGAACACCAGGTTGATCCCGAGCGTCGAAAGCCACAGCAGGTCCTGCCTGAAACGGGCATCAGTGCGACCATCGGGTTTATTCTCCTCTGTCATGATCGTGCTCTGTCACAGACCCCATAAATTACTAGATCGGCGGTGCACAATTCAAATACCCCACCTACTTTAAGTATTTTGAAGGTGCCGTTCTCTCAAAGGATGCATCCTTGTCACCCCTCGTCGCCGTTATTATTCCAACCTTCAACCGCGCCTCCCTGCTTCCTCGCGCGATACGCTCGGTCCTTGACCAGATCTGGCGCGACTTCGAGCTGGTCGTGATCGACGATGGATCAACGGATGGCACTGCCGGACTCGCTATTTTCAAATGCGGCGATCCGCGGCTTCGCTGCGTTCGACTTCCCGAAAACCGGGGGGTCTCGGTCGCCCGCAATGCCGGGGTTCGCGCAACCGTCGCCCCATTGCTTGCCTTTCTGGACTCGGACGATGAGTGGCTCCCGGAAAAGCTTGGCAGGCAGGTCGATTGGCTGAAAAAAAATCCGGAATTCCGGATCTGCCAGACGCAGGAGCTCTGGATTCGGCGCGGCGTCAGGGTGAATCCGCCCATGACCCATGCAAAATTCGGCGGCGACCTCTTCGCCGCGAGCCTCGAACGGTGCATGATCACACCGTCCTCGGTCATGCTGGCGAGGGAACTTTTTGAGGAAACGGGCGGATTCAATGAGGCCTTTCCGGCATGCGAGGATTACGATCTCTGGCTCAAGGTGACGAGCCGTTATCGAGGTCGGGCTTGTCGATGAGTACCTGCTGAAACGGTACGGCGGGCATGACGACCAGCTCTCAAAAACGGTGCCGGTTCTCGACCGGTTCAGGGTGCAAAGCCTGATTGACCTGATCGAAAGCGGCATGCTTACCGAAGTTCAGCGGAATCGCGCGGTCGGGAGCGCAGTCAAGCGGGCGGTTATCCTTGTGGAAGGTTATAAAAAACGGGGGAACATCGAGGAATATGAACGATATCGGGAGATCATCGGCCGATTCGGGCGGGCAGGGCGTTGTACCGAAGCTGCGGCTCACCTTTGAGAGCCTGTCCCTGGAGGCGCTGAACTTGCCGTCCGCTCTCTGGACCGACCGGGTTATCAACCGGTTTGCTCCGGATGCGGCGGCAATGGCTGCGCTCGTTCCGGTCATTGTGTCGAGGATGGACGACGCATTGTGCGTGATCGACGGCTGCAAGCGCGTCCGGGCTTTACGGGACGCGGGGGAGCGGAAAATTCTCTGCGGGGTCATCGATGCCCCCCTCGACCCTCGCCGGGCCGGGCTTCTGCGGATCGAACTCAACGGCGGCCGCGAACTCCATCCCCATGAAAAACTGCTCTTCATCGCCTGGCTGAAGTCTCACTGCGACCGGGAGACCCGTTATCAAGTGGCGGCAAGACTTGGCCTCTCTCCCGCCGAGCGCCATGCCTATGAGGAGCTGGCCTCGTGCAGCGCACTCCTCATCGATGCTGTGCTGGAAGGAGTGCTCGACCTCGCCGTTGCCCCGGAGATGGCTCACCTGCCCGACACCGATGCGAAGGCGCTCATCACCCTCTTTTCCGCGATTCCCTTCTCACGCCAGATGCAGCGCCAACTTGCAGAATGGCTCCCGGAAATCGCCTTCAACCAGGGGATTTCCCTGCCGGTCCTGCTCGAATCCGAAAGCCTGGCTTCCGTCCTGAAAGACGACAAGCTCAATACCCCGCAGAAAGCGGCGCTGTTCCATGGCAGGGCCTATGAGATGCGCTTCCCTCTCTATATGAGGATGAAAAACGCCTGGGACGCACACAGCCGCCGACTGAACCCGGATCCGTCGCACGTTTCATTTCATCCGAGCGTTTACTTCGAAAAAAACCAGATCGAGATCCGCATTAAGGCCGGCGACGGGGCCTCCCTGCGGGAGCTCATGGGCAGGCTCGCCGCTATCGATGCCGAAGGGTGGTGGAAACTCATCGATCCGGCAAGGATCGGGCCGGAGGGATGAGAAAGAGGGCTTCAGGCTTCAGCAAAACCCACGGTTTGAGACCTGAAGCCCGTGGTTTGACCTGACTTCGGGTCAAATACCATATTTTCTAGCGATTTTTTGGAGACCCGGTTCGGTCATCGAACTCCGGGTTCTGGTTTTCCGCGAAGGATTCCGGGTTGGTTGAAAAATTAAAAGCCTTTTTTCTTGCAAACGGGATAAAGATAATGCTGGCGGGATTTGCCGTCAGCGCAGGCGGGATCATCTTTTATATCAAGATGCAGCACGGCAATCCCGAGCTCAGAAAAATCGCCTTCGGAACGACCTGCGCCGGCATAGCTTTATATGTAATCGGCCGTGTGTGTGTTGTCATTGAGCGTCGCATCGCGCGCAACCGGCGCGAACGTCGCGTTCTCGATTCCGGGGATGAAGCGGCGTGAAAATCAGGGATCTTCTGCAGAAGAACAGCATTCTGATCGGCCTGGAAAGCACGGATAAAAAGGAGATCCTTTCCCACATGGCCCGCTACATGGCGTCGATTTACAACCTCTCCGACGGCGCCGTCATCGCCCGCAATATTCTCGAACGTGAAGCCGACATGTCGACCGGCATCGGTTTCGGCATCGCCATTCCGCATGCCCGGGTGGATTCGGTCGGGCGCGTTTACATGATCGCCGCTCAATCGATCAACGGCATCGATTTCAATGCGATCGACGAACAGCCGGTGCGCCTCATTTTCATGATCATCTCGCCCGCCAACACCTCGGGGGAGCACACGCAGATCCTCTCCGCGCTCTCCCGTATCATGTCCTATGAGAATATGCGAAAGAAACTCCTTGCCGCGGAAACGGCGGAACAGTTTCTGGAGCTTATCGTTAATGGTGAAGATAAGTATGTCGAATAAGGATAATTAATGTAGTAGTTACTACTCACGTAGCCCTTTCTACAAATTCAAATTCTTATGGGTGGCCGAGCCGGGTCACCCCCGCGTGTGTAAGTGCTTCATAAAGCAGCCTCTGCGGGGGACATCCAGGACCTCTGCGAAAAACAGCCAAATCCAACTTTAATTTTTCGCAACTCCTTGATAGAAAATAAACCTTATTACCTGATTTTTTCCCTTGTTTTTTCTACCTCATGTGAGTGTTGCGGGAGTGGGAGAGCGCTTGCCGTAGGCAAGCATTGCCGACCACTTCCGCAGGAAAGGGTGTGCCTGAAGACGCGCTTTGGCGGCTTCAGGCCAGGGGAAACCGCGAAGCGGTGTTCCCACCTGAGTAGTAACAATTATTACTACTATCCATCAATCCCTTTATCTCTCAACCACATTTCCGCTTCTTTCGCGGCCATGCAGCCGGTTGCCGCGGCAGTGACCGCCTGCCGGTACCGGTGGTCCTGAACATCCCCTGCCGCAAAGACTCCGTCAACGCTGGTAGCCGTCGAACCCGGCTCGGTCACGATGTAGCCCATGCCATTCACCGTCAGGGCACCCTTGAGGAAGGCGATATTCGGTACATGGCCGATCGCCTCAAAGGCCCCGGCCACGGGCAGGGAAGAGGTTTCTCCGCTTACGGTATCCCGCAGCATGAGACCCTTAGAACTTTATCGCCGATAAATTCCTCAACTCACCTTATTCCACAGGATCTCTATTTTTGGATTGTATTTCGCCCGCTTCTGCATCACCCGGCTCGCGCGTAACTCGCTGCGCCGGTGGATGAGATACACTTTCGAGGCAAACTGGGTAAGATGCAGCGCCTCCTCGATCGCCATATCGCCGCCGCCGATGACGGCAAGTTCCCGGTTGCGGAAAATGGGCAATGAACCGTCGCAGGTTGCACAGGCGGAGATCCCTCGGCCCCAGAGTCGCATCTCGGAGTCGAGCGGAAGCCGCCGCGCAATGGCGCCGGAGGCGATGATCAGTGAATCGGCCCGAAAGGTCTCGCCGTTCGCGGAGAGGAGCGTGAAAGGCCGGGTGTCGAGGTCGGCATCGAGCACGTCGTCGACGATCATGCGGGCGCCGTGGCGCTGCGCCTGCTCCCGCATGTTCGCCATGAGATCCGGTCCCGTGATCCCGTCGGGAAACCCCGGAAAATTTTCGATCAGGGTGGTAATCATGAGCTGTCCGCCCGGAATGCCGCCGGCTTGAAACCCCTCGAAGAGGAAGGGCTCAAGGTTTGCACGCGCCGCGTAGATTGCCGCCGTCAATCCGGCGGGCCCGGAACCGATGATGATCAATTTTTCCGTCATGAGGCCTCAATTGAAGGGAATTATAGTCAAGTTCATATAAAATACTCTGGTGTACAAACACGGACGGCGGGGCTTGCACCGAACCGTGTCGGCGTATGACTGAAGTATTTTAAGGGTGATGATTTCGATTCTCTTTGAAGACCGCCATATCGTGGCGGTGGATAAGCCCGTCGGCCTTGCCTCGATCCCGGAACGCGACCGGTCCATCGACAGCGTCATGTCCATCATGGAACGCCAGTTGCGGCGGAAACTCCTGATCGTTCACCGGCTTGATAAGGACGCGAGCGGCATATTGCTTTATGCGAAGAATCCTGAATCCCATAAATACATGAACCGGCTCTTCACCGACCGGCACATCGAAAAAACCTATGGTGCGATTGTACACGGCATCGTGACCGATGACGAGGGAACCATCGAAGCGCCCATACGGGTGTACGGTTCGGGACGGATGGGGGTCGATGAGGCTCGCGGGAAACCGAGCCGCACCGACTTCAGGGTGGTCAAGCGCCTTGCCGGACATACCCTCATCGACGCGTCTCCCGTCACCGGTCGACGGCACCAGATCAGGGTGCACTGGTACTTCAAGGACCATCCGATAGCCGGCGATCCGCTCTACGGCGATAAAAATCTTCAGAAAAATTATCCCCGCATGCTCCTGCATGCAAAACGAATCGCCTTCATCGGGATGAACGGAAGGCATACCGTCATTGAATCCCGCCTGCCGCCGGAATTTCTCACGATCGTTTCCACGGAAACGTGAACGCGGCCTCAAGCGTCGTTTCCCCTAAGGCAAGCATTACGAGCCGGTCGAGCCCGAGCGCCACGCCGGAACAGGGGGGAAGGCCGTTGGCAAGCGCCGCTACAAAACGGCGGTCGAGGGGAAGCTCCTCTCTGCCGAGGGTTCGCCGCCGCTCGTTTTCCCGCCGCTGCCGGGACTCGTTTTCCGCCGCATTTCCACACTCCTCGAATCCGTTCGCAAGCTCGATGCCGCCGCAGTAAACCTCGAAACGCCGCGCAGTGCGTGGATCGCTTTCGTCAATGACGGCCAGCGCCGCCTGGTCGGCCGGGTAGCACGAGATGACCGTCACGGCATCCGGCGGCAGCGATGGCTCGACAATGGCCGTCATGGCGAATTGCAGCGCATCGGTCAGGGTCGCAAACGCCGGCGCCGCCATGGCGCGCGAGGCGCACGCGTCGCACACCTCTTCAATCGACGTTCCAAGGGGATCGAACCCGGCCGCATCGAGAAACGCCTCCGCATACGTCGTGCGGACGACCCTTTTCCCGCCGAGAACCGTGATGATGCAGGCGATGGTCTCGTCGATGAGCGCCTCCATGGACCAGCCGGTCCGATACCATTCGAGCATGGTAAATTCCGGGTTGTGGATCCGTCCCAGTTCGCCGTCGCGAAAAACCTTGCCGATCTGATAGACATCGCCATAGCCGGCGGCAAGGAGCCGCTTCATATGAAACTCGGGGGAAGTGCGATGAAATACCCGTTCCCGTTTTTCCGCCGGAGCGCCGGCCGCCGGGGAGAACTCCGAGGAGAAAACGTCGATGTGGCGGTCGATGGAGCTTGCATGCGAAAGGATCGGCGTCTCGACCTCAACGACGTTCCGCGCCGCGAAAAAATCGCGAATATGACGCAGGATAGCCGCGCGTTTTTGCGCATTGTCCCAGGACATGGTGGGAAGGAAATTGGAGGGCATCGTTCCGGTGCGGCAATCCGGCGATCAGGTCGTGCGCTGCAGATATTCGCCGGTGCGCGTGTCGATCTTGAGTTTCATTCCCGACTCGATGAAAAAGGGAACATCGATCTCCGCTCCGGTTTCGAGCTTCGCCTTTTTCGTGACATTGTTCGCGGTATCGCCCCGCACCGCCGGTTCGGTATAGGTGACAACGAGATCGACAAAGGTGGGTGCCGTGACCGCGATCACCTTCTCCCCCCAGAAAGAGACTTCGCAGACCGCGTTTTCCATGATCCACCTGGACGCCTCCTCCATGACCTCGCCCGAAATCTCGATCTGCTCGTAATTCTGGGTATTCATGAAGAAGTAACGGGTACCGTCGTGGTAGAGATACTGCATGTTCGCGGTTGAAACATCGGCTTCCTCAAACGTTTCGCCGGATTTGAAGGTTTTGTCGAGCACCCTGCCCGTCAGCAGATTCTTGATCTTTGTCCGGTTGAAAGCCTGCCCCTTGCCGGGTTTCACAAAGTCATTTTCAACGATGATCCACGGCTGGCCTTCAAAGATGATTTTGGCCTTTTTCCGGAATTCGCTGGTATCGATGGTTCCCATGATACGGCTCCCTCAGGTTGAATTCGAAAAGATGAAAAGTTCAGTAAAAATAGGATACGGCGGGGAGGGTCCGGAAGAGTATCTGGAATAGTACTGAGTGGTATTATTTCAAAAGCCCCTTGACCTTCTCTATGGAGTCTATTCCCTCCCGCGCGCAGTACTCCTCGATTCCTTCGAGCACCCTGATCGGAATCGACGGGTCGACAAAGGTTCCGGTCCCGATCTGAACGGCCGAAGCGCCGGCGAGGAGGTACTGCAACGCGTCGTCGGCGGTCATGATGCCGCCGATGCCGATGACCGGGATGGCGACGCTGCGGCTTACTTTCCAGGTTGCGGCCACCCCGACGGGCCGTAGTGCCGGTCCGCTGAGGCCGCCGCTGCCGAGCGGCAGCACCGTTCGCCGCGCCCCGGTATCGATGACCATGCCGACCAGCGTATTGATGCAGGAGAGCGCATCGGCGCCCCCCGCTTCGGCGGCGCGCGCGATCGCCGCGATATCGGTCACGTTCGGCGTCAATTTGACAATGAGCGGTCGGGCCGTGAGCGCGCGGAGGCGGCCGGTGAGCCGTTCGATCCGGCGAGGGTCGGTCCCGAAAGCGAGGCCGCCGTATTTGACGTTCGGGCAGGATACGTTGATCTCGTAGCCGAAGAGGGCGGGCGCGGTTTCGAGCCGTTCGACGACGGCCGCGTACTCATCCTCGCTCGAACCCGCGACGTTGGCGACGATTGCGCAGGGAAGCCGTGCAAGCGACGGTAGTTTTTCGGCAAGAAACCGCTCCACCCCCACGTTGGCAAGGCCGATGGAGTTCAGGATGCCCGACGGCGTCTCGACGATGCGCGGAATTTCGTTGCCTTCACGCGCCTCGAGCGTCACCGCCTTGGTATAGATCGCCCCGAGCCGCGAGAGATCGAGGAGTTTTTCATATTCGCTTCCGTACCCGAACGTGCCGGAGGCCACGCCGACGGGATTCGGGAGCCTGCCCGCGCCGATACGTATTTGTAAATTCATGGCGATTCCCGCCAATCGAGCTCACCGCCCGCAAAAACCGGTCCGTCGGTGCAGGCCCTTCGATAGCCCCCGCCGCTCGCCCGGACGGCGCACCCCATGCAGGCGCCCACCCCGCACGCCATGACCTGCTCGACCGAAACGAAGCAGTCGTTGCCGCTGAAGAGCGAGAGTTCATGACACGCCCGCAGCATGGGCATGGGCCCGCACGCGTAGAGAACCGTATCGCGGTCCATGGACGGTCCGATGGACGAAAGGTAATCTCCAACCGTTCCCTTGAACCCCATGCTGCCGTCGTCGGTGCAGATGACGGGCGTGAGGCCAGAGAGGCGAAGCGGCGCCGGGAGGAGCGCGGCGGTGCGGCAGCCGATGATGAGCGTGAAGGGAGTCGCCCCGCCCGCAATCGTCGCGGCAAGAAAGGCGATCGGGCCGATGCCGATGCCGCCGGCGACGAGTATCGCCCGTTTCCCCTGCCCCGGAAGAGGGAACGGCCGGCCCAGGGGGCCCAGGAGATCGAGCGATTCTCCCTCGGTTCTGGCGGCAAGGAGCGCCGTACCCCGGCCTCGTTTCCGGTATATCATCGCGGCCCCGCGCTTTTCGTCGAATGCGGAAAAAGCGAACGGGCGGCGCAGGAGCGGCACCGAGTCCTCGCCGACGCGGAGGGTGAAAAAACGTCCGGGCAGCGGCGAGCCCGCGGTATTGTCCCAGGTAAACGTCATTTCGAGGAAATCGCCGCCGATCGGAGTGTTTCCGATCACGGTTCCGCGAAAGTGTTTCATAGGCAGAGCGTGTGCAGGGTGAAATCGAACGGGCCGGGCATATGAGGAGAACGCTCCCCGCCACGGTGACGAAATAATATACTTCCGTGCGAAAGCCGCGGATAATCGCCGAAGCTTATATTTAACCCGCATGCGTCTCCTTACCAAATTCGTCCTCGCCTTTGTGGTTTTTTTCGCTCTCGCGTTCGGATGCATGCTATTCTTTTCCCTCCACTCCCAGCGTGTCATGGTGATGTCAATATCGAGCGATCTGCAAAATATTCTTCAGACCGTTCACTTTTCGTCGCAGGAGATTTCGGCCGAGCGTGCGCCCGACCGTGACGCCCTGAGCCGGGTGATCGAGGAGGCGAAAAGCAATCCTGCCGTCAAGGAGGTCTCGATCGTCTCCTCAAGCCAGGAGGTGGTCGCATCCAGCAATCCGGCGAAAATCGGCAAGCGGAAAACCATTACCGGCAAAGGGATCATCGTCCGGGAACAGTTCGGCGTCAGCGACTCCAGCGGCAAGCACCTCCGCTACGAGGTCACCACGCCGATCGTGCGTGACAAGAAGGTCATCGGCCTCGTCGTAACATCATTCATCTTCAACGATTTCAGCGAACTCCTCCACCGGCTCTATACGCGCAATATCGCCCTGACCGGCGGATCGTTTCTGGCCCTCTTCGTTCTCTCGTATTTCGTGCTGTACCAACTCATACGGCCCATCCGGCGTCTCAACCTCGCCGCCGAATCCATCGCCTCGGGAGACCTTTCGGTGCGGGTTGACTACCGGAGCCGCGATGAGGTCGGCAGGTTGACCTCGACCTTCAATCAGATGACCGAAAAACTGCTCGAATCCAAGGATCTTGAGGAGAAGCTCCGTCTCATGGATCGAAGGGCCGTGCTTTCGGAGACCGCGGCAACCCTGGCGCACGAGATCCGGAATCCCCTGAACCTGATAAACCTTACGGCCGACCACCTTGCCCACTCCTATCGGCCCGAGGATCCCAAACAGCGTGAAGCCTATGAAGGGTTGGTCGCCAGCCTCAAGGCGGAGGTTCGCCACCTCAATACCATGGTCGAGGAGTTCATGGCGATCGGCAAACCGATCCGCATCCGGAAATCGCATTTTTCTCTCGCAGAGCTTCTGGCGCAGGTCGAGCTTCTGGTCAAACAACAACTGGTATCCAAACAAGTAGCGCTTCGCTGTACGGTACCGCAGGGTCTGCTTCTCCATGGCGACCAGGAGCAGTTGCGCCTCGTATTTTTAAATCTTCTGCTCAATGCCATGGATGTTTCACCGGCAGGCGGTACGGTAACCGTTTCCGCCGAACAGGGGACTTCAGGGGTAACCGTTGCCATGCAGGACGAGGGGCCCGGTATAGATCCGAGCCACCTGGACCGGATATTCGAGCCCTACTTTTCAAAACGACCCGACGGGGTCGGTCTCGGACTCGCCATGGCGAAACGGATAGTCGAAGCCCATGGGGGTTCCATCATCGCAAAAAACCTGGAAGGAAAGGGAGCCTGCTTCATAATGAGGCTTCCCGTGGATACGGCATGATCACAATCGTTCTGGTAGAAGACGACAATGCCCAGCGAAACATCATGGCGAATATCCTTCGCGCCGAAACCCATAGGGTATTTGAATCGGCCAATGTCGATGCCGCCATCGGCATGATAAAAGAAAACGATCCGGCGGTGGTGGTTACCGACCTGAAGATGCCGGGACGAAGCGGCCTGGACCTGGTCGAGGAAATTTCCCGCATGATCCCGCGGCCCGAGGTGGTGGTTATTACCGCTTTCGGCTCCATCGAAACCGCGGTCAGGGCCATGAGACAGGGCGCCTACCACTACCTCACCAAGCCGCTCGAACGTGATGAGCTTCTGGGCGTCATCGAGAAGGCGGCGGAAAAGTACCGCCTCCGCATGGACGTCATGAACTTTCGCAACCAGCAGGGCAAAAAGCTCGACGATCTCAAAGCCGAATCAACGGCAATGAAAGGCGTGCTCGAGATCGCGCGGAAGGTCGCCTCAAGCGATGCAACGGTGCTCATCCGGGGGGAGTCCGGTACCGGCAAGGAGAAGATTGCACAGCTCATCCATTACCTGAGTCCCCGCGGGAGCCGCCCGATGCAGAGCATCAATTGCGCGGCATTTCCCGAGACCCTTCTCGAATCCGAGCTCTATGGGTATGAACGGGGCGCCTTCACCGGAGCTCAGGCGCGTAAGATCGGGATCATCGAGACCGCCGGTCAGAGCACCCTGTTCCTCGACGAGGTTGCCGATATGTCGCTCAATACCCAGGCAAAGCTGCTCCGTACGCTTCAGGAGAAGGAGGTGCGGAGGGTGGGCGGAACATGTGCCATCCCGGTAGACATGCGGGTGATTGCGGCTACCAATAAGAATCTCGAAGAGGCGATAAAAAAGGGAACCTTCAGGGATGATTTTTTCTATCGGCTGAACGTGATCCCCATTCTCATTCCGCCTCTTCGGGAACGAACCGCCGATATCCCGGCGCTCGTAAATTTTTTCCTCGCCCGGCGCGGCAAGGCAAAACGAATCGCTCCTGAGGCGATGCTGCAGCTGACCCGCTACCCCTGGCCCGGCAATGTCCGCGAACTCGAGGCGGTCATGGAGCGCACCATCATTCTCTCCGCTGCCGATACCATCGAAACGTCCGACCTCCCGCCCGAAATCCAGCGCCCCGGATCGGCGGTTCACTGCCCGGATAATGAGCCGTCACTGCCAGAAGGGGGGATCGTTTTTGAGGAGTGGGAGCGGTCGATGCTCCAGAAGGCACTCGAAAAGGCCGCCGGCAATGTTGCCGAAGCGGCCAGGCTTCTCGGCATGACCTACCGCACCTTTCAATACCGTGCCCAGAAATTCGGGATGATTGAAAAAAGTCCTGTGCAGGGAACCGACGTGTAGCGGGTTAACGTTTTGGTCGAGGTTCTTCACCATTTGGTTGTTCCGCGCCGCTTCTCCTTATGCGCCTGAAAAATCACTCATATTTTTGCTAATTTTTAGCTCATATTTTTTGATAAATATTGAAAATTGCACTATAGGCCGTTTATGGTTTGATTGGCATGGTTATTGTAAAAGTGATAAGCAGCAAAGATGGATAGGCCGAATGTCTTCTTTAAATCCCACTCACCCACTTTCAGGAGGTTTGTATGAAGTTGTATCATGCTCTTATGGCCGGTCTCCTTGCCTGCAGTTTCGCCATTGCCCAGGACAGCGCCGCTGCAAAGCCGGCTCCCGCTCCGAAGGCGAAGAAGGCCATGATGGCCATGCAGATCAAAGGCACCATCGTTTCCGTTGATGCGATCGCCAACACGATCATCGTCCAGACAATGGGCAAGAAGAAGGTCGACGATACCCTCTCCACCACCGATAAGACGGTCGTCATGCCCAAGGGCAAGACGGTTGCCGACCTCAAGGCCGACGATAAAGTGACGGTTTCCTACAAGACCGAAGACGGCAAAATGGTCGCGACCATGATCAAGCTGTGGCCTATGAAGGCGCCAAAGAAGATGGCCGCCCCGGCAGCCCCGGCAGCGCCGGCAACCGGTTCGACAGGGCAGTAATTCTTCAGCGCTTCAATCTTCACAAAAATCCTGCCTGCCGGTTTGATTCGCGGGCAGGATTTTTTTTCGGACCCCGACCTCGATTTTAACCCGAAGACCCTCCTCATTTTTGCCATTTAGTCAATAAAAGTACCGGAGACAAAGAGGAGACTGGAAGCGATGGGTGTTATGGGAGAAAAAAACGAAATAATTGAGAGCCCTTCAACTGTTGCGAACTTCGGTTGAAGAGCTTCCCCTCAAAGCAAAAAGCGGCGGGAAAGCTGCTATTTTCCTTTTCTCTTGAAGCTACTGTTTTCTTTTATTCCTGCCGCCAATTTCATCGTAGCAGCCTTCCTCTTTCCAGCTCCGGCTTTGCGAATAATCTGGTAAACCCATACAAGATGCAGGCCGAATTTCTTCGCTATGACAATCCCCGTCATTCCCTTTTTGTAGAGGGCGACGATTTCTTTGTTTCTTGAGGTGTTGTCAATAAGTATGGCGGGGATGCCGTATTTTTTCCGCCATCGACGCAAACCATTTGCCGTGAGTCCGACCTTCCCGCCTATGGCCTTGTCTGTTATGAGCGTTTTCTGAAGGCGAATCAATTCATCCTTTGTGATGCGAGGCGGTTTAAAAACAGTTCTCGCACCGGGTAGCGGCGGGATTCTATAATTCTTACGCATGATGTGAACAGCCTGGCGGGTTATTCCAAACTTCCCGCCTATAGCTTCATCGGTTTTCAGAGTCTTTTGCAACTTTATCAATTCAGTTTTGGAAATTCTGGGCATTAGTCAGTTCTTCCTCCCGATAAATGTGTAGTTATGCTCTTTTTTTCTTTGGAGACGTTTTATGTGGTTCAGGTTTCTTTACAGGTTTGTTCCTTCCCATTCCGGCATTACGAAGAATCTTGTAGACCATGGGTATGGACAGGCTGATTTGTTTTGCAATGACAATTCCCGCCATGTTTTTTTTGTAGAGGGATACGATTTTATTATTTCTTGTGGTATTATCAATAAGTTTGGCGGGGACACCATATTTTTTTCGTATCTTTTGCACGCCCGCCGCTGAAATTCCAAGTTTCCTGCCTATTGCACCATCCGCTATGAGCAACTTCTGTAACGTAATCAGGTCAGGCTTGCTGATTCGTGGCGGCGGAAAGACCGTTCTAGCTCCCGGTATCGGGGGGATGCCGTAAAACTTACGCATGATGTGAATTGCCTGGCGTGTAATGCCACATGTCTTACCGATTTCAGAATCGGTTTTAAACTTCTTCTGAAGCTTTATCAATTCAGATTCAGAGAATCGCGGCATTGCAATTGTCTCTATGCAAGGTGGTCAAATCATGGGGATTGAAGAGTCGGGATCTCATTTTTTCTTCGATGGTGATTTCTTTTTTATAGAGTGTGATAATCTTCGCTTTCTTTTGATAGTAGCAGGCAATCGGGAAGGTATGCCATATTTTTTTCGTATGTAGTACACTGCCTGGGGTGTGATGGAAAATTTCGCGCCGATCGCCTTGTCGGTTTTAAGCGTTTTCTGTAACGATATCAGTTCCGCTTTAGAGATTCGTGGAGGAACCGGCGCTCTCACTCCGGGCAGTGGATGAATGCCATAGCCTTTTCGTATATAAAACACCGCCTGGGGCGTGATTCCAAACTCCTCACCTATTGCCCTGTCAGTTCCAAGTTTCTTCTGCAATTTAATCAACGTGGTCTTGGAAATTCGTGGCGCCCTCACTATGGGTATGAGAGGGATGCCGTATGCCGTTCGTATATTGTGTACGGCCGGGCCGGAAATACCAAGCCTTTGTGCAATCGCTTTATCCGTTTTAAGCTTTTTCTGCAATTTTATCAACTCAGTCTTGGAAATTCGTACCGTTCTCTCCCTGGGGATCGGCGGAATGCCGTATGATTTCCGAATATAGTGAACGGCCGGGCCGGTAATGCCGAGTTTCCCCGCTATCGCACTATCGGTTTTAAGCTTCTTTTGCAGCTTAATCAACGCTTCTTTTGAGATTCGTGGCTTGATGACTTTTTTTCTTCCGAGGTTGGTCACATGACCGGGTTTGAAAAACTCGGATTTCCTTTTTTTCTTTGACGTCACTTTATTCGCAGCGAACTTTCTCTTACCCGCTCCGGCTTTGTTAACGATCTGGTAAATCCATACGGGGTGCAGGCCGAATTTCTTTGCAATTGCAATTCCGGTCATTCCCTTTTTATAGAGGGCGACGATCTTTTCATTTCTCGTGGTATTATAATGAACTGCTGATGGAATGCCGTAAAAAATTCGCATCTCGCGTACTTTATCGTCCGAGAATCCGAGTTTCTTACCTATGGCTCTGTCGGTAACAAACGTCTTCCGCAACCGAAGCAGTTTATTCTTAGGGATGTCCGGTTTAGCCGGTACCCTCATGAAGGGGATTGGAGAAATGCCGTACGACTTACGCATTAAGTGGACAGCCTGCCCCGTGATTCCGAATTTTGCACCGATGGCTTTGTCTGTTTTAAACCTCTTCTGAAGCTTGATCAATTCTTCTTTGGAGAATCGTGGCATTACGGGCGCTCCTTACATGGTGGTTTCCGCGACGTGATATAATCACTAGGTATCGCGTTGGTTTCCAGCCCTGGCATTTTTATAAATCAAATATATATGATTGATAGACAGGTTAAACCTGTTTGCGATAGCAGCCACCGATACGCCCCTTTTATAAAGAGTGGCGATTTTTTTATTTCTCGTGGCGGTATCGGCGATGATCGGAGCAACGCCGTATAACGTCAGACCGGTTTTTGAGATTTTCGGCATGCCCCGACTCTCCGGAAGGATTCTCACAATGATGATTCAAAGAGTCCCCTGATAGATAAAATGATTTTCGTAACAGGGATGAGTCAAATTTCCCGATCACGCTGCTGGATTTTCCGCCAAACGAAGCCGAAAAAATGGCGGGTAAAGGGGCCTTCGGTCTCGTGGCGCGAGGTCCGATGTCTAAAATCAGGGAGGGCCTATTTGACCCAAAGAAGGGACTTTCGTATATTAACGGACACATAACTGACATGACGATCACCGGTGATGACGGTGATACGATCGGTAGCTTTTCACTGGAAGAATAACATGGCGGAACCAACCATTACCTGTCCGAAATGCGGCGCCGAAATTAAACTGACCGACTCTCTTGCCGCGCCCCTGGTCGAAGCGGTGAAGCGCGATTACGAAAGCCGCCTTTCGGAAAAGGACGCCGAAGTCCTTGCCAGGGAAAAAGCAGTCAAGGAGCGTGAGCACGCGCTTCAAAAACAAGGGGAATCCATCGACGAACAAATTGCAAAGCAGCTTGCAGAAGAACGGGAAAAGATAAGCCGGGAGGAAGCAAAAAAAGCCCAGCGAATGGCGGCAACCGAACTCGATCAAAAAGACAAAGCGCTTGCCGAAATGCAGGCTGTCCTTGTTGAACGCGAAAAAAAGCTCGGCGAGGCTCAGAAAGCCCAGGCCGAATTGATCCGCAAGCAGCGCGAACTCGATGATAAAACGCGTGAGCTCGAACTTACCGTTCAAAAGGGCATTCAGGAAGGACATAACGAAATCCGCGCCAAGGCTCTCAAGGAAGCCGAAGAGGGCATGAAGCTCAAGGTCGCGGAAAAAGAGCAGACCATCACCGCGATGCAAAGGCAGATCGAAGACCTCAAGCGCAGGGCCGAACAAGGCTCCCAGCAGCTCCAGGGCGAAGTTCTGGAACTTGAACTTGAAACACTCCTTAAAACAAAATTTCCTTGCGATGCCATCGAACCCGTCCCGAAGGGCGAATTCGGCGGCGATGTCATTCACCGCGTTAATGGTCCCCTCGGGCAGGCTTGCGGCACTATTCTCTGGGAATCCAAGAGAACCAGGAATTGGAGCGATTCGTGGCTTGCCAAACTGCGGGAGGATCAGCGCACGGCGAAGGCAGATATCTCAATAATTGTCAGCCAGGCGCTTCCCAGGGAGGTCGAAACTTTTGATTTGATCGAAGGCGTATGGGTGACCCACCCGAAAGCCATAATCCCCGTTGCCATGGCGCTCCGCTATACGCTCATCGAAGTGGCTTCAGCGCGCCAGGCTTCCGAAGGCCGGCAGACGAAAACGGAGATGATCTACCAATACCTCACCGGCCCGCACTTTCGCCTTCGCGTGCAGGCAATCGTCGAGGCTTTTTCCTCGATGCAGGAAGATCTTGATCGAGAAAAAAAGGTCATAACCAAGCAGTGGGCGAAGCGCGAGGAGCAGATCGAGCGGGTCATGCATTCCACCGTCGGGATGTACGGGGATTTGCAGGGGATTGCGGGGAAGTCGTTGCAGGAGATTGAGGGGCTGGAGTGGAAGGAACTGGAAGGGCCGGAGGGGATATAACATCATTGAACAAACCGGAATAGAAATTATTAAGGAAGCCTATTGTGCCTTTAATTTTGTCTGAAGTAAAAAAACCTCTAGGCTCATCTTTAAAAAGGTCATTCTACGCATTACTACGGTGAGCATGAATATCTTTACACTTTTTGGTATTCAAGCCCTATAAAAATTGTGAATGTGTTCGGAAGCGTGGAAAGTATTTCATGCATTCCTTAGAAAGTGGACAGCCTGCCTTCCTGATTCAAAATTCCATTAAAATGACTGGCGGTGGAACGGATTAGTATTTTATACCTTCTCATGTCATTATATAGTTATTATGCAGGTAGCAGATAATGTGAAATACTGCGGTAAAATTGCTGGAATTGAAAGGGAATGGGAAATGTCGGAAACGTATTTGAAAATTAGAAAGCAAATATGGCAAACCTAACTGATATTGAAAAAAGGAATCTGATCGACCTGATCGAAAGGGGCAAAACTCTTCCTTCTGTATACAAAGGCAAGCTTTTTGCACCGGAGGATGGAACATTTATCCAGGCAACGAAGGAATACCGTCTTGTATACGAGGGCAAAGCACGCCGAGAGGATATCATAGCAGGTACGCCAGAAGCACCGTTCCAGCTCGTACGGCAGTTCAACGAAGACAACCCATTTCCGGATGGCTGGCGAAACATGCTTATTTACGGAGACAATCTGCTCGCGCTCAAGGAACTATATGCAGACCAGCGCGCATTGAACCATTACGGCACCAAGGACAAAATAAAACTCATATATATTGATCCGCCCTTTGCAACAAAGCAGGATTTCATGAAGGACAAGGAGAAAGCTTATAGGGATAAGGTAATTGGGGCGAAATTTATTGAATTTTTGCGAAAGCGCCTTGTTTTACTTCATGAAGTACTGGCTAGTGATGGCTCGATTTATGTCCATCTCGATACAAAAAAAGGGCACTACATAAAAGCAATGCTCGATGAAATATTTGGTGAGGAGAATTTTCAAAATGATATTATATGGAAACGTTCGGCGGCACATAGTGATTCCGCTGCATTTGCAAATATACACGATACAATACTACTATATTCTAAGAGCTTATCCATAAATAATATTGACATTGAGGTTGGCATTTATCATATTTAGTGCATGGATGAAAACGCGTCGAAACGGCTGTATTCATGGGATATTTCTGATGAATTTTGGGAAAAGGTTGAGCCATACATACCCAAGAAACAGAGGAACCGGAAACGGAAGTATATACGCGACCCCGGAGGAGGAAGGAAGCCAATTCCTCCAAGAAAGGTGCTTGAAGGCATTGTATACGTATTGCGCACGGGAATACAATGGAAAGCTGCGCCCAAAGAGCGTTTTGGCAGCGCAAGTGCGCTCCACCGATATTTTCTTGAATGGCAGGCTGCCGGATTATTTGAAAAACTTTGGAAAGCAGGCCTTGCCGAGTACGATGAGATGGAAGGAATCGCCTGGAGATGGCAAAGTATTGATGGTTCAATGAACAAGGCACCACTGGCAATTGAGGAGGTGGGGCCAAATCCCACAGATCGGGGAAAAAAAAGGAACCAAGCGAAGCGTTCTCGTAGACGGCCGTGGAATCCCACTGTCGATCATCGTCAGCGGAGCCCAGACTCACGACATGAAATTACTTCCTGAAACGTTGAACAACATTGTGGTAAAGCGTCCGAAAACGAAGCAAAGGCGAACGCATCATTTGTGTGCTGATAAAGGATACAGCGGTGAACCTGCGTTGAAAGAATGCTTGAATCGACGCTACATTCCGCATATCAAACAGCGGGGTGAGGAAATCGAAATGAAACGCAAAAATCCGAAGTATAAAGCCCGCCGGTGGGTGGTCGAGCGATGTCATTCATGGCTTAATCGATATCGGAAATTGCTGGTCTGTTTTGAAAAATTAGCTCGTAGTTATGAAGGACTTATTCAACTCGCCTGTGCGATGATATGTTTCAGACAAACAACTTTTATTTATGGATAAGCTCTAAGTCTAAGGACTTTGTTTTCAATCCCCAGTATGTAGCTTACGACCCTAAATACGTTAATGAACGATATAAGCATGTCGAACCTGATGGTCGTCGTTATATGGATGATAATCTCACGGCTATGGGGTTGCGTGGGGGCGGCTACGAATATGAATGGAAGGGTGTAAGAAAAATATGGCGTTGCCCAATAGAAACAATGCGAAGTTATGAGAAAGAAGATAAACTCTATTACACCCGCAAAGGTGTAGTTCGCTTGAAAAGATACTTGGATAAGATGCCAGGTTTGGCACAGCAAGATGTTTGGGCAGATATATTCCCTGTAAATTCGCAAGCTGCGGAGAGAGAAAACTATCCAACACAAAAACCAGAATCTTTGTTAGAGAGAATTCTGAAAACATCTTCAAATGAAGGTGACATCGTTCTCGACTGTTTTGCAGGGAGTGGAACCACATTAACAGTAGCAGAGAAGACGGGACGACGTTGGATTGCGATGGATTGCGGCAAACTAGCGATTTATACAGCTCAGAAACGTCTTTGTAGCCTTACCACAAACGTCGGTTTATCTAAGAATGAAGAAATTAGCCAACTTGATCGAGTGTTAGATTATAACAAGCATTTACGGTCCTCTCCTGCTGTGCTTATAGTAACAGAGAAAGCACGAAAAGGCGAATGCGATGTCACGTTGGAGTTTTTAGAGGACTTGGCTGAATTAATTAAAAACCACGACATGGCTATTAAGAATTCTCCATTCTTGTTGATTTGTCCGGCAGAAAAATTAATGGTTCCTTTGGCGAAGCTATCAGAGCCAGAGGAAGAGAGCGAAGCAGGACAAAAATATATCCAAGTTAATAATGTACAATTTCGCGTGTCATTTATTTTACCTCGTAAGAAAGTTTATAAAGATAAGCCTCTCAAAGTTAAAGAATTCATTCTATACAATGCGGGCATCTATGACAATGAGGCCGTAAAGCAGATGTCTTGGGAAGAGTATCAGCCCTTCGTCCTTAAGCTGTTCCAAGTGCGCAAGCATGAGCATTTCATCAAAGGGTTCCGCTGCGACGGCTATGTCGGCGTTCATTCTGCGTTTGTCTGGAACTATCCAAACCACAAGAAACTTACAATTGATTACGATTATGTAAAGAGCATACACGAAACCATGCACGGTAGCTGTGGTGAAAAGTTCTATATCATCGCACCGATTGTTTCAATGGGTTTTGCCGAAGATGAATACACGGTGGCAAAGACAACCTACGTTTTTCTGAAGGTGCCGATTTCCATTCTCATGCGTTTGCTCAAAAGCGGCGAACCCGGTGCGCTCAAGCAGCCGACAAAAGAAGCGGATGTGAACGAAGTGATTGATGCTGTGGGCTTCGATTTTATCTCACAACCGGAGGTTCAGTGGAAATGTAAAATGGAAAGTTCGCCGGACACCCCATTGTTTAAGGACTACACCATTCATATAATGGAATTTCGTTCCAAGACGTTGGCAACTGACCCGGAAGATTTCATCAACTTCGAGACATTTTCCATGGCGATGGTAGATACGGATTACGACGGTAAGGTCTTCAAGTTGGGCAAAGTTATCTGGGCAGAGGATATGATCGCAGCTGAGATTCGGCGGCTCAAAGCCGAAAAGAAAGGTAATAAAGCAAAAGATGAGGAAACTGGTGAAGCGTCAGATTTGAAGAAATGCGAGCGTATGACGCTGCGTATTCCCGACGAGGATTTTACGGGAAAACAGATGATGGTGATTCTCTGCGACCGATACGGGAATGAAAAGAAGCTGGTGTTTGAGAAAGGGGAGTTTCGATGAGTCTGCAATATAAAATTGCCGATCAAGTGCTTGAAGTGTCTGACGACAGCGCACGGACGCAAAGCATCGTCGTCAAGTATGATGCTTTTTTGAATCTACTCTGCGGTGGCAAGTATGCGTTTCAGCGCGAGGCTATTCAGACGCCCTTACGTTTTCTCGTCTCGGATAGGTATGCGAACACTGAGGCGCTCGCTGTCGAAAACTTCAATACTCGTGAATGCATCAGTAATCGATATGAGAGCAAGATTGAATTTCTAAATCGGATACCGCTCCGTGATCGGAAGGCGGTTTCTGTGGATATAGCAACAGGCGCCGGTAAAAGCTATGTGATTTACGGATTGGCTGCAATCGCTCTTGCCGAGGGTTTAGTCGATAAAGTTTTGGTTCTTTGTCCTTCTTTGACAATTGAGGATGGTTTGCGGGAAAAGTTCGGCAGTTTTATCGGGAACAGCGAATTCACCGCCATCATGAAGGAAATCGGCGTGGTCGTCGCAACCCCTGGCTTGAAGACGGGCAACGAAAGCATTGGGAATGGCGACATCTGCGTGGAGAATATTCATGCTGTATATGAGCGAACGGGAACGTCGATTTACGACAGTTTCAACAACCAAGGGTCACGTGTGCTCGTCTTGAACGATGAAGCACACCACATTTTCAGCAAAGTTGATGCAGCAACTAAAAAGTGGCTGGATTTCCTAAAAAGCGATGATTACGGCTTTCAATATATAATCAACTTCACCGGTACACCTTATATCGTTGACAATTACTTCCCGGATGTAGTTTATCGCTATGGACTGAAGCAGGCTATTGAAGACAAGATCGTCAAGAAGCCGAACTATAAGGAGGAGCAAACTTACAAGGCCCATTCTTGGGACGTGACGTATGATATTCACCAGAAAAACCGTACGGATTATGGAGATCAGCGGAAGCCTATTACCATTGTCGTGACTGAAAGTATTGCGCGGTGCGTTGAGGTCTGGGACGAATTGGTGAAATATTTGATGAAGAAAGAGATGTTATCCCGCGAAAAATTCTGAAAACCGATGTATTTGGGTTACTTCCGGCGTACCTGCGGGAAAAGCGGATAAAGAACGCGTCGTATCTATTGTTGAAAAGGCTGAAAAAAAACGATCAGAAAACCTTGCCCTACTCAAAAAGGTGGATGACTCGGATAATCCCGTAGAGTGGATCGTTTCAGTGAGCATGCTCACTGAAGGATGGGACGTTAAAAATGTCTTCCAAATCGTTCCGCATGAGTCAAGGGCATTTAACTCAAAGCTGCTGATCGCCCAAGTTCTCGGGCGTGGCTTACGTGTTCCACCAGGCATGGAGCAACCGCTTGTCACTATTAATAACCACGAGAAGTGGGAAGAGGAAATTCGTAACCTGCTCAAGGAAATTCTTGAAATCGAAAACCAGCTTAGCTGGGGTTACCTACCGGAGAGGAGTAAATACCTTTCCCCCTTGTATAATCTTGAATACGAAGCAGTGCAGACAACGGTCGAGACGAAAACACAGAGGGCAAAAGCCCCGGACGTTTGTTTCAGACCGCAGACGCTAAAAACAGAGGAATTGAGTGTTTTTTCAGAAACTGGAACACTCAAGACCGAAATTGAGAATACTGATTGTGTGTCAATCCCCTTTGCGGCCAAACAACTAAAAATATTTCTAAAGGAAAAAGACGATAAACTGGCACAGGAATGGCCGCTCAACCGTATCGAAAATTTCATTGAAAACGGTCTCGGCAGAGCTGGGCAGGATGTCGGATTCATCAGCAAAGAAAATCTGCTTTTTTTACAGCAAGCATTCGGCCCAATGTTTCGCGATTTGAATCAGGTAAATCCACGTATCAGTCAACGAGCAAAAAATCTTATAGAAATTGATTTATCTGATCCGAAACAAATGCCACGTCAGGTATTCTCTGAAAGCGCATTGAAACAGCATGGAACAGTTTACTATGATACTGGATCACAAAATGGATTTACCCATGAAGAAGCTAATCTTTGGGCTGATTACATGGACAAGAGAACTGTATTTCAAGGAGTCAGAGAGTCGAATCTAAGCGAGGATGTACAGCAGATAGTTAACGCTTTGATTCTGGTCGATGGAGCGAAGCTGAAAACCCCTTGGAACATCCACTATGCGAGCTATGAACCAGAACGAATTTTTTCTCGTTGGTTGATTGAACACGCAGAATATTTTGAGTCGTTTATCAAGATGCCTGACCGCGGAGTATATTGCTTCCCTTACTCGTATAAACCATCAAACACTGCGCGCACGCATGTTAGGAACGAAAATTTTAATCCTGACTTCTTCATCCGTTTGCGAAATTCAAACGATGTTCTTGTGGTAGAAATCAAAGGTGATGAAGACCGTGACATGAATCGGAACACAGCAAAATATCGCGATGGTAAAAGGCATTTTACCACATTAAATGAAAAACTAAGTGCTTCGGGAAAAAACTGGAAATATTATTTCTTTTTTCTTTCCCCCGAGGACTTCACTAAATTCTTTTTAGCAGTGAAAAATGGCTCCGCCATTTCAGGAAAGTGGACATCTTCGTTGATGCAAGAATTGGAATCAAGCACAATGAGATAAACACGAAAGGAATCTACATCATTTAATCAAAACGAAGTCTCAGTGGCTATGCCCAATAATTCGTTTTTATTTTTCCACCCCGACAGCACCTGGCCTTGGCGAAAATAATGCGACTACTACCTATGAGTTTGAAAGCCTTGTTCTTGATTTGGAACAGGAATGTAGTATTGAAAGCACTTGCCGAGTTCTTGACATTGACTGGAAATTGGCCTGGCGAATTTATGAGAGGGCTGTGAATCGAGGATTGGCCCGCAAGCCACATGCTATCCCTGAACGCATTGGTGTTGATGAGAAGTCTTTTGCCAAAGGGCACCGATATGAAACGCTGGTGTACGATATAAATAAATCCTGCGTGGTATACGTTGGCGATGAGCGGGAGCAGGAAAGCCTTGAAAGGTATTACCAGCAGTTTAAACCGGAAGAGCGGGCTACGGTTCAATGCGTTGCCATGGATATGTGGGACCCCTTCATCGCAGCAACGAAAAAGTATATCCCGGACGCGGCACAAAAAATTGTATTCGACCGCTATCATGTGACACGAATAATCACTAAAGCCGTTGATGCTGTTCGCAAGGAAGAACATCGGGATTTGATAAATCGCAACATTGATACGCTTAAAGGCACCAAATATCTGTGGTTGTGGAATAATGAAAATATTCCGGATTATCGTAGAGAAGAATTTGAACAATTGCAAAAAAGAGACTTGAAAGTATGCAGGGCATGGGCGATAAAGGAAAATATTCGGCATCTCTGGGACTATCAAACTCCCGGCTGGATGAGCCGATATTTCAAAGATTGGTATTGGTGGGCAACCCATAGTCGTCTTGCACCTATAGTCAAAGCGGCTAAATCAATTAAAGCACATCTTGCCAATATCGTTACCTATGCAACCCATCATATAACAAATGCTCTTGGCGAAAGCCTGAATGCAAAAATAGAAAAGGTGAAGCGTCTTGCGTGTGGGTTTCGTAATCGTAACCATTATCGTATCGCTATCTTTTTTCATTGCGGTGGTCTTGAATTGTACCCTGAGCGGCGTAACTTGCCGCTTCAAATTATGCATTCGTAATGTGGCTGGATTTTCCACGCTGGAACGCGGTGTAACAGACGGCCACACCAGGCTTAAAACACTATCTGTTGTGGGTATCATTTAAAGTACCGATGACCCATTTAGTTACCGGAGTAATAATTGAAATCCTTCCGAATAAATTGTCAGATTCTTTTTCCGTAAAATTGAGGAGGGTATATGTTTCAAAGAAATTTCGCCTTATCCCGCTTGGGCAAAAACTTCGTGAACGCTGCGACAGCTGCATTTGCAGTTGGAATGCTCCTCTGTCCTCTATCGGTGAAAGCGGATAACCAAGTTATCCCGACAGATACCGGCACCTCGGACCCTGCGCCCTGCGGGCCGTGGAACGACACGGTGTACCTCTATACTACCGAGGATGCCAACGCCAGCCTGGAGATCTATTATCTCCATTGCTACAGCACCACCGACATGTATCACTGGCATGATTGGGGCCATTGTTTATCGGAAACCAATATTCCCTGGGCCGAAAAGACCGGCGATCTCTGGGCGCCGCATTGCGTATATTTCGGCGGAAAATATCATCTGTACTTCCCGGAAACAGCATCGAATGGTAATTTTTATCTCGGCCATGCCACCTGTTCCAGCCCTCACGGAACTTTTGTCGCCGATGCCCAGCAGATGGTTATTAACGGCGCAAGGACCGGTACTACCTATACCACTGCCTCTATCGATCCTTTTATCATCATGGACACCGGTGCCGGCGGCTCGGGGAACAACTACATCGCCTGGGCCATCACTGGCACCACGCCAAACCGGAACTATTACGGACTGCTGAGTCCGGGCGGAGATTCGGTTCTGGGAACTCCGACAACCCTGACCAACTCTTCGTTCTATCCCGGCGGCTCGCATTATGTCGAGGGTCAGTGGTGGTGTAAACAGAACAATTATTGGTACCATATCTATGCCTGCTACTATCCCGGCGGGGCGGAACAGATCGGCTGTGCCACAACGCCCGTTGTTTCTGGCGGTTTTGCCAATGCCAGTTTATCATACACCTTTCAGGGGTGGCTGATGGGCACCGACACCAACTCCGCCTCCGGAACGCTCCATCCCGGAGCTATTCTCTTTAGCAACAAATGGTATCTGTTCTGGCATTGCGGTGGACAGGAGTTCGGGGGTACCTTGCTGCCCACCGCCGCTATGCGGTCGGTTGGGGCGGACGAGTTTGTGTTTAATTCCGCTACGACCCCCTGGACGATTTACAGTACTATCCCGCCGAACACTGCCTGGTCGGTTCCCAAGACCTACCGCGGCGTGGGAATTCCCACGGCTGGCGCTGGAGATACCATCCAGGTCGATCGCTGTAATAATCCCACGGCTTCATTCAAAAGACTAAGCGGCGCCTCCATTGAGGATGTTAATGGCGGCGAACCTCCGGGACACACGCTATACGGAATCAGCAATAACAGCTGGGCGCAGTACGACTCCGTAAATTTTACTCCGACGAATTCGGATTCCGCGATAACAAAGGTTTGCGCCCGGGTCGGGTCGACAAGCGCCGGCGGCGCTATCAATATTCACCAGGATTCAGCCACTGGCACCCTGCTCGGGACGATTCCTGTGCCGTCAACAGGATCGCTCACGACATGGGCTACGACCCCAATGGCAACCCTTTCGACGAAGCCTGCTACAGGGAACCATAACCTCGCGCTGGTCTTCCAGACCACCGCGACCAACCAGTTTAACGTCAACTGGATAATGTTCGCCCAGGCCAAGAACGCCAATGTGTTTGGGGCTCCGACGCTTATCGCCCCGACAAACGGCGCGACCGGCCAGCCGGCAGCGGTTACATTAAGTTGGGGATCGGTGATTGCGACAGTTTCGTACGGTCTCCAGGTTTCAACGGGTTCGACGTTTGCCACTACCGTTTACAGCCAGAGCGGGATCACCTCACTTTCCAAGACGGTCAGCGGTCTTGCAGGCAAAACAACCTATTACTGGTGGGCAAATGCCAGCAATGGCCTCAGCAACAGCGCATGGTCGGGCATATGGTCATTCACCACCGTCTCTACTGCGGTGCTGACGCAACCCATCGCAAAAACTGAACTGCCGGATTTTTCGATTGCAGATGGTATCCTCTCATGGTCGGTGCAATCGCCAGGTGAGGTGGCGATTTCGTTACAGGATATGCTCGGAAGAAATACCACCGTGCTCAATCGTGTACTGTCTGCAGGCCACTATTCAATCGGGCTGAAGAGTTATAATTTCCCATCAGGACGGTATATCGTTCGGATCAAGACTGTCGGAATTGAAAAAACCTCTGCGATAGTGCTTACAAGGTGATATAACGAATCATACATAAGTGATCATGATGGATCAAGGGCGGTTCTTTTAAAGTGCCGCCTTTTTTGTGGTAGAACGGATACATAAAAACAAAGAGAGGATAAAAAAGGAGATTGATGATTAATCTTTTCTACCGGTGGCTGGCCGCAGCTTTTCTGCTCCTTGGCCTTGCTTGCTTCTCTCCGGCGGCATCGGATACCATCGCCTCGGTTGGTTCAATGCTGCTCTCCGGAAAGGACCTCGCCGATTTTACCCTTGCAAACCGCATTGCACCGCAGCAGAGTGACGAACTCCCGCTCCGTGAGGGCGATTCTGTTTCGGCGTTTGTAACGACTGTCGCCGCCTGGCAGTCAGCATTCATGCCTCTGTCGAATTTTACGTTGCGCCATGGCAGGGAGTGGAAGTGGAAAAAAAAGTACTACCTCTCCCGACTTTTTAGAGGTGATATTCTCCAGCAGAATTTCGGCTACAGCGACGACGAGGTCAGGAACTATTACGAACGGAATAAAAACGTCTATACGAAAAAGATCGTCGTCGATTCGGCCGGAGTGCGTTGCACTACCATGGTGGCGAAAACATTCGATTCGGTGCGATGGGATGTTGCGAAGGATTTGTTTCTAAGCAACTACACCCCTGATTCCGGATCGTTGAACCTGAATGATCCTGCGGCGTTTCGTCTTTTCAGGGAAGAGCTGTATCCTGAATATTTTATAAAAAAATTTTATAAAGCCGCCTATGGGAAACCGAGACCCGACTCCGTGAAAGTTCTCTATGGCAGCGGCAAACTTTTTACCGCCAGCGATGTCGAAACAGTCATAGACTGGCTCCCCGAAGATCAGCGAGCTACGTTCATAAAAGATCCCAAATTGATCATCAATCGACTCCTCCAGTGGACCCTATTCAGTGAAAGAGCCCTTGCCACCGGCTACGCCTCCCGGCTGTCGGTCCGGCGCATTCTCGATTGGGCTTGGAAATTGGAAGTGTCCCAGCACTATGCAAATATTAAATTCGGACCGGCAGCGAGGAAAAACATTCATCCCGATCCATCCCTGGTTCTCTTGTCCTATTATGACGGGAATGGAAGCCCCGGAAAGGAGATCGATTCCGGCATGCTGAAGAACTGCTATGCGGGGATTGTCGCAGACCAGGAGTCGGCGAAATGCGACAGCCTTCGCTATCTGATTCGCAGCAGCCGGGGTATTAATTTCTTTTATTACGATGTGCCGCTTGCTCTCAAAGAGCCGTCTGGTCTGGCTCATGAGGCGGATGCCTTGGCGGCTGCCGGGGAGGGCACTCATGCCAAGGTGCTTTACACCGTATTGGCCGATCACTTTGCCTGGACCCCCGAGGGCAAAAGGGCGATGATTGAACTTGCAAAGATGGCGTCGGGAGAGGGAGACTTCAAAGAAGCCATCCGCTGCTATCGCCGCTTTTTGTTTGCTGAACCCGATCGGAAAAAATGGCCAGGGGTGGTGTGCCAGATCGGTGCAACGTATTATTCCGGCCTCGGTAATCAGGAAATGGCGCATGCCTACTATGCCTGGGTGGTGAAAAATGCCCCGGAAAGCCACTATACCCAGGAGGCTCGAGACAGACTCCGGTAATACTATGTCAATATTAGCGACGGTCACCAGGGAAACAACTCGGTCGATTTCGATCACTTCAACTTGAAACGAGTCACGAAGCCGTTCCAAAGCGCTATTAAACTTTCTCATTTTCTCATGCATAGAACGATTTTCCCCCTGTCGATTCCGGAATGCTGAAAAGGACTTCATACCCTACGGATCTTTCGATCCGCCGGATGAGACGGTATCTTCAGGTTTTTCTTCGCATACAAGAGTACGTTGCCACGCATATGACTTCAGACAATATCGTTAAAACGGGATCACGATTCATCCTGCCGGGTAAGTGATCGTGAGCGGATTTCCGAGAGTGCCCATTGCGCTTGACAGACGGAGTAAAAAGGAACCGGTGCCATAATAAAGCGGGTATACGCTATATACATTAAGCAAGTTTTCGTCTTGCAGTAGACAAATGGCGGAGGATGAGGGATTTTCAAGAAAAATTGAGGAATTTTGGGGAAAATTGAGCATATTAAGGCATGTAGGCCTAAATTAAAAAGATTGAAGATTCTGAATTCAAAGCTTATTTTCTCCTCTTCATACGTGTTCCGATACTATCGAAAAATCGCGTCTTCCCATAAAAAGCTATCCCTGACCGAGGAACGCAAGCTCATCAGAAGAGCCAGGCAGGGCGACGTTTCCGCACGGCAGAAGCTCCAGATTCATCTGATCGGGTTCTTCATCTACCGGATCGAGACGACTCTCTGGTATCCCAAGCGCCAGGAATTCGGTGAAGACATTCTACAGAAGTGCATAATTTTCGCAGCAGACAGGCTACCTAAATTCAAGCTCTGGTTCAAATCTAAAACTGGAGAATACAGGAGCTGCCATTTCAGCACCTATCTCTGGAAGGGCGTGACCGGGATCATCATCCAGCAGATCAGGGGAGAAAACCTGCGCCGGAAGAAGGAACGGGAATATTACCGGGCATAAGGCCATATTGGTCTGCTCGAAAGGCTCAGAAACGCCGGAGTCTCATTGCAGCACTCTTGGCAGGAACCGGAAAATGTGGTAGATAAGGCAGTAAATACGCTGTTTTTATCTCGACCCTCCTTCGGTATCCACACCGCAGCATCGAAGTGCTAACCCCCTAGGCGATCTTCTTGTCCTTTTCTTTCTTCAGCAGATATGCCGGCGGCTCGCGGTTCAGGATGGCATCGCGGGTAATGAGAATTTCGCGAATATCATCCCGGCCGGGCGTATCAAACATGATAGGCACCAGAAGGGCCTCCAGAACGCTGCGAAGGCCGCGGGCGCCGGTTTTCTTTGAGTGTGCGATCTTTACCACCTCGCGAAGGGCATCCCGTGCAAAGGTGAGGCGGATGTCTTCCATGGCGAGAAGTTTCTGATACTGGCGGGTCAGGGCGTTTTTCGGCTCTGTCAGGATCCGGAGAAGCGCCTCTTCGTCAAGCTCGTCGAGCGAAAGGACCGTCGGGAGGCGACCCACGATTTCCGGAATCAGTCCGTAGCGAATCAGGTCGTCCGGTTCCACACGGCGAAGGGTCTCGCCGATACGGTACTGATTTTTTCTCCGAAGCTCGGCATTGAGTCCCATCCGGCTCTCACCGATGCGAGCCTCGATGATCTTATCAAGCCCCTCAAATGAACCTCCGCAGATGAAAAGTATGTCCCGGGTATTCACCTGGATCATGCTCTGCTCCGGGTGTTTGCGCCCTCCCTTTGGTGGAATATTCGAGGTGGTTCCCTCGAGAATCTTGAGCATTGCCTGCTGCACGCCCTCGCCGGAAACGTCGCGCGTTATCGAGGGATTCGCTGATTTGCGGCTTATCTTATCAAACTCGTCGACGTAAATAATTCCTTTTTCAGCCTTGGCAAGATCATAGTTGGCGGTTTGCAAAAGCCGTACGAGCATGTTTTCCACATCTTCACCGACGTAACCCGCTTCGGTAAAGATGGTGGCATCGACGATAGTGAAGGGAACCTTGAGCAGGCGCGCCAGGGTTTGCGCCACAAGCGTTTTGCCCGTGCCGGTCGGCCCGATCATAAGCATATTGGATTTTTCGATCTCGACGCCGTCATCATCCTGCTGCGACCGTGAGAGCAGACGTTTATAATGGTTGTAGGCCGCGACGCAGACCCCCTGTTTCGCGGTATCCTGACCTATGACATACTGGTCGATGAAAGCCTTCATCTCGGCCGGTGTCGGAAGCGTATCGATGGTCAGGTCGCTCGGAGGAGCCGCACGGCCCTCGCGCAGGATTTCATTGCACATGTCAACGCATTCGTTGCAGATGTGCACCGACGGGCCGGTAATAAGTTTTCCCACCTCTTCCGGACTTTTGCCGCAAAACGAGCACTTGACCAAAGGGTAGCGCGGCTTGTTCGGCATCCTATTGCCCCCGCGCGGTCAGAATTTCATCCACGATGCCGTAGGTTTTGGCCTCCTCGGCGGACATGAAAAAATTTCGGTCGGTATCCCGGCTGATAACTGACAGTTCCTGACCCGAATGTTTCTGCAGGATCTCATTGAGCGCGGTCTTGACGCGTACTATTTCGCGGGCATGGATCGCGATATCCGCCGCCTGGCCGCCCGCGCCGCCGATTGGCTGGTGGAGCATGATCCGGGAGTGCGGGAGTGCATAGCGTTTCCCCTTGGTGCCGGCGGCTAAAAGAATGGCGCCCATGCTCGCGGCCTGGCCGATGCAGATCGTTGAAACATCGGGCTTGATGAACTGCATCGTGTCGTAAATGGCAAGCCCGGAGGAAACGATTCCGCCCGGCGAGTTGATATAGAGAGTGATGTCCTTCTCCGAATCATCATATTCGAGGAAAATGAGCTGCGCCATGACCAGATCCGCGGTCGTGTCGTCGATATCGGAACCGAGAAAAATGATTCGCTCTTTAAGCAACCGCGAATAAATATCGTACGAACGCTCGCCGCGGCCGGTCTGTTCAATTACCATGGGGATAAGTGGCATAGTACCTTCCCGCCGTCCTTTCCAATTTATTAATTGTCGCGCATCGTGCCGTTGCTCTACCGCACTTCAAGCGGCACCTTCAACACACCATACTCATTCTTTCAATATAAATTTACTTTTTTCCGGACTCCGGAGGCTCAACCAGATATTCGAGCGTCTTCTTCTCGCGGATATCATCGCGTATCCTGAGGGTCGTGCCGTTGGTACGCAACTTCTGCTTGAGCGTATCGAACGGCTGCTGGTAGTGATCGGCGAGCCGCCGGATCTCGGCATCCACCTCTTCCTGGGCGGCTGCGATCTTCTCCTTATCGGCGATGTGATTGATAATGCGCTGACGCTTAATCGATCGGATCGCCGTATCGCGGTAGCGTGCTTCGATCTCCTCACGGGTCGGCAGAAGTTCACCCTGGCGTCGCTGCCGCTGCGCCTCCTCCATCATATAATCGATGAACATCTCTATTCGCGCCGGCGGAACTTCGAACGGGTTGTCCCTGATCAATATTTCAATAGCCTTGGCGTAGGCCTCATTTTTCGCCTGTTCAAGCGCGTCGGTCTCAAGCCGGCCGCGGAGATCCTCCCGCAGGGCTTCTTCGGTCTCAAAATTCCCTATTTTATTCAGAAATGAAGAGACTACCGGCACGATTTTCTCCTGTACACCGGTTATCCTGACCGTAAACTCTCCCTGCTTTCCCGCAGCTTCCTTTTCGGCATAATCTTTGGGAAACTTTACGGAAAGCTCGATCACTTCGCCGGCCGCATGACCGATGAGCGCCTGGTCAAAATCCTTGAGGCGATGCTCTGCGCCGAGCTCGACCGGATACGTGGGATTTTTGACATCCGTTCGTTCCTGTCCGTCAATAAGAACCTTCAGGTATTCGATCCGGATGTAGTCACCCTTTTTCGACGGACGGTCAACAGTCGAATACGCTGCAAAACGGTTTTGCAGATCGACCACCGCGGCATCGACGTCGGCATCCTGAATTTTCTTCGGCGCAACCTTGATTTTAAGCTTCCGGAACCCCTCTATCTCGACCACGGGGTCTATCTGGACCTCAATGGTGAAGGTCAGGGGCTCCCCCTCTCCGGATGCAAGGTTCCTAACCGCTCCTTTGCTGATTGGAAGAATGCCGTTGTCGTTGCACGCCTTTTTGAATGCCTTCTGGATAAGCTCCTCGACGGCATCCGCCCGGATCGCTTCTCCAAAACGCCGCTTCACTATTGCAACGGGAACCTTCCCAGCCCGGAACCCGTCGAGCGCGAGATCCTTTTTTACCTTTGAAAGTTTCTCCTCGAACAGACCCTCCACTTCCTCTCCGGGGACCTCGATATCCACTACTCGTTTCCAAGTTTCCGGCTCAGAGACTTTTACCTTCACGTTGGTACATCCTCCTTCGTGTAACAGTCGTTACCTTGTTATAAAATTGTTAGTTACAACACCCCAGGCATGGAAGCCTTCGTGCGGAAACCTTTTGAGAGGCGCATCATGCGAGGAGGGGGACTCGAACCCCCACAGGTTTCCCTACCAGATCCTAAGTCTGGCGCGTCTGCCAACTCCGCCATCCTCGCAGCATGCCCCGTACACAACAAGGCGTAAGTTCAGTAAAATACGTGATTCGGGGAAGGGGGTTCAATTGGGATTCACCCATAGGGCGATCCGGACCGATTTTCCTCATGCGGGATATCGTACCGTTCAAACGTATCTGTTTCGTCGGAAAGGCCGCTGGTATAAAGGTGAGAAAAAAAGATAAATGGCCGCATTTTTCTGTTGATTTTCATGCCTTATAACCGTATAATACAAAACATGGGAAGTATAGTCATTGTTAAATACTACAACTGACCATGATAGGTTCGGCGCCCGAAAATCAATGTTGATTGAACCTTCAACATTCGACGAAACCATTGTTCACAGGCCAATCAGTAATTGAGTACCTGCGTGAACATGCAAAGACGGACTCCGGTACCAGTTAACCCTTTATCGGAACACATGCCTCGGTCATCATGGGCGAGACCATGCGGGACACGAAGCGCCACACATGGAAATCCAATGAATCCGCAAATCAATGCTATTTTCAGTGAAACCATTCAATTGGAAATAAAAACCGGGGAGCTTTATCGCCTCATGCGGCGATTATTTCCTGATGATACTATCTTCTGGGCTTGTCTTTGCGCGCATATAGAGTGTCATGTTCTTAATTTGACAGGTGCACAAAATTCCTTTTCCGAAGAAACGACGGTTCCTTCTATTCGGATTGATCCTGATGGTGAATATATCCGAGAAACAATTGGAAAGGTTAAAGAAACATTCGAGGAATATATGCGAGAGCCGCCCACAAGGATGAAGGCATTAACACGTTCTCTTGAAATAGAGCTGCGATTGCGAGAAATCTACTATAATATCGCCGATAACGTGCCTCTTACTACCGTTGTAATCGAATTTTTGGGGGACATGATCGAGGAAAATAAGTTTCATGTGGCTACGATTCAGAAAATGCTCGAAAATCCGGGCAAGGCGCCTGCACCCTCGTTAAACGGCATGACCACAACGAAAGGGAACCAGGACCCCGGCGCGGACATCGCCGCGATTGACGAGCAACATAATAAGCTTATTTCCATGATTAACGGGCTTAATGAAGCAGTACAAAGCGGCATTGGCAAACAGGTATTGGCCATGATTCTGAACGGGTTTATCAATTATTTCGCCGTACTTTTTAAGACTGAAGAAAGATTTATGGAACAATACCATTTCCCAGGCTTGCAAAGCCATTGTATGGAGCATCGGCGATTCATCACGCAAGTTGAGAATTTCCAGGGGATGTTTGACTTGGAATTGGACCCGATGGTTCTCTCCATGGATATTCTATCGTTTCTCAAGGAATGGGTTCAATACCATGTATTTATGACCGATAAGGAATATGGCCCGTTTCTTGATAAAATGGGCGTTAGTAGAGCGATATAAAGGCAAAAAGGCGGCGGTTTTCAATTCAACAATATTCAGCGCATTGGCCCCACTAAAAGCTGGCTTGAATGATTTCGGCCGGCGCGAATTCAATCGACAAAAAACCGTGCGCCTGCACTGATTTCCTTTCTTCCCAGCGGCTTTTTTCCGCAGCCACAATCTTCATTCCAGCGCCAGCATCGTTTATATTTTAACGGGAAGATCTGGATCACATAGTATCATCCGTCTCGTTTTGGAGGAGGCGCCATGAGCAGTATGATGGGGAAGCGTCATATGCAATTGTTCGTATTCTGGTTCTGTACCCTTTTTCCCTTCGAGGCTTTTGCCCAGACCGACAGCGCCGTGCTGGCTTCGGCCATTAAAAATGGACGCACCATGTCCAGTTTTTTCCTCCGGAAAAATACGACCATAACCGTCGGTAATACCTACTACAACGCCTGCAGTTGGTATGGGATGTTGCATTTCGGCCTGACCCTGAAAGACACCACTTACCTTGATACGATCCAGAAGATGTATAAGAAACTGCTGACGACCAATCCTTCGCTGGACACCGGAATGGTCGATAGTAATGCGCACGGCATTTTGCCGTTCGAACTGTACCGGGAGACCGGTTATGTTCCATTCCTCACTGCCGGCAAGCGGCTGGCCGACGACGAATTCTCCGCAAAACATCTCCGTCCCGACACGTTGTCGACCTACTCGCGTTTCTGGATCGACGATATGTACATGATCGGATCGCTACAGACGCAGGCATGGAAAAACATCGACTCGGGTCAATATCTTAATAATGACGCCCGGACGCTGTCCCGTTACATCGATTCCAACCAGCAGCCGGTTGGTCTCCTCTGGCATTCCACGGGCACTCCGAAGGCACCGTATTTCTGGGGCCGGGGAAATGGCTGGGCCGCCTCCTCAATGACCGAAATCCTCCAAGTGATTCCTGCGACGCACCCTTTGCAGGCGAAGATATTAGCTGCTTATGTGCGTCAAATGCAGGCGCTCCTGAAATATCAGGGCACGGATGGCATGTGGCATCAGCTTCTTGACGATTCGACGACCTTCAAGGAAACATCATGCACCGGCATGTTCATTTTTTCGCTGGCGACCGGCCTGAGGCTGGGCTGGATTTCGGGCGATTCCTTCAGGGTCGCCACGGAAAAAGGGTGGACGGCGCTTACCGGATATCTCGATTCAGTCAATGGGTTGAAAAATGTCTGTCCCGGTTTCGGCGCCAACGCGAGCAGGAGCGCCTATGTCACGGTGACCCCGGCGACCGGCGATCCGCACGGCACCGCGGGATTTCTCTGGGCTGCCAATGCCATGGTGCAACTCCTTGAAACACCGGTCACTGAGGTACGCTCTCTGAAACATTCCGCTCTGCCAAAGCAGGTACTCGTGCAAACCGGCCATGTCGACTCCCGACTCTTCGATATCCGCGGACGCTGCATCGGCACCGTGGACCCGGACGCAGTCGGCCGGATCGACGCCAGGGGATGGTACCTCTACCATGGACGGCCGGCCCTGCGGCTGCAGTAGTTCCCGCCACCCGCATCCGGTTCCGCGCGTTTGGCATTCCACTCCCGCTGGAAGCTATTTTTTCCATGTTTAATTTCCTGTGTTAAATCGGCAAAATTCCTGAAAGGAATGTCATGACAAGGGTTGGATTCATCGGATGGCGCGGCATGGTGGGCTCGGTACTCATGGAACGTATGCTCGCGGAGCGCGATTTCAACGGTTTTGAACCGGTTTTCTTCACCACCTCGCAGGCGGGCCAGGCTGCCCCGTCAATCGGTCTGGACCTGCCGACGCTGCAGGATGCGCACGACCTCGATACGCTTGCCAAATTCGATATTCTCGTTTCATGCCAGGGCGGTGATTATACCACTCAGGTTTACGACAAGCTCCGCGGGCATGGATTCAAGGGCTACTGGATCGATGCGGCTTCCACGCTCCGGATGCGCGATTCGAGCGTCATCGTTCTCGACCCGGTTAACCGTGACATCATCGATGCGGCACTCGCCGCAGGCGCCAAGGACTATATCGGAGGCAACTGCACCGTCAGCCTCATGCTCATGGCGCTCGCCGGCCTGTTCCGCCGAAAGCTCGTTGAGTGGATTTCCACCATGACCTACCAGGCCGCTTCGGGCGCTGGTGCAAGGAACATGATCGAACTCGTGGCGCAGATGGCGCATCTCGCGGAAGCAGCTTCACCGGCCTTGAAAAATCCCTCGACCACCGCGCTCGATCTGGACCGAATCATAACCGAACAGTTGCGTAACGGCACCATGCCGACCGCCGTCTTTGGCGCACCGCTTGCGGCCAGCCTGATTCCCTGGATCGACCGTCCCATGGAAAACGGACAAACGCGGGAGGAGTGGAAGGGAGAAGCGGAAGCCAACAAGATCCTTGGAACCCGGCAAACCATCCCGGTTGACGGCGTGTGCGTCCGCGTGAGTTCCATGCGGTGCCACAGCCAAGGCCTTACAATCAAGTTGACCAGGGACGTGCCGCTTGATGAGATTACTGCCATGATCTCCTCGGACCATGAGTGGGCAAAGGTGATACCGAATACCAGAGAGGCCACACTGCGTGAGCTCTCTCCGGTCGCGGTTTCCGGCACCCTCATCGTCCCGGTGGGACGGCTGCGCAAAATGACCCTGGGCCCGACGTTCCTTACGGCATTTACCGTTGGCGACCAGCTTCTCTGGGGTGCCGCCGAGCCGGTGCGCCGGATACTCAAGATCGTTCTGGAATATATTAATTAGAGGTCCCCTTATATACAAGGCATAAGTGCCCATTGGGTTCCCGGCCGTGGGTAACGGGCGACGGCGAAGCCGGGACGCCCACATCACATGCGACTTCTTTCAATTCGTATTGTATCTATGAAACGCCTCCTGATCATCTGCGCCGCCATCATCACCTTCGTTGGCATCCTTATTTTTTCGGCAACCAGATGCCCAATCTGTTCCTCATTGCTGATCAAAGGCATGGTCGCCTTTAAAATCGCCCATAACGCTTGCCATGAGGTAGTTCCCGGAAGGAATGGCTGGCTTTTCCTGCAGCCCGAACTCGAATATGTCGTGCACCCTTTGCCCCGGGAAAATATCCGGCTCATCGCCGACTTCAGCCGTACGCTTTCGCGGCACGGCATGACGCTCTATGTGGCCCCGATTCCCAACAAGATCGATGTTTACCCGGAACGGTTTACCGCCATTGCGACGCCTAATCCGGTGAGTAAAGGCCGTGAACGGTTCCTGGACGACCTTCGGCATGCCGGGGTGCGGGTCATCGATGTGCTTCCTGCGCTGGTCAATGCGAAATCCGCCGCCGTATTCGATCCCTACGAAAGCCATTGGACCTCTGAAGGGATCATCGCCGCAGCCGGCGCCATTGCACGCGCCATCGATTCGGGCCTTACAGCGCATGGGTTTTCACGTAATGCTCGCTATACTGTTCGCGACACTGTCCTTAATGGATGCGCCGACCTTCCCGAACGGTTCTACGGCGACGGCAAGGCTTTCTGGTATCCCACTCCTGTCAAGCAAGTATGGGATCCCTATGGCAACCTCTACACCGACGATCGAAATCCGGAATACTGATTCTCGGAGACAGCTTCGTCAATCACGGCCGCTCGTGGAGCGCGAACCTCGGCGCCCAACTGGCCCGCATCATCGGTCATCCTACCCGCACCTATTGCAGCCTGCTGGCCAATACCGAGGGTCCGTCGATGTACGACCGCGTGCCCTCGGTATTCCCTGAGAACGGCATCGTCATCTGGGCCTTTGCATCGCGCGTTCTGCAGTACCGGATGTGCGGCAAAGCGGGGAAGAGTGCCGGTATCTGACACGGTTGACGGAATGCCTCTCATCGAAAGGGGGTTATGAACGCGATGGCCGTCCGAACCGTACTATGGCTTCATAAGAAAAATATACAAATGGCAAAATACGGACCCGAAACGAGAGGAAAGGTCTCTGAATGAGTACCATGAAACGGCGGTATTCGGTTCAAATTAAATACCCCAGTGCCATGAGCAGTTCCGTACCTAATACGATGATCACATTTTTCCCGAGCATAGGGACCAGAAACCGGAAATCTTCTCCGGCCCCGAATGCGTCCCTCGATACAAAAATGCTCAGAGGTGCGGTCAGGCAGGCACAAAGGACGGGCCGGGGGAAAAAATGTGCCCAGACTCGGCAATGAGAATGACATAGGAAAGTGCCAGCGACGCAGCATACACCATTGACGCCCCCCGGTAGCCGAGCCGGATCACCAGATGTTTCCGCCCACCTTCCCGGTCCGGCAGCCACATCGGGAAATTCGTTGAGCAGCAAAAGGAGCGCCGTGAGAATTCCCGGCGGCGCCGAGAGGAGAAGTATCCCGAACGTCACGGTTCCGGCCATGGCATAATAGGTTCCGGCAACCACGAGAGAGCCGAGGCATAGCCCGGCGACCGCTTCACCAACGCCCCATCGCGACAGGAGAGGGCGTGTAGAGGAGAATCGTGGCTGCGCCTGCAAAGGTGAAAACAGCCACGAGCCAGCCGGCGGGCAAGGGTAAGATCAAGGCCGCAGAGCGCCGCAACCGAGAGCGTCACTATCGCCGCACCCCCCTCACTGACGCGCGGAGAGGTAGTGGCTCCACCCGGCAGGTTTCCGCTTCCTCCTGAAAAGGGAGTTCGCCGCGTTTGCAGGTCAATGCCGGTCCGGAAATCGGACACCTCGTTGAAGAGGTTGACGGCGATATTACGCAAATGTCACGCCGATGAGGCACAGAAGAAACCGCCCGGGCCGGAAAATCCCGTTATAGCGGGCAACGGCGCCGCCGATCGCCACGAGCACCACCGACAGGAGCAGAAACGGCGCCCGGATCTGAAGCGCCCAGATCTTGCTACGAGAGGCGGGAGACATCATTCACTCCTATTCCAGACAATGATCAATAATTGCATTTTACAATTCTGATTCAAGAATAAAATGATCTTTGTCCGCAGGGCTCTGCAAAGGGAATTTGTACGTCTAAGGCACCCTACCGACAACGAGAGCAATAAGACCCGAGAGCGGTGCCGGGAGGGTGCCGAGCACAATAATTGCGATTACCGCAAGCCAGAGCACGACGGTAGAGAGAGACGTCCGGCGGACCATAGCCCCCGTCACATCCGTTGCACCGACCGGGTTCCGTTCAAACATCGCACTTATATCCTGAAATAGTAGTAAAGGCCGATTCCGCTTGTCACGACCAGCGTTGCCGCCAAGACCCATGCTCCGCTGCGGGCCATCGCCGCCAAAGCGTAAAACTTGCCGAAAAATCCCGCAGGAGCGGCAGACCGGCGAGTGAAGCGCAGGCAACGGTAAATGCACCCGCGAGCCGGGGCGAACGGACGGACAACGAGCGAAGGTCCGCGACGGTTTCCGCCCTGCCACTATTGATAGCATCGAAAGCACGCCGAAGGCGACGACGAGAGTGACGACTTAGGCGGTCAGATAGTAGGTCGCGGCAATGATCCCGAACCGGCGCCCCCCGAAAGGCCGACAGGAAGTATCCGATATGGGCGATGGACGAGTAGGCGATGATCCGCCTGAGGTTTTGCTGCCGTACCGCAAGGAGGTTGCCGACGATCATCGAGGCGACGGCCATGGCGACGATCGCGCCCGAGGCAAAGAGGTGGCAACGCGAGCATCGGGGCGAAATACCGCATGAAAGCGCAAAGACCGCCGTCTTCGATACCGTGGCGACCAGCAGCGCGACCGGAGGGGCGCTCCCTCGTACACGTCCGGGGTCCAGAGGTGAAACGGCGCCAGCGCGAGCTTGAACCCGATGCCGACCGTGATGAGCGCTATCCGGAGGTTACGATGAGCGATCCGGTGCCGGGCGGGCAAACAGCGAGACGATGGCTGCGAGCCCCATGGTCCCGAGTTCCGCATAGACCAGCGCCATCCCGAACAGGAGAAACGCCCCGCCCACGGCCCCGGGAATCAGGCATTCATCGCCGCCTCTATGCCGCGTTCTGTCCAGCCTTCGCCAAGCGATAAGGACATAGACCGAAACGTTCAGGATCTCGAGTCCCCGAAATAAGGAGATGAAATGGGCACTGGTGATACTATGGTCGCGGCGCCGAAGGTTGAAAGGAGAAGGAAAGTGTAAAATTCTCCGTGTCCGGTCTCGCCCGACGGGAAAATAATCGAAGGCCAGCAGAGCGGCGCCAGGCCGCAGATCGCGATGAGGCCGATGTAATAGAGCGCAAACCCGTCGATGACGCTTAGCGGGTGACGCTTTGCGGGGCATAGGGCGTTATGACGATACAGGCGATGACGGTCGCGATGAGCGCACCGGAGGCGAGGGCAGCAGCTAGTGCACGGCTGCGGAAGAACGCCGCAAGCGGCGTCGAAACGCCCGCCGCGCCGGCGAGAATGCCCCAAGGCAGGAGCATTTGCCAATCTGGCGGGGTCATGGTCGCGCTCCTGCAAGGGAATCTTCGGTCGGCCGGACGGTGCCGCGCACCGGAGGGCCGCGAGCGCGGCGGCGCCGGTCCTCATGATCGGTCGCGGGTAAAGCCCGGCGGCGATTATCGCGACGGAGAGCAGCCCGAGTATTGCCGCTTTGCGGAGGGAGAGGTCCGCATCCTGAGACCGTGCGATGCGGGTCCCTGGAACACCCGATGCATCATCGATAGCGCATAGATGACCGAGAGAATCCCGGAGCCGGCCGCAACGGCGGTGATGATTCACGAATGACGGAATGATCCGAGCAGGGTGAGGAATTCTCCGACGAAACTTCCGAGTCCGGGCAAGTCCCATTGACGCAAGGGCAAAAAGAAGCATGACGAAGCCCATCCGGGGCGCGCTCTCCCACAGCCCGCCCATGCGTTGCATGTCGGTGGAGTGAAGCCGCCGTTCGAGGCATGCCCGCCAGAATAAAAAGCGCGGCGATGATGACGGCATGGCTCACGATCTGGACAATGCGCCCTGAGGGCGGGCTCGTTCCATGCCCCGACGGCAAGAAGCACGAAGCCCATGTGGCTTATGCTGCTGTAGGCAATGAGCCTTCTCAGGTCGGTCTGCGCGATGGCCACCGCCGCGCCGTAGATACCGCTGACCACGCCAAGTACCATCGCTATGCGCGAAAACGAAAGCGCTTCGGCCGGAAGAGCGGCACCATGAAGCGGAGCAGGGCGTAGGCGCCGGTTTTCGACATGATGCCGCCGAGCAGGATGCCGCCTGCCGGAGGCGCGGCGCAATACGCATCGGGCAACCATGCATGGAAGGGAACGATGCCGAGCTTGACGGCGCCGGCGATGAAAAACCCGATCATCGCCCAGAACAGGACCCCTGCGGCCGGGCGTGCATCACCAGCCTGTCGTAATCGAAAGTATAACCGCCGCCCGCCATGCCCGCATGAAAATAGAGAACGAGGATGGCGAGCAGCATGAAAAGCCCGCTCACCTGGGTAAAGATGATGAATTGTATCCCGGCCGCGCGGGAAGCGCCCCTCCCCCAGAGCAGGATGATGAAATAGAGGGGAATGAGCATGAGCTCCCATAACAGGTAAAAGAGGAAGAGATCGAAGGCAAGGAATACCCCGGTAATTCCCGCGATGGTCCACAGGATATTGCCGTAATAGAATCCGGGGTGGTGCGGGGAATCCGCCCAGGAGGAGGCGATTGCCGCAATGCCGATACTGGCTGTCAGGATGACGAGGATCAGGCTCAGGCCGTCGATGGCGAGATGGAAGGAGATGCCCAGGCGGGAATCCACTCTCGTATAAACGTCGCGGGACCGGATGGCCGCCGGAAAAGAGCAGGGAGCAGGCGAGGGCCAGTTCGACAAGGAGAACAGCGAGGGACACGCGGCGCGGTCCGCCATTTCCCACCCGTTGCGCTGCCCAGGCAAGAAACCCTCCGGTAAAGGGAACGATGAAAAGAAGCAAAAGTATCATGAGAATATCCCTATTGCAAGAAGCAGCGCCGCGCCGAGAACGATACCCATGACCGAGAAGCGGACCTTGCCGTTCTGGGTCAGGCTCAGGAGACCATGCGCCGCTGCGACGAGGCGGGTGAGCGCGGCGGAATAGACCAGCGAAAAATCCGCTTTGTTACATTTCACCAGCGCGGAGAAAGGGCGAACCGCCAGCGCCGAATAGAGCGCGTCGAAGCCGAACCCCTTTGCAAAGAGCCCCGGACCGACGGGATGCCGGGCAGGCGGAGCAGCCGTTCGAGCAGGCGGCGATTACGCAGATAGCAATACCGGACGGCAAAAAAACCGGCCAGCGACGCGATTGCGGCGAGGAACATAAGTACCGTGCGGTCGCGCGCCAGAGGCGCAACGATGCGCGGAGATCCCAGAATGCCGTTCACATACTTCGAGAACAGGGAAACGCCGCCGAGGGAGGGGGGGGTTTCAATAAATCCTATTGTCAATGCGCCGAAGGCAAGTGCTGCGAGCGGCAAAAGCATCGATATCCCTGCTTCAGGAGCGGGCGCGGTCTTTTGCTCCCCGAAGAAGACCAGGAACAGCATGCGGAATGAGTAAAGCGCGGTAATAAACGCGCCGGTCAGGCCGCAGACCCAGAGCATGGCGCCGCCCCAAGCGGCGGAAGCTACGTCGTAGAGTATGAGGTCCTTGCTGTAGAATCCGGCGGTAACGACGGGCAGGGCCGCAAGCGAACATGCACCGGCGGTAAAGGCCGCGAACGTCAGGGGCAGCTTCCGCCGCAGGCCGCCCATGTTCATCATGTCGCGCTCGCCATTGACACTGTGAATGACGATTCCGGCGGCCAGAAAGAGCAGCGCCTTGAAAAATGCGTGCGTGACAAAATGGAAGATTGCGGCGGTCCAGGCGCCCACGCCGAGCGCAAGAAACATATACCCTATCTGGCTCATGGTGGAATAGGCGAGCGCACGCTTGATATCGCGCTGCGCAAGCGCCGCCGTCCCGCCGAGAAGGAGCGTGGCGGCGCCAGAACCGCGACCAGCCGCATCGCCAGGGGCGCGAGCTCGAAGATGCCGTGCATCCGCGCAATCAGGTAAACCCCGGCGGTTACCATGGTTGCGGCATGGATAAGCGCGCTCACCGGGGTCGGTCCGGCCATGGCATCGGGAAGCCAGGTTTGCAACGGCAACTGGGCCGACTTGCCGATCGCTCCCAGAAGAAGCAGCAGGACGCCGCGAGGGGAAGCGCCCCTCCGGAATGCCAGGTGCGTCCGGCCGCCGAAAGGATCTCTTCAATCCGCAGGCTCCCCAGCCTGGTCGCGCAGAGGATGATACCAAGGAGCAAGGCGGCATCGCCGATTCTCGTCATGGTAAAAGCCTTACGGGAGGCCAGGATCGCCCATTCGTCCCGGTACCAGAAGCCGATGAGGAGATAGCTGCACAGCCCGACCCCCTCCCAGCCGATGAAGAGCACCAGCAGGTCGTCGGCCAGGACCAGGAGGAGCATCGCCGCCACGAACAGGTTCATGAAGGCAAAAAAACGGCCGTACTCCTTTTCACCCGCATGTATCGCACCGAGTACAGGAGTATGAGCGCCGCAACGACCGTAATGACGAGAACCATGACAAGTGAGAGCGCGTCGAGACGCAGGGCGAAGTCAACCGTAAGGCGATCCGAGGCGATCCAGCGCCAGGCCGTCGCGGTCAGGCGGCCCGACAGCGGGCGGCGCACGGACAAAGTTCACCGAGGCGAATATCGCGACAAGCGCCGACAGCATCACCGCGCCGCTTCCCAGTATTCCGCTGCGTCGCGTGCCGAGCGCATTGCCGCTCACGATAAGCACGACGAAGGCCGAGAGCGGCAGGGCGACGATGAGCCAGAGCGATGCGATCATCTAATCCCTCAACCGATCATCCGCATCCGCGTCAAGCGTGCGGCCGCGACGATTCTGCGCCAGAATGAGGGCAAGCCCGATCGTCACCTCGGCCGCGGCGACGGCAAGGATAAAGAGAAACATGACCTGCCCATCAGGCGCATGGAATCGGGAGCCTGCGGCGATAAAAACGAGCCCGGCCGCGTTCAGCATGATCTCGATCGAGAGCAGGATGAGCAGCAGGTTGCGTCGTGCAAGGACACCGGCAAGTCCAACGACGAAGAGGACGGCGCCCAGAAGGAGGGTCTGCTCAAACGGAATGGGAGTCACGACCGATCCCTTGCTTTAAAGTGTTCAGACCCGGCCCGTCTGCCAAGCAGGCTTGCTCCGAGAAGCGCGGCCAGGAGCAGCATGGCGGCAAGCTCCACGCCGAGAGGGTAGCGCAAAAAAAGCGCACTGCCTGCCTGCGCCGGCGTGATGGCGGGACCCGCCTCACCGCTTTTTGCATCGTGCAACAGGATAAACAGGAATTCGACGAGGAGCACCAGACCGGCGAGCGTGCCGCCAGCCCACGAGAGCATCGGCTGCCATCGCCGCTCCCGTTCAATGGCGCTTCCGCCGAGATTCAGCAGCATGACCGCGAACAGGAACAGCACCATGATCGCCCCCGCATAGGTGATGATTTCAAGCGCGGCAATGAACGGGGCGCCGAGCATATAAAAGACTATGGCGATTGCAGCGAAGGATACGATGAGATAAAGTATCGCATGCAGCACATTGTGCCGCGTGATCGCGGCGATGCTCGCGCCGATTGCCGCAATCGCCGTTATCAAGGAAGAAGGGATTCATGATTGCCGTCCCGTGCGTCATTATCACCACAAGTAAAGAGTAGTATAAACTGCTGTAAATTCCGGAAACATCAATCGCCGAGCCCGTGAATATCGATCGGCGGCCTTTCCCGTTCGGCTTCGCCCTTGCCTTTCCCTTCAACCGAGACGCCAGCCACCCGGTAAAAATCGTAACCCGGATACTTCCCCTCGCCGTTGACGAGGAGATCCTCCTTTTCATACACCAGTTGCGACCGCCGGTACTCCCCCATTTCATAGTCCGGAGTCAGCTGGATCGCATAGGTCGGGCACGCCTCCTCGCAAAAGCCGCAGAAAATGCAGCGCGAAAAGTTGATCCTGAAAAACTCGGGATACCGCCGTCCCGAGGCATCTTCCGTCGCCTGCAGCGCGATGCAATCGACCGGGCAGGCCGCGGCACAGAGGTAGCAGGCGACGCACCGTTCCCGGCCATCCTTGTCGCGCGAAAGGATGATCCTTCCCCGCCACCGGGGGGCCACGTACGCCCGCTTTTCAGGATAGGCAACCGTCTCCCGCGGCCTGAACAAATGCATGAAAACGCTCCCCATGCCTTTCAACAGATCCAGCATAACGCCCCTCCCCTTACCGGTCTACAAGCAAGAGCGCCGCCCCGGTAACGAGCAGGTTCAGCAGCGATAACGGCAGCAGCAATTTCCAGCCGAACGCAATGAGCTGGTCATACCGGGGACGGGAAAGAGCCGCCCGGCCGAGAATGAACAGTACGACGATGAAGAGTGTCTTTACGGCAAACCAGACAAGCGGGGGCAGAAAGGGTCCCTGCCAGCCGCCGAAAAAAAGCATGGTAATAAACGACGCTATCAGGAGAATGCCCACATATTCTCCGACGAAAAACATGCCGAATTTCATTCCGGAGTATTCGGTATGGTACCCGGCGACCAGTTCGTTTTCCCCTTCGGGAAGATCGAAGGGAAGCCGCCGCGCCTCGGCAAATCCGGCTATGAGGAAAACGAGCAGCCCCACGCATTGCGGAACGCAGTTCCACAGGGCATGCTGGGCCAGCACGATGGTGCGAAGATCGAACGAGCGCGCCTGCATGACCACTCCCATGAGCGAGAGCCCCATGAACACCTCATACCCGAACATCTGCGCCGCGGCCCGCATCGATCCGAGAAGCGGATAGTTGCTGTTCGATGACCAGCCCGCGATCACGACGCTGTAAACGCCGAGCGACGACATGCCAAGGAAAAAAAGCAGGCCGATGTCGAGGTGGACAACCGCTATTGACCCGGTAAAGGCAACCATTGCAAACGAAAGCAGCGTCGTGGTCATGATTACCGCCGGCGCACAAATAAAGAGCGGCTTATCGGCGAAGGGGGGAACCCAATCTTCCTTGGAAATGATCTTTATGACATCGGCGACCACCTGTCCCAGGCCCAGGGGGCCCAGGCGGTTCGGCCCCAGGCGATCTTGCCATAGCGCAAGCAGACGGCGCTCGACCCAGATAAGAATGACCCGCGAGGGTCAGAACCGAGAAGATCACCCCGGCGACAATAACCAGAGGCCGGACCGTTTCGTTCACGGGCGGCCTCCGCATTTTCGCACGGTGATCGTGCATGGCAGGTCGATACGGGGCATTCCCGGCAGGCCCCTGGGCATCCCGGCGATACCGGCGGGCACTCCCGGAAGAAGGCGGCAGGGAAGCGTAAATCGGCGGGTGCCGGCATTGATTTCCGTATCTTCGCCTTCGGCAAGATTGAGTCCGGCCGCGTCCTCCGCGCAAAGCCCGATATATGGTTTCGGCGCACGGCGGGCGATATCAGGCGACAGCATGCTCAGCTCTTCCGACCCGTAGAGATGATGGAGCGGAAATGCCAGCCACTCCCCTTTTTTAACGGCATGCGGCGCGGGCAGGACCGGTCGGGGGAACGTTGACCTGCTTCCGGAGGCGGCTCGATAAGACGCCGCCCGGATTCGCCGCCGCACAGCGCCCCGCCGGGCTCAACCTGGTATTTCGTCACCGCCTGCACCGAGTTCCATCCTGGCGCCGAGTATCGGCTGTTCAGTGACGGCGGGATCCCGTGATCGTCCCCCTCCATGGTAAAGGCGAACGGGCTGTCCGGGTCTTGTATCGGGTCCGGTTCAGCAATCCGAACTCCCGCATGGATCGAGGTGCGGCCGCTGTATCGACCGCCCTGGCGGGGAATTTTCCTGCCGTTCAGGAGGAACCGTGCGCCCGGCGAGAGATCCTTCACGGCCGCAAAGAGATGCGTCGATGCGGCAACCGCGGTAACGAGGTCGTCGAAGTTTTTCCAGGCACTCCCCTCGGGCCTGCCGAGAGCAGCAAGAAGGTCGCACATCCACCGCCAGCTTTCCTTGATGTCACCCTCGGGCATGAAAACCTTGAAATAGCGCTGCGCCCTTCCCTCACTGCTGACGACGCTTCCAGTTCCTTCGGCAAAGGTCGCTGCCGGAAGAACGAGCGTCGCCGAGGAAACGGTTCTGTTTTGTGAGTGGTCAATAACAATCACCTGTCCGGCCCCTGCGAGCAGCTCCGCGGCGTCCTGTTCGTGCATCCTGCCATACAGGTCGTTTTCCATGATGATGAGCGTATCCGTCTCTCGCTTTGCAACCGAGACAACCGCCTCTTCGAGAGCCATGCCGCCCAGAAGGGCGACGCCGCAACTGTTGCTTTCGGGTAAAACCGCCGCCATCGCCGCACCTGCTTTTTTTTCCGCGAGGGCGGCCGCGACCGCTTCGGCTGCCGCAATGATCTCCCGGCACCGGCTCGAAACGCCCCACACAAGCAGCGGCTTCGCGGATGCAAGGAGCGCATCGGCAATTCGCCGCGCCGTCTTGAATTCATGCTCCCGCGCTTCAGGGAGCGGTTCGGCCCGGCCGATCACCGCGGCAATCAGGTAGCCCATGCGCGCGATATCGGACGGCGCCGCCCGGAAGGCAAGCGAGGCCTCGGCGTCAAGTTTCGTCGGTTCGGTCGTGACAATAAAGAACGGGGTTTGTTCGTCCTGAAGCGCCCGGCGGATGGAGCCGTCGTCCCAGGAGGGAATACGGTGCGACGCGGCGGTATCTCCGTTGCGGCGAAGCCGTGTCTGTCTGACTGCAAGGGCCAGCATGGGAGCGGTGTTCAGGAGATCTTCGCCAAGGATGAGCACCGCATCGGCCAGTGCGGCCTCGCGAAGCGACGCCTGGCGAAGCGGAGTCGACCGCATGAGGGTCAGCGCGGCGCCGAGCAGATCGTTTTCGCGTCGCGAAACACCGGCGCAATATCGGTCTTCCCCGACAAGGCGCCTGAGCGCGAAATTTGCTTCGAGCGAAGCTCGTGGCGAGCCGATGCCGATAACGCCGTGCGCGGACGCGAGCGCCCGCCCGGCAAGCCCGATCGCCTCGCCGGCCCCGACCTCATGGGTGAGGCCCGACGGAGCCATTCGCGAAACGGCCCTCCGAAGCCTGCCCGGACCATTGACATAGTCACATCCGAAGCGGCCGCGGTCGCAGAGGAAATAACCGTTGACATCGGCATTATAGCGGTTACGGATGCGGCGCAAAGTTCCGTATCGTTCTCCCGGAATGACATTGCAGCCGAGTCCGCAGTGCATGCAGACCGACGGCGCGGTCTGGAGATCCCAGACGCGCGCGTAGCGTTTCCGGAAAAGTTTATCGGTAAAAACGCCGGTGGGGCATACTTCCACCAGATTTCCGCTGAATTCGCTTTCGAGGGTCCCTTCCTCATGCCTGCCGAAATAAACCGCGTCGTGCCCGCCAAAAACATCGAGGTCGGTGCCGCCCGCATAATCGCGGTAGAACCTGACGCAGCGGTAACAGGCGATGCACCGGTTCATCTCGTGGTTGACAAAAGGCCCGAGATACTGGTTGACGTGCGTTCGTTTGGCATGGCGGCAGGAGCGACGGGTGTGGCCGGTCATGACCGTCATGTCCTGCAGGTGGCACTCCCCGCCTTCGTCGCACACCGGACAGTCGTGCGGATGGCCGGCCATGAGCATCTCGATGACCCCCGCGCGAAAGGCCCGCGCCTCGGGGTCGTCAACCGAAAGGCGGATGCCGTCACGAACCGGGGTCATGCAGGCCATGGCGATTCTTCCCCGGATGTCGTGTTCATCCCTGAAAATTTTCACCGCGCACTGGCGGCACGCTCCCACCGAATGGAGCGCGGGATGGTAGCAGAAGTAAGGCAGGTCAAGCCCGAGCGAGAGGCAGGCGTGGAGCAGGTTCTCCCCATCCTTTACCACATGCGGCTTATTATCGACATAGATGGTCGCCATGAGTTATTCTCTCCGGTCAGGCTGCCAGTCCCGGCGCCTGCCCGGTCCGTCCCTGTTCCCGATAGGGGCATCGTTTCTCCCCGGCATGACGCTCGAACTCCTCCCGAAAGAGATGCACGGCGCTCTGCAGCGGGGAAGCGGCGCCGGGTGCAAAGGCGCAGAAGGTGCTCCCCGGAGCGAGCCGCTTGCAGAGCAGTTCCAGGCGTTCGATATCGTCCCGAGCGCCTTCCCCGTTTTCGAGATCATCAAGGATCGAGCGAATCCAGGGCAGGCCGTCGCGGCAGGGTGTGCACCATCCGCAGGACTCCCGGGCAAAAAAGGTTTCCAGATTGCGAACCATTCCGACCGGACAGGTCCTGTCGTCAAGCAGGATCAGGGTTCCGGTGCCGAGACGAGAGCCGGCTTTCTGCATGGAATCGAAATCGAGCGGCGTATCGAGATGGGCTGCGGTCAGGAAATCGGTTGAGGCGCCGCCCGGCAGAAATCCCCGCAGTCGGTACCCTCCCTGCATGCCGCCCGCATGCTCTTCGATGAGCTCACGCGCCGTTGTCCCCATGGGAAGCTCCCATACCCCCGGCCGGTTGACCCGCCCGCTTACGCCATAGAGCTTCGTACCGCACGAACCGTTCCTGCCGAGCGCCCTGAACCATTCCGCTCCGTTCCGCACGATGTGGGGAATGCAGCAGAGGGTCTCGACATTGTTGACCACGGTCGGCTTGCCGAACAGGCCGACGACCTGCGGAAACGGCGGCTTGTTTCGCGGCTGCGCCCGCCCGCCTTCGAGCGCATTGAGCAATCCGGTCTCTTCCCCGCACATGTACCGCCCGGCGCTGACATGGAGGCGTACCTTGATGCTCCGGAAAGAACCGAGAACATGGTCGCCGATGCAGCCCGCGGCTGTTGCCTCGTCGATTGCCGCATGAAGCAGCTTTTCGGCCCTCGCATATTCACGACGGAGAAAGAGGTAGGCCGTCGTTGCCTCCAGGGCATGGGCGGCAATGAGAAGTCCCTCGATGGCCTGGTGGGGATCGCCCTCAAGAAGGAGCCGATCCTTGAATGCTCCGGGTTCCATCTCATCGGCATTCATGACCACGAACCGTTCCCCCCCTTCGTGGGTAGTGCCCGATGGGCGGGGCATGTAACTCCACTTGTTGCCGGTCGGGAATCCTGCGCCGCCGAGCCCGCGCAGGCCCGATCGGGTCACTTCCGCGCAAACGTCCTGCGGCGTCATGGTGAAAAGCGCCTTCCTGAGGGCTTCGTAGCCGCCCTGCTCCCGGTACTCCCGCAATGACGGCGGTTCCCTGCCGGGTGTTATGTTTTTTGTCAGAACTTTCATAGTAAAAAAGGCAACAGAGTGATAAAATAAAAGAAGGAATCAGGAGCCCGGCTCCTGGCTCTCTCATTCTTCATCCTTCATCCTTATCTTCGCGAGAATCCCATCGATTTTTTCCGGGGTAAGGTCGCCGAAAAGCTCATCATCCACCATCATCACCGGGGCATGGTCGCAGGCGCCAAGGCAGGTCGCGGGAAGGAGCGTAAACATGCCATCGCCGCTCGTTCCGGGCATGGATGCCAATTCGAGCCTCTCGAACAGCCGTTCGCGCACCGGCTCGAATCCCGCGATCCAGCAGCTGACGCTGTCGCAGAGGAGAATCACATGCTTGCCGACCGGTTTCCGGTAGATGCGGTTGTAAAAAGTGGCGACCGTTTCAAGCGACGACTCGGTCATGCCGAGGAAGCCGGCGATATCATGGAGGCTTTCGTTCGAAATCCAGCCTCGCCGGCGCTGCACGATCCGGAGCGCGTCGACCGCCGTCTCCTCCCTGCGGGGGGAATCACGCATCAGTTCGTCCAGTTCAGCCGATTCTTCAACCGTCAGCATGCGCCTCCCCTCACCGGTCGACATCCGAAAGCACGAAATCGAGCGCTCCCAGAATGGCGATCAGGTCCGGAATCATCGCTCCGCGGCACAGGAGCGGCACCATTTGCAGATGCGGAAACGACGGCGTGCGGATGCGGGCGCGGTACGGAGACGTTCCGCCGTCGCTCACGAGATAGTACCCGTTGCTGCCCTTTGTCGCCTCGATGCCGGCAAACGCCTCGCCGGCGGGAATAACCGGTCCGTAGCTTACCGCAAGAAAATGGCTGATCAGCGTCTCGATGTCGTGCAGGGTCCGGTCCTTGACAGGAGGCGTTGCAAGAGGGTGGTCGGCCTTGTAGGGGCCTTCGGGCATGTTGTCGACGCATTGCGCTATGATCCGCAGCGATTGCCGCATCTCCTCGACCCGCACGACCGCCCGGTCGTAGCAATCGCCCCGCTCTCCGAGCGGGACCTCGAACTCGAACCGCTCGTAGCCGGAGTATGGTTTTTTCTTCCGGAAATCCCAGTCAAAGCCGCATGCCCGCAGACCAGGACCGGTGACCCCCCACTCGATGGCCTGCTCGCTCGTGTAGGCGCCCACCCCTTTCGTGCGTCGCTTCAGGATGGGATTGCGCAGTACCATGGTATCGTATTCGTCAAGTTTGCGGGGCATGGCGGCAATGAAATCGCGGACCATCGGCTCCCACTCCGCGGGGAGGTCCTGGGCCACGCCGCCGATGCGGTACCAGTTCGGGTGCATGCGCGCGCCGCAGATCGCCGCAACGATGTCCAGGATCCGTTCCCGGTCGGAAAACATATAGAAAACCGGCGACATGGATCCGAGATCCTGCGCAAAGGTGCCGTACCAGACCAGATGGCTCGCTATACGGAAGAGTTCGGCCAGCATGACGCGGATGACCTCGGCGCGGGGCGGCACCGTGATGCCTGCGAGTTTCTCAACGGCGAGTACATAAGCGAGGTTGTTCATGACCCCGCCCAGATAATCGATCCGGTCGGTATAGGGCAGAAAGGTGTGCCAGGTCTGGCGCTCCGCCATTTTTTCGGCGCCCCGGTGGTGATAACCGATATCCGGCGCCGCGTCGACTATGGTCTCCCCATCAAGCTGAAGCACGATGCGGAAGAGCCCGTGCGTGCCAGGATGGTGCGGACCGATGTTAAGAAACATGAAATCGACCTCCTCGTTTCTTCGTTTCATGTTCCACTCTTCGGGCCTGAAGCGCAGGCTTTCGAGCTCCTCCTCTTCCGTTTGCCGCGACATGGTGAAGGGAGCCATGTCGGTCGCGCGCGCGGGATGATCCTTGCGGAGAGGATAGCCCTGCCAGGAGACGGGCATGAGAAGCCGTTTGGGAAACGGATGGCCGGTAAAGGTGATGCCGAACATGTCGATCACCTCGCGCTCATACCAGTTGGCCGACGGCCAGAGCCCGGTCGCGGTCGGCACGGAGAGCGCCCCGACGGTCAGAGCCGTTTTGAGCCGGAGGTCGGCATTGGCCTCGAAGGAGAAGAGGTGGTAGACGACGGTGAAATCGCCCTTCGGGCCGCCGCGGTTGCTCCGGCACCGCTCGTCGATTGCGGTCAGGTCATAGAGCATGGGAAATCGAATGGCCGCCTCGCCTTTCAGGTAGCGCAGCACGGAAAGCAGGTCGCAACGGTCGATCCAGAAGGTGGGAATGCCGTCCTTTGCAGATTCCCGCGTAATGGAACAGCCGAATTTCCCGGCGAGGTCGTCCGCGACGGTTTTCTCATGCGTCATAGACGTCTTCCTCACACCTCATCAATTCCGCGAAGCGTCCCCGATTCCCACCTGCGTTCGCGCTTTGCATCGCGCATGCTCGGTCCCCGGGGCCGGATAACCTCCTGCGAACCGAACTTCCAGCTTAAGGGGCGCTTTTCGGTTCCCGCCAGGGTGCGTAACAGTAACAGTCCCTCCATGAACGCTTCGGGGCGGGGCGGACATCCCGGTATATACACATCGACCGGCAGGAGCCGGTCCACGCCCTGAACAACGCTGTAGATATCGTACATGCCGCCGGAGTTTGCGCACGACCCCATTGAGATCACCCAGCGGGGTTCCATCATCTGGTCGTAGAGCCGCCGGATTACCGGCGCCATCTTGATGAACACCGTGCCGGCGACGATCATGACGTCGGCCTCGCGCGGGCTGCTCCGGATCACCTCGGCGCCGAAACGGGCGATGTCATACCGGCTGGTCAAACTCGTCGCCATCTCCACATAGCAACATGAGAGTCCGAAATTAAACGGCCAGAGCGAATTCTTCCGTCCCCAGGCAAGCAAATCCTGCAGCCGTGAAAAGAGGAAGTTCCGTTCCCCCGTACCTGCTCCGGATTCGCCCGACGGAATGGCGTTCGTCTTCTCTTTCATGGGTTATCGCTCGCCCGCACCTCGAGCGACCCCTCACGCCAGAGATAGATGAACCCTGCGGAGAGAATGACGATAAACAGGAGAATCGCTCCGTATCCGGTCCAGCCCGATTCGTGCAACGAGATCGCCCAGGCAAAGACGAAGGCCGAGGCGAGATCGAAGATAAGGAAAAACATGGCTATTAAATAGTAGCTCACCGACAGGCGCAGATGGGTGGAGCCGGTCGGATTCATTCCGGATTCATAGGGAACCTCGGTTCGATCCGTGCGGCGCTCTCCCACTACATGGGAAACGGCCAGAATTGCCCCGATGATCGCGACGATCGCGGCAAAATAGACGGCCAGCGGCCACAGATGGGAGGAGGCGACTCCGCTTGCGGTCATTGGTAGGAATCCTTCCAGTTTTGAGAATTTTGAGAAAAATAGTAAAAATGCGCAATAAGCGTGCCATTATTTACCATTATTGCGCATTTTGAACCTATAAAATAATATTTTAATCGGGGTGGGCGGGATTTGTGGTGAAATTGAGTTTGAAGGCCATTCGAATGCCTTTCGAAGGGTGATAAAAGAAGGTTTAATGTGGGCTTTTCGCGAGCAACGATGTGTTTCAGGACCGGGGTGGTGTGGCCTTGGATCTTTGATCCAAGTTTCCAATCACCAGATTCTTTAACATTAACTATATTTTTGTAAGCAAAAAACTTGCAAAGAGACCAGAGGAATGGCGTTGAGGATCGGCATACGCAAGAATAACAGGAGTAGGGCTGCTTTCGGATGAGTCCGGATTGCCGGTAAGAATGTTGGATGTTAAGCGATGGGAGACCTGGACACACGGGATCACAGGGTCACTCGATTGGGGCACCCGTGCGTGCTTACCCTATAGTCCCCTCTCAAATGAGTGTGGGGAGAGGGGAAAGGGAGATGTTTGATTTTTCGATACCCCTCAGCTTACTGCGGTGTAGTTCATTTAATCTGTATCAGTAATTCATATGGAAAATTTTTTTTATTGGTCCCCCACCAAAAATTATTTTGATTATAGCTTGCCCATTCTCCGACTTTTTTGCCATTTCTTTCCCGCGCGCTCCATAGATACCATGTACTTGGAGTAAGGTCCACGTCTATCGTATGCTCTGGCAGCGTTAAATTTTCCCGATAATAGATTCTTTTTCCAACACAGGAACCGTTTGCGTAACATAAACTTGCTCACTGCACGCCATGCATTCCCATATTGCAAAATCATAATGAGCATTGTTGGCTGCCGCCTCCCAAGTGAATGTTGGCCTTGTGTTAGTGGTAGCGTCGTCTTTCCAGGTGAAATGAGACGCAAGCCATTATACGTATACGTGCTACTACATCCCGCTAAAGCGATGCATAGACTGACAATAAAACCCAAGCGTTTAATCATTTATTCCTCCACTACGCATAGATGTTTTAAAACAGATCCGGCCTTAGTCGAGAAATAGTTATCAAATTCTGTAATTGCTTGATCCATATTATCTTCAATACTTATTGTAGAAGTCCCACTTAGTGTCATTCTTAGCGTGCCGATATAAACTAATTTACTCGCGACCGGGACTTCAAAACTTACCCTGATGCGTCCGCCAGCTCATGAGTAATAGAACCGGACCAATTTCCTACAATGGCATCCCGCCGTTTCTGAGATCGTGTCCGTTTTCTCCGTTGAATTAAACTAACTTTAATAGGATTGGAATGTGGAATCGGGGGCGGAGAAAAGGACAGAATGGAAAACAGTCAGTCAGGGTCAGGTGGGCAGCAAGCCCCCCGGAAGAGACGGCATTTATCCGGGGAGAAGAAGTATCAGGTTCTTTTGGAGGTTAAGACGAACCCCGGGAAGAAGGGCGAGATCCTGCGCCGGGAAGGTCTTTACCAGAACGAAATCAGGCGGTACGAAGACATCGCGAAGGAAGCCAGCATAAAGGCCCTGGGGCAGATGCGGCCGGGCAAAAAGCGCCCGTTGGAAGTTCCGGCAGAACAATATGAAGCCTTAAAACGAGAGCATGCAATACAAGAGAAAACGCTGGCCGCGCTGACGGTAGAGTTCATGGCTCTTAAAAAAAAAGTGAATGGGGAATAGTCGGCCCGATACATGGTGAGCGAGTACCCGAGGCAACGAAGAAAGCGATTATGGAAGTAATTCTTCAAGGTAAAGCAAGCGGCATTAACCGGAACCGAACATGTAAGCTGCTCCAGATTGGGGCGCGGCGTGTCCGGAACTGGTTTGCCCGGCCGATCCTTGCGGATACCAAACCAGGGCCTCTACATGCTTCTCACGCCCTGCTGCCGGAGGAACGAAGGACTATACTTGCAGTAGCGAAAGAAGAGCAATATGTGGACGATTCCCATCGAGTATTGACAGCAAAATGTGTGGACTCCGGCAGTCTTGCGGTAAGTGCCTCAACGGTGTATCGTGTAATGAGGATCGAGGGTTTAACCACCGACCGTACTGGGCGCAGCCATCGGAACGGCAATAGTCGCAAGCCGGATCGACCGGAACTTACCGGGCCGAACCAACGGTGGTGCTGGGATATCAGTTATTTACGGACGTTCGTCCCCGGTACGTTTCTTTATCTCTACGCACTTCTTGACGAATATTCACGTAAAGTCGTGGCTTTCCGCATAAGCTGGAGGCTGATAAACGAGGAAGGAAAAGAGCTGGTTGAAGAAGGCATCGAAAAGGAAGGACTGACGCCTGAGCAGGTTGCAAGGCTGACTCTTTTCAATGACCGTGGAACTCAGATGAAAGCCAAACCGTTTAAGAACTTTCTGGAAGACCTGGGCATCAGTCAGAAGTTTGCCCGACCCCGAACACCCAATGATAATCCGTTCGTGGAATCATTGTTTGCCACGACTAAGGGTGTGCCGGAATATCCGGATGCTTTCACCGATGATGTCGACGGCATCATCTATTTCACGGTATTCTTTGGCTTCTACAACAATGTCCGCCTTCATGGCGCGATCGGCTATGTAACGCCCGCACAGCGTCATTTCGGTGTGGATAGGGCCATTCTGGCCCTACGTAGCGCCCGCCTTGCCGAAGCCCGTAAAATGCGTTTGAGGAGGAATCGCTTAGCCATCGATACTACAGCAGTAGCAGGGGAAATCAAAGATAACCAACCAATGATGTGCTTGACGGGTAATCTGTAATGAGCTTAATTAAAACAGAAAACGGAATCTAA
>CAWJXL010000049.1:0-95965 GCA_963846695.1 uncultured Fibrobacterota bacterium | reverse complement strand
GCTTCTGAGTTAGATTCCGTTTTCTGTTTTAATTAAGCTCATTACAGATTACCCGTCAAGCACATCATTGGTTGGTTATCTTTGATTTCCCCTGCTACTGCTGTAGTATCGATGGCTAAGCGATTCCTCCTCAAACGCATTTTACGGGCTTCGGCAAGGCGGGCGCTACGTAGGGCCAGAATGGCCCTATCCACACCGAAATGACGCTGTGCGGGCGTTACATAGCCGATCGCGCCATGAAGGCGGACATTGTTGTAGAAGCCAAAGAATACCGTGAAATAGATGATGCCGTCGACATCATCGGTGAAAGCATCCGGATATTCCGGCACACCCTTAGTCGTGGCAAACAATGATTCCACGAACGGATTATCATTGGGTGTTCGGGGTCGGGCAAACTTCTGACTGATGCCCAGGTCTTCCAGAAAGTTCTTAAACGGTTTGGCTTTCATCTGAGTTCCACGGTCATTGAAAAGAGTCAGCCTTGCAACCTGCTCAGGCGTCAGTCCTTCCTTTTCGATGCCTTCTTCAACCAGCTCTTTTCCTTCCTCGTTTATCAGCCTCCAGCTTATGCGGAAAGCCACGACTTTACGTGAATATTCGTCAAGAAGTGCGTAGAGATAAAGAAACGTACCGGGGACGAACGTCCGTAAATAACTGATATCCCAGCACCACCGTTGGTTCGGCCCGGTAAGTTCCGGTCGATCCGGCTTGCGACTATTGCCGTTCCGATGGCTGCGCCCAGTACGGTCGGTGGTTAAACCCTCGATCCTCATTACACGATACACCGTTGAGGCACTTACCGCAAGACTGCCGGAGTCCACACATTTTGCTGTCAATACTCGATGGGAATCGTCCACATATTGCTCTTCTTTCGCTACTGCAAGTATAGTCCTTCGTTCCTCCGGCAGCAGGGCGTGAGAAGCATGTAGAGGCCCTGGTTTGGTATCCGCAAGGATCGGCCGGGCAAACCAGTTCCGGACACGCCGCGCCCCAATCTGGAGCAGCTTACATGTTCGGTTCCGGTTAATGCCGCTTGCTTTACCTTGAAGAATTACTTCCATAATCGCTTTCTTCGTTGCCTCGGGTACTCGCTCACCATGTATCGGGCCGACTATTCCCCATTCACTTTTTTTTTAAGAGCCATGAACTCTACCGTCAGCGCGGCCAGCGTTTTCTCTTGTATTGCATGCTCTCGTTTTAAGGCTTCATATTGTTCTGCCGGAACTTCCAACGGGCGCTTTTTGCCCGGCCGCATCTGCCCCAGGGCCTTTATGCTGGCTTCCTTCGCGATGTCTTCGTACCGCCTGATTTCGTTCTGGTAAAGACCTTCCCGGCGCAGGATCTCGCCCTTCTTCCCGGGGTTCGTCTTAACCTCCAAAAGAACCTGATACTTCTTCTCCCCGGATAAATGCCGTCTCTTCCGGGGGGCTTGCTGCCCACCTGACCCTGACTGACTGTTTTCCATTCTGTCCTTTTCTCCGCCCCCGATTCCACATTCCAATCCTATTAAAGTTAGTTTAATTCAACGGAGAAAACGGACACGATCTCAGAAACGGCGGGGTATTTATTGGGAAGCACAAGGAACGGGTGATGGTGCCCCGGCTTCGTGGTCCGAAGGGAGAAATACCCTTGGAGAGCTACCAGCGATTGAAAAACCCTGATGAATTTTCTCAGGAATTGTTGAACCATTGGCTGAGTGGCATGTCGGGTCGAAGATATTCCTGGCTCATAGAGGATGCTTCTAAGCATCTTGGAGTATCGGCAAGCAGCGTGTCCCGTCATCTTGTACTCGCCGGAGCAAAACGGTTGGAGGAGTTTAAGGAGCGTTGGCTGGAAAAGTTTGAGGCCTTTGCGGTCTATATTGATAGCGTTCATCGAGGCGGGAATGTTTTTATCGTGGCGCTCGGAGTAAACATTCGCGGTGAAAAGGAGGTGCTGGGTTTCTGGGAAGGTGCAACGGAAAATCACGAGATATGCGAAATGCTTTTCTGCGACTTGGAACAAAGAGGACTGGTGCTGCATAAAGGTATTCTGTTCATTACCGATGGTGGAAAAGGTGTCATCAAGGCGCTTCGCCGCCGTTTCGGTAGAAAGGTGCTGCACCAACGCTGCACGGTTCATAAATGCCGGAATATCTGTTCACATGTTCCTAAGCGGTACCATGAAGAGGCAAAGAGACGCTTTAACCGGGCAATTGCCATGGAACGCTATGAGGATGCACAACGGGAGCTGACTGCGCTGCACCGGTGGTTGAAAACCATCAATGGTTCCGCTGCTGAATCACTTAAGGAAGGAATGGAGGAGCTGCTGCTGCTTCATCTTCTTGAGGTTCCCTTCGCTCTTCGGCGCTCATTACGTTCCACCAACGCGATTGAAGGCTTGTTCTCAGGCGTTCGGCTCTATGAGAAAAACATCCGACGATACCGGTCATCGGCCATGAGTCAGCGATGGCTGGGAACCGTATTGCTCTCAAGTGAAAGGGGGTTCAGGAAAATCAGGGGGTACCAGTTCATTACCAAAACCAGGACAGCCATAGCACGATGGAATAAAAAACTTGATGTCTTGAGTTGCGCAGCGTAATTTATAGCCTTAGGAGACTTTGTCTGTTTCAACTAAAAACGGGACATTGCCCAATTTAGAGTATCCAACAACTGCTGTTTTTTCTGAATTCGCGAGAAGCTTTGTAAATGATATAGACCCTGTAAAAAATCCTGATGAAGTTCTGGTAGCATATCTAGACGAAGAAGAACTTTTATTCACAATGCTTGAAAAAATTATTGTCTCCAGGAAGCTTGAAAAAGGCTTCAAGGATGTTGATGATTTTGTTGGTTATTCTTTAATTGTGCAAAACAGACGGAAGTCACGAGTTGGCTTTTCTCTTGAACATCATGTGCGGTTTATATTGGAAAAAGCCCATATTCGCTATTCCCAGAATAAAGTTACGGAAAATAATTCTAAACCGGATTTTCTTTTTCCAGGAATTTCAGAATATCGTGATGAAAAATATCCCGCGATTCAATTAACAATGCTTGGAGTAAAAAGAACTTGCAAGGACAGGTGGAGGCAGGTTTTATCAGAAGCTGACAGGATTGAAAAGAAACATCTTTTAACCATTGAACCCAGCATTAGTGAAAATCAAACAAATGAAATGAATAAACGGCTTCTGCAATTAGTAATTCCGCAGAGTATATTCCCTACCTTTTCTGAGAAGCAACAGAGAGCCTGTAAGAAATTCTGTGTAAATGGGGTATAATTATAACCCATTCATACAGGAGGAGTTAATGGCTATTCGGATGGAGTTGATTGATGAGTTGATCAAGGATTACAAGAAGCCTGAAGACATCATGGGTGAGAACGGGATACTGAAGCAGCTCACCAAGGCTATCCTGGAGCGAACCCTCGCCGCAGAGCTTACCCACCATTTAGGCTACGAGAAACATGCTCCTGAAGGCAAAAACAAGGGTAATTCGCGTAATGGCACGTCCGGCAAGACGCTGAAAAGCGACCTGGGTGATCTGCCGATAGAAGTTCCCCGCGACAGAAACGGCGAGTTTGAGCCGCGGATAATCAAAAAAGGCCAGCGTCATTTTAACGGGTTTGACGATAAGATTATTTCGATGTATGCGCGCGGGATGACGACTCGTGATATTCAGGCACATCTGCTGGATATTTACAAGGTTGAGGTGTTGGCCGAACTGATATCGGCCGTGACTGCCGAGGTCATCGAGGAAGTAAAAGAGTGGCAGAACAGGCCGCTTGAAGAGATCTACCCGATTGTTTATTTCGACGCGATCCGGGTCAAAGTACGTGACGAAGGCCATGTTATTAATAAAGCTGCCTATCTGGCCATAGGCGTTCGTTTAGATGGGATTAAAGACATTCTGGGCATCTGGCTTGAGAAAGAAGAGGGTGCGAAATTCTGGCTGAAGGTCATTACCGAATTGCAGAACCGTGGACTCAAGGATATTTTCATTGCCTGCGTGGATGGTCTAAAAGGCTTCCCGGAGGCCATTGAGTCGGTATTTCCTGCAACCCAGGTTCAGGTCTGCATCGTTCACATGGTGCGAAATTCCATGCAATATGTGTCCTGGAAAGACCGTAAAAAGCTGGTACCGGACCTGAAGAACATTTATCAAGCCGTAACCGAAGAGCAGGCCCTGGATGCCCTGACGGCGCTTGAACAGAAATGGGATAGCCGATATCCGATGATCTCCAAGTCCTGGAGAAACAACTGGACCCGGTTAAGCCCATTCTTCGCATACCCCACCGAAATCCGCCGGGCCATCTACACCACCAACGCCATTGAATCCTTGAATAACTCCCTGAGAAAGGTCACCAAAAACCGAGGGGCCTTTCCTAATGACGAGGCAGCAATTAAATTACTCTACATGGCATTAAGGAATGTCATGAAAAAATGGACCATGCCGATTCGGAACTGGGGTACCGCTGTCAATCAGATGTCTATTATTTTTGGAGACCGAATTCCAAAATGACAAAACTCATTTACACAGAAAATCTTACACAGCCGCAACAGAGCCAATTGATTTGTTTAAAGGAGTTCCTTGATATTGTGAAAGCAAAGCAGAAGTGATTTCCTTAATGCGAATAGCAAGATTATCATTGTTCTCAATATCACACTCCCAGATAACAAATGATTTCCATCCCGATTTTAAAAGTGCTGCTTGGTTTTTTTTATCCCTTTGCACATTCTGAATAAATTTATTATTCCAGAACTCCACGCGACTTTTGGGGGAATAAGCGTATTTGCATCCTTTATGTCTGTGCCAGAAGCAACCATGAACAAAAATTACGGATTTAAACCTTGGAAGAACAATGTCTGGCTTACCGGGCAGAACCTGCTGATGTAATCGAAAGCGAAAACCTGCCCTATGCAATTCAGAACGGACTATGATTTCTGGCTTTGTATTGGAACCTTTAATACGGCTCATGTTCCAACTGCGTTTAGATTTTGTTAGAGAATCAGCCACATATCATCCTTGAAGCTCTCTCGCTGGCCAAAGGTATACATCACCATTTTCAAAGTGATTCCAAATGCAGTAGCAATCGTACTGTAGTAGGGCCTTAATTATCTCCGCATTCATGTTCCTGAAAACCCGATCCCTCCCCGAACTCCCACTTCGACCTCAATCATACTTAATCCCCTCCTTAAACCGCTTGTGGAACCACCCGAACCAGTGCTCCGGGTAACGCATGACCCACTCGGAAAGAATCGCATTGTGCTGGGCCTGAAACGCCGCGATGATCGCCTCGTCGCTTTTGTCCCGTCACCCGCCGGCTCCGGCGCCGACGAGAGGACGATCTCGTAGGCGTCGTCATCACGGAGGAGCGCGTAGGTGGGGAGCACCGCGCACCCGGTCTTATGCTCCAGGCCGGCCACGGTGCGGATGGTGCTCGTCTCCCTGCCGAGAAAGGGGACGAGGGTGCCCTGGGTCCCGGCGTGCTGATCGATGAGGACCGCCACGATCCCGTTTTTTTTGATCGCCTCGTACATCTTCCGGAGCGCATGGTCCACGGGGATGGTATTGACCGACGCCGCGTCGCGCTTCCGTGCGAGCCATCGGTCAACATGGGGGTTGCGCATCGGCTTGGCGACCACGCTCAGCGAGTCAACCCTGGAGCCGAAGATGTCGGCCAGAAGCTCCCAGTTGCCGAAATGGCCGAGAAGAATGATGACCCCTTTCCCCTTCGCAAGCGCATCCCCGAGAATTTCCTCGTGCGCCACGAAGTGCGGCGGCAGGGGCGGAAAGCCGCGCAGGAAATCGACCGCGTAGCGGCCCATGGTGCGGTAGAGGTTCCGGGCGATCCGCTTTTGTTCGTCCATGGTCCAGTGGTTCACGAACTCCATGTTTTTCCGGACGACGTCCCGATAGACCCCGGCGTAATGGAGGCGTATCCGAGGAGACGCCCCCCCCTTCAGGGCCAGGGAACGGGGAATAATCGACAGCAGGAACTGCATCGCCCGCAGGGCGCAGTACTCCGCGATATGCGAAATCCGTTTGAAGGCGGGCCGCACGGGCGCTAATCCTGGTTCCGCTGTTCCCACTTGAGCTCCGGGATCTTCTTGACATTGATGATGAAGTAGAATCCCGGATTGAGCTTCTCCGGCCGCCACTGGAAGTGCATCTCCCAGCACTCGAGGTCGCAGGAGAGGTTGAGGCTGTTCTGCACCATCTGGTTCACGATGAAATTGTAATTTCCGCTCCAGGAGATCTTCCAGTTGCGCGTGAAGCCGAGGTCGGCCGAGGCGCTCAGGTTGTAGGTCTTGGACGGTATGAAAACATCGCCCGGCGTCGTGCGGCTTGCCGAATAGGAGTATGCGGGCGTCAGGGTGAAATGCCAGACTTGCGGTCCGGCGTCCTTGTCCATGAGCGGGTCCGGCATGCGCAGCGAGTCGAACAGCAGCTTGTCGCCGTCCCACAGGTGGCCGTGCATGGCGAAGCTGCCGGTGGAGAGATTGTAGCTGTAGCTTCTCAGGATTGGCACCGTCACGTGGGAAGAGTCATTGTTTTTGTAGAGCCAGAAGTCCGAATTGTAACTCACGCCGAGAAAGTGGTAGCCGGTCGAGGCGCTGAGGCCGACGTCGCTGAACTTCCGGCCCTGCGCCTCGAAGTCGTACGAGCCGTTCACGTTGGCGGTCAGGATCGGGAACTTGATCTCCTCCGGCTTGTCGGGGCCGTTCTGGGACGGCTTGAGAATCTTGCCGTCGAACTGATTGCCGATGCTGTAGGAAACCAGCTGCTGTTCGTTGTGCGCCCCCTCGTACGAGAGCCCGATGGGGTAGAACGATTGACTCAGGTTATGGAGGGGAACGTAGGTATAGGAGAGGCTCGGCGAAATGGTGTGCCGCAGCCCGTCGAAATTCAGGATATGGATCGGCATGATGCCGTAGAGGTTGGTCGACATGGTTGCCCCGGCGCGCCAGCCGATATCATTGGAAACCTCGTTCTTGAGCGTATCGTGCTGGGCGATGATGCCGGGGGTGATGCTGATCTCCCGGATTCCGAATACCGTATCCGTGGTCCCGTTGGTGTCGATATAGGAGGTGTCGAACCGCTGCATGCTGCCGTTACTATAGGGAATGGTCTGATACCCGGCGTGCAGCGTGGTATCGGAAATATGCGCGGCGGTATAGGTGATGGTGTCGTAGAGCGTATCGAGTTTTTTTACCGCCGTGTCAATGGCGCCGCGGAAGGTGGACATGTTCGCCGAGGCATTGGGGGAGATGGTGAGGTACTTGAAAATCTTCTGCGGCGCCGAGACATGAATTTCATTGGACATCCCCGGCGCGATGAAGCTGCTGTGCTGGTTGTCGAACCATTGCTCGCTGTGCGCCAGGCCCCTGCCGGTATATCCCCAGTAGATGTTGTTGTACCATTGCGACGGGGCGGAATCCGTTGCGCCGGAGGCGGGAGTCGTTCCCTCGGTTGACGGCGGCGCGATGAGCGGCCGGTCGAAAAGGGTGAAGTTGACCGAAGGCAGGTCCTGCGAAATGTGGCCGCTGGAAAGGTCCTGCGTCCGGTTCCAGACCACGCTCCCGCTCCCCTTGATGTCCTGGAACTGATGCGTGAGCGAGAGGTTCGAGGTGATGAGCTGCTGCTGGAGTTCGCTTGAATCCTGCGAATACTGCGAATAGAAATTAGTGCTTGACACCAGACTGCCGTGTCCGGACAACTGGGTAAGCCCGTCGGGGGTGATGTTCTGGTTGTGGGTGAAATCGACCGACCACTCCCGCTGGCTCTGCAGAAATTCGCTGTTGAAGGTATATTGCGTGGTGATCGATCCGTTTAAAAAATACCGGACATTGTATCGGCTCGAAGCCTCCGCGATGAACTGCGAAAAATCCTGAATTCGCGACTTGGCCAGAAGATCGATATACTCATTCGGGGTGTAGTAGTACCCGATATTATCGACATACCCCCCGCCGGATGGATTGCCGCCCCAGATCGGGGTGAGGATTCCGCTCTTGCGGTCCCGGTCGGCCGGGAAAATGAAGAAGGGAAGCGCGGCGACCGGGGCATCCCCGATGTTCAGGATCGCGGGCTTGCTGATGATCTTGTCGTCCGGCATGAGCCGGATGTGTTCGCCGTAAAAATAGTAGTGCGGGGAGTCGATGATGCCGCACGTCGTGTACGAACCCTCGTCGATATACAGCTCGTTTTTCGGCGACTTGAGGATCCGCTGGCCGCTGAAATAGCCTTCATCGACATGGGAGGTGGCATAGCGAACCCTGCCCCGCTTCGTCTTGATATTGTATGCCATGAAATCGCCGACCGTCGTATCCTTCTCCTCGATGAGTTCCGGTTTGCCGCTCGCCGTAAACAGGTTGTCTCCGGTCGAGTAGATGATTGTATCGGCGATGAGCTGCATATGCTGATACCGTATGATTGAATGACCGCACAGCCGCAGAATTTTCTTTTCCGCGTCGTAGTCGATCTTGTCGGCTTCGTAGCGAACCGTGTCGGTAAGATCCTGGTGTTTTTTCGTCTTGAGGGTATCCCTGGTTTTCGAGGCCGCCGAACTGGAATCCGAAGGAACCGCACCGACCGGCGAGACCGGGGTTGCCGAATCCTTTGCGGCCGCCGGCGCCGAAGGCAGTGCATCGGCGACGGGCGAGGTAACCATGAAAGCGGAAACAACCGTTATCGCGAAATGCAATCGTTTACATCGCAGGGTCATAACAGTTTGAATATCGGGAGATGCCGCGATGGGTCGCGCCGCCGCGCCTGAATTCCGGGAGAATTCGGATCCGGTTGTTGTATATTCTTTTTGTACCCGTAAACTATAAAATATATTTCACCGCCTTTTTAAGCCGGGAAATCCATAAACGAGATTTTACAACGTAAGAGGGGAGCGGGCGGCACGGGGGATGAACGCACTACGAGTGACAATGACCGCCATCCGCATGGTGACCATCGTTCTGGGGGCATGCTCGATGGCGATGGCCGACGCCGTGGCGGGAGGGAGCGGATTGTTCGATCTAGCCGTCGGCACCGAGCCGGACAGCGCCCAGGTGTCGCTCGACGATTCGGTCCGCGGGATGACCCCCTGCACGATCGGCGGGGTTCCGGCCGGGAACCATACGCTCATTCTGCGTAAGAGGGGATTTTATGTCAAAAGGGTCGAAGTGATGGTTGACTCCTCCTCGCCGAAGAGGCTCTCCTTCACCCTCCTCAAGCCGGCCTCGCTGTGGATTTTCAGCGAACCTTCCGGCGCGATTCTCTCGATCGACGGAAAGAACGAGGGGGTCACGCCCTTTGCAGACGATAAGGTGAAGCCCGGCGACCATGCGATTTCCGCGAAGCTCAAGGGGTATCTGCCGATTGACCGGACCGTGTCGCTGCGCAACGGTGGACGCGATACGGTGAAGCTGGGGTTCGAACGGTCGAAGGCCTACCTGGATTCCGCTGCCGCAAGCGTGAAGGTGAAGGCGAAGGCTGAAAAGGAACATCGTGCAATCGTCCTGGCTTCCGCCGTATTCTGCCTTGCGGCCATCATTCTCATTCTTATCGAATCCGGCGCGCAGTAGGGGAGTCCCCTCTGTCATCGATACGACGTTGCCATGAAACCGTCCCGCCTCATGTCGCTGATCATCGTCTGCATTACCGGGACGGGGTGTCCGGGCATGGCCTCGGAGAATGCCCCGGTTCAGACCATCCGAACCGGCCGCGACATCCAGCTCGACGGCTTCCTCATCGATTGGCAGGAGAAGACTGCGCCGTCAATGGCCCGGCTCCGCACACTGGTACTGGGACGCCGCGGCCACGCCGGAAGGGGTGGCCGGCTACTGCACCAGCCCGTCGGCGCACGGCGCCTGGACAATCTATGTCGCCGCGCAGGGGCTGTCGCGGCCGCCACGGGAGATGGTAAGCACGGGCAATGAGACACCCGGCGGCTGGTATCGCTGCGCGGGCCGGGCGCCGCGAGGGCGAAAACGCCATCACCATCGAGTGGCTGATTCCGTGGGACTCCGTGGCCGTGGATTCCAGCGGGGCCTATTCGATTCATCTGGCGGGGCGCAGCGACCGCCGCGACAGCCTTGCGCCGTTCACCCTCATCGGGAACACGCATGCCCTTTCCGCAACAAGCCCCCTGCCGCGGATGCTCGCCGTGCGCTTCGTCGTCATCGCGGCCATGCTCGGCCTCTTCATCGGCCTGCAGTTTACGATCAGGAAAAAGACTCGTCGTAGGGGATCGCTTCGTCGATCAGCATGATCGGGATGTCCTCGCGGATCGGGTAGAGATACTTCCGGTCGGTCCGCAGGAGCCCGGCCTCGATCGGATCCTTCACCGTCTCGCCGCCCCTGTTCTTCAGCCCTCCCCCGGCGATCTGCTGATTGATTTTCGCTATCGTGTCTTCGGAAACCAGCGTGAGATCCTGTTTCGTCTCCGGACAGCAGAGAATGTCAAGCAGTTCCTTATCAATCATTCCTTCGCTCCTTTGGTAACCGGTTCATGAACGCCATCACCGAACACCGTTCGTGATACGCCGCCTTATTCCATCCCGCATCTCTTCATCAACGCCTCCAGTTTTCCCCGTGCCGCCCCGGAATCGATCGAGTGCGCGGCAATCGTTATGCCGTCCAGCGGGTCGGCGGCGATGCCGGCGGCGAGGAGGGCGAAGGCCGCGTTGAACACCACGATGTCCCGGCGCGGGCCCTTTTGACCGGCAAGAATATCCCGGATGATCGCCGCGTTGTCCGCGGGCGTGCCGCCCCGTACCGCTTCGAGCGGCGCGCGCCTGAAGCCGAACTGTTCGGGCAGGATCGAATAGGAGGACACGGTGCCGAGATGGACCTCCGCCACTTCGGTCGGGCCGGAGAGGGCGATCTCATCGAGGCCGTTATCGCCGCAGACGACAAAGGCGCGGTTCGTTCCCATGTTGTTAAGGACCGAGGCCATGACGCCGGTGAGGTGGTTCGAAAAGACGCCGAGGAGCTGGTGCGGGGCCAACGCCGGGTTTGTGAGGGGGCCGAGCACGTTGAAGATGGTCCGGATGGCGATCTCCCGGCGCGGGCCGATGGCGTATTTCATCGCTGTGTGCAGCGAAGGGGCGAAGAGAAACGCGATACCGATGGCGTCAAGGCACTCCTTTATTTTTTCCGGTGGAACGGCAATCGAAACGCCGAGCGCCTCCAGCACGTCCGCGCTGCCGCTTCTGCTCGATACCGAACGGTTGCCGTGCTTGGCCACGAGCGCGCCCGCGCCCGCGGCCACGAAGGCCGCGGCGGTCGAGATGTTGAACGTATTGGAGCCGTCGCCGCCCGTGCCGCAGGTATCGACGAGGTGCGCGCCGTTTTCCGGGAGAACATGGGTCGCCTTGTCGCGCATGACCGAAGCCGCACCGGTTATTTCGCTCACCGTTTCGCCCTTCATGCGCAGACCCACGATGAAGGCGGCGATCTGTGCATCGGTGGCGCCGCCGTTCATGATATCGGTAAAGACCGCCCTTGACTGCTCCAATGAGAGATGATCCCCGGCGATAACGGCTTTGATGGCTTCCTGGATGGTCATTTCGTTCCTTTTATAAAATCGAAAAATACTCTCCGCATCGATTCCATCCGTTGGCCGGCGACGGCGGACGCGGTTCCATCAAAGAGCCCGCAGCGGTGTCACGCTGAACCGGGATGAGGCGAAATTCCGAGGCAGGGAGGTTCTCGAAAGAGTATATTGTGCCAATAATTCATCGGGAGGATACATGTTCCCGATGCGAATCGGGGCATCCACGGCGGAATTTCGGCAAGGGAGATGGACATGGGTATCGTTGCCATTGCATGTTATAAACCGAAGCGAGGCAGAAAAGAGCAGTTACAGCGAATCATTAAAGGACATTCAAAAGTATTGCTTGGCGAAAACCTGATCACCGAAAGACCGCCGATCATTCTCGGTACAAAAAACGGCGCCATTATCGAAATATTTGAATGGAAGTCGGATGAATCGAAGGTGCAGGCACATGCAAATCCATCGGTACTGGCGCATTGGAATAAAATAGAAATGAACTGCACAATCGTCAGTTTATCTTCTATCAAGGAATCAGAAGATAGGTACGCAAATTTTCAACCATTGAATTGATCGAAAGACTTTGCATGAACCAGATCTTCGGCACCGCGACGTTCCTCTCCTCCTCCGGGAAGTTCAGCGAACTGCCGCCGCCCGCGGGCGACGAATTCGCCATCCTCGGCCGGTCGAACGTCGGGAAATCCTCCTTTCTCAACCATGTGTGCGCTGACCACCGCCTCGCCCGGACCTCGAAGCGGCCGGGCACCACCATCTGCGTCAACCTGTACAGGATCACGGAATCGGTCTACTGGGCCGACCTGCCGGGCTACGGGTTTGCAAGCGCCGGCGGCCGCGAGCGGGAGCGCTGGTCGTCGCTCATCCTCGACTACTGCGAGAAACGGGAGAACCTGAAGGGGATCGTCTGGCTCGTTGATATGCGGCATATCGGCGTCGCTATGGACCTCGAAGCCTATGCCTGGCTGCGGAAAACTGGCATCCCGGTGCTGCCGGTCCTCTCCAAGGCCGACAAGCTGTCCGGCAACGGACGGAAACGACAGGCAACGGCTTTTGTCAAACAATTCGCCGGATTCGCCGAGCCGGTCGCGTATTCGATCCTCGACCATTCTTCGCGCGCGCGGTTCTGGGAGCGGTTCGAGGCGTGGAGCAAGAGTATCAATCGTGAGAATACCGTCCCTGCCGTGTGGCCCCGACCTGCCGTGTGGCCCCGATCTACGATCGGGGCGCGTAGCGTGCCTTACGATTCCGCTTAGATAAAATAAGAAATGTGAAGAAGGAATAAGGGGATATGATACCGGGGTCGCAGACCCAGGCCACACAGGAACACAGTCACTCGATAAGGGGCACCCGCGCGCGCGACGTGTGGCCTGGATCTTTGATCCAGGTTTCCAATCACCAGATTTTTAACATCAGCTATATTTTTTATATGGATAAGAAGTTTTTTACCAATAAGCATTATAATACGCCGGGGCATGCACATGAGTTAACATTCTCCGTCTATCGGAGGAGAAATTTGTTTACTGATATTCGGGCATGCGAAATGCTTGTTGAGGAGATAGTAGCGGCCCGGCAAATATTTTCACTAAAGCTATGGGCTTACGTTATAATGCCGAACCATGTTCATTTGCTGTTATGGCCCATGGAATCAACCTATGACATGGGAAAGATTGTCAAAACAATCAAGGGAAGGATGGCAAAACGCTATATTCACGACCTTAAAGAGACAGGGCAAAGTTACCGGCTTGATGAATACCGGGCTATTGAAAAGGGAATAACTGTCTATCGAATATGGCAGCGGGGCGGCGGTTTTGACAGAAATCTTTGGAATGCTGAACCTATCTATAAGTCGATCCGGTATATTGAGGCTAATCCGGTAAGGAAAAAACTTGCAAAGAGGCCGGAAGAATGGCGTTGGGGGTCGGCATACGCAAGGGTAAGGGGAGCAGGGCTGCTTCCTGATGAGTCCGGATTGCCGGTAAGAATGTTGGATGTTAAGCGATAGGAGACCTGGATCGGAGATCCAGGCCACACATGATCACAGGGCCACTCGATAGGGGCACCCGCGCATCCAAAAAGAATTTCACTAATTTACTTCTCGGTCGTGTGGCCCCGATCTACGATCGGGGCGCGCAGCGTGCCTTACGATTCCGCTTAGATACAATAAGAAATAGGAATAAGGAATAAGGGGATATGATACCTGGGTCACAGACCCAGTCCACACAGGAACACAACGTCACTCGATAAGGGCACCCGTGCGAATCCATCCCAGAGTGCTGAGGCTCACTTGTATGTCAAAAGCGATAAGCTCGTCGTTCAATTTAATGACGCCGGCACGATAAGATATAAGTATCTTGCATTATCGGGAACAGGAGTGACTTGGGTGGAAACTACCACTGCACCGTAGTATTGATTTAAGGGGGGGGGCGCTCGATCAGAGTGCCCCTTTATCCCATAATGTTACGGCAGCAAACAGTGGATCCTGATAATTTCATTACCTTGTGGAATAACTTCATATATAAATCCATTCAGGTCCAGGGCAATTGAGGTCGGTGGGGAATTTTGAAATGAACTTGGCTGGTATTGTGCAAGAAGGTTGCCATTTTTATCAAAAACTCTCAACAAATTAACCTGTGCGTTATTTACATATAGCCTCATTTTGACTCTGTCGAAAGCGATTCCGGAGGAAAACGGAGCCGTACTAATGGATGAGAGCATATTGCCCAACGTATCGAAAATAGTCACCTGACCAAGGCAGGAATTGCTGGCCATAATGGCATTAGAATCGGCTAATAAACTTAGTACACATTCATAGCTCGCAGTTAGAAGCCAGCTTCTTATTTTAATTCCCGAAAGAGTATATACCGCAATGGAATCATCAATATTAATACTTGGAACGTCCGCATAGAATTCATTCCTTACAATTGCAATATGATACCAGCCGGGGACAACAAATGTCCTTAATAGATTACCCATCGTATCGAATACGAAAACGCTATCTTAATGTTCCCCCGAAAAAATGGACACGGTGTTAAGCCAATTTTTTCAGTTTGACGAGTTCATAGTGCGCTGGAGAGACATACCCCAGCGTAGCATGAATTCTCTGACAGTTATAAAAGAGTTCAATATAATCAAACAATATATGTCGCGCATGGTTCTCGTCCAGCAGTTCGACATGATAAATCAGCTCCGTTTTTAACGTCCTGAAAAACGATTCTGCGACCGCATTGTCCCAGCAGTTCCCTTTCCGACTCATGCTCTGGACAAACGTATGCCTCGTCAGCACCGAACGGAATCCCTGACAGCAGAACTGAACGCCTCCATCAGAATGGATCATCAGTCCTTGAGGCGGTTTCCGTCGCCATACGGCCCGCTGCAAGGCCTCTACCACCGCTTCATGACCGAGACTGGTACTGACGCACCAACCGACAACCAGACGCGAAAAAAGGTCGATAAAAACGGTCAGATAAAGCCAGCCGATTTTACTGGGCAGATACGTGATGTCCGTTACCCAGACTTCATTGGGACGTTCAACCGTGAACCGCCGGTTCAGAAGATTCGGAGAAAAAGGAATGGTATGGTTGGTATCGGTCGTTTTCACCCTGAATTTCCTGCATACCTTCGACCGCAATCCCTGCCGTTTCATACTGCCGGCAACTCGTTTCCGGTTACGTCCGTATCCTCGCCCGACCATCTCATTCGTAATCTTCTCGCTGCCGTATCGACGACCACTTGCCTCAAAAATCGACCGCACTTCAAGGTCAAACCGTTGGCATTCCACACGACGCCTGCTCTCCGGGCGATTATTCCATGCATAAAAACCGCTCGGCGATACCTTCAGCGCTTCCGCCATCCTTCCCACCGAAAACTCAGAGCGATGTCCCTTCATGAACCGGTATCGGTCTTCGGTGTCTTTGAAAAGATGGCCACTGCTTTTTTTAAAATATCCCGTTCCTGCCGGGCGATCTCCAGCTCCCGCCTAAGTTGACGATTCTCTTCCTCCAGTGGCTTTAGATGCCCCGTTCCAGGGAAAGCGTTGATCGGGTCCTTCTCTATCTCTTCCCGCCAGTGCCGGATAGCTCCCTGGTACACCCCCAGCTCTTGTTCGATCTGACGGTCCCTCTTCCCTGATTCCTCCGCCAGCCGTATCGCCTCCCGCTTGAAGGATGAATCAAATCTCTTTCGAATACCTCGTTTCATGAACACACCTCCTACCTTGAAAAGTAATTTGGTTCTTGGTATGTCCACTATTTCGGGTACAGTTCATCTCTTCCTGCTGTAACATAAGCATTTCTTGAACTGTCTAAGGCAATCATTCCCGGATTAGACAAGATGTTTAAGCCGAATTGAGCCTTGAATGAAAAATTCTTATCGAATACTTGAATTCGGTTATTTCTTGAATCGGCAACATAAATATCCCCATTTGGCGCAATTGCTATATCATAAGGATTGTTAAACTGACTTGGCCCGCTGCCTGCTTGGTTTAAAATTGTGTCTATGACAAAATACGTCGCAATCTTCACCCCCACCGCCCCGCATTTCACCCCCGGCGTCTGATTCGTATCCACTGCCGCAACTCTGTAATAATAAGTGCAATCCTGCACCGCCGTGGTATCCTGGTAGGTCGTGTCTGCTGCCGGCAGCCCGCCCTTTATCAAGGCATAGGTCGTGGAATCGCTCTCCTCGCGGTAAACGTTGTAGCTCGCGACTTTCGTTCCAGTAGTCGGTTTGTTCCATATCAGCGTCACGATCTCTCTCGCGGAATCGTATTGAATCTTCAATCCCGCCGGCACCGGTATCCCGGTATATTGCAGTTGTATCGGCGCGGCCAGCGTGTCGATCTTCCCGGCCGTCACGCCGAGCGTCGTGTCCTTCACCTTGTAGTTATCGAGCGTGGTGAGAAACCGGACGTGGTAGCTCCCCTGGGCAAGCTTTGGTATGAGGAAGTTTCCGAGGGAGTCCTGGGGCACATAGACGCTGCCGGTGCCGATGAAGATGATGAACACGGTGCGCGGGTCGTCGCTTCCCTGCATCTGAATGACGCCGCGTAAGGCGCCGGGCGATCTGAGCGTATCGAAGGGATGGGTCGTGTCCCCTTTTATGGTGGTGGAGAGTCATGGTAGGCCAGGGTGGTATCGCCGGAGGCGAGAAGGTTGTAGCTGCCGGAGTCGAGCATTGCGCTGTAGTTGCCGGAACCGTCGGTCGTGGTGGAGTCGATGCCCGTTACCGCGGCGACTGTTTTCGATCTTGCCCAGGCTCCCGGTCTGCGGGTCGTAGTTGACCGGGTAGAAGCGCACGGTCGCGTGGACCGCCCTCGCGCCGTTCGCGTCGTAGAGGACGCCAGCGACGGTCGGGTTCCCGGTCTGCGTGCCGTTGCCCGCGACCTTGTCCGCCGTGCAGCGGAAGAAAGCAATAAGCGCCGCAACGAGTACCGCACCGGCAATACGCTTCGTCTTCATGATTTCCTCCGCCCGTTGGTCCGTGAGACCGGGAAGAAGTGAAAATTCAACTGATACACCGTGTCGGAGCCCTCGTCCTTTTCGGCTATGTCAAGTATCGTCTCCTGGCAGGATTGGATGACCGTGCAGATCTTTTCGTAGGCTTTATTCGATATCCCGAGCGTGAGGCCGGATATATTGCGCCGGTCTTTCGGCAGCTCCTTGAGCGCCTTTGCGGCGAGGTCCATGCAGGCGAGGTGGAACTGCTGGACGGCGAGGCTTTCGACCTCATTGCCCGTTGAGAGAATTTTGCCGATGATTTCGTACCTGCCATCCTTCCGGACTTTGATGAGCCCGAGGCGGGTGAGCAGTTCCAGCGACTTTTTCACCTGCATGCGCTTGAGGGAAGGCCGCACCATCGAGGCAAGCCGGACCGGATCTTTGATGGCGGGATAGAGGTCGATGAGAGAGCGGATCACCACATGGTACCATTTGGAATAAAACTCATACTGGTCGCTTCGCAGCTTGCGGGCGTTTCGCGCCTCGGCAGAGGCGGGACGGATGGCGTTCAGCTTCTCGTAATAGAAGTTCCGCTCCTTGAAGTTCCGCGCCTGATTGAAACAGACCAGTGCCTCGAAGTATGCCGCCTCGCTCCTGCCGAGTTCCATCGCCTCGCACAGCCGCACGATGGAGCCGCGGGCGAGGTTCTTCCGGCCGTTAATCACGTTGAAAACGAAGGACTTGCTGGCAAACCCCGCCTTCTGCGAAAAGTTCTGGTACGAAAAGGCGAAGCGCGAGGTCTTGCGCTCCTCGTAAAAGTCGGCCAGGAACTTCCGGTAGTCGCCGTAGCTGAAAATATCGGGCATGACTTTCTCCCAACTCATAATATAATGATCCCTACCATGAAATGCAATTGAATATAAAATTTATAGTGTTCTATTGGAGAACGATAGATATTGCGCGTCGGAGGGGTCCGTTTCATGAACGTCGTAACGTCAATATTTTTCCATAAATTTTTTTGGATGGCCGAGCCGGGTCACCAATCCAAATAAAGTCAAATTATTCTTTGGATGTCCGAGACGTGTCACCCCCTAGACGATTTATCAAATGATAATAAAGTCCTGTGGAAGGGGGGACACACGGGGCATTGGTGAAAGTCAAATCAAAACCAATGGCTTTATCAGGCGCCTGAATTTTGATAGTGAGAGAATTCTTCTTATCTTTTCGCAGAGGCTTGCGGGTCCCCCCTCACCATAAGAAACTCATTAAGGAACGCCCTTACAAGGGGGTGACCCGGCTTGGCCATCCAAAAGAATTAGATTTTACTTTTGGATTCAGGCTTGGACATCCAAAGAATAATTTGACTTTTAATTTACTTCCAAAAGCATTACCTTTCCCGAGTCAGGCCCAATCCCTTTATCATCGCATCGTCCTTGTCAATTCCCGCCCCCGGCGTGGTCAGGTAGCCTCCGGTCACGTACCCGTTCGCCCCTGCAAGGAAGATCATGCCCTGCAGCGTTCCGAGGTCGGCCTCGCGGCCGCCGCAGATCTTGATCGTTTTGCTTGGCATTCCGAGCCGGAACAGGGAGATGATCTTGAGAAATTCGAGCGGCGACTCGGCAGGCGCGGCCGCGCGCGTTCCCGGTATCGCGATGAGAAAATTGATCGGGACCGTATCCACGTCGAGGCGCATCAGTTCGAGGCACATCCGTTTGCGGTGCTCCCACGTCTCGCCCAGACCAAAGATACCGCCGCAACAGACCCGCATTCCGGCGGCCTTCGCCGCCTTTACCGTTGCAATGCGGTCGTCGTAGGAGTGCGTGGTGACGATTGAAGGGAAGAAGTCGCGGCAGGTTTCGACGTTATGGTTGTAGCAGACCACTCCCGCCTCCCTGAGAACGGCGAAGTCCTCTGCATCGAGGATGCCGAGCGAGGCGTGCTTTTCGCAGGTGCAGGGGGCGATGGCCTCGGCGATCAGCCCGACCTCGCCGCGGCTCAGCCGCCGGCCGCTTGACACTACGCAGAACGGCAGGCCGTTCGCGGCCGCATGCTCCGCCCGCCCGCGGATCTCGGAGGCCGGGGCCAGCCCGGTCACCGGAACGCCGGTGGCATGGCGGGCCGATTGCGAGCAGAAGGCGCAGTCTTCGGAACAGCCCCCGGATTTGATAGTGGCGAGCGTGCACGGATCGACTGAAGTGCCGAAAAAATGACGGCGCACCCGGTCGGCCGCGGCAAAGAGCGCCGGCAGCTCTTCGAGCGGCCAGCCGATAATCGCGTCGAGATCGGCGTCCGAGATTGCGCCGGTCATTGCGGATTCGGCTAAGGAATCGGCCTTGTGGAAGTAATTCATTTGAATTGTCGTGTCCCCTGGAAGTTTCTCAAAGATACTTCATCATCAAAGGGCATGATAGACGCCCTTTCTTTTAAGGAGCGGGTTCGTAGTTCTTCCCATAAACCGCCCCCGAAAATTATATTATACGCCTTATAAGTCTCTGTCTTTCAAAGTTCCAGGAGGGGTGTCAGAGTGGTCGATCGAGGCGGTCTCGAAAACCGTTGCGCGGGGTTTCCTGTGCCCAGGGTTCGAATCCCTGCCCCTCCGTATTTTTTTTGAGTTTCCAGACTTTTTTCGTGGTACGATGTGAAGCACTAGGAGAGGTGCCCGAGCGGTTTAAGGGGCACGCCTGGAAAGCGTGTGTGCGCGGCGCGTACCCAGGGTTCAAATCCCTGCCTCTCCGCCATTTTCTGAATAAAAAAAGCTCTGCCGCTCGCCCGGCAGGGCTTTTTTTCACCTCCATATAATAAAGATTCGAACTACTTTGTCTGCCTTCCCGCCAGCTTAATGACAAACTTCGCATCGATCGGTTGCGCCTGCCGATACTGGCCGCCCATCCCTCCGCCGCCCATGCCGCCCTGACGTCCCATTCCTACGCCTCCGTAATGCCCGCCGCCCATCCCTCCGCCACCCATGCCTCCGCTTCTGCCGCCCGATTCTTCGGACCCTTCCTGACTCTCGCTCTTGACTTCGGGGGCGGGAACCTCGATCCTCAGGGTGATGAGGGAGTCCCTGCCGGGATTTACCGCGTAGACCATCGAGGAATCGGGAAAGAGCGGAATCCGCGCTTCGTAGATGAACTCATCGCGAAAGGCCGCGAACTTCAACTGAATGCCGTAAGGTTCGCAGAGCGCAATGTTCCTGAGCAGCGAGTCATGTTTTCCCGGCCCGAGGATCTCCAGTTGCTGGCAGGCCGCTTCGATCTTTTCGCCGAGCCCGGTGGTATCCTCCTCGGCATCGCGGTGGCGGTGAAACTCCTTTGGAATCCCATTCCCGAGCGGGAAATGGATGCCGAAAAGCTTATTAGCGGCGACGGGCGTCTCAAACCATGCGGTCAAGCCGTTTTGGAGCACCTGCATCGCGATTTTCCGCTCTTCGATCACCGCGCAGAGATACAGGTATTTATCGTCATTGGCAACACCGAGGCCGAACTGGTCGGAGAGGGAGTAGTTGATGAGCCCCTCCCAGGTATCGATTCTGCCGTTCGTGGCGATCTCTTTTTTGGGCCAGGTACTGTCAACCGTCATTGAACCGCACCCGGTGAGGAGCAGTGCCGTGCCGGAGATGGCGGTAAGGAGAAGCGTGATGCATAATTTCCTCGGTGCGGGGAACAGTTTCATGATTTCCGGCAGCTCCTTTTCAAAATGAGTCGAATTTTTCTCCGTGAAAAAAATACCGCATGGTCGGGTCGAGTTGTTTTTAAACGAGCTGATTGCAACGGCGAAGACTTTGCAAAAAACAAGAAAGTAAGTTGGCATTTTCAATAAACGAAAACTTTCCCGGTATGTCGGCTGTCGCCCGCCCTGCCGCTCACCATCAGGCAATACACGCCTTTTGCCAATGCCCCGGTATTCCATTCGATGACGTTCGCACCCATGATGAAATCCTTTCCGGCGATGATTCTCCCGGAAAACGTTGAAAGCCGCACGGTACAGGGAGAAGCGGGTCGCAGTACGCCGGCAACGATGCGAATTCTCCCGTTCCGATAGGTCGCGGTAAATCCCTCATTGTTTCCGGCACGGCCCGCCGCGGTCGATACGCCCGTCGATTGGATGAACCGGTACATCGTGAGCATGCTCGGCGCCGGAAGCGGCGGCGACACCGCCGTATCGGCGTTCGGGGGCAGCGTCTCCCATTTGAGAAAGTACTCCCCTTTGTTCACGAGCTGGACCAGCATTCCGGGGAACGGGGATTGTACCGTGTACATGGCCGCTTCAGCGGGCGGGATGGGGAAAGCGGTATCTTCCGTGGGCTGCATGGAGGGTTCATCAAGAATCCATCGGCCTTTTCCGTAAATAATATGCGAGTAATCCTGCACCAGTCTGCCTGCATCATCCAGTTCAAGCGGGGTTGCGGAGACGTTCGCCGCCAGCGTGCCCTGTAAATCGAGCGGCCAGCGGTAGGTCGGCCAGCTGCTTGTCTGATACACCTTCCATGCGGTGGTTTCCCAGCGGGTATTGTAGTATTCGCTGATGCCGGTTGAGTCGTATTTATTGTACTTATGGTAGGTCACCACCGGGCGGTTGTGCGTGTCGAAGCTCACCCAGAAGTTCATGTTGATGAGCCCGTTACCCGCGGGTACCGGGTCCACCACCACGCCGGGGGTGGATTGGGTCACCGGAGGGGTAATGGCGGTACCGGTAATAGTCAACCAGTTCTTCAGGTCAATACTTTTCATGTAGGAAATATCATGATTGGTATTGGCGACCGGGGTATTGCGCCACATCCAGATGACATGGAAATAGCCGTCGGGACCGAGAATCGGCGTTGTCTGGTAGGCATTGGCGGTTCCGCCGCCGTTGAACAGGCCGGTGGTGGGCGGAATGCGCGTCCACTTCTTCGTCGTGATGCCGTTGCTGTTCAGGATGTTGTTGCCATTGCCGCTGCCGCCGTCGCGATACTGGAAGAAAAGCTGGTGGTTTGGACCGTTGATGAATACCGGGTAGGTCACGCTGGTTTCATTGGACCCGACCATGCCGGGCGCCGTGAAGGCGGAAACGTCGTTCGGTTTGGACGACCGATAATACACCAGGGCTACATTGTGCATGTTGCCGCTGACATGGATATAGCCGGAATCATCCACGGCAAGCGTGACATAGTTATGGGAATCCCAACCCGTAGTCTGCGGAAGAATGGTCAATTTCCAGGTGGTTGCACCGAGCGAACGCTGTCCGACGGTCATGCGCCGAATCGAGTCATAGAAAGCGACATATTGATAACTGCTGGTCGTCTGGAAATCAAAATTGACCGGATCGGCGGCCCACACCGGCTCGATGTTCACCTTTTCCGCCTGGATCAGGGTTGCGCTGCTCGATAACGACGCTCCTGAAACCACAATGATCGCTAAGCGCAGGACCCGTTTCCGGGCGGCACATGAACTGAAACACGATGATACTGCCATGAAAACCTTCTTCCTGAAGGAGTGAATGCTCTTATTGCTATATTGACGCGGTTGGTTCGAAATCGTTTGCCGGATGGTTTGAAATGTTATGCCCTCTTTTGCCCCTTTTTTTACCCTTTTCTATCCATTAAAATACCATATTTTATCCATATCTTCTTTTCTTGTTTCCTTCTCTGAAAGGTCCGCCCCTCATGAAGGCCCTGATTAAAATCCTCTGGATGGTTCTCGCGCTCATCGCCGCCGTTTCCCTCGCGCACGTGGTGCGCCTGTTCAATCCCGCCGAAAAGGTCAATGCACTCTGGATCGTTACCGCGTCAGGCTGCTTCTATGTCCTCATGTACCGGTTCTACGGCGCCTTTCTTGCCGCAAAGGTGCTCACGCTCGACGGCCGCAACCGCACCCCGGCGTTCCGTCTCCAGGACGGGGTCGATTACGATCCGACAAACAAATGGGTGCTCTTCGGCCACCACTTCGCGGCGATCGCCGGCGCTGGACCGCTCATCGGTCCCATGCTGGCAGCGCAGTTCGGTTACCTCCCCGGTTTCCTCTGGATCCTCATCGGCGCCGCCATGGCGGGCGCGGTGCACGACATGGTGATCCTCGCCGCGTCGGTGCGGCGCAACGGCCGGTCGCTTGCGCAGATCGCCCGCGACGAGATCGGCCCGGTGGGAGGGCTGGCGACGGCGATCGCGGTCATCTTCATCATCATCGTCGCCCTCGCCGGCCTCGGGCTTGCGGTGGTCAATGCGCTCCGGAACAACCCCTGGAGCACCTATACGATCTTCCTGACCATCCCCATCGCGCTGCTCATGGGGATCTACCTGAAAAACTCAGGCCCGGCAAGGTCGCCGAGGTGAGCCTGCTCGGCGTCCCGCTGCTGCTCTTCGCGGTGGCGAGCGGCCACTTCATCCCCGGATCGTTTCTCGCCCCGATCTTCAATCACGGCGACTACGACGATCGTCATCGCGCTCGCCGCGTACGGATTTTTCGCCTCGGTCCTCCCGGTCTGGATGCTCCTCTGCCCGCGCGACTATCTGTCAACCTACATGAAGGTCGGGACCATAGCGCTCCTGGCGCTCGGCGTGCTCTTCATGGCCCCGGTCCTGCAGATGCCCGCGCTGACGCCCTTCGTGCACGGCGGCGGACCGGTCATTCCCGGCACGCTCTTTCCCTTCATGTTCATCACCATCGCCTGCGGCGCGGTGTCCGGCTTCCATGCGCTCATCGCCTCGGGTACCACGCCGAAGATGATCACCTCGGAGAGTCAGGTGCGGTTCATCGGCTACGGCGCCATGCTCACGGAAGGGTTCGTGTCCATGATGGCGCTCATCGCCGCTTCGATCCTGATTCCCGGCGACTACTTCGCGATCAACGGGACCTGGGGCTTCGACCGGCTCGCCGCCATCGGTTTTCCGGTTGCAAAGATCCACGAGCTGTCGGCGATGGTCGGCGTGAACGTCGCGCACCGGCCGGGCGGGGCGGTTTCCCTCGCGGTCGGCATGTCGACCATCCTGTCGCATATTCCCGGCATGAAGAACCTCATGCCCTACTGGTTTAATTTCGCGCTGATGTTCGAGGCGCTTTTCATCCTGACCACGGTTGATGCCGGAACCCGCGTCGCCCGCTTCCTCCTGCAGGAACTCGGCGGACGGATCTACCGTCCGCTCGGTGAGCTGCGCTGGCTGCCCGGTAATATCGCCATGAGCGCGGTCGTGGTTGCCGCCTGGGGCTACCTGATCTACACCGGCAGCGTGGCGACCATCTGGCCCATGTTCGGCGTCGCCAACCAGCTTCTCGCGGCAATCGCCCTCGGAATCGGCACCACCCTCATCCTCAAGGCCGGCCGGGCGAACTACGTCTGGGTGACCGGGGTGCCGATGTGCTTCATGTTCGCGACTACCTTTACCGCCGCGTGGAAGCTCATCGCCATGTTCAGGGCGGGGGCGCTCTCCGCCGCCACGGCGCGGGCGGCCTTCACGTACCGTCTCGATGAATTGCTTGTCGGCTGCATGGCGCTTTGTGCGGCGGTTGCGCTGACCGACATGGTCTATAAATGGTGGGGCTGGTTCGTGGCAGGGCGGGAGATCACGACAAGCGAGGTGGTCGATTATCCGGCCGATTACGCCTCCTGAAATAAAAAGAAGGAATGGAAATGGGACCGATTGAGCGGCAGGTGCTGGAACAACGGCTGGAGGCGATGGCGCTTCTGGCAGGAGGCATCGCGCACGATTTCAAGAATCTGCTCACCGTTGCTCTGGGGTATGTCGAAATGGCGTCGGCCGAAGCCGCTTCCCCGGAGAAGGTAACACTCTACTGTGACAAGGCGCTCACCGCGTTGCAGCGCTCTACCCGGCTCATTCAGCAGATGCTCGTCTTCACGAGGGTTGCCGCGTCGGACAAAAAGCCGCTTGATTTCGAGCCCCTCCTGAGGAACGCCGTCATCATTGCAATAGGGGAATCGAAGGTGAAGGTCGAATTCGCCTTCGACCGCGCGCCGGACGTGCTTGAGGCGGATGCACGGCAACTGGCGCAGGTTATTACCATCCTCGTTGACAATGCCGTTCAGGCCATGCCCGAAGGCGGAATCCTCACCGTGACCGCCGCGACGAGGACGTTTGCGCCGGGCGAACATTTCGCGCTCGACGGGGGAGAGTATTGCGGCGTTACCGTCACCGATACCGGACCGGGGATAGCGGCCGCCGACGTGCCGCGGATTTTCGATCCATTTTTTACCACCAGGCCGGGCCGTTCCGGACTCGGACTTTCCACCGCCTATGCCATTGTCAAGCAGCACCACGGTTTCATCGAGGCACGCCCGGCTCCTCGATGGCGGCGCCGCGGTCGTCTTTTTCCTGCCCCTCCGGACCGGAATGAACGCCTAGTCCCGGCGCGTCAGTGAAAAATATGGCGTTATGCGGCAGGTGTTTTTTCAACTTCCGGTTCAATCCACCCGAGCAGCGCCTCGATGAGCTTGTGCGCCTGCTCCTTGCTTGAAATCGTGAATTTCGACTGCTGGCGGTATTCATCGTCCATCTTGCGGTAACGCCGGATTGAGTAGCGCTCCGGACCATAGTCGTTCTTATTTTTATCCCACTGAACGTACTTGAAGAGCACGGTCGCCCATGCGCCTTTCGAAAGGATGACTTTGTCGAGTTCCTTTACGACAAGGACGCTGTCTTCTTCGTAATTGATGGTGATGTCTTCCGCTTTTGAGGCCATCGCGTACCGCCTTTGTGAACGTGCCGGACCTGAACCCTTCGCAACGGGCAACGTCTTAAAATAGCTGTCGAGCATCGGTCGTGGAGCAAATAATTATATCGGCTCGTCGGAGCTGAACGTTTCAGCCCGTTCCTCTTTCCATGCCTGGAGCTGGCCGGCTCGGCTCGGATGTTTCAGCTTGCCGATAGCCTTGGATTCGATCTGGCGGACGCGCTCCCGGGAAATATTGAAGAATTCGCCGATTTCCTTGAGCGTTTTGGTCCTTCCATCGTCGAGACCGAACCGCATGACCACGACTTCGCGCTCCTTCGGCGTCAGTGAGTCGAGCACCTGCCGGATCTGTTCCCGGAGGTGGACGAGCGACATGCGCAGTGAGGGATCTTCCGCGCTCGTATCTTCGATGTATTCGCCGACCGTCGTCCCGCTGTCGCTTGAGGTTTCCATATCCAGGGAGATCGGTTCCAGGGAGTATTCGAGCGCCATCTGCACCTTGCCGACGGTGGTATTGAGGGTCTCAGCCAGTTCTTCGTGGCTGGGCTCATAGCCGTAGTCCACGACCCATTTTTTGGCGAGCCGGACGGTTTTATTGACAAGATCAAGCGTGTTGGCGGGGATGCGGATGGTCTTGGATTTATCGTTGATCGCGCGGGAAATCGCCTGCCGGATCCACCAGGTCGCATAGGTGCTGAACTTGTATCCCTTGCGATAATCGAAATTCTCAACCGCCTTGATGAGCCCGCGGTTGCCCTCCTGGATCAGGTCGATAATCTCCATTCCCCGCATGACGTACTTCTTGGCGATGCTGACGACCAGCCGCACGTTGGCTTCGATGATGGCGCATTTCGCCTGGTTCCGGGTTTCTTCCCAGTGGGTAAACTCCTCCAGTTTTTCCTTTTCATCGCCCGTGTGCAGGTACTGTTTGTAGTGCGTGAGGATTTGCTCCAGTTGCTTCGAATTCAGGTTGAGCCGTCGGCACAGCCCCACGATTTCGCCTTCCAGTTCGAGCATTTTATTCTGTGTTTCCAGCGGATCGCCGTCCGAACCCTCCGGTACGGCCTCTTTTTGCAGGTCGGCGATTGCCGACATCTTTCGTTTGATGATGGAGACGATTTTCAGAAATTCGCCCCGCAGGTTTTCGATCTCCTCTTTGCCCTGCGCCTGGTCTTCATCCACCTGGAGCACATCGATGTTCTGGAGTTTGTCGGAGCGCAGCTCGTCACCGATGCGGTAGAGGCTTTCAAGGGCAGGGGAGGAACGGAATGCCATGTCGAACAGCTTTCCCTGCGCATACTCCATCTGCATCGCATATTCAAGCTCTTCGCCGCGCGACAGGAGCGGTACCCGCCCGACCGTATTCAAATAGAACCAGGTCGGATCGGCATACCGCGGCATCCGGGGCTGCACGATCATTCTGCGCAGGCGGCGCTCGTAGACCGGCGAATCCTTCTCTTTGACGAAAGAGTTGATCCGGATGTTTTCCCGTTCGAGTATTGTCTGGACCCGCGCCCGTTCCGCGGAGGTCTGGGCTACCTCCTCGACCTGCGCCTCGGTGACGAATCCCTGTAATGTCGCGAGCTTGCGAAGCCGCGCCGTCGTGCGGTCCACCTGCTCGCCGCCCTGCCGGTCAACTGTTTTTTTGGATATCATTCTCTCTAGTCCAGATCATTGTGTTGTTTCATGTCTTTTTCTATCTGAAGCATGATTTCCGATTTCCGGTCCGGGTCTTTTTCCGATTTCAATAATAACCGATTGGCGCGGGTGCGCGACCGAAGAAATTTTTTATGCAGGCTGATGATCGGCTGCACCAGCTCGGGCTGCTGATCCTCGTCGAGGGCGGGCCTGGCGAGCATGGATGACAGCAATTTCTGCGTATCGGTATCCTTCGCCGCATCGATGATGCCGTTGAGATTCCCATGGGCATCGTAAAAATCCAGTATCAGGGAATATACATCGGAAGCTTCATCGTCGGTAAAAAGTTCCGGAGAAATATAATCGCGGGTTTCGCCGATGAGCTGTGGCCGGCTTATAAGCACGTGAAGAAGTTTCCACTCGAGCGAAGGCATGAAGTCGGCGCCGTTTTCCGTTGCCGTCGCTTCCTGCCGTTGCGCCTGGCGGGAAGCGCGCAGTTCCCGGTCGACTACCTTCTCATCGAGACCAAGCCGGTCGGCGAGCTCCCTTCGGAAACGGTTTTTTGCCACCGAATTGATCATTGCCTGATACAGCGGAAGGATTTGTGTAATCACGGCCTTCTGGCCGCGGGGAGTTGTAGTGCCGTTCCGGGCAATCGCCCGGTCGATGATAAAATCGGTCGCGCCGCGCGCCTCCGTCATCATGGCGCGGAACCGGTCCGGCCCGTTGGCTTTGACAAAGGAGTCAGGGTCCTCCTCGGGCGGAAGCGTCAGGATGGCTACGTCGAGATCGAAGGGAGCAAGCGTGAATACGCCGCGCTCTGCGGCGTTTTGACCCGCCTCGTCGCCGTCGAAAACCAGGATCACCCGCGAGGTGAAGCGCATCAGCACGTGGGCGTGCTCCGGCGTCAACGCGGTTCCGGAGGTCGCCACGACGTTGCGGATTCCCGCCTGGAACAGGGTAAGGAAATCCATGTATCCCTCGACAACGAGAGATGCGTTCTCCTTCTTTATATGGTGGCGGGTGCTGTTGAGGCCGTAGAGAAACTCTTTTTTCCGGTAGAGCGGGGTCTCCGGCGAGTTGAGGTATTTCGGCGTTGCATCAGCTTCGAGCCCCCGGCCGGCAAAGCCGATGACGCGGCCCGAAAGATCGGTAAGGGAGAAAATGATCCGGTCGCGGAACCGGTCGTAGGTCGAACCTTCGGCGCTTTTCAGGGCGAGCCCGCAGGTCACGAGCGCCTCGGCCGCAATCCCCTTGCCGGCGGCGCTGGAGAGGAGCGACGACCAGCCGCCCGGCGCATAGCCGAGCCTGAAATCCCGCACCGTTTCGGCGGCCAGGCCGCGCGATTTAAAGTAGGCGATTGCCTGCGGATAACGGCGGATCATCGAATAGAAGTAATCGGCGGCCATCGCGTGAATTTCAAGCATGACGGTTTTGGAAAGCGACGCGCCCGACGATTGATCGAAAGGATCGGTTTTCAGGGAGGCGTCGGGTTGCGCGTGGGAAAGCGTAACGCCGGTTTCTTCCGCGAGCATCTTCAAAACATCCGGAAAGCTCGCCCCTTCGATCTCCTGCAGGAACGAAAAAACGTCGCCTCCCTTGCCGCAGCCGAAACAGTGGAAAAACCCGCGGACGGGATTGACATGGAACGAGGGCGTTTTTTCCTTATGAAAGGGACAGAGCCCCTTGAGCGTCTGGCCCGATTGCCTGAGCTTGACATACCTGCCGATGATTGCGGCGATATCGGCGCGATTCCGGACCTCTTCCTTCGCGGTGTCGTCGAACGTCCTCTGCATGATATAGTACTCTTCTCATTATAAAAATAAGTACGGGTGCGAGGACATTGAGGCGCCGATGGTGGCGCAGGGGCGAGAGAAGGGGTCCTTTTTGGCGGCCCTTAGGTTTCCGGACTTCCTGAGGAAAAATGGGATTATTTTTATATACTCTATGGGTAAAAAGAAAAAACGCGGCGTCAAAACCGTTACCGTATCAGCCCCGATGGCGCCGGCCGATCCGTTGCGGATGTTTTCACCGTTTTTTGTCGCGGTCATGATGTTTGCGCTCGCCTTTATCCTCTATGGAAGAACCATCGGCTACTCTTTTGCCTGCGACGACCGGGCGGCCATTTTCGACAACCGTTTTACCGTCAAGGGGGTCTCCGGGATACCGGGGATCCTGTCGCACGACCTCTTCTACGGCATCTTCGGCGAGCAGGTCGATTGCCTGCAAGGGGGCCGCTACCGTCCGTTATCGCTTGTCACCTTTGCGCTTGAAACGCAGATTTTCGGCGTCACCCCGGGTATCTATCACTTCACCAATATCCTGCTCTACGGGCTGACCGGTTTCCTGCTCTTTTGCGTTTTGCGCCGGCTTTTCCGGGGCATGAAGGGCGGGCACGGCCTCCTTATCCCGCTCGTCGCCTCCCTCCTTTTCATGGCGCATCCCCTCCATACCGAGGTCATCGCGAATATCAAGAGCCGCGACGAGGAGCTCTCGCTCCTGCTTTCGCTTGTCGCCTTTATTTTCAGCCTGCGGTACTTTGACCGGGGCGGGAGTATCGACGCCATTCTTGCCGGTATGGCGCTGTTTCTCGGGCTCATGTCCAAGGAGAGCGCGATTGTTTTCTGCGTCCTCATTCCGCTCAGCGCGTGGGTGGTGCTGTCGCCCGGGAGGCGCAGGATCATCGCCGTTTCAGCAAGCCTGGCGGTCGGGACCATGCTGTATCTCATTATCCGCCAGCTCGTGCTTGGAACGATTCATGCCCATACGACCGATCTTATCAATGATCCCTTTCTGGAAGCCACCTTTGCGCGGAAATATGCGACGATCTTCTATACGCTGCTGCTCTACCTCAAACTTCTCATCGTCCCGCATCCGTTGACATTTGACTATTATCCCTACCATATTCCCCTCGTTTCATGGGCGGATTGGCGTCCGCTGGCCGGATTGCTCGCGAATAGCGCGCTCCTTATCGCCGCCATCATCGGGATTCGCCGGAAAAAGGCCTGGGGCCTGGGCATCTGGGCCTACCTTCTGCCGCTTTCCATCGTCTCCAACCTGGTCGTGCCCATAGGGGTCTTCATGGCCGAGCGGTTCATGTACATCCCCTCGATCGCCTTCTGCATCTTCGCGGCGTACGCACTTGTCAGGTGGATTCCGGCCGGAATGAAGCGGAACGCAAAAGCCGGAACGGTCGCGGCCGTATCGGTGTTCGGGATCGTGTTCCTCGTTTTTTCGGCTCTATCCTTCGACCGGACGCAGGCGTGGAAGGATGACTTTACCCTTGCGACAACGGATGTAAGGGTATCGCCGGAAAGCGTTAAAAGCAACGCCATGGCCGGCGATGAGTACCGGCACCGGGCCGATACCATGTCGGACCAGATCATGAAGCGGGACTATCTGGCGCGTGCCGAGAAGCACCTCCGCGTCGCGCTCGCGGTGTTTCCCCGCTACGAAACCGGCTGCATCATCCTGGGCCGGGTATTGCAGTCCGAGGGCATTTACGGCGATTCTCCGCGATCCAGGGATTCGATCTATCACGCCTCGGCCGATGCCTTCCGCGCCATCTTTGCCTTTTCTCCGCACAGTTCGCAGGCCCAGGCGAATCTGGGTGCGCTGTTCGCGCAACAGCTCTGGAATCCCGACAGCGCAATCACCCATTTACGGGCAGCGCTTCGCGAGGACGATAAAATCCCGGATGCGCATTATAATATCGGCACCGTGTTTCTCATGAACGGTACCGGGCCCGACAGCGCGCTAGCGCATCTCACGCGCGCCGTGCAGCTCGATACGGGCAATGCCGATGCGTTCAACAATCTCGGCGCGGCCTACCAATACAAGAAAGAGTTCGGTCCGGCAATGGAAATGTACCAGCATGCACACCGGCTGCGGCCGCGGCAGCAGAATATTCTCGATAATATCTCGAAACTGTATGCCGCCATGGGCGCCGCGCGGCTGCCGCCGGACAGGCGGAACACGGGCGGGTGATGGCATGAGCTTCGATTTCGAGAGCCTTATCGACGATTTCACCGCTTCTCCACACTTCATTTTTCTCGACGGCACGGTAAAGGAGCATGCCGCCGGACTTCTCGCCGCCTTCGTTGCGGCGTGCGGCCGGCGCGGAATCGGTTCGCCGGAACGGCTCACGGATTCCGCATGTGAAGCAATAGTGCTGAATGATTTCCCCCGCCTGGATCTTCCCCTTGACGTACGGCGCGCGGTTCCGGGGTTTTTGCGGGAGTTTTTCAACTACCTCGCGGTGAGCGGGCGTTTCCCGGCGGCCCTCTCGTGGGCCGGCAGGGTTGCAACGCTTGATACAAAGTACCAGGCGCTCTTTCGCGAGGACGGATCGGTAAAGGGTGAAACTTTCAGGAAAAAATATACCGATGTCAATCGCAACGACCCCTGCCCCTGCGGCAGCGGGAAAAAGTTCAAGAGGTGCTGCATGGATTTGCTATCGTAAGGTAAAGAAATGCAAATAAAATAAGGAAATTTCAAAAATCGTAATTCATTATCCTTATTACGTTCACCATTAAAATCAGACAGCAGGCTTATCCACATGATTCGTGCCGTTGGATTACTCTCAGGCGGGCTCGACAGCACCCTCGCGGCCAAGGTCCTCATCGATCAGGGGATCGAGGTGCATGCGATAAACTTTGTTTCCCCATTCTGCAATTGCACGCCGAAATCCATGGGATGCTCGGCGGTCGAAAAGGCGGTGGAGCAACTCGGCAACATCCCGCTCAGGCGGGTGGCGCTCGGCGACGAGTATCTGGCAATGGTGCAATCCCCCCGGCACGGCCGCGGCAGGGGTCTGAATCCCTGCCTTGACTGCAGGGCGATGAAGATCCGCAAGGCGGCGGGGTACATGCGTGAGATCGGCGCCTCGTTTCTGTTTACCGGCGAGGTGCTTGGCCAACGCCCCATGTCGCAGCATCGCCGCGCCATGGCGATTATCGACAAGGATTCCGGCGTCGGAGACCTCACCCTGCGGCCGCTCTCCGCCACTCACTTTCCGCCCACGCTGCCGGAACGTGAGGGGTGGGTCGACCGGTCGAAGCTCCTCGGCATCGAGGGCCGGTCGCGCAAGGTGCAGATGGCGCTTGCGCGTGAAAAGCACATCAACGATTATCCCTGCCCGGGAGGCGGCTGTCTCCTGACCGACAGGCTCTTTGCCGATAAACTGGCGGATTACTTCGCTCACTGCGAAATACCCTCGGTAAAGGATATGCCGCTGCTTAAAATAGGGCGCCACTTCCGAAGCGAGAACGGTAAAAAAACCATCGTCGGCCGCGATGAGCGCGAAGGGCTCATGATCGAGCGCCTGGCGCCTTCGGCGATGCACCTGTACTATCCAGTCAATTTCGGCGGACCGCACATCCTCGCGGATGAACCGTATTCGGATGCGATCCGGGAGCTTTTTTACAAGTACGGTAAGGTTCCCGCCGGCGGGGAATCAAGCATCGAATGGATTCATGAAGGGGAAAAAAAGATCTGCGTACTGTAATTCAATAAAAGGGGCGAGGAATGAACTATCGAAAAATGGGTTCTCTGCCGTGGGAAGTCTCGGCTTTGGGGTTCGGCTGCATGCGGCTGCCGACCACCGGGCTCCTCCGTCGCGTCGATGAGCGTCAAACCACCGAGATCCTGCGCTATGGCATCGATCGGGGGATCAACTATGTGGATACCGCCTGGATGTATCATTTCGGCCAGAGCGAGGAGGTGCTCGGCAGGGCGCTCTCGGGCGGTTATCGCGAAAAGGTCCATCTCGCCACCAAATTGCCCATGATCCTCCTCCGCAGCGAGGACGGCTTCGACAAGTTTCTTCACGAGCAGCTCAGGAAGCTTAAAACCGACTATCTCGACGTCTATCTCTTCCATATGCTTAACCAGGGGCAGTTCGAAAAGCTGCGGCGCTGGAACCTCATCGAAAAAATGGAGCGCGCGCGGAACAAGGGCAAAATCCGGCACGTCGGCTTCTCATTCCACGATACGCTGCCGGTTTTCAGGAAGATCATCGATTATTACCCCTGGGACATGACCCTCATGCAGCACAACTACATGGATACCGCCATCCAGGCGACGACCGATGGGCTGCGATATGCGCACGGTAAGGGGATCGCAACCGTCATCATGGAACCGCTGAAGGGCGGGCAGCTCGCGAATCCGCCATACGAGGCCATGCGATTGATAAACAACGCGCCGGTGAAGCGAACGCCGGTCGACTGGGCGCTGCAGTTCCTGTGGAACAAGCCCGAGGTAGCATGCGTCCTGAGCGGCATGGGAAGCCGCCGCATGGTGGAGGAAAACTGCGCGAGCGCCGACGCCTCCGGGGTCGGATCGCTTTCGCCCGATGAAAACCGGGTCATCGACGAACTTGCCGCTATGTACCGCAGGAAGATCCTCGTTCCCTGCACCGCCTGCGGGTACTGCATGCCCTGCCCTTCGGGGGTGGATATTCCGCAGAATTTCGCCTATCTCAACAATAAATCGCTGGGTGCAAACGGCGGATTGAAGAGCCGGATCGTGCAGATGTTCATCACGAGGAACTACCGCCATCTTGCGAAGAATACAACGCAACTTCGGGAAAAACAGAATAGCGGGAGAGCGTCGCTCTGCACGAAGTGCAACGCCTGCCTGCCGAAGTGCCCCCAGAAAATTCTTATTCCGCAGGAACTTGAGCGGGTGAAGGCGGTATTTGAACAGGGGAAGTCGGTGAAGACGATATAGGATCACGATACTGAATCTCATACGAATACCCCTGCTCGGTGAGAAACAGCTGCCGGTTCATCGCAAAATCGAGCTCCTTGGATTCCCTTGTTACAATGGAGTAGAACATCGCCTGCTCGCCTGTCTTTTTCGGCCGCAGGATGCGGCCGAGACGTTGCGCCTCCTCCTGGCGGGAGCCGAAGGAGCCGGAGATCTGGATCGCCACGTTGGCGTCCGGCAGATCGACGGCGAAATTACCCACCTTGGAAAGCACGAGCGTCTTGATTGCGCCCGCGCGGAAGGCGTCGTAGAGTTCGTCGCGCCGGATCGAGGGGGTAACGCCGGTGATGATCGGCGCGCCGGTTTCGATCGCGAATAAGTTGACCTGGGACAGATACTGGCCGATGATGAGCACCTGGTCGTTTGTATGGCGCGCAAGAAGCTCATGCACGATCGGCAGTTTGCAGGGGTTCTCGTAGGCCAGGCGGATCTGTTTCCGTGCGGTGAGTGAGAGATATTTCAGCTTCTCCCGGGGCGGGAGGTCCACGCGGATCTCCACGCATTTCGCGGTGGCGATCCAACCCTGCCGTTCGAGGTCCTTCCAGGGCACATCGAATTTCTTCGGGCCGATCAGCGTAAAAACGTCCTTCTCGTGCCCGTCCTCGCGGATGAGCGTGGCGGTGAGACCGAGCCGTCGCCGGGCCTGGAGGTCGGCGGTAAACTTGAATACCGGCGCGGGAAGAAGATGCACTTCGTCGTAAATGATGAGACCCCAGTTTTCCGCGTTGAAAATGCCGTAGTGGACAAAGGGATCGGTCTTTTTCCTGCGGTAGGTGAGGATCTGGTAGGTCGCGAGGGTGATGGGGCGGATCTCCTTCACCTCGCCGCTGTATTCCCCTATGTCCGCCGGCGGGATATCCGTTTTGTCCAGAATCTCGCGCCGCCACTGGCGGGCCGCGGTGATATTGGTGACCAGCACGAGCGTCCGGCGCTGGAGAAGACTCATGGCATAGATGCCCACCACGGTTTTGCCGGCGCCGCAGGGGAGTACGATGACCCCGCTTCCGCCGGGCGACTGCGCGCTGCCGATGAACGCCTCGGCTGCCTGCTTCTGGTACTCCCGGACGTGAAATGCCGATCCGTCGTTCATGGCGGCGCGCAGGCCGATCGGTAACGGTGCGCCGTCAACATAACCCGCCTTATCGAATGCCGGGAAGCCGATGTTGATGAGCACCTGCTTGATGAGACCGCGATGCGCCGACGGTATGCCGGTTCGATGTTCATCGAGCTTTTGGCCGAGCAGTCCGGCGAGCCGCGGATGCCGGCTGAGATGGGACAGGAGCGCCCCGTCATCGGCCCGGAGCACGAGTTGCCCATTGTCTTCCTCCAGCACGATTTTCCCGAACCGGCCCATGAGTTCCACGATGTCGTCGGCCACGTTCGAGGGCAGCGGATACTTGGAATAGCGGTCGAGCCGGGCGATGACCTCCTGCGAGGTCATGCCGAGCGCAGCGGCGTTCCATAGTGAAAGCGGGGTTATCGAATAGGTATGTATGTACTCGGGGCTCTTATCGAGGTGGGCGAATTCGCTGACCGCATTCCGCGCTTCGGTAAAGAGCGGGTTGTTCACCTCGAGAAGGATCGAGCTGTTGCTCTGAATTATCAGCGGATTGTTGAGGTTCACGGTCATCGATGGGGTCTTCTCCCGGTATGCCCGATGAAAAAAAGGAATTTTAAAAAATACCTTCAGCCATGATTACCGAGCCTCACAATAAGGCGATAATCCGAATCGTTTAATCGGGAGATATATTTTTAATTACTTGAAAAAACAGCGATGAAGAGGATAACGCTTCGCGTGCATCACCTGGAACAAGGATTCGTTCACTGCTATACCGGCGGCGGCAAGGGAAAGACTACCGCCGCACTCGGGCTTGCGCTCCGGGCTGCCGGAGCGGGACTGCGCGTGTTCATCATCCAGTTTGCCAAGGGGACCGAGACGAGCGAGATCAAGGCACTCAGGAAATTTTCAAAAAACATCATGGTCCGCCAGTTCGGGACGCGCGCATTTATTAAAAAAATGCCGTCCGTGATCGACCGCATGCAAGCGGCGCGCGGTCTTGCAATGGTTAAAAAGGTCATCGCATCTGGCCGCTACGACCTGGTGATTCTCGATGAGGTGTGCGGTGCATGCCATGCGCGGATCATTCCGACCGGCGAGATTGTGGCAATCGTTAAAGAGCGGCCTCGGGCGGTCGAGGTGGTGCTTACCGGCCGGCATGCGCCGAAGGAGTTCATCGAAGCCGCTGACCTCGTCACCGAATTCAGGGAGATAAAGCACTATTTTACGCGCGGTATCAAGGCGAGGAAAGGGATTGAGTACTGAAGGCGACCGCAAAAAACGTTATTGATGTACACTGAAGTCGAAAGGATCGAAGATTACCATGCGATGTCATTATCCCACTTTTATTATCATTGCCGCGGCTTCGTGCGTTCTCCTTTCCTGTACCGTTCCCGTTGCCCATCGTTCGTATACGCTGAATCAGAATTATGCGACGGCGAATCTGTCCAACAGGAAAATGGTCATTGTCATGCCGGACGACGCGGGCATTCTCATCGGCAACAAACGGGATGTTACGAATGATTTCGGCGGAGCCAATGCAACGCCGGAATCGAGGATAAGAAAGTACTATTTCCCCGTTTTTGTCAGTGAATTCAAATCGCTGGTGAGCAGCGACTCGATTATGTCGCTTGCGGAGGTGCGGCCGGACCTCACTGCGGACAGCATCGGCGCGCAGGAGATTTCGCTCAAAACCGATACCGACACCCTGCCCTTTACCTACCGGACTCCGGTTAAATCCCGGATGCAGGCGCTGGGCTTGAATGACGCCGTCGCCGTGATCGTCGAGCGGCTGTCATTCCAACGGAACGCCTTTTACATCGAATACTACTGGGACGAAAAAACGAGAAGGCCCGCCAACCTGCAGGCGGACGCGCGGGTGCTCATCTGGGATTGCAGGAGCGAAACCCCGGTTTTCTACGGTACTCTCACGTCAACCATCGATTTCCAGTTCGGCTTGCAGCGCAAGCACTGGGACGAGTCCGCGGCCGACCTTGCGAAAAGAATAGTCGTCGCGGCGAAGTGTCTTTAATTTTTTCTTACTGACTCCCGGCCCCTTTTTTTACAATACTCTTCGAAAGCTCATTTTTCTTGCTTGCGGGACTTGGAAAGTGTATATTGTGACAGAACTTCGGGAGTCTGCTCATGACTATTATCCGTAATTCCCCCCCCCGAAAGAACGATGAAGAGGGAGTGCCGCCCCGGCCCGATTTGTTTCCCGGAATTGACATTCCGGTAATTTCTCCGGTTCTTGATCCTGTTTCAGGACGAAATCCATTATCATACGGGTGAACGGAACGGCTCCCTGTATATCTCGTTCATCACCAATGCGATAAGCATAAATATTCCCTATTTTCCTGAAGCGCGACAGAAATGCCTGATTCAACGCTCCATTCCCCGGAAACTCCAGCGGTTCGCGGGTTGGGATTGATTCCCTCCTTTGTGATAATCGCCGCAATGACCATCCTCAGTTTCCTGCCATCGCTTAACAATGGATTCACCAATTGGGACGACAACAAATACGTCACGGAAAACCAGGACCTCTCCGTGTCAGGCGGCCGTGGTTGGATCAAAATCGCTGCCTCGACCTATGTCGGGAACTATCACCCGCTCACCATGCTGGCATATATGGCCGAGTACCGGCTCTTTCACCTGAACGCGGCCGGGTACCATTCTGTCAATCTTCTGCTGCATCTTTTGAATGCGTTGCTCGTCTGCGCCTGCCTTCGCGGCCTGTCGGGAAGCTCCGCGGCCGCCCTGGCGGGAGGGTTGCTCTTCGCCGTCCACCCCCTGCGGGTTGAATCCGTGGCCTGGATCGCGGAACTCAAGGATGTCCTCTGCGGATTCTTCTATTTTCTCTCGATCTTGTTGTACCTCCGTTATCGTACGTCACTAAAGCGGGCGGCGTATGGCGCGTGCTTTCTCGCCTTCGTCGGGGCGCTTCTCGCAAAGCCCATGGCGGTGACCCTGCCGATTGCGCTTTTGTTAATAGATTATGTAAAATTCCGGCCTTGTACCCGGCAGTGCCTGATGGAGAAAATTCACTTTGTCGCGATTGCCGCGCTGTTCTGCGTCGTGACCATGGCGGCGCAGAACGGCGGGGGAGCCCTGAACGTCCATGCGTCGCTGCCGCGGCCGCTCCGGCTCTGCATCCCCTTCTATGCAATGCTCTTTTACCCGATAAAAACCATCGCGCCGCTTCACCTTTCGGCATTGTACTATTTTCCCGACGCGCCCGGTTTCCTGCTCAGGGCGGAGCTTCTCCTGTCGCCGGCGGTCGCACTGGGAGCGGGAATGCTCCTTTGGCGCTATGGCAGAAACGCCAGGCCGATCATGTTCGGCGCCGTTTTTTTTCTCGTAACGCTCCTGCCGGTCCTCCAGGTGGTCTCGGCCGGACTCGCCGTCGTTGCCGACAGGTATTCGTATATTCCATCACTGGGGCTCTGTTTTCTTTTCGGGCAGGCGATTGCGGCACTGGAAAGGCGCACCGGTGGCGACAGGTTGAAACGACTCATCCCCGCGGCTCTGACCGCCGTCCTGACGATATGCCTCGCCGTCATCACCTTCAGCCGTTGCATGGTCTGGAGGGACGGCGTGACGCTCTGGAGCGATTGTCTGACAACATCGAAGAACCCGATCGCCTATCATAACCGGGGGTGCGCCTATGCAAGCGCCGGGAGACCCGGTCTGGCGATCGCCGACTATACTGCCGCAATCGCGCTCTCTCCGTCGTATATATCGGCATGGTACGACCGCGGTTCGGTTTTCCTGTTTCAGGGCGATTGTGCCCGCGCGGTTGCCGACCTGACCGAGGCTATCCGGCTGAACCCGAAAGGATCCGATGCGTGCAACAACCGGGGCATCGCATTCCTGGAAGAGAAACGGTACGATGACGCCATTGCGGATTTCAATCGGGCGGTGGAACTTAAGCCGGGATTTGCCGACGCTTATGACAACCGGGGACTTGCATTCATGGAAGAGAAACGGTACGATGCCGCCCTGGCCGATTTCAGCCGGGCGCTCTCGCTGAAACCGGGGTTTGTGAAGGCATATCAGGGAAGGGCGGAATGCATGAAAGAGATGGCGGGAAAGGTATTGTGATAAACAATTAAAACATGAACCGAAAAATAACCGCGAGGAGGAAGGACTACCATTTTGCCTAAAAGGCAAATAGCGCAAATAGCGCTAGGCCACAATTTTAAGGGGCACATAAATCTTATAGAAACACCTTGAACTAGTCCAGTCTCATCACCCGTCTCGCCACCCACTCCACTCCCAGCACCCCCAGAATAATTATCAGTAACGGCCAATCCCGCTGCACCGGTATCGTTTCTTTTACCCGCCCGCCCGTGGCCTGAGAGGCAGCGAAGATCGACGCCAACACCGACGTGTCGTTTATTTCAGGCAGTGGTTGGGCGAATTCGCGCAGCAGAGTGATGTTCTGTCCGGACACGGAGTACTCCGACCGGTCCTGGTCGATGAACAGCGAATCGGCAAAGTAGATATGGCGACTCCCGGCAGTGCCCTCTGTTTCCAGGCGGTAGCGGCCGGCGGGCAGCGGCTTGATTCGTACCGATTGGCCGGAGCCTCCCGCGGCGGTGACGGTGAAGGTGGTATCGAAACGAAAGCGGTCGGCGATGAACCGGCAGGAGAGGCGGACTTCGGACGGGATCGGCAGAGTTGCGGGAAAAACCAGGCGCAGGGGGAGTGAGTCGATCTCGGTAAGGGAGCCGGCGGGATAGACAAGCAGCCGGTCGGAAAGCGCGTCGGTGAGCATATCCTTAACTAAAGCTACCATTGCATTGGAAAAGACGAACGGCTGTTCTTCGGCCCCGGTTACCGCGAGCGGCGCGAAATCCCATCGCCATACCCCGGAAGCGGCGCAAACGAGGCCCTGGCGGCCGGCCCACTGCCCGGAAAAGATGACCGGGAGTGTGTCGGCTGGTGCGCCGGTTGGCGTCTGGAGGCATGCGGAAAGAACGACCGCGGAAGGGTTCGGTGGTTGCGATGGGTTAAGAAAATAGCCTGATGGCGGCGGGAGTCGCGCAAGTTCGAAACCAGCTCCGAGGCTTTTCCCGGATTCAGCGTCCCTCGGTCCCATGAAGGTGTTCGCCGTGCCCGCCGGAACGGCTCGGACGGCGCCGGGAAAGCCGCCGATAAACAGCAGGATTCCCTCGGGTTTAAGGTTGAGGTGATCCTTTATCAATTGTTTGTCAGCATCAAAGAGTATGGCGAGGTCCGGTTTATCGCGCGAATCCGGAGCCAGTTCGAGAAAATCGGGATCCCGTTCGAACGCCAGTTTGAAAAACCTCTCGTCAAGCGATGGCGCTGCATGGATTGCCGACCAGGTAAAATGGCCGGGAAGCGCGGTATGCAGGGCATAACAGGAGCACTGGCGGTCGCCGCCCGCCGCCCGCGCCGTGAAACGGTAGAGATGCCTTCCCGCCTTCTGCGGCGGGAACGGGAAGGGAACCGACAGGTAAAAGGATTCGCCCGACGTCTTGACGGCCCGTTTTGCGATGGAGACGCCGTTTTCAAGGGCGGCGACCGCCAGCGTTTCGCCGCCGGGCATTGACGAATAGCCATCGAGTTCAAGCGTCGGCGCAAACGGCGAATCGGCGGGCGATGCGGACGGCATGGCCGCCACCGCCATCCTGAGGAAGGGAACGGGACGGATCGCCGGCAGTGGAATGAACCATGCGTTCTTATCGGAAAAGTTTTGGACGGGCGGAGTCGCATTTGACCAGTTGCCGTCCGAAATGAGCAGCATCGCGGTCGCGCGGCGGAGGGCGCCCTCCTTCGAAGTTTCCGGCAGGAAACTCCGGTGGTCCGAAAAGGCGATCGGCGCATTGTCCGGCAGCCTTCGCAGTGAATCGCCGAAGCAGTAGAAGAGGAAATGGCGTCCGGGATCGGGATGACGCGCGTTCCATGCCTCGAGATTTTTTATGACCGGCAGAACGCTTTCTTCCGGGGAGAAGAGGCGCATGCTCTGCGAGGCGTCGATGAGTACCGGAATCGGTCGGCGGGGAGGGGAGAGGCGGTCGAACGTGAGCACCGGCTCGAAAAACGCGCCGACAAGGGCGCCTGCCAGCACCAGGCGCAGGAGGGCAAGAAAAATACGGCGGTTTGCCGGGAGCGGCAACGACGCGATCCGCACGAGAGAAAGCGCAACCAGAACCGCGAGCAGAAGAGCGGCAACGAAGGGGACGATCGTCATGGTCACCCATTAGAAAGGATCGTGTTTTTTTTCCAGTAGCGGTCGTCCCGCTCCGGATAATCGGTAGTAAAGTGCAGGCCCCTGCTCTCCTTCCGTTTCGCGGCCGAGAGCACGATCAGTTTCGCGGTCGTGACAAGATTCCGGAGTTCCAGCAGCGGCACCGAGATTTTTGTACGTTTGTAAAAGTTCTCGATCTCTTTTTCGAGGAGCGTGATCCGGCGCAGCGCCCTGCCCAGCCGGACGTTCGACCTGACGATCCCGACGTAATCCCACATGACCGATTGAATTTCGGTCATATCGTGCGAAAGAAGGATCCATTCCTCATTATCAAGGGTTCCGGAATCGTCCCAGGCGGGAATGGCCGGCCCCCCTTTGCGGTCCCGGCCGCGAAGCGATTGTCCCGCATGGGCGGCCGCCCGGAAGGAGAATACCAGCGCTTCGAGGAGCGAATTGGAAGCCAGCCGGTTGGCGCCGTGCACGCCCGTGCAGGCCACTTCACCGCACGCATAGAGGCCTCCAACGCCCGCCCGCCCCTCATGGTCCACCTGGATTCCGCCGCAGATATAGTGGGCCGAGGGCACGACCGGGATGAGGTCGCGCGTTATATCGAGCCCCAGCTCCCTGCATCGCCTATAGATATATGGGAAATGCCGTTTTGTCCGGGCGGCAGCCACGTTGCGAATGTCAAGAAAGACGCAGGGCGCGCCGGACAGCTTCATCTCATTGTCAATGGCACGGGCGACGACATCACGGGGCGCGAGCGACTTGAGGGGGTGATATTTGTCCATGAACTCCCTGCCGTCGGCGTAGCAGAGGACGGCGCCGTAACCACGAAGCGCCTCGGAAATGAGAAACGAGGGCGCTCTTTCATTAAACAATGTCGTCGGGTGGAACTGGATGAACTCCATATTGGCGATGTTCGCTCCGGCGCGAAAGGCCATGGCATAGCCGTCGCCGGTGGCAATGGAAGGGTTGGTGGTATGCAGGTAGATGCGTCCCCCTCCACCCGAGGCGAGGCAGGTGCAATCGGCCCGGACCGGAACTATTGCGCGGGTGACGGTATCGAGAACATAGGCGCCGTAGCAGGTATTTCGCCGCACTTCCCGGACTGCCGGCAAGGTGATGATCGGTAATGAGCTCCACCGCAAAATGGTGTTCAAACAGCCGTATGGAGCGATTCGCGCGGACGATGGCAAGCAATTTTTCTTCGACGGCGCGGCCGGTAAGATCGTTTGCATGGACGATGCGGCTGACCGAGTGCCCGCCCTCTCTTCCAAGGTCCAGCTTATAAGGATTTTTAGCCCGGCTGAAACGGGAAAAATCGACACCCCAATCGATAAGATCCTTGATCCGGGCGGGTCCCTCACTGACGATGATTTTTACCGCCTCTTCGTCGCATAGCCCATGGCCTGCTGTAAGTGTATCCTGAACATGTGCCTGAAAGCTGTCGCCTTCATCGAGCACGCAGGCTATACCCCCCTGCGCATAGTTGGTATTCGATTCACTGTCCTCTTTTTTAGTAATAATCGTTACCGTGCCGAATCGTGAGGCATGAATGGCAAAGCAGAGGCCCGCTATTCCGCTGCCTATTACAAGAAAGTCGCTCTCAGGAGTATCCATGAAGATAGTGCCTTGCTAGTGTCGTACTATCATGTTATAGTATATAGGGTTAGAGTATTCAGTAAATATACATAAATTCGTTCAGTACCCGATTCGCCACCATGCTCCACCGTTTGAGCGGTCATCCTTGAATTCACCGGATGCGGAGAGATAGTGCCAGGGTATTCGCAAAAAGTTATACTCAAGTAGTTATGCTTGCACATTCTAGTATTTTATACCCACGGGGGATGCTCCAATGGGTGGTTCGCGGGAATCGGGGATAAGTTTGAAATTTTTGCTGCCGATCACCATCGTCGTTATTTCAGGAAGCTGCGTCTTTGCGGGTTCCGGGGGGGGGCGTGACAACCCTGCGGATACGGTTGTCTCCAAAAAAAACGCCGGCGCCGTGAGGTTTTCGGACAGCGGGATCGATGAAAAAACCGTGGTAAAGCGGATTATCTTTGGGGAACAGAAAATCGAAGGCAAGATCCGACGGCCTCAGTTGGTGTTGATCAAAGCGGACCAGCGTCCGGAATTTCCACCCATGGTCAATCAGCCGCTCGGGAAGACTCGAAATATCGCCGCGCTGGTTGATCCGAGTCTCATCGAAGCGCCGCAGAAGGGTGCATTTCAGTTCCAGGGGACCAGAATCATCAATCCCGCTCCGTGAGGTTATGTGGATGCCTGACGAATAAGGAAATTCGGCAGCGGGAGAGATAAACCATATACAGTACATCGCTCGGCGAGCCGGCCGGCAAGGGGAGGACCACTAATGGATTTTTCGACCAAGCTTTTTCATGCCTTTAATCCTTCATCGGATGCGTACCTTTTCATGTGGACGCTGCTCGTTACCGGAGTGTTCAGTCTTTCCATTATCATCGAACGTTTTTTCTATCTTCAGCGGCGCAAGAGCGATAAGTCAGAAAGCTTTATCCGCGGAATACTTGATTGCATTGAAAGGGACGATATAACGGCGGCAATCGGCGACTGTGAGAAAAACTACCGCACCGCGCTTGCCCGAGTCATCAAGGCCGGTCTCGATGAGGCGACCATGGGCGCCGACAACATCCGGAACGCAATTGATGAGTCGATGCTGAAAGTCGTGCCTCAGCTTGAAAAGAGAACCGGCTACCTTGCCGTTATCGGGAATGTAGCGACGCTTTTGGGACTTCTGGGCACGGTCTACGGCCTTATCATGTCGTTTGCGGCGGTCGGGCGGCCTGGAATCGACGCGGCGCAGAAATCCGAACTTCTTGCCTCCGGTATCGCCACCGCTATGAACTCGACGTTCTGCGGCCTCTCGGTTGCGGTCATTTCGATTGTCATCTACGCATTCCTGAAATCAAAAACGCAGCGCATCATCGATGAACTTGACGAGTATTCGCTGCGTGTAGTCAATGCACTCATCGATCGGTCATTCAAGACGCATAAATTTCATATCAGCACGGCACAGCTGAAAGAGGGCGTCGGCGTGCACGTTACGCATAATAACGTGAAAATTTTCATCGATAATAAACTGGCAAAAGAAATCACCCTGTGAGCGGTGAATAATGGACATCCTTGAAGAATTAGGGAAATGTTTCCTCCCCTCGCATGAAGCGTTCGTTTTCATGTGGGCGCTTTTTCTGCTCGGCGTAACGGCGGTTGTCCTTACCGTTGAACGGTGGATTGAGATCAATCGGAGAACCGATTACGATGCGCCGTCGCTGTTCGAACGAATCCGGGATCTCCTGCAGCGGAAGCAGATCAATGAAGCCTACCAGATCTGCCTCTCCTCCGGAAAACGCGCGCTGCCCAGAATCTTGGGCGCCGGAATCCGCAGGGCGGGGGTAGAATTAGTTCTTGTGCAGGGAGCCATGACCGAAGAGTCGGTGCATATGGCCTCCCGGATGGAAAAACGGCTGAGCTTGCTCATCATGTTTGGGAATGTATCGACCCTGCTGGGACTTCTTGGCACGGTGTTCGGCCTCATCATGGCGTTTGCCGCGGTCGGGAAAATGGGAGTCCCACCGATGGAAAAATCCGCCCTGCTTGCCTCAGGCATCTCGGCCGCCATGAATTCCACGCTGGTAGGGCTCACGATCAGCATACCGTGTCTCATGGCGTATGCACTGCTGCGTTCAAAGGTCGATTCGGCCCTTCATGAAATCGACCGTTACGCCATTGCGCTGCTGAAAATTCTCAATCCGCCGACGCTCCGCGAGAAGAAGCTTACGACCATTGGCCGTAACCGTGACTCCGAAGAAATTGCCGATACCGATGTCACCCCCATGCTCAATCTCATGGTGATGCTCATTCCTTTTCTCCTGACGTCATCGGAATTTGTCAAGATCGGCGCCATCGAGATGAAGTTGCCGGAATCGACCAAAAACACCGCTTCCGCAACCGCAACTCCGGCGGAGGAACATTCGGGTGCAAAACTTAATCTCGGCATCGTCATTACCTCGAAAGGATTCAGCGTTTTTGATTATTTCAAAGAGGAAAAGGCGGATTCCGCCGTCAGGGACAGGGGTCCCGATATTCCTCTTCGCGATGGCGACTACGACTATACCGCGCTCAATGAGCGTCTCGCCGATGTCAAAAAGAAAGTCCTCTATGAAATTGTGCGGCCTTATGACACCGGTGTTACGGAAGGCTCATCGATTGCGGAACTCTATCACGCCTACATGAAGTTGCAGCCTTTTTCTCCGCCTTTTTTTACGGATCATGAGAGCGTGAAAATCGTCGCCGAAGAGCAGGTAAAATACAAAACCGTGGTGGCGGTGATGGATGCCTCGCGCGGATTCCGGACACCGGAAGGCAACGTCACCATGTTTCCGAATGTAGCCATTGCCGGAGGAATAGTACAATAATGGTTGGACAGCAGGCATTCTATCGTCGTCGCCGCAAACGCTCGGATGGGGTGGTAAAGCTGAACATCACCTCCATGATCGACATGTTTACGCTCATGGTGGTGTTCCTTCTGAAAAATTTCTCGGCCCAGGGACAGCTCGTAACGCCGGCAAGGGGGCTCGTGCTGCCGACCTCTTCGGTTGAGAAAACGGTCGGCGAGGCTCTCAGCGTTAAAATTTCTCAAAAAAATATCATGGTCGAAAACACGGTCGTGCTCGATTCCGCGGCCTTCGAGGAGTTGAAAAATCAGAAGGATTTTCTGATCAGGCCGCTCTACAAAGAGCTCAGCGTGCACGCTAAAATGGCCCGGCAGTCCGCCGCGCTGTTTAATACCAGTTTTTCGGGCCGGATTTCCATCCAGGGTGACGTTGAAATTCCCTATAATATCCTGACGCGGGTCATGTACACCTGCGGCCAGGCGGGGTATCCGGTCATGAATCTCGTTGTTTACAGGAAAGCATAATGGGCAACGGGATGCGGTCATCGGGCATATTTTATTACAAGCATACCGGCGAAGTGGGTGTATTCCCGCGCGAATTGCGTCGCGGTCTCTTTGCGCGCGTCGATCCCGGCTATACAGGGCTCTTTTTCGGGCTCCTCCTGATAGTTTCATTCTCGGTGTGGATGCTGTCTCTCAGAAGCATCAAGGAAGGAGTAATGAGTGCGCATGAGATACAGAAAATCCAGGAGCGATATGCGCAGCTGATGCTCAATCAACCGAAGCAGGAAGTGGTGCCTGAAGAAAAGCCCATAGAACGCAAAATGCAGGAGGTTGCAGGCGGTGGCGGTGGCGCCGGCGGGAAAGTGAATCGTGAAAAAGAATCTTATGTGGAGCGAGAGGCGCGCAGAGCCGCAGGGAGCGGATCCCGCGCCGAGGAGCGGGCCGCCGTCGAGCGGGAGGTCGAAGGAAGCGGCATTTTCGCCGCCATTACGGCAAGCGGTGGCGGTAACGAGAGGGGTGGAGTGGATGACCTTCTGGGCGGCAGCGCGGGTGTTGGGCTTTCCGATGTGGGATCAATGAATTTCTCAAAAGGCTCCTTTGCAACGGCACGTGCCGGTGGAGGGGGTGGTAATGGTGGAACGGGGGATGGCGATGGTTTTGGGGAGCGCACCGGCGGCAGGGTAGGGAATATTGGCATAGAAAAACAGCAACTGGGCAAGGCGGGGACTGTTCAGGTTGCGACCGCCGGAACAGTTAATTTCAGTTCGGCGGCGCCACCCCAGATTACCGGTGAATCCGCCGGGCTGGAAGCGCGCAGCCAAGAAACGATCGGCCGGGTTGAAAAACGGGAAGAACCCAGGTTGAAACACGTTTTCGAGGAGTGGCTGAAGCGTGATCCGCAACTTGCGGGAAATTTAACGATTAAATTCACTATTTTACCCGACGGATCCGTTTCGAATGTCGTCATCGTCAGATCAACCATTGATAACAGCGATTTCAGCGAAACAATTGTCCGCTATATCATGCGGTGGCAGTTTCCTCCTGCAGAAGGGGGCGGTCCGGTAGAAGTGACGTATCCTTTTGTATTTGAAGGTCATGCGTAGGAGCTGAACTTTATCGGAAGGGCTGGTATGAAAGAGCAGGAGCGTAAGTTCGAGCGAATTGAACACCTGAACGCCGAAAACGAAGATCAGGGCAAGGTGCTGATCGATCTGAGCACGGCGGGGGCGGCATTTCTTCTTCCTCTTGAAATTAAGGCGGAAAGCAAAATTCTCCTGAGGATCAGGGATTTGCCGATCGATGCCACTGTCATTTATTGCCATAAAAGGGCCGGCGACGGGTATCGCATCGGTATACGATTCCGTAACGTTTCTCCTGAGCTTCAAAGGAGGCTGGAAACGCTGGTCGATGACTTTTCCCGTGGGATGACCCTGAGTTATACCTTTATGCCGGATGGCGTCCCGGAAAAAAAGATTTGAGTTTTTGCTGTTTTTCGGTCTTTTCCAATAGTATAACGTGTGGAATAGTATCAGAGAGAGGCTGTGCAGTGACATTTATTGATTTCTTATCTTTTTTCTTTGGATCCAAACAGGATCGCGACCTGCGCAAGCTGAACCCGCTTCTCGGTCGCGTCAACAGTTTTACCGAATCGATTGCCGGCTTGACCGACGAAGGTTTGAAGGCCAAAACCGCGGAGTTCCGCGACCGGCTTGCTGGCGGTCAAACGCTTGACGATCTGCTGCCCGAAGCATTTGTGGTGTTCCGCGAGGCGACCCACCGGGTGCTCGGCGAGGGGAAGAAGATCGTGGACCCCTCGACCGGTCGTGAGATTCCCTTTATGGCCCATTTTGACGTCCAGGTAATCGGCGCCATCGTGCTTCACCAGGGAAAAATTGCCGAAATGCGCACGGGCGAGGGTAAGACACAGGTTGCCGCCATGGCCGCCTACCTCAATGCACTATCCGGAAACGGGGTGCACGTCATTACCGTCAACGACTACCTGGCGAGACGCGACAGCGAATGGATGGGTCGCATCTATACGTTTCTCGGACTCACAGTCGGTTGCCTCGATCTTACGGAACCGCACAGCGCGGAACGGCGAGGCGCCTATAATTGCGATATCACTTACGGCACGAACAATGAATTCGGTTTCGACTACCTTCGCGACAACATGTCAACCTCCCCGGATCAGTGCGTTCAGCGTGAACTCAACTACGCGTGCATCGACGAGGTCGACAATATCCTGATCGACGAGGCTCGCACCCCGCTCATTATATCGGGCCAGGTTACCCGATCGAACCAGGAGTACGAGGAACTGAAGCCTCGCGTCGTCAAGGTCGTCAATGCCCAGAACCAGCTCATCCAGAAAACCATCGGCGAGGCGGAGAAACTCCTGAGGCAGGAAGGGAAGGAGTACGAGTGCGGCCATAAGATGCTCATCGTTCAGCGCGGCGCGCCCAAGAACAAACGGCTCGGAAAACTTATCAAGGAACAGGGCGTCGCCAAGTATATGAAGTCCGTGGAGACCGATTTCCTGCGCGACAAGAAACTCCATGAGATCGACGAGGAACTGTTCTTCATCATCGATGAATCGGGTCACAGCGCCGAACTCTCGGAAAAGGGACGCGTGCTGATAAGCCAGGGCAACCCCGACTTTTTCGTGGTGCCCGACCTCGCGGAGATGATCGGGAAGATCGATCACGACGAGTCGCTGTCTTTGGAGGAAAAAGCCGAAGCGCGCGAATCGACGCACCGCGCGTATGCCGAGCGGTCGGAGCGCATTCACAGCGTCAGCCAGTTGCTGCGCGCCTATTCGCTGTTCGAGCGGGATGTTGACTACGTGGTGCAGGACGGCCAGATTCTCATCGTCGACGAATTCACCGGCCGTATTTTAACGGGGCGGCGCTACAGCGAAGGGTTGCACCAGGCGCTCGAAGCGAAGGAAGGCGTCCGCGTCGCGGGAGAGAACCAGACCCTGGCGACCATTACTTTTCAGAACTTCTTCAAGATGTACCGAAAGGTTTCCGGAATGACCGGAACTGCCGCTACCGAGGCGGCCGAGTTCCATGAAATTTACAAACTTGATGTCGTGACGATCCCGACGAACCGGCCGATGGTGCGTATCGACCACCACGACCAGATCTACAAGACCCAGCGCGAAAAGTATAATGCAATTGTTAAGGAAATCCGGGACCTGTATGAAAAGGGGCAGCCGGTGCTCGTCGGCACTACCTCCATCGAAAAGTCGGAACTCCTGAGCAAACTTTTGCAGCGCTCCGGCGTGGACCACGAGGTGCTGAACGCAAAGCAGCACGCCAAGGAAGCCACCATCGTGGCCCAGGCCGGGCGCCTCAAGGCGGTGACCATTGCCACGAACATGGCTGGCCGCGGTACCGACATCGTGCTCGGGGGCAACTTCGAGATCATGGCCAATAATGAGCTTTTCAAGGAGGGCATCGAGCCGGCCGATCTTTCGATCGATGAAAAACGCAGCAAATTCGCCAAAATGCTCGCCCAGACAATCGACGAGCATGAAAAAGTCAAGGAGCTCGGCGGCCTTCACATCGTGGGAACGGAGCGGCATGAGTCGCGGCGCATCGACAACCAGTTGCGCGGCAGGGCGGGACGGCAGGGCGATCCTGGTTCTTCAAGTTTTTTCCTGTCGCTCGATGACGACCTCATGCGCATCTTCGGTTCCGAACGGATTGCTGCGATCATGGACCGTCTTGGCGCCGAGGAGGGGGAGGTTATCTCGCACCCGATCGTCTCGCGCGCCATTGCGAATGCCCAGAAACGGGTGGAAGGCCGGAACTTCGATATACGGAAGCACCTCAAGGAGTACGACGATGTCATGAATCTCCAGCGCACCGAGATTTATGGGCTGCGCCAGCGGATTCTGCGCGGCGAGGATCTTAAAACGGAGATTCTCGACCAGATCGCCGGTTGCCTTGAAGAGATCATCCTGAAACATACGACTGCGGGAAAATATCCGGAGACCTGGAACATGTCGGCGCTCTATGCCGATCTGCAAAGTACCTTCGGCGTCGCCTACCGCATTTCCGACACCGAACTGTCGAGCAAAACGCAGGAAATGCTGTTCGATGAAACAGCGAAAAGCATCAGGGACCGCTACGAGGAGAAGGAACGGCGACTCGGAGCGCCGGTCATGCGGCAATTCGAACGCGGCGTTTTCCTCATGGTGATCGACAACCTGTGGAAAGACCATCTTTACGAGATGGATCATCTCAAGGGCGGGGTGCAGTACCGCGCCTTCGGGCAGAAGAACCCGCTGTACGAATATCAACGCGAAGGCCTTAAGATGTTCGAGGATCTTCGCCGCGATATTTCCCGCGAGGTCACGAGCTACTTGTTTCGCCTTGAGCGCGTCGAACCCGAACGACCGGCGATGCCGATCCCGGCGGCACGCGAAATCCACGGTGATTTTGATATTTTTTCGTCGGGTTCCGCACCGGCGACGCCGACCAATCAGCCGGTTCAGCTTGTCAATAACCGGACGTCCACGCTCCAACCGATGGTCAGTGCCGCTCCGCAGGTCGGCCGCAACGATCCCTGTCCGTGCGGCAGCGGCAAAAAGTTCAAGAAATGCCATGGAGCATAGGCCGATGCGCGGCCTGTTTTTCGCCTTCGATGGCATAGACGGGTGCGGGAAAAGCACCCAGCTCGAGCTCGCAGCGAGAAAGCTTTCAGCAAGAGGACGGCAGGTGGTTACGACGCGCGAACCCGGCGGCACGCTTATCGCCGAAGCGATCCGCTCCGTGATCCTTTCGACGGTGCATGCTGAAATGGTGCCTGAGTGCGAACTCCTGCTCTATGCAGCGTCGCGGGCTCAACACGTGCATGAAAAGATCGAACCGGCGCTGAAGGCGGGCGCGATCGTCCTGTGTGATCGCTTCGATCTCGCCACCTATGCATACCAGGGGTTTGGTCGGAATATATCTCTCTCGCTCCTGAAAACCATCAACGAAGCCGCGACCGGCGGTTGCGCGCCGGACCGCACCTTTCTTTTCGACATATCCGTCGATAGTGCCTTTGAGCGGCTGGCGGGCATGAAAAAATCGCGGGACCGGCTTGAATCCGGTGGCCGGGATTTTTTTTCGCGCGTGGCGGAAGGGTATCGGATACTGGCGGAACAGGACCGTGAACGGGTCGTGATGTCTGGATGCCGGGAGATCGATCGAGGAGTTGGCGGAGGCGGTCTATGGGAAGATAGCGGAATTTCTGGAATAAGCATCGTCTTGATGGTAACAATCGACGAAAAAAAGTTGTCGAACATTTCAGGGAGAAGCTTTTGATAATGATTTACTTCTTAATCAATTAAAAGAAGTCAGGAACATGGAACTATGGAGTCAGGAAAGAAAACTAAAAACGGTAGTCGATGCGGGCGAGAACTGTGTTATGCAACGATAGTCGTTTGATGATTTCCAGGGAGATAGATAATCGATGAAACGTGTCCTCCATTGTATCGGCATGGTAACAATGCTGTGTACTTTATCACCGTCCGGCAGCAGCGGATCAACACTCGGGGAAAGCTATATTCTTTTCGGACTCAACGAATACGGTTACGCTTATTCGGAAGACGACGGCAACTATCCCAATGAAATAGGAGTCCCCCGAAGCGATGAGTACGGTCTTACCTCGGCTTTTCATGCGGAAGGAAAGTTCTATTCGAAAACCTCAGACTGGTATGGCGGGTTTCTGTTTGAATATGGCGGAGGCATTCAGACCTATAATGGGTCGCCGTTGGACAGCTTTCTTATTAATCAGGCCGGCGATACGGTTCCATACTTTCCATCCCTGATCAATACCAAAAGCAACACCTTTACGCGGATAGGCGGTTTTATCGGACCCTATTTTAATCTCGGGAACAGCGTGCTGGGCCTCAATGCCGGTGTGCTCTATTACAATTGGTACCGCGGAGGGGGAGGATCTTACAACGAGTCGTATTCGTGGGTTTATCTGCCGGTTGGGGCGGAGCTGTCATTCAATCTGAACGACCGGGTGACCATGGGCTTCGACCTGCAATATCGCATCATGGTCAGCGGCACGATGCAGCCGAGTTATGATAACATGACCCTCCAGGGTTACCCCACCTCTGCGACGTCGCAATTCACGTTAGGTACAATGGATGGCCTTTATTTCGGGATTCCTGTTCGTATTCAGATCGATAGAAATTTCGGCATTGAATGCAAACCGTGGTTTGAATTGCGACCGTCGGGGAGCAGCCCCTATGTGTTTGTGCAATCCGCCGACTCAAGCTTCACGAACTACTATGATGAGCCTGAAAGTAAATCGTATTCAATTGGAATGTCCATATCCGCCATGTTCGGGAATTTTTCATCGCCGGAGCGGACCCATTAGCATTACCTGTGGTTCAACAATACCTTGGTCCGAAGACTGCCGGGAACGGCGGGCATGCTGAATGCATAGATAGATCCGGAAGGAGCGCCATGAAAAGATATCGGGTAATTGGAATGGTTATGGTTCTGTCGGTAAGCAGTGTATCGACGTTCGCACAGGTGCGAATAACGCCGGGAGTGATGACCGGCATTGGTATTTTCGATGAAAGCATGAGCATCTCCGGAGCTTCGACTTCTGCCTCTCCGTCTAATGTCGGCTTCGTTGCCGGCGGATTCCTCGATATCGCGCTCTCTCAAAATGTCTCCTTGCGACCTGGACTTGTATTTTCCAGCCGCGGTGGGTCGTATACCGATTCCGGGGGCTATTCTGAAAATCACAACTTAAACTATCTTGCCATTCCTGTCGATCTTAAGTTGTCATACCGGGCGACACCTCAAATTTGTCCATATGTTCTCCTTGGCATGAATCTGGGGATTCTTCTTTCCGCTACCGATCATATTTCTATTCCTGGAGAAGTTTCTGGTGATATCGATTATGGATCTCTTTATAATCCTGTCGATTTCGGGTTTGATTTAGGCGCGGGGGCGGAATTTCCCGGATTCGATGTTATTCCCTTTGTTGAACTATCATTTTACCTCGGAGTGGCAACCACCAATAACAATAATTCGTTCTGAAGCTTATATTACCCTAGCGGCACTTCCATCACGAACAGCGGCTTAGACTTAAGGGTTGGATTACGGTTCAATCCGGAGTTCTTCAGCCGGATTTTTTAGCGGTAACCTTTTTCTCCACGTGTAGGGGCTCAAAATTTTGGTAGGGGCTCAACATTTTGAGCCCCTACAGGCCACGCCGTCAACCCCAAAAACAGTGATAATTTTCGGCATCGGAGGCAGGAGGAGAATGCGTTGAGAATTCTGGAATTATGCCTCTCCCGTGCGCTTGGCGGCAACGAACTCTATGTGGAACGCATCGGCAAGGAGCTTGCCCGGACCGGTCACGAGTAGCCTATGCTCTGGAGGAAAACGGTGGTCTGGCAAAGCGGATCAATGGTTCCGTGACCGTTTTCCATCCGCATATTCCCTATGCCGATATGGCCGTCGCGCTGGCCGTACTGCGACTCGTCCGTTCCACGCGGTCCCAGGCGTTGCATGTCCACACGACGATGGACCTTCCTTACGCCGCGTTTGCAAAGACCTTCCGGCCCAGTCTCCGGGTGGTCTATACAAAACAGATGCAACCCGGAAAACCCAAGAAAGATCCCTTCCACCGCTGGGTCTACGGGAAAATCGATCTCCTGCTCGCGGCAACCGAACAGATGCGTGCGAGGCTTGTAATATGCTCCCCATGGACCGGACACGGATCAAATGCCTGTACCTCGGCACCCCGCTTCCGGATATCGCATAAAGCCAATGCTCCGTGGACAGGTGCGAAAGCGGTTTGGGTTGACCGAGGCTGACTTCATCATTGTTCTTTCCCAACCGGCTCGATCCGCAGAAGGGGCAGGAGCTTCTCATCGATGCGCTTGCGAGATGAAACGTCACGGGCGTATGCCGCATGTTCTCTTTACCGGGGAGGAGACGGTGGGGTGCGAGGGCTATCGGGCATTGCTACAATCGGCCGTTAAAAAGACCGGAGTCGCCCCGCAGTGCACCTTTACCGGATTTATCGAGGATCTAGGCCCGCTTTACGCGGCAGCCGACATCGTAGCGCTTGCCACCCGCGAAGAGACCTTCGGCATGGTGCTCATCGAGGGCATGGCATGGGCCACTCCGGTTATCGGAAGCCGGGCGGGCGGGGTCGTGGAGATCATCGAACACGGGAGAAACGGATTCCTCTTCACGACCATGGATGCAGCGAGCCTAGCGGAAACGATCGAACGATGCATGCGGGAACGGGACGCGTTGCCGAAATTAGGCAGCCATGCGCGAAGGACCGTCGAGAACAAGTTTTCTTTTGTGGAGCATATGCGTGCGCTTGAAAAATATCTGGAAGGTTAGCATGGAGAAAGAACCTTTTTAGCTTTAAGAGGATCGGAAAGGGAGACCATTACCCTGCATGGGCCGTTGGATTGCCGCTGCAATGAGCTTGATGATGCCGAGTAAAGCGGCCAGGCCCATCATCCCGACCCAGGGCACGAAAATGGTCGAGGCGAGCGCCATCCCGAATACGCCTCCTGCGAGATCCGCCGCATACAGGCCGCCCCATGACGGTGCGCGGCGGGTGACGAACTGCGCGCCGGCAAGGAATCCCATTCCCGCATGGAATATGAGAAACAGAGACAGCGGCGGCGAGACGATTTTGACGAGCATGCAAAGCGTCAGGGCGGCATAGCAGCCGATCGCCGGGTCGGAAAGCGGAAATCTTTTCATGAGGCTGCCGAGCGTAAAACCAACGGCCAGTGCGACCATGAGCACCGAAATCATCGAGTACAGCACCCCATAGGTGCATTGATACACAAGAAGCAGTGCCATGGAGTAGGCCCCGGCCGTAAATCCGCTGGTGCCGACCGAAAAGGCGACTCTGGTACGCGGAGAAACGATCAGTGCGCCGATCAGGAAAATCAAAAGCACCCCGGCGGGAAAAACGAGCGGTACGCCAAAAAGATTCAGCCACTGTTGCTGTGCTTCCAGCAGAATGACCGGTTTGTTCATGGTCGTTACCGATACGGAATCCATGACCGTCCCGGCTTTCTCCATTCGTTCCGGTGTCAGTGAGGCAAGTGTGTACGAGGCCAGGTAATGGGTGGGAACCGAGGGAGCGGCCGGCCAGGGAAGCGGCTGATTCGATGCAATAAAGGTATACCCCTCGCCGGGCAGTATGCAACAATGACGGAACTCCCTGCTGAGCGTGACTTGCAGGAGATCCTTCAGCCGTTGTTCCTGTGGGGAGAGGAAATTTTCGCTGAGGGGCAGCGTAAAGGAAAAAATGCCGGAATCACCTGTCATGCGTCGCATTTTTCCGAAAAAGGAGACCGTGTAAAACCGGCTGGTCCCGGCAGTCATGGGCATGCCCGCGCCCAGAAGTATCAAATCAAAGGTTCCCTGCGGCTTATAGGATTCGATGGCGCCGCAGGCGCAACCGTCTTTCGCCAGGGCGGGTTCGGTTTCGAGGCAGGTTATTTGCAGATTTGCGTATTTCCGAGTTCTTGCAGATATCCGGGGTTGCCGATAACCAGCGCACGGTGCAGCGCACCCCGGTGCATGGAGGCCGGCACATGGACCGCCTGTTCAATTGACGGAAGCGGTATATCGGCGCGATAGACGGTATTGTTGAGGAGCGTGATCGGTCCGCCCTCCCCCCTTCCCGTTGCGATCTCACCCTCATACCCGTCGATGATGCCGTCGATTGCACAAGCATATTTCCAGCGCATTGACAAGGGATTCAGTGCAACCAGTCCGGCTGTGACGAACAGGGAGGCAATTAAATACCCCAATGATCCGCGACGCTCCTGTGAGGGAGCAAAGGTTTTCAAACTATATGCCGCGATCGCAAGCAGTCCCAGCGCTCCCGCACAAATAGCGCCGTTGGAGAGCCCCCGGAGTATGCACAGAGACACGCCGAGAAATCGAGCCGCCGCTCCAGCGCTCTCGGCCCGGTAGAGTTTAGCGCCGTCAATAATCCGGGATAACCTTCCGAAAACCCATCCCCCCGACCATGCCGCAAACGATTGCGTTGGCAGGACAATAAACAGGATATGCACGGGAGGAATTAACTCGCCCGGATGGTAGAGCAGGCGTACGGCGCGCAGTATGAGAAAACCTGCGACGACCGAGATGATGGCTATGAAGGCAAAGCGCGGTACGCCGGCAAAATCCGCCCGGCTTCCCATGCGGCTTCCCGCCGCGGCCGAAAGAAGCCACAACCCGAAAATCAACCCGATGACAAGTTCATTGCCGGAAAATACCGAAAGAAATTCACGAAGGAAAAGGATCTGCACGGTTGCCGCGACAGACCCGGTTATGAACATGAACCGGAGAGAACTATTCGCTGAAATGTTCCGCACGGTAACGCTTGACCTGCGGGTTTTCCAGCCGTCCCGCGGCATTCCACCCTTGAGCGAGAGGTGTTCGAGAAATTGCACCTTGTCGGGGAGCTGTCCCCAGACTTGCGGAAGGAAGGTCGATTGGTACGGACCCTGTTCCAGAATTACCCCATCAATTCCGGGAACGAGCTTTTGAAGAAGGTCCTCCGGGTCCCTGTACGGAAGGAGCGTCGGCTTTGTCAGCACCGATACCTCCACCTTGATGGATGAAAGCTCCCCGGGTGATACGGGAGGGAAGCGGGGATCGGAAAGTGCGGCATTCCGTGCGTTTTCCATGACCGCCTGATAGAGTGGTTTGATCGGTTCGATGTAGCCGATGCAACCTCGCAGCTCCCCGTTTATCGTCAGGGTGACGAAGCAGCCGCGGTTCTCCTGTGCGGGTCCGGAATGGTTTGCAAGGCTCCAAGTTTTTCACCCTTTACCGAGGCTTCGAGGCTTTGCCGCGCAAGCCCGAGCAGGAAGCCCTTGGTTTCCGCGGAAATACCGGAGACCTTTTCATGGCCCGTTACGGCCGACGCGGGAACGCTCCGCGATTTTGGGGCGGTTTTCGAAACGAAAACGATCGATGCATAGCCGACCACCCGGTCGGCCCATATTCCGGTGCGGTATCGTAGGAGGTCCTTGCGTCAAGGAGCGACGGCTGCAATCCCATTTTTTTCGCGAGTGCCATGGCGACCCGGATCGGCGTCTCGCCGCAGGCATCAATCATGCCCCCGGTATTCCCGGCAAGAATCGAAGCGATGCTTTTATCGTCCTCGGCTCTGGCCTGCTCCTGGGTCAAATAGTGGGAAAAATCCGAAGAGGCGATGACCAGCGTATGATCGTCTATCAGGGGGTAGATGGCCTCTGCTGCTTTCTCAGGGTCGGTTTCTGAGACTATGAGCGGCACAATTTTAAAGGAGGAAAGCCGTACCTGCAAAAAGGGAATCTGTACCTCTATGCTGTGCTCGGGTCCGTGAGGTCGATCATCGATAAAGGCAATCGGGTTCACGAGCAGCTTTTGAATCCGTTCCCGGTCGACAGGGACCCTTCCCAGTGGGGTTTCAAACCATGCCTCCGAAGGCGCCGCGATGCCGCGAACCGGCAGGTAATGCGGAGGCCCGAGAATAATGACGGTGGTGACCTCCGGATCGATCGCCGCATAGCCCTTGCCTGCAATTGGGCCGGAATAGGGGTACCCTGCATGAGGGCTGATGATGATCCGCGGCGCGACCGGGAGCGGGTGCCCCCCGCAATATACCCCTGCACGAGGATTTTTAATGAGTCGGGATCGGCGGGATAAAACCGGCCGGCAACGGCAGGTTCTCTTCCCGCCTCCGAGGCAAAGGAGGTTGATTGGAATCCCATAGTTCCTGTAGAGAGGAAGATAAATAAAGACCATCGTAATAGTTGCATATAATCCAACTCCTTGCTGCTAGCATTTCCCCGTCAGCATCCTCTCCATACTCCCGGTATGACGGTCCCGCACTGTGCGCAGCGCGGGCCTTTCATGCCTTTCACCTTTACGATATACCCATTTCGCTCAACGAGCAGGTTCCGGCACTTCGGGCAATAGGTATTGGAATCGGATTCCGGCACATTGCCGATATAGACATAGTGAAGTTTTTCCTCAAGCGCGATGGTTCGCGCTTTTACGAGCGTTTCGGCCGGCGTCGGATAGAGCTGGGCAAGCTGGTAGAGCGGGAAAAAACGGGAAAAATGGAGCGGGGTATCGGTAACCGGCGTTCTCCCTGATCCAGACGGCCATTTTCCGGATCATGGTAAAGTTATCGGACCACTGCGGTATGACAAGGTTGACTATCTCGACCCATACGCCGTGTTTTTTGGCATTGAGGATGGTTTTCAGCACGGGCGCAAGCGAGCCGGCGTTCAGGTTGCGATAGACCGTTTCGTCGAAACTTTTCAGGTCGATATGCACTCCGTCAATATAGCGGGCCAGGTTGGCGAGGGTTCTTCATTGATGTAGCCGCAGGTGACGAGGATATTCTTCAGCCCGGCTGTGCGCGCCAGCTTTGCCGTATCATACATATACTCGATCCACACCGACGGCTCGGAATAGGTATAGGCGATCGCCTCGGCGCCATTCCGGGCCTGACCACCATCTGCCGGGGCGATACATAGGGCACGTCGGTCTCGAGAGGACCGACCTGGCTGATGGAATAGTTCTGACAGTTTTTGCAGCGTAGATTGCACCCGGCGATTGCAATGGAATAGGAGAGTGATCCGGGCATAAAATGATAGAGCGGTTTTTTTTCGATGGGGTCCGTATGCATGGCGCAAGGATAACCGTATCCCTGCGTGACAAGCGAGCCGTTCCGGTTCTGACGCCCGCGGCACCGGCCGGTTTTCCCCTCGCTTAAAATGCAACCGTGCGGACACAGATCGCATTGCACGGCATCGTTCCCGAGCGTATGCCAGTAGTTCGCGATATGGTCGCCTTTTCGCTCCTGGGAAAAAAGGCTTCCCGCCCCCAGGGCAATAGCGCCCCCCGCCGCTGCGGCAGCCTGCAATAGTTCACGTCGGGTAATTTCTCTCATTATTCAACCATTTGGTAAAAACATTGGTAAAAAATGAACTGCACTCGGTACGCCCCTGCCTCCATGAGATTTTCAGGGTGATCCCCTCCGCGGTGCGGCGGACAGGTCCGGCTTCATCCTGCATGTTTGTTTGAAATATAGCTCCGAATTCCAGCAGGGGCAAGCCGCCATTTCGGGGATATGTCTTTCAGCTTATCCGCATCACGATTCGCGCTGTTTTAACCTTCCTGCCATGGCTTTCCGGCCAGGTGCGGATTCAATCGTCCCGGGGGGGGACCCCGGCATAAAAAAACCCTCGCCCGGACGAATGTCCAGACGAGGGCGGAGGGGAAAAAGAAGTAGCAATCAACTACTAAGCAAGCCTACTTCAAACTCGCATTATTATTACGAGACTCAAGATTGAATATTGTGGCTGATCCGGAACTATTATAAGCCATGCCGCCTCACTCGTGATGCAACCAGTTTTACAGGCCCGCTTGTGTTGGCTACGGTGCGACCATCAACGTACGCTCAAATGAATTGATACGATTGCCTTTGAGGCCGAATCCCGACAATTGCACGATGTAAATTCCCGGCGCACGCGGCGACCGCTGCTGCCGGTGCCGTTCCACAGCAGCTCCCGGCTGCCCGGATCCATTGATTGCTCTGCAATTAATTTAGACCACACCGTCCTGCCGGTAAGGTCGAAAATCCTGAAACCCACGCCGGCGATCTGTGCAAAGGGCATTGTATAGCATAGATGCGCCGATCCGCGAACCGGATTCGGGTAGACCTTTTCAATGTCAGTTAGTCTGAAAGCTTCTTGGTCTCGGTAAGGATGTATGCTTCACTGCCGACGAGAAGCATGCGGTAGGAGCTGCTCCGGGCGTCGAGCGGGACGGTAATATCATTGGCGCTCGGTGTCGTGGCTGCATCGGTTACCGGGTTAAAAATCGCGATTTTCAATTGGGGCGGAAAGGTTGCCGATCGTCTGGATATGGTAACCGATGGTTTGCGTGTTCTCGCCGTTATTTTTAAATGTCAAGAGATAGGAGCAGCCCCCGCCATTGAGCACATGTACCATCTTGTGGCCCCGGACGACGCCGGTCTGATCTTCGCAAACGCCGGCGCTGACATCCTCAAGAGAGGGCGGCATGGGATAAAAGCTTGCACCGGAGACGGTTGTCGAAGGCACAAATCCGCAATAAACGGGATTGATTGCCGTGCCGCCCGTGGTTTTCGCCGTTACCTTCAGGGCCCAGGCGGCTGGAACCGTTTTTTTGCCCGTTCCCGCCGCAAAGGTGGAAATCGCCGCCGAAACCGGGGTATCGGAGCTTTACCGTCCGGCTTGTCGGATTATATACCGTAAAGCCATTGGACGGGTACCCCATTACGGACTCGGTCGTTGAAAGGGAACCCCTTCGATATAAAGGGGCTGGCAGATATAACCGCTACCCGCCGTATCCCAGGCATAAAACTGGAGAGAGTCGATTGAGCTTGCCTGCGTCGAATCGCTTGATGCGGCAAGAATATCGCCGATTTTCATGTTGAAATTAAACGGCAGCGAAAAGTCAGTCCACCCCCTGGAAAACAAGGGGATCGTCATTGAGTCGGATAACGGAAGACTGGTTCCCTTTCCGAACTGGAACGTTTCGGTATCAAGGGTTTTAACCAGAAAAGTCTGCCGGTTTTGAATTCAAATGAGACCGAGTCACTATTTGCATATTCCGCCCTGAATTCCCCGCAAACCGGAAAAGACGGATTTTATCGGTCTGATACGGCCGCGTGGTGGAATCAATGAACTTGAAAAGACTTGTAGCCCTGAATGAATCACTTACGCCGGAGATGAATGCGGGCCTCCACTTCAGGATTTGGGTTTGTATCGTTGCGTAAGGGGTGATGGTAACGGCAGGGGACAGGTCCTGGACCGTCGTATTCCGGCCGTCATTCACCAGGAAGAGGGCCTGGATCCCGCTGCAACTGCTGGAGCTGTTCAACAGGTCGCTTCTGGTAATCTGGACCCGCGCGGTGAAGCTGCCGATATGGGTCGAGCCTTTCTGCGAATTGGTATCGCCGTAAAAAAAAGTGCTGGCTCCGGTACGGCACATGAATTGCCAGGAAAGATTTCCGACGTTATCCGTAACATGCACGGTATCGTAAATAAAGCTGCCGTTCGACGTGGTGAATGTTCCGTTCACGATCTGCACTGCAGGCGGCATCGTGTCGATCATCAAGGCAAACGGCGAAATCAAATCGCCCGTATCGATGGAGGCATAGAAGTTGGTATTGTCATAAACGGTGCCAGTCTGCACCTGCCATCGGCCGTAAATGGTATCGAATCGGTAAATTTTCGATCAGCAAAGAAGTATCTGCAGGCGATTTTCGCCAGTGAGTCGGGGAAATGGTATTGCATGCCGATGTAGAAAGCTGCGCTCGCCTGCCAGGAACTGAAGAAAAACGGTTGCGAAACGATAATGAAACCGGCTGATTTGGCGGAGTCGAGCGTGTACCGCTGGATAATCGCGGTATATTGCGAATCTGGCTGATACCGGCACGTAGAGCCGGATCATGCGGTTAACCCAATAGGTGGTATCTCCGCCCGCGACAGCCTCGAAGCTGTAGTTGACGTTCTGCCTGAAAAAGGGAAGGGTCTTGACGGTCCCGCTCGATGCCACGGTCGGCGGCGCCCAGGTAGCATCGGTCGTTTGTTTCAGCCAGAGATAGACATGAAAAGTGGTATCGAACAATACGGGTTTGTTATTGAGGGGGATAATATTAACCCCCATCATTCCCTGAAGGGGTATCAATTTGAATCTGGTCGAATCGGCCTGCATGCCCGGCGCCGCCTGCGCGCTGTCCGCAGTGCAGTACAGCGTGCAGGAAACCCCGAGCTGCAGGTTTGCAGGTTCAGATTGGCTCCTGTGCCCGCCGTATCGATAGCCCATTGGTAGATTAACAGATTTGAAACGGTATCGAATTTACCGGATCCCTTGATAAATTGCGCCACGTTCTGGATGTTTACGCAGTTTGTGCAGGGACTGAGCGTCGAATCGGTTGCACTTGAAGCAGGCGTCACATTCGACCATAAACCCTGCTTGCGGACCTGGGCGCCAGAGTAGTATCGCGTATTCGGCTGGATATGGATATAGGCGGTATCGGCGTTTACCGGAGGTTTATACACCAGGCTGTCACCCCGTAGAACTGATTGATTCCCGTCGAAATGGCCGTTCCTTCGGGTCGTAGACACGGATCTCATCGATGCTGTCGTTTGCGGTAACACCCGAGTCGGTGACCTGGATGGATATGGAATTCAGGGCATGGGCATTGAGAACGAGCGGGTTGTTCGGCGGCACGCGGCCAACCTGGGTCTGGCAGATCACCGGATTGGAGAGAACCGCGTTTTTGCCCTTGAGGACCACGGCCGCGTAGAGGTTGATGGCATAGGTGTTGAAAATGCTGTCCTTGAGAATGTAAGAGAATGTGGTGCGGCCTGCACTGTCAAGATGACCGACGGACCAACGCTGGATGTTCTGGGTACTGGTAAAATTGGGAGTCGAATCGGCTCCCAGGCCGAACCACAGCAGAACCGAGTCAGCTATGGCAGTATCAATTGACTGGACGTTGCCCAGGGTGAAAGTAACCGTGTCAAGCTGAGAATAGGTTGCGCCGAGCGTCAGATCGATCGGCGGTTGTGCCGTGGAATGCATGGTAACCTGGCAGCCATTCTGAAGGAGCAGGGGGGTTTGCGTGCCGTCGCTCCAGGTGATCTGCGTATTATAACCGGAGGTGGTGTCGCTGCTGAGAACGAGGGCCGCAACGGTATCGGTTGGCTTGGCCGACAAGGCCGCCAGCGTATACGTTTTCCGGACGATTGCGGCTCCTGAGGTTATGTCTGCCGCCACGGGAATGGCCCCGCTCCGGTTCCAAAGCGTTATTATGCTGACCGCGGGCGAATGCGACGGCAGGGAGCCGAGGTTACTGTAGGTTACTATTACCGAATCCGGCGTCTTATACTTTCCCTTGACCAGAATCGGGTTACCGGTGGAGGGATAAACAGTCACGGTTCTGATCATGCTGTCGGTTCCGCTGACCCCGGAAACGACCAGCTTGATCTGGTAGGTGCCGGGGGCGGAAAAGGTTGGATACTCAATGCTGTTGCCGCTTACCTGCCAGGACTTCCGGTTCCCAGATACCAGATCCAGCTTGAGTTCGATAAAAACACTCCTGTTGAAGAATCAATTACCGTATCGGTCAGGGGGGCCGGGCCCACCGAGTCGGACAGGTAAAAATAGGCGTGCGTTTTTTGTACCACTTTAAGCGTGTCGACAGTGGTCGTGTCATTGATGCTGCTGCCCGAACATTCCGGCGGTAACGTGCATCGGAAAGGGATGTTTGAACCGGCCATTTGCGATGTCGTGGTAAAATTGAAAAAGGTATCGGTGGCGGCGGCGCCGGCAAAGTTTACCCACGTGCCGGTACTGTCATGCTGCCATTGATAGGTCAGGTTGTTCCCGGTTGCACTTATGGAAAATGCGGCGGTTTGACCCGCAATCGCGTACTGGCTGACCGGAAGCGCATTCGGCGGTATGTACGGAGCCGCGCAAGAGGTTACCAGCACCGTGTCGCTTGCAACGCCGCTGCCGCACGTCGAGTTGGAAACCAGGCAGCGAAAATAGGCTTTGGCGTCGCGAACCGTATCATGGTAAGAGGAAATATTTCCCGCAGGCAGGGTATACCTTCCGTTTGCCGAGGTATCCGGAGTCCAGGCAGCTTCATTCAGACTTTTTTCCCACTGGTAGGTTATATTCGGAACGCCGGTGGCGGCAATTGGAAATATCAGCGCTTGATTCATCGCTTTATTGAGTTGATTTCCGGGGGGCTGCAGGGTTATGGCCGGCTGATGGCAGGCCACCACCGCCGCCGCGGAACTCGTGACGCTCCCGCAGGAGCCGGTTATCACGCACTCAAACAGCACCAATCCCGTCGTGTCGGAGTAAACCGGAAAGTAGGTATAGGTTGCCGACTGCGCACCGAGAATGCTGGCCCAACTATTCCCGCCGTCGTTGCTGCGCTGCCACTGATATTGGAGGCCGGTCCCCGTGGCGGAGACGGAGAAGCTTGCGCTGTCGATTCCAATGACGACGGAGGTGTATTTCGGCTGACTGGTTATTTGCGGCGACGCACATCCTCCCGCCGTGGTAAAGCTCCACACCCCCGACCAGGCGCTGGTGGTTCCGTTTGCCAGTGCATTGACGCGCCAGTAGCAGGTTGTCTGGCTTGCCAGGCCCGATGCCACCTGCGAAGTCCCGACTATTCCGGACTGGGCGAAGGTAACGGTCGAGAAGGCGGAGGTGGTGGATACCTGCAGTGAATAGGAGGTCACTCCCGATACGGCGTTCCAGGCAAGGGTCGGCGAGGTCGATTGACCGGTTGCGCCATTGGGGGGGGAGAGGAGGGTTACCGGGCTGTTGACGATCAGGGTGGTCAGGGTCACCAGCTTCTGGTTCGTCTGCTGGTTTGCAAAGCATAACGCTATCCAGTTTGCGCTGCGGGCGACTTTTTCGACGCGGATTTCATCGAGAGACCCGGTTAAATAATAGGGGGTCGTCCCCACACGGATTGCGCCCAAGGCGGTGATGCTGTCGGTGCCGGTCCCCGTATACACGATTGCTCTGTTACTCGTTCCCATGCCGTTTATCGAGGTCAGTCCGGCAGGAACGGCGCCGTTAAAGTAGTAGGACTCGGATGAAGCCGAGGGATTAAAAACTCCGGCGACATAGGTCCACCCCTTGCCGGACATGGTTGGAGCGTTCGCATAATCCTCAAACGTGTTGGCGCCGTATTCGTACGACATCACATGGGTAGCGGTACCGTTTCCGCCCCGAAGTCCCACGGCATTGGCAATCGTTACCAGGTTCTCGTCGGTGGTCCCGGTGACATTCGCCCAACAGGAAACGGTCAGGGTGGCGGGGTGGCCCAGTTGACTTGCATTTGAAAGATATTGGCTCCCGGTAAAGCTATAGCACGAGTCAATCAGTCCGACGGTTTTGGCAAGGGTGCCACTTTTGATAAGAGTATAGCCGTTTCCGGATGCATCACTCGTATCCGATCCATGCCAGACCGCGACAAAATTATTCGCCGGACTGAACACCGCCGGCCCGTTTGATTGGCTTGCCGCGCCGCTCTTTCCATAATGCATCACGATCGATTGGGTCGAACTGCCTCCCGCGATCGTATCCACCAGGACCCAGATTTCAGCCGCACCGTTCGTGGCGTTCCAGCGCTGGATCTGGTAGGGGAGCTGCACCGCATAATTCGATTTGGAAAAGCGAATGTCGGCGCCGAGAGGGGCGACGGACCCGAACCCGGAAAAATTGGCCGCGGTGAGTCGCACGAGAACGGGAAAGCTCGTGACCGTTCCGGTGATGTTCGCGCCGGAAGCGCTGGTATTCAACACCAGGGTTTGGTGATACGTCCACGTCGTGTAATCTTCAGCCGCATGCACGGCACACACTAGAAAAAACAATCCAACAACACTCCCCCTTACCTTATTACCCATATTACCCATTTCTAAAGCCCCCCGTTACACGGCATATAATTCGGAATTCAGTCGATTCTGCATTTGTATGTCATTTCATAAAATGACGCTATTTATAATATAGTACACGTTGAACTTTTCGGCAATAGAAAACCTGCCGCAGTTCAACGCAATGGGTTAAGGGATTGAATTGCTTACTTGAACACATTCCCTGTGAGCTGCTATTTTTATGCGCACGTCCGGAAGAAATTTTCCCTTTGCCCCTGCCGTGGAATCATTCGAAACACATGAGCAAACGCCTGAAAAAGCAGCAACCCCCGGCGCCCCGGCCTGGCCGGAAAACTTACGCCTGGGATGGACCGGCGGGCAGGTTCATTCCCTATTTCCTGCTTATCCTGGCCTGCATATGCATATATTGGCGCGCGCAACAATTCAACGTGACCGGACTGGATGACGACACGTTGATCGGATCATTTGCCGGGCATCATTTCGGTCTCCTTGATGCCTTTTCCTGCAACGCCTTCATGATTCATAAAGGGAACGACTTCTACCGGCCGCTGCAGTCGGCGTTTTTCATCATCGATGCAGCCGTTTCCGGAGCCAATCCCTGCGCGTACCATGTCACGAATATCGTGATCCATTGCCTTGCCGTTTGCAGCCTGCTCTGGCTTTTTCTCCTGCTGGGCTACGATCGATGGGTTGCTTTTTTTGCCGGAACATTTTTTGCCCTTAATCCGCAGCTTAGCCAGGCGGTTGCCTGGATTCCGGGGCAGGGTGATGTTTTGCTCGGCCTGTTCGGCATCCTTTCCCTGGCATTCCTGGCGAACTATCGTTTGACCGGACGCCGCCGCTTTATCGTATTACACGGCCTCGCCTTTTTCCTTGCCGCCCTGTCGAAAGAGAGCGCGATTCTGCTTCCGGCCCTGTTCGCGGCGTTTCTGCTGCTTCACGGAGGGAAAAAGTTTCCGGGCAGGGGCAACCTTCTTCTGGTGCCGATATGGATCGGGATTGACGCCGCCTACCTCCTGCTGCGGCATGGCGCGATGAGCGGTCTGCCGGGAAGCCGTATCTTCGGTCTTCTGCCCCTTGTCGGCAACCTCCGTGTCGTGCCGGAAACGCTTCGCGGTTTTTTCGTCGGTTATGATATTCCGGTCATGCCGTCTTTCACGCTGATGTCAACAATCGTCGGTCTGGCCGCCGTCGCCCTGCTTGCGCTCGGTCTCGGACGGCAGCGAAAGCTCGGCAGGCCGATGGTACTCTTCGGCGCGCTCTGGTTCATTATTTTGTCAATTCCCGGCATGATGTACCGCCACGAACTCGGGAGCCATGCCTACGACTATCTCAATCACCGTTCCTATCTTCCGCTGGTCGGCGTGCTCCTGCTGCTTGCCGAGGCGGTGCCCGCCGCGTGGTATTCCGGGGCGCGGAGCGCTTTCATCACCGTTGCCGCGGCCGTGGCGCTCTTCGCCGGTATCCTTGCCTGGAGGCAGGTCGGCTTCTTTGCCGATCCGCCGGCATTTTACAACCAGGCGATACGAACCAATCCGGAGTCGGCGCTCGCTCTTAACAACCGCGGCAAGCTTCGGTCGGACGGCGGGGACGTGCGGGGCTCGATCGGCGACTTCGATGCCGCCATCCGTCTTTTTTCCCGACTCTCGATGGCCTTCAATAACCGCGGCAACAGCAAGGGACTCATGGGAGACTATGCCGGGGCAATCGCCGACCTGACTAGGGCGGTGACGCTCGATACTTCCTATGCGCTCGGATTCAGCAATCTCGGCCGGTGGAAATCGCTGACCGGGGATACTGCCGGCGCGCTCGCCGATTACAATAGATCCATCCGGCTCGATCCCCGCTTCTCCGGATCCTACAATAATCGCGGTGCGCTCCTGGGCCAGCGGGGCGATTATGTTCACGCGGCGGCGGATTTTCAGAAGGCAATAGACCTCGATCCGCATTTTTCCGAGGCCATGCTCAATCTCGGCCGCGTCAAACTCTACAAGGGCGACCGCTCGGGCGCTTGCACGGTCTGGCGCGAGGCCGAGCGGCTCGGCAACCCGCGCGTTCAGCCCTATTTGCAGCAGTATTGCCATTAGGCGCCGCCATGCTCGACGGGTGCGGGGATAATGAATAAGCCGGAGCGGAACAGGACCTTGAAGGCAAAAAATCCCCCCGGGAAAAAGGTGAACGGGTCGTTACCGTTCCGGAAAATTTTTTCATGCGCCGGGATTGTTCTTGTCGCGGCAATTGCCTTCGGCCAGGCGGTCCGCTTCGGCGTCACCGCATTCGACGATGACAAGATCATCAGCATCTTTGCGGGGGGACACCACCGGATCACCGACGCCTTGACGGGCAATGCCTTCCTTGAGCGCAAGGGGCAGGATTTCTACCGGCCGCTGCAATCTCTGTCGTTCATGGCGGACGCCGCCCTTTCGGGGGATCGGCCGGCGATGTACCATGTGACCAACATCCTCGTTCACGCCCTGGCCGCCTGTTGTCTGCTGCGGCTGCTCCTGCTCCTTGGTTACGCGGAAATGCGCTCCTTCGCCGCCGCCCTGGTATTCGCGGCTCATCCGCTGTTTGCGCAAGCGGTTGCATGGATCCCCGGCGCGGCGACCTGCTGCTCGGCTCTTCGGCATTTGCGCCTTCGTGGCGCTGGTGAAATTCAGGAAGAGCGGGAAGTTCCGCCATTGCGCGGTCAGCGCCGCGGCGCTGTTCTGCGCCCTTTTGTCAAAAGAAAACGCCGTCGCGCTGCCCCTCCTTTTCGCCGCGTACCTGCTGCTGTGCGACCGGGAACGGGGGCTGCATCGGAGATACCTGGCGGCCGCGGTATCCTGGCTGGCCGTCTGCGCGGCATATCTTGTCCTCCGGAAAGCCGCGATGAACGGCCTTCCCGGCGGGGGAACGTTCGGTTTCGGCGTCCTCATCGGCAACCTCAGGGCCCTGCCGGAACTGCTCACCGGGTTTTTCGTTCCATACGATATCCCGGTCATGCCCTCGTTTACACTATCGTCAACCGCCATTGGATCGGCCGCCGTTTTACTGATTGTTATCGCCCTCGGCATGCAGGGCAGGTTGCGCAGGCCGATGGTGCTGTTCGGGGCGCTCTGGTTCGTCCTGCTGTCGCTTCCCGGCATGATGTACCGCCAGGAACTCGGTCCGCACGCCTTTACGTATTTAAATCATCGTTCGTACCTGCCCATGGCCGGGCTTTTCATCGTGCTCCTCGAAGCGCTGCCCGACTTCAAAAGGCGGGGTTTGCCGGTGTTCTCCCTCGTGGCCGTCGCCGGTGGTGTCGCGGCGTTGTGCATGCTTGCCAACAGGCAGAGCGCTTTTTTCGCGAATCCGGTCGCCTTTTACGATCAGGCGATACGCACGAACCCGGAATCGGCCTTTGCGCTGAATAATCGCGCGAGTCTCCGGTCGGAAAGCGGCGACGTGCGGGGCGCCATCCGCGATGTCGACCGGGCGCTCCGGCTGCACCCGGATTTTCCGGTGGGCCTTCTAATCGCGGCTACCTTGCGGCGTATGTCGGGACACTGCCGGAGCCTGCATGGTCTGGCGGAGGGCGGCAACCCTGGGAAATGCGATGGCGCGGGATTTGGTGAGGAGGTATTGCCGGTAAAAAGGGACGCATGATTATCCTTGTGAAGTGAAAATTGCGCCGTTTTTGCGCTGGCGGTGCAATAAAAAACCGCGAATAAACGCACCCATGGCCAAAATTGCGCTTTTTTTGCGGCGTTTCATAAGTTCATGGCGCAAAAATATTGACACAAGTGAGCAATCGGGACGCAAGGTCGGTAAAATTCCGAAACGATTTTCAAAGAGCCTTTGCGTGGCGGTCGTTCCCCGCCGGAAAAGGAAATTCAAACATCGCCATTCAGCCTGTTTCTTGAAAAGCGACTCGAAGGCCGGATGACAATATCCTAAATAATATAAATCATGGTTTTTTAATTGTTGCACTTACTTTTGTATATTGATTATAATCAAGATGTCGGGTGATTGCCACGTTACCGTCAAAAGGGCTTTATAGAGCGATTAAAGAGCCTTTGAAGAAATATAGATCTCCTCGGAAATTATCCGGATTTCCTAATCTAAAACATGATCCTGAATTGCAATACTCATGGCTTTAAAGGTCATGACGAAAAAGATTATGATTGCGGAACTACTCTTCCCCGCCGTTAAAATATATATTGATATCCCTGCATGCATTACCGCCATTCAGCAAGGGGACCCCTGAACGATGGCTGTTTCAATTTTTTATACGTTATGCCTTTTCCGGCTTAAGCTTTCGGTAAAGGATCAGTCTCTCATTCCTGGAAGCCACTATCCGCGGAGGCTTCGGCTATCGCTCGCGGGCTGGTCTGTGCTGTGGGCAAGGCCGAGTGCGGCGACTGCATGCTGCGCATCATTGCGCCTACGCCTTTCTCTTCGACACTCTGCCGCCGGCAAGCGCTCCGCGCCTCTCGAAGCACCGCCCCGCGCCCCACCCCTTTACCATGCACGCGAGCCAGACCGGTGACGCGCTCTGCCTGCACGTCACGCTTTTCGGCCAGGCAACCCGCTACCTCGTCTGGTTTATCTACACGCTCAATAAGCTCGGCGACGCGGCCTCGGCAATAAAAAGATGGTCTTCACCGTGGAAGAGGTAACATGCAGTGAGAAAAAGATCTACCCCATAGGGGACGACTATGTCGGGGCAATCGAAAGCAACGGCCGGATCGTGCTTGAGCCGGGGAAACCGATGCAGGGGAAGGTTTCGCTCGAATTTCTATCCCCGCTGGTTCTGAGAACAAAAGGCATGATTCATTCCAAATTTGACGCCTATTCCTTCATGACCAATCTCCTGCGCCGCATCACGAACTTGAATGCCTTCTATGGCGAAAACCCGGAGGCGGTTACCGATCCGCAGCACTACCTGGACGCAGCAAAAAGCCTTTCAGTGGAATCGGCTATGAAGCAGGTTGGGAAAAGCCGGACAGCACAGGACAACACCAAGAGATCGACTATTCGGGGATTATTGGAACCGTGACGCTTTCGGGCGATACCGGAACTCTCCTGGCATTGCTGGAGCAGGAGAAATTGCGGGCGTGGGGAAGAATACGGCTTTCGGGATGGGGAGATATAAAATGAAGGAGATGGAATGGATAACCAAATAAGCGATTTTGTTTTCGAAAGGACGCTTCGGCATTGCTTCATGATATAGGCAAAGTATATCAAGAATGGATAAAGGAAATCGTGCTGAAATGACCATCCTTGATCCTGGCATGAAGAGGGAAAGTAGGACCTATAGATGTCGGTTACGACCATGCACTGTGGACAATACGATTTTTAGGGTAAATGCGGCCAACATTACATTCCTTTATTTCGAATCCGACTGATTTTGAAAATTCTGCAGGCTTGCACCACAATCCCATGCAAGGGCATATTGAACAATGGATTGTTACCTATGCATATGGTGTAAGCGCCGGTATGAACAGAATAAGCCCCGTCCAGGTGAACATAAGGAACAAAAAAATAAAAGGGGTTTCCTTTACTATCAAGACCGTTAAGTTCTTCGTTTCAGAAGTTACTATTGAAGAAAACAACTGAAGGGCATGGAGAATTTTATCTGCCTTCCACATTGTACGACATGGATGCACTATTTGGACAACCCGAAGAAAATTCACTCGAATATAAATATCCGGGTATTATGCGAAGGATTTATCGATGATTTTCGAAAAATCGATACAAAAGATCGAAACCACTTTCTGGAAACTATTGCCTCACTTTTTCTGCTGGTTGGGCGGTGCCTTTATCGACCATGAACCCGTTGCAATATTCCCCTCTGTGATCATCTCACCAGCACTGCTGCTTTAGCGGCTTGCATGGCCGTACAGACAGAGCAAACAGGATTTCAACCCTGCTGAAAGCACATTTCTCTGGGTCAGCGGCGATGTCGTCGGTATACAAAATTTCATTTTTGCTCTTGAAGGCGAAAACAAAAGTAGCGCAGCGCGTTTGCTACGCGGAAGATCATTTTTTGTTTCGCTGCTTAGCAGGCTTTGTGCAGATCATTGTGCAGGAGCTGCAGGAGTGCCGACCCTGTGCAGAATTATGGATGCTGGTGGTCGGTTCACGATACTTCTTCCTGATACGGAAAAAAGCAGGGCGGCAATACAAAAAACCAGAATACAATTACAGGACTGGCTTTTGAATTCCTTCTTTGGCCAACTGTTCGTGTATATAGATAATGGAGTCGAATGCAAGCTTCAGGATTTTCAATTGGATTGTTTTCTTGAACTTCTGGCCCGGTCTTCGGAGTCGGTCGCAATCAAAAGAGCCGTCCCTTTGCTTCAACTTTAAAATCAGGCGATAACCGCTGGATGGCCGATAATAGCACATATAAAGAATACATGGAACACGGTTTATGTCCGCTTTGCTCCAGAGAGCCGGCTACAGGGACAATAAATGATCGAAGACCAGGCGCTAATTGTACGAAGTTCATTAATTGGGGTGGTCAGTTGCCGAGTGCAGAATCCCTGACCATTCAGCAGAAAGAAGGGCCGGATTCTATCCTGGGAGCCTACAATATTGTATTCGATGAAATTAAAAGTGGGGGATGTACGTTTTCCATTAATCAGCACCTTTCAATGTCGAGCCATGCAATGGCCGAAATCCATTATTCCTGCCATAAACCTGATGTTGAAGAAGACGATGGAAAAGATGGCACAGCCAAAATGCCGCTTTCTTTAGATAAAATCGCTGATAAATCCAGAGGAATCCATGTCTGGCAATGCTTAGAGCCGACGTTGATAATATGGGCTACATAATGAGTTACGGATTTGGTAAACGCAATAGCCTTGCCCGGCAGGCAGGGATTTCGCGCATGCTCAACTATTTTTTCGCGGGATTTCTGCGAAATTGCTTAAGAATTTCTATCCGAACACCTATACATTATTTGCCGGTGGCGACGATCTTTGCCTGATTGGACCATGGAGCGATATGGTCAAACTCGCCCGAAATAAATAAACAATTCCGTCGTTATGTGGGGAATGGCGACATTATGACATTATCCGCCGCAGTCCATTTGTTTCATAAGAAATATCCGCTTACCCGCGCTGTTGAGGAGGCCGAAGAATCACTTAAAAAAGCAAAAAATGGTGGCCGTAACCGCCTGCATTTATTTGACCGAGAAATGTTGTGGGATAGCGAAGCCCTGCAACAATATGAATTTTCAGAAAATTGGAAAGAATATGTCATCGCAAGCCATAATAGGGAAGAAGTTCAGGATCAGAAAATGCATACCATGCTCTACCGATTTTTGAAGGTACCACCTGACGCCAAGATTCCGGAAAAAAAAGGATGTTTTGCGAGCCATGAGATACAAGTTTCAATATATTTACGACATTAAGCGCAACGTGGAACGGGAATGGTGGGACAAGGGACCATTTAAATCGCTCCTTGCTACATCTGAACATGAACCAGCGGTTATATCATTTTTCGATAATTTATGTGTTGGAATATCAATAGCAATGTACAAACAACGGAAGGGAGGCGGTACCCATGGCATGGACGAAAATACGACCAAGGCGGACGTTCTGGAGGCTACAGGCCGGGCGCTGCTACATCTCAACGGCCGCAAATCAACCTCGCAGGAGAAGATCTTGTTGATGTGCAGGCGGTTCAATGGGCCGAATATATTACAGGAAAAGAAAGAAGACAGTTATCCACGCACCAATTGCGTCGGTTCTACTCGGAGGTAAAAAATATCGACCGGCTCAGGAAAAATGCGCCCGGAACAACGGGCTGATTCATTCTATCCGCGCGTGAAGTTGATTGTCGCAAAGGCAGTTTACAATACCAAACGGCAGAGCAATAAAATATCGGAACAGTTCAGGGAGTTCCTAGAAAAAGTGGAATTAAACCGATCACAAGCGATCCGGAAACCGGCCCTAAGGTATTCGAAAAATTTTGTCTATTATTCGAAGCCGTCGTCGGGTATGCTACACAATACACAAAAGACGAAAGATAAAGGAGCAATGCATGCAAACCAAGGAAACCATCATCATTGGCGGCACCATTGTCGTTAAAACCGGACTTTTCATATTGGAGCCGGAAAGGGAATCCATAGAAATCGGCGGACTTGATCTACCGGTGGTCACAGACATCCGGAACCGGTGCACCTTACATCCCTGGTTCGTCACTCAAAGGCAAGATGCGTTTTCTCAACGAATGGAAGGAGAATCTAGTCGAATCCGAAGGCTGTTCCAGAAACGCCCTGACCCTTCCGCATCTGAAAGATGTTACATCTGCCGTGTTCTGGCACTACCGAAAAGAGCAACAAACGAGGGCCTAACGCGGCTTATCGTTCGTGACGCGCATATCAAGGGAGAATTCGATGCAGAGACGATGCTTGAAGTAAAATGGGAAAGTACCATCAACCGGGTTACCGGCACCGCAGTGCATCCACGGCCACGGGAACGGGTGACCGCAGGAACGGAATTCGAATTTGAAATGATTTTCAGGATTTTCGATTCAACAGACAAAGTTCAACCTGACGACCTTACGCTCTTCAAAAAATTCTTGCGTTCGTTTGAAATGCTCGAGCATGATACGATCGGCGGCTCCGGTTCACGTGGATGCGGAAAAATAGAGTTCAAGGACATTACGATAACTGGGGGCAATGGGAACGCTGGTTCGCTATTCCGAAAGTTCCGAATTGCCGGTAGCCTGAAAGGAACTCCTTATGTTGTATTGTTTTTCCGTGCGTCCCAAGGGACCTATAGGCTCACCGCTAAGGTCAGATACGCTCTTCGGTCATTTCTGCTGGATGCTGAAAATGACTTTGCCGGAACGTTTCCAATCCTTTCATGCAGTAGCCACAGCCGGGAAGCCTGAAATTGTTTTCTCCGACGCCTTTCCTGCGGGGCACCTTCCACGCCCTCTGTTGCCGCCGTGCCCACCGGAAAAGGGTAAAGATAAAATGCCGAAACTGGAAAAAAGTGCAGGCGGACAAAAAGCACCGTAAATCAAAATGGGTAAATGCACAAACGATTCTTAATGGGACCTGGACCTGTATGGCACCGTTGACGATTTTGCCTAATGGGCCTGCAGAACGGCCGCGACTGCATAACGTCATAGATCGCATTGATAACTCATCGCTTGCTGAAAATGGTCTCTATTCATCTGATGAAACATGGTACACCGATAAGGAAAAAGATAAAGAAAAAAAATGGGAAAGATGGTATTTGTATATCGTTGTTGATTCATTCATCTGGCACGCTGAAAAACTGTCGGAAGCCTTGAAACAGATGTTTTCTTTAGGGTATGGCCGGGATACTACCTCCGGTATGGGCATGCTTGAAATGGTGCAGGACTTGAAAATTGTACCTTTACCCGAAACGAAAGGATCACCTGATCACCTCAGCTTATCGCGCTGCATACCGGATCGTTCAATTGATCTGGAAAAATCATATTATACGGTCGAAGCTAAGTATGGCAAAACCTGGCATATGCTCGATCATGACGTGCCTTTTAAAAAACCGCTTCTCCAGATTGTACCTGGTTTTGCCTCCGTTCAGGCAGTTCAAACCTGACGCACCTTTAATGCGGAACCGTAATAAAAGGCATCATGCACACTCTGACGTCTATTGAAAACTGCATGGCGATCACGATACCTTTGCGGAAGGAGGCAGTATTCAATGCCTGAATACACCGTTAAAGCTAAAACGCTTTTCCCTGTCCATATCGGCGGCGGACCGGAGCATCTTCTTGATCCTCTTGCGTATGTAGTCAAAAACGATATGTTTTTCCGCGTCAAGATAGAGGTAATGCTTACATCGGATAAGGTTTTTGCCGAAGATTTCATACGGTTTGTTGATAAAAATGATATCATAGGGCTTAGAAAGATCTTAAGTGACCAATTTGATCCTTCGAATTCTGATTTATTTTCGGGCGTGGCATCCGTATCGCCGGCATTTAAAGAGGAATATGATGCACTTTTTTCAGATAAAAACAATCAAATACTCGTGCAGTGCATGCCGACCACGCCTGCCGGTCAGGTATATATCCCAGGATCATCGATAAAAGGCGCGATTCGTACTGCTGTGCTTGATTACCGCGCGCAGAATGAGAAAAAAGGCGGTTACAAGGGAATCGCTGAAAAAGCTAAAATAGGCGACCCAAAATATTTTTATCAACGCTGCGAACAAAGCATCCTCGATATGAGTAATCCATCCGACGATCCTTTTAAAGCCCTTAAAATCTCAGATGCGTTAATCCCGAAAGGAATGACCAGAATACTACAGGTGCAAAATTGCGGGAAGGATGGAAAATCTCTCGGTATTTCGATGTTCGTTGAAGCGGTGATGAATGATATTGAATTTATTTTTTCTCTTCAGATAAATGATAAATCTTCAAATGGAAAAGTCAGAAGTCCGCTTAAGCTCAACGAAATTCTGGATGCAACCACACAATTCTATCAAAACGCGCTGAAGGACGAAGAAGAGCGATTTTATGATGGAAACGCTGCTGCACGGCAAAAAGTCGATCTGGTATTCGACAAAATTGCCGATAATGAAACCGTGCTTCGTATTGGCCGCTTTTCACATATCGAATCAATGACATTTAATGCTCCCGGTATTCTTCGCATTCCAAGGCCTCCGAAGGATAGAAAAACTGGAATACCAAAATCCTGGGGTACCACAAGAAACCTGTCGGATGGGAAGATTCCGTTGGGAATGATAAAACTATCTTTTGAAAAGATTTCATAAAAGAAATCCTATGACCGACCTTGAACAGACTGTCAAGAGCTTTAATGAAAAGACCCGAATTGATTTCCAAAAATACAAGTATCTTATTACACCTGTAGGGATGTCCTTCCAGCCGCCGCTTTGTTTCTGCCAGGCGATAAAACCGTCAAAGGTCCTCTTTATTTTGACGAAAGAAACACAAAATTTGATTGATACGATTTTTGAACAAATACAGCAGTGGTACAATTTAAAGCATAGTAGTATCGAGTCGCGTATATGCGGCAGTACGAACATGCCGGCAATCTACCAGGCTATCAGGGAATTTTGCAAGGATAAAAACCCTGCTGAAATTCTTTTCGATGCCACCGCCGGAAAAAAAGCCATGACATTAGCAGTAACCATGGCCGGCGAATTGCTTGGCAGTGATATCGCTTATCTTGATTATTTAGAGTATGACGTGGAAAAACGCAAACCAAAACTTGGTACGGAATATGGCATTTTGCTTGAAACCCCTTTAAAAACGTTCTATCCGATCGAAGAAAAAAAAGCTTTAGCGTACCTATCACGCTATGATTTCACCGGTGCGCTTGCCATACTCGATGAACTTTTATTGAATCTCAACGAAGTTGGAGAAATCCGCGAGTTACGTGATCTTACACTCACGTTGCAGGCGCTCGACGCTTTCAATTACAATGAAGCGGAAAAATGCAGCGGATCCATGCGGGCATCCGGCAGATTTTCCGAGGCGATACGGAAAGATTTGTGTAATGCAATAGGTTCCCTTGCAGCAGGAGACGCCGATCCATCTCATGCCTTATATGAGCTGGCGAATTTTTATTTTGCCGGCATCAGAAACGCCGGAAACGGAAAATATGACCTTGGCGTCTTTATGATGTACCGCGTTGCTGAACGTTATGCCGCGCTCTTGTTAAAAAAGAATCATAATATAACGGCAGGGGTAATATATGCATCGGCGTTTCACCAAGAAACTTTCGAAAATTTCAAAAGGCTTGGGAAGGCCGTTTATGGTTCAAAATATCATGAAGAAAAGCAAATGCCTGAAAGGGTAGGATTTTTTGACGGTTTTGCTCTGCTGCATGCATTGAATGATAAAGTTGAAGGATGTAAAGATGATGAAAAAACAATAAAACGTTTGAAAGAATGCGAAAGGCTTTCTATCTTAAGAAATAAAAGTATTTATGCCCATGGTGCAAAACCCCTCAATAAGGAAGACTTTGAAAATTTTCAAAGTTTTTCAAAAGGGTGCCTTTTCAAATATATTCAAAATTACACGCCAAAAATAACCTATAACCATTTGGAAAATATTTTTTTGTTTGAATGGCTACGATAATACCGTCGCTCTTTTACATCTCCCCCCCCCCCGCGAAGCACATTTTGCTGTGGTATAACCTTTGTTTCCGAAGATGTTACGGAGGCTCTCATGTCCTATCTTTACGTTTGAGCAGGGCGCCTATGTCCGCAAGAAGGGCGGGCATATCGAGGTCGCCAGGGACGGCGAAGTCCTGGATGATCGCGTTATAAGCGAAATCCGCTGCCTGGTCGCCTTCGGCGGCGTCCAGGTGACGGCGGACGCAATGCTGGCCCTGCTCGACGCGGGCTGCGATATCGCCTTCATGACGCTGAATGGGCATTTCAAGGGCAAGGTGACGAGCGCGGCGGGGAAAAACTCCCTGCTGCGCTCTTCCCAGTACGACGCATTCAGGGATGAAAAACGTCGTCTCGATATGGCCCGTCGCTATGTCGTCGCGAAAATCCGGAACGGCATGGACGTGCTGCATGATTATCACCGAAGCGGCCGAAGCGGTTTCGTTTTCAAGGAACGCGACGATATGGAAGAACTGTGCCGGACCGCGCTGCTGCGCTGTGACAACCTTAATTCCCTTCGGGGTTACGAAGGCGCCGCGGGGCGGCTGTATTTTTCGGGCTTTTCCCGCTGCCTCGCCCATGGCCGTAAGTTTCCCGGCCGCACCTTTCATCCGTCTACCGATCCGGTCAATGCGCTGCTTTCATTCGGGTATTCTTTCGTGGCCCGTGAGCTGCAGGCCATGCTTGAAGCGCTCGGACTTGACCCGTATATCGGCTTTTATCACGATCTTTCATACGGCAGGGCGTCGCTTTCGCTCGATCTCATGGAAGAATTCCGCCACCCGCTGGTTGACAGGCTGACCCTGAAGCTGTTCAATAAAAGCATGCTCGATGACGATGATTTTGAGACGGGCGAAAAAGGGCAGGTGTATCTGAAAAAGGGGTCGCTCAGGATCTTTATCCGGCATTATGAAGAGTGGGCGACAGCGTCAACCGCACCTGGAACGACGAAGGCGAAATGTCCTGGCGTCAGGCGATGTGGAAACAGGGTGAGAAATTGCGTAAAACGATCGAAACCGGCGAAGCATACACGCCGTTTTCCTGGAAGAAAAAACGGGAGAAACCTCCCCGGCAGCCGTGGAAGATGATCACGGCGGCGAGGAATGCGGGGCGAATCCATGAAATACGCCATTGCGTTCGATATCGTCAATGACCGCGTCCGTTATCGGGCGGTGAAAACGCTTCTTGAGTACGGCTATCGGGTTCAAAAATCCGTTTTCGAGGGTTTTTTCAGTAAAGAAACGCTTGAGGAATGCCGAACAAAACTTGGAAAAATCATAAACGCCAAGGAAGATTCGGTTCGGTTTTATGCCTTATGCGGCCAATGCGAAACAAAAATCGACCTTATCGGCATCGGACGTTCCGTTGAAAAAACGGAATATATTATTTTATGAAAACCGGTATGTTCCGCTCTGATGGCGCAACCGGATAAAGTTTTGGCCCCTGCGGCAAGATTGAAATGCCATAAATCACGGCAAGTTGTCGCATACGGGTAATCAGTTTAATTTCAAATGGTTATGGAAAAGGGGAAGATTTTGAGACAGGGCTTCATTGAACGAAAACGATGCTATGTTGCACTTGGACTGCCTAACGACTTCTTTAAGAACTGGTTAGAAATGGCAGGCTTTGAAGAAACCCCACGATGTAGAGTGGATTGAGACGGTTTTCTCCTTTGCTTGTGTTTTACCTGTCGTCTTTTTCCTTTGAAGAAACCCCACGATGTAGAGTGGATTGAGACCGAGTCGTTGGTTTTCAAGTAGATTCTCATTTTGTTTCTTTGAAGAAACCCCACGATGTAGAGTGGATTGAGACTCGCCAGCAGGTGCCAGAGGTGCCCGGCCGGCGCCCCAGAAGCTTTGAAGAAACCCCACGATGTAGAGTGGATTGAGACGGTAAAAGAGCCATTTTCCTTACGCTCAATAACACCCATTTCCTTTGAAGAAACCCCACGATGTAGAGTGGATTGAGACTCTCTTCACGTCTCTTCACGTCTCTTCACGTCTGTGACTTTGAAGAAACCCCACGATGTAGAGTGGATTGAGACTAAAGTGCCGCCGGTTCCCGGTCAGCCGCAGCCCGACGACTTTGAAGAAACCCCACGATGTAGAGTGGATTGAGACCCGCCTGCGCGTAGGAGAGTTCGAGGAGCGTCGTGTGGCTTTGAAGAAACCCCACGATGTAGAGTGGATTGAGACCCCTTGAGCAGCAGCCGCAACATTTCCGGATCATCCGCTTTGAAGAAACCCCACGATGTAGAGTGGATTGAGACTCAGGTCGTCGATCTCGTCCTGGGTGAGTTTCGTTCTTTTATGAAACCCCACGATGTAGAGTGGATTGAGACACTATCAGTCCAGAAGTATAATGCCGGCTTCCTCGGCTCGCTTTTATGAAACCCCACGATGTAGAGTGGATAGAGACCGTCCCAATGGTCGAGATTTGAGTTATACCGCACCCCTTTTATGAAACCCCACGATGTAGAGTGGATTGAGACTGAGAGGGGAGGGGTCGCGCCTTCAGGCGCGGGAGACTTTTATGAAACCCCACGATGTAGAGTGGATTGAGACTCAAATCTGAACCGTTCTAATTGATAAATAGCGGCTGCTTTTATGAAACCCCACGATGTAGAGTGGATTGAGACGCTATTGTACCAACAGTAAATAGTAGTCGCGGGAAATACCTTTTATGAAACCCCACGATGTAGAGTGGATTGAGACCCATCATGTAAATACCGATCCCCGCAACCGCGACGACTTTGAAGAAACCCCACGATGTAGAGTGGATTGAGACGATTTTACCACAATGTGAACATTTAAGTACCATAACTGCTTTGAAGAAACCCCACGATGTAGAGTGGATTGAGACCGAACGCCCTGCACAGCGCGCGGCCCAGCGCTTCGGTCCTTTGAAGAAACCCCACGATGTAGAGTGGATTGAGACGTCACGTCGGGCGCCTGCACCAGCACCTGTCCGTTCACTTTGAAGAAACCCCACGATGTAGAGTGGATTGAGACGTTCTTTAGTTTTTGAAGATTCTGTTCTGTGTATTTCTTTGAAGAAACCCCACGATGTAGAGTGGATTGAGACTCCCAGTTAGGTTCTTTGAATTTAGGAATTTCTGTTACTTTGAAGAAACCCCACGATGTAGAGTGGATTGAGACCATCCAGCAGCGTTTGAAATACTCTCCGTCAATTTTCGCTTTGAAGAAACCCCACGATGTAGAGTGGATTGAGACGAAAATCAAGCGCAACAGCGACGATGTGGATAGTTTTACTTTGAAGAAACCCCACGATGTAGAGTGGATTGAGACCAATCGTCACGGTTCGCCAACCCTTGGAAACCGTAAAACTTTGAAGAAACCCCACGATGTAGAGTGGATTGAGACGATATTGTTGGCCTGAGTAGAGACGATTTTGGCTCCCCACTTTGAAGAAACCCCACGATGTAGAGTGGATTGAGACTTTTTGTAGGGGAGAGGGACGGGAAGTAGTCGGGAGGCTTTGAAGAAACCCCACGATGTAGAGTGGATTGAGACCTTCCTGATGTGCAAGATAGTAGCTCCGGGCAGATTCCTTTGAAGAAACCCCACGATGTAGAGTGGATTGAGACGTGGTTATGGTTAACGTTTACGAACACGATGACAGGGGCTTTTATGAAACCCCACGATGTAGAGTGGATTGAGACGGGGATCAGCCAGGCGGGCGTGGCGCTCGCCCTGGGCCTTTTATGAAACCCCACGATGTAGAGTGGATTGAGACTGATACAATGAATTATGCATCTCCTCATATGTAAATTTCCGGCTTTTATGAAACCCCACGATGTAGAGTGGATTGAGACCAATCGTCACGGTTCGCCAACCCTTGGAAACCGTAAAACTTTGAAGAAACCCCACGATGTAGAGTGGATTGAGACTCCTTTCTGGTGTATTTCACCGTCGTAATGTTTTTTAACTTTGAAGAAACCCCACGATGTAGAGTGGATTGAGACTCAGGATCGGGACCTTCAGGAGTTCCGCAAATTGTCGGCTTTTATGAAACCCCACGATGTAGAGTGGATTGAGACACTGCTTCGACACGAGGAGCCGCGCGAGGCCCACCACGGGTCTTTGAAGAAACCCCACGATGTAGAGTGGATTGGCTGGTCGGGCTAAAACGCGTATCCGTTCATTCACGGAAAGAAGGTAATGCTCGACCGGGACCTCGCCGGGCTGTATGAAGTCACTACCGGCAATCTTAATAAAGCGGCGAAACGAAATATCGAGCGTTTCCCGGATGATTTCATGTTCCAATTATCGGAGGAAGAGGCCGAATCTTTAAGATTCCAAATTGGAAGCTTAAAGCGCGGAGAGCATTTTAAATATCTGCCGTTTGCCTTCACTGAGAACGGCGTAGCCATGCTCTCTGTAATTCTAAATTCACCGAGAGCCATTCAGGTTAATATCCAGATCATGCGGGCATTCGTCAAGAAACGGAAACCAATAACCGGACGCCATGAGTATGCACAGGGGGGCACAAGGGCGCAATGGGTGAAACCGCTTCGCAAATGCGGAAGGGAACTACCCGGAACAAATCATATGAAAATAGTTTTATTATACCTAACACGAATAGTATATTTATGAATTGTTAGGTAATTAAGGGCGGTACTACCTGAATTTCTCCTATACCTAACATTGATGGTATATATTCATAACTGTTAGGTATAATCATGGCCGGCATTTTTTATATCGTGAAAGAGGAGCAAAAACGGCTGTTTGAAGCGCAGCAGGCGTATGAGGCCGCTATTTCGCGGGAAGTCCAGGGTTCCCCGCAAGTAAAACATATCGGCAGGAAAAATTATCTGTACCTTGCACAGCGCCGGGGTCGAAAGGTGACTTATACGTACATCGGCAAGGTTGATGATGAAAAAGCCCGCAAAGTCATGGATTCCATCAATAAGCGGAAGGAATATCAGGCTTTGCTCCGGAACGTACTCAGAGACCTCAACGAGGTGAAAAAGGCGCTGCGTGGACAAAAAATTTGAACTCCTTTACGACATCCTTAAAGAGCTTCAGAATGCCGGAGTCCTCAAACATCTTGTTTTGATCGGCAGTTGGTGTCAGTATTTTTACCGGCATCATTACGAAAACGCTTTTCAGATTCCGGCGACAAGAACCTTGGATGCCGATATTCTCATTCCCCGCAGAATAAAACTTTCACAGCCGGTCAACATCCATGAGATTTTACTCAGGCATGGTTTCGCCGTGGCGGCGGACCTGGAGGGGAAAGTGGCGAAATACCTGCACCGGGATTTATCGTTTGAATTTTTAACCGATGCCGGCGCCCAGGCCGATGAAAAAGAGCTCCGTATACCCGCGCTCAACATCGTGGCCCAGGAGCTGCATTTTTTGAGCATTCCGTTTGACTATCGCATGACTATTGAGTATCAGGACCTCTCGCTCAACATTCCCGAGCCCGAGGCATTCGCCTTGCACAAGTTAATTGTCAGCCAGCTTCGCAAGGACGTGGAAAAAAAGAGTAAGGATATCGAGACCGTCAGCGGCATGTTTCAATTTTTCAAAGGTAAGGAAAAACATATTCGCCGATTGCATCAGATCATGGGGGAATTGCCCGGAGGTTGGCGGAAAAAAATAAGAAATGCGTTGCAAAATACGGGACTTACCCTACCTGAATAGGGAAACAGGACGGCCGCCATAAAGAAGGCTGCTTGCCTTGATCGATGCGACATTGGTTTCCCTCTTTTCCCGAGTTCCAAGCCCGGGCTCACTGTTTCTTACTGCCTCAGGACCACACTCCTCACCAGCGAACCCTTCGACCCTGAGCATTGCAGCACGAACGCACCCTGCAGCGTCCGCGGAAGCGCGAGTGAAACCGTCCCGGTGCAAAAGCCGGATGACTCGAACACCTCCCGGCCGCCGGTCGAGAAGAGGCGGACGGCGTAGCTGCCCGGCACCGTTGCCGAGATGCAGATCCGGTTTCCCTTGACAAGCGCATCGATCACTTCCGGTTTCGATTTCGTTTTCCCCGTCAGGACGGGAACGGAGGAACTGGTGAGCTGTATCAGTGCAACGCTGTAATACGACTGGGTGAAGGTCTTGCTGAAAGTCCCGCCGGTTATGGGCACCGTGGTAACCGAGTCGTAATGGGCGAGCTGGGCCGCATTGCTGATCGTCGTCCATTGGGTAGCGTTCGGGCTCGACGGTTTCCCGAGGCCGATCCATGCCGAATAGGAGTTGCTGTGCGTGCTGTCGACGAGAAAATGTTCCACGCGGGCATTGGCAAAGGGGATTCCGCCGACCGAGAGCGAAACCGTGTCGGTTGTCGCCGAACTCCCGGTCGTTGCGTCAACATGGCTGTAAACCATGATGCAAATCGTATCGTTCGCTGCGGATGCGGTTGCAATCACATTGACCCCCGGACTGGCTGTTGTCCCTCCGGAGCAGTTGAGCTTGAACGATCCGAGCCGATGGAGTAGCTTGTATGCATTGAACACCGGCTTGGCCACATCCCATGATTGCGGAATACTTGCGACCCCCCTGGTCATGAGTCCGTAACAGCCGCAGAATGCGGGCGATGATCCGGTGTTATTCGTCTCTTCATAGATGTCGGAAAGCGCCCACAACGCGAATGAATATGGCGGTGGATACGTGCTGGTATCATTTAAGCTGAGAAGATGAATCGCCTTTACAACATAACTGGCGGCCTGGTTGTTATCATGGACAACGATTCCCTGTGTGTAGGACGGCCCCTGCTCGGTGCAGAGGATCGGGCCGGTGAAGTTCAGCAGCCTGCACGAATCGGCTATCTGCTTGAAATAAGTGTTTTCGGTGGGAGCATTGGCATTGGCCGCGACATCATTCGAGTACCGATGATAGGTGACGAGATCGAGCTTTTTATTCCCACTTTTGCAGTGCCGGATAACTTGCGGGATAAAACTCTGCGAAGTGCCGCCGTTCTCATCGGGTCCGCCCAGCCGCACCAGGGAGTCCTGTGCCTTGAACGCGACGGCCGTGGAGTCATACAACCGAAGCCAGCCGTTGTCCCCTCCCCCACCGCTATAACACCAGTTCGGCTCATTCCAGAGTTCGAACAGCCAGTTGTTCCTGACCTCAGCCTGACCATATCTGGATTCGAGATGTACGAGAAATGCCTGCATGAACGCCTTCCACTTGTTCCAGTCCTTCGGCGCATTCCAGTTGCCGTCGAAGCCGTTGTACCAGACGCTGTTGATCCACGATTGGGCGCTTGCCAGGGCATTCGGCATGTATCCGATTTCAACCAGCGGTCGCATGCCGGCAGCCATGACGGAATCGTAGATCTTATCGATGCTGGTCCATCGATAGACGGCGTTGCCGCTTGCATCCTCGGAATAAACCGAGTCGTCATCGTTGAAGATGCCGTGGCCCCTCACCGATTGGATGCCGAGTTCATCGTGTGCCCGTTTCAGCGCATTGCAGGCATTCCTGCCGTAAGCCGAACCGATGAACGTATGCATGTGGTCGGACGCCACGCATCGTTCATAGAACCGGTTCCAGCTGCCCACCCGCTGACCTGCATTGACGGTCAGGGTGTACTTGGCGGAGTAAGCCGGCCCCGGGACCAGGAGAACTCCCGCCCACAGCGCAAAAAGAAAAAACCTGAGGCACCCTGCGATTCTCATAATTCCTCCTCGTCGATCATGGCGTTCCGGAAAGGGCTGCATGAGAAAAAACACCCCTACGTGTAGTAAGCAATCTACAATAACATAATATAACTGTCATAATATAACTATTATTTTCATATATATGCAAAAAAAAGCGCCTGCCAGGGCAGTATTAGCCGGTCGCGGGCGGGGTCACGGTCGAGAGATCGCAGCGCGGGGATCAGATCCCGGTATTTCGCCTCAATTTTTGCGCCTTGGAATGAATTTGACACGAAACACGGCAAAATCTATTTCATAGTCAATCTGAAAGGAACCAGCATGGCGGATATAGTCGCTCAGGAAGTGATCGAAAACAAGATTCACGTCATTCGCGGTAAAAAGGTAATGCTCGACCGGGACCTGGCGGACCTGTACGGCGTTCAAACCGGACAATTGAAGCGGGCGGTTCGTCGGAACAAAGATCGATTCCCTGAAGATTTCATGTTTGAGGTCTCAAAGGACGAGTATGAAAACTTGAGATGCCAATTTGGCATCTCAAGATGGGGCGGCGAAAGGTACCTGCCTTTTGCTTTCACCGAAAACGGCGTGGCCATGTTATCGACCGTTCTCAATTCAAAGCGTGCGATCATGGTGAATATCCAGATCATGCGGGCCTTCGTCCGGATACGGAACCTTATCGCGGACAATACCGAATTGAGGAAGGCGATTGAACAGCACGAGAAGCGCCTCGATAACGTCGAACGGCAAATACAAACCGGCTTCGCCGCCGTTTCGGTAGAAAGGTGCTGCACCAACGCTGCACGGTTCATAAATGCCGGAATATCTGTTCACATGTTCCTAAGCGGTACCATGAAGAGGCAAAGCGACGCTTTAACCGGGCAATTGCCATGGAACGCTATGAGGATGCACAACGGGAGCTGACTGCGCTGCACCGGTGGTTGAAAGGCATCAATGGTTCGGCTGCTGAATCACTTAAGGAAGGAATGGAGGAGTTACTGCTGCTCCATCTCCTTGAGGTTCCCTTCGCTCTCCGTCGCTCATTACGTTCCACGAATGCGATTGAAGGCTTGTTCTCAGGCGTTCGGCTCTATGAGAAAAACATCCGACGATACCGGTCATCGGCCATGAGCCAGCGATGGCTGGGAACCGTACTGCTCTCAAGCGAAAGGGGGTTCAGGAAAATCAGAGGGTACCAGTTCATTACCAAGACCAGGACAGCCATAGCACGATGGAATAAAAAACTTGATGTCGTGAGTTGCGCAGCGTAATTTATAGCCTTAGGAGATTCTGTCAGTTTCAACTAAAAACGGGACATTTTTAATGTTTGGCAAGATAACTTACCCACCATTAACCGGGAGGTTGTATGAAATATGTCCTCGCTCCTCTTGTGGCATTTTTCTTCATCGGATGCGCCGCAGATTTAACCGCAATTCTACAACCGGCAAACGACATCGGGGATGGAATTCGCTGTAGTGTGAATTCCAAGGTCGAATGGCAACGGGCGCAATTCTGGATAGCCAAGCATTCAATTATGAAGATACAAACAACGACGGATGTTTTAATACAAACTTTTAACCCCACATCAGAACAAGGCTCCTATTCATTTACAGCAACACGTGAGCCTCAATCAAATGATTCTTCAATTATCAAATTGGACATCGGCCCTTGTTCTTATCCTTTTGGTGGTTGCCGCCCCAAAGCGGATGAAATTAAAAAAGCTTTCTATTATTATGTCAAAACCGGAGAAGATTTGCTTTTAAAATGCACAGGCAGCCTCGGGGGCGCTATTGATTAATCAAAAACATATCACATAGCAATATTTGTGGAATTCCACAGCCCCCGACTAACGGAAGACGCTATAACCCGGCCACACTCCGCCTGCGGCAATGCAGGCGGGTCCCGGGTGGGTGAATGAGCGCACTACATCAATACCCTTCTCTTTACCTTTCCCCTTCCATCGCCTATTTTATCTATCCGGCCTTTCTGCCTTATCCCCTACGAGGAACCCATGAACCATCTCTACTACGGCGATAATCTCGACATAATGCGGCGGTATATCGACAAGGAAACGGTCGATCTCGTGTACCTCGACCCGCCGTTCAACAGCAGCAGGAACTACAACGTCATCTTCGAGCAGAAGACGGGCGACGCTGCCGGCGCTCAGATCAAAGCGTTTGAGGACACCTGGCATTGGGACCACATCGCCGCCGTGGCGTTCAAGGAGATCGTGGAAGCGGGCGGGCAGACCTCGGAGGTCATGCGGGCGTTCCGGTCGTTCTTGGGCGAAAGCGACATGATGGCGTATCTGGTCATGATGGCGCCGCGACTGGAGGAGTTGCGGAAATGTTTAAAAAATACGGGGAGCCTGTATCTGCATTGCGATTCGACGGCGAGTCATTATTTGAAACTTTTGATGGATGCGATATTCGGCCCGGTTTTCTATCAGAATGAAATTATCTGGAAACGTACAAGCGCCCATTCCGGAACGAAAAGATGGGGGCCTATTCACGACACTCTATTGTTTTACTCTAAAACAGAAAATTTCTTATGGAACCCTGTTTATCAAGATTACACACAAGAATATATGGCAACTTTTTATAAATATAAAGATGACAAAGGAATTTACCGTTTAGATAACCTTACGGGAGCTGGTACAAGAAGTGGCGATTCGGGGAAACCGTGGCGTTCAATAGACCCTACTAATGCAGGGCGCCATTGGGCAGTACCAAACAAAAGTATTGAACATATTGGTGGAAAAACAGCTTTAACATTGTCTGTTCAAGAAAAACTTGATCTTTTAGATTCAAATGGATTGATATATTGGCCCCCCAAAGGAACAATGCCAGCATTCATACGATATTTAGACAAAACCACCGGTGTACCTATCGGAGATGTTATTACAGATATTCAGCCAATAGCAACGCATGCCGCCGAACGTCTCGGCTACCCCACCCAGAAGCCCGAAGCCCTTCTCGAACGCATCATCAAAGCCTCTTCCAACGAGGGCGACGTCGTGCTGGACCCCTTCTGCGGCTGCGGAACCGCCATCGCAGTGGCGCAAAAGCTCAAGCGCCAATGGATCGGTATCGACATCACCCACCTTGCGATATCGCTCATGAAACACCGGCTGCGGGACACCTTCGGGGAAGCGATCAAGGATGAATACCGGGTAATCGGAGAGCCGGTCGATCTGGCGGGCGCGCGCGAACTGGCGAAGACCGACCCGTATCAATTCCAGTGGTGGGCGCTCGGACTCGTGGGCGCTCGTCCGGTGGAACAGAAGAAGGGCGCGGACAAGGGCATAGATGGACGCCTGCTCTTCCACGACGACAACTCCGGCAGGACGCGGCAGGTGATTTTCTCCGTGAAGGCGGGGCAGGTTCACTCGTCGCACATTCGCGATCTTAACGGCGTGCTTGACCGTGAGAAGGCGGAAATGGGCGCGCTGCTTACCATGGAGGCGCCGACCCGCAATATGCTGCGCGAGGCGAGCGCCGCCGACCTATACGAGTCGAAAGACCTTGGGAAGACGTTCCCGAAGATACAAATACTCACGATAGAGGAGATTTTGAAAGGCAGGAAGCCTGAGATTCCCTATCTCGGAACGGTGACCTTCAAAAAGGCGGAGAAGTTCGAACGGAAGGACGGGGAGCAGGAGGAGATGTTTTGATACGATTTCGTACTATTTCAACATGATTAATGCTTGACACGGGGGAGTGGGAGTCAAAAAGTAGGCGTTGATTGGAGGGCAAGCGAGAGATGGCGCCTTGTGTGAGGCGGCAACCGGGGCAGCCACTGGTTCCGCATAAATTTGTCCAAATTAATGCACAAATTTGGGCATGGAATGAAGAAGTACGGGTAGTTGGCTAAGCTTTTCGGGGCCGTTTTACAATTCCCTTCCGCTCTGCGAAATATCAGCCGGACAGCACCGGCACGCTTCCGAATAGTTCGCAATTCTTTTAATGAGATGATCCGATCATACTATATTTATTCAGGCGATCCCCAAGAATGGGTTCCATCGCTCCAGCCCGTAAATCGCTTGCATCAGGAGGATCTCATGAACGTGAAGAGGTTTGGTTACGCAATCGTGTTTCTCATATTGCTCGCATCGGGAATCTCTTTCGGCCAGCTCAATCCGGCGCAGTCATCGGCAACGTCGTACATCACCTATAACACCCGGGGATTCCTCATCGACGGGAAACCGCTTTATATTTATTCCGGCGAGATCGAATTCGTCAGAATTCCTCAAGCGCTTTGGCGTGACCGCCTCATGAGAATGAAGCGCGAAGGATATAACTGCGCTTCCACCTATATCTTCTGGGATGCACATGAGCCAATTCAAGGCCAGTATAATTTTTCTGGCAATCAGGACCTCGACGCTTGGCTCACCCTGGTGCAGGAGATGGGCATGTACGCGATCGTGCGTGCCGGACCCTATGTTTGCGCCGAGTGGGATTTCGGCGGTTTTCCCGCCTGGCTTGTGGACGTTTCCAGCATGTCCCTGCGGAACTCCAATGCCCAGTACCTGAGCTGCGTCGACTCGTTCTACACCCGGCTCATTCCCATCATCGCGAAACACCAGATCAGCCAGGGCGGTTCCGTTATCGCCATCCAGCTTGAAAATGAGTACGGTCCGAGTACGACCGACCAGGTTTATAAGTCGCACCTGATCTCCGAAGCCGGCGCTCTGGGGATCAATGTTCCCTATATTTGGTCGGAGACGAACAACGGGAACGCTCCCGCCCCCTCGGGAGCCTTTCAAAGCGGACCATGGTTCTCCACCGAGGCCTGGGACGGCTGGATTTCGGGATACGGCGAACCTGCCCAGTCCTACATCACCAATGTGCTCCAGGGTACCTGGAATTGCCTTTCCAGAGGCTCTGCCGGTATTACCAATTATATGGCGATCGGGGGAACGAATTTCGGCTATTCGGCAAGCGACGACCAGCGTATCACCAGTTACGATTACGAGGCGCCTCTCGGCGAGCTGGGTCAACTCCGCTCGGATTTCTGGTTAGTCAAGCAGATGGGGCTGTTCGCGCAGACGTTCAGTCCGATTCTCGCAAGCTCAAGCAACGGTTCCTCGCTCGTGAGCGGCACGCCGAGCGGCAGCTCCGTGTATGTTCACCAGGCCGGCACGGCAGCGATCGCTTTTGTGGTGAAGACTTCGTCCGGCACCGCCGCCTATAAAATTACGTGGACAAATAAGAGCAACCTCCAGGTGCCGACCACCTGGAACGATACACTCACCCAGAACCATTATGCCCATTATTTCCTGAACAGCGTGCCGATCAACGGCAACGATACCATCGATTTCAGCGCAACCGGTATTACCGGCATCCGGCAGATTGGATCGACTACCTACGTGGTACTCTGGGGCAGGAGCGGCACCAAAGGGGAGATCGCCTTCAGGCCCAAGTCCCTGCCCTCGCCGATACCCTCCTCGCCCTGGCAGTGGAATGCCGCAGCCAACCAAGCGTACCTCGCGTTCACCTACCCGCCGGTCACCGATTCAGTCACTGAAGCGACGTTGACCGAGACTAACGGTCAGACCCTGAAGCTTCTCATCGTTGATTCTGCGCAAGGCAATCAAACGTGGATCGACACCAATTTCATCGCCTGCGGTCCTCTGTATGTGGATGCCGGTGACAACCTGCAGTTTGGAACGTCGGGCGGCCGGGCATTCGTCTATACCGCCGCAGGAAGGCAGATCGTTACGAAAGGAGCTTCCACGCCCTCGCCGAATCTTCCCCTGACGTCCGGCTGGAGCTGGCGCAGCGTTGTGGAGGTCGGGGCCTCGTACAATGACAGCCTGTGGCAGCAATCAACATCGCCCCAGACCATGAGCAGTTACGGCTGCCCCAACGGATATTGCTGGTACAGGACCTCGTATATTGCCGCAGCCGCGGGGACTGCCACCCTCGCCCTGCCCAAAGTCCATCAGGCGGCATTTGTTTATGTTAACGGAACCTACTGTTCCGGTTCCTCGATTCCGCTCGTTGCCGGCAAAAATGAGATCGCCATACTGTGCGCCGAATATAACCGGTGGAAGGCCTATAATTATTACAGCACGATTACCGACACCATGAAATCGGGCATCCTCGGCTCGGTCACGCTCAACGGGACGGCGCTCACCGGCTGGCATTGCAGAGGCGGATTCGACGGCTTTCCTGAAAGCCTTGTATTCGGTAACGTCGATTCGATCTCTTGGAACAGTTTCCTTGCAGGCTCATGGTCCGCAACGGCCGCACCTGCCGATAACATTCCGAAGTTCTGGCGCAGGAATTTCACCTACTCGGAGCCGGCCAATGCACTCGAAACCTGGACCCTGCGCTCGACAGTTGCAAGAAGCGGTCGCGGGGTGGTATGGCTGAATGGCCACTGTCTCGGCCGCAACCTTGAAAGCCAGCCCGCTTTGTTCGTTCCGCAGTGCTGGTTCAATCCAACCGAGACCAACACACTCATCGTTCTTACCGAGGACGGGAAGCAGCCGCAGAACGATACCCTCGGGCTCGTCGAATACCGGTCGCTGGTGTCGCTGCCGGGAATTACTACGGCGACACGTCCATCGGGAGGGGCGGTGATACCGGCCGTCGTTAGTGCCGCAGACTTCCAGGTCCGGTTCTTCGGCAACTGTCTTGTCATTCCCAAAGCACTGCGCGGCAGTGCACTGTTAGTGCGCATCTATGACCTGTCAGGCAGGTTGATTATTAGGAAAACGGTGAGGCAATCAATTATCGAACTTACCGGGAAGGATGCATCGGCTCATGCGGTGCATGTCGCTCAAATCGAGAAGCTGCCGGTTGACTCACGATCGCAGTAACGGTTGGGAAACACTTTCGGGTCGGTAATATCTTACTATAACGGCGCGATCGGTTTGATATTTTTTCCCTTGCGGTCTAATAATTTTAACCCCGTTCGAACCCCGTTCGAACCCCTATTATTGACCGTTTAAATGCGGTTAAAATCTTCATTTTGTGAGCCCCTGAGGGGCAGTCCACCGGCGGGGCAATGGAAATCTCCGCTTCCCGCTCATGCCCGACCTACGCGCATTGAATAACCGCCGACCCCGAGATCGCGCCGGACCGGAGGTCGTCGAGCGCCCGATTGATGTCGGGAAGAGAATAAACGGTGACGGAGGTTTTTATCGGTATGGCCGCCGCAAGCCGCAGGAATTCCTCGCCGTCTTTACGCGTGAGGTTCGCCACCGAGCGGATGGAGCGCTCTCCCCAGAGGATGGCATAGGGGAAAGCGGGGATGTCGCTCATGTGGATCCCGGCGCAGATCACGGCCCCGCCCTTCGCGCACGCCCTGAGCGCGAGGGGAACGAGTTCACCCGCAGGGGCGAAGATGATGGCCGCGTCGAGCGGTTCGGGAGGCGCCTCGGCCGAGGACCCGGCCCAGGCCGCGCCGAGAGACCGGGCCACAGCGCGGCCCTCATGGTCGTTGTCCCGCGTGAATGCATACACGGTCTTGCCGAGAAAAACCGCCGCCTGCGTGAGGATATGCGCCGCCGCGCCGAATCCGTAGAAGCCGAGCCGGCGGGCCTCTCCCGCAAAGGAGAGGGCGCGGAACCCGATGAGCCCGGCGCAGAGGAGCGGCGCGGCTTCCCTGTCGCCGAATCCGGCAGGAACGGGGAAACAGAATCGCTCGTCGGCGACGGTCAATTCCGCGAATCCCCCGTCGACCGTATACCCGGTGAAGTGCGCCTGGTCGCAGAGATTTTCCCGGCCTTCGCCGCATTGGCGGCAGACGCCGCAGGTGGAGGCGAGCCAGGGCACGCCGATGCGGTCGCCGACGGCGAACCGGGTCGAACCCTCCCCGCATGCGACGACCGTTCCAACGATCTGGTGGCCGCAGATGAGCGGCGATTTCAGCGATGGAAGCTCTCCGTCAATGATGTGGAGATCGGTCCGGCATACGCCGCAGGCGCTTACCTTTATGAGCACCTCGCGCTCTCCGGGCGTTGGAGCGGGAACATCCATGATGACAAGGGGGGTATGCGGCTTCCGGAGGATCGCGGCTCTCATGGTGGAGTTAAATATATTTTGCTCTTCATCCGGGGATAATCCCTGAAACCAGCAGCCGGCGATTGCCCCATTGTTCCATGAAGGGGATATATTTCCCGGATTTATATTAAAAAAAACCGGAATGGACCTGCACGGAGCGTTTATAGACAGGTTTTTCACGAGGTGCGGGGTGCAGGCTTCGGCCCGTGACATGCGCCGCTTATTATTCATGAGGAAACGGTGAACCCGAATCGTCGTAGTGCACTATTCCCGATGACCGCGCGGACCATGAACCGGATCATGGTCACGGTGGTTATTTTCATCGCCGTGACGACTCTCATTGGATTGATCCTGGGCATCCCGTTTTTAACGAGCATCAGCCCGCAATGGACTGCGATGAGGGTCGTTACCGCCGTCTGCTTTCTCCTGTCGGCCTTTGCCCTGGCGTATCCGCGCGGGAACGGACCGGCGGCGGGGAAACGCATTGTCGCGCGGTCGGCGGGCATCGCGGTCGGCGCGGCGGGATTATTGACAATTGTAAGCTACCTGGCCGAGATTTTTTCCGGCCATCCCTGGTCCCTGTTCCGTCTGCCGCTTCTGAATCTGTTTCTGGTCGCGCCCCTGCGGATGGCCGTCATTACCGCCGGCCTCTTTTCCCTGTTCGGATGCGCGTTGTTTCTCCGTGGAGACCCCGGCCGGCGCGCATCGAATGCCGCCCATGCGGTAGCGATTCCAATTGTCATGATGGCGTATCTGGTCATCGTCGGGTATCTCTTTAATATCAAGGGTTTTTATGAATGGATGCATCTGGGAACGGCTCTTACCACTGGAATCGCCTTCCTCGCCCTTTGCCTCGCCTTCTTCTGCGATAGGCCGGACAGCTGGTTCGTCGGCGCCTTGACCGGCGATGAAGCCGGGGCGGTCATGGCCCGGCGGCTTTTGCCCGCCATCGTCTTCCTCCCGCTCCTGATCGGGTGGCTTCGAATCCAGGGGGAGCGGATGGGATTGTACCGCTCCGAAGTCGGCGTGGCGATTGTCGCGGCGACGTACACGTTCTGTTTCATGACGTTCGTATGGCTCAACGCACGGGTAATCAACCGGGCCGACCGCAAACGGCGTCGCGCGGTGGAGGAACTGCGGAAAAGCGAGGCCGCCGTACGGTTCAAACTGGAAAGCGTTCTTTCTCCCGAAGGCGACATCGGCAACCTTGAAATCGGCGACATCATCGACGCCGCGGGAATCCAAAGGCTCATGGAAAATTTTTATGAGCTTGCCCGGATCCCCATGAGCATCATCGATCGCAAAGGGGCGTTGATCGTGGGCGTCGGATGGCAGGAGATCTGCACGCGGTTTCACCGGGTGCATCCTGAGACGTGCCGCAACTGCGTCGAGTCGGATATGGAACTTTCGATGGATATACCGGCCGGGGAGTTTAAATTATACAAGTGTAAAAACCATCTGTGGGACATGGCCACGCCCGTTTTCGTGGGCGGAAAGAAGCTGGGCCTCCTTTTCATAGGCCAGTTTTTCTTCGATGATGAGACGATCGATATCGGCCTCTTCCGTTCCCAGGCGAAACGCTACGGGTTCAACGAGCGGGCCTACATTGCCGCGCTCGAAAAAGTGCCGCGTATAAGCAGGCATGCCATCGACCATGCCAAGAGCTTCTTTCTCCGGTTTGCCGAAATGGTCTCGCAGGCAAGTTACGGCACTATCAAGCTTGCCCGCTCCATACAATCGTTGCGCGAAAGCCAGACCATGCTCGTTGCCGCGCAGAGAATCGCTAAACTGGGCGGCTGGGAACTGAATCACCTCACCAGAACCCACGTCTGGTCCGATGAGGCCTGCCGGATATTCGAAATCGACAAGGAAAAATCCGGGGCCGACCGGGAGGTTTTCTTGGACCGGGTTCATCCGGATGACCGCGCCATGGTGAACAAGGCGTATGCCGATTCCTTGATTAATAAAACTCCCTGTGAGATCGGATACCGCCTCCTGTTCCCGGACGGCCGGATTAAATATATTCACGAACAGTGCGTGACATCGTTCAACGACGATGGGAAAGCGGTCCTGTCCGCCGGCTCGGTCCAGGACATTACCGAACGGCAGCGGATCGAGAATACCCTGCGTGAAACAAGGGACTATCTGGACAAATTATTTCAGTATGCCAATGCCCCCATCATCGTCTGGGACCCGGAGATGCGGATTACGAAGTTCAACGCCGGCTTCGAGCGGTTGACGGGATACCTTGCCCGTGAAGTCCTGGCGCGCGGGCTTGACCTGCTGTTTCCGGAAGCAAGCCGTGAAGCATCCGTCACGAAGATCGGGAACGCGCTCAAAGGCGAATATTGGGAATGGGTTGAAATTCCCATTTTATGTAAAAACGGCGAGGTCCGGACAGCGCTCTGGAATTCGGCGAATATTTACGCCGAGGACGGGACGACCCTCGTCGCCACCATCGCGCAGGGCACGGATATTACC
>CAWJXL010000048.1:0-10531 GCA_963846695.1 uncultured Fibrobacterota bacterium | reverse complement strand
GCGGCGCCCCCCCCTGCCGTTGCGCAGGGAGACGGTTGAGCGCTACGAGCAATTTGCCCGGTCGTATGCATCATATCAGGATAATCCTTCGCAGGCCGTATTGTCTCTTGCCGGTGCATTCGGGCCGACATACTTTTATTTTTACACTTTCGAATTTACACGCGGTGGCCGCCGATGACCCGTCTCCGCAGAATTACCGCTCTGGCCGCCGTCCTTGCCGTTTTCGCCTGCAACGGAGATTTTTCATCAATCAAAGAACGCGCCGGACCGCTCGGCCACCTTCCGGGCATCAAACCCGATTATTCGGGCATAACGCTGCCGCCGAACATCGCGCCCCTTAATTTCAAACTTCTGGAGCCATGCAAGGCCTGCGTTGCCGAGATCGCTTCGACGCGCGGCCGGCCGATTCTCATCGCTGGAAAGAACGGCACCATCGCCATTCCTGCGCGGCGGTGGAAGCGGCTGCTGAGCGACAATGCCGGAGAGCCGCTGCATATCACCTTGTATTTTCGCGGTCCGGAGGGCCGGTGGCTCAGGGGCACGACGATCGAAGACACCATCGCTGCGGCCCCGATCGATCGGTATGTTACCTACCGGGTCCTGAGTTTTCTTTACAACTACTCAAGCGATGTCCGTATAATGCAAAGAGACATAGGCTCTTTCAAGGAATCCATCTTGCTTAACAGCATGAATTTCGCCTGGGGATGCTGCAACTGCCACACACCCCTCAACAACGATCCCCGCAACTGGATACTTCAATCCAGAAGCAAGGAGTTCGGCGCAGCCATCGTGATCGCGCGCAACGGGACCCTGAGCGCACTTTCGTCGCGTCTCGGCTATCCGGCCTGGCATCCGTCCGGCGCCTTGATCGCCTTTTCGGTATACAAGGTTGAACAGTGCTTTCATAACACCGGATCGAACTTCATCGACGTTTACGACAATAACTCATCCATTGTCATTTACGATGCCGATAGGGAGACGATAGTCCCGGTTCCTGCGCTGTCACGGACGACTGTACTCGAAACGTGGCCCACTTGGTCTCCGGGCGGCCGATTTCTTTACTTTTGCAGTTCACCGATTCTCTGGACCGATTTCGGCAAAACTCCCCCGGATAATTACGATAAGGTCCGGTACTCCCTTATGCGCATTGCATACGATGCGGCCGGCAACTCCTGGGGGGCCATCGATACCGTACTATCCCCGGACGAGACCGGACTCAGCATTTCGCAACCCCGCATCTCACCGGATGGCCGTTTTCTGCTTTTCTGCATGCACGACTACGGCGCTTACCCGCATACGCAGAAAAGCAGCGATCTTTACATGATGAATCTGGCGACAAGGCGTTTTTCGCGTCTCGGCATCAACAGCGACTTCAGCGAGAGTTGGCACGGGTGGTCGAAAAACGGTCGGTGGATCCTTTTTTCCTCCAAGCGGGAAACCGGCATCTTTACCAGAATTTACTTCAGCTATATCGATACCGGAGGCAACGCTCACAAACCGTTTATCATGCCCCAGGAAGACCCGACTTTTTACGATTCCTATATCAAATGCTTTAATGTACCGGAATTCGCAGTCGCGCCGGTACGATTTTCTCAGCGCGATATTCTGAAGGCAATACGGTCTCCCAATAAGAAAAAACTTGCAGTTCCTTCCGGCTCGACCGGGTCGATTACTGCACCAAACCCACATTTCCAGTAAGGTCTTGAGTTCGGATGTAAACCTGATAAAGTCACACAACCGCCAGGATCCATTCGGCAGTAACAGTACCGGGGGAACGGTTTTTGAATCGGGAACTGTTGCCCCAGGCTGAACATTCAGGTTGGATTCTACGTGGTTGAATTGCAAAACGCCAATTAGCGGGTTTATGAAAAAAACCAGGTTGTGAAATAAGAATTTTCTAGGAACGGGTTGTAAATCCGCCTTTCTCACGATCACCATTTCAGTCAACTGCACGATTATCTTGACGTAATAAAAAATCTTCCTCTGGAAGAGGTTGCCCCTGCAAAATCGTCATCCTTTTCTTTAACGAAGCTCAGACACAACGGGAAATATTCTGACGATATACACTCCCGCCCCCGCTGTACCGATATTTTTCAGATCAACCGCCTGCTCCTTGGCAATAAGCGATGCAATTCGCTTTCCCGCACAATCGTATACCGTAAGCCATACCGGCGCCCCTGCATATCTGGGGGGCAGCATGAACCGGCTGCCCGCGATCAACATGGTCGTTTCTGAATTGAAACTTCGTGGACTATTTCGCGACAATCGAGACACCACTGGGGTCGGCGGAGCGGTCAATTTATAGAGGCCCGCGCTTTGGGCGGGAATCGTTTGCGAAAAGCTGGTGGCAAACGTACCCGCAAGGTCGGTTCTGGTCCAGAGGTTTCGGGCACTACAGTTCGGCACACCAAGTGCGTCCAGATCGACATTGGGACTTGTAGCGGCGGTCGACCGGTTTACCAGCGCAACCCATTTGACATTGACGGAGTCAGGGTTGTCCGAAGCCCACACGAGCGTGGTGCCGGTCGCGGTAAGCGGGCGGCCGTTGGTACCCCGCTGATTTACGGCGATCACTTCGGGATTCGTCATGAGCGAGTCTTCAGCCGGGCGGTTTTTTCGGAGGTCGCCGCCCCAGATGAGCGGGGAACGGCCGATGCACCACATGGTCATAAGGAGATATTGCTGGCTGCGGGAGAGATTGGAGTATCGTGTTGCACCATTCGGCCCGCGCTCCGAGAGGTAACCGATGGGAATCATGTCCGCGTCCGGGAAATGACCTGGCGCCTGGCAAGGATACCACTTTGCAAAGAGGTTCAGCATGGTATCGACGTTGGCCCAGTTATCCCACAGGTCGTCGGCCATGCGCCACTGGTTGGCATAGGCTTCGAAAAAGGCTGAATCGCCGATCGGCGTAGCGCCCGGTGAGGTGCTGAACACCATCTGTCTTCCACAGCTGTCAATGGCTGCGCGATACGCTTCGACGTACGCTGTCCAGGTTGTCCGTGGACTGACAAGCGAATTGAGCATGTCGTCGACCTTAACAAAATCAACTCCCCAGGACTCATACAAGGCAAAAATGGATTTGATATACGCGTCGGCAGCCGGACTATTAAAATTCAACCCGTACATGGTATTATTCCAGGAACACGTATCGGTGAGGCTGGCGGCCTGGCTTGCGGTGTAGGTGGTACCGTAAATCGGCGTATTGGCCATAACCGCTTGCCGGGGAATGCCCCGCATGAGATGAATGCCGAATTTCAGCCCTTTACTGTGAACGATGGTCGCCAGAGGCGCAAAACCTGCTCCGCCAATGGCGGACGGGTGCCTGACCGTGTCCGGCATGAGCCGACCGTAAGCGTCCATGTTCATCCTTGTGGTAGCAGTGGGGGCATTGTTTACAAATTTTTGATCCGGAGACCCCGAGGTCATTCCCGGAAACGCCCAACCCCAATCGACGCACATATACTGCCATCCATATTTCATGTACCGCGAAACCATTGTATCGGTCATGTATTCAAATTCCGAATCCGTAACCGAATAATTCAGGCAGTCGTAGCTGTTCCAGCCCATAGGCGGAGTTTGCGAAACGAGGGCGGATAGCCGGTTACCTGCGCACATTGCAACAATCATCAGCGCAGCATAGGCGGGAATGGTAAACTTTTTCATGGCAACGGCCTCTCTATAATGGATGAAACAGTGGATTGTTCCGAATACTATGCTATAATTCTTTAAACTTTTAATCACACTTGTCCAAAATAGATTCAGACATAGAGAAAACGTAGGTTACTCCTAATACGGTTTATTTATCTAAAACCCCGTCACTTGGGACGGGGTCACCATAGCTGGGGGATTCATAAGGGGGGCTGGAACAGCACCCCCTTATGATGGATTTGAAGAAGTTCAGTTAAGTTTGTTTTGACTTTGCCTTTGGATACCCCGCCACTTGGGGCGGGGAGCATTCATTTTTCGGGTGCTTATATAACCCACGCAGCCAGTACTATTGCCACACTCTATAAAGGTCGTTGGGAGCTTTCTGCCCATCGTGCGACCTACACGCATTGTTCGATACCCATCTCTGAAGCCTTTCTGCGGTGATTTTTGCCTTAATTCATCCTTTATCCTTCATCCCTCATCTTTTTCAAATACTATTCTTCCTCCCAGAATCGTTTTCCTCGCAAACCCCTTAAGCGGGAACCCCTCGAATGCCGTGTTACGCGACTTCGAAAAGAAATGCCGCGACTCAACTTTCCAAGAGGTGGCGGGATCGATGACCGTGACGTCCGCCGGCGCGCCGACCGAAAGCGTGCCGCCGGGCAGATGCAGGATCCGGTTCGGGTTGAGGCTCATTTTCTCCACCACATCGGCAGGCATGAGGATGCCCTTATCGACAAGGTAGGTCAGAACAACGGCAAGCGAGGTTTCGAGCCCAACCACGCCGAACGCCGCGGCGTCGAACTCCACTTCCTTCTCTTCCGACACATGCGGCGCGTGGTCACTCGCGATGACGTCGATCGTGCCGTCGGCGAGGCCTTCGATGACCGCAGCGCGGTCGCGATCGGTGCGCAGCGGCGGGTTCATCTTTTTATTCGTGTCGTACATGCCAATATCCGCATCGGTAAGCGTGAAATAGTGCGGGCAGGTTTCGGCCGTAAGCCGAACGCCGCGTTTCTTCGCGTCGCGGATCATCCGCACGCAACCTGCCGTTGATACATGCGCGATATGAATCCGGGCTCCCGTGTACTCGGCCATGAGGATGTCACGCGCGGTAACGATCTCCTCGGCAATGGTCGGAATACCCCTGATCCCGAGACGGGTGGAGACGACGCCTTCGTTCATATGTCCTCGGTAGCTCAGAACCTTATCCTCGCAGTGGCAGATGATCGGCGTATCGAACGATTTTGAGTAGTTGAGCGCATTGCGCATGATATTCGATTTGGCAACCGAAACGCCGTCGTCCGAAAACGCGCGGGCTCCGACCACAACCATTTCACCGAAACGGCGCAAGCTCATCCCCTTCGGAGTTTTTTGTGATGGCGCCGATTGGGAATACCCGGCTGGCGCATCCCTCCGCGCGTTGGATCACGTAGCGGATTTTTGATTCTTCGTCAAGTACCGGATTGGTATTGGGCATGCACGCCACAGCGGTAAAGCCGCCTGCTGCCGCCGCCTGCGTCCCGGTGGCGATGGTCTCCTTATCCTCACGGCCGGGTTCGCGAAGGTGGACATGCATATCCATGAGACCCGGCACAACCCAAGCACCCTTTGCATCGATTTTGTCTGCGTTTTGGAATGTGCCGGGAACATCGCGCGAGACCCCAACTATCGTTCCGTTTTCAATCGCGACGCTCAGAACGTCGTCTATCCCGTTTGCCGGATCGATCACCCTGCCGTTTTGAATCAGGATCTGCGGAAGCGGTTGCGATCCATCGATGGGGAAGATAGTTGCGCCATTATCTTTTTTAACCATTTTCGCCGCCTCCAAGCAGATACAGCACCGCCATGCGTACCGCGACGCCGTTGGTTACCTGTTCGAGGATCACCGAGTTCGGGCCGTCCGCCACGTTCGAGGCCAGTTCGATACCGCGGTTGATGGGGCCGGGGTGCATGATGAGAACGTTTTTCGAGAGACCGGAGAGCCGATCGAGATCGAGGCCAAAACGCTCGCGGTACTCCCGGATCGAGGGGAAGGTGCCGCTTGATTGACGCTCAAGCTGGAGTCGGAGCAGCATGACCACATCGGCGCCGTCGAGAGCCTCGTCGAGATTATCGGTCACCGGCACTCCCAGGCTTTCGGGGTGCTGCGGCAGGAGGGTATGGGGACCGCACAGCACCACCTTCATGCCCATGGTTTTCATCCCCCACGCATTGGACCGCGCGACCCGCGAGTGAAAGATATCGCCGACAATGGCGACCTTGAGACCTTCGAGCCGCCCGATTTTCTGCCGGATGGTCAACATATCGAGCAGCGCCTGGGTCGGGTGCTCGTGAAGCCCGTCGCCAGCGTTGACAATCACCGCATTTGTGCACTGGGTCAGGAAGTAAGGAACGCCGGCCGCGTCGTGCCGGACCACCACCATATCGATCTTCATTGCCTCGATGTTCCGGATCGTGTCGCGGAGCGTTTCTCCTTTGCTTACCGAGCTGGTCGAAACGGAAAAATTCACCGGTGATGCGGAGAGACGTTTTTCGGCGAGTTCAAAAGAGATCCTCGTCCGGGTACTTCCCTCATAAAACAGGTTCACGATGGTTTTGCCGCGCAGGGTCGGGACAATGGGGATTTCGCGGCTGAGCACCTCGAAGAATGAATCTGCCGTATCAAGTATAAGGGTAATGTCGTCGCGTGAAACGCCGTCAAGGCCGAGGAGATGCCGGATGGTAAGCGCCATTAATCAATCATCCTTTTCGAGTTCCATGAGCCAGATTGAGTCTTCGCCGTCGAGCTCCCGCACCTTGAGACTCACCTCCTGGTTGGGCTGCGTCTTGAGCACAGTACCGGCATAGTCCGCCTGAATCGGCAGCTCGCGCTTACCGCGATCGATAATCACCGCCAGCTGGATGGATTTCGGCCTGCCGAAATCCATAAGGGCATCGAGCGCAGCACGTGCGGTCCGCCCGGTAAAAAGTACGTCGTCGACCAGAATGACGGAAATTCCGTTGATGTCGAAGGGAATATCGGTAATTTGAACTTTTGGCTGCCGGAAAGCCTTACGGTAATCGTCGCGATAGAGTGTAATATCAAGAACCCCGGCCGTAAGGTCGGTCTTTTCGATCTCATTGATCTTCTGGGCGATTCGACGCGCCAGGAAAACGCCCCGTGTCTGCATGCCGACGATGCCGACTTTGGTGAGGTCACGGTTATGCTCGATGATTTGATGCGTAATCCGCGTAATAGCAAGATCGAGCGCATGGCCGTCCATGATGAGTTCGATCTTTTTCATAGGGTGCAAACAATATAGTTTCAACCAGAATACATAGAAAAGAAAAATTTGGTTGCAGAGAAGAAGAGCAACAGCAACTATTGAAATCGGGGAAAAAAGCTTAGATCTTATCCGTAAATTATATTTAATGCATGGCGCAAACAAAACGACGCCGGGTCTGCAGCCGGGACGCGTCCCCGACACCGTATCGATACAAGTCCTGGACGATATCCGATGAATTCTGGGCAAAAGTCGAGCCCTTGATTCCAGATCCGGTGCGTGACCCGAAGCGAAAATACCGTCGGGCTCCAGGTGCTGGCCGCAGGCGGATTGCAAAGCGCGTTGTATTTGCTGCGATAGTGTATGTTGCGCGTACTGGTATCCAGTGGAAAGCATTGCCAAAATCGGAATTCGGTGCCGGAAGTGCGATCCACGCGTACTTTATGGCGTGGGCTCGCGCTGGCGTGTTTGAACGCATTTGGACGACAGGACTGTCCGAGTATGATGAACTGGAGGGAGTCGCCTGGCTATGGCAAAGCGTTGACGGAAGCACTAACAAGGCTCCGTTGGCGCAGGAGTCTGTCGGGCCAAACCCGACGGATCGGGGAAAAAATGGGGACAAAGCGTTCGGTACTTGTCGACGCTCGTGGCGTCCCGCTTTCCGCCGTCGTATCAGGAGCCAACACGCACGATTCACGACTACTGGGGGCGACATTGGACCAAACCCGACGTGAATCGTCCTGCAAAAGAAACAACCTCTGCCTTGATGCCGGGTATGTGGGGAAGGCAGATGATGTGATAAAACACGGATTAGTCCCACACATCCGTCCGCGTTCTGAGGAACAAAAGCGCGGTCGGGGCAAGAAAAAAGCGCGTCGTTGGGTAGTGGAGCGCGTGTTTTCATGGCTGAATCAATATCGAAAACTCAAAACTCGATACGAGAAGCTCGATGTGTCGCACCAAGGTCTGCTATCGCTCTGTTGTGGCATGATTGTCTGGCGTCAAATAATCGTTATTTACGGATAAACTCTTAATAAAAGGCCTCAAAATTCAATGTGTTATGTTGATTGCGAGGCCTTTTATTATGTTTTTCCCATCTGCTTTTGATACTATGACGGCGCGGAAGGTTTGCTGTTTTTGAACGGATGATCTGATAATTTACCCGCCTTCGAACACCCTTCGAACCCTGGGCAGACGAAGGAGGCGAAGACGCGGATCGTCAGGCAGTTGGGCCTCACCTTGTCGAACCCGACTCCGGAGGTGCGCGATAAATACGGTCTCGCCGACTCGACCGTTAGGGCCGTGGTGGTCGCGATCGATCCGAAATTCGACGAGATCGCCAATCTCCTCAAGGAGGGCGATGCGGTCATGTTCCTGATAGGCCGGGGCGGGGACTCATTTTACGTGGCCTACAATGCGGGGAAATAACCATAATCCTCCAACTCTCCAACCCGAAGTTGTCTCAGCCCGCTCGGGATCATATTTTTAATCGTTCAGCGAATAACCGGACAATCCGACCCGTTCAGTCGGCCGGAAGCTTCTCATGCGGTATTTTCATCGAATGCTTTGAATCTTTCCCTTTTTGAGGGCTGCATGAAACTTTCAATCGTCATTCCTCTCCACAATGAGCAGGAGAGTCTTACCCCGCTCGTCGAAGCCATTGCAACGGTGATGGATGCGGACGGCTATTCATATGAAATCGTCTTTGTCGACGACGGCAGTACCGATGGCTCCTTCGATACGATCCGCGCGCTCAAGGCCCGGTACGGACAGATTCGCGCCTTCAGGTTCAACCGGAACTACGGCAAGGCCGCGGGGCTCTCGGTGGGAATAGCGAATAGCCGGGGAGAGATCATCATCACCATGGACGCCGATTTGCAGGATGACCCCGGCGCCATTCCGGCTCTGCGTGCGAAACTTGACGAAGGGTATGACCTCGTGTCCGGATGGAAAAAAATCCGTCATGACCCCGCCTCCTTCACGGTACCCTCGCGTGTGTGGAACTACGCCACGTCGATTGTTGCCGGTGTAAAGCTTCACGATTTCAACTGCGGCCTCAAGGCATACCGCGCGAAACCGCGAAAACCCTCGAAATCTACGGCGAGCGGCACCGCTACCTGCCGGTCCTTGCCCACTGGGACGGCTGGCGCGTGACCGAAATTCCGGTCACCCACCGGGAGCGCCAATTCGGCAAGAGTAAATACGGGTTCAACAAGTTTTTCCGGGGGTTTCTCGACCTCCTGGCGCTCCTGTTCCTGCGCCGTTACCTCCGCAGTCCGCTTCACTTTTTCGGCCTGATCGCCATGCTGCTCATCGGAGGAGGAGGCCTTGTGCTCGCCGGGTTCGGGATCCAGTGGATCGTGAACCGCGCAATACACATCCGTCCGCTCATGCTGCTCTCGCTAGGGGCCATAATCGTCGGCATTCAGTTCTTTTCGTTCGGTTTTCTCGCGGAGATGCTGGTACGCATGTCGCCGCGTGCGGCGTATCATATTCGCGAGACTATCGAGTAGTATGAAGATCCTTTGCCTGTGTCCCATCGGCATCGGCAACTACCTGCTCGCCTGGCCGGCCTTCAGGTTTCTTCGCGATAGCGTGCCGGAGGCAAAGCTTCACCTTCTTGCGCTCCGGCACTCCATCCTCGACCTGGCCCGCTACGACCCGCTCTGGAACGCGATCCACTGCATCGACCCCACCCGCGACACCGGGCTCCGGCAGCGGATGCGGATCATCGGCGAACTCACGCGCGAGCATTTCGACGTTTCCCTGAGCTTTTTCCCGGCGAACAACTGGCAGTCCAACCTGCTCCCCTTTCTCTGCGGCGTCAGGCAGCGGCGCGCATTTCGCTACCCGCTCATGCAGGGAGCGAGCCTGTCGTTCCTGAACTCCCGATTTCTGCCGGTCGATCCGGACGTGCATGACGTTGTCCAGAATCTCAGGCTCGCCGCGGTATTTTCCGGCACGACGCTCCCGACAGGGCTTCCCGCGTTCCCGCCCCTGTTTACCGAAGAGGAGTGGACCTCGGGCCTGCGCCTGGTGCAGGGCATGGGCGGTCCGGCCCGGTGCATCGGCATTCATCCGGGATCGAGCGGCGAGCACGGCATGGCCGCCAAGCGGTGGGATCCCCTGCGGTTCGGCGAGCTTGGCCTGCGCATCTGCGCCGCGCTCGGCGCAAAGGCGCTCATTTTCGGTTCGCGGGATGAGGACGCCATCAAACGCATCACCGCCTCGATCATGAAGGAACCGCACCGGATCGTCGAACCGTGCGGCCTGCGCCTTACCGCCGCCCTCATCCGGCAGTGCTCGCTTCTCCTCTGCAACGACTCCGGCCTCATGCACATCGCCGCCTGCATGGGGGTGCCGACCGTGGCGCTCTTCGGCCCCACCGATGAGCGGCGCAACGGACCCGTGGGCGAGGGCAACCTGGTGATCCGCAGGGAGATGGCCGGATTCCCGCTCTGGACAGCCGGAAATGTCGGCGTTCGTTCGGTAAAGAGCGACATCGATCCTTCGGCAAGTCTCAAGGCGCTCTCGGTTGACGAGGCGTGGGAGAAGGTCGAGCCGTGGCTGGCGGGGCTGTCCGCCTCCACGCCGGCAAAGCTATCGCCTTCGCA
>CAWJXL010000047.1:0-7355 GCA_963846695.1 uncultured Fibrobacterota bacterium | reverse complement strand
GGACGACTCTTCCATGATGACAACGACAACTATCAAGGCAGGAACGACTCCGGGACGATGAATAATGAGTCGGCCTCAGCGCGAAGCGGCTGTTTCACACCTGACAAAGTGCATTCTTCCTCCGATACGGCGACTGCTATTTTCCATCAAACCCCCTCACCACCGCCCCGATTTGCCTCATCGTTTCCTCCCCGCCCTTTTTCTGCAACAGGTTCCCGGTCACGATGATGTCCGCGCCGGCCGCAAGGATCGAGGCGGCGGTTTCGGCATCGCGGATGCCGCCGCCCACGATGAGGGGGATGTCGATGAGCTCTTTCACTTTTTGAATCATCTCGCAGGGAACCGTCTGCGGGGCCCCGCTGCCCGCTTCGAGATAGACCATCTTCATACCCATGTACTGCGCGGCCAGGGCGTGCGCCGCGGCGATGTCGGCTTTTGCGCGCGGCAGCGGACGGGTGTTGCTCATGAACTCGACCGAGGTAATCGCTCCGGATTCGACGAGCATGTAGGCCGTGGCGATGGGTTCGAGGCCGAGTCTCCGAATGATCGGCGCCGCCTTGACATGCTCGCTGATGAGGTTCACCGGGTTGCGTCCCGAGATGAGCGAAAGATAGAGCAGCGCGTCGGCATGGCCGGAAAGCTGCGTCGCGTCGCCGGGGAAGAGGATGACCGGAATGGAGAGACGTGCGCGGACACTCTTGACGAATGCATCGAAGGAGTTGTGGTGCAGCAGGCTGCCGCCGATAAGGACCGCATCCACGCCGCCCGTGCTCTCGGCCGATTTCGCGATGCGAGAAGCCTCCCGGGGCGAGAAGTCGTCCGGATCGAGCAGGATCCAGTATTGCCGGGCGCCTTTCGCGATCTTCTTCAGCAGCGCTTCAAATACCTGCGGTCGCTTCATGGCATGGCCTTTACTTTTTCGGTAATGAGACGGGTTGCCTCGGCGAGCGCTCCGGCAAGTTTTCCGGGTTCTTTGCCTCCCGCCTGTGCACGAAACGGCGATCCTCCCCCGTTTCCCGCCACAATGGCCGACGCGGCCTTGACTATTTCGCCGCAATCCAGCCCGTACTTGACAGCCGCGTTTCCGGCGCAGGCCGCGAGCATCACGGCGCCGTCCGCGACACCCCCCAGCATGATGAATGTCGCATCGAGCTTCCGACGCTTGATGGCATCCGATATCCCGTTAAATATCTCGTTGAAGCTCTTCTTATCGGTATCCCCGAGCGTGTGTACGTTCCACTTCAGCGCCCCTTCCCGGGCCAGGGCCGTTTTGAGAATGAGGCCCGCTGTGAGCTGCGCCTCCCCTGCGGCAAGCGACGCAAGCCTGGTCTGCAGACCGGCCGCCGCGTCGATCAATGCCCGGAGCCTCTCGATGATTGACTCCCGGCTGCTTTTCAGAAGCGTTGCGGCCTGCGAGAGCTGCTTGTCGCTCCGCTCCAGGAGGCGCAGGCTTTCGAGACCCGTTATCGCCTCGATGCGCCGCACGCCCGAGGCAATGCTTGACTCCTCGATAATGTGGAAAAGACCGATCTGTCCCGTGGCCTTTACATGCGTCCCACCGCAAAGTTCCATGGAAACATCACCCATGGATACCACCCGCACCGAATCACCGTACTTTTCGCCGAAGAGCGCCGTTGCGCCTTCCCGTTTCGCGGTCTCGACATCCCTGATATCGGTGGCCACGATCAGATTTTCAAGAATCCATTCGTTCACGAGATTTTCCACCTGGGAAAGCTCATCCGCTTCGAGGGCCTTGAAATGGGTGAAATCGAAGCGGAGGCTCCTGTCGTCCACCCGCGATCCCGACTGATTCACATGTCCGCCAAGCACCTTTCGGAGCGCCGCCTGCAGCAGGTGGATCGCGGAGTGATTGCGCCGGATTGCGGCGCGCCGTTCGTTCAGGATGGATGCGGTAAGCGGTCTGGTAAAATCATCCCGGACCACAACTGCGTGGGCCGACGCGCGGTGGATGACGAGATCATTCCATTTGATTGTATCGTCGATCCGAAGTGTTTTACCCAACGCGGTTTTAAGAATCCCGATGTCGCCGACCTGACCGCCGGAGGAGGCATAGAATGGCGTTTTATCGAGAATGAGCAGATAGGCGGTTTTTCCATCCTCGCGGTCGAGAACCTTGTAGCGGCAAACATTAACCTCCGCTTCATCCATCTCGTAGCCGAGAAAAATGGTGCCCGTACAGGGAGCGACTTCGATCCACCCCTCGGGTGAAAGACCCGACTCGTCGGCTTTGCGCGCCTCGCGTCCCCGCGTCTTCTGCTCCTCCATGGCACGTTCGAACTCCGCCTCGTTCACCGAAAGTCCCTTCTCCGAGGCCATGAGACGGGTAAGGTCCATGGGGAATCCGTAGGTGTCGTACAGGGCGAAGACATCGGCGCCGGGAAGCAGGGTATCGCCGCGTTTGACGCACAGATCAACCATGACGCCGAATTTCTGGAGGCCCTGCTCGAGCGTCGCGCCGAATCTTTCTTCTTCGGCGCGGATTACCTCCTCGACATAGGCGCGCCGCTCTCCAACCTCCGGGAACGCCTCGCCCATGACCCCTTCTAGGAGCCCGACCAGCCGGTAGAGATAGGGTTCGTTGAGCCCGAGCTCCCGGCCGAAGCGCGCCGCGCGGCGCAGGAGCCTGCGCACCACGTACCCCCGGCCATCGTTCGAAGGAAAAACGCCGTCGGTAATGGCAAATACGAGCGAGCGAATATGGTCGGCGGCTACCCGGAACGGCGTTCCCGCTGCGCCCGGATCATACGCGCGTCCGCTGACCTCCTCGAGACCCGCGATGATGGGCCTGAAGAGGTCGGTATGGTAGTTCGAATCGACCCCCTGGAGCACGGCCACGACGCGCTCGAACCCCATGCCGGTATCCACATGCCTGGCGGTGAGCGGAACGAGGGTTCCACTCTTTTCCCGGTTATATTGTATGAAAACCAGATTCCACAGCTCGCGGTACCGGGCGTTCTCGCCATTCACCCCCGCAACCGGGTCCGGGAAGGTCGCATCACGCGTGGCGGCATCACCCATATCGAAGTGAATTTCAGAGCATGGTCCGCACGGACCGGTCTCTCCCATCTCCCAGAAGTTGCTCTTATCGCCGAACGGCATGATGCGGTTGCGGGCGATATCGGTTTCGCTCTTCCAACAGGCAATGGCTTCCTCATCCGTAGCGTGCACCGTCGCGAACAACCGGTCCTTGGGCAGGTTCCACACCCCGGTGAGAAGCTCCCACGCCCAACGGATCGCTTCTTTCTTGTAATAGTCGCCGAACGACCAGTTGCCGAGCATCTCGAAAAAGGTGTGGTGATAGTGATCGCGGCCCACTTCTTCGAGGTCGTTGTGCTTGCCTGAGACACGCATGCATTTCTGGGAGTTCGTCACACGCCTGAGCCCGCGCGGATTTTCTCCCAGAAAAATCGACTTGAACTGGTTCATCCCCGCGTTGGTGAAGAGGAGGGTCGGATCGTCCGGCGGCACGACCGGCGCACTGCGAATGAAGGTATGGTCACGGCTTTGGAAAAAGCCGATGAAGTCATTACGGATCTGACTGGATGTTTTCATTACTAGGCACTATGTGCAAGTTAAAAAGTTCTCGGGAGCCAGCAATGGCCGGAACCGCCGCCTACTCTTCGGATGCATGCTCTTCCGGAACGATGACCCTCTTATGGACTGCGCCTTTCTCTCTCACCTTTTTCTCTATTTCTTCCAGAATATCACGATTTGCGGTGAGAAAATCTCTGGCCTTCTCCCTGCCCTGTCCGATCCGCTCGCCCTGATAGGAGAACCAGGCTCCGCTTTTTTCAATGATCTGCATTTCGACCGCGAGGTCCAGCACATCCCCCTCAAAGGAGATTCCCTTGCCGTACAGGATATCGAACTCGGCATCCCGGAAGGGCGGAGCAACCTTATTTTTAACGACCTTCGCGCGGGTGCGGTTGCCGATGACCGTCTCGCCGTCCTTGATTGCGGCGATCCGACGAATATCAATTCGCACCGAGGCATAGAATTTCAGGGCATTGCCTCCTGTGGTCGTTTCGGGATTGCCGAACAGAACTCCGATTTTCATGCGGAGCTGATTGATAAAAATAAGGATGGTGTTGGATTTCGACAGGATGCCGGTGAGCTTCCGGAGCGCCTGCGACATGAGCCGGGCCTGGAGCCCCATGTGGCTGTCACCCATCTCGCCTTCGATTTCGGCCGCCGGCACCAGCGCGGCGACACTGTCGACCACGATGATATCGATGGCGCCGCTGCGAATAAGCGTATCCGCGATTTCGAGCGCCTGTTCGCCGGTGTCGGGTTGCGAGACCAGGAGGTTATCGATATCGACGCCAAGATTTTTTGCATACGTGGCGTCAAAGGCGTATTCGGCATCGATGAGCACCGCAATGCCGCCCTTGCGTTGCGCGTTGGCGATCGCATGGAGTGCGAGGGTGGTTTTCCCCGAGGATTCAGGGCCGAATATCTCGATGACCCTTCCCTTGGGCAGGCCGCCCACCCCGAGCGCAAGGTCGAGTGAAAGCGCCCCGGTTGCTATGACGGGAACATCGGTCTTGAGCCCCGCGGTTCCCAGCCGCATGATCGCTCCCTTGCCGTGCTGCTTCTCGATCTGGCTTACCGCCTCCTCGATAGCCGCACTCCTGCCGCGATCGTCGCGGCCTTCCTCCGGCGCTGCACCTTTTTTCGCCATGGCCTGCTCCTTTTCAAGGATTAACGTCACTGTTATTGGACGAGCGGAAGTCCTAAAGATAAAACATGGCGGGAAAGAAAGGAAACGGCGGGATATTAGGATAAAGAGAAAGATTTAAGGCAGGATTTGGGTACAGATACCATAGTGAAGACTTGCCTCGGCAGAAATTTAAAGCTATTTTACATAGGTAGCCTGATCACACAACTCATAACAAGGAGCGTTACAATGAGTCAAAAAGCGGAAGGACACCATGCCGGCGCCGACAAGATGTGCGCGCTTACGTGCTGTTCATGTGACCTTGATGTCAAGGATATCATACCTCTGGTGAATAAACCCGCGTTCATCTGTAAAAGCTGCGGCCGGGTCGCGAACGATAAGAAGAATCTCTGCCAGCCCAAGGCCATCTGATCGCGAATGAATAATCGGCCTCCGGCAACAATGCCGGGGGCTCTCCGCAGGTACCGGGATTTTTAAAACCCGGGGGATCACTCCTCTTTTTTTGCGCCCGCGGCCTTACCCTTCTTTCGCGGCCTCTTATTGCCGAAAGATCCCTTGAAAATCTTCCTGCGCAACGTGCGCTTATCGCCTTTACCCATGATACCCTCCTTTGAATGGTTGCTCTCTCCCGGTTCGATTTGAATCCGATAAAATAGCATTTTGCCGCCGCTATTGGGGCTATTTCCCATATGCCCACTTTGTCAACTCCTTTTCATCACCCGGCAATTTCTATTTTTCCGGTTATACCCGAAGACATCCATCGCCATGAAACCCACCTCTTTTCACCGCAACGTCCTGCTCACCGGGCTCACCTCGTTTTTCACCGATGTTTCCAGCGAGATGATCTATCCGCTCCTCCAGGCCTTCGTCAGCACGATCCTTGCGGCGAGGGGTGCATTTATCGGTTCGGCGCTCGGCATCATCGAGGGCGTGGCGGAGTCCACGGCGGGGCTTCTCAGGGTCTTCTCCGGGGTATGATTCCGACCGCTTCAGGAAGCGCAAGGCTCCGGCTATTTCCGGATACAGCCTGTCGGCCGCCGCAAAGGCGCTTCTCCTCCTGGCTTCCGCCGGGTGGTTTTTCGTTCTGATCTCCCGATTCATCGACCGGGTGGGGAAGGGGATTCGCGGCGCCCCGCGACGCATTAATCGCCGACTCCGTTTCGCCCGAGGTCAGGGGCCGGGCCTTCGGCCTGCAACGGGCGATGGACTTTGCAGGCGCTACGCTCGGCGTTCTGATCCTCTATCTCCTCTGCCTGAAGTTCATCGACCACGCCACCGGCACCATCAAAAACATAAGCGGATTCTACGGGGTTTTCATCGCCTCCATTGTACCCGCCGCGATTGGCGTCATATTTTTATTCTTCGTACAGGAACCGGCGGCGGCAGCGACCGCCGCTGCAATGCGGCCGAAGCTGAACTTCGACCCGCGTCGCTACGATAAAAATCTGAGGTTTTTCTTCCTTGCCCAGGCGATTTTCACGCTCGGCAACTCGTCAAACCAGTTCCTGCTTTTGCGGAGTATGAACATCGGTTGTGCGCTGTCGACGGTGGTACTCATGTACCTGTTTTACAATTTATCAAGTACCCTGCTCTCGCCCGTGTTCGGATCGCTCGCGGACCGGATCGGGTTCAAACGGGTGCTTCTAACCGGGTATGCGCTGTACGGCGTCGTGTATGCCGGGTTCGGCCTCGTCTCTCGCGGCGCCCTGCTCTGGGGATGCTGGCTGCTCTATGGCGTCTATGCGGCAATGACCGAGGGCATGGAAAAGGCATTTGTCGCTTCAATCGCGCCCGCCGAATCAAAGGCCACCGCGCTCGGGTTTTCGTATACCATCGTCGGAATCGTACTTCTGCCGGCGAGCGTCATCGCGGGGTTCCTCTTCAGCGTGCGGCCGGCGGCCCCGTTTTTATTCGGCGAGGCAACGAGCCTCATCACCGTCCTGATCCTCCGGGTCGCAGTCCGCGAAGCGAAACCCGAACGCTCATGGTGAAGTTCATCGGTTCCATAATCTCCTGGCTGCGCACCCCGTGGCGGAAATCCGCCACCCTTTCACGGCTCTTCTTCATCGGCGTGCTGGTGCTGGCCGGAGCGGGATCGCTCCGGCCTTTTTCCCATCGCTTTCTCTCTCGCGGCGATCCCCGCGCCTGGTCCATCGATTTCACCAATATCTACCTGGGCGGCCGACTGGCGGCCGAAGGAAAGAATCCCTATTGCGATGAGGAAATAAAGGGCGGCTGGCAACGGCTCTGCGGGAAAGAAGGCTTCGTTTGTTCGGTAACCCCGGGTCTGCCGGAACACCCGCTCCTGTATCCGCCGTGGGCCCTCGGCATGCTGCTGCCGCTTTCGCAGCTGCCGTACCGTTATGCCGATGCGCTCTGGTATTTCCTTCTCGCCGTCTCGCTTTTCGCAATCGGCCTTTTCGGATGGCTTCTCTTCGGACGCCGCCTTCCCGCCGTCACCGCCATGACGGAGATTTTTCTCCTGTGCGCGGCATTCAAACCGACGCTCATCATCGCGCTGTCCGGCCAGCCAGGCATTATCGTGTATGCGGCCCTCCTGGCATGTCTCTTTTATTTGAAAACCTCCCGGCCTTTCATCGGCGGCATTTTCCTCGGCATCGCTTCGATGAAATTCACCCTCGCCATCCCCGTGTAT
>CAWJXL010000046.1:0-9718 GCA_963846695.1 uncultured Fibrobacterota bacterium | reverse complement strand
TCTGGGCGGGCGAAAGGATGACGAACCCGATGTTCTCCTCGATGAGACAGCGAACCGTCTCCATGTTGATGGCGGTTTCGGCCAGCCATATCCCCTCGGGATCGCGGTTGAACCGCTCCCTGAAGAAGTGGCGCGCCCACCGGATCTGGGTGAGCTGATCGCGGCGGGAGGCAAGCGGCATGATGATGTGGTTGAAAACCTGCGCAATCGCATTCCCGTGGCCTTCGAGCCTGGCGCAGCTTGCCTTGTCGGCATCGATGATCCGCTGGACGGTCCGGCTGTGGTACCGTTCGAGCCACATGAAAAGAGTCGGGCCGAAATTGAAGCTCATCATCGAATAGTTGTTGTGAATATCGATGATCGCGCCGTTCGGGTCGAGCAGGCGGGAATACGCGTTCGGGCGATAGCACTCGGCGTACACCCGTTCGTTCCAGTCGTGGTACGGCGCGGCCGAGTTCTGGGTTTCGATGAGGCCGATCCACGGGTTTTCCCTCGGAGGCTGATAAAAGTGGCCATGTATGATGATGTATTTTCTTGACATTTGTTATATTATCCGCGATTGATAGGGCAATCGCCCTCCACACGTGAAAGCCTTATTTCCCGGAAGCAGCCTCCGCGATAAGGACGCGCGCCTTTTCGGAAAAAACATCTTCCGGAAAATCCCTGATGATGCGACCGAGCAGCGTCCGGGCCCGCTCCCTGTTTTCTCGGGCGTTAAGATCCAGCAGGGTTTCCGCGCGCAGGTAGAGATATTCCGGCGATTCGACCGCATCTCCCTGCCGTTCGAAGAGCGTTTCCGCCGCCGCGACTTTGCCGCGATCAAGCTGATCCTTTATGATCAGGAGAAGCAGGGGAATTCTGAAATCGTTTTCCATCCCCGAAAGCTTTGCAACAGCGAGCGCCGGTTTATCGATAAAGAGATCGTATGCTATCCGCGACCAGCCGGCAAGGGCGTCATTCGAATTCCGGAGCTGGTGCAACAGCAGCCGATCGCGCAGGATCTCCCCTGCCCCGCCCCAGGAAGGCTCGGGAAGCGTGCTGTCCAGAAGCCCGGAAAGACGATCGATGTCCCCCTTGAATAACAAAGTCCGGACCGACCAGAGGATCGTTTCATTCGGCTTCTGCGCCCATGCGATCCCCCTCTTCACCGCATCGGCAGCTCCGACGATATCTCCTTCAAAAAGTCGTTGCCGCAGCGCAAGCGTATCGCGGGTAAACGTCGGCGGAAGCCCGCTGATCAGCGTTTTCGCCTTACCGAGTCTCCCGGTCGCCTGGTTGAGGGCCGTTGCATCGACCTTCCGTCTCTCGGTGGAGAGGCCGGCGCATTCGAGCCAGACAAGAGCGGAATCGAACAAATGGAGGCCTTCATAGGCCCGGTAGACGATCCCGGCCGCGCCATTCTTAACCGGACCCGTTTCCGAGCTTTTGAAGGCCGCCATCGCGGATGAAATTGCCACGCCGTAGAGCCTGCGGGAGAGTGCACGGCCGGCGAGTTCGTACAGCCGCGGCGCAAGGCGGATTCGGGTTTCCGGAACCGCAACGAGAACCTGTGTTTCGGCATCGTAGAGGTCATGCCGGTCGTAGAGATCGGCGAGCCGGTACTGGAGGCCGATGGTATCTCCATTCCGGCAGTGCAGAGCACCTGCCTGGAAAGCGGCCAATGCCACGGCAAGGGAGTCCGCGGGAGCGTTTTCCAGCCATTGCAACAGCCGGAAATAAACCAATTCGTTTTTTTGCGGATCCGCCTGAAGCGCGCGGCTGTACAAAACGGATGTCGCGGCGTAGCCGCCGGACAGCGCCTCGGTTGCATGCGCCCACTGCAGGAAATCGGCTGCCGAGAGGACGGTGCACCGGTCAAGCACCGTGAAGAGCGAATCCTCTTCCGCTATCCCGCCCCTGGCTTCCAGCCCCGCAATCACCGCCCTGACCTGCCCGCGCCTTTTCTCCAATAAAACAAGTATTCCCCGCGGCAGGGAGGGATCGGTCCGCGCGACGTCGGCCTCCGCACAACGATACAACAGCGCGAGTGAGATCGATCGCCGTTCGCTCCACCGTTCGATGAGTCGCAGGGCCGCCTTGCCGGGGAGTGCGCCGTGAGTCCGGTCAAGCGCCTCGATGGTCTGCGCAAGGCACTCCTCACCGATCGATTCGGGCCGGATTCCGTCAATCAGCCGCGCGGCTTTAACCGAATCGTGAGTTGCACGAAGGGAGTCGGCGGGACAGGCGGCGAGGAGCGAGGTCAACAGGAGCAGGAGAAATGCAACGCTACTCATTACTCGCCCCCACATGCAACCTCCCGAGGCTGTTTCCATCATCCTTGTTCCGCGCCCATTCGAGGGTTACAATGCCGAATTTAGCCGGGAGGCGCACCCCGATGCCATACCCCAGGAAACCGGTCTCTTCGCCCCAACGGACCGCGGTGAGCGGCTGGGAAAAACCGAACCCGTTGTCGCAAAAAATATATGCTGAACCCGTGGCGGTGAAGTAGTAGAGGTATTCCAACTGGTCATAGGCGACGGTCCTGAATGCGAACTCATTATCGAGATACCCCCGAACCGACCCATACCCGCCGACCCGATACATTTCAGCGCTGACGAGCGTCGATTCGGCCGTGGTGATGTTTTCCGTCACCAGACGCAGATGCAGAGCCTGATGACTCGCCAGCGGCGCATGAATGCCTGCCGTGAATTCCACATTCGACCGGCTGTAATCGCGTTCGCGCTCTGCAACTCCCCCTCCGACCGCGAGGGAGAGCTCGGTCGATAGAACCCCGTCTTTGAGCGGCTGCCCGGTCCGACCGAGCAGGAAATTCACGCCATAGTACCGCCACGTACCCGTCATGGTATCGCTGCCGACAACACTATCCTCGGTCGTTTCCGTGGCTTTAAGGCTGAAACCCACATTCCAGCCGTTCTGGATATCGATCAGATCGGTTGCCTGCGCGGCAAGATAGCCATACTCATTGTTTTTCACTTCGAGTCCGAAGGAACCGGATGCGGTCATCGGGTAGTCGAACAGCCAGGGTTTTGCCGCTTCGATATTGAATTTCTGATAGGTCTTATCGCCAGCATAGAGGAGCGACGCACTCTCGCCGGCATGGAAAAGGTTGAAAAACGAGAGCGTCATGTTGCCCTGCACAATGGCCGGGCTGCCCGCGATCGAGCTCAAACCGAGCGCGCCGTCGATGCCCAAGCCGGTTCGATCCTTGAGATAGATGGGAACGGCGACGTAATCGTGGTCCCGACTCTGCATGGTATCGTGCAACCCGGGAGGCGCATTCGGCTGCACGGCGATTTTCCCGAGGGTGGCATCGGTAATATAGGGCCGGCGGCTTAACGCGTCCAGCGTCGCCTCAACCTTTCTGATGTCAAACGGATCGCCGGTTTTCATCGCCGCATCGTGCAGCAGGAGGCTGTGGCGGGTGGATTTTGCGCCGATAAGGAGCGGATCGGCGAAGAGGCATTTACGATCGGTCATGATGCGGTACCCGATCAGCAATGAATCGAACCTCCCGACATTTCCCTTCGGAGGGACGGGAAAAGGGGTGATCGTTACGCCGACGGTCGCAAAAGGAAACCCCTTTTCGGCAAGGCGCCGGCCGATCGAGGCGACCCGTGCGCTCACCTCCCCGGCATCGTACGGCCGCGGGCAGGCGAATGGAGGGATGGAATCGACGCTCAGCGTGTCGATGCGCGGCGCCGTCTCGGCGGCAATGACCGCCCGTTTGCCCGGTCTCACAACGTACTGATGCGGGAGCGACGTATCCGTCCGGGAGTCGAAAAAACCCAGCGAATCCAGGTAATTATGGACAAAATGAATCAATTCGCGACCGCGATGGAGAGAGATGAAGCGGTCGAGATTCTCTCTGGAGAGAAGTGAGCGGGGGCATTGAAAGGAGAGGAGAGCGGTGTCGCTTATTTCAAACCGCGCCTCGGAGGCCTCGGAGGAACAACAAGGGGCGAACACTGAGCATATCGATAAGCACAAGAATACGAGGTTGCGAATAGGACGCGCCTCCCCTACCGCTGCGGCACTACTCAACCGCCTCCCTGACGTCTCCTGCGTTCGAGCAGTTCCTTTCCCCTTGACCGAGTATTTTGCGACCGGAACCTCTTCAAGGCGCTCGATGGAGATGGGTTCGCCGGTCACCTTGCAGATGCCATAGGTTCCTTCCTCTATCCGCCCTATGGCCTCGTCGATCTCTTCGAGGTACTTCTGCTGGCGCTCGGCAAGACCCATGGAGAACTCCCGCCCATAGGAGAGCGAGGCGACGTCGCCCAGGTGATAGGTGTACCGGGAGTTCTCGCCCGACGCATCGGAGATGGACTGCTTCAGGTTATTCTGCTGCAGATCGGTCATCTCTTCGAGCACCTTGTTTTTTTCCAGCATGAGCTTCTTCCTGAAATGCTCAAGTTGCTTCTTGGTAAGTTTCCTGTTCGCCGGCTTCGCGTTCATGGTGCCTCCGTTTTCCGATACGTGCTGAAGCTTCAGAAACGGTTGAAAGAGATGCGCATTATTCCACATTTCGTTCCGGGAAATCAAGAGTTTTCCATCGGATCGCGGCTGAAATGAAAAATGATCCTCTATATATACAACATTACGGATAAAGGGGTGCAACTATTCATACCCCTTTGAACCGCGAAAAACGGCTGTCTCGACGGGCGCCCCGGAAACCGCTCCGGAGCGCGCGGGTCCCGGAAAAAACCCTCTGGCCGCCGTGCGGAACCTGATCTATTTTAGAGGTGCATTTCTAAAATGGGAGTTGTCCTGATGACCCGCATGGAACTGGCGAAAGCCGGAACGATTACCGATGAAATGAAAAAAGCGGCCTTCCGCGAGGGGGTGACGCCCGAAAAAATACGCGACGGCGTGGCCGACGGCTCAATCGCCCTGGTTCGAAACCGCCTGCGTTCCATCGATCCCATGGCAATCGGCCGCGGAATGCGCATCAAGATAAACGCGAATATAGGCACATCGTCCGCCAAATCCGATGTCAACGAAGAGCTTGAAAAGATGCGCGCTGCGATCCGTCATGGCGCCGATGCCGTCATGGACCTTTCAACGGCGGGCGACCTCGGCTCGATTCGCCGGACGCTCATCGAACAGTGCACGGTGCCGCTTGGAACCGTTCCCCTCTACGAGATGACCGCGGTTGCCCGGCTCAGGAACAAATCCGTCCTCGATCTTACCGCCGATGATATGTTCGCGGTCATCGAGGAGCACTGCCGGCAGGGCGTGGATTTTCTCACCCTGCACTGCGGGGTGAACCGGAAAACCGTGGCGCGCTTCAGGGAGGTTGAGCGCCTCGCCGGGGCGGTCAGCCGGGGCGGCACCATTATCATGGAGTGGATCCACACGAACGGCAGGGACAATCCTCTTTACGAACAGTATGACCGGCTCCTCGACATTCTCGCGGCCGACGACGTGGCCTTGAGCCTGGGCGACGGCTTTCGTCCCGGCGCTCTTCACGACGCCACCGACCGGGTGCAGATCGAGGAGCTCATCGTGCTCGGCGATCTTGTCAAACGCGCGCGGACGCGGAACGTGACGGTCTTCGTCGAGGGACCCGGCCATGTTCCGATCAATCAGATCATCGCCAACGTGCAGATCCAGAAGACGCTCTGCGATAATGCGCCGTTCTACGTCCTCGGCCCGCTCGTGACCGATGTGTCGCCGGGATACGACCACATCGCCGGCGCCATCGGCGGCGCCATCGCCGGCATGGCCGGGGCGGATTTCCTCTGTTATGTCACCCCCGCCGAACACCTTCGCCTGCCCTCGGTCGATGATGTGCGCGAGGGAGTCATCGCCTCGCGTATCGCAGCCCATGCGGCCGATATCGGACGCGGGCTCCCGGCAGCCGCCGAATGGGACGATGCTATCTCCCGGGCGAAGATCGATCTGGACTGGGAGCGCATGCTCTCACTTTGCATCGATCCCGAAAAGGCGCGCCGCTACCGCGCCTCGCTCCCGCCCGCGGGCGACCCGTCGCACTGCAGCATGTGCGGCGACTTCTGCGCCATCCGCCGGTCGAAGGCGGTCAAGTAACCCGACCGCCCATGCCCTCGAGTCCGCCTGGTTTTTTCCCTGCCGCAAAGTCTTTATGAGCCTGCCCTCGCCCGGTGCCTGCTTTCAGGCATGCAGGGCAGCGAAGAGGAGGCGATCGGCGGCCGGATTACGCTCACGGCATATTTCGCCGACCACGCCGCCGCACAGGCGGCCGCTGCCGAACTCCGGAAAACCAAGGATCTCTCGATCACCTCCATCGAGCAGGTCAAGGACGAGGACTGGTTGCGAAGTGGCGGGAGTCAATGAAACCCGCGCGGCTCGCGAACGGGTTCTGGGTCTCCCCCACCTGGCTGCCGCCGCCCTCCCCGGCACGGCATTGGATCAGGATCGAGCCCAAAATGGCATTCGGCACCGGCCACCATGAGACAACGCGGCTTGCCGCCGCCGCAATCATCGCAAACCGCCGCCGGCTCAACAGCCGACGCATTCTTGATATCGGCACCGGATCCGGCGTGCTCTGCTTCGCTGCCGACGCCTGCTGCGCCGCCTCCTGCCTCGGCATTGAAATCGATGCGCAGTGTCGCGATAACCTTGCGGAAAACCGAACCGACAATCCCGCGCGGGGCCGTATCGCCTTTGTCATCGGCTCCATAGGCGCCATGAGCGACCGGGTCCGTTTCGATTGCATCGTCATGAACATGCTCGTCACGGAATCCGTTCCCCTGCTTGGCGCGGCGACCTCGCTGCTCTCTCCGGGCGGCCTGCTCATCTGGTCGGGAATTCTGAGGGGCGAGGCCGGCGAGGCGATCGGGCGCGCCCGGAACTCGGGTTTTACACTCCGGAAGGAACGGCGCGAAAACGAGTGGTGGTGCGGGACATTCACAAAATCACGAGTATGGAGGGTCAGCGCTCCAGCCTGAAATAAAAGGCGGCTCCCTTGCCGACTTCGCCCTCGGCCCGGATCCACCCCCCGTGCTTATCAACGATGCTCTTTACTATGGCGAGTCCGATGCCGGTCCCCTCGAACTCCTTGTCGGTATGCAGCCGATGAAACGGCTTGAAGATCCGGTCGACGTGCGAGCCGTCGAAGCCGACCCCGTTATCGCGGATGATAGAAACACTCACTGCCGTCCTCCATGATCCGGCCCACCTCAATGCGGGCATGCCCGGACCTCGCGGTATACTTCCACGCGTTGCCGATGAGGTTTTCCATGAGTATCACGGCAAGACCGGGATCGGCCACGGTGAAAAGGTCCGGCGCGATGTCGATCTCGATGGAACGTCCGGCGTCAAAAGCCTGCAGCTGGACAAACACGCTCCGGGCGATTTCGCTCAGGTTGACATTGTCGTTGAGCATCTCGGTCCGGGCGATTTTGGATAACTTCATGAGGTCGGAAATGATGCTGCGCCATGCGTCGCGATGCATTCGGATGTGATCGACCGCCGTGCGCCGGTCGCCATCCAGGCGCAGATCCGGGTCATTGGAAAGAACCGAGCAGCAGGCGATGACGGCATTGAGAGGGTTGCGAAGGTCGTGCGCGACGGAGAACGAAAACGCTTCGAGCTCACGGTTGGCAATTGCAAGTTCGTCGTTCTTCGCCTGAAGCGCCGCTTCGGCCTGCTTGCGTTCGATGGCGTACCGGATGGACCTTGCGATGGCTTTCCCGTCGATACCGCCCTTGACAAGATAGTCCTGCACCCCGTTACGGATGGCCTCGACGCCCGCCGCCTCGTCGTCGGCCCCGGTCAAAACCACGATCGGAAGACGCGGCAGTCTTTCCTGGACTTTCATAAACGTATCGGACCCCATGCTGTCGGGAAGTCCCAGATCGAGCAGAACGACATCCAATTGCCGTTCCGCCAGTTTTGCCAGGGCATCGTCAAGACGGGTAACCGCGGTCACGTCGAACCCCCACCCCGGCGCCTGCCGAAGTTCATGCTGGATGAGCAGGGCGTCGGAGCGGCTGTCCTCGACGAGAAGCACATGTACTGTTTGTTCCATCATTCCCGCACCACGTTTTTTCAGTTCCCGTCAGGTATCTGGACGATACTCAGCCAGAAGTATTCGATAGATTGTACCACCTCCATAAATCGGTCGAAATTAACGGGCTTCGTGATATAGCAGTTGGCATGGAGTTGGTAGGACCGAAGGATATCCTGCTCCGCCTGAGAGGTGGTCATGACCACCACCGGGATTACCTTGAGGTCGGGATCGACCTTGATTTCGGCCAGGACCTCGCGTCCGTCCTTCCTCGGCAGGTTCAGATCGAGCAGAATCAGGTCGGGGCGCTGCGCATCGGCATACTTTCCACGGCGCCGCACAAAATCCATTGCCTCCACCCCGTCCACGACGTGGGATACCTCGTTGACCACCTTCGCCAGCTTCAACGCCGTAAGGGTCAGTTTTGCATCGCTCGGACTGTCTTCAACCAGCAGTATCCGAATCGGTCGCTGAAAGGGCGTATTCATGTGTTTCTCCTCTGTCGGGGATGGAAAAGTAAAAGGTCGAGCCCGCGCCGGGGGTGGAATCCACCCAGACGGCGCCTGCATGGCGCTCGATGATTTTTTTAAACACGGCGAGACCGATACCGGTGCCGTCGTACCGCTCCCTGGAATGAAGCCGCTGGAAGATCAGGAATATTCGATCAAAATACTGCTTCTCGATGCCGATCCCATTGTCGCGGACGCCGAAAATCCATCGTCCGTCTATCGCAGTGGGCTGAAACGGCGATTTCAGGCTTACGTTCGCCGCGGAATTTGATCGCATTGCCGATCAGGTTCTGGAAAACCTGCGTCATCTGCGATACATCGGCGGTGACGACTGGCAGAGAGCCGCTCGTGATGACCGCGCCGCTCTCGTCGATGGAAAGACGCAGGTTATGAAGCGCCGCATCGAGCGCATCCCGCATGGACGCGGGCTTTAATAGTGCTCCGCGCGTCCCTACCCGCGAATAAGCGAGGAGGTCATGAATGAGCCGCTGCATACGCTCCGCCCCATCAACCGCATAATCGATGTAGTCGCGGGCGTCCCTGTCGAGCGTATCCTGATACCGCTTTTTAAGAATCCCCATGAACCCGCCCACGGCGCGGAGCGGCTCCTGCAGGTCGTGGGAGGCGGCGTAGGCGAACTGCTCGAGGTCCTTGTTGGACCGGCTCAGGTCCTCCGTGGTTCTCCTCAGGCCTCTTCGGTCTGTTTACGCTCGGTAATATCCGTGCCCTGTGCGATGGTGGCGATGAGGGTCGTCCCGTCCTCGGCGTAAATATTCGCCGAATTCCAGAGCACTGTCCGGACCTCGCCGTTTTTACATAAAATGGGAATGGGTCGAAATTCCCATTTTATGTAAAAACAGGTGGCAAAGTCGTCGCTGAATTCGAAGAAACGATGCTCCTCGCCGGCGGCGACGAAGATTACGTCGCCCGGACCGAATGATGTTTCCTCGGCGCCACGCCGGAAACGGCCAGTGCCGCTGGCGATCACGTAGATTTCGTCACGCGAGTGAGGCGTCTGTGGATCATGGCCGCGTGGCGCGTACAACTTCACCGTAAGCGTGCCGTGGCGGAACAATTCGATGGAGCGGTCGCCGTCGGCAGCGGGAAGGCGGTCCAGGCCGGTGAGAGCCTTCAGATAGCCGTGCACGATTGTTCGTTCAATCTTCATGGTCATGCCGGGGCCCCGCTGCGGAGATCAGTTCTTGTTTTCGGTTTCCAC
>CAWJXL010000045.1:0-46478 GCA_963846695.1 uncultured Fibrobacterota bacterium | reverse complement strand
AACGGTTATCCGGTATTTTCCCGGTTCAACCTGCTCGATTCCCGGCTCTTTTAATCTGGCATTCATATTCCCTCGATTCGGGTTATGAATGCCGGATGCTTGCCCCTAAAAAATAAGCATTTTAAACCCCGTCACGCCATTTTTAAAAAACAGCGCCTGAAAGCAGTTTTTTCTCCACCGCTGCCTTGTCGAAACGCCAGATTCGGCCTATCTTCATTGCGCCCGAAATACTTCGCCTGTGCGATACAATGAATTTTTTGCTCACATTCAGGCGGATTGCAAGCGATTCAGTAGTATAACAGGCGCTATAGTCTTCCAGTTTATTAATGGGCTTTTCGTCAAAAGTCTGGATTTCTTTCATTATGCCGCCTCGCCTTTTGTGCAGAATAAAAAAGCCCCATGAGGTGAATCATGGGGCCCCAAGTAATCATTCCTCTTCCTGCTCAATGGCTTCTTTGACTTCATCGAACGCCGCGCGCGCTTCGGCCTCGTCCGTGAACGGCTCAATACTTTCCTTGCCGTCATTCCATTCTACGACAACAGAAAGGCCGCCATGCTGGAAAAGTTCTACATCGTGACCTTCCGACAGTTCATCGTCGTAGTCGCCATAGCATTCGACAGAATCGCCGTTTTTAATTGCGGCATCGACTAAGGCATCTACCACTTCCTTAGAACTCATAAATACTCCTTTCTAAAAAGGTGTGATTACAATTGATCCCGTTATATGGGTGCGCTTTCGCGCGATGGTTGTAATAAAAATTAATGCGGACGGCAGGGAATAAAAGGAGATGCTTAGTAGGGAATCTATCCTTAGTATACTACCTATACTTACTATTTTACACGCCGGTTAGCAGCATTTTTTTGACACTTGGGGGAACAATATTTAGCTTTCCGTAAGCGGCGTTCTTGCGGAATAGGCCTCTTACAGAATTCGCATGTAAAGGCTTCTTTTGCAGTGAATTCATTCATTGAAAGGGACCTTACAGCTTCGGCTACACAATCTTCAATGTCCGCTATCGTAAATGCTCCCCAAAATAGTCGTGTAAAGCATTTGTTCTCATTTTCAAGATAATTCAAGAAAAGAGACCGGCAAACAACTTGAAAATTGATATCAGGATGTAATCGGAAGAACTCGGAATTAGGTGCTTGCAATTGGTTAAAGCTACCATTTTTATCATTGGCGACCACTGACTTTATAAGGTCACTGCGTTTGACCCAACCCTGTTGCATGGTACGCTTATTACCATTGGCAAAATTGAACTTATGCGACCTTCCATCTACGGACAAAATATAAACAGGCAAGGCACAATAAAGAAAATTGTCCCAAGAGGCACCGGACATTTCAGAAGTAGCGCCAGCGAAGGCATATTTGAGCCATTCAATACCATCCCTTATCAACGCTTGAATAATCCGAGGTGGGAGAGGTATAGAATATAGCTTTGAACGTGACGCTATCTCTACACCCAACAAATAAAAGGCGGTCACTTTATCGGATTCAGTTATTACATCATCGTTTATATTGAATTTTGCAATTTTTCCATTTGAGAGTTTTTCGTATTTCAGAATACTTGTCGGGAACAGTACCCTGTTGAGATCGGAAGAATTAAGCGAGCAAAGAAAATCAGTTAAAGCGCAGGTTTTTTTAAATTCATCTTTCTCATTCAGGAAATTATTAAGAAATGTAAGCGATTCCATATTTTATCCCTTCCGGCTCTTTAATCTGCTTTCATACGTTAAACAACTTCCTACCCTGCAACAGAATAATTCCTCAATGTGCGGGTTATCCAAGCGGATATACAGCTTTTCAAAATGTCCCTCACAATGGTGGCACCCAAAAAGCCATTTTTGCCGAAAGAACCCTTTTCGCTGAAATGCCTTAACATTGATCTCATCAACGACAAGACCACCATCGGACTTATAAAAATAAATCGAAATTTCATTATCCCGAAGAACAAAATTTGCCGGAAATGATTCTGGAGGGGTTTTTCGCGTTACCTGAATTACTTCTTCTGAACCACGAGATTTCTTCCCGTCGGCGAGTAACGGCAAGAATTGGGCAATATCGATTGCCCACGTCTCTTCAACGATCGGCCTTCGCTGATAGTTTTTGCCCCATCGACTGGATGTGCTTCCACCCATTTTTTCGACGCTCCCTGAATAGGGTTATAAATATAGCGGATTTTTCGAAATTGTGGGGAGTATTTATCGAAATCCCGAAGGTTTTTATCGAAACCGAGGAACGGGAAAGAGACACTAATTAAATAAAATACAATTCCCTTTTAAAAATTAAGGGAAGTTTTTCAAAAGCGGCAATGTTGTTTTGGTAATATTTTTCTATTACTTTTTATTTTTGATTGGCTTTCGTTTCTTTGCAGATTTATTTTTCCTCGTTGTTTTTTTTGATGTTTTTTTTCCATAAGCAGTTTTCTTTTTCTTTTTTTTGTCATCGACACCATCATTAAAGACTTTTTCTGTTAATTTCTCCGCGGCGATTTTCCCCACTGCCTTAATGATAAGAGGCATTAGCATATTTATTCCTTTCTTTTGAAGGTAGTAAGTTGTATGTATAAAAGCAAACGCCTCTTTTTATTTGAAAAAGGCGTTTGCAACATCATAATAATAGCCCATTTAGTCTATGTCTTTGTCAATGCAAGGGCAGCGGTACCGCTTGAATTGTTCAATTTCAGCCAGGGGAAGGATACTACCCAGGTGTTTCCAGCAATTCCGGAAGTACCTGTGGTATCCGAGTATGGAGCAGTTTGAATCGTTGATGTAGCTCCGTTCATAGACACCCACAACCGCGGAGTCGAGCAAATAATGGTGTTTCCGGAAGTGGTCCATGTACCGGTGTCGGTATAAACATCGGTGATCGTAATACTGCCAACGTGAATGACAGGAATTGTGTCGTATCCCCCTAGGCCTAATAGTATCGGCACTATCGAATCGAGCAAAGTATCTGAAACCTCTTTAATGGTGTCTATCTGGGTTCTGTTATAGCTGCTGCTGGTGATATACCATTGGTAATTAACTGATTCATTAAGTTTAGTTGGGTAGCCCGATACAAGCTCACTGTCAGTCATAGAGACAGTTCCACTCCAGTTGCCGATAGCTGGCGAAGGCGCTGGTGAACTGGGGCTACTGCAACTGAAGGCGAATACTCCACAAAATACGGCTACACCGCAAAGAATCTTTTGAATAGTCTTGAACATACTTCCTCCTTTTGATTGGGTTGAGGGGCTCGAATCCTGACCTCAGTGGTTTAATAGTGAAACGCTCATTTGCATTTGAAACAGTTACTTGGTGGACATGAAATCGATTTTATGATTCATGCAGTATTTCTCAAAGCCATCTTTTCCCAACTGCGCCATCAACTTCGTCGTATTAATCGGCGTTCCTTCAACTGAATATCCCCAAACATCCTTGTAAACAACTCCATCGATAAGAGCATCATATCCGGGTTCGGCTTTCTCGATCGCCTCATCGACGGCTGCTTTTACATTTGCCCCTATACCTAAAAATCCCATGCTTGAACCCTTAACCCGTTGCTGTCCCTTGCCGCCATCCTGAAACTTTAAGGTTACATTCTTTGAACTGATTACGGTAAAATCAATCAATCGGACGGAACAAGCGACCCCGGAAAGTATCAGCGATAACGAAACGATTGAGACGCTCAAAAAAGAACGAATCGACATACGAAAACCTCCTTGATAGAAATGGGGGGAGAAATAAGGTTTTAATACTCTGAATTAATAAATTATTCGCATAATCGATTGACGCTATGAGGTATCTTCTTGCACGAATTGATCTCCTTTCCATTATGGTTAATAAAAAAGCATCGATTTTCCCCAATAAAAAAGGCGTCGCACACATCCCTATGCGACGCCAATCACACACTTTGCTTTCGCATCGTGCCCCGACATTCCGGCTTTCGCCGGACGTCAGAATAGGAAAGGTACGACGCCATTTCTTGTGGTTAGCAAGAAACAGCGTATACCGTTTTCCTATCTGTGATTGGTTGGCGTCGAGGGATAGAAAAAACTGTAAACGGTTTTTAGTGGCTTTTTATTTTCCTATATAGGTATAGCTCTCCTTTGAATGAACGGAAACAATATAAAACCCATTCACCCTGAACATCAAGCCCTTTGAAAAAAAGTGTGGCAAGCACCCGGCATTCTGTTTTTTTCGTGCTTTATAGTCTTCACGTTTTCAGGAAAAAACGTAAAAAGCACCGCGTTCGCGGCGTGTTCGTCTTCACACCGTCTTCACACCTGTAGGGAAAACAGGGGTAATTTCAGGGTATTTCAGGGATTTTGCATTGCAGGGAGACCAAATAAAAAACCCCTCAAAAATGCCGTTTTTAAGCGAAATTCGACAATTTTGAAGGTTTTTTAGTGGTAGCGCTATGGGGAATCGAACCCCAGTTTGATGGCTGTTGCTGTTCTGGCAGATGCCGTTACGGTCGGTGTTCACCACGAGACAATTCTGAATGACCAGCGAGTCGAAGGCGCCGCCGTCGAAATAGATGCCGCACCCCTCCGTCGAGGTCCCTTTTGTCAGGTCGCCGTTTACATCGTGCACGTAGAGTCCGTTTACCTGGATATGGTGCCGGGTAGCGCCGGTCGAATTCAGGCGCACGCCGCTGCGCCGGGAAGTCGCCCGTGTCGCCGTGGTGTTCGTGACTTCGAGATGATTGATCTCCCAGTAGTCGACGCCGCTCACGAGCACCGCGTCGGTCACCCCGGCGCCGTCGATGCGCGGCATGGCGGCCGGATTCGCGGTCCCGAAGCTGTCGACCACGATCGGGTGGCCGCTCGTCCCCGCCCCCTTCACCTGCATGGCCCCGGTCCAGACCGATCCTGCCCTGAGCTTCACCGTGTCGCCGGGCTGGAAGGTGGCCGCGTTGAACTTGGTGAGGCTCTTCCACGCCACAGCTGGCGTGGTTCCCGAAAGTGAGTCATTGCCATTCATAGCGTCAAGGAAATAAGTGGCCCCGAATGCGGAATGAGCCGATGATACGATCAGGGCAAAAATCGCCGGGAGAAGAGCTACGTATAATCTTCGATACATCAGTGGAACGTCCTTATCAGGCGTGAGTCAGTAATTAAGATAAATAATGCGTACGGGATATGATAAAATGACCGAAGCTATTTTTCCTGACTGCCATGCATAACTGCATCGTGATCTGCGGACCGACCGCCTCGGGCAAGACGCGGCTGGGCGTGCTCGTTGCGCGCCGGTGCAACGGGGAGATCGTCTCCTGCGATTCGCGCCAGGTGTACAGGGGAATGGATATCGGCACCGGCAAGGACCTGGCCGAGTACGGCGACGTTCCATATCATCTCATCGATATCGTCGAGCCCGCCGAGATCTACACCGTTCACCGCTACCAGGCCGATTTCAGCCGCGTCTTCGCGGACATTACCGGCCGTCAAAAGATGCCGGTGGTGGTCGGCGGGACCGGGCTCTACCTCGAAGCGGTGCTGCGGGGCTACGTGGTTCCCGATGTGCCCGAGCACGCCGCGTTCCGCGCCGAACAGATGCACCGCGACCGGGAATCGTTGGCGCGGGAATTGGCCGCCTGCGCGCCAGCCCTTTACAAAACGACCGACCTGAAAAGCAGGAAAAGGATCGTGCGCAGCCTCGAAATCGCCCGGTTCGGCGATCCGTCAGGCAGGCGGGAGCGAACGAAGCAAACGTCTCCGGCGCTTCTGCCCATGGTGCTCGGCATCGCTATCGAAAGGACTATCCTTCGCGAGCGGATCGCGGCGCGCCTCACACAGCGGCTCGACGCCGGAATGGTTGACGAGGTGAAGCGCCTCCTTGCCGCCGGGATTTCGCGCGAACGGCTCGCCATGTTCGGGATGGAGTACAAGCATATCGCCCGGCACCTGTTCGACGGAATCGATTACGGGACCATGGTCGCCGAGCTCTGCCGCGATATCTGCCGCCTTGCGAAGCGGCAGGAGACCTGGTTCCGCGGCATGGAGCGCCGTGGCGTGAAAATCCACCGGGTGAAGGATGGGAGCTTCGACGAGGCAATGGCGGCGCTGGAGGGAGAGATTTGACCTGACCGCCGGTTTAGTATTTTCTTGGAATGTTCATAACCATCTCTCCGCTTTCCAAGGTGTAAATCCGATGACGCTGTTTCAGCTTTTTCTCCTGGCCGTCACCGTGTATTATCTTTGCGCCGTGCTCTTTCTGCTGCGCGGCCTCCACCGCCTGCCGCCCCCCGGCACGCCCGCGAACCTGTCCTTTTCAATCGTCATCGCGGCGCGTAACGAAGCCGAACATATCGGTCCCTGTCTCGAATCCATCTTCCGCCAGAGCCTGCCGAAGAGCCGGTACGAGGTGATCGTGATCAACGACCGCTCCACCGACGCCACGGAGACGATCTGCGCCGGGTTTGCGAACCGCTTCCCGAACATGCGCACCCTCCCGGTCAGCGAAACTCCCCCCGGCATTGCGCCGAAGAAATACGCGGTCTCGAAAGGGGTCAACGAGGCGAAAAACGAGATCGTCGTCTTCACCGATGCGGATTGCCTCGTTTCGACCGCCTGGCTCGCCACCATCGACCGCTGCTTTACAAGGACGACCGGCCTCGTGCAGGGGATCGCTTGCTATTTCAGGCCTCACGGCATGGGTTCGCTGCTCTTCGGCCTTCAGGCCGTGGATTTTCTCTCGCATGGGATTGTGGCCGCCTCTGCGATCGGGGCGGGCATGCCCATCAATGCGAGCGCGAGCAACTTTGCGTTCCGCAAAAAGGCATTCGATGAGATCGGCGGATACGGCTCCGCTGCGCAGAAGGTGGTATCGGGCGACGACGATCTCCTGCTCCAGCGCATCGCGGGAAGCAAAAAATGGCAGGTCCGCTTCATGAACGCGGTCGAAGGCGCGGTCTCAACCGCTCCCTCAAACTCGATAGCCGACATTTTCGAGCAACGCAAACGGTGGGGCTCCAAAACCGTGAACTACTCACCCCGCCGGATAGCCTTCCTGAGCGGAATCTTCCTGTACTACTGCGGTCTGGCCGCGGCCCTCGTCGCAGGATTCTTCCGCCCGACCCATCTGTTGCTATTCGCCGGCATGCTCGCCGTGAAAATCGCGGGCGAGTATCTGCTCATGCTGCCCGGCACTGCGCTCTACAACCAGAAGCAGTTGCGCAGGTATGTTATACCGGCGTCGCTTCTGCAGTTACCGACCGTGATTGCGGCGGTGGTAATGGGAGTATTCGGAAGATTTTCGTGGAAAGGGGAGATGTTTAGAAGAGAAGTGGGGTGATAGGGAGAGGCGCGATCGGGTTAAATAAGCGCCGCTGCAATTGCATCCGCCACGAGAAGCCCACGTTCGGTCGGCCGCACAAAGGGCGGTTCAGAGGCAAGCAGCCTCTGTTCGATGAATTCAGCCATTTTCTTTGCATTTACAAAGTCTTCGAGGAATATGCCGCATTTTTCCCGAAATGTCGTTGTGTCGATCCCTTTGACCCTCCGCAGGCCCAAGAACACCATCTCCGTTGCCCGCTTCGGCAGGTCGATTTCTTCGATGAATTCGCGTGGCAGCCGGCCTTCGGCCACCATGGCGAGGTAACGGTCCAGGTCGGCCATGTTCGCGAGCCGCCGCCCTCGCAGGTGGGAGTGCGCGGCGCAGCCCAGGCCGAGGCAGGGACGACGATCCCAGTATGCTTCGTTGTGGCGTGAACGATGCCCCCCTTTCGCGAAGTTCGATACCTCGTACTGTTCAAAGCCGTTGCTGCGGAGAAGGCGCCACAACCGCTCGGTCATGGCCGACATCTCCTCATCCGCAGGGGGGAGCGGCAGAAGCCGGCGATGGCGGCCAAACGGCGTCTTTTCAGCAATGGTCAGCTCATAGGCTGAAATATGGTTAATACGGGATGAATTAAAGAGGGTACCGAGCGTTTCCCCGAGCGTTTCGGACGATTGTCCGGGCAGGCCGTACATGAGATCCACGCCGATCGACGTAAACGGGGCAAGCGATTCGTCGGCGAGAAGCAAGCGGCACTGGTCGGCTGAATGAACCCGGCCCAGCGTCCGAAGCTCGCGGTCGTTAAGCGACTGGAAGCCGAAGGTGAGGCGGGTGACGCCTCCCTCCAGAAGCGCCGCCGCCTTTTCGCGGGTAAAAGATTCGGGATTGCATTCCACGGTCCACTCATATCCGGGAACCAAAAAAAAGGAATTCCGGACGATCCGGCAGAGCGCAGCCAGTTCGGCAGCCGAAAGCACCGACGGGGTGCCGCCACCGAAAAACACGGTTTCAAACCCGGCAAAATCGTCGATGAGGCCGTTTTTCCTGCAAAGTTCTATCTCTTTTGCTATCGCGGAAAGGTATGCGGACGCGGCTCCTGCCTCATACCGGACCGAATAAAAATCGCAGTAGCGACATTTCGAGGCGCAGAAGGGTATATGAAGGTAGAGGGTGAGGAGATTTTCCGCCCGGTCGATGTCATCTTGTCCGGAGGCGATGCTCTTCAAGACTATTTGTCCACTTGTTGTGAGCTGACTTTGTGGATCACGGGCATGCTACCTTGTCATTATTGGGTTTTCGGACTCGATTCGACGGGTTCGACCGGATCGGAGCTCCTGATTAGGGTAAGGGCTATCACATAGGGTTTTCCCCCGGCAGTAAGGAGGGTCACCGAAGTTTCGTCCCGCGAAATCACCCTGCCTTCGAGATCATTACCGGTTGTAAGAAATATCCGATAGTTCCTGCCCGGTATGAACTGCCGTGAGGAGCACGGGGAGAGCGGTACGGCTTGCGCAGGCGGAGCGGCAAGGGAGCCGGTTGCCGCAGGTATCGCATATTGCTGCTCGTAGGTTCGGGTTGCCAGGGGAACAGTGCCCGTCGCCCACTGCCGCCAGGCGTTTGGATCGTGTCCGAGCGCAACTCCGGTCAGACGTGAGAGCGCGCCCTCGCCGATATAGGCGGTGAGGAAAATTTTCAGATTGAAGGTAGCCCCGGTAATCTGTCCGGACGCACCCAATTTCTTTGAAATGAATTCAATCTCGTGTGTTTCATCGATGAAATTTTCATACTGTGACAGGATATTATAATCGAGAATCGGCGGCGATACCATGAATTGGGTTTTTGCATTTGTCACATAGGTTCCGACGCAGTCGTCAAAATCCCCCTCGTTGTCTCCGAATACCGCATCGCGGACCTGCACCAGATGCACCAGCCGGGGGAAGAGCGCGGCAATGATCGGAATTGCACCGCCGGCCTCGGCGGCGGGCAGGCGCGAAACCTTGGTGACGGCGGAAAAACTTCGAATCGCGGCATCCCGGTCCGCTGAGGCGCTGCCGGGCGGAATGCTGCCCCGCGAGACGAAATAGGCGTACGCTTCCGGGGTATAGTAGGTTGAAGGTCCCGCTTGGATGTCCTTAATATACTGCGCGATCTGCATCGAGTCGGCAGCCGGAACGGAAACAACACTGAGAGCAATTTCGAGCAGTGTGAAAGTCATTATCTTCACTTGGATTGTCGATCGATGCGCCATTTTAATCTCTTTTGGTTAAATTCATCAAAGTTCCGCTTCGGGGTAGTTCATTCTCTATAACTATCACCTCGGATAATTAAACTGCCAACTGCAAGAAAAAATAAAACAATGATCAAAAAGTGTGCCTCCCATTCGTGCGGATGAATTTCTTACGCCATCCCATAATCGGAACAATACAATAATACGGACGGCAATCCCCCCCTCGCTCCTCAGCGCATTTTCAGGAAAATGCTCAGAAGAAAAACCCCGTAGAACACCCCCCCGACAAGCAGTGCGCCGGGATGCAGTTCTTTGCGAATTTTTACCCAGAACAGCACGAAAAGCGTCATGGACAGCGCGCAGAGCGCGGAAACCATGGTGAGCCCCCGGAGGTCCCATTCGGTGAACACCATGCCGAACGCCACCGGAAAACAGCTCTGGAAGACCATGCCGCCCGTGATGTTGCCGAGCGCCAGCGTGTCTTTTTTCTTCCCGACCCAGATGACCGAATTCATCTTCTCCGGCAGTTCCGTGGCAATCGGCGTCACGATCAGGGAGAGCAGAAGCGGCGAGGCGCCAAGGGAACGGGAGAGGAGGTCCACATAGGTAATAAAGAAATGCGCACCGGTCAACGATAATGCACTAAGCTTCCCGTAATCTGGATCACAATCCAGAAAACCGACGTCGGCAGCCTTAAGAATCGGGTCAGGTAGAGCGGCTCGACCTCTTCTATGTCTGCCGCGCTGCCGCGAATGGTCATTTTAAGGTAGAGTGCATAGGAAGCGGCCAGGCCTATTGCAACAATCAATTTCAGCGGATGCATGGTATGGTACAGGGTGGCGCTGACCGCAATCCCATAGTAAACAAAGAAAAAGGTAAGGTCACGGGAGAGAATCGTCAAGTCGGCGTTCATGGCGAGCGTTCGCTTTTTGAGAAGCGCATTGATGATGACGGCGGCGCCGGTGACAAAAAAACCAAGGGTCGCCAGCATGAAAGGCGCGCCGGCAATGGCGCCGATCCCAATGGCATGAGAGCGGCTTGCTCCGGAAAAAAGGATGGCAAGAATCGGGATGATGGTTTCGGGCAGGGCCGTGCCGATCGCGGCCAGAATGCTTCCGGTGATGCCTTGATGGAGATTGAATACCTTCCCCAGCCACTCGACGGCATTGACAAAAACCATGCAACTTATGAGAATGACTCCCAGGCTCAGGAGAAGCAGAAAAATATCGGCAATCATGGTGATCCGGTATCTTCCCTTGTTTATACGCCCTTACGGTTTACGGCAGGGTGCAGGCGCTCACCGGTGGATGGCTAGCGGGTTCCTGGAAAATATATTTGATAAGCGCCCAGGAATTTTCAGAGGATTTATGAAGACGGCTGCATCGGCTTTTAACATAGTGGTCTTTATCGGTACCTGCCATAGTGGCACGCATTTTGCGTCCTTTGCGGGAATATTTCCACCTTTTCCCTTTGAGGAGGCTGTATGGCCGCAATAAAACCCAAATTGATTTCAATGCTGAACAAGGCGTTGGAATTGGAGCATGCCGCACGGATCCAATACCTTTCCCATGCCGAGCTTATTTCCGGGCAGAATGCGGAGCCGATTATCGCCCGGTTGAAGGAAATTGCGGCCGATGAGGAGAAACATGAACAGAAATTCCGCACCATGATCGCCGATTATCTGGGAGGCGATCCGACCATGGCGCTGGCCCCGACCGTTGGTGCGCAGGGGGTGCCGCAGATTCTTGAGGTCAACCTCAAAAACGAGCGCGATGCGCAGGATTTCTACAAACAGATTTACAAAACGGTTGCCGACAATAAAAAGGAGCTGCAGTATGAGTTTGAGACCATCGAGCATGAACTCCGCCACGTGATCGTCGACGAGCAGGAACATATCGTGGAATTAACCCGGCTTATGGGGTAAAGTTAGGTTGCCGTGGAAGGGACAGATGCGGCATGGAAAATGACGGCAAATTGTCGCATACGCGAAATTATTTCTTATTTTGCGAAGCCTGAATTATCAAATCCGACATGCGTCCTCCAGCGAGTTCCTCCCCTTCAGGCATCCGCGAACCGAATCCCGCTATAGCGAATGAGGAGGGCTTTCGAGAAGAAATTCCGGTATACAGTTACCATACTGTATAATATTTTGTTTTGTTCCATCTTCGGGTATCTCCCGATTCCAACGGGTGTATTCCGAAAATGATGGGATGAGTAGTAGACGGTCGATTACAAAGGAAATCATGCCGCTCCCTTCCGGCCTGACCAGAATTACGGATTACCTCTTCGAGCTGCCCACGAGTTTCAAGCCCGGCATGCGGGTCCCGGCCCGGATTTACGGCACCGCGAAGCATCTAATAGATATTAGTTCCCTCGGCTATGCCGAGGGGTCTGCGCCCTAAGCTCTTGCTGTCAGCGCGGCCATGATGTACCTCCGATGGTGCATAAAGTCACCATTAACCAAAGGAGGTACAGATGAGCCGCTTTCAGAAATTAAGAGCTTATCCATAAATAATATTGACATTGAGGTTGGCATTTATCATATTTAGTGCATGGATGAAAACGCGTCGAAACGGCTGTATTCATGGGATATTTCTGATGAATTTTGGGAAAAGGTTGAGCCATACATACCCAAGAAACAGAGGAACCGGAAACGGAAGTATATACGCGACCCCGGAGGAGGAAGGAAGCCAATTCCTCCAAGAAAGGTGCTTGAAGGCATTGTATACGTATTGCGCACGGGAATACAATGGAAAGCTGCGCCCAAAGAGCGTTTTGGCAGCGCAAGTGCGCTCCACCGATATTTTCTTGAATGGCAGGCTGCCGGATTATTTGAAAAACTTTGGAAAGCAGGCCTTGCCGAGTACGATGAGATGGAAGGAATCGCCTGGAGATGGCAAAGTATTGATGGTTCAATGAACAAGGCACCACTGGCAATTGAGGAGGTGGGGCCAAATCCCACAGATCGGGGAAAAAAAAGGAACCAAGCGAAGCGTTCTCGTAGACGGCCGTGGAATCCCACTGTCGATCATCGTCAGCGGAGCCCAGACTCACGACATGAAATTACTTCCTGAAACGTTGAACAACATTGTGGTAAAGCGTCCGAAAACGAAGCAAAGGCGAACGCATCATTTGTGTGCTGATAAAGGATACAGCGGTGAACCTGCGTTGAAAGAATGCTTGAATCGACGCTACATTCCGCATATCAAACAGCGGGGTGAGGAAATCGAAATGAAACGCAAAAATCCGAAGTATAAAGCCCGCCGGTGGGTGGTCGAGCGATGTCATTCATGGCTTAATCGATATCGGAAATTGCTGGTCCGTTTTGAAAAATTAGCTCGTAGTTATGAAGGACTTATTCAACTCGCCTGTGCGATGATATGTTTCAGACAAACAACTTTTATTTATGGATAAGCTCTAAGTCATACGGTGTGGGAGTGCAAATACCACATCGTATGGTGCCCGAAATACCGTTTTCGGGTGATGCAGTATAAAGTTCGGTATTACGTTCGCGATGTAATGCGCGAATTATGCCGACGGCACAAGGTTGAAATACTGGAAGGCAATGTCCAGACCGATCACATACACTTGGTGCTGAGCATATCGCCGAATTACTGTGTAAGTCGGGTACTGGGAAACTTGAAGGGGAAGAGTTCGATACAGATATTCCGGAAATTTGTAGGATTGCGCAAGAAATACTATGGTCAGCACTACTGGTCGCGCGGTTATGCAGTGACGACGATTGGTATGGATGAAGAGACGATAAGGAAATATGTTCGGTGGCAGCAGCAAAAAGACCGTGAGGAAGATGCTACTCAACTGCAATTACCTTTGGAATAGGAAAGCGCCCTTATAGGGCGCTCAATTAATGCCCCCCGCTATGCGGGGGGATTCTTTACCTCTGGAATAGGCACTTATTACAAATTCACTCTACCTCAAAGGAGGCTTTCTATGATGAAATCCAATTTGTTTGCAAAGATAAAAATAATGCCAGTGTTTATTGCGGCGGTTTGTTTAACAATAAATTTTTCAATTATTGCGCAAGTGCAGAATTCTTATGTGCATCAGGGATCGATTGGACAAAAGAAGACGGTATCCACTACTAACGAGACTTCAAATACGATCTTCCCTTTCAGACCCATATCGAAATGGACAGGAGAAAGATTTATATTTTTGCCTATGCCTAAGAGCTTACAACATTTTGGATATCAAGGTTTTGGAAATGATTTATCAAGTTTTGACTACGATAAATATGTAGGCAGGATTGCTAAAGTTGATTCAGTTATAGAACAGGATGGTAATGTGCCGAAAGTGTTTTTTTCAATTGAAGACAATGGTGTGTCCGTACAAGCAAGTGCCTTTTCAGAATCCATTGATGGTATCGGGCCAGTTGCAGATATTGATAGTGCACGAACACAATGGTTGAATAAAACCCTATGGTACAAAGAAACCAAGTTGCATATCTATGATGAAGTAAAAGACACAATAAAAGTTTTAACAATTAAAAAATATTCACCCGTAAAAATCATCGATATAGTTGCTGGTTGGTATTGTTCGTCGCCCATTAGATTTATTCTTCAATGCAAAACCGGCGAGGAGGGTTATGTAGATTGTAATCTTAGCAACACAACCGTTGCAGATATTCTCAGAGAATTTGATCACTTTGATAAATATTTTATGACAGAAGACCCCCGATTAAAACATCATTGGCCTTTACGAGTATGGACTGCTATTGAAGGGGGAACTGTATATATTGGAATGACCGCCGAACAAGCTAAAATGGGTTGGGGGGAACCAGATGAAATTAACAGAACAATCGTTCATACTACAATTCACGAACAATGGGTATATAAAACACGTAGCTTTCTATATTTTGAAAATGGCATATTAGCGAGCATTCAAAATTAAATCTTTGGGAACCGCCTATTCACGCTGGTTGAGAGTTATTGTTTCTTACTATGAGAAATTGGCATATTATCAACATTAGAAGGCTGTTTTAATGCCCTTCGAAAGCCGTTTGAATGCCGTTCGAAGCCGATGTATATGTTAAGGCACACGCCTCCGCAAGCCTTAAAATATGGAAAATGGTAAAGTTTTGGTAAAGTTTTAGTAAAGTTTTTTTGGTAAGGGTTTAGTAAAAAGCAGTATCTAAGTAATTGAATTATAATTAAATAGACTTCCATCGCCTTAGCAGGAGCCCCTCTCACAATGATCGGCGGTAATTCCGGAAGTTTTCCGCAGACTCAACAAGAGCCTTTAGCTTGACAAAATGGCGATAAAAACCGAACTGTCTGCCGGTAGCATTTTGGGTAGCATTCCGGTAGCATTTTGGCGTTTGCTTGTTATTTTGGGGGTTGGAGTTCGACTCCCGGCGCTGCTTCCATTCCTTCCCGGTTCCCTCCCGCCTGCTATTTTCTAAGACATCAAATATGTCTGACAAATCCGATCAGTGTATCCCGTCCGGTTCGACCGTTATCGAGCGTTGTATCGCCCGGTACAAAAGCCTCGTTCCGGGGAAGGCGTCGGTGCTCGTTGCGGCGAGCGGCGGGGGAGACTCTACGGCGCTCCTGTGCATGCTTCATGGGCAGCGGAGGCGGCTTGGCATACGGCGGCTCGGCGTGGTGCATGTCAATCACGGGTTGCGCGGAGCGGAATCGGACGGCGACCAGCGGTTCGTCGCCGGCCTCGCGGAACGACTCGGATGCCCCCTGTTCCTGAAGAAACTCTCCGGCAGGACGCTTCACGACGCGGGCATGGAGGAGTGGGCGCGGCGGGAACGCTACCGTTTTTATCTTGAGGTAAAAGAGCGCGAACGGTACGATTGTGTCGCCACCGGTCATACCGCCGATGATCAGGCGGAAACGGTTCTCATGCGCATCGTCCGCGGATCGGGACTGCGCGGGATGCGGGGAATCCTCCCCAAACGGGATGACGGCATCATCAGGCCGATCCTCGACCTTCGGCGTGAGGAGGTCGTCGGCTGGCTTGCATCCCGGGGGATCGGCTTCAGGGACGACTCATCGAATAGCGATCACTCCTTTGAGAGAAATCGCATCAGGCATACGGTCTTGCCCATGATGGAAAAACGGGAACCGAATGCCCTCAAGAAGCTCACCCGTATTGCCGAACTCTCAGGCGAACTCTGGAGAGCCATGCAACCCGCCGTCGACCGCTGGATCGCAGCGCGGGTGAAAGGGATGAGCGACCGTTTTTTCATTGAAAAGGCGGGATTTGACGACGAGCTTCATGCCGGCGAGGGACTGCGGAGAGTTTTCGAGCACTATGGCATTCCGGTCGATGCGCGCCATATCGAGGAGGTGGCGGCCAGGCGTGGCCGCACGGACGGCGAGTTTCCGTTGCCCGGCGGCGTATGGCGATATTATCCCCGACGCACAACTGTTCTGTTTATGAACCACCAATCGGCCGATAGCCATGAATTCAGCTATCGCATTGCATCGAAAGGGGTTACGGAGTGTCCGGCTGCCTGCGCCCGGTTTCTGGCCAATGAAGCGACGGCTCTCGGCACGCTTCCGTTCGATAATCTGACCGTTGCCCTCGATCGGGACCTCTGCGGAAGTAATTTGACTTTCCGGAGCATCCGGCCGGCTGATCGCTTCGTTCCGCTCGGCGCTTCCGGGCCGGTCGGAGTAGCGTCATTTCTGGCTAAACAGGGGGTTTCGAAAGCGGAGCGCCCGGCGTTTGGCGTCGTTGAATCCGGGGATGGCCGCATCATCTGGATCCCCGGGATGCGGATAGGGCAGGCTGCCCGGATAACGCGGGACACGGTACGAATTCTGGAACTATCCTATCAATCGTACTCTTGCGCAATAATATGATGTATTTTTGTTATCTTTTGATTTTGTCACCTGTCGCCCCCCCGGCCAGACCTCTCTTGTGCCGGCTGAAACGCCTGAAGAGCAGCGTGGGTCGTGCAGGTCATAGACGATGGGTGGTACCGTGCGGCTTCAGCTATTAACAAGGAAGAAAAGTGAGTCCCGACGAAAAAAAACCGAAACAGATCTTTAAAACGCCGCTGCCCGGCGCCATGAAACGCAAGAAAGAAGGAGAGGGCGGAAAGAAACTCCCGAAGGGTAAAAATACGGTCCCTTCCCCGCTCATATGGCTCGGGATAGTGATGGTGGGGATTCTGGCGCTCCGTTTTTTTGAAAAAAACGCGAACTCAAGCCCGCAAAAGCTTACCTATACCCAATTTGAAGCGCTTCTTGCAATCCCCGAGGCAAACATCGCCCAGATGAATGTTCTCCAGAAGGGTTCGGGACATGCGGTCGCTCGCGGCGAGGTGAAGGATCCGGCGGTTTTTTCGAAAATCGGCGCAACAAGCGCGATGGCCACTAAATTTTTCGAGGTGAACCTGCCTTTTCTCGACTCCGGGATGCTCGCGGAATGGAATAAGCGGGGGATACAGTACACCTTTGAACAGGAGAAGATGAACTGGGGCGATATCTTCTGGAGCGTACTGCCGACGCTCCTGTTTTTCGTTATTTTCTGGCTGTTCATGATGCGCCAGATGCAGGCGGGGCAGAAGGGCATATTTTCATTCGGTAAAAGCCGCGCCAAGCTGCACGTTCTGGACAGGCCGAAGACGAACTTTGCCGATGCCGCCGGTGTTGAAGAGGCGAAAATGGAGCTTCAGGAGATCATCGACTTTCTGAAGGATCCGCTTAAATTCAAGCGCCTCGGCGGAAAAATCCCCAAGGGGGTGCTTCTTCTTGGACCGCCGGGAACCGGCAAAACGCTCCTGGCGCGGTGCGTAGCCGGCGAAGCGGGCGTGCCCTTTCTTTCGATGAGCGGGTCCGATTTCGTTGAAATGTTTGTCGGGGTGGGTGCTTCGCGTGTCCGCGACCTGTTCGACACCGCGAAAAAGAACGCGCCGAGTCTGATTTTCATCGACGAAATAGATGCCGTAGGACGCCAGCGCGGCGCAGGCCTCGGCGGCGGACACGATGAGCGCGAACAGACCCTGAACGCCATGCTGGTGGAAATGGACGGATTCGAAGAGAATTCCGGGGTAATCCTCATTGCGGCGACCAACCGTCCCGATGTGCTCGATCCCGCACTTCTGCGTCCAGGGCGGTTCGATCGGCAGGTAGTGGTGGATATCCCTGATGTCAAAGGACGCGAAGGCATTCTGAAAGTCCATTCAAAAAACATCCCGCTTGCGCCGGATGTAAATCTTAATACCATTGCGCGCGGTACTCCCGGATTTGTCGGAGCCGATCTGGCCAACCTCGTGAACGAGGCCGCACTCATGGCGGCACGCTTCGGGCAGGAGCATGTCACCATGCTCGATTTCGAGGAAGCGAAGGACAAGGTGCTCATGGGCGCCGAACGAAGGAGCATGGTGCTGTCGGAAAAAGAAAAACAGACCACCGCTTACCATGAGGCCGGCCATGCCATCTGCAATATCTACTGCATCGAAGCCGATCCCTTGCACAAGGTGACCATCATTCCGCGAGGCCGCGCTCTGGGAGTTACCTTCTCGCTTCCCGGCGAGGACCGGCACAGCTACTCGAAACAGTACCTGCTCGATCGCATCTGCATCATGATGGGCGGTCGTGTGGCCGAAGAGATGATTTTCAATAATCAGACCACCGGCGCGGCGAGCGACATCAAGCAGGCAACCAACCTCGTTCGCAAACTGGTGTGCGATTACGGCATGACCGAACTTCTGGGGCCGCTTTCGTATGGTGAAAGAGACGAACAGATCTTCCTTGGGCGCGAAATCTCCCGGCACCGGGATTACTCCGATAAAACCGCCGAGGCCATCGATGAGCTGATGCATCAGATCGTCTATGAGCAGATGAAGAGAGCCGCCGACCTGTTGACCGAACATCGGGAGCAGCTTGACCGGCTCGCTCAGGCGCTGATTGACCATGAACTTCTCGATCGCGAAGAGGTCATGAAGGCGATCCAGGGCGACTCCCTCCAGAACGTGAAAAAATCGCGCTCCCTTTCCCCTCGCACCCCCTCCGAAGCCAGTCCCAATGGTAATGGCAATGGGAATGGCGCCGACACCGCGACTGAAGTTCAGGAGCCGGTTGTTGAGCCGGCTGACAAGGCCGGTGTGGAGGAACCCAAAGGGTCGGGCGGATGAATGATCCTTTCGGGGTAGAGCCATGATTCCCACGCTTCTACCCCTGATCGCCTTGAAGAGGCCCTGCACGATAGCCTGATGATGCCCTGATGCGGAGATGCGTCAATCTTCTGCCGCTACAATAATATAATAATCCAAACCGCATTTATTAATGTGCCGAATCCCCCTTTTTCCATCATGGGTATCGTTAATGTCACGCCGGATTCGTTTTATGATGGCGGGCGTTATGCCTCTGTCGATGCCGCAGTTGAACATGGTATCCGGCTGAGCGCGGAGGGGGCGGATATTCTCGATGTGGGGGGCGCTTCGAGCCGTCCGGGCGCAAAGGAAGTGCCTCCGGAAATGGAAGCGGAGCGGGTGCTTCCCGTTGTTTCGCAGCTCTCAAAAAAAGTCTCCTGCCCGATAAGCGTCGATACCGCCAGCGCTTTTGTCGCCCGCCGTGCTCTTGACGTCGGCGCTTCGTGGATAAATGACATCAGCGCCGGAAGATTCGATTCCGGAATGGCGGCGGTCGTGGCTGAGAGCCGATGCATGGTAGTGCTGATGCATAGTCGCGCAACCCCGCTCACCATGCAGCAGCATGCGCATTATGACGATATCGTCGGCGACGTTGTGAAGGAACTGCGATCTGAGGTCGATGCCTTTTTAAAGGCCGGCGTATCGGCGCGGCACGTGGTGATCGATCCGGGAATCGGCTTCGCAAAAAATACGGAACATAACATCGCGCTTTTAGCCGGGCTGAAGGCTTTTGTCACCCTCGGGTATCCGGTGCTTGTCGGGACGTCGAGAAAAACGTTTATTGGAAGGATAACCGGCAAAGAAGCCCCGGGAGAACGTCTCTTTGGTTCTCTCGGCAGCGTGGCCTCGGCATTTTTGCGTGGCGCCCGGATTTTTCGCGTCCACGATGTGGAAGCGACGAAAGATTTTCTCTCCGTGCTTTCCGCTATTGAGTCCGCCGATCCCGGAAGCGCAAAGAGAAGGGAACCGGCTTCAGGACAAGGTAATACGGCGTGAGCGAACCCAAGCGTGAAAAAAAATCGTTGTCCTTCAATGTCCACCGGATTATAGCGGCCCTGCTGCTGGCGGTGATAATCGCGGTGGTGGCCATTTTTTTCGCTGTCAGAAGGAGCGCGCACATCGGCGGAGGGGTACGCGGTCAAAAAGAGAGCAATAAAATTTACTCATCGCAATGGGTCCGGAAAAACGTCCCTTCCGCCATGGAGCCGCTGTCGTCGCAGGACTCCGCGGCACTTAAGGCGTACGAAGCCGCTTACGCCGAAGATTCAATGAAAAGGGCAATCGCCCGAACGTCGGAGAGAGCTGCGGAGTCCGCTAAAGCGGCATTGAAGGCGAATGAGGCCGCCTATGCCGAAGATTCAATGAAAAGAGCAATCGCCCGAACGTCGGAGAGAGCTGCGGAGTCCGTGAAGGCGGCAAAACAACTGCAAATCGATTGCTTGAAAGACACCTTGATGCCGGTGGTTTATCCTGATTCCACCGGTGGAATGCATATCGGTCCCGAACATGTCTTCCTTCAAACGAACAAGCCATGCACCGTTTATTGGCGATTCGATCCGGACACCTCGTGGTATGTCTGGAATGCCGATACCTTTGTCATCGATTGCACGGTGACGCTTGCCTATAAGGCTGTAGATCATTGCGGTCGTACGACGGAACCCAGGGTGGAACGGTATGAAATCAGGCCTTTCGGGTTTGTGGAAGGGACCCCGGAGTTACCTTCTGTCAATTGTGCGAATGATACGCTGATGCCGTGGGTATATCCTGATCCTGCGGGAGGACTGCACTATGGCCCTACGCACGTCTGCTTTCAGGCAAACAAGCCCTGTACCGTCTATTGGCGGTTCGGCCGGGATACCTCATGGCGCGTGTGGCATTCCGACACCCTCCTTATCGATTCTACAACTTCTCTTGCCTACAAGGCCGTCGATCGATGCGGTCACGCCATGGGGCCTGAGGAGGTGTATTACGAGATCAGGCCTGTGAGGAAAACCTTTCCCTGTCCTGCCGGGATGGAACCGGTGGAGGACGGCTCAAAGCAGTTTTGCATCGATCGCTATGAGTGGCCTGATCGAAAGGGGGCGATTCCGCAATTCTATGTGACGATATATCAGGCCATGGATTCGTGCGCTGCCGCCGGAAAACGCCTGTGCACCTCGGACGAGTGGTCTCTCGCCTGTGCGGGGCCGGATTCTTTCCCCTACCCTTACGGCCTGATTTATTCGCGCCATGCCTGTGTCACTCATGACACGACCGTGAGACGGTCAGGGTCCAAGCCGGAGTGTCGCGCCTTTTTTGGAGCATATGATATGTCGGGAAATCTCGCCGAATGGACAAGCACGCCGGCGAAAAGAAATCCCAGTTTTTATAATGTGATGGGCGGATTCTGGGAGAGCGGTCCTGCGAGCGGCTGTTTCAGCGCACGATACAGCTATTATCCCCAAAATCGGCATAACCCCGTCGGGTTCCGGTGCTGCAAAGATTTCGCTTCCACGGGAAAATAGGCCATGGAAAGGGAACACGAAAAGGAAGGCAGTCCTTGCTGAGCAGATTGTTCTCGATACTAATGGCCGTCGCACTCGTGGGGGCATTGCAGATTGCGGCGCAGGAGCTGAATCCAAGTCGCTCCTATTCCGGTGATTATCAGCCTTCGGGCGATGAGCAGCCTGCCTTCTCGCCCCTGCTGTCGAGCCATCCCCGGCTTCTTACGCCGACCACGAAATTTTTCCGTGATACCACCATCATCGATTTTGAAAAAAGGCAGGTTACGGTCATCCGCTACGATTCCCTGGGATTCATCATCTGGACGCACCACTACGGCGAATTGAACGAGTACATCGATGAACGATCCGAGGCGGCGATGGAAGACGCATGGTACCATGGCTCACTGCTTACCGGAGGCGACAGCAGCCAGAATAAACAGCATGATCTCAAGCTCGCCTGGGAGCTTCCGGTTCAATATCCCGGATGGGCGCAGCGGGTGCTCGGCAACGATCCTCCCCGCCTGTCCATAAGCGGGTCCCTGAAAATCACGATGGCCTATGAGAACAAGCAGCAGCAGGAGTCGAGCGCTTCCCAATCCCAGCTTACCAGCCCGGGGTTCGTCTTCGACGAGCAGAACCAGTTTACCGTCAGCGGCAGCGTCGGGCGATTGATCAACATCAACATAACCTCCAATAGTCAAGGGGATGTCACCGCCAACGATCCTCTCAAGGATTTCAAGATTGATTACAAGGAAACCAAGCCGGGAGAGCTTGAGGATGAAGTCGTGCAGCAGGTCACCGCAGGCTATACTTCCTTCGAAATGCCTGGCACCCAGCTTTCCGGCTTTTCCGAGAGTAACGAAGGGCTGTTTGGCATCAAAATAGGCTCGCGGTTCGGACCGCTCTCGCTCACCACCATTGCCAGCGACGAGGAAGGGGAAAACCAGAAACTTTCGGTGAATAACGGCGGCGCTTCGGGGTCGGGAACGACGATAATAAATGAGAGCAACTTCAAGAAGTATGAGTACTATTTCCTCGATACCGCCTATGCCCGGTACTACAATAGAAAGTATGGACTTATCGGCGGTAAAGGCATCGGGTACACATTGCCCCAGAATCTTACGGTCAATGCCGATTCCCTGGAGATATGGCAGTCTTTACCGACCCAACAGGCCGTGACCAACCTTCGGAAGACCAACCCCAGCAGGGTGATACACCAGTTTCTTGAAACGGTCAAGACCGGGAACGACTCCACCATTGACTCTATGACAATGGTACGGCTTGAAAAGGATCAGGATTACATTCTTAATTCGGACGGGTACGTACGTTTAATCGATTCCGCCACCTCGCTGCCCCTCGGGGATGCGGATTACCTCGGCCTTTTCTATCATACCCAAATAATAAACGGTACCCAGACGATACACCGGGGCGGCAATCGTACGACCGTGGGAGACTCTACGTTCCCTTCCACCCTCTGGATTCTTAAGTCCGCCTCGGACATCGCCGATTCCCTGTCCGGAGACCCGGACCGGTACCCGCTCATGTGGCGCAACGTGTACCAACTGCCGACTTCGATCTCCGACCTCTCCTCGTTCAAGATGGCGGTCTTCCACACCACCAAGGATAATACCGGCGATACGGCTAAAACCATACTGGGGAACGAACTCATCGGCGATCTTCTGGGGCTGACGAAAACCGGCGCAGTGTTGACCAGTGCGACGGTGGGCGGTCTGAATATTTTCAACTTTAACGCCAAGGAACTGATTATTCCTCCCCTCGATACCGGCGCCCGCGGGAACCTGGTTTTCGATAATCCCCTCCTGAAGGCGCCCGACGGCACGGACATGCGCGATTCGCTGATCTATCTCTATGGTCCCAGCACCACCTTCATGACCAACAATTATTTCGCGGGCTTTCTCATGCAAATGTCCGGGTCCTCGAAGCAGACGGTATTCAATCTCGGCATCGGCGTCATGGAAAAATCGATCCGCGTGATGGCGGACGGGAAACAGCTTCAGGCCGACGTTGACTATACGTTTAACGCCGATGCCGGGAATCTCGAGCTTACCTCGCCCGGCGCCAAGGCGGCGAATAAAGTTGAGATCGACTACCAGCGGGAAGCGACGTTCATGCCGGCGAAAACGCTGTTCATGGGTGCGCGGGCGGAAATGGCGTTGCCGTTCTTAAGCGACAAATCCCTCGTCGGTCTGAGCGTCCTCTACCAGAGCACCTCCATTGCCCAGGATATTCCGCGGATAAATCAGGAGCCCTATTCGAAGCTTCTTTTCGATTTCAACACCCACCTCGATTTCCAGCCGGCCTGGATGACCTCCCTTGTCAATAAGATACCTCTTATCAATACCACGGCGCCGTCCACGGCCACGGTCGATTTTGAACTCGCGCACAGCATCATGAACCCGAACACCGACAACCAGGCCTATATCGACGATTTTGAAAGCAGCAATCAGGTGTATGCGCTTGGCCAGGGATATAAAAGCTGGTATCGCGCCAGCCCTCCCTATCCCGTGGATTCGATCGCGAAATATCCGCCCGCATGGGATTGGTACTGGTTTACCCCGGTGGAAAGCGATAATACCAACAGCGTGCTTCGCGATTCGGTGTGGGTCCAGGAGGCGGGCCAGGTCTATACCGGCACCGATAAATTTGAAAACGTGCTCCGGCTTCATGCGAAGCCCGCCCCCAACACGGCGGGGCTCGCCGGCCGGTTCAGGCATGCCTGGGCGGGAATCATGACGCCGATCCCGGTGAGCCAGGAAAACATGGTCAACGATCAGTATTTCGAAATCCTGCTTAAATCGCCCGGAGACGCGGCCGGAAAAGGCCGGGTGCGCATCCAGATGGGGATAATGAACGAAGACCTCTGCATCGACGGCGCTCCGCCGAACGGTCGTCTTGATAAAGAAGATACAAGCGCGATCTGGCGCGAAAATCACGATCCTAATCTCGACCGTGGTCTTGACACCTTGTGGGATGCGGATGAGACCTATCTGATTCCCAACCAGAATGCAACCGGTTTTGATACGCTCCGTTACGGGAATGACGCTCTCGATGAGTGGAAGACCGACCCGGGAAAGGACAATTTCCGGCTCTACGATGAAAACAATGCCGGTAATTTCAAATATGCCTGCCGCCTGCAGGGCGACGGCTGGGCCACCGCCTCGGAAGATATTTACAATGATGGATCTTTCAATCCGAATCTCTCCGAGCAGTATCATGAATACATCATTAATCTTGCCGATACGACTTCGCCCCTTATCGACACGAGTGCCAAGCTTGTGAAGGGAAGCGGATGGCATCGTTACCTGTTGCCGCTGCACCCGACCGGTTCCGGCGCCGCAATGGACTCGCTCCGCCGCGAAGTCGGCGGCATCGGGGTCGATGACTGGAGCAATATCCGCATGGTACGGATCATCTGGGACGACATCGATTCCACGAAACTGACCAGCGAAAGTCAGCTCATCATGGACGACATTCAATTCATGGGCTACCAATGGCTGGCTGTCAAGGATTCGCTCGGCAATTCAAAAATGACGGTCTCGACGATCGGCACCACGACGTCGGGGTTATATGATTCGAGCCTCTCAACGACCAATCTGGTTCACCGGCAATTGGATCAGTCGAACGTGCTGGAACCCGAACAATCGCTGCAACTCACCTTCAACGGTCTGTCCCGCGGCCAGGAGGCGCTTGCGCAGAGAAGCTTCCTCACCCAGCCGCTCTCGGTGGTCGCCTACGACAGCATAACCCTTGCGGTGTACGGATATCCGCCCCTGTCGTACGACGGCGCGGGACCGTTGTACAACGGCAAGGTCCAGTTCGTATTCCGGTTCGGCAGCGATTCCTCGACCTACTATGAATACCGGCAGAAAATACAGCCGCACTGGAATAACTATGTATGTGTAAACTTGAAGAAGCTTTCCGATCTGAAGCTGGCATGGTTTACCAATCACCTTCCCGACTCCGCCATCGATACCGTCGATGCGACCGGCACACTCCGGATCATGGCGCCGGCAGGGAACCGGCAGCCGAATTTTGCGAATATCGTCTGGATGGCGGTGGGAGTGGTCTGTGATTCCGCTGATACCGCCGTCGCCGAGCAGGGGCAGCTCTGGGTCGATGAGCTGAAAGTCATCGGCGTCAAGCAGATGAGCGGATGGGCCTCGCGGGTGAGCCTTGCGACGCAATGGGCCGACGTGTTTAATTGTTCCGCCGACCTCAATTATCAGGGCGGCGATTTCACCACCATGAACGATACGAAAGTAGCCCTGGGCGATTCCAAACTCTCCGATGATTTCCACCTCTCCACCGGGCTTGATAAATTCATGCCGAAGTCGTGGGGCGTCACGATACCGATCGGCGGAACCGTAACGAGTTCGCTGACAAGGCCTCAGTTGAAGCCCAGCACCGATATTTATTTGACGAATGATCAGGGGCAGCCCGACGGCTTTCTTGATATGGCGGAAGCAATGATCAACCGGGCGGCCGGCCGGAATATCATAAACGAGCCGCTCACCGCCTCCGAGCATTATGAAAGCTACTCCTATTCACAGTCCTTTTTCGCGAGTTATGCCAAGGCCAATACGTCAACCAATCCGGCGGTGGATTTCCTGCTCCAACGCCTGAGCACGAATTTCAATTACAGCATGACCACCGACCTGACACGGAAAGGGAGCATCAGCACGGCAAGCGACAGCGATTACATGGATATCGATACGTCGTATTCCTATTCCGGCGGGGTCAATTATGACCTGTCCCCGAGGAATCAGCCGGCATGGACAAAGTGGAAACCGCTCGGATCGAGCAAGGCGTCATGGCTTCCGTCGAGACTGAAGGATATCGAGTTCGATCTCCTGCCGGGTAAGATCGGGTTCAATGTCGCCAATGTCAGCTATACCACGCAGATGCAGCGGCAATTCGAACCGAGCGTAGCCTGCAGCACCTATAACAAGGATTTAAAGCTCAATCAGGGGATACAGCTTGAGTATGCTCCGATCAAACCGATTCTGGATCTGACGTATTCCCTTGCTGTCAGCCGGGACTTCCCCAACGATTCCTCGGTTGGAAAATCCCACGGCGTTTTCAATTTCCTCGACAATGCTCTTCTCCAAAGGACTTCGGATCCGACATGGCGCGATTATTATATTCTCCAGAACGAAACATCCCGGTCACAGCAATTCAAGGCGACGTTCAATCCGCAGATTTTCGACTGGCTCACGAGCACCGCCGACTATTCGGCGAACTTCTCGGGACAGCTTACCAAATATGGTTCGGATTCGACGCAGAATTTCATGAACGCAACGGTAAATTCAGGGGTTGATTTCAACAGCGGTCTCACCATGGGCCCGCTCTTCCAGAGCCTTTCGGGAATCAAGGGCATAAACAAGGCCACGGGGGCCATGAAAAAAGGATTCGACCTGATCGGATTCAACAGCGTCAATTTCAGCTATTCATCGACCGGCAGTCTTACCAACAACAACCTCGGCGCAGATTTCCTTTCATCGCAAAACGTCAACTGGACCGATTTCATGGCATACCAGATGGGGCTGGAAGGCAGAAGCCTGTCCGACATTATTGCCGGTACCATGAACGACCGGACGGCGCTCGGCGGAATGCGCTACCGCTTGAGTCCGAGGGACTCGAGCGCCTATTACCAGAATGATGCCAGGTCAGTCAATCAATCCTGCCAGTTTTCCACAAGTTTCTCGCTGCCGAAACCGATTGACCTGCAGATCTCCTCAGTCGGCCTTAAGTGGAACCGGCAGTACAGCGTCCGGCCGGATACCACCTTTTACGATACGACCTGGACCTACCCGGATTTAAGCGTCAGCGCGCAGAGCCATATCCTCGATAAAATAGGATTGATCACTCGATATATTCAGGGGGCAAATCTGTCGTCCGGTTTTTCCCTTAAGAAGACGGAGGAGTCATCCTCTTCCTTAAGCGGAACGACCTCAACCTCGAACGGAGGAACAAGTGCCACTTCAATCCTAGATCTATCACCCCTTGTGGGGATCGACGGAACATTCAAGAAGTGGCCGATCAGCTTCAAATATCAGCATACGATGCATCGTGAGGCCACACAGTCGGGTACGAACGCACAGAGTTTGGCGCGCGACGGTGATAACCTCGATATGAATTATGAGATCCAGAAATCTTCCGGATTAGCAAGTTTGAAAATTTTCAAATGGTCGATTCCGGTACGCGGCCATACCAGTATGGGGATGACTTTTTCGAGAAACACCTCAACGACCTCGGTAGTGGGCTCGGTCACTGATAACGTTTCCAATGTTTCTGTAATGCCGCATCTTTCGTATGTTTTTACCGACAATGTAACCGGTACTCTGCAGTATAACTATGCGCGTGACACCCAGGATGGCGCCATCACCACAACCAATACCGCCTCGCTCATCGCAGAGATAAAATTCTAGAGCGAAAAAAGAGGGGAGTTCCATACGAAGAAAAAAATTCTATTCAATGCCACCACCACGGAAAAACGGGTCGCACTGCTCGAAGATAACAAGGTGGTGGAAATGGTGGTTGAACGTCCCGATACGTATCGCATACTCGGGAATATTTATCGCGGCAAAGTGACCTCCATCCTTCCGGGATTGCAGGCCGCCTTTGTGGAGATCGGTCTTGAACGAACCGCTTTTCTGCACGCATCGGATATCGAACCATCGGTGCTTCTTAATGAAGATGATGAACTTCTGGAGCGCTACGCCCGAAGCGATTCGCCGAAACGACGTGCGATCGTTCGCATTCCGATTGAAAAACTTCTTGAGAAAGGACAGGGAGTACTGGTCCAAGTTATAAAAGAGCCGATAGGAACCAAGGGAGCCAAGCTGACGACTCAGATCAGCATTGCCGGCCGATTCCTTGTTCTGGTTCCGGATGCGGATTTCATAGGAGTTTCCAAAAGGACCAAGGATCTGAAAAAGCGCGCCCGGTTGAAGCGGCTGATCGCGCAGATAAAACCCCCAGGTGTGGGATTCATCGTACGAACCATGGGGCTCAAGGTAGCGGAACCCGAGTTTATCCGGGAAATACACCTCCTCCTTGATGCATGGCGTACCGCCAGTAATGAGGCGCTCAAAGGCAGCGGGCCGAAGCTTATCCATCGGGAGATGGGCATTATAACGAGGGTTATCCGTGATCTCTTTTCTGAGGAAGTGGATGAGGTCTATGTGGACGACGAGGAGGATTATAAGGATATCCAGAGTTATCTCGCCGCTCTCTCGCCGGCTCTTCTTGGACGTGTGGTCCTTTATAAGGGAAATGAACCGCTTTTCGATAAATTCGACATTGAAAAAGATCTTGAAAGGTTGCTCAGGAGAAAGGTCTGGCTGCGAAACGGGGGGTATATCCTTATCGACCGCACCGAAGCCCTGGTCGCCATTGATGTTAATACCGGCAGAAATGTCGGAAAACATGCCCTCGAGCAAACAATATTCGAAACAAATATGGAAGCTGTCGGTGAGATCTGCCGGCAGTTGCGTCTTCGTGATATTGGAGGACTCATCGTCATCGATTTCATCGATATGGGAACCCAGCAGCACCGGAAAGCGCTGGAACATGCCATGTACAAGGCACTTGCCGCTGATCCAACCACCACTTCCGCAACCACGCTGTCAAAGTTCGGTCTCCTCGAAATTACCCGGAAGCGCGTACGGCCCGAGTTACAGGAGTTCTACACCGATGTATGTCATGCCTGCAACGGTCTGGGCTGGGTTTTTTCCCCGGAGACCGTTACGACGAGAATGGATCGCGATTTGCGGAGAATGGCCTCCCGAAAGGGCGAAGCGCGGATTGCAGTACATCCGGCAGTAGCCGCCTATGTGCTCCAGGATTCTGCGCGCATTAAGCATTTGCTCGAAATGGAGCATAATCGAACGCTGATTATCGTCCCCGACGAGGAGCTTGATCAAGATGAGTATAAGTTTCTTGATGAAGGGCTTGATCCTGGAATGGGAAAAAAGTAATTTTAATAAGCTTTTCGTAAACTTTTCGAGGAGTTCCAATGTTTTCGATCATAGAACACGCGGGATTTCAGTTCAAGGTGTCGCCGGGAGAAACCATCAAGGTGCCGCTCATCGATGCGGAAAAGGGCAGCACAATATCGCTCGGCAGAGTTCTTTTTACCGCCGATGGCGATGCTGTCAGCATCGGCACACCATGCATCGAGAATGTAACCGTCACGGCAAGGGTTATTGATCACGGCAAAGGCGAGAAAATACTTATTGTCAAGAAAAAACGTCGCAAGGATTATCAGCGGAAAAATGGACACCGCCAGCGGTACACGAAACTTGAGATTGTTTCCATTAATGGTTCAGGCAAGGAGTAAAGAACGCTATGGCGCACAAAAAAGGTGGAGGCAGCAGCACGAATGGCCGCGACAGTAATCCTAAGATGTTGGGAGTCAAATGCTTCGGCGGCCAGTTGGTCAATGCGGGAAGTATTATTATTCGTCAACGTGGCACCGTGGTTCATCCGGGTAAATTCGTCGGCAAGGGCAAAGACGATACTCTCTTTGCCAAAGCGACGGGTGTAGTTAAATTCAGCAGATTTTCCGGGAATAAAAAGCGCGTAGAGATCGTCCCGGCATAAAATTTCTATTTTTCTCCTGCACATGTTCATCGATGGCATGTATTTTCTCCATATGCCTTTTTAGTGGCAAATCGGCTACCATACTGTATTATTGGCAGATATCGGCGCCTCATTTTTTGGTTGGCGGACCCCGAAGTGCAGAACAAGATGCGTGGACCCCTCCTTTGAAAAGGAATAAACCGTGAGCGATCTGCTGCAAAAGCCCGGCGGAATCTCAATGACCGACCTGAAGATGCCCAGCGACAGCGAATTACTCCACACGCTCCTCGATAACATGCCGGACACCATCTATTTCAAAGACCTGAAGAGCAGATTTGTAAAGGTAAACCGTTTCTGGCTTAATAAAATCGGCGCAGAAACCGAAGATGCTGTTCTGGGGAAAACAGACTTCGACTTTTTTACGCCCGAGCACGCACGCCAGGCGTTTAATGATGAGCAGAATATTATTGCTACCGGTCAACCCATGGTGGGAATCGAGGAAAAGGAAACCTGGCCGGATCGACCGGACACCTGGGTTTCCACCACCAAGATGCCGTTTCGCAACAAGAAAGGCGAAACGATCGGGACTTTCGGACTCTCGCGCGACATTACCGAAATAAAAAACTATCGTGATGCGCTGCAAGCTGCCAAGGATAAATTGGAAGATCGGGTCAAGGAAAGGACCGCTGAGCTCATCGAAGCGAAATCGAGGCTTGAACAGAATCTTGAACAGCTCAGTTTCCTCAATGTTACCTCCTATGAACTGGTGCAGATAGTCGATATAGAACAATTATTCACGGTAATCGGAACCGCCTTCACGGCCCGTTTTCCCGTTGCTCAGGTAAGCATTTGCTACAAGAAAAAAAGTGCATTTTCCTGCGTTTATGCGACGAGCCGCCTCAACTCTCCTGAAGCAAAAATACTGAGCGAAATCGCATTGCAGCCGTTTCTGGAAAAGGAACTGTTAAACCAGATCTTTATCGATGATTGGCGACAGACCTCTCATCTGAATCTTGAATGGCCGAAGGAGGTGGCGGAAAATCCATATTGGATCGCTCTTCCGCTCGTTGCCGACAAGAAAACGCTTGCAATCGTGCAGTTCTTTGTGCCGCCGCATGGTGAAAGGGTGTTCCGTCAGGAACAGACCCTCCTTTCTACCCTTGCTGCTCATGCGGCAGTGTGCCTTTCCAATGCGATTCATTACAAGGAACTCGAGAGCAAAGCCCGGCTGGAAGGGGAGCTCGAGGCGGCCCGCAACATACAGCAGAGCCTGACTCCACAGATCATGCCTCATCTCCCGCACATAAAAATTGCCGGCGTTTATCAGCCCGCCTATGAGGTAGGCGGCGATTACCTTGACTATTTCCAATGCGGTGACGGCAGATGGGCGGTGATGGTGGCGGATGTATGCGGGAAAGGGATTCCGGCGGCGCTCCTCATGACCATTTTGCGCAGCGTGGCCAGGGTCGAGGCACGATCGAATTTTTCCGCGAAAAGCCTTCTCTGCGCCATCAACCAGTCCATTTGCTGCAATATCAGCGAACGATCGTTCATCACGGCTCTGTGCCTTGTAATCAATGCCGATGGAACTTCCATGACCTATGCAAGGGCCGGACATAACAAACTGCTGAAGCTAAATGCGGATCGGGGTACTATTGTACCTGTCGACAGCAACGGTATCGCGCTCGGCATCATTACTGATGCCGACGACTTCGCGAGAGCTCTCGATGAAGTCTCTATTCAGCTTGGGCCGGGCAACAGTTTCCTTGCCTATACCGACGGCGTTTCCGAGGCGAATGACGCTTCCAAAAATTTTTACGGCCTTCCACGGCTTCTGAATGTCGCGGTACGCTGTAACTCCGGATCAGCGGACGGCCTTCTCTCGGGAATCCTCTCGGATGTGAGCAGCTTTGTGAAACATGAACAGCCGCATGACGACATTACGATGTTTGCCATGACCGTCGAGGGGTAGCCAGTTTTGCCGATTCATGCAACTCCGGCTGCTACACCCAAAATTATAATAATGCGTCTTCTTTTCCTTTTGAGCAAAATGGGCATGCCTGATCATTGTGCCTTTTTAACTCCGGAGATGTGCATGACACGCTTTTCCCTTGCCGCCCATATCTCGAAAAGGTATTTTTAACAGCCGTGCAAGGTTTCACGCCTGGCGTAAGTTCCATTCTCGACCTGTCGGAGTGTAGCGCAGCCTGGTAGCGCACTTGGTTCGGGACCAAGGTGTCGGAGGTTCAAATCCTCTCACTCCGATTCTCTGCTTTCCCGGAGGCAGTAATCAGCGCTCCGCATGCCTTCAAGGAGACGGCTCAGACGTGATGAAGGAAAATCAAAACGGCTGCGTCAACAATTACTCCTCCCCCTATCTTCTTTCACGGTTGACTTTCACTGAAATCGAGCGGGAAATTGTCCGTTTTCCCGCGCTTGTGCTGCCGCTCGGCGGCTCCGAGCCGTATGGTCCCGGAGCGACACTCGGTCTGGCCTCCGCGTGCAGTGAAGCTATAGCCGCGACGCTCTCCCGCCGATATGGCATGCTCATGGCACCCACGTTACACTATGGATGCTCAACTTCGTACAGCGCTTTCGGAGGTGCTGTCGGAATGAAGCCGCGAACACTCACCAATACTTTGTGTGAAATATTGCGACACTTCAGGCGACAGGGAATCGGTCTCGTCCTCATCCTCGATCCGCTGCTCGGTAACGGTCCCGCCATGGACGAGACGGTGAACAGGCTGAAAAAGTGGGACCGAAATTTGCAAGTAGTAACGTTTGAGGTGCAACGCGAGGAGCACATCAAGACCTTTATCGGCAGTCGCTGTGCGATAGATGAGTTCGGTCGCGGCGAAGTTGCCATGCTGTGCCTTGCTTCCTATATTGACCCGAGCCTCGTACGGACTGACACAACCGAGGGGAGAGAATTGGCTGCTTCAACGCCGGAACTCTATCGAAAGTGGCGTCGACGGGGGGCGGACCCGCAGCAGTTCCGGTCATTGTTTCCCGACGGTTCCCCCGGGAGGTGGGATTGCATCCATGATTCTGGAATCGGCGAGGAGTTGTTCGAATATATTCTAAAATTAATCGATGAATCCATAGCCCCGTTTCTTCCGCCGCTTCGCGCAATTCCGGATACCTGAGATTGCAAAATGGAAGACGGTAGGTTGTCGAATAGTATAACCCGGTATCAAACGAACCGAAAACTGTATGCTGCCAGCGAGTATCACCGAAAAAGTTCTCTCTAACGGCCTGAAGGTAATCTGCCTTCGGAAGACCGGAACTCCCATCGTATCGGTACAGGTGTGGTACAAAGTCGGCAGCGCTTATGAACAAACAGGAAGCCGGGGTATCTCGCATTTTCTTGAACACATGATGTTCCGAGGCTCGGCAGGGGTGCCGTCCGAAGAGCATTCGCGGAGAATCAATGACGTCGGCGGTCATTGCAACGCTTTTACCGCCGAGGATGTTACCGCCTACACGAACAGCGTTCCGGCCGGAATGCTTGACATGGTACTCGACATGGAGGCCGACCGGCTGGATGGTCTCCTGTTCGATCCAGTGCTCTTCGAAACCGAGCGATCGGTCATCATCGAAGAGTACCATACCTATATGAACAATCCGGTCGCGAAAGCGTTTCTGGAGTTCCGGGAGGAGTTTTACGGCGACCACCCCTATGCCGTGAGCCCGCTGGGCCGCATTGAAGAGATCGCCAGCCTTTCTCTTTCCGCCTGCCGGGATTATTACGCCCGACTTTACCGGCCCGATAATGCGGTAGTCGTGGTGGTCGGCGATGTGGACACTACGGAAGTTTTTGCCTCTGCCCAATGCCATTTCGGCAAAAAGTACCCTCCCTCTGGAGTGCTTCCTTCCTTTGCGGTGCCGACGGCGGTAAAATCCCGCGACCGGCGCATAACGCGGACCGTTGAGTTCGATGTGCCAATCCTCATTACCGGTTATCCGGCTCCTCCCTCGTCGCACGAAGACGCGGTTGCGCTTGAACTCCTGCTTCTCATCGCGGCCGGCGGCGACACGAGCCGACTGCACCGCGAGGTAGTCCGGCGTCAATCCATCGCGGTCATGGCCGGCGGCATGAATCATTTTCTTAAAGCAAGCGGCATGTCGATGTTTTTCGCCGTCTTTACCCCGGATATCCGCAGCGAACGGGTGGAACGGGCGATCGATGCAGAGATCGACCGCATTAGAAACGACGGTATCACACGCGAGGAGATGGACAAGATCAGGAATACGACCATAACGAGCCGGACATTCGAGCTCTACTCGGCCGATCACATCTGCCAGCGGCTCGGCTACAGCGAGACCATCGAGGGCGATTACCGGCTGTGGGTCGAGCGGATGGAGGCACTGAAGAGCCTTGACGAGGAAAAACTCGCCGCTACGGCACGGCGATGGTGGGATGACGGGGCGAAGCGAGTGCTCCACCTGAAGCCGCGGCACGTGAATCCGCTCCTGTACGCCAGCGGTTTTCTGCGCCGCGCCTCCCGGCTTCGTCCATTTTCAGGCGGGACTACGGCCGGAGGGGTACGATGAATTTTCCCTTTGCCTTCCCGCAAGCCGATGAATTCCGGCTCGAAAACGGGCTCTCGGTCATCTGCATGCCCGACCACGAGCAGCCCGGACTCGTACTCGCCCTGCAGCTTCCCGTCGGCCGCTTTGCCGACCCGCCGGGCAGGGAGGGACTGTGCGAGCTGACCGCCGCGCTTGTGTCAAAAGGCACGCAGACCTTCCTGCCGGAGGAGTTTTCCGAGCAAATCGAAAATACCGGCGCCTCGATTTTTTCCGATATCGGTGAGGAGCACAGCGTTCTCGGCCTGCGGATGCTCGCGACATCGGCGACCCGGCTGTTTCCCATTTTTGTCGAAATGGTGAGAAGCCCGTTGTTTGCAAAAGAGGAGTTCGTCCGTCTCCGCCGCGAAATGGCGACGACTCTCAAGGCCGAGGCGAACGATCCCTCGTTTCTTGCCACAAGGCATTTTTACCGGGAACTGGCGGGCGACGGTCATCCGGCGGGCCGGTTCCAGACCCCTGCGTCGCTGAAGAATATCACCCTTGTAGAGGTGGAGCGTTTTTTCAGTCGAGAAGTTTTCACCCATGGGAAGCCTCTGTGTCGTCGGCGGCGATGGCGATGGGGGGCGCCTGCGGACCTTGTGCACCGAGCAGCTCTCGTTCTGGAACAGGCCGCGAATCGGCGAGGTGGCCATCGCGGCGCCAGCGAGAGGGGTGGCGCAGCCGGTAATTCGGCTTATCAATAAACCCGATCTCACACAGACCACACTTGTAGTCGGTCATGGGGCGCCGGGCGAGGGGTGCGCTGAAAAGAATGCGTTGTCGCTTGCCAACCATATTTTCGGGAGCGGCAATTTTTCCTCCCGGCTCATGACCCGTATCCGGTCCGCTGGTGGCCAGACGTACAGCGTCTCTTCGCAGTTCATCTCGGAAACGAAGTTCGGTGCGCTCCTCATTTCGACCGCCACGCAGAACAGCCGAGCGCAGGAGGTCCTTGGAATCATTCTGGAAGAACATCACCGTTTCTGCACGCAAGGGGTCACGGCCGAAGAACTTGCCAAGGCAAAGCGGTTCGCGATCGGCAATATGGCCTTCCAGCTGGAGGGGGTCGGAAACATTGTCGACAAACTCCTGTGGCTGCGCTTCTACGGCAGGCCGAATTCCTACATCGAGCGGTTCGCCGCGATGATCGAGGCGATCGATGTCGATACCGTGAATGCGGCCATTCGCCGGTACTTTGCCGAAGAGTCGTGCATCATCGCGGCGGTCGGGAAAAGAACGGAAATAGAGCCACAGCTTCGTGAATTCGGTCCCCTGCGGCATTTCCATTTCAGAGACAAGGTCTGAAAAATTCCGCCGCTTAGTGATAAAAATCAAGTGTTTGCGGCATCAGGCGACGTATTTTCAGGCTATGGAAGATGTTGTGCTCAGCTTGGGGACGAACAGCGGCGACCGGGTTTTGAATATGCGGTGCATGGAGGTGGAACTTTTGAACATTCTCGACCCGCCGATACGTTTTTCATCGCTCATGGAGACCGCGCACGTTGGCGAAGGTGAGAGACCAGCGTATTACAACCGGTTGGTTCGCGGCCGGTATGCGGGGACGCCGCGCGACCTGCTTTGCCGATGTCAGGCTATCGAGATGAAATTAGGTCGTAGGCGTGAGGGACGATTCGCGCCGCGGACCGCGGATATCGATATTCTGCTATATGGAAACGAGAATATTGCGGAAGAGGATCTTTGTATCCCGCATCCGCGCCTGTTAGATCGCCGTTTTTGTATCGTCGGACTCGCCGAGATTGCGGGCGATCTTACCTTGCCCGACTTCTCCGAAACGATCAGCGAAGCGGCATCGAAGCTCCTTTTTCGCGCGGGTCCCCAGGAAATTACCGTGATAAAAATCAGCGCTTTCGGAAAGGGGTTGCCGTGATGAGCGATGGCGATCGGAACGATGCGGACATGGATTTGACTGATGTGCCGGTAATTCCTTCCCATTTCGGCCGCCTCGCCGTCGAAGGGGTCATCGGCGTCGGCAAGACCTCCCTCTGCCAGCTCCTTGCCGGAGAGTGGGATGCCGCCCTGGTGCTCGAAGAGGTGGAGGAGAACCCCTTTTTGGCCGGGTTTTACAAAGACCGGCAATCGCGGGCGTTTCAGACGCAACTCTGGTTTCTTCTCAACCGCTATCGTCAACTGTCCGAGGCGGGCGTCCAGCAGGACCTCTTTCACCGGATCACGATAAGTGATTACTTGTTTGCCAAGGACCGCATCTTCGCGACGCTCAATCTGGACGGCGACGAACTTCAGTTGTATAATCATGTGGCCGGAATCCTGGAAAAACGGGTGGCGGATCCGGATATTGTCGTGTATCTTCAGGCGTCAACCGATGTCCTGCTGGGGCGGATCGCGGATCGCGGGCGGCCCTATGAGTTCGGCATTGATGCGGCATATGTTGACGCCCTCAACGACGCCTACAGCCATTTCTTCTTTCATTTTGACAAAACACCGCTCCTTGTTGTCAATACCGACGAAATCGATTTCGTGTCGGAGCGCGCCGATTTCGAGGAAATCGCTGGCCAGATCGCGACCGTGCGACGGGGCGTTACTTACTACCGCCCCCTGCGCACCAGGGAAAAAACTGCACGTAAGGATCGGGGCAAGCCCGAATAAACTGCAAAGGAATCGTTTGTGGAAATCATTACCTCGCCTGCCGACATGGTCGTGTGGTCGGGTACGTTTCGGAAGAACGGCGCAACGGTCGGCTTGGTTCCGACCATGGGAGCACTTCACGAGGGTCATCTCTCGCTTGTCACTGCGGCACACAGGTGCACCGACGCGGCGGTCATGAGCATTTTCGTCAACCCGATTCAGTTCGGGCCCGCCGAGGACTATGATACATACCCGCGTATGTTTGACGCCGATTGCGAAAAGGCCCGGGCGGCCGGATGTTCGGTCGTGTTCGCCCCGCAAGCGTCCGCCATATACCCTCCGGACTATAAAACCTTTGTCGAAGTGGAAGAACTCGGAGAAACCCTCTGCGGCAGAGTGCGGCCGGGTCATTTCCGCGGCGTCGCGACGGTCGTGCTGAAGTTACTTAATATTGTGAGCCCGGATTTCGCCTTTTTCGGACAGAAAGACGCCCAGCAGGCCATCGTGCTTAAACGGATGGTAGTTGACCTGAACGTCCCGATAACCATTAGGGTCTGTCCGACCGTCCGGGAGCTGGACGGTCTTGCCATGAGTTCGCGCAACGCCTACCTTACCCCTGCCGAACGCGCTGCCGCGCCGCTCATTTACAAAGCCTTATCGGCAGCGGCCGCACTCTACGGCAACGGCGAGCGCTACGCGCCCGGACTCATCGCAGCAGCACGGCAAATCATCGCCGCCGATCCGCTATTAACTCTTGAATATCTTGAAATCGTCGATACGGTTTCGCTGCGGCCTCTCGCCGAACTTTCGACTCCCTCGCTCATGGCCGTCGCCTGCAGCACCGCACAGAGCCAAACGCGACTCATCGACAACATCGTCTTTGGAGATTTGTTTTGACCATGTCCGACCGTATACCGCTCATCTACAACCTGTTCCCCCGCTATTATCGGACCATTGAGGAGTGGTGCGGCGCAATTCCGCATATCGCCGCTATGGCATTCACGGTTGTTTTCGTCAACCCGTTCCATGAGACCGGGATTTCGGGAAGCCTCTACTCGGTAAAGGACTATTTCCGTCTCAATCCGCTTTTCCTGAAGCCGGGTGCCGACAGGGCCGACTTCTCGCCCCTGTCGCAATTTATCGCACGGTGCAATGCCGCGGGCCTGCAACCCGCCATGGACCTCGTGATCAATCACACCGCGATCGATTCGCCGCTTGTCTCCCAGCACGGCATATGGTACAAACACGATCGGTCGGGCAGGGTCGCGTCGCCCTTTGCCGTCGATCCCGGCAATCCGGGCGCGTTGACCGTGTGGGGCGACTTGGCGTCAATTGATAATGAGGGGTCGCCGGACCGGGAGACGTTGTGGCGCTACTGGGACCGCGTGCTGAGCTTTTACCAGAAACTCGGATTCACCGGGTTCCGCTGCGATGCGGCCTACCAGGTTCCCGCCTCGCTCTGGCGCTGGCTTATCGACCGGGCGAAGAAGCGGGATGACGGCGCGATATTCTATGCCGAGACACTCGGCTGCCGTCTCGACCAGATCGAGGCGCTTAACGGATGCGGTTTCGATTATCTTTTCAATTCTGTAAAGTGGTGGCGCTATGACCAGAGCTGGCTGCTCGACCAGCACGCCGTGAACAAACGCATCGCCCCATCCATCGGTTTTGCCGAGTCACACGACACCGAGCGCCTCGCGAGCGTCCGACCGGGGAGCGAAGCGGTGCAGAAGAGCCGCTACGCCTTCGCGGGACTCTTTTCAAAGGGGCTTCTCATGCCAATGGGTTTCGAGTATGGCGCAATCACGCGTATCGACGTGGTTCGCGGCACCCTCCGCGACGTCGATCCGCCTCAATGGGATTTGACAAAATGGATTGCGGCAATGAACCGGTTCAAACGTGCGGTGCCCGTACTGTCCGAAGAAGGACGCTGGCGGCCGCTCAATGATTACGGCTGTCCCTGCCTCTTCCTTGAAAAGGGTTCGGATTTCGGGAACAAACCGGTCTACCTGTGCGTGAATAAAAATGCGACCGCTGCGGTAACGATCGACACTTCCATGATCCCGAACGAGGTACGCCGCTGCACGAAAATGCACACGCTCATGGAGCTTCCGATCAGGGAAGATGCGGTGCCCGATGCGTTTCTTCTGGACCCTGCGGAAATTGTGCTGTTCCGGTAATAATACCTTAATTGGTTTTTATACTAATTCGCACTCCAAATATCTGTTTTCATAAAAACCCTTATCGTTGTATGAATTTGAATTATAAGAACAAATAGTGAAAGAGATGATAGAATGGAATGCGCGACCTGGAAGTGGATTAAGCCCCTGAATTTGCTTCCACGCCTCTACTAAAACCATTTTTTATTAAGAAAATCTTCAATCTTTTATCCTTAATTCTTGAATGGTGAAACGCATAAATAAAAACCTCTTTGTTCCATAAAAATATTTATATTATAGTAAGATGACATAGATTCCAGGCTATTGTTCAAGGGGTGGTGGTGTACGATAGACGTGCCCTTCCGAATTTAGTGCCTCCGGAGGTTGAAAAAGTGTTTCGAGGCATACATAAATATAGTGGAGGAGAATGTATGAAAAGGTGTTTTTGTGTGTCGAAGTTGGTAGCCGTAGCGGCCCTGATTTATGGGCTCGTAGCCATTTCATCGGTCTGTGCAGCCCCGCAGGCTCAAAAGATCTTCCCTATGCCAAACAAGTCAGTCCATCCGGATTCCACCACGCCGTTTGGAATCGCCGAACAGAAGGTATTGACATGGCTTTTAAATGTCGATCCAAACCGTATTCTGTATATTTGGCGTCAGAATTATGGACAATCCACCGGTACGGCTTCCCCCATGGGCGGTTGGGAAGCTCCGGGTGGCGCCCTCAGGGGTCACATGACCGGCCATATCCTGAGCGCGTTGGCGATGATGGGTGCGCTGACCGGTAATGCGACGATCAAGGCCAAGGAGCAAATTCTGGTCAAGTCGCTCGATACCTGTCAACTGCGTGACTCGGTCATGGGCTGGCCGAAGGGATTCCTGAGCGCCTACGATACTATGGAGTTTTATGCACTCGAGCACAACGGCACCTATGGCGGAAATCCCAATGTTTGGGCGCCCTATTATACGCAGCATAAGATTATGGCCGGCCTCATCAAATGCTATCAGGATCTTGGTGACACCCTGGCACTCAGAATGGCCGAGGGGATGGGATATTGGGCCTACGGTCGGCTGAGCAAGTGCACTTATGCCAACCTGCAGAGCATGTGGAGCAGATACATTGCCGGTGAGTACGGCGGCTACAACGAATCGGCGGCTGAACTCTACATGATTACCGGTGATACGACCTTTCGGGCGCTTGCTCGACTCATGGACGATTATTCTACCACCGGCGCTTCTCTCACTAATCTTGACGCTAATACCGATGCTTTATCCTGCACCCATGCGAATATGTATATGCCCCGCATAACCGGTTATATGCGGGTGTGGGACGCCACGGACACGGCAAAATACTATACCGCCTGTCTTAACTTCTGGCCCATGGTCGTTAATCATCACAGTTTCGCCCACGGCGGAGTGAATGCCTGCACCTCGAACGCCGAAGCGTTCGACCCGCCGGATAATGAATCGATTCGTTACAACGACAACGGCAGCAGCATGGAAACCTGTCCCTCGTATAATTTCGCGAAATTCTCAAAGGCGATGTTCTGGCATGAAGGCAATCCAATGTACTTGGACTATGTGGAGCGCGCTTACTTTAATCAGCTCCTCTGCACCTTTGGAATCGCGTCATATCCCAACCCCACCGCCGATTACACGGACTGGTATCGCTACGGCACTCCGGTGATGAATAACGAGAATTCCGCCCCCGCCGGCATGGATCTCTCGGGCGACGGCTTTACCTGCTGCGGCGGGACATCCACCGAAGACGCGGAACGGTTTTACGAAGGGGTCTATGACTCGTGCGGCGATACGCTTTATATCACCAACTTCATCGCCTCGACACTCACCCGTGGCGGCCTTGTCGTGAAGATGGCCACCAAGTTCCCGGAGTCCGACACGGTGAAACTGTATTTCACCTCCGTTCTTGGTTCCACCACCATGCCGGTGAAAATCCGTGCGGGGTGGTGGAAGCGCAGCGCTTGGACCGTATCGATCGATGGTACTCCGGTCAATGTCATCGGTACCGGCGCTCAGAGTTATCAAATCCCGCCGGGCTCCTTCTTTCGTCTTCCAAAAACAGCGTGGTCTGGAGTCGATTCGGTGGTCATCTATGCGCCGCAGACTCCGCGATTTATACTGGCTGATGGCAGTACCACCATGGGCTACATCATGTTCGGCCCGTTGGCGATGACCTACCCCGGCGCATCGGCACTCGCCACTATTAACGCGAGTTCCTATACGCGCACTCCGGGGACTTCCACGCTTTCAATGGGGGGTGTCACGCTCACGCCGACGTATCGCGTTACCGCGAGCTATAATACCTACTGTAATATCAGCAACATGCCTGCGACGTGGAACGATACAATGTTGGAGACTCAGGTGGCGACCTATGTGGATAACCCTGTCGTCAGGGCGCTGACCGCAATGAATGCACCGACCGTAACGCTTGCCAACTCACAAATCTTGGTATCCTTTTCGGCTTCAATGACAAGCGATCAGCGGGTGGCGGTCAACCTGTTTAATGCGCAGGGCGTTCGTATCGCGCTTGCTCAGGGGATGGTTCACAAGGGCGACCGTTCGGTTACCCTGCATCAGAACGCTCTCCCCGCCGGACTGTACGTCTGCTCGGTTGTAACGGGTGAACGGAAGTATTATACTGCGCTTATATGCAGCAAGTAATCTGAAAATTCCTGATCAAACAACAAGGGCCCTCCCACTGCGGGAGGGCCCTTTGTGTAGCAACGGGTATGAGGCGTAATCCTTGGTTGCTTCTTCTCGCTGCTACATGAAGAGAATTCGGGCCACTACCATTCTTTTTCCCGCATCGTCGCAATAGAGCAGGTAGCAACCACGGGCGGCGCAGCGGTATTCGATGCGTCCGGTTACGGTAACCGCAAAGGTTGAAACGATTCTGCCGTCGGCCCGGATCAGATGCATTTCCTCTCCAACCTTAAGACCCGGGACCGACAACTTCACCAAACCATCCCGGCTGACCACCAGGGTTTGCATGGTAAAGGTGGCCATGGCGATTTTGTTGACAGGGCGCTTAACTGCATTCGGAGGTGAAATGAGGGTATCCTGGGTGATCAGGGCGACCCAGTCCTGATTGACACTGGAGGGGGGGGGGCCGAGGGAAGCTGCAGTGATGGAACCAGAGGGGCCCAATAGTATCGAATCGCCGCGCTGCAGCGTGCCGTTACCTGTTGTCACACCGGTGCGGGGATTGAACCACCATACCCTCAAATGGCTCAGGCCGGAATCATTGGAGTGCTGATTCAACTTAAGGATGGCGGTTCCTCCATTAGGCAGGTAGATGACATAGGGGGAGCCGTAATAATAAACCGAATTGCCCTGATTATCATATCCGGAATATTGCGTCGCAAGGCAATAATCGGCTGAATTGTAAATCAGGGAGTCGGCATTTGTCATCGAGAACATGTTGACCCCGGCGGCATTCAGATAGTAGCTGAGGTAGTAGATGAAAAATCGATTCGCGTACCGGTTGTACGCCCACATATTCTGCCTGCTGCGGAAATCCTGGCAGGTGAGATCGCCCTGCGGCAGTTTGTTCCCGAAGCTGTAGGTCACACCGCCGCCGTTCGCCATAAGGTTGCCCCAGAGGATGTTCTTCCGGATATCGTTCTCGGAAATGGTGGCACCGGTAAAACCCGAATAGCCGCTGTCGGGCGGAACAGCGGAGTCTTTCGGGATCTGTGTACCGCAGGTTACGATCCAGGGAGAGTACCCGGGAGTGGAAATTGAATCGGATTTACGGACCCATTGCAGCGTCGGGGCATGACCGTTGCGGGCATCGGTTTCGAGCGAAACGGTATTGAGGAGCGCGTCCGGAACGCTATTGATGCGCACGGTGTCACCGAGAAATCCGGAAAGTATGGTGCTTTCCGTTCCCTGCGGGCAGCCGATTGCAACGCTTCGATCACCCGCGGCGCCGAATCCGAAAGGATCATGGGTGCGAAAGTAGTGGAGCATGTTTTGCTGCTGAACAAAGGGCAGGGTGTTATCGTCTCCGACATCCCAGGAGATGCCGCAGTACTGACCGAACCGGGCGATCAACTCGCGAAAATATACCTTCCACTCGGTGGAATCAAGGAGCGACTGGTTTGCGCCGGTGAGGGCTTTGAGAGTCAGGAAGATGCCTTTTTTCTCGGCATGATCGAAGATCACCAGCCACTGGTCGAGCTTTGCACAGTCGAAATGCGTGTAATCGTTTGAATGGACGAATGGGTAAATACTCGTGTCGCTGCCGCCGATATCCATGGTCGAGAACGAGAGCGCATTTACCCCCTGACCGGATAGATAGTTGAGCGCACCGATGATGCCCTTACCTTTGCTGTTACTCAGCGTTGGGTCGAGCGTTGTGTCGCCTGGATTCCAATCCTGCACATGCGGTTGCCAGGATTTGACGTAGGGTCCCGAAGGAGTATTGACGATTTGCGTGTCTGCGAGAAAATTCGAAGGCGAAGAAACGCCGAACAGGAACCACGGCGTACTATCGCTTGTCCCGGTTCCCATGGCCTTCAGGACGTGATGGGCATCGGAATTATGGTAGGCGATTTTTCCGTAATAGCGCATATCCGGCGGGAGGCTATTCGTGGAATTGACGCCATCTCCGGTAGTATGGTCATCTATGAAAATGGAATCGCCATCAATACCCACGACCGGCGTGCCGGCGTTTGGATCGTCGCTTGCCGCGATATTAGGCCCGGTCCGAAAGGAAACTTTGCAGGAATAAGTGCCCGGCCACTGATTCATGAAGTGAATACGCCATTTGTTGCCCGATGTTGCGCCGGTTCGTCCGGCATTACCGTCCGCCGCGAAGTAGCCGGGTATGGGATAGATTTCGCCTCCGGATTCCAGTTGGTGACAGGTAAAGATGAGCCGGTAGTCGGTAAAGGGATTGTGCGGGCTGACGGCACTTTCAGAGTCTTGAGGGCCATTCCACGTAATCGTGTAGACGTGCCATCTCTTCCAGCCGAACTGAGTCGTATCTATGACCCGAGGGGTAATGGTGACAAAGCTTTCTACGCCCGACCATGGGCCGGTACCGCCGCTGTTCTTCGCATTTGCCCGCCAATAATAAATCGTTAAATTGGAAAGCGGCCCGACCTGCTGTGTTGTATCGGTATCGGCCAGCCCGGTCCCGGAAAATACCGTTGACAAGAACCCGCTTGAGGTCGAAACCTGCACCCCATAGGTTACGGTTGAGTCAATAAAGTTCCAGTTCAGCACCGGCGATAGCGGGACAGGTTCCGCGGTATTCGTCGGCGATACTAGCGTCGGCGCAATCGGTTCCAGCCCCGATGAAGAAGAAAACGGGATGAGTAGTCCAGATAGGAAGCATACGGTTGTGAATGAACGCATCGCCATGTCCTTTGTTGATAAAGTTCCCGTGTAATTTTTCTACCGTTACGATCATTTCAACCCCGCCGTTCCCACCACGGCTCAATTGAGAACCGTCTTCGGCAACTTCAATAAAATAGATATCGATTTTGAAAAAAACAATACGAAATTAATGAAAAACCCTGATTTTCTGAAAGGGAGAGCGCTATGAATACCTCCGGATGCCCGGAGTGTCCCGCGTTGATTATTGTTTGATACCATTGAATAGACCCGGGGAAATCGGTATTTTTTAAATAGGAGCATAAATTACGGTTCAGGCAAGAAGAAAGATTGTGGTGGAAGCGAAAATCGGCTCGCGCGGCTCTCCGAAAAAAAGAATCTGGAATATCCCAATCCGGATGCCGTTGCATTTATCAGGTGGTTTCAAAGGATTGCGAGTACTTGTTCCTTCAATTTTCTTCGCCGGATTTTTCCTTTACCTTTTGCTGTACATCAATCCCGCGATCCTCTATTCGACCAATGGTTTCAACATTTACCATTATGTTCTGACCATTCATCGCCAGGAAGCGGGGCCGGTCATATCCCCGATAGCCGCCGGCAGCCAGCATATCCACCAGTTGGAGCTGACCCCCGGCTATTTCCAGGCCATTGCGACCTTCCCCGGTGGCGTTTGCCGCCTGATTGCAGATGTCATGGCGACCTGCTGTCATGATACGATCCCCGGGACCCTTGCGATCATGGTTGCGGCATTTCTCCTTTTTTTCCTCTTCCCCACGGTTATCGGGCAAAACGGAGACAAGGGAAGCGTTGTTATTCGTTATCTCCCTCCCCTAGCGGTATTCCTCCTCTGCAGCCGGTATGATATTTCCTACTTTTCGTTATTTGTCCCCGTTATCGGTGCACTCGGGTTGGCGAATGTCTTTCAACGCAGGGCTCCTAACCGGGTATCGGGTCAAATCATAGTATTTGTCATCTTATTCTGGCTGTCCTACTACCTTCTTCAATGGGGATGCCTGCTCTTCCTGCTCATGGTCTGCCTTCATGTCGCCTTCCTGAAAAAAAGGCAGCTTCCGGTATTCTGCGCGGCAGCAGCCAATACCGCGGTTCTTTTGTTCCTGGAGAACCGCGTCATCCCCCTTGAAAACACCATCCATTGGAAGGAGTTCTTCGTCCCGCCCTTCCCGCCGATCGTATTTATCGTTTTTTTTCCGATTGCAGCCTTTCTTCTCTCGCCCGCCATGAAACGTCTGCGGACAGCCAGCTGCTTCAGCCTTCCGGATGGTTCTGCAGGCAGCACAATTCCGGCCCGAACCATCCTCCTCATCATACTTACCGTGGCCGCTACGGCCTGGACCTGTACCGATCCCGTCCTCCGCGACACGCGAACCATCAGCAGAACTTTGTATAATCTCCTGAACGGCAAATGGGAGGCAATCCTTGCGGAGAAAACGGACCTGATTTTCCGCAATTTCCCCTCCCGCGACGCCCCCCTCCAGACATTCATAATGAACGCGACCGATCAGGCGCTGTGCCGAACCGGGCAACTCGGCGAACGGATGTTCACCTATCCACAGGCCTACACCTCGACAGAACCGCTTTTTTTAACTCAGGCGTCGCTCACATCGGGTTTTATCAACTGGGCGGCCGTACTGGAATTGTACCTCGGCCTGGGCATGGTCAACCTCGGTGAAAAGATCGCGGGCGAAATGATGGAGAATATCGGACCGCTGCCCTTTCTTCTCGAGCGCCGTGCCCTTATCCAGGCGGCAAAGGGCAACAGTGCAGCCGCGGCCGTCTACCTCGGACGATTGCGCGTCATGCCCTTTTACCGCAGTGAGGCCAATAAACTGCTTTTCATGATCAATAACGGCACCATCATCGCGGATTCACGGGTGGAGAATCTGCAGGCCTGCATGGATACCACGGACTACCTGCTGTTTCACGCCGACGAACCGGCCATGCTGCGCAGCCTTTTACGGCGCAACCCCGGAAACCGGATGGTCTTCGAATACCTCATTGCCTGCTATCTGCAAACCGGACAACTTGCTGAAATCGTCGATGCGATCCCGAGGG
>CAWJXL010000044.1:0-10053 GCA_963846695.1 uncultured Fibrobacterota bacterium | reverse complement strand
ATCAAACCCGCTTCATTGCCCGGTAATCTTCAAAAACCGGAATGTCCGCCGGCGACCAGCATAAAAGCCGCGCTTCGGCAGCCGTGACCCATCGGACCGCCGCATGCTCATGAGAATGAGGTTCGCCATCACCCATCGTGCAGATAAACGGGACCAGTTCAATGGCGATCCCGGGATAGGCATGCCGGTGGTGTTTCAATTCCACCTTGATCAGCACGTCGATGCCGAGTTCTTCCCGCAGTTCCCGGACCAGGGCCGCTTCCGGCATTTCTCCCTCATGAATTTTACCGCCGGGGAACTCCCAGAGTCCCGCATTCGACTGCAGAGACCCGCGCTGGGCGGCAAGGAACCTGTCGCCCCGTTCGATGATGGCGCAGACGACAACGACCGGGGAGCCGGCGGCGCTCACTGCTCCTCTTTGTCAAATGTCACTACCTGGCCGAAGGCGGGAAAGTGAACGTTCTCGTGTCCCCTGCTTCGCAGCGCATCGCGCAGCGGCAACGCTTGTTCCGCTTCGCCGTGCACCAGAAACAGGTGTTTGAGGCGCTGCGGTGGGTTGAAATCCGCATAGTCGAGAAGGCCGCGGCGGTCGGCGTGCGCGCTGAAGGCGTCGATAAGTTTTATCCGACAATGTACCTCATGCTCCTCGCCGAATATTTTCACGGTCTTCCAGCCATCGAGCATTTTTCGCGCCAAGGTTTCCTTTGCGGCAAAACCGACGAAGAGGACCAGCACGCGGCGGTCGCCCACGTTGTTGCGCAAATGGTGAAGGATGCGGCCGCCTTCGCACATGCCCGACCCGGAAATGATGACGTGGGGGTATTTGAGGTCGTTGAGTTTCTTCGACTCCTCGACCGAGTGGACGTAGGTAAGGCGCGAAAAGTCGAACGGAGTCTCGTGGTTGTCAAGAAAAACGCGGCGGCTTTCCCGGTCGAAATACTGCGGAAATTTCTTGAACACCATGGTAGCGTCGCGGGCCATGGGGCTGTCGACGAAAATCGGCATGTCGGGAATTCGATTCTCATCGAAAAGTTTATGGAGCACATAGACGATATGCTGCGTTCTGCCGACGGCAAAGGAGGGAATGATGACTTTGCCCCCCATGGCCGCGGTATCGCGAACGGCATCGGCGAGCTCCTCCTCGACCTCGGCATAGTCGCCATGGAGACGGTCGCCGTAGGTGCTCTCCATGATGAGAATATCCAGATCCCGCAGTATCTCGGGATCTCGCGTAATGGGCATGCCGGGTCGTCCGATGTCGCCGGAAAAACCGAACCGCCGGAAACGGCCATTTTCATGGATATCAAGCGTCACGCCCGCCGAGCCTAGGATGTGGCCGGCCTCACGGAACATGGCCTCCACGCCGGGAGCGATGGTAAACGGTTCGTCTTAGTCGATACCTGCAAAGGCATCGAGCGACGCTTCGACATCCTCGGAGGTATTTCGGGGCTCCGCAGGAGGACGGTGCCGGTCTGATCGTCGCTTATTGACCCATTCAACATCCTTTACCTGCAAAAATGCCGTCTCCCGCAACATGATGGCGCAAAGGTCGACGGTGGCCGGGGTGCAGTCAATTGGTCCCCGGTACCCATGCTTGACGAGATTGGGAATGTTGCCGCTGTGATCGATATGGGCATGCGACAAAATGACGGCGTCGAGCGAGGGGGGATCGAACATGAAGCCCTGATTCCGCTCGTAGGATTCGCTCCGGCGTCCCTGAAACAGCCCGCATTCGAGCAGGATTTTTTTCCCATTTACGTGGAGAAGATATTGCGATCCCGTAACGGTCCGGGCGGCGCCGCAGAATTGAAGTACCATGAAGATCGATCCTTTATGCTCCGGAACCCGGAGGATCAGTGCACGCTTTTCAGGGAATCCGCCTTCGCCTCCACGGCCATGGTTTTAGTCGCCCAGGCAAGCGCTTCTTTGGTAAAAGAAGGCGAGGAGAGGGAGATATCGTTGCCGTTCGCTTGAGTTCCTTCTGCGTGGTGTCACCCGACATTTTATATTCCGTCAGCGTGAACTGGTCCGGGGTAACTTGATTTCCTTCGATATCGATGATGAAATCACCGACAACGCCCGCCGTTGTCCGGACTTTCCGCCCGGAATCGTAGATGCAATCGATGCTGTCAATGGAGAGTTCGCGCAGCGTGGTATCAACCTTGATCTTCATGACCGGCGAGCAGTCGATCTTTCCTTTTTCGGAATACCCGGCGCAACTGATATACCCGTTCGATAAAAGGTTGAGATCGATGCCGGAGGTAATCTTCTGCATGGGCTGCCCGGATATTTCCGGTCGAGCGAACATTCCGGCTGGCCCAGGTAGATCGACCAGTACAGCGCCTCACCGGTTTTATTGGTTGCGCTGTTCAGATAAAACATCGATTTGGGCAGCATGGACAAGCCCAGGCAGATGGAAACGAAGATTGCGGACAGCAGGATGGTTGCACTCAAGACGCGCAAGAGTCTCATACCGGTCTTCTCCTCGTTGATTAAATGTGAGCGTCGGCGGCGGCGCAGCCGAAAAATCACCACTGCGGTAAGGTCGGTTGGTTGTAAAATATAATGTGGGAGAGACGGAACGGGCTTAAGACATCTTCCCGGACATCCGCGCAAGCTCCTGAGAAATAAGGCGGAACATCAGGTGGTTGGATCCTCCGGCCGGCGGCTTTCGTCCGACTATCGATGAATATTCCAATATCTGCCCAGTTCATTCAGGGCCTCCTGCTTTTTCATGGCATCCTGTTCGAGTTGCATGTAGCCGTTCAAATACATCTCCGCCTGCTGCTGGTTGCGGAACTTCGTGGAATAGAGAAACACAAGTTTCAGATAGGCATTGGTAACGGCGAACAGCCGGGTTGCGGCGTCAGCCGGGGAAGCCGGGCTTCCCGTTTGCTGCGTGTAGATCGCCACCTCCTTCCGGAATAAATCGAGCGCCCGGAGATCATCGCCGCGGTCCAGCGCAATCTCCCCCAGAATGTAGTTGCAGGTGGGAAGTTGCCCGCCGATGCGCATTTCATGCTCAAGCAGTTGTTCTGCACTGCTATCGTCTTTAAACTGGTAGAAATCCATGAGCCCAAGATTGTGCAGGGCCATCATATGGCTCGGATTAAGGGCAAGCGCTTTTTCGTAGCAAGTTTTCGCCTTGTAAAAATTCCCGTCTGCCATATACACCCGGGCCGAGGTTGTAATGAAAACGGGCCACATTGTCGACAAGTGAGATTGATTTTGAGTAGTAGCCGTAGGCGGAATCGAGGAATTCCTGTTTTTGCGAGCCTCGATACAGATTCGTAGTATTACGCCCGAGCCAATATTGTGAACGATTTGTCCCTGATCGGAAACGGGCAGGGAGCGGGTGAGACCCTTCTCAAGCTCGGCGATGGTACCCTGGATAGCCAGTTGTTCCTGTAACCCGAAGGCCTGCGCCACCCCGGAAGCGGAAGGCAGCGGCATGCCTGAAAACCGATACCCGCTATGCACGGCGAGCATCATCATGCACCATCCGGCAAAAAGCGCCGGATAAAACCAGGCATCGCGGAGCAGGGGCATCGATCTCATCAGTGCAAAAAATTCCAGTATATAGGTTTCCGGATTCTTGAGCTGATAGACAGTTCGAAAACGTTCCGGGTGGCTTGTGATCACCGGGTACAGATACCTTCTTGAGCGTGCGACTCCAGGAGAAATTGTCATACACAACATGCGTGACCTTTTCCTGTTCCAAAAAAGCGATCATTTGTTCCGGATCATTAACAGAAGGGATATTGCAGGCCCTTGCAACCCGAGCGCAGGTCAAACCGATCGCGGCCTGCGGCTCACGACGGTAGACGCCGGGGAGGCATTGAGCCGCATCCAGTCTGCGCAACTGTAAAAATTGCGGGTGTCCTCCGGAAGGCGGCCGGTAAAGCCGCCGTTGACTGCCTGGAAGAGCAGATTGAAGAGCAGCATGGCTCCGGGAAATGCAAGCATTGCGATCATTCGGGAACGGGAGCGAACAATGACCGATGCATCAAGGGGGGGCATGGCAAAGGGGGCGTGCGGCTCCGCCCCTAACCGGAAAGAACCGACCATGGCAGACAGGCCGGTGATGAAAAAGAAATAGAGCATCGGAATAATCGCAATGACGCAGTTTCGCCCCGGCTCCCCGATCGGAAGCACCAGGATGGTAATGAGATAAAGGAGCGAATACCATCCAAGGATACAGCAACGGCGAAAAAAAATTCTTAATCCAGCCGACGAGCATGAAGGCAATAACCACCTTTGAGGCGACGGTGCCGGTGAAATAGGGCATCCAATCAGGGAAGGGAACCATTGCCTGCCGCGTCAGGCTAAAACCAGGCTCGGCCCCGGTCTTTTTGAACCCGACCCGGTCAAAAAAAGCCTGCCTTTGAAAAGGATCCCATGGCAGCGAAAAGGATCGCGTTGCAGGGAAATAATGGACCCCGGCGATAAGAATTGCCGCCGCGAGTGCACCGTGCCCGATTGCGTAGCGATGGCGTTTCTTCCACACGAGGGTGACGATCCAGGCAAGGGAAAAGGCAACTGCCGATCGGCGCAAAAGCCAGGGGCAGAATGGACACCGCCAGGGCAGCAAAAAAAGAGCGGCCGGTTTGCAGGATCGCCCAGGCTCTTTTGCAGGAGAGCAAGCGAAAGGAGAGAACATACCAGATACGGAATCTCTCCCGCCAGCGCGCGGTACTGTACTCCGCCAGGAAGCCGGAGAAGCCGACGAGAAGGATGAAGGGCCAGAACTGGAATGGCCGCAGGTGGAGCCTGAAATCTGATAGCACAGAAGCGTCGTCAAGGGACCAAGGAGTGAGAAGAAAAGCTTCATGAACATCATACTGATAAAAGGGAACATGCAGCAGCAGAGCGAGGAGCGAAGGGAACGCCGCGGGAATCCGGGTTTCTTCAGGCGCCGCGGGGGAATAAACCTGATGGAACCCTTGACCTTTCGCAAGAGATTGGGCCAGAAGCTGGAACTGCGCCCCCTCACCGCTCGGTGAAGGAGCGGGCGAAAAATACCATGCAAAAAGCGCCCACATGGGCAACAATAATGATCCTGGGCCAGGCGGCAGGGGAAAAATCCCGAAGTAGGGACTTAGGGGAAATGATCGCCTGCCGGGTGCTTCGTTTCTTTCTTTTGCAGTCGTTTTTGTTTTCATTCGTCAGGCCGGGCGTTTCAGCGCTTATGCCAATTCCCCCATCAGCTTATTTCTGCGATATGCTGGGCGGCACAAGAGCGGCGGGATTCGGCATCACGCCGCCGGCAGGTCGTTTTGCTGCCGGTTTTTCGATTCTCCTGAAAATAAAGATCCCGTCGCTTGAATTCTCCGGAACTTTCATCAGGACAAACTATGCCAAGGCAGTTCGGGCCTTGTCATATCGTTATAAAATACCGCTATATTTTTGTCAAGTTGATAGGCGTATGGACCGCGGGAAAAATAATCGAGCTTTACTGCCCGGTCTTGATACATCCCGAAACACACGATCCAATTTGGATAATACTCATCGATGTAGGCCGGGTAGCCCGCTTTACGCAACTTTTCAACCGGCAAGGTTGACTCTTTTGTCAAAAGACTGGCCATGATCAACGAGTCAGCAAGGTAAAAATGAAGTACCAAGAGGATGTTGTCGGGGGAGGTATAGACAATATCGTCTTTTTTCGCATGGGTTTTCAAGTAGCCGATGGCGGTATCATAGGGTGTCGAATAATTGTGATGAACCTCGTAAATATAGCCAAGCAAGGGAAAGCGAACCGGCATGCTGTTGATATCGAAGGTCAGGAGAGTAGTCATCACAGCAGCACAAGAATAACGGCTGTAACTGCCGCGCCGACCGCTTGACGCACAATCCAGAGAACCACCGCCACGCAGCCGGCGCAGAAGGACAAAAGAAAAAAAGATATGGTATATTGACAAGCCCGCCGCTGAGACCATACCATCCCACTGGCTGCTGCGCAAAAGGGTAATGGTGATCCCCATGAACCCGATCAGGGTGATCCACTCGTAAATAATGGGAGGAATAATGTTATTTTTGCGATAGCGAAATATAAAAAAGAATAATAAAATACCTGCAAGAAGAGGAAAATACCGATTAAATCCAGCTCCCGATAAGTCCAGAAAAGATGGATCGCCTTTTCGCCCCAGGTCTCTCTGCCGATTTCGGGATGCTTCCAGATGCGTTGCGAAAAGACATGGGGTGCAACAATACCCATAAAGGCGACGACGGCGGCACCGCACAGAATCCGATCTTTTCTTGAAAGATCGGCTATGAAAAATAAAATGGTTCATGGAAAGCGCGAGCATGAATGCCGCGCATATCGGATAGTGGGTAAAAAGAGCAATACCGTCGCGACTATACAAAGCACAATATCGAGGATGCGGCGTTGCTTCAGATATTTAACGTAGAAATAGTAAACGAAGAGGATAAACAACAGTGATAACGAGTAATACCGGCATTGCCTAATAGAAAGAAGGAATGAATATGACAATCCCACAAGCACCATGGTATACCAACGGAGAAGCGACGATTCAAAGACCTCTTTCAGCAAAAACCACAGGACAATTAGGGAAAAAAGGCCAAAAACAACGAAAGGCATCCGCCCCGCCCATGTAGAGCAACCAAATATTTTAAATGATAGCGCAGTAGCTATTATGCCAAGAGGTGGATCCCGGACATCATAGTTATTGCGAAGTGCGGTTCCTTGACGATAAGTAATAAGGTTCCGACCGTCCCAGCCCGATAACCTACCGGTTTTGATGAAATTTTTTGCCTCGATCGCGGTTGCCGATTCGTCATCCCAGAAGCTGTTATTGTCCAGCCCCATGAAACCGAGGTAGCTGACGATCACGAAAAAGATGAGGAGATAGACCTGTTCGTTCGATTTTAAATGAAAAATCATGCGCAGCCATTCTACGCACCCCGATTGTAATTTTGAAATAGAATTGGTGACGATTTTGGTGGTTTCGTTCAGTGCCATATGGACCTACTCAATATAAAATGGAGAGTATTTTAAAATGAAAAAGGTCTCTTACATTAGGTGGAGCGTAGCATTAATCCGATTCTCTTCACCGCACCACTATTAACATGTGGAAACATCTACAATAAGTACCTTTTGTCCATATAATGCTGAAATTGAGCAGCAATCGCTACTTTAAAGCTCAAAAAATAAATTTTTGGAGGTTACAATGAGTACTATTACGATACGCCATCTTTCGTTTTAGCTTCTTGCGGTCGTTGCATCCGTGAAGCCGCCTGTTGCCGCAGATAGGTGAGATAGTGCTGGTTTTTCTGAACAAATTGCCGGACAATATGCCGCCCGGCCACCTTCATGAACGTCGGGTAAAAGGACGGGAAAAATGTCTTCGTATGCAGGGAGCGGAAGGCAGCGCGGATGGTGCGGCCCACCGCTTCCAGAGCATCGTTGATGGCGTTGAAATAATTATAAAAATCGTTGAAGCATTCGATCATGCCGTCCTGCAGTTCGCTTGGCGTCATGAGACGGGGAGCATGGACGGAGTGCAATCCGTCATAGAGGGTCCAATCCCGGTGGAGAAGCCGCCCCTCCCGTTCGAACTGCTGGAATAATTTCGTGCCGGGCAGCGGCGTGAGAATGGTATACTGGGCGAATTCTATGCCCATAGTACGCGAAAACTTTCTGGTTGCATCAAACACATCAACTGAATCGGTGTCGCTTCCCAGCATGAACATTCCGTGCACGCTGATGCTGCAGCGTCGGAACACTTCGATTGACCGCCGGATATCCTCCACGGTCTGGCGCTTATTGAAGTCCTTGAGCGTGGCGGGGTTAACCGATTCGAATCCGACATAGACCATCCGGCATCCCGCGCGTCGCATTTTGGCGACGAAGGTTTCATTCTTCGTTACCTCGGTGCGCACCTGGGCGCTCCAGGGAACCTTGAATTTGTGCTTGAGCATGAGATCGAGCAGCCTGTCGGTGCGGCTGAAGTTCGCGGCAAAGTGGTCATCCACGAAAAAGATCCATTTCGTGCCGTCGTGCGTATGGGTCATGACCTCTTCCAGAACCCTCTCCGGGCTCTGGTAACGGTAGCTCTGGCCGAACATCTCGGTGACCGAGCAGAAGCTGCAGTCGTAGGGGCAGCCACGGGAGGTCAGGATCGGCATCACCGTCCTCCGGTGAGGATCGATCAGCGTCGAAAAATCGGGAATCGGAAGGGTATTGAGATCCTCAAGAGGGGTGCCACGCACGAGGTGATCGGTGATACGGCCTTCGATGCAATCGAGAAAAATATTTTCCGCTTCCCCAACGATAACCTGGTCGAAATCGTTTGTTACATCGTCAGGCATCATGCTGGCATGGATACCGCCGACCATGGTATGCCCCGCCTTTCCCTCGGCTGTCCGGGCAGCCTTGTACTCCTTTGCGATTTCCCTTCCACGGTTGATCGTGGAGGTAAGGCAACTCAGGCAGAGAATATCGGCCTTGGCCATTTCCGGCCCGGTAATCGGCCGCTTCATGATGTTTTCATTGAATACGGTCGCTTCATGACCGGCTTTTCGGGCATAGGTGGCAAGATAGAGCGGTCCAAGAAGCGGGATGGTCATGAACTTGGCGAAAACATTCGACGGCGCGCCCGAGGGTTCAACGAAGATAATTTTTTTCTTGTCCATTTTGGTGCCTCATGATTTCAACGGTAATAATGATCTGCGAGCAGGAGACTCGCTCCGAACGCAACGAGCGAAAGCGGCCACAGTTGGAGAGAAATGCCGAATACCACGTAAAATACAGCGGCGAGCATGACAAGCGCCACCGCGAGAAATAAAAAAAGACGATGACGACCACTTAAATACATCGCCAAGAAGCCCGATCCGGCGATTCCCAGGAAAATGGGCCACATGGTCGCCATCTGCGACCATGTCGTAAAATTAAGATAGAAAAAAAACAGACCCAACAGGGTAATCGTTATTCCTAGGAAAATAAGTGATGGCTCCCTTTTCCGGTGTTCCAGGAAGAGAATGATGAATCCGGCACCCAGAATAAGAAGGAAAATCGGCCATAATTTGCTCGCTCCGACGATGATGCCAACGTTTTCAAGCGTAAGCGCAATGCCCGCAAGGATGAGGAGCAATGAGAGGATAAAGATGCTGCGAACCCTGCGCATCGCTATCACTCCCTTTCACGGTTCGAATCAGGTTTCACGTATATGCCCGCGATTTTCCCGTTCCAGAGACCGACCTTTGCCGTGGCCAGAAGAGACCAATTTACGGAAAACAGGGGGATCTCCAGGTTCTCACTGAGCCGCATCGATTCATTGGCCGCGTCGTTGAAGAACATCGCGGAGAGCCGGAGTTTTTCATTTCGGCAGGTCAGCACCGGCTCACCAGCCCAGGCGACCACACAGCCTTCGCTTCCGTTTACCAGGATGGACTCGTACTCTTTGAGTTCAAGGGAAATGACTTTTCCCGAAACCCCGACTCTTACACAGGTGGCCAGAAGTTTATCGGCGATGATTTTAGAAATTGCATCATCCGCGCGATACCAGATCTTGATCGGGCCACGCGTCGTCGGGATGCGTTGCGCCTCCTTGGGGGCCGGGGAGCAAGGGAAACGTCAGCGAGTCATTTTCCACGGCGCAGATTGGGGCGCCCTCCGCTTTCACCACGTCCCTGAGCAGCACCGGGGGATTGATGATCGAGCGGATAAAGGCGCGCTCGGACGAATCCGTGAGTCGGCAGGCGATAAAGTAGCGGTCGCTGCCGATCGGTATGCAGGTGGCGCCATTTTTAAGAAACGTGCGACGGGCATAATCGAGGTCTGATGCGCTCCACAGGGCAACGGCATCGTAATGGCCCAGCGAAAACGAAAGCAGGGGATTCCCATCCCCCGCCCAACCTGATGACGGCATCGTTGACGAAAGGATCAGGTTCCCGGCGGTTTTGCGGTTCGAGACGAAGGCATCGCCGTTTTCCTGGACCGTTTTCGCAGCGTCTAGGAACCGATCCTGAGTGACGCTCTGTGTGCCCGGCCGGTGCCAAGCCTCCCCAGACGCCTGCGTGTCAGGGTTTCCAAGC
>CAWJXL010000043.1:0-27293 GCA_963846695.1 uncultured Fibrobacterota bacterium | reverse complement strand
CGGTGCCGCACATTTCAACCGGCGATATGTTCCGTTATAACATCAAAAACAACACGGCTCTCGGAATAACCGCCAAATCGTTTTCAGATAAAGGGCAATTGGTGCCCGATGATGTCACCATCGCCATGGTGAAGGATCGCCTCTCCCGGAGCGACGTGAAGAACGGTTTCCTGCTCGACGGCTTTCCCCGCAGCCTTCCCCAGGCCCAATCTCTCGATATGATTCTTTCCGAACTCGGAATCCGGCTCGATCATGTGGTTAACATCGCTGTCGCCGACGACGAGATCACGAAACGCCTCCTCAAGCGGGCAGCCATCGAGGGCAGGGCGGACGATGCCGATCCGAAGGTCATCCAAAACAGGATCGCCACCTATAAATCGCAGAGCGAACCATGTCTGGCCTTCTACAGGCCGAACGGCATCGTGAGGGATATTCAGGGAACCGGCGCCATCGACGAGGTGTTTGACCGTATCAGGAAGGTCTTCGAAAAATAGTCGTTCCCCGCGAATCACGATCCGAGGGCTTTTTTTACCGTATCGAGCAGCTGTTTTGAATTAAAAGGCTTCTGTACCGTGAGATCGGCGGTGTAGTAGTCCGCCATGTTCAGAAAGCTTTCCGATCGTTCGGCGCCGGAGATGGCGATTATAGGGACCGTGGGATTTTCCTGGCGGATCAGCGTTATCACTTCAATGCCGCCTATCCCCGGCATTAGGATGTCCGTAATGACCAGGTCAAAGTGCCTCGTTCGGAACGCTTCGATCCCCTCTTTGCCGTTGGCGCAGGTCTGTACCGCGTATCCTGCCTTTTCAAGGACCGCGGCAATGAAAATACGGGTCGCCGCATCATCATCCATCACGAGAATCGTGGTTTGCATGGTACTTTTACGCTTCTCCTCGATAGAAGTATAATTATTACAATTATATCATGATAATTCCCGATCCGCACGTAAAAAAAGGGGCCTGCGCGGCAGGCCCCTTCGGTATTTCGGATAGCACGGCCGGACGGTGATCAGGTCCTGGACATCGCCTTGAGGCACTTCATGCATATTTTGATGCGCCGGGAGGTGCCGTCGATCACGGTCCTGATGGTTCTCAGATTCGGATAATAAAGTCGAAGATTCACGTTATGCGCGTGAGAGATGGTCTTGCCGGATTGTGGATGCTTACCGCAGACTTCGCAGGTTTTTGCCATGGATTCTCCCTAAAATTACTCTATTTTTGCCGTTCAAACATACTAAAATATCTCTTTGCGCCATTCCCGGTCAATGGCGGCGTTTCATCGACCGATCCCGGTAAAAAAAACGGAGAGTGCCACTGCTCCTCTCCGTCTGATAATTGCCGAAATCGCCGACTATCGGATCTATCTGACCTCGCGTTCGAGCGTGAATTTATCCACATTGTCCCGCAAGGCATCCTTGAATGACCGGTCAAGCGTTATCTTCTCGGCATTCGGGTCATCGACGTCGATAATGTATACGGGCGTCGGATTGTCGAGGTAGCCGAGCACATCGGTGTTTTCAAAGCTGAACGTCTTCGCACCCAACACAGTCACGAGTTTTTTCTTCAACCCATCCGGTGCCGGTCGCATTCTGCACCTTATAGACATCGCCCTTGGTTTCGACAATCAGCAGTCGATCATCGGTTCCTATGGTGAAGAGCGGCTGGTCAGTGAATTCATGGGTCTTGTCTTTATACACCCCGACGTTATTCGCAATCGGTTTGACGAACTTTTGCGTCGCTTCGGCTGCCCACAACGCGGTGCCGGCCATGGTATCAGAACAAGAATCCGGCGTAATTTCATTGTCACACTCCTTTTTTGTGTGATGAGCGCTACCCACTCTCTTCTAGAAGTATAATAAATCCCCGTTACGAAATCAACCTTGGTAACAGACGTCCATCTCCCTGGCAGCTCTGGTTTCATCGAGCCTTCCGACCGGCGTGGTCCGCGGCATCCGGCAGAATTTTTCCGGGTCCTTCGCCGCGAGAAGGGCGATCCCACTCATGGCGGCGATGAAGACATCGAGCGTCTCCTTGCTCTCGGTCTCGGTCGGTTCGATCATCAGCGCCTCCTTGACGATCAGCGGGAAGTACACGGTGGGCGGATGGATTCCTCGTGTTCAACGCCTTGGCGATGTCGATCGCGTGGCGCCGTGGGCCGCCTGTTCGTCGCCCTCAGGACGCACTCGTGCATGCACGTCTCCGGGTACGGGACCTCGTAGACGTCTCGGAGCGAATCCATGACGTAATTGGCGTTGAGCACCGCGTTTTCGCTGACCTCGACGAGGCCCCGGCGTCCCAGCAGGAGGATCTAGGCGTGGGCCCTCAGGCAGACGGCGAAATTTCCGTAAAAGGGGGCGATGTAGCCGATGGACTTGGGAAGATCGTAGTCGAGCGCGTAGGTGTTGTCCGACCGCTTGACTATGCGCGAGATCGGCAGGTACTTCGAGTGCTTCCGACCCCCACCGGACCGGCGCCGGGACCGCCGCCGCCGTGCGGCGTGGCGAAGGTCTTGTGAAGGTTGACGTGCACGACGTCGAAGTCGGCGTCGCCCCGACGGAACTTGCCGAGGATCGCGTTGAGATTGGCGCCGTCGTAGTAGACCTGCGCGTCGTGGCGGTACGCCAGGGCCACGATTTTCGATATCGGTTGAAGATCCCGAGCGTATTCGGGTTGGTCAGCATGATCGCCGCGGTTGTTTCACGAGAAAGCCTTCGAGCGCGTCGAGGACGAGCAGGCCGGTCTCGGGGTTGGTCGGCACGGGCCGTGCCGTAACCCGACGGTGGCGGCGCTTGACGGATTCGTGCCGTGCGCCTCGTCCGGGATTAGGATCTCGGTCTTCCGGTTGCCCTTGTCGCGATGGTAGGCGGCGATCAGCATCATGCCGGTCAGTTCGCCGTGGGCGCCGGCCATCGGGTGCAGCGTGAACGCGTCCATGCCGGTGATCTCGCAGAGGGGCTGCTCGAGCTCGTACATGACGGGAAGGCGCCCTGGGTCAGCATGCCGCCGCGGCGAAACTGCGGCAGGAAAGGGTGGAGCGGGGAAACCCGGGATGCGCCGCGATTTACTCGGTCACCTTGGGGTTGTACTTCATGGTGCAGGAGCCAAGCGGGTAGAAGTTGGTGTCCACGCCGAAGTTTCGCCGCGAGAGCCCGGTGAAGTGGCGCACCACGTCGAGCTCCGAAAGCTCGGAAAGCGGCGTCGCGCGCGGCGATACTTTCCGTCAATCGCATGCCGGATCGGCACGTCGGACACCGGAAGCCGCACCCCGCGCCGGCCCGGCACCGATTTTTCGAAAATCACTGGCATATGCCTCCTCCAGCGATTCGGCAAACTGGCCGATCTCGTATTTGGTGCGCTTCTCGGTACTGCCACGAGCAGGTAGTTCTCCATGCCCGGGTAGTACCTGCCAAGCGGAAAGCCGGCGGCGAACCCGAGTTCGACCATCCGGCCGGCGCACTCGCCTGCGTCCAGCGGCAGCCGGACCGTGAATTCGTTGAAGGTCGGCGCTGTTTCCATGACCGCCACCCCCCGGATGGCCTTCAGGCGCTCCTTGGCATACTCCGCCTTGTCGCAGCAGAGTTGCGCCATCCGCTTCAACCCCTCCTTGCCGAGGAGACTGAGATAGATGTGCGCCCGCAGGGCGCAGAGCGCCTGGTTGGTGCAGATGTTCGAGGTCGCCTTCTCCCGCCGGATATGCTGTTCCCGCGCCTGCAGGGAGAGGACGAACCCCTCCCGTCCCGCGGCATCCGTTGCCGGGCAACGATCCGGCCCGGCATCCTGCGGATCAGCGATTTCGTCGCGGCCATGAAGCCGAGGTACGGCCCGCCGAAGGAGAGCGGAATGCCGAGGCACTGGCCCTCACCGGTTGCGATGTCGACCCCTCTCGCCCGGCGTCTTGAGCAGCGCGAGCGCGATGGGGTACACCGACTGGATCGCCATGATCCGAGGGAGTGCGCCCTCTGCACGATGTCGCCATGGTCGTCGATCACGCCGAAGAAGTTCGGGTTCTGGACGATCACGGCGGCGGTCCGGTCGTCCAGCGCGTCGAACACGCGGCCGCGTCGCTCTGGCCATGGACACCGGGATCTCGACGAATTCGATTGCCAGGTTGGCGGTATAGGAGTAGAGCATCTTCCGGTAGATCGGATTGACGCCGCCGTCGATCACCACCTTGCGGCGGCCGGTGGCATGCATCGCCATCTGGCAGGCTTCGAACAGGGCGGTCCCGCCGTCGTAGAGCGAGGCGTTGAGGCATCGAGGCCGGTCAGCCGGCAGATCGGCTCTGGTACTCGTAGATCGCCTGAAGCGTCCCCTGGGATCTCCGGCTGGTAGGGGGTGTAGGCGGTATAAAACTCGCTTCGTGACGCGAGGGCATCGACCGCGGCGGGAATGAAATAATAGTAAAAGCCGCCGCCCAGGAAGCTGATCAGGCGAGAGTAATTCCGCCCCGCCAGTTTTTCGAACTGGGCGTGGATCTCGAGCTCCGATTTCCCTTCCGGTAAGGAGAAGGAACGGGGTCGGAAATGCCGCGGAATGGCCGCGAAGAGATCCTCCACGGATGGCGCCGCAGACCCGGAGCATTTCGGCGCGCTCATCCCCGGTGGTCGGGATATAACTCATTGTTCGCTCTCCACGAAGGCATCGTATGCCGCGGCATCCATGAGTGAAGCCATCTCGGCGGCGGTCAAGTTCGCGAGCTTCAGAATCCAGCCGCCCTCCCAGGGGTCGGCATTTATGGTTTCCGGCGCGGATTCGAGGGCGCGGTTGATTTCAGTCACCTGCCCCGACACCGGGGCGTTGAGATCGCTGGCCGCCTTCACCGATTCGATGACGCCGCACGCACCGTCCTTTTTCACGTTGACGCCGATCTTCGGCAGTTCGACGAAGGTAATGTCCCCGAGGGCTTCCTGCGCGTGCGCGGTAATGCCCACGAGGGCGGTGGTTCCCTCCAGCTTGATCCACTCATGGGTCTTTGAATATCGACGATCGGTAGGCGTTGCCATGAGATCCTCCTTTTTTTGTGAGGATTGGAAAATAAATCATTTGTACTGGCCTGAAAGGCAAACCGTGCGAGACATGTGATAGGATGCAACAACATCGCGTACAATCCGAATTGAGGGGTTCGCGGCGCGCGTTATTCAGCATGAGATGGATCATCTTGACGGCATGCTCTTTATCGATCGCGTCGAGAGTATGCGGGAGCTTGCGACGGAGCAGGAGTATGCCCGGATGGTGACGGTGAAAGAGTAAAGGGATTTTTTCTTGGTGAGGTCAGGGCACTTTCGCTCATAGGGTGATCAGAAGCACGCCCCACCGGAAGTCGGAAATATCTATTTTATTCGTTGTTCCCTCTGAATATCCAGTCTGCAGAATCGCAAGCCATTTAAATACAAGGAGATCGGTATGCTTAAATATCGCCTCATGATCAGTGTGACGATTATAGTGTTAGCGACGACGCTATTTGCTCAACAAACACCGGTTATTACTTCACCGTATGATACCACCTGGGCTTCCTTGCAGAATTACACGGTCCCTGAATGGTATCAGGATGCAAAATTCGGTATTTATCATCATTGGGGGCTTATGTCGGTTCCCGCGTATGGAAACGAATGGTACGGCCGGAGAATGTACGATAAGTATAATTTAGGGCCGGGCGGTTCCTTTTATCTCTGGCACTGTGCAACCTACGGGAGTCCCGACACCTTCGGACACAAAAATTTCGCCCCGATGTTCCATGCCGAAAATTTCAACGCCGATGCGTATATCGATCAGATTATAAAATCAGGCGCCAAATATTTTGCCCACATGACCTCGCACCATGAAGCGTTTCTCATGTACGGCACGAATCTTACGCCTTGGAACTGCGTAAACAAGGGGCCGCAGAAAGATGTCGGCAGAATGCTCATGACCGCCGCGAGAAAGAGGGGAATACACTTCGGCATAAGCAACCATCTCGCGGAGAATGACTGGTTTTATCAGCTTAATTTTCGCAATAAATTTGACGCCGTTAAAGATTCCGCCGATACGACGACAAAGTACCTCTACAACGTGCATGCTGCCGACGACTCCGATATATACAATACCGCGCCGACTGTCTGGTGGCTCCAGCGCTGGTATGCGCTGTCCCGCGAAATGATCGACGTATTTCAGCCCGATTACGTTTATTACGATAACGGGTGGGGCATGTATTCCACTTTTGAACCGTATAGAAGATATCTTGGAGCGTATGAATACAACAGGGGCATTCAATGGGGACGCGGGACCTACGGCGCGCCTGGGGAGGTGTTGATTTATAAAGGGGGAGGCGGTAACAGCAATCAGTTTGTAACCGGAGGAGCGGTATTCGATTATGAGGGTGGCGTGCCCTCCGCCATGCAGTCCATGACCTTCCAGACCGATTTGAAGATAGGTGACAGCTCCTGGGCGTATCTCACCAACGAAATTTATAAATCAACGAATTATCTCATACATTATCTGATAAACGTCGTCAGCAAAAACGGAAACCTGATGCTGGACATTCCCCCGAAACCCGATGGAACGCTTCCGGATACCGTAACGACGATGCTCAACGAAATCGGCGCCTGGTTGCAGACTAACGGCGAGGCGATTTACGCCACGCGAACGGCCAACATCTTCGGAAGCGGCAGTCTCTGGTTTACCAGAAATAAGGCTAATAACGTTTATTACGTCTTCGACACGGCCTGGCCCGGCAACGGCGCAAAACTTGCTATTGGCAATTATAATTCAGCGAATCTGAACAAGGCCCTGATCGCGAAGATAACATTGCTCGGCGGCGGGGGCGATTCGCTTGCCTGGTCGCAGAGTACGACGGCATTGACCGTGACTCTGCCGGCGGCCAAACCGGCAGCGTGTAAATACGCCTATGCGTTGAAACTGTATCTTGACGCTCAAACTACCATGCCCGTGGCCCCTTCGTATCTTCAGGCCGCCGTCTCGTATCCGACGGCCAATGCGGTCAATCTCACGTGGGTCGATAACTCAAGTAAGGCGACCGGATACCATGTCGAGCGGTCGAGTAATGATACCGCCTTTACCCGGATCGCAACCGTGGCGGGAGCCAATGCGGCCTCGTACAACGACAGCATGTCCGCGCCGGCGGCCTATTTTTACCGGGTGCAAGCCTATAATGCCGCGGGAAACTCCGCATATTCGGACACCGCGTTTCCCGGGGGGCTGCCGTCGCCGACGGCCGTGAGCATGCCGGGAATACTGACGAACGGCCGGGATTTTCCCAATGCACTTTGTCCGATTACCACCGTATCGGGCGATAACGCCATCCGCTTCATGTCGGCGCATGATGCACCGGCGACCTTTATCCTGTATTCGCTGAACGGCAGGGTCATCGACCGGAAAACGGTGAACGCGAGGAGGGGACCGAATACTCTTGCATGGGACAGGCTGGGGAGCGGTTCCTCAGCGGTTTACTTTTTAGAAATGCGGGTTGCCGGCCAATCGAACGGCGTGGTCCGAATGGTAAGAACCAGATAAGCGGTTGATCGCCCCCTTCACGAAACAATTCCTTTCAATAGTTCCAAATTGTATCTTACATATCTATAGTTATTTATCGCCGCCATCCTCGTGGGTCGAGCCCGGATCGCCGGAGAGGGGAGCGGTGCGGGTTTTGCATTCTAGGCCGCTTCAGGAGTCTTCATGATGCTGAGTCCGCAATTTGAAACGATGGCCCGTCCCGAACTTACCGTTCTGCAGAGCAGGAACCTGCGTGCTCTGATCGAACGGGTTTATGCGCGGGTGCCGTTCTATCGCAGAAAAATGGATGCGGCAGGGGTCAGGCCGTCCGCCATTACCGACATCCGCGATATCGTGAAGCTTCCCTTCACGACCAAGGATGAGATGCGCGAAGTGTATCCGTACGGTCTTCTTGCCTCGGACATGCGGGAGATTGTCGAGATCCATACCTCATCCGGCACCACCGGCAAGCCGGTGGTCGATGCCTACACCCGGAAAGACATCGATATCTGGTCCGAAACCATGGGGCGAACCCTATCCATGGCCGGAGCAACGGCCGAGGATATCGTCCAGAACGCTTACGGGTACGGTCTCTTTACCGGCGGCCTCGGCGTCCACTACGGCGGCCGCCGCCTCGGCGCCATGGTCATTCCGATCTCCGGCGGCAACACCAGGCGGCAGCTTGCCGTCATGCAGGATTTCGGATCGACCATCCTCGCCTGCACCCCCTCGTACAGCCTGCACATTGCCGAGGTCGCCCGCGAAGAGAAGATCGATTTCTCTAAAATAAAGCTTTGCGCCGGCACCTTCGGCGCGGAGTCGTGGAGCGACAACATGCGCCTCGAGATTCAGGAGAAACTGCATCTCAAGGCCTATGACATCTACGGTCTTACCGAGATCATCGGCCCCGGAGTATCGGCCGAGTGCGAATGCCAGAACCGGCTGCATATCTTCGAAGACCACTTTTACCCCGAAGTCATCGATCCTGCGACCGGCGAACCGGTTGCGGAAGGAGAGCATGGGGAGCTTGTCGTCACGACTCTTACCAAGGAGGGAACGCCCCTTGTCCGCTACCGGACCCGCGACGTCACTTTCCTCGACCGCTCTTCGTGTCCCTGCGGCCGCACCTCGGTGCGCATGAACCGTCTGCTCGGCAGGACCGACGACCTGCTCATTATCCGGGGCGTCAATGTTTACCCCTCGCAGATCGAAGAGGTTCTCCTCCGCCACGACGGCATCGAACCGCACTATGAACTGCTCGTGGAGCGAAAGGGCAGCCTCGATTCGCTGGAGGTGCATGTCGAGGTGAGCGAAAGGCTCTTTTCGGATGAGGTGAAAAAGATCGAGACAACGGAGCAGGCCATCGAAAAAGATCTCCGCGAGGCCCTGCTTATTCATGCATTGGTAAAGCTCGTCGAACCGAAGAGCATCGCGCGGAGTGAAGGCAAGGCGAAAAGGATCATCGATAAGAGAAAACTATAGCGCCGGACGCGGGAAGGCTGCAAGGAGAAGGAATTCATGAACATCAAGCAAATTTCGGTATTTCTGGAGAACCGGGCGGGAAGGCTGGCAAAGGTCGCCGAGGAGCTCAAGAACAACGGCATCAATATCCGCGCCCTCACCATCGCCGATACGTCGGATTTCGGCATTCTTCGCATGATCGTCAGCGATCCGGACCTGGCCTATCGGGTGCTGAAAACAGCCGGTTTTACGGTCAGGGAGAGCGGCATTCTGGCAATAGAGATCGCCGATCGGCAGGGGATCTTCTTTGATCTGATGCAGCTCTGCGACGCAAACGGCCTGAACGTGGAGTATACCTACTCATTTGTCGAGCAGGACTCTAAAAAAGCCATCCTTTTTCTGCGGTTCGAAGACAACGACCGGGCATCGTCGCTCTTCCGGAGCAAAGGGTACACGCTGCTTACCGATGAGGAGATGCGGAAGATATGACCATGCCGTCGTTCCGGCTCTCTGCGAAGGCATTCAGCCCGCGGCGATAGTTCTGTACAGTGACCGCCACCGAAAAAGATCATCGGGGCGATTGATCATCCAAACCAAAGGAGGTCGCATAATGAACGCACGCTTTCGGTGCAGTGCAGCAGTTGCCGTGGTGTCCGCCGTCTGGTTCGGCGTCGGCGCCGTGCGGGCGGACGTTACGGGAGATTCCATAAAAATCGGCGCCATCTTCGCCGTGTCCGGTCCGGCCTCGAATCTCGGCGCGCCTGAGGCAAAAACTGCGGAGATGCTGGTCGACCAGCTGAATGCCCGGGGCGGCATGAGCGGACACAAGGTAATCCTTCTTATCAAGGATTCCGGCGGCGATCCCCAGAAAGCGGTATCATTCGCGAAACAATTCATCGAGGAGGAAAAAGTTTCGGCGATCATCGGGCCCTCGACGAGCGGGGAAAGCATGGCCATAAAAAAAATCTGCGATGATGCGAAGACGCTTCTCATTTCCTGCGCCGCGGCCGAGGTGATCGTCAATCCGCTCGCGCCGTGGGTGTTCAAAACGCCGCAGAAGGACAGCGATGCGGCGCGCAAGATTTTCGAAACCATGAAAGCGCTTTCCATATCTAAAATCGGCGTTACGTCAAGCAACACCGGGTTCGGCAAGGCGGGCAAGGCCCAGCTCGAAAAACTGGCGCCCGAGTACGGCATCGAGATCCTGGTGAACGAAGTATACGACAAGGAAGCGACCGATCTGACGAGCCTTCTTACCAAGATCAAGGCGGCGAACGTGCAGGCGGTGGTCAACTGGTCGATCGAGCCCGCGCAGGCCATTCTGGCCAAAAACATGAAGCAGATCGGCCTCACGGTACCGCTGTTCCAGAGCCATGGTTTCGGCAACATCCGTTACGTCAAGGAAGCGGGCAAGGCGGCCGAGGGGATACTCTTTCCTTCCGGCCGGCTGCTCGTTGCCGCAAGCCTGCCCGACACCAACCGGCAGAAGGCCCTGCTCCTGAAGTATAAGAATGATTATACGAAGAAATACAAGGAAGAGGTCAGCACGTTCGGCGGCCATGCCTACGATGCGCTGCTCCTGCTTTCGACCGCGATACAGAATGCCGGGAGCCTGGATCCGGAAAAGGTTCGTCTCGCGTTCGAGGGCCTCACGGGAGTGGTCGGTACCGCGGGAGTGTTCAACATGTCGGCGACCGATCATAACGGGCTCGACGAGAACGCCTTCGTGATGTTGACGGTTAAAAAAGGCAGGTTCGTTCCCTACGGCGGCAAGTAGCCCCTTCATAACGAGGAGCGTACATGATGGATTTCCGCAAAGTGCTGGCAATGGCGGGTGGCGCGGTGTTCGCCGTGGTGTTCGGCGTTGCGTCAGCCGGAGCCGCAACGGCCCCTGATCCCGTGAAGATCGGCGCCATCTTCGCCGTGTCAGGTCCCGCATCGAACCTCGGGTCGCCCGAGGCGAACACGGCGGTGATGCTGGTCGGCCGGATCAACGCCAAGGGAGGGATCAAGGGACATAAGGTGATCCTGCTCCTGCGGGATTCGGGCGGCGATCCGCAGAAGGCCATGTCGCTTGCCAAGCAGCTCATCGAGGAGGAGAAGGTATTCGCCATCATCGGGCCTTCCACGAGCGGGGAAAGCCTGAAAATCAAGCAGCTCTGTAACGACGGGCGGACGATCCTGATCTCCTGCGCCGCGGCGGAAGCGATCATCAATCCGGTCGCGCCGTACGTTTTCAATACCGCACAGAAAGACGCCCTTGCTGCGCGCAAAATTTTCGAAACCATGAAGACGCTCAACCTGAGCACAATCGCCGTTGCATCGAGCAATACCGGCTTCGGAAAGGCCGGCAAGACGCAGCTCGAAAAGCTGGCGCCCGAATATGGCATCGAAATCCTCGCGGACGAGGTCTACGAAAAGGAAGCGACCGACCTGACCGGCCTTGTGACCAAGATCAAGGCGGCGAACGTGCAGGCGGTTGTCAACTGGTCGATCGAACCGGCGCAGGCCATTCTCGCGAAAAACATGCGGCAGATCGGTCTCACGCTTCCGCTCTTCCAGAGCCATGGTTTCGCCAATATCCGCTATGCAAAGGCGGCCGGGGCCGCGGCAGAAGGGATTCTGTTCCCCTCCGGACGCCTGATCACCGCCGAAGTGCTGCCGAAGGACAACCCTCAGAAGGCGGTGCTCCTGGAATACAAAAAGGAGTATGAAAAGGAGTACAAGGAGGATGCCAGCACCTTCGGCGGTCATGTGTACGACGCCCTGATGCTGCTCTCACGGGCCATTGAAACCGCTCCCGACCTCGACAAGGAAAAGGTGCGCTGCGCCCTCGAAACCATACAGGGATACGTCGGTATCGGCGGCATCTTCAACATGTCGCCGACCGACCATAACGGCCTTGATATAAGCGCCTTTGCCATGCAGACGGTAAAGGGCGGAAAATTCGTTCCCTACATCGGGAAATAACGCTCTCTTGTCAATGCCATAATGGCCCGACCGTTTATGTCCATCCCCCTTCTGCTGCAATATCTCTTTTCGGGCATCACCTCCGGCAGCGTCTATGCCATCATTGCCATCGGGTTCAATATCATTTACAATACCACCGGCATCATCAATTTCGCGCAGGGCGAATTTGCGATGCTGGGCGGCATGACCGCGATAAGTTTCAGCCGCTTCATGCCGCTTCCCGCCGCGATCGCCTGCGCCGTGGCGGTTACCGCCGTGGTCGGCGGTTTGCTTGAGTTCGTTTTCATCCGGCGCCTCGGGAATCCGACGGTCATCCGGATGGTCATCGTTACCATCGGCCTGTCGATCCTTATTCGTGAAGCTGCGCTGCACCTCTGGGACGAGAAGGTGCATTCGCTTCCCTATTTCACCGGCAATGAAATCTCTTCCATCAGGCTTTTCGGCGCCTACCTTTCGCCGCAGGTGCTCTGGGTGCTGGGAACCTGCACGGCCGTGGTTATCGGCTTGAGTCTTTTCTTCGCACATACCGCGGCGGGTCGCGCCATGCGCGCCTGCGCCGCGAACCGCATCGGGGCGACGCTCTGCGGCATCAACGCCCGCAACATGGTGACCATGTCGTTCATGATCAGCGCATCGATCGGCGCACTTGCGGGTTGCGTCGTATCGCCCATCACGCAGACGACCTATGACTGCGGTACGCCGCTCGCCGTCAAGGGATTCACCGTTGCGATTATCGGCGGACTCGGCAACAGCACCGGCGCCGTCGCCGCCGGGCTCCTGCTCGGCATTGTCGAAGCATTCTGCGTCGCCGTCATGCCCATGGCCTACCGGGATGTCGTCGTCATCGCCATATTGCTTATAGCGCTCTCCTTCAAGCCATCGGGTCTTTTCGGCAGCGCGGCATCGCACGCCCTCAAGGAGTTCTGAACGTGGGACGACTTCCCTTTGCCGTCATGGCGGCCGGCATCGTCGTCGTTCAGGTTGCCACCACCTTGACCGGGTCGGAATTTCTCCTGACCCAGCTCATCATGTCGGCCTGGTACTCGCTGGTCGTGGTCGGCCTCTGCCTGCTCATGGGCTATGCCGGACAGATCTCCCTGGGTCATGCAGCATTTTTCGCCATCGGCGGCTATACGACCGCCGTTTTATCGACCGTAAATTTTCTGCCGGTAAAGGAAACACCGCCGATCAGGGTACTCTCCGCCCTTGGTCTGACCTCGGGCGGAACCGACCCGTGGGGAAGCGGTGTGTTGCATCTGTCACCATGGGTCGGGCTTGCCGGTGCCGTGATCGCGAGCGCGGTCATCGCCTATGGCATCGGCATGCCGGTGCTGCGGCTCAAGGGCCATTATCTGGCAATGGCGACTCTCGGGTTCGGCATCATCATCTACCGCATTGCGCTGGGCACTTCGCTTCTGGGCGCCGCCGACGGGCTGTCGGATGTTCCGCCGTTTCAGTTTTTTGCCGGTTTCGCGCTCGACGGCACCCGGGCGCATCGGCTTTTCAGCTACTATTTCTCCTGGTCGATCACCGTGGCCGTCATGGTTCTTCTCGTCAATCTGATCGGCTCGCGGGCCGGCAGGGCCCTGCGGGCTATCCACGGCAACGAGGCTGCGGCGCAGGCCATGGGGATCGATACCGCGCGCTACAAACTCCACCTGTTCGTGTTGAGCGCAATGATCGCGGCCATAGCCGGCGTTTTCATGACCCACTACAGCGGCGGCATCGGTCCGGCCGAAACGAGCGTCATGAAATCGGTCCGCTACGTGGCCATCGTGGCGGTCGGCGGCATGGCCAACCTGTGGGGCGCGCTTATCGCAGGGACGATCCTGAATTTCCTGTCGCTGCGCGGCTGTTTCGGAACGTACGATGATGCGGTATTCGGCGCGGTGCTTGTCGGCGTGATGCTGTTCGCGCCGAATGGAATCTTGATAAAAAAGAAATCGTAAAGGGCGGCCGCGGATCGCTCCTGCGAAGATGATCCCGATGGTGATACAAAACGATTGAATCTGATATGCCCCTCCTTGAAGTAAATAATCTCAGCAAATTTTTCGGCGGCCTGCAGGCCGTCAGGGAGGTGAGTTTTTGCGTTGAGCGGGGGACCATCCACGGCATTATCGGGCCGAACGGCGCGGGCAAAACCACGCTTTTCAATTGCATCGCGGGCAGCATCAGACCGGTCTCCGGCGGAACGATCATATTCGACGGCCGGCCGATCCACTCCCGTGCGCCGCATGAGATCGCGCGTTGCGGCATCGCCCGCACCTTCCAGACCATCAAGCTTTTCTCCCGCATGACCGCTCTCGAAAACGTCATGGTGGGGTGCCATGCCTGGACCCGCGGTTCGATTCTTTCCGGCATGCTTTCGCTTCCATTTTCCAATGCCGTTGAACGGTCGATCCGCGACGCCGCCATGGAAAAACTTGCCATGGTCGGAATCGCCGACCTCGCGACCGCGGACGCGCAGCAGCTGTCGTTCGGCCAGCAGCGGAGCGTGGAACTCGCGCGCGCCTTGGCCCTTGAGCCGCAGCTCCTGCTCCTCGATGAACCGGCCTCCGGACTTACCATGCACGAAACCGACCGCATCGGCGAACTCATCGGTCGAATCCGCGACTCCGGCATCACGATCCTCATCGTGGAACATGACATGTCGCTCATCATGACGATCTGCGACCGGCTTCTCGCGATAAGCTCCGGCCGCACCATAGCCGAGGGCGCGCCGCATGAGGTACAGGCCGATCCCGAGGTCATTCGCGTGTATCTGGGAGGCGAGTGATGCTGCGGGTGAGAAATTGCGAATCGGGATACGGCAAGCTCCGCGTCCTCAAAGGGGTGTCGCTCCACGTGGACGCGGGCGAAATCGTCGCCATCATCGGCGCGAACGGCGCCGGTAAAACCACCCTGCTTCATACCATCGCCGGCATTCTGCGTCCCCGCGCCGGTGAAATTACCTTCAACGGCGCCGACCTCAGGGGCGTGCCCGCCCATGCAGTCGCTTCGGCCGGCTGCCGCCTGGTTCCCGAAGGCCGCCGTATTTTCGCGCCCATGACTGTTGAGGAGAACCTGCTCATCGGTGCGCATACCCGCATTAGGCGAAGCGACCTTGCATCGGTGAAGCGCGACCATGATCGCGTCTATGCATTGTTTCCGGTGTTGGAGGAGCGACGGCGGCAACTTGCCGGAACGCTTTCCGGAGGTGAACAGCAGATGCTTTCCATCGGCAGGGCGCTCATGGGCGGTCCGAGCTTCATCATGCTCGACGAGCCGTCAACCGGGCTTGCGCCGCTCGTGGTAAAGAGCATCTTCAATGTGCTGGCCGAGTTGCGTCAAGGGGGCGCGACCATGTTGCTCGTCGAACAGAATGCGAAAGCCGCCCTTCGCATCGCGGATCGCGGCTATTGTATGGAAACCGGCGTCATCGTGCTGGAGGGATCGGCCGGCGATCTCCTGAACAATAACGATGTTCAGCGCGCTTATCTCGGCAAGGAGTACCGAAGTATTGACGAAAGGTAGGTAATCCCATGAACGGCGAAACAGTGGCGCGCGACGAGCTGCGCCAGCTCCAGATCGAACGACTGCAGACCACCTTGAACCGCGCTTGCCGGAACGTCTCCTTTTACCGGCAGGCCTTCGATGCGGCCGGAGTCGATCCCGTGGCGATCCGGGACCTCGACGACCTGCGGCGCATTCCCTTTACCACCCGTGAAGATCTCGCCGCAAGCTACCCCTACGGCATGTTCGCGGTGCCGCTCAAGGACATCGTGCGCATTCACGCCGCGTCCGGGAGCTCCGAACGACCCATCGCACTCGGGTCAACCAGGAACGATATTCTGCACTGGTCCCAACTGGCCGCGCGGCAACTATCCGCCGCCGGGATCACCGAACACGATGTGGTCCAGATCGCCTTCAGGTACGGTCTCTCCTGCGGCGGGCTCGGCTTTCATTACGGCGCCGAGAGGATCGGAGCATCGGTCATCCCGGCCTCGTCGGGCCGTAACGTCCGCGAGCAGGTGGTGATCATGCGCGACTACAAGGCGACCGCGCTCGTTACCATGCCCACCCATGCCGCTTCCATCGCCGCCGCCATGGAGGAGATGAACATACACCCCGACCGGCTCAACCTGCGCGTCGGGCTCTTCGGCGGGGAACCGTGGAGCGAATCGTTGCGCGAGCACCTGGAACATCGCCTCCACCTTGTCGCCTACGATACCTATACGGTCGCCGAAATCATGGGTCCCGGCATCGCGGCGGAGTGTTCCCTCCGCAATGGACTGCATGTGAACGAAGATCACTTCATTCTCGAAATTATCAACCCCGCGACCCTCGAACCGGTAGGGTTGGGCGAAGAAGGTGAGCTGGTGTTCACGACCATCACCCGAGAGGGATTCCCGGTCATCCGCTACCGTACGCGGGACCGCGCCCGTCTTCTCGAAGGCTTCTGCCCCTGCGGCCGCACTACCGCCCGCATAGGTCGCATCGCCGGACGGACCGACGACGCCATCTTCGTGCAGGGAAACCGGGTAATGCCCGGAGCGCTCCGGGAGGTGCTGTTCGCGGCCATGAAGAGCCGGCCGGCCTACTGCCTCGTGGTGGATCGCAAGAACGGCATCGACGACGCGGAACTTCAGATCGTTCTCTCGGATGTCGAGAGCGTGGTGGATGAGTGGAAAACGCTGGAAAAGTTCCGCAATGACGTCGCCGCCCGGCTTGCCGAGGCATTTGATATTACAGCACGGGTCACGTTTGTCGAAGCAGGGTCGTTGCAGTGCGGCAAAGGCGGGAGCGGAGTGGTGGTGGATAAGAGATTGTAGAGACGTAGCGTGCTACGTCTCTACAATCAACCGATCTGGAAAAATCAGAACGCACCAGTGAAGATGACTTCCGGGCGCGTAAGGAGAAGGTAATCGAAACCGGCCTGCGGATGCTCGTAAAAGAACCGGATTCGCGGGCAGATTGAATAATTTTTGCTCAGGAATATCGCATATTTAAAGTCGTAAAACCAGTAATTGCCATTATCGGCAGCATCATCTTTGTGAATATCGGTGCTCATATTGAAATCAAAATCGAACTTTCCGGGGCCGATCATTACCGTGGTTCCGAGATTGAGGTTGGTAGCGTGATTATTGTACTTTGAATCCGGAACCATTGAAGTATCGGTTAATGGATTTGCCTCTACCTTTTCGCCTGCCTGGTATGAATTGCTGTTTGAATTCTGGGCATACCCGAAACTTCCCCGCAGAGATACATCCTTATCGACCTTGTAGCCGAGATCGATTCCGAGCCCGACTTCCGCATCTCCTTTATCCGTCGCAGCGTCGTAACTGCGATCGGGGATAAGATATCCCTGAGGCGTTGCCCTGAACGCTCCCGCAGTGATCGGCACTTCGAGCAAATACTCTATTGCGGAATGGTTGGCGGTCATGTCAGAGTAGGGGCCAAACGGCAGGTCATCTGTGGCGCCCGCCGGCTGGCGCATCTCAAACATCGCGGTCATGAGATTGACTCCGACATTGACCGGGCCGGATACAATCGGCGCCCCGATTCTCAGTCCGGTCTGGCTGTAGTTGGTGACCACTCCCCAGGGAATAAAAGCCGTATACTGGTACGATTTATTGTTGAGGATAGATTCGCCGAGCAGATCCATGAGCGCATTGCCGCCTACCGGAATGACACCGGCGGCGATGTGCATGTAGCCGGGGTCCCACTGTGCATAGGCAAGATCAAAAAACGGAGTAGCAGGATCCCGGTACGGAAGCTGTGGCAGGGGGGATAAGAAGTTGCCGGGGATCCCGTTGACTATATCGGTCCCGTACCAATCGTTTCCCAGTTCGAACTGAACAAGAACATCCTTGGCAGGAGTCGCTTTCGCGCCGATTTTATACCCCAGTTGGTAAGATAAGGTTGCATTATCGAAAAAATATGGAGGCGCCTGAAGAGAGAGAATATCATCACGGAACCTGAACATGGCCATCCCGTACCAGATAACCGGTACTGAGCCGATATTCGTCGTTATACCCGCCGACGGGGTGACCGCAGGGGGCGCCGTCTGGGCAAAAAGCCCGGTAACCGTTACCGTTACAACCGCCGCACATGCAAATAATTTGGAATGCATGAAACCTCCTTGTGTTTGAGGGGGTGGCCGACAGGCATCAGCCGATTTTTAATAGTTAACATTGTCCCTTAATAGTATCCTAACCGTATCCTAACAATATAATTATCCGCATTGTAGGATCATGACAGGAAATTTTCAATGAAACCGAGTTCCGGCGTTTAATGGGAAACTCTACAACTCTTTCACCACATCCTCCACCAGTTCCTTCTTCCTGTAGGCGAGACCTTGGAAAACGGCCAGAAGCACGCCCTGACCGTCGGTCACGTGTACGGTGCAGGAGGCAAGCTTCGCGCTCGTGGAAATCTCCCGGGCCTCGGCGTAGATGGTTCCTGAGGAGACCGATTTTACAAAGGTGATGCTGACGTTGATGGCGACGGCCACGGCGCCGTGGGAGTTGACCGCCGCCGCAAAGGCGAGGTCGGCGAGCGTGAAGATCGCGCCTCCCTGCGCCATCCCGACGCCGTTGCAGTGACGCGGCGTTATGTCCGCCGATACCTTCGCATACCCTTCGTCAATATCGAGGAGCTTCACCCCGGCGTCGGCCGCGAAACGATCGTTTTCAATCAGCCGCCGTACCGCATCGAATCCCATGATCGACTCTTTCTGTTATGATAGATGCACCTCGTTCACCCTCGCGAGGATTTATCGCGGTAATCCGTTATAAATTATATTATTAACGTCAAAAGTATGGAAAAAAAGTGAAACGTCGGGTTGCCGATAATGGTGGGAGCGGCGGCTGAAATTTAGTAGATTTATTTTAATATGAATACTTTCACCTCTCGCCGGTTACTGTCCGGCGACGAAGCGCTTGCGCGCGGGGCTTTTGAAGCCGGAGTCAAGGTCGCATGCGCCTATCCGGGCACTCCGTCCACGGAAATCCTTGAAAATCTCTCGCTCTACCCGGAAATCGATACCCAGTGGTCGGTCAACGAGAAGGTTGCCTTTGAGGTAGCCTATGCCGCCGCCGTCGGCGGAGTCCGAAGCCTCTATGCCTCCAAGCATGTCGGCCTCAATGTGGCCATGGATCCGCTCATGACCTCCTCGTACGCCGGTGTACTGGCGGGTTTCGTGGTGGTGGTGTGCGACGATCCCGGCCTGCACTCATCGCAGAACGAGCAGGACTCCCGCTGGGTGAGCATGTTCGGCAAGCTCCCGCTTAATCGAACCGGCGGGTCCCTCCGAGGCGTACGAGTATGTACAGGAGGCCTTTTCCATCAGTGAAAAGTACGACACCCCGGTGCTTCTTCGCATGACCACCCGGGTTGCGCACTCGAAAGAGGATGTCCGGTGCGGTGAACGGATCGAGCACCCGCCGTTGGAGTTCAAGATCGATGTACCGAAGTATGTCATGGTGCCGAAAAACGCCTATCGCGCGCATATAAGGGTGGAGGCGCGGCAAGCGGCGCTCGCGAAGTTCGCCGATGCCACTCCGCTCAACCGCATCGAGCCGGGAAATGGCCAGATCGGATTTCATCACCACCGGCGTTTCCTTCTATTACCTCAGGCAGCGGTTTCCGGATGCACCGATCCTGAAACTCGGGTTCAGCCATCCCTTCTGCGACGGAAAAATCGCGGCTTTCGCACAAAGCGTCAAAGAGGTCTTTGTAGTGGAGGAGCTTGACCCGATCATCGAAGAGCACTGCCGGGCGCTCGGCATCGCGGTTCGCGCAAAGCATCCAAGCTTCAGGGTGGGCGAACTCCGACCCGAGTTCATGGAGCCTATCGTCGAAGGAAAGGCGAAAGTGGAAGAGTCATCCACGGAACGACGGCCGGTGCTCTGCCGCGGCTGCCCCCACCGCTTTGTTTTCGCGATGCTGCGCAAGGCAAAGGCGATCGTCGCCGGCGACATCGGCTGCTATACGCTCGGCTCGGCTCCTCCTCTGTCCGCCCTGCACAGCTGCATCTGCATGGGCGCCTCGATTACCTTTCAGGAGGGGCTGCGGCGCGCCCTGCCCGGAAGGAAAATAGCGGGCGTCATCGGCGATTCGACCTTTGTCCATTCGGGCATCACCGGCATCATCAATGCGGTGTACAACCGGGCGAAGGGGCTCATCATCATCCTCGACAACGGCACGACCGCCATGACCGGAGGCCAGAACCATCCTGCCACCGGCGCCACCATCACCGGCCTGCCGACGATGAAGCTTGTCATCGAGGAGGTGGTGAGGGTCTGCGGCGTCGATCATGTGGATGTCGTTTCCGCCTACGATTTGAAAACCCTTGAACCTCTGATAAAGGAGCGGCTCGCCGAAGATGCGCTGTCGGTGATCGTCGCCAGGGCGCCCTGCCGCCTCATCGATCGGGATTCGCGTCCGGCGCCGGCGTACGATAAAGATAAATGCAAAACCTGCGGCATCTGCCTCTCCGTTGACTGCCCGGCAATCACCGAAACGGAGGGCGGGTACGTCGAGATCGACCGCGATACCTGCATGGGCTGCAATCTCTGCGCGGAGGTGTGCCCTCCCGGTGCGCTGACTCGGATGCGGGTTGCGGGATGATCCGCTCACAATCAGGAAAAAAGGCATGAATCAAACAACAACCGGCATTCTCTTCTGCGGTACCGGCGGCCAGGGGGTCCTGAAAGCCTCGGAGGTGCTCGGCGTCGCGGCGATGCTGAGCGGCGCGCGGGTCAAGAAATCCGAAGTCCACGGCATGGCGCAACGCGGCGGATCGGTCGAGTCCCACCTCATCTACGGCGAGAGGGTATACTCTCCGCTCATCATTCCGGGCGAAGCCGATTTTCTCGTCTGTTTCCATGCGAATGAGGGGAAACGCCTCTCCCACTTTCTTAAAAAAGACGGGGTCAGCCTGCTGCCGTATCTCAAGGACGCCGAAAAACTGCCCGATGCCCGGTATGTCAATACCTATCTCCTCGGCGTGCTCAGCGCCATGCTGCCGATCGGCGAAGAGCACTGGATGATTGCCATCGAGACCGTGGTGGCGAAAAAAATCGAAGAGAATAAGAGGATCTTCGCCCTCGGCGTCGACCGGGGGAAACGGTAATGGAAATACCCTTCCGCGACCGCCATACCGAGACACTCGACTACGATGAACTCGCGCGCCTCCAGCTCCACCTGCTTTGCCTGACGGTGGAGCTGGCCCGGAACTCGTCGTTCTACCGGCGTCGCTTCACGGAAACCGGTTTCGGTGACGCCGATCCGATCACGTCGCTCGAAGATCTGCGAAGGCTCCCCTTTACGGTCAAGGACGATCTTCGCGCCTCGTACCCCGGCGGGCTTCTGGCCGTGCCGCGCGACGAGGTCGTGCGCGTGCATATGTCAAGCGGGACCACCGGTACGCCCATGGTCATCTACCACACGGCAAAGGACCTGGAAACCTGGACCGACCTCGTGGTCCGCTCCATTGCGGCAACCGGGGTTACCAGGAGCGATGTTTTTCAGAACATGATGACCTATGGTCTCTTCACCGGAGGGCTGGCGCTCCATTACGCCGCCGAGAAGATGGGCATGATGGTCATTCCGGCCGGGTCGGGCAACACCAAACGGCAGATCAAGCTCATGAAGGATTTCGCCACCACGGTGGTGCATGCCACGCCGAGTTACCTGCTCCATCTGTATTCAGCGCTCGAAGGCGAAGGAGTACGGCCGGGCGATCTTGCCCTGCGGAAGGCGTTTCTCGGGGCCGAACCCTATTCCGAAAACACCCGGCGGAAGATCGAAGCGCTCATGGACATCGATGTCTATAACTCCTACGGATTAAGCGAGATGAACGGTCCGGGCGTCGCTTTCGAATGCGTCTGCAAGGCTGGCATGCATGTCTGGGAGGACGCTTATCTTATCGAGGTCATCGACCCCGACACGCTGGAACCGGTTCCGGACGGCGTTGAAGGGGAACTCGTTTTCACCACGCTTAGGCGACAGGCCACCCCGCTCCTGCGGTACCGGACGCGCGATCTCTCCTCGATCATTTCTGAACCGTGCGCCTGCGGCAGGACCCATCGCCGCATCGCGCGCATCAAGGGACGCACCGACGACATGCTTATCGTCAACGGCGTCAATGTGTACCCCTCGCAGGTCGAGGGGATGCTCATGAAGATCCGTGAAGCGGGCTCCAACTACCAGATCGTGATCGAGAAAGAGGGGGCGCTCGACCGGATGATCGTGAAGACCGAGGTAATCGGCGACCTCTTCACAGGTGACCACCGCTCACTCGAAGCGGTGCGGTGCGACATCGCCAACCGGCTGAAAACCGAAATCCTCATCCACCCCATGGTAGAACTCCACGAGCCAGGCGCCCTGCCGGTTTCCGAAGGCAAGGCGAAGCGGGTGCTGGATTTGCGGCCTGTGAATTAATCCTTAACTGCAAAGCACGAGGAGACACTATGCCCGGACATCCGCTGGCTGCAATCTGGAAACTTGACCCCGATCTCAAGGCTCATATTGAACGAGCCGATGAATTCACCTACAATGACGGCGCTCTTCCTAAAAAATTCAAGCTGCTCATCGCACTTGCTTTCGATGCCGCATTGGGAAAAGAGCGAGGAGTTGCATCACTTGCCAGACAAGCGCTGGCTGCCGGCGCTTCGATGCAGGAAATCACTGAAGCCTTGCGAGTCGCCTATCATCTGACCGGTGTCCACAGCGCTTATACCGCCTCGCTGGGTCTGGAAGAATTCGCCGCGCATTAATGCGTCTATTTCACGAGGATGACCCGCGGAATAATAAGGGATTTTTAAGAATGACGGAAAGTCATACGGCGGTTGGAGTTACACGCTCCACAATAAAAAAAGCCTCTCCAACCATAAGATAGTGAAGAGGCTCTGATAAATTCCGACTTACAGAATCAACTCTTTAAATTTCCACACTCTACCTTGTTATCATTACCGACGCTCTCTTTTCAATGCCCGCCGCCTTGAAATGAACGATATACTGTCCCGCGGCAAGATTGCAATTTTTAAGTTCGATCGCATAACGACCGACGGATTGCGTCCGATTCAACACCAGCGCACTCCTGCCAAGAATGTCGATGAACCTGATTTCCACGGGTCCCGGCGCTCCCACGACATAGGAAACCATTCCGCCCGCCACTGAAAAATCCGCTTTCTCGATCTTCTGCTCGCCCGTCGTTACCACCGCCGTGGTAACGGTTGAAAAGCTCCAGATGGCCGACCACGGACCCTGCCCGACCGTGCTTGCTCCCGCCACCTGCCAGTAGTAGGTCGTGCCAAGGGCCAGATTGCTCACCGAGACCGAGACGCCCGTCACACCGCTCTGGCTCAGGAACGTCGTGGCAAAAGCGGAACTGGCGGAGATCTGAAGCTGATAGGATGTCGCCAACAATACCTGTCCCCAGGCGAGCGTTACGCTGGTCGGAACACTTGCGGCGCCGCTTGCCGGCGAGGAGAGAATGGGCGTTCCCGGAAGCGGCAGGGTTGTTACGAAGGACCATGCGCTCGACCACGCGCTCGTCAGGCTCGTCCCGTCATAGGCATTGACACGCCAGAAATACGTCGTCGCATAACTCAGCGGGCCGACCGCCTGTGAGAGGGCGGTAAGCCCCGCCTGGTTGACCACGAAGGTGGAGAAGGCGGTATTCTGCGAAACCTGCAGCGTATAGGAGGCCGCTCCGGACACGGCGCTCCAGAGCAGTACCGGCGAGAGTGCTTGGCCCGCGGCGCCGTTGGTTGGGGAAGTCAGGAGAGGAGCCGACCATGGCGCAATGGTGGTAAAACTCCATGCGCCGGACCATGTGCCAGTTCCGACGGAATTGGTCGCGTTCGCCCGCCAGTAATAGGTGGCGCTGTTTGCAAGCCCGGTGACCGCCAGCTGGGAGGTTCCCGTGATTCCGGGCTGGTCGTATGCCGTTGTTGAAAACGCGGAGTTGGTGGAGACCTGCGCCTCATACGCCGTCGCGGCGGCAACCGAGCCCCAGGCGAGCGTCAACACTACCGGTTGACTCACGGCCCCGTTTGACGGAGAAGAGAGCGCCGGAGCCGACGGCAGCGGGTTCGGCTGGATGAACGTCTGACCGACATTCTGGTTGGCAAAGCAGAGATTGATCCAGTCCGCGCTGCGGGCAACGTTTTCAATGCGGACCTCATTAAGCGATCCGTTAAAGTAACGATGGTTATAGGGGTTATAGCCCAGACCGGTGGTGTTGGGGGTTTGAACATATTCGATAGCGACGCCGCTCGTTCCGCAACTGTTGTTACTTCCCAGCCCGGTGACAAGAGCACCATTTTGATAATACCCCTCGAAGGAAGCGGAGGGATTGATAACACCGGTGACATACGTCCACCCCTTGCCCGACAACACTGAAGACGCCGTGTTATTGAATGAAGGCCAACTGTTGGAGGCGTTTTCGTAAAACATGCAATTGGCGCCGTTGGCGTTCGACTCAAGCGCCGCATCATTGGATATCGATACGAAGTCCGCCTGGGTGGTTACCGACGTTGTCGCCCAGCAGGAAATGGTAAGGGCGGCGGGACTGCCCATCACGCCCGTACAGTTAAGATGTTGGCTAATGGTACCATTGAAGGAATACCCCGAGTCGACCACTCCGGAAACTTTGGAAGCCGCATTATTGGTATTCAGGGTATTGCCGTTTCCCGTTGCATCCGTTAAATCCTGCAGATGCCAGACCGCCGCAAATCCATTGCTCGGACTGAATACCGCCGATCCGCTGGACGCGGCCGCCACTCCGGCGTTGCCCCAATACATTCTGATGCCCTGAGAGGTTGATGCGGAAAACACCGTGTCCACCAGCACCCAGATCTCCGCCAGGTTATCCGTCGCATCCCACCGTTCGACCTGGTAGGCATAGCCAACATTGAGGTTGCCGCCCTTGGCGAACCGCAGGTCATTCGGCGTATTCGGGAAATTCGTGCTGTTGAATATCGCCGAATTAGCGCTGGTTAATCTAATCAATACCGGAAAGTTCACCTGGTTTGTCGTAATCCCCGTGGCGCTGGGATTCATGGTATAATCCTGAAAATTGCTCCAGCCGGTATAGAGCTGGCCGAATGCCATCGAACCGAACACGACCATGATCATATATCGTTGCACGGAAAAGGATTTTCATGTTTTTTTTCATACGCCCCCTCCTGGATAGTTTGTTGTGAATTTCGTGAATATCCCATTTTATTAAACGGCGGCATCTCCTCAGCACATCCGGTAATGGTGCCTTCCCTTTTCAATACATCCGCGTCGATAAATATCCAACATTCGTTACCATGATATCATTACCGACGCCCTTTTTTCAATTCCCGCCGCCTTGAAATGGATGATATACTGGCCGGCCGCAAGATTGCAATTTTTAAGCTCGATCGAATAGTGACCGGCGGATTGGGTCCGATCCAACACCAGCGAAGTTCTTCCGAGCAGATCGCTGAACGTAATTTCGACGGGGCTCGACGACGCTAACGAATACACCAGCGCATCACCCCTGACGGCGAAATCCGTTTTCACTATCTTCAGATCGCCCGTCGGCAGCACTCCCGTAATAACGGTAGTGAAGCTCCAGATGCTTGACCACGGACCCTGCCCGGCATTATTTACTCCCGCTACCTGCCAGTAGTAGGTCGTGCTCATGGCCAGGTTGCTGACCGAAGCCAAGGTACCCGAATCGCTCTGGCTCAGGAATGTTGTGGCAAATGTGGAACTGGTCGAGATTTGAAGAGTATATGATGTTGCCGGCACGCTACCCCAGGAGAGGCTTACTGTCAACGGCTGATTCGACGCATTATTCGTCGGCGAGGAGAGAGAGGGAACTCCGGGTCCTTGTGAAACTGGTACCCCATTTGAAACGATGGAACCCGTGGGCCGCTGTGTCTGGAAACACAGACTTATCCAATTTGCATTATGGGCCGTATTTTCAATGCGAATTTCATCAAGGAACCCGCCCATGCTGTAGCCATTCCCATCATTATAGGCAAGGCCGCCGAACATCGTGTAATTTGTTTAAACCCTAGCCGTATACGTAACCGCGTTGGTATCGGTGATATCGGTTGCGACCGAGGTGCCGTTGACATAAAGGTTCTGATAGGGGCTCGTTCCTTGATTTATAACATAGGCGACATATTGCCACCCTTGTCCGAGTATTGTCGGTACGGCGGTGCCGGTAGTCCTGTATCCACCGCCGGTGCCGTAATGATAACGACCTTCGAGGCACGGCGTGGCATAATCGAGTATGGCAAGATCATTTCCAACCGAGACGGGGTAACATTGACCGTCGGCGCCAGCCTGCTTGGCGGTAAGGTTGATCCAACACGACATCGTTATGGTATCAGTCATGGAATCAAGCAAACTCTGAACCTTGATTGAATCGGGATCATTGACGTTAAACCAGCGGGCCCGTCCGCATATTCCGGTCGTGTCAAGAGTACCCCCGTTAACGGCGGCATTACCATTTCCCGTTGCATCACCCCAGTAATTATTCGGCCCGAAATGCCATACTCCCCCCTTGGGTCCCACGACGGACGAAGAAAAAACACCCGGGGGTGTGGACGGTATCGCGGATGTTCCCGTACTCCGGCCCCAATACATTCTGAAGGTCGTTGAAGCGGTATATGAAACCGTATCGACCCGGACCCAGAATTCGGCCAGCATATTCGTGCTGTCGTACCGTTCAATCTCAAAAGGAATTGAATCCGTCGCGTTACTTTTTGTAAATCTAATATCCCATCCTTGATTACTTTTTGCCGTCACAAAAACGAGGGAGTCGTTGGCGTTGCCGCCATTCGCGATCTTTCCATTGAGGCGTATCAGTAGGGGAAAGGAGGTCACGTTTGCAGTTACCCCGGTCGGCATGGCAACGGTGATGGTCCGGTAATACGACCATGAGGAGAAATCGCCGCAGTAAGGGCGCCGGGCAGGGCAAGCAACGCCAGTTGCGCAAGCACGGCCGCCATTTGCACAAGATTTTTCCCATCGGGAATTTGAATCCCCGGGGAACCATTGCTGCCGTACGCGACCGGTGATCTTTAATCATACTCGTTACCCCCTCCAGGAAATATCCCCTTTAAAATTGAAGCCGACGAAACCTCCCGGTGTCATAAAATACTTGGCGCTGGTAGCTATATCAAGTTTATTTTGCCTGACGGCCTGGCCAGCCTTCTTGCTGTGCGTAGCAGGCAGGCAGACAGGTCGAAAAACGAATAGGAAATTTTTTAGAGGTTCCCATGAACCATAAAAATCAAAGTAGAGACACTCGGTTGGGGTTCGGTTATGCGCCGGTCTCCCTCCAACGATGCCCACCCAGTACGACATATTTTTGTTATATGATCTTCCGGCTTCAGTCATCAT
>CAWJXL010000042.1:0-32844 GCA_963846695.1 uncultured Fibrobacterota bacterium | reverse complement strand
TTGAGCGGCGAAATGCAGCGGCGTAACGCGAGCGCCGCCGTGGCGGCGGCCGAACTTACCGTGCCCGAGGAGGTGGTGGGCCCCACGCCGCGCTCGAAGAAACGGATCTCGATCTCGCTGCTGCCCACGATGCGCACAAACTCGACGTTGGTTTGCCGCGGGAAATCGCGGTGCGAGCAGACCTCCGCGCCAATGCCGGTCCATGCGCGCCGGGAGACGGAAAACTCGGCGTCATCGACGAGGACGACGAAGTGAGGATTTCCGATGGAAACTTCCACGCCCACAATCTCCACGCCATCGATGAGCTGAAGCGTGTGCGGGAGAAATCGGGAACGCCCATGCCCGTTGTGACTGCGACGCTGAAGACGCCCTGGTTATTGACGCTCTGGATGCGGCAGACGCGCGGACCGGCGTCGGTCGCGATCTCGATCGCATCGCCGGCCTTCGAGCCGAGGGTCTCCGCCAGCCACGCGGCCACGCAGCGCGTGCCGTTGCCGCACAAGCGGTTCAAGGAGGGGATTAAGTATGATTGAGGTCGATCTTTCATTGATGAAGCAGCAGGTAAAACCTGACAACTTCGCAAGGAGGACGCCGTGAATGGTCGTATCTGCTTCATTGGCCTGCTGACCGCGGGAGTGATGGCCGCGGCCCATGCACAAACCGCCTATGTCAGTCCGCTTACGGGGAGCCTTTCCGGTCAGGATTACTCAAAGGTGATGAAGGACTCGACTACGTACTACGTTTATTATACGGGAACGCTCGTGCCGTACAAGAGTTCGTCCAACCGGATAGCGTGGACGAACGCCGGTTCCGCGCTCTCTCGGCCCCGTCATGGTTCACGACGTACGTGGCCGGGGCCGGTACGGATCTATGGGCTCCGGACATTGATTTCCGAAGCGGGAAGTACTGGCTCTATTACGCGGTATCGACCTTCGGCAAGAATGTATCGGCAATAGGCCTTGCCACCAACGCTACCCTCAACGCAAGCGCCTCGAATTACAAGTGGGTCGATCAGGGCATGGTGATCCATTCGGTCGCCGCCGATTCGTTTAATTGCATCGACCCGTGCACCATCGTCGACGCGCAGGGCTCGTGGTGGATGTCGTTCGGCTCTTTCTGGACGGGAATCAAGCTGATCCGGCTCGATTCTACTACCGGTAAATGGTCGACGACCGATGCCGCCATCCGTTCCATAGCCGACAGAACCGGCGGAACCACCGCCATAGAAGGATCGTTCATCTTTCATTATGGGAGCTACTATTACCTGTTTGTTTCCTGGGATAAGTGCTGCGACGGCGTGAACAGCACCTACAACATCAGGTTCGGAAGGTCAGCCGCCATTACCGGTCCCTATGTCGATAAGGCGGGCGTCGCCATGACGTCCGGAGGAGGGACGCTCCTCGATACGAGCGATTCGCGCTGGAAAGGACCCGGCGTCGGGGGCGTTTTTGTGGACAATGATACGGTTTTTCTATCGCTGCATGCGTACGACGCCAATAACAACGGCACCGCCACGCTCCAGATCAGGCCGCTTTACTTCGGAACCGGATGGCCTTCGTTTACCCCGTCTACCGGGGTCGTCGATCGGACAGACGGCAATTTTCTCCGGGAAGACCCGGAGAGTGAAACCAGCGTCAGCGCCGCGGACCGGATCGCGATTCCGCCGCGGTTCGGGGGAAGGATGGTTTCGGTATCGATCTATGCGCTCGATGGCGCCATGGTGCGGACGGTGCGGACTCTCCGTCCGAGCCTCAGCCTGCGCAAGGACGCGGGAATTTCCGGAGGGACGCATATCGTGAAATTCTCCCTCGCCCGATAGCGGGTAGCACACTATCGCCTCTCCCCTTTCCCGGCATTGAGTATGATTGAAGTTGGTGGGGCTGCTTTGCGCTTTGCACTGTACCTTACTTCTTCGCCGCTGCTACACCGATTTACATCGCGTGGATGAAGCTATTCTTTTAAAAGATCATCAATGATTTTATTCACTCCCGCAGTTTGGAACTTAATGCTTTCGGCTAAATCCTTTAGGCTTTTAATATCAGGAAATTTCCATATTGAATCGCCATTATTATCTACGATATGAAGGAATATTGTTTGCAAACCACTACTTAAATTTGTGCCCAAGAAATCGGATGCATTCCCAATCTTATATATCAAAAAAGTGGCATCTTTATATTTGGCAGTATAAGCATATTCTAATCGTTTTGGCAATGCATATCTTTCAATAAGAGATACATTATTAGCTTCTTCAGCAATTTTGGGATTTGCAGCAGCGCTCCATATTAATTTGCCGTCTTGGGTTAGTTGAATCAATTTGGTTACTGTTGCAACAAATTTATCAGTTGGCATATTATGTCTCCAGTTTTGTATCCTTTATGTGTTGATCTAAAGATTCTATGATTTCTTGAAGGTCTGAATAAATATAATCAATATCATTTTTCACGAAAGCTTTCTTTGATATCTTGTTAATCTTATTTATTAATCTCTGACAATTTCCCGAAATATTCCGATCCACTTTGTTTTTAACGCCCTTAAGAATTCCCGATAATCTGGCTATTTCTGGCGTAAAAACCAAATGATCAAATGGCATCGTAACATTTAACTTACTGTTAATGTCTGTTGATTTCGCTATCAGCCTTTCAAGAAGTTCGGGTAATCTGATTCTGCCGTGATAATATTTTTTGATATATCGAATCCTATAATAAATAATGCCAGTTAAGATTAATCCAACTAAAGAGGCTATGGCCCCTGCAAAATTAACCTTCTCTATAAGAGTTATAGGGAAATCGTCTGCCATTTCAACGCCCTTCGAACCCTCATCTATCCTCGTTCAATGACCCTTAAAATCGTGCCGGGCGGCCGCAGCCTTGCCGAGTTGCCTGCGCCGTTTGGTTTCAATCTTCTTGATGCTTTCAACCACCGGTAATTTTTCGGGCATCGTACCGCCTAGTTCCTGGATGGTTTTCCGCACCTTTGCGCCGACTTCATGATGCGTCCGGTTCGCGGCATCTTTCCCCCTTACCTCGTCCCGGCGCAGCTTTTCCTCCGCCTGAGTCGCGCGAAAAAGATTCGCCGCGAGTTCCGTGCTGCCCATGTGATCCAGAATCTTCTGGCTTTTTTTCAGGCCTTTACGTTGGTGAATATCTTCCTGCTTCAACCCGCCATAAAGCCCCATATACCCGTGATTCTGGAAGATGGCGTAGTCCATCGGTTCAATGACGCCCACATCCCTGGCCGCATCCGCCAACTGGACATTATGACGGCGCATCTCCCCACGCAACAGAATACGCCGGTCTTCCTCGATCTGCCCGTCCGCCAATTCCTGCCGCCGAGTCTGGACGGCAAAGTAGGTTTGACCGTGCGCCACGATTTCCTTTTTCGGATCGGCGTTCTGAATGACGAGGTAGCAGGCATAACGCGATAGCAGCGTCACCTTGATTTCCCGGGTTGCGCCGCTTCCAATCTCGACCATAGTGCTGACGTCAGCAAAATGGTCCTCAATACGATGCCCGCTGTTGAAACACGCCAGCTTGGCCTTCTCGATCACAGCCTCAAAGTTCCGGTACTGCGTGTATTCCAGCACCTGCGACAGATCGCGGCTCTCCCAATACTCGTTATTCGCTTCATTTGTCCGTTTGATCCGCTCGAAAGGCGATGCATGGCCGCCGGTTGTCTTTACAATTTCCTGTGCCATTATTTCTTTCCTCCCTCTTCCCAACGCTCACCTCCACGATGGTCGTTGTTTCACGAATGCTACCAATGTAAAATATAAACAATTTGTCTATTGCCCAAGCTGTTTTTCACCCAACCTCCAGGCCAGGCACTGGCTCTTGGCCCGCCTTCCGTCAGGCGCACGGTTCCCAGTGACTGCACGGCAAGTGGAAAATCGTCCGCCATTTAAACGCCCTTCGAACCCCCTTCTATCCCCGTTTAATGACCCTTAAAATCGTGCCGGGCGGCCGCCCTTCAATCCCCGTTTTTTTCAGCCTCTTCCTGGTACTATTCTGGTACTTTCGGTAATTTTCTGGTAATTTCAGGCCCAAAAACCTCAGAAAATGGAATAATTCAGCGCTTTCGTCGCCCGTTTTAAGGACAAATTTGGCAGGTGTTGGTAAATAAGTGGTAGTTTCGGCAGATTTCTTGACGGTTTTACCTTAACTAATAGTAGCGAAATATGGATTTTTGCATATCGAGGTTTCCGGCCGCTTCGGGTCGCTAGCCCTAAATACGTGAGTACAGAAGGTAAAAAAAGAAGAGCCGCCTGAAACTCCAGGACGGCTCCTCGTGCCAACAGAAGATGGTGATCGTTCGTCGTTATCGACGACCGTTCCTTAGTGATTATTCACTAATGGTTCCCCTTTTAACTCCATAAAGGGGCTTTTGCATTGAACTGCATCGTAAAACGAACATGATACGTGATGGTGTTCCACATGCCCCCTTTCAACCTCTCCATCACGAGAGGATTTCCCGGTCTATCACCGGTTCATAATGATTACGGCGTTGTCCGCCTTTTATCGTCGGTCCCGGTCTCTATCCCGTTCCCCGTCATCCGGCCTTCCCTGATGCCCCCAGTTCCCCGGATACATTCCTCCGCCTCCCCTGTTGCCCCTGTTAAAGGACCCCTGATGATCCGGGCCCTGCCGTCTCTCTCCGCCGCCATCCGACCTCCCCTGTCCATAGCGTTTTTCCATGTCAAGCGGGCTTTCGGGCACCTCCTTCGAAATCATGGGCCGGTACACGGTCAGACCCCGGTCGGAGCGGATGATGCCGTGAATCCGCTCCCCCGGACGCAACTGGCTGGACTCAACGGTCAACGGGGTAATCCGCCGGCCGGTGAAGCGTGAGACCATGTCCACGGATGGCCCCCGGTTGAAAATCCGGTCATTCGAGATGCGGTAGTTATCCCGCATGATGGTCGTGCGGCCGAAAAATCCCTCCACCCGGCCCGTCGGCACGGTATGCAGCCACACATCGCGGTCGGCGAAGCGCCCGGCGGGAACAAACCGATAGTCCCCTACCGTCAGGCCGAAATCGATTCCGCCGATCTGCCAGGCTTCCATTGAAGAAGAATCCCCGGTGGTCGACGAAGTAGGCGGCCGGAGGAAGGGGCGCCCACCCGAAGTAACCGTAACAGCTTCGAAAACTCACCCATGCCGGCCCCCACTCGGTCCCCGGCATCCAAACCCAGCCGTATCCGGCATGGCGGAACCAGCGACCATAATGAAACGGCGCCCACCCCCATGAATAGTTGGAAACCCAGAACCACCCCCAATCGGTATAGGACCAATAACCGTTGGTGCAGTAGGGCGTCCAGTCAAGATCGAGCGATGCCGCATTCGGTCTCCAGCACCACTGACCGTCAACGCTTATCCATGTCCCATAGGGATAGAGCGACTGATAGAAAAATGAAATATTCTGATCGCCCGGCGCCGGAGCAACCGCTTTCGGCGGGGCTGATGTTTCGGGCGAAGGCGCGACCTGAGGAGCAACGGAAGTCGATTCGGGCGTCGTAACGACCGGTGGCGCCGAGGAGGCTTTGGCCGGTTTCTTTGGAGACTCGATGGTATCCGCAGCCGGTACCGGTGCGCTCACCTGGCTGCTCTCCGGTGCGGCTGCCGCGTTTTCAGGCGAACCATGCTTCAACGCCTCGGAAATGGCCTTCGGCGAGACCCCCAGGTCCTTCAGTTCGATGATTTGATCGGTAGTGAGATGATAAGGCCCCCTGGCCGCATCGATATACGAGATTAAAACCTCCTCCTCGATCCCCGACCGCGCGAGATTGATAAGATCATCCTCCTGCGCTCCCGCCAATGCGCCGCCACAGGCTGCAAGAAGCGCCGCTATTCCAATCACTTTATTCATGGTAAGTTCTCCCCTTTCACCGCTTTGATGGTACCCTGGCCATTTTCATACTATTAGTCCGCTCTCTTGCCGAATTTGTGACAGAGGAACATCGCTAAAACTCCGCATTGCCCGGAAAACGGGGAAAGGGAATCACATCGCGGATATTCTGCATGCCGGTGACAAGCAGCATGAGCCGTTCGAAGCCCAGGCCGAATCCCGCGTGCGGAGCGCTCCCGTATTTTCGAAGATCGAGGTACCACCAGTAATCTTTTTTGTCGAGGCCGAGTTCGACGATGCGGCGGGCGAGGAGTTCGAGCCGCTCCTCCCGCGCAGACCCGCCGATGAGCTCGCCTATGCGCGGCACCAGGACATCCATGGCGGCGACGGTCCTGCCGTCGTCGTTCTGCCGCATATAAAAAGCTTTGATCTCTCTGGGGTAATCGTAGATGATTGCCGGCCGCAGGAAAACCTTTTCCGTGAGGAAGCGTTCGTGCTCGGACTGAATATCGCTCCCCCAGCAGACCGGAAATTCGAAGTCATCATTGTGTTTTTCAAGAATCGCTATAGCATCGGTGTAAGATATTCTTTCAAAGGTACTTGTGGCGATCTCTTCAAGTCTTCCGATAAGTCCGTTCTCGATCCGCTCGTCGAAAAGTTTGAGGTCATCGGCGCTATTCGTCAGCGCATCCCGGACCAGATACTTGACAAACTCCTCGCCGAGATCCATGTCCTCCTCCAGCCCGCAGAAAGCCATCTCCGGCTCCACCATCCAGAACTCGGCAAGGTGACGCGGTGTGTTGGAATTCTCGGCCCGGAAGGCGGGTCCGAAGGTGTATACCTTGCCGAGGGCGAGCGCATAGATCTCGGCCTCGAGCTGACCGCTCACCGAGAGACTCGCCCGCTTGCCGAAAAAGTCCCTTGAAAAGTCGACCAGGCCGTCCCCGGTGCGCGGAGGGGCTTCGGGATCGAGAGTCGAGACGCGGAACATGGCGCCCGCGCCTTCGCAGTCCGAAGCGGTGATGATCGGGGTATGGACCCATGAAAAGCCGCGCTCATTGAAAAAACGGTGAACGGCAAAGCTGAGCGAACTCCGGAGACGGGCGATGGCGCCGAGGGCGTTCGTACGGGGACGCAGGTGGGCGATTTCGCGCAAATACTCGAAACTGTGGCGTTTTTTCTGGAGCGGGTAGTCGGGGGGTGCGCAGGAGTGCACCACGATCCGCTCCGCCTGGATTTCGAAGCGCTGCTCCCTGCCCGGCGAATCCTTCAGCAACCCCTCAACCGTGACGCTGCTGCCCGTGGTCAGGTTCTGCACCTCGGTCCGATAATTGACAAGCGCCGGCAGGGCGATGACCTGCAGATTGGCGCGGCACGACCCGTCGTTGATCTCGATGAAGGAGAACTCCTTCGCATCGCGTCGGGTCTTTACCCAGCCGTTGATACGAACGGCACAACCGGCGGCCGGGAGGGCAAAAAGTTCCTTTATGGCGCAGGGTTTCATGCATGGACCTTTATATGTGCCGTTCAGGTCAAACCCGTCGACCTTTGCACTATCCCGAAAAAGCTATTCTCCCCGGTAATCGACCAGCGTCTTCGGCCCGTATTTGCCGATACGCGCCGCGTAGTTCAGGAACGGCAGCCCGATGACGCCGAAAATGCCGGCAACCGTCGATCCCTGCCGCTCAACGAGCTTCGCCGCCGCCTCGAGCGTGCCGCCCGTGGCGATGAGGTCGTCGACGATGAGCCAGCGCTGATGCGGAGGCAGATCCTCGATATGAATCTCAAGTGTCGCCTGACCGTATTCGAGCGAGTAGCTTTCGGACGCCGTTTTCCCCGGCAACTTCCCCTTTTTCCGCGCAAGGACGAGGGGGAGCTCCCGTTCGAGCGCATAGCAGGAGCCGAGGAGGAATCCGCGCGCCTCGATGGCGATCACGCCGTCGATCCGTTCCAGCGTGTACAACTCCTCCATCCGGTTGATAACGTAGCGGAAGGCGTGAGGATTCGTGAAAATGCTTGTCACGTCGTAAAAAAGAACGCCGGGCTTGGGGAAACCGGGGATTTTGCGGATGACCTTATCCAGATCCATGATAGAAGCCTTTCGCGGGGAATGATCCTTTTAAAAATAAATTCGGAAGCCTGATCGCCAGACTCGTTTCCCGGATATGCCTGATGGATGCAAAGTCTGAATTCGTCTCGAAGAGCTCATCCAGCGCCTTCGTCACTTCGTCCCAGGCGCCGTAATCGTGCCAGAGCATGATCCCTCGATCCGGCGTCAGGAGGGACAGGGCTTTCAGCGAGTCGCTCATCACATACTCGCGGGAGTGCGCGCCGTCGATCAGAACGAGGTCAATTTTCCCCGCAAATAGCGAATAATCGAACGTGGCCGAGTCGCCGAAGAGCTGGGTGATTTTCGTGCGGTAGAGGCTCCCGCGGAAATGGCCGCCGACCTTTCGCAGAGCCATGTATTTCGTATCCCGGTCGTGCTGTCGCAGCGCCGTTGCACCGACTGATTCCTCCGGCAGGTCAAGTGTAAACAGTTTCGCCGACGGCGGCGCGTTGGCCGCGAAGTTGAGAGTGGTCCGGCCGTTATAGGTGCCGATCTCGAAGATCGCTTCCGGCCTGAAGGTCGCGGCGATCTGGTCGAGACAGATGAGTTCGATGGGATACACACCGCCGGACTCGAACTCGGGGCAATGGATTTTTATCGCGACTTCATCCGGGCAGACCTCGTTGATGCCGATCTCCGGAAGTTTGGGGTTGAGATTTCTATAGAGAGGGACTTCACGAAGGGGGGGTGTACCAAGATTATTTTCGGATGAATCCGACATGATTCGGCTCCCGATCGTTTCCGTTCTTTGCATCAGTCCAACTCACGGCTTATCCATAATTTACATCGATGCCGGCATGTACCATATTTTAATGCGACGTTTCATTCCGGATAATCGGTCACGAGAACAGGGTCATGCGATTCACCGTAAATAAACTTCACCGGGGAACGCCGCGCGCCATCGTGCTGTGCGGTGGGATCATCGCTCTGCTGGCCCTGGTAACGGTATGCCTGAAGATCGTGAGCATGCCGCTTACCTTCGACGAATACCTGAACGCCCATTATTTGTGGCTCGTCTCCATCGGGCGCGTCCCCCATCTGGATTTCTGGTGTCACTATCCAGCCCTGGGCTTCGTCATGGTACGGCCGTTCTTTCAACTGTTTCCGGAATCGATCTATTCCGTTTTTGCGCTCCGCTTTCTCGGATTGTGTTTTTTCATTTCGACGGCGGCGGCGTTGGGGTTTCATGCACGCCGGCTTCGAACAAACTGGCTCTGGGGCGTGCTGGCGCTGGTGTTGATGCTGACGCCGGAAGTCACCCCCTCGGTGGTCAATTTCCGTACGGATGCCTATGCGGCGCTGGCGGCCATCCTGGCACTGACCATCATGTTCCGGGAGCCCGCGCCCCTGCGGAGCGGTCTGGCAACCGGACTCAGCGTGCTTTCGGTGCTACTCATGCCGAAATACGTTTATCCGCTGGCATTCGCGCTCGTCGCCCACCTTGTTTACGGATGCCTGAAAGGTACCCTCGGAAGGCGTTCCCTCATTCTTTCGGCCATCGGCGGCGGGGCGATTTCGCTGGCGCTCTGCCATGGTCTCCTGTTGACCTCCGGCGTCAGGCTCTGGGATGACCTGTACTGGTCCTCCATCATCATGCAGAGGTTTTTCATCCATTGCGCGCGAACCGAAACATCGCTGCCGACGCAACTGACCACAGTGGCGTCTCATTTTTCAAAATACTGGTGGGTCACGCTGCTCGTGCTGGCAGGACTTGCGGGATGGCTGATTACCGAATCGAAACGGCGGGCGGTGCAACTGTGGGTCGGCATGGCCGTCATTGCGGGCGTAGCGGTATTCTGGGGGACCTGCAGCCAGCCATGGAAACAATTTCTCGTTCCCGGACTTTACTGCCTGGCGCTCTACGTTCCCTATGCGGCCCGTCTGCTCAAGCGACCCCTGTTGCGGTCGGCCGGCGCCGTCGTCCTTGTCGGTATGTCAACTGTGATGGTTTTCAATAATTTCCAGAAAACGGCGACGCAACTCGCCTCCGGCGCCTCCCTTCAGGATTTCAACGTCCGGCAGGGATTGTTGAATAGGATTCCCACCTCCGAGCGCGTGGTGGGCTTTTACAAGACCCACCCCTGCTTCCGTGAGGATCAAACGTTCGTGACCTGGGATGAGCAATGGGGCGATCCGAAGGGGTTCACGCCGATTTTACCGGAAAACTCCCGGACTCTCTCCTACTTTCAACCCGGCTTCCTGAAACAAAGCCTGGAAAACTCGCCGCCGCCTGCCACCATCGCCTTCGATTCCTTGAATTACCCGCCCGGCTGGAATCGGGTTTTATCGGAGTACCTGATGCGGAATGCCGGTCTCTACGTCAAGGCGGAAGTGCTGGATTGTGAGATTTATATCCGGAAGGACTCTGGCACGATAGGAGGCCGGGAGGTAGCAAGGCATTCTAAACAATTACTTTTTCAGAGTCATTATTTACATTTAAGATCCATAAAGGAGAAAGCCTTTATGGATCTTCTGGTCAGTGGCAGTTGAACTAAGCTTTTCGGGGCCTTTTTGCAATTCCCATCCGCCCTGCCAGACATCAGCCGGACAGCACCGGTACGCTTCCGAAAGTTTCGCGATTCTTTTGATGAGATGATCCGATTATGCTATATTAGTACGGGCGACCCCGAACGGATTTGGAGCAGGAGGTAAAAAACATGAACAGGTCAAGACCGACAAGGTTTATTTCCGCATTCATCATCTGGCTGTTCGCAGCCCTGGTTTATACCTCCTCTGCGCAGATGCTGGTTCAGCAGTGGCATCCCGTCGATCTTTCATTTTCATCAACCACCGCCTATGCGAATCCATTTACCGGGGTCACTATCAGTGCAAAATTTACCGGTCCGGGCAATACAACGCTGGTGGTTCCCGGGTTTTACGTGGGAGACAGTATCTGGAAAATCAGGTTCGCGCCAACAAAAACGGGGACCTGGACATATGCAACGTCGTCAAATGACGCCAATCTTAACGCCGTTACCGGAAACATCACCTGCATTGCAAATACCCAGTCGAATATTCACGGCAGGTTACTGGTCGATTCATTAAATCCCCACCATTTCAGGTATGAAGACGGAACGCCCTATTTCCTGATCGGCGGCGAAATCGACTGGCTCGGTCTTATCCAATGCGGCGATACGACAATAGCGAAGCCAAAGCAGATCATCGACATGTATACGGCGCGCGGTTTTACCATGATCAATTTAAACGGGTATGCCTGGGACACCAGCTGGAAACCCGGCAATACCAGTGCGGATGATTTTGGTCCGCCGGATATGTATGCCTGGGGAGGAACCTATGCTGCGCCGGACCAGACGAGGCTGAATACGGCGTTCTGGGGCCATTTTGATCGGGTTATCGACTATCTGTTCCAGAAAGGCATGGTTGCTTACATATACTTTAAAGTTTACAATAAGGGTGTTACATGGCCATCCGACGGTACATCCGCCGATTCGTTGTATTTTTCAACAATAGTCGCACGCTATCAGCCATGTCCGAATATTATCTGGAGCTTGTCAAAAAAGGTATTATGAAACCAACCAGTCTTATATCCATACTATGCTGAATCTGATCAGCAGGAAAATGCGTCTAAAAGATTACGGACACTTCATGATGATATTGGGACCGGAAAGACGCCCGATTATGCGGCGGAACCGAGCCTGGATACAATATTAATTTCCGCACTTCTCAGCTGCACAGCCAGCAGCCGAACCTGTATTCGGTAACGCTCACCCAGCGCAGCGCAACAAACTGGCCGGTATATAATGCGGAAAGCGGGTATGAGATCGGCAATGGCGGCGTTCTGGTATTCGGTTGTCCAGTCAAAAGGGGAGGTTTTGAAACGGATTTACAAGGTTTTCATGGCCGGAGCCTATTCCGCTTTCTACTATACCTATCACGCCTGGGACGTCGTCAGAACCTATGAAGAACCAAATGGACTCATCTTTTATCAATACTTGACCGGTTTTTTTGAAAACACCGACTGGTACAGCCTTGTCCCCAGCGACAATCTCATCACCGCCGATACCGCCAACCACTGCCTTGCAAAACCCGGATCGGAGTATATTGTTTATTTTAGCAACGGCGGATCGACGAAGTTGACTATTGCTGGAGCAACCGGCACCTTGCAGGGAACCTGGATGAACGGCTATACGGGTGTGCAGCAGCCGGCTGGGGCATTTGCAAACGGTTCCCAGCAATTGACTTATCCCTGGAATGATACGACACCGGCCCTGCTGTGGCTTCACTCTGCGACGGGGAATATGCCTTCGCCGGTTTCCCGAAGCAGGGGAATACCTTGCAAAATAGAAAACGGCACAATGGAAGTCCAACTTGATAGGGCGGAAACTGTTCGTATCGATATTTTCAGCTTGAGCGGGAGTCACAAGGCACAATTATATACGCCGGGCAATTAGCGGCAGGAAGGCATGTGATTGCCTTGAAAAAAAACTTGATTCCGCCGGGTACTTTCCTGATCGCTCTAACGGAAGGGAATACGATATTCCGATTACGGGCGTGTTTTCAGTAGGATCCGATCCGCCCCTGTGCGGACGGCGTTACGGAAACGACAGAATTTCACATGAAAAGATAGCTCGATTGCTGTAGAGGAGGGTTCAATATGCGATGTTGCATGGTTAGTCCAATAGTTGCGATGCTATTCGGTATTGGATCGCTTTCAGCCCAGATTACGGTACAGCAATGGCATCCCGTCGATCTTTCCTTTTTTTCCACCACGCCGCATTCAGATCCGTTTACCGGCGTGGCGCTGAGCGCGACGTTTACCGGGCCGGGAAGCATCGTTCTCACGGTTCCCGGATTTTACGCGGGGGACAGCATCTGGAAGGTGCCGTTTGCACCGACGAGGATCGGAACCTGGACCTATGCGACGACCTCAAACGATACGCTGCTCAGCGGCGTTTCCGGAACCGTATCCTGTGTTGCAAATACCCAGTCAAACGTGCACGGCAGGCTGTTTGTCGACTCGCTGAACCCGCACCATTTCCGATTTGAGGACGGCACTCCGTATTTTCAATCGGGCGGCGAGATCGACTGGCTTTTTGGTCTCATGAGATGCGGCGATACCACAATAGCCCGACAGAAGCGGATAATCGATATGTACGCAGCCCGGGGATTTTCGGCCATCAACATGAGCGCCTACGCCTGGGAGTGGCCGTCGGTCGGAAAAGCCGCCGTCGATACTACCGATTTTGGGCCGCCTGACCTCTATGCATGGGCGGGAAACAATACTACCCCGGACCATACCCGGTTCAATACCGCCTTCTGGAATCACTACGACCGGGTGGTCGATTACCTGTTCCAGAAGGGCATGACCGCTTATATCTTCTTTCACTGGTATATAAGCAGCACACTGACAGGTGATACGACACAGGTTAATTGGCCCGCCCAAGGAACGGCGGACGATTCGCTCTATTTTTCAAACATTGTCGCCCGCTACCAGGCGTATCCCAATATCATATGGAGTTTCGGAAAAGAGGTCTACTACCAGCCCAACCAGACCTATATCCATTCGATGCTGGATCTGATCGGCGGCAGGGATGCCTTTAAACGATTGCGCACCATGCACGATGATGTCGGTACGGGAAGCGCGCCCGATTACGCCGCCGAGTCCAACCTGAATTCCAACATGGACTTCCGTACGTCGCAGCAGCACAGCCAGCAGCCCGACATTTATGCAGTCGCCATAAGCCAGCGCAACCTTAAAAACTGGCCGATATACAATGCGGAAACCGGCTATGAAATCGGCAACGACGGCGGCCATACCTATTCGGTGGTCCAGTCGAAAGGCGAGGTCCTGAAACGGATCTACAAGGTTTTCATGGCGGGGGCCTATGCCGCGTATTATTACACTTATCATGGCTGGGATATGATTCGGTGGTTGCGAGACCAACGGACTTGTCTATTACCAATACCTGACCGGATTTTTCAAGAATACGAACTGGTATGCGCTGGTTCCGAGCGACAATCTCATCACCGCCGATACTACCAATCACTGTCTTGCGAAGCCGGGTTCGGAGTATATCGTGTACCTCGGCAACGGCGGGTCCACGAAATTAACCCTTGCCGGAGCAGCCGGACAATTGCAGGGGACATGGATGAACGGGTATACCGGCGTGGAGCAGTCTGCCGGACCGTATGGAAACGGTTCGATAGCACTCACTTCTCCATGGAACGATACAACCCCGGCGCTGCTCTGGCTCCATTCCCCAACGGGTAACCTTGCCGCATCTGCTTCTCGGACAATCCGGAACAATTGGAACATAGCTGACGATATCGTCAGGTTGCAGCTTATTCGGGCGGCAAATGTCTGCATCGATCTTTTCAGCTTAAAGGGAAGCCGTCGGACGAACATTTATTTCGGACATTTAACAGCCAGACAGCACGCCTTCAGTTTGAAAAAAGCTTCACTGCCGCCGGGAATTTATCTGGCAAGCATAACAGAAGACAAGGTGACCTCATCGGGCAAGGGTTTGTATTGCCCGATAGATTATTTTTCATCCCGGGGCTGAGGGAAAACGGTAAGTCTCGGAATCAGTTGAAATTTACTAAAAGAGATAATACTCCTGAGATAGATTATTGATTCTGTTATAAATAACTACCAACAAAAGGAGCGATTCTTTCACGCATTATTCTAGGAGGTCGCGAAGGCGGGCGGCAGAGGGAACCTGGTACCCTGCGGGTCAAAAGGGTCGTTGAGCGAGTCTGACCGTATTAATGGGACCTTGCCGGGTACCGCGCATGATTGGTACTATAAGTCTATTCAATATCGCTGTTTTCCATGATCACGTTTATTTGCCTGGGAATAGTTTGCGCAAGCATAGAGAACGGATTCCATCGCCTCAGTCCGGAAACCACCTGCATCAGGAGGTTCTTATGAAAGTAAAGACGTTTGGTTACGCAATCGTGCTTCTCATTCTGCTCGCATCGGGAATCTCCCTTGGCCAGCTCAATCCGGCCCTGTCATCAGCAACGCCGTACATCTCTTATAATACCCGGGGATTCCTCATCAACGGAAAACCGGTTTATGTATATTCCGGCGAAATCGAGTTTGTCCGGATTCCCCAACCGCTCTGGCGTGACCGCCTCATGAGAATGAAGCGCGAAGGATATAACTGCGTTTCCACCTATATCTTCTGGGATGCGCATGAGCCGATACAAGGCCAGTACAATTTTACTGGCAATCTGGACCTTGACGCCTGGCTCACCCTGGTGCAGCAGATGGGCATGTACGCGATCGTGCGTGCCGGACCCTATGTCTGCGCCGAGTGGGATTTCGGCGGTTTCCCCGCCTGGCTTGTGGACATTTCAGGCATGTCTCTCCGAAATTCCAATGCCCAGTACCTGAGTTGCGTCGACTCGTTCTACACCCGGCTCATTCCCATCATCGCGAAACACCAGATCAGCCAGGGCGGTTCCGTTATCGCCGTACAGCTTGAAATGGTCCCTATCCGAGCACGACTGATCAGACCTACGTGTCGCACTTGACATCAGAAGCCCGCTCTCTCGGGATCAATGTGCCCTATATCTGGTCATTAACGAACAACGGGAACGCTCCCGCCCCCTCGGGGGCATTTCAAAGCGGACCCTGGTTCTCCACCCAGGCGTGGGACGGCTGGATTTCGGGATACGGCGAACCTGCCCAGTCCTACATCACCAATGTGCTCCAGGGTACCTGGAATTGCCTTTCCAGAGGCTCTGCCGGTATTACCAATTATATGGCGATCGGGGGAACGAATTTCGGCTATTCGGCAAGCGACGACCAGCGTATCACCAGTTACGATTACGAGGCGCCTCTCGGCGAGCTGGGTCAATTTCGCTCGGATTTCTGGTTAGTCAAGCAGATGGGGCTGTTCGCGCAGACGTTCAGTCCGATTCTCGCAAGCTCAAGCAACGGTTCCTCGCTCGTGAGCGGCACGCCGAGCGGGAGCTGCGTGTATGTTCACCAGGCCGGCACGGCAGCGATCGCTTTTGTGGTGAAGACTTCTTCGGGCACCGGTACCTATAAAATTACATGCAAATCAGAGCAACCTCCAGGTGCCAACCACCTGGAACGATACGCTCACCCAGAACCATTACGTCCATTATTTCCTGAACAGCGTGCCGATTAACGGCAACGATACCGTCGATTACAGCGCAACCGGTATCGCCGGCATCAAGCAGATTGGGACGACTACCTACGTGGTGCTCTGGGGCAGGAGCGGCACTAAAGGTGAGATTGCCTTGAGACTCAAGTCCCCACCTTCACCGGTGCCGGCCTCGCCGTGGCAGTGGAATGCCGCAGCCAACCAGGCGTACCTTGCGTTCACCTACCCGCCGGTCGACGATTCAGTCACCGAAGCGTCGGTGATCGAGACCAGCGGTCAAACCCTGAAGCTTCTGATCGTTGATTCCGCGCAAGGCAACCGCACGTGGATCGATACCAATTTCATCGCCTGCGGATCATCGTATATGGATGCCAACGATTCTTCAGTTCGGCACGTCGGGCGGCCGTGCATTTGTCTATACCGCCGCAGGAAGGCAGATCGTGACGAAAGGCTCCTCCACACCTTCGCCGAATCTTCCCCTAACGACCGGCTGGAGCTGGCGCAGCGTTGTGGAGGTCGTACCCTCGTACAATGACAGCCTGTGGCAGCAATCAACCTTTCCCCAGACCATGAGCAGCTACGGCTGCCCCAACGGCTACTGCTGGTACCGGACCTCATATACTGCTGCCGCGTCAGGGACCGCCACCCTCGCCCTGCCCAAAGTCCATCATGCGGCATTCGTTTTTGTTAACGGAACCTACTGTTCCAGTTCCTCAATTCCGCTCGTTGCCGGCAAAAACGAGATCGCCATTCTGTGCGCCGAATATAACCGGTGGAAGGCCTATAACTATTACAGCACGATTACCGACACCATGCGGTCGGGCATCCTTGGCTCGGTCACGCTCAACGGGACGGCGCTCACCGGCTGGCACTGTCAGGTGGGTTCGATAGCTTTCCGGAAAGCCTTGTGTTTGGTAACGTCGATTCGACCTCCTGGAACAGCTTCCTTAAAGGCTCATGGCTCGCAACGACGGCACCCGTCGACAACATACCGAAGTTCTGGCGCAGGGATTTCACCTACTCGGAGCCGGCAAATGCACTCGAGACCTGGACCCTGCGCTCTACCGTTGCGAGAAGCGGGCGAGGGGCAGTCTGGCTGAACGGCCACTGTCTCGGCCGCAATCTCGAAAGCCAGCCTGCCCTGTTCGTTCCGCAATGTTGGTTCAATGCAACCGGGACCAATACATCATCGTCCTTCCCGAGGCGGAAAGCGGCCACAGAACGATACCCTCGGGTCGTCGAATACCGGTCGCTGGTTTCGCTGCCGGGCATTACTACAGCGGTACGTCCGTCGGGAAGGGCGGCGCGGCCGGCTGTCGTTAATACCGCAGACCTCCAGGTCCGGTTCATCGGCAACCATCTTGTCATTCCCAAAGCACTGCGCGGCAGTTCCCTATTGGTGAGCATCTATGACCTGTCAGGCAGGATGGTGTTCCGGAAGACTGTCCGGCAATCGCCCGGCGATATCCGGATCGGGGTCGGGACGGCAGGTACGGTTCTTATTGCGCATATAAAAAAGATTCCATAAATCGCCAGTAAATGGCGCGTGACGTTCGGAAACGTAACCGAGATAGGTCCAATGGAGCCTATGAACGTCGCAGGGCATTTTTATGGGATTGATGGACGGAGTAAGAGAGATTCAACGCCCAGTACTTCGATGTGCTATGTATTCAGCGTCAATATACCCTTTCTTGAATACTGCTGGCCGTTAAGCGTCGAGGTGAACATGTACGCGCCGTGTACGAGGCCGTATGGTAACCTCAAGACCGCTCGCTCTCCGCCCTTCACCTGTCGCGACCACGAAGCGACAATCCTGCCATTGATTGACATGAGGGATGCATGCAGGTATCCGATCTTCCATATCAATTTGAATCGCGTCATGAAAGAAGATAGGAGTGGCTGTTTTTTTTAATTTCAATTCATGACCACGTACCGGCGTATAGGATACCACCGACAACGAAACCATATCCACGAAAGCAGTATTGTCCGCGCCAGTCGAATCCACTCCCCTTAACTCGATCAGATGCTGGCCTGTTGTCACGTTGAAAGTATCCGTCGTGAAAGCTGTGTAACTCGTGGATGGAGGCATGAAGCGGCCGGCTTCCTTATTATCAATAAGGATGATAATGGTCTGTTCGCTGGTCTTGTTGGCACGCTGCGCAGCCCGAAGCGTCAGGTAATAATTTCCTGAACTCATGGTCACGAACTGCTGAGCCCGTCCATAGTTCTGCAGAAAGAGAATTTGTGAGCCGCTTGGTGGCGTTGGACTCGATGTTGTAAAGCCGCTGCCGGTGTTTGATATGCCTGCTTCGGAAATAAAATTCCAGCCTGAGCCCAGCGTCCGGTATCTGAAAATACCGCTGCCGAGATTCGGCGTCTCAAAACTTCCGTTATAAATTGCGGGGTTTCCACCGGTGTATGTAGCGGCAATGACCGTAGTATCTGCGGCTTCACGCGCCTTGATGACAGTCGTACTGGTAACCTCAATCGGCCCCGTATAGGGCGTCGAAGAGGCGGTGGGAGCAGTGCCGTCCGTCGTATAATATATCGTACTTAGTACCGTGCCCGGCGTCAGGGACACGTTGAGCGGGAAAGATGAGGAAATGAAATAGGTGCCGGGAGGCGGTAAATACGTTACAGATACCGGTGCGAGCGTGGCAATCCAGACTGCGTAACCGTTCATAACCATTTTTTTTGTCCCTGCGGCGGTACTGGTCGCCACCGGGTTCTGATTCGTAGTGACATCCACATATTCCACATCGGTCACGGTCTGGGGAAATACCAGCGTCTTCTGACCGGATGTTTCGTTAAGGATAAGCGCCTTATGCTGACCGGTTGGCGTTATAAAAGCAAGGACATACACCGAGGTATCGTTTGTGGTCGCCGTTACCATGCTGTCTCCAGGCTCCATCCCGCCGTGGATAAGCTCAAGGCAGCGTGCCCGGGCGTTGCATCTCCCGGTTGTCCAGTCGAGCATTGAAACGTCGGGAAAATTGCCCGGTTGGGCCATGAGCTGCGACATTCCCGCGATGTCCGCCCCGGCCAGAGCCATCTGTGCAAACCCGTAAGCAAACACCGCATTTGCAAGACACCAGTAAGAGTTGGTGACCGCATATCCGGTTTCGGTTGAAAAGGTCCCCATTTCGTCACAATTGAGTAAAGCATTCGGACGATAGATGTTGCGAAGGGCATTGTAGGCATACGTGCAAAGCATGTGGAGCGTTTCATCAGTCTGGAAATAGGTGCTGGTGGAAGTACCGTACCAGTGGTACGTAATCATATCGATAGGAATGCCGGGCTTGTGGTTGGCCGGATTCAGAAAATATTGATAAAAAGCATATTGATAGCCCGAGGCGAGCGCCGGCCCGCAGAATTTGATCGTCGAATCCACCCGGCGCATATAGGCGACGATGGTATCGTATCTCTTGCAATATTCTTTGGCGGAAAGGCTGCCCTCATTTGTCTGGTCAACCTCGTTAAACGCCTCCCAGTAATCGAACTTGTAGTTATGGCCGGATGCATGGTAGACGCCGAGTTCATCGGTAAAACCGCCCTTTTCGTACCAGCTTAACAATCGGGCATAGTAATTTCCAAGCCGCCGGTAGGCGGAATCGTGCACCGTAGCGGTATCCGCGAGAATCCAGGTGGGAACAGTCGAAAAATTCATGATCACCGGCCGCCCTGCCTGCGCGGTCATGAAATCGACGACCTGCGGATCGATCTTCGAAAAATCCCAGTAGGCCGAGGTGGTGGTGGGCGCCTGCGTTTCCACGACTGAGTAGGGTACGCCGAACCAGTACCAGGCGACGAACCGGACCATGGTGCAGTTGAGCCGCGCCTGCTCGGCAAAGGAGGAGTCGTGCGTGACGGTATCGCGATTCAGCAGCGGATTGGAAACGACCTGCAAAGTTGAGATCATTTTTGATACATTCTGCGGCTGGTTCCAGCTGATGGAGATAGTATCCTGCGCAAACAGAAGGCCTGAGGCGAAGGCAACGAATAAGACGGCGATGGCATACTTATTTTTTAATGCGATCATTGCTGCTCCCGGTCGAATCGGCATCGCTTCCGTTTAATATGTAATGCACATCCTGGATCGAACGATTCTCCGGTCTTCCTTAACGACCACCAGGTGCATGCCGGTCAGGATGCCAAACCGCTTCACGTTAAAAAAATAGCCCCCGGCGGCTAATATCCCGGAATAAACCGTCGCCTCATGCCTTTCATCCACGCCGATTTTACCGGGATAAAGAGGGATCTCTTTATTTCCCGCTTTTCCGCACTTCACATCATGAACACCGGGTCCACGTCGATGGTAAGTTTTATCCGCTCCGGCGACTTCCGTTGACTCCCCCGGACGACGGAGAGTACGGACGATAGAGTCCTCGGCGAGGCCGACTTCAGGAGCAGCGAGTAGCGGAACTCGTTGCCGATTTTTTCTATCACGGCCGGAGACGGTCCAAGGAGCGTGATGCCCGGAGCCAGGCGCTTGATCGTCGCCGCGATAGTCCCGATTTCCGATTCCACCCGGTCGGCGACGGGTCCGGAAACGACGATGCGCGCCAGTTTGGCGAGGGGCGGGTAGTTCAGCTCCCGGCGATGCGGCAACTCCTTTTCATAAAAGCCTTCGTAATCGTGGCGGCTCGCGGCAAAAATTGCCGGATCCTCGGGGTAGCTCGTCTGGATCACGACCTCGCCGACGCTGTCGTTGCGACCGGCGCGGCCGGCCACCTGGGTAAGGAGTTGAAACGTCCGCTCGGACGCGCGAAAGTCCGGAAAGAGCAACCCGGTATCGGCCTGCAGCACGCCGACGAGCGCCACGCCCGGAAAATCGAGCCCCTTGGCCACCATCTGCGTGCCGAGCAGGATATCGGCCTCCCTGCGGGCAAATGCTTCGAGAATCGTATGGTGCGACCGCTTGCCCCGCGTCGTATCGCGGTCCATGCGCAGGATCCTCGCGTCGGGAAATTTCGACCGCAGCAGTTCCTCGGCCTTCTGTATGCCGACCCCCTGATACTTCATCTGTTCGCCGTGGCAGAGCGGGCATGCGTTCGGGGCGGGCTCCTCATGGCCGCAGCAGTGGCACTTGAGACGGAACCCGCTGCGGTGGTAGCGGAGCGGCAACGAGCATGAGACGCACCGGTGCGTGAAACCGCATTCTTTACATAGCAGTATCGCCGAGTAGCCGCGCCGGTTGAGAAGCAGGATGATCTGCCGTCCGTCCGCGAGCGCGCCCGCCATGGAGGCTTCGAGCCGGCGCGACAAAACGGTCCAGTTCCCGCGGGCGCGTTCTTCGCTCATGTCAACAATGCGGACGGCGGGCAAGCGCGCCTCGCCGAACCGTTGTGCAAGCGTCAGAAGGTGATATTTGCCGCTTTGCGCGTTGTAGTAGCTTTCGAGGCTGGGGGTCGCGCTCCCTAGCACCACGAGCGCCCGTTCGAAACCGCCGCGCATGATGGCGACATCGCGGGCGTTGTAGCGCGGTTCGGTATCGGTCTGCTTGTAGCTCCCGTCGTGCTCTTCATCGACGATGATGAGCCCCACGTCGTCGAGCGGAGCGAGGATCGCGCTGCGGACGCCGATGACGAGCCGTTTCGCGCCGGTCACGAGCGCCTGCAGGCTGTCGCGGCGTTCTCCGTCGGACATCCGGCTGTGGATCACGGTCACCACGTCGCCCACGGCCGCACGGAAACGCATGATGGTCTGCGGGGTGAGCGAGATCTCCGGCACCAGGATGATGACGCTTCGATTGAGGGCGAGAACCCGTTCGGCAAGCTCGGTGTAGACATGAGTCTTGCCGCTTCCGGTAATGCCGTGCAAAAGAAATGGCTTGTCCGGCGATTCCTTATGCCTCATGATCGTCTCGACGACGGCGCGCTGCTCGCCGGTTAGGGTTACCTTCGCATGTTCCATCGGAATGGCGTCTGAAAACCCGTCGCGCACCACCGTTTTTTTCTGCGGCAGCAGCAGCTTTTTGCGACAGAGCGTGGTCAGTACGGACGAAGAGATGCCGAGGCGCTCCTCGATCTCTTTCCTTGTCAAAGGTTCATCAATGCCGCGGATCGCCTCCATCGCCGCCCTCTGCCGGGGCGATACTCCGGCGCCATCCGTTTCGGCGGCCCGATAAACGACGACCGTCTTTTCCGAGGATGAGGAGATGCCTTTGCCGACCAGCGGCCGGAAAACGCGGCCGAGATCGCACTGGTAGTAGGCGGCCATCCACTTGTAGAGCGTGATGAGCGAACTGCCGCGGTCGGTCCAGCGGTCGGCGCGGACATCGAGGATCGGCTTCAGCGCGCCGTAGTCGGATTCCGTCTTCTCGGCCACCACGACTCCCCACAGGGCACGGCCTTTAAGATCCACCCGGACCGGCACTCCCGCAGCCGTTTTTCCGATGAACTCTTCGGGAATGCCGTAATCATAGACGCCCCTGACCGCAATGGGAAACGCGACGCTGGCGACGCGGCTGAAGCCGGAATGGCTGGAGGAATTATTCGGGTGTTGCCGGAGTGTCATCATCGGGATAGAGGAAATAAACACCATGGACCGGGAAAACGCACGAGGAACGCGGGTCACCATCGGCCCGTTGCAAGCGGAAACTACTTAATTGCTATTCGAATGCCGGCTTTGACTTCGCATACATAACTATGGTGCTCTATATTCAGGTCGTTACCCGTCTGCGTGTAAAAATTCGGACTTTTATTGATATCAAGAATATCCAGGTAATAGGCGGCTTCAATAAATGGAGTAACATTGGAAATGGCATACTCCACCCCCAGGCCGAAATCCCATCCAAAATCAACGCCGTTAAACGAACTTTTGACATCGGTTGATGAAGAAACCGCCGGCGCCGTCGAATCGAGTTTAGCCGAGACCAGAAACCCGATAGCGGGTCCGGTAAGCGCATAGGCATTGCATGCCGGCAAAACCGGCAATTTTATTTTTGAATGGATCGGGATGGAAATATAGTCGAGGTTGTTGGAAACGGCCGTATCCGTTTCGTTGAATTGATATCCGCGCATGGTGAACTCGGCGGCGGCATCGAGCGACACGAATTTTGAAAGGTCCAGGTTAAACACGCCGCCTATGTTGAGCCCCGTTTTATAGCTGTAATCGGCGACCGAGGACTCCCCTACATTGAAAAAACCGGCTCCGGCGAAAATACCCGCGCTCATGTTCGTTTGCGCAAAAATATCGCTGGCAATGAATAATAACGAAATGACGGCTGCCGCCGGCACATGCTTCTTCATCGTATCCTCCTTAAAGCGCTGTATATTTCATCATTAAAAATGCCGGTAATGCTTTTCGCACTACCGGCATTACCTGTTTCATGAAACCCGTGCACTGACGAGTACCATTTCTATTTCGTCAGCAAAATCATCGAATGAACGATCTCGCTGCCCGATCGCACGGTTACCGCATAGGCACCCGGATGCATACGGGCAAGAGAGACAACCGGTGCCTGGCCTTTTGCACCCTGGACATTCATAACGGCACGGCCCTGCATATCGAATAACCTGACTTCCCAGCCGCTTGCCGCATCGACATTAAATAAACGCAGCGTTTTTCCGGCCAAAGAAGTATAGAGGCCGGCCTTATAGATGCTCTTACTATTCCCCGGCAGCGTCGCCACCGCTCCAATGGGAAGTTGCACCGAATCGATATTGATTCCGCTCAGCATCAATTTCGGGCTTTCCCCATTGAGATCTGCATTGGCAAAGTTGATGGAAAGCACATTGCTGTCACCCGGAGGAACAGTGAAGAAGTTGTCGCTGTAATGGACCGGCAATACCCGGATGCCGCTCGTCGCGCGCACCAGCTTCAAACGCGCAAGAACGCCGACCGGGACGCTGGCATTCTTGAGGGTGAAGCTCAGGGTGCTCGATACCGAACCTTTGGTATACGAAACAGACGGCGACGCCGCCGGCAGCGTCAGGGTCGCCTTCGGCATCGTAAACAGGCCGCTGTAATCGACTCCGGTCTTCGCCAGCCAGTAGTTCTCATTTGATACCACATTGCCACTCGCATCGGTGAGCCGCATATCGAGGATAAAACAATTCGACAGGCTGCTCGACAATGTCGGAAGCGCGTTGCCGCTGATGGTGGTTTCAGGCGGCACCGTCGCAAATTTCTGAGAATCGGTTACCGACAGCGTACCGTTCAGATCAAATACTCTCGCTCTCACCGTATAATTTGAAAGCGCATTGTAGGTATTGTTGCAAATAGTATACGCCTTCGCGCCGGTGGAGGAGGTGACGCCGACCGCGTAGTAATACTGAACATGGATCGGTTCACACCCTTTCTTGGCGCCGAAGCATGCAGCATCCGGATCGAGGTAATAATCGTACGTCTGCCACGTCATGTCCGGCCATGCACACTGACTCATCCATAGCGAGAGGGCCGAAGCCGTCTTCCATATCCTGCAGTTCAGCGATTCGAATGCCGATCTGAATTCATCGTAATTAAGAAGCTGGCCCCTTCGGCAATATTCGTCGAGCGAAGGCGTTCCGGGGGCCTGGCCGGCGGTGGCATTCTGGTAGAAACGCGCATTTTCCGCGTCGGTAAAATAGTCCGGATGACCGTTTCCATTGCACCAGTCATGGTATCCCCCCCAATTCCAGGAGTAGGTGCCGTAACTGGCATCAGAGGAGGCGGGAAGGAAGTTGCGCACCGATTCGATATTCGGCATCACCGTGCCGCCGTATTCCGTATGGAAACCGGAAATGTTGCCGATCGTTTGTTCCGGGGTCAAATATGAATACGGACCGCCGCTGTGCACGTCATTCGTTCCGGATGATTGCTGGACAATACGCGGACCTGGAGTGGTATACCCCGCGGTCTGAAAATCGCCGCTGCCGTCGAGCGCCCGGCACCGGGAGAGCAATCCGTTCCACAAGGCGGTGATCGGCGTGACCTCGTTGCGCGCGCACCAGAAGAAAATGGAGGGATGATTACGATAGGTCTTTATTTTTTCGGTCGCATGGTCAAGCCACAAAACGGTATCGATTACCGTGGCGAGGTTGGACGGTCCATCCGCGCTATGCGGGCACCAGAAATCGTTCCATACGAGTATTCCATACTGATCGCAAAGCTGGTAAAAATAGTCATCATCGGTGCCGCCGATCCAGTTGCGTATGCAATTCATATTCATTTCTTTATGATACAGGACCTTGGCTTCGAGCTGATGGTGATTCGTCTTTTTCATGGCGTCGTCGATTCCCCAGGATCCGCCTCTGCATACGACATGACGGCCATTAAGAAAACACTGCAAACCTGTTGAGGTGTTGCCGCGAATGGCATAACAGGTGCGCATGCCGAAATTGAACTGGGTGCTGTCGCTCATGGTCGAGCCGGTGGGCGTAAAGTACATGGTCACATGGTACATATCCGGCTTGCCGTATCCATTCGGGTACCAGAGACGCGGATTGCTGATATTCAACATGGGTTTATTCTGCGGTCCGACCGTTACGATCGGAGAATCCAGAGCGGCAATCGTCAGAACCGTATCCAACTGAATTTCATTGGCGCCTGTATCGATAATGCAATGGAGGTCGCCGGTAACCGCAGCGCTCGTCGCATTCCTGAGTTGCACCGAAAGGGTACAGGCCGCCGTGGCAAAGGGAGGCACGTTGGGGTACTGCGGCAATCCCGCACGGGCAAAGGGATAGCGAAGCGCCACAGGACCGGTGGTCACCACCCACACCGGGTTATAGATGCCCATATCACGATCAGCCACCGTGGGGATCCAGTCCCAGCCCTGCGATTCAATGAAGGTCGGACCGTCCTGGGTCAGGCCTCCGCCGTTCGACCCGCAGGCCGCTGCGGTTTTGGCATGCCAAGCTCCGGGATTGATATTGGGATAGATTTTGACCGCGATATAGTTGGTTCCCGCGGTTGCAATACCGGTAACGTTGAACTTGCCTTTTTTATACGCGCCGACCATGGTATGGGTATACGTATTCGGGCCCGCCGAACCGACATAGGCATGCGTCGTAGCCTGGTTGCCGAGGAACTGGCCGTTGATATAAATGTCGGCCATATAGTTTATCCCGTCAAAGCAAAGCCATTGCTGCCTGCCGGACGCGACATCCGCCGCGCTCAGAGTGATCGTCGCATAGTACCAGAACTTCTTTTGCGCCGTCGAAATATCGGGAATCGGCGAACCCGCGGTCCTCATGGTAACGCCATAGAGCGGGTCCGGATAGAGATGTTGCGGATTATTGGAATCGCAGAGGGTTTGGAGAACGGTACCGGGAACGGTAGCGGTATGCCACCCGCTGGTGCTGAATGCGCTGGTGGAGATAGTCTGGCCGGTCGGGGCTCCGGCCACAACGGAGCTATCCTGCATTTTCCATCCGGTTACCGAATATTGCTGCGGTTGGCTCCACACCAGAAAAGAAATCAAGGGAAGAAGCTGCAACGCTCTTTTCAATGCCACCATACATCCGCTCCTTTGGAAAGATTATTTAAGATTATATGCTTAATAAAATAGTTAAAATAATAATCAAAACAAGAAGTATCTAAAAACCATACTCTATTTTGGACATCCATGCCCAGTCGCCATGGCCACCCATTATTTCGTACGGGTCGCCATACGTGTTATTATTGATCGCCACAGGGAATTGGGTATGGTCCCTGGCGACCTGAAATTTAATATTGACATTTTTTGCGATATGCCGTTCCGCATAGACCGACCAATGCCACGGACCGGCTTCGGGATTAGTCAACGCTAGCAGATTATATCTAGTGGGAAGCGGATAAATTCCATAAGTATTGAGGAGCACCCCCACGTAGCTATTTGCGAAATCGTTATCCCACCACTCGGCCTCGACCGATAAAACATCCAGCAGTTTAAAGGTGGGAACATCAAACCCGATCATTATCGGCATGCGCTTCTTGATGTCGTTATATCCCGGATAAAGCGGGCCAGCCTCGGATATCAGGGTTGAATCCAGTTTATAGTTATCAACTCCGTTTACACACATTTCGCTGTAAAGCTTGCAGTCATTTTCTCCCCATGACAATCCAATCGATTGGGGGATTTCGGGAATGAAAGACTTTATATCCAGTGAGGCCTTTACCATCAGTTTCGTAGATGCAAAAGTAAAACCATATGGGTAGACTGAAGCCGGTGGAGTCGTTATATATTGATCTACGGAAAATACCCGGTCCGCCATGATCCCCGCCCCGACCTCGGCGAATTTCCTTGCACCACATTTTGCCTCATAGTTAATCAGGTATGCAAGAGAGAAATCCTTTACGGGGAGTAATTCGACCTCACTCGTCAATAATACATCCTGACGAAGCGTTCCCCCCAGCGTACTGCTGATACGGAGCCCTAATAGTCGCGTATAGGGGGTGTCGAAGTCGGTTACAAGGTACTGGGGGTAGGAATTAAGTCGAAACAGGTATTCGCCCAAATCCCTGGAATCGGAATTGTATTTGAAGGGAAAATAGCCGATATCTATCTGCAGCGGGGAATGGTTGGCCGGGTCCGCGGGCCAGTTAGCCTTGGATTCACCCAGCGAATACCGTATTTCAGCCTGATGAAAATACCATTGGTAGAGAGCTTGGTAAATCTGGTCTCCTGAAGGCCCCCCCTCGGACGGCTGAGCATAGGGCCAGGACATTGAGCCTTCACCTGCCAGGTATATGGACCAGTTATCGCTTCGCTCCGCCTTGACTCCCACCTGCAGCAACCCTCTTTGCATCCAGTAGTGATCCTGAGGACCATTCTGCTGCATCCAAGGGTATTCGCCTTGCATTATCTGGCCGAACTCAAACGATCCGTATCCGTACGGCGTAAGCTTGGTAGTTACCGAATCCGACCCGCTGAAGGCAAAACCGGCACAAAGTACTACGCTCATCGCTCCCGCGACCGCGATTCGCAGCTTGCATAACCTCATACCCGCCGCCTCCCGCATAACGACTTCATAAAGGTTTTGAATCGTCTACCAACTCCAAAGTTATATCAAAATAGGTAATTGGGAACTATGAAGCAAGGGAAAAGAGAGTATCCTGTAATCAGGCATTTGATGTATGAACAATTCCACGGCGTGCGTCGGGATAACTCCAAGATTAATCGGGGAGTAAACTTCTCCGTCGCACGCAACGAAACCCGTAATCACCGGTGGGATAATAGTTCACGGGAGGGTAGAAAAGACTTCGTCGTGCGCTTCGCAGTTCATCGCCATCATCATCGTACGCACCCCCCCGCAAAACATGGTAGGTGGTATCGGCGGAACTTACCGGATTGATCTGGGCGGCGGAATCGTACCAGAAATACCAGTCATTGCACCACTCCCACAGATTGCCGCTCATATCATACAATCCCCATGCATTGGGTTGCTTTCCCGCTACCGGATGGGGAACATTACCGCTGTTGCCGTCGTACCAGCAATAATCGCAGTTTATTGAGTCTCCCCAATAGTATTCGGTTCTTGTTCCCGCCCGGCAGGCATACTCCCATTCCGCTTCGGTTGGAAGGCGATACCCGTTTTTCGTATAGTCAATTATCAAATCGCCGAGGCCGGCGCAATGATATCCGCTTTGCCGGAGTGAGGAATAGGAATAGACCGTATCGAGGCGATCCCGCCTGCTCCGGGCATTGCAATAGAGCGCCGCATCGTACCAGGTGACCTGCTCGACGGGAAGCCGCTGGTCATCGTGAGCGAGAGCCGTATCGAGAGGCATAAGCGAGGCGTACTCCGCGCGTGTCACCCCGGTGGTATCCATCCAGAACGCGGAAATGGTCACGACGTGCACCGGCTGCTCAAACGGGTCAATCGAATCGGTCGATCCCATGAAAAAACTCCCGCCGGGAATCGAATGCATGCCGGAAGGCGCATCGGAGCTTCGCGGGTGCGACGGATTATTACAGTAAGTCAAACATGCCGCGAACATGCAGACGACGCCCAGGCCGGCGACGGGCTTCATCATCCTCATGGTTCCCCCCGCTTTTGAAGCGGCGTAGTACCGGCCGAACCGATCTGCTCAAGGAAATTTTCAAGTTCCATTGCCCGCGATTCCCTGCCTGTCGTTTTCGCTATCGCAACTCCTCTCCGGGCGATCTCGACGGCATCCATGGGCCGTCCGCACCGAAGCACGGCATTCCAGAGCCCGATGATCCAGTTGAGATTATCCGGGTCCGTTTCAAGGGCTCTCCGGAAATTCCAAACAGCCTCTTCGTTGTTGCCGATCTGCATCAGGGCAAACCCGAGATTTCCACGTGCATCGCCGGAGCGGTCATTGAGCTTCAGTGCTTGTCGATACCGGGTCATTCCTTCTTCCACCCGTCCGGATTGCATCAACGCGTTACCGAGGTTGACACAAGCGGCGATGTTGACGGGATCAATCTCTAAGGCTTTTCGATAGTACTCAATGCCTTCATCGATCCGGCCTGACTGCAGCAAGGCATTCCCCAGGCTTATCCGGGCATTGACCGCGACGGCCGGAGAGGCGGCATCAAGGGCTTTTTGGATCTCGGCAATTCCCTCACCGGTATGCCCAACCGACACCAGTGCATTACCGAGGCTCACATGGGCGATCACGTTATCAGGGTTGAGTTTCAACGACGTTCGGAAATGGCTCCCGGCGTCATGGAACCGTCCTTTTTTTGACAATTCCGTGCCGAGATTAAAGTGCGCCATCCAGCATCCGGGATTTTTATCCAACGTCGTTTGATAGAGCGTCGCAGCGTCGGCATAGAGCCGGCTTTGCTTCCAAGTCAAAGCGCCCAGCAGTGCCGACACCATTACAAAAATCGTCGTTTTCAGAAGTCGTCTGCTTCGTTGAACCAGCCTCAGAATCGAGTCAGTTCCCGCCGCGGCCAGCGCCGTGGGACCGAGACCGGCGAGATACTGGAAATGGTCGGCGACAAATGAAAACCGGAAAGGATAGGCGTTAAAAAAGCCCAGAACGGGAAAAAGCATCGCTGCATAGAAGAGGAACGCGGTCAATGGAGCACGCCACCGGCGTCGAAGAGCCCAGAACGCTCCGAGCAGCATCAATGCCGCGACGGGAAAAAGATACTGGTGCCACGCCGTTTGACTGATGTTCCAACGCGGGTATATGAAAATCAAATTTACAGGCCAGAATATTTTTCCCGGATAGAACCAGAATGCACGGCCCGCGATAAGGCACCGCTCGATGAACGTAAAATGAAATTCGTTTCTTTCGGGACCTATAATGAATTTTTGCTCCATCCATGCGGTGAAACATCCCGATGCCATGCCGGTAATAATGAAGGGCAGCAGCGGCATTACGTCATGTTTCCATGTCAGGCGTCCCCGTTTCCACCAGAATATCACCAACAGTGCAACCGGCAACGGAGCGATTGCCGACTTGGACAGGAGGCCAAGAATAAAAAGACCGAGAGCGATCCCATAAAGCTTTCGCTTTCTTTCCGTATCGAATCTTAGATAGACCAGCACCGATCCGAGAAAAAAAACCGCCGAGAGGGTGTTCTTCAGCTCCGAAATCCACGCCACCGACTCGGCCTGGATCGGATGCAGGGCAAAGATCATTGCCGCAAACCAGGCGCCCCGTATTGCCAGCCGCCGCAAAACGAGAAGTACCAGGAACGTCGCGATGAGGTGCATGAGGATGGTAAACAGGTGATATCCAAGAGTTGAATCGCCCCACAGGTGATAGTGCACCCAGAAAACCGTATGGACCAGGGGGTAGTACTGTTGGGCAGCGCCTGGTTGGATCCATATGCGTGCAAGGCCTTCAATTGAACGAAGCTCCGGCTTGGTAATATGGGCGTCGTCATCCCAGACCGGCTTTCCGTTCCAGGCGGGATAATAGGCCCACAAGGTAACCGCGATAATGATGATTGCCGGAAGCCAATCCCGATTCAGGGAAAAATGGACAGGCGTGGATTCCCGCAAAAATTGTGGAACAGATTTTTTTTGAATCGCCGGCTCCGCAGATTCAAAGCGAACATTTTTACCCGGTATTTTTTTCATACATGAACGGTGATTATAAAATAACTTCTTGAATGCTCATCCCTTGTTCTCATTGAGGAAGCATGATGATGTAGAACTGCATGGCAAGCAATTGTGAAACGAAACGGAGGACAATCATGCGCGATGCGCCATGTCAATACCGGGGGGCACGGCGCGGTGAGCGCGACCGGCAAGGGAGCGGTTGCAGACTTCGACAGGAGGAGGCCCGATACAAAATGCTCTTTCCCCAGAGCAGATCTGCGACCTATATTATGCACGTATGCTATTGGGCGGGTGATCACAGGCAGGCAAAAATCATAGTGCCCGTGGCAGGCGGCATTCGAAATTAAAGGAACGAACCATGAATAAAGCCGGCCGTTTCGGCCTTAAAACCGGTGCCTTCTTACGGCATGCTCTTTGCGGCCTCATGACCGGCGCTCTCACGGCCTCCATTGCCGCGCCCCTTCCCGCGTCTTCTCCATCTTTTGCCTGTGGCGTTGACATCAGTTGGCTGCCGCAGATGGAAAAATGCGGTTATCTATTCTACAACAGCAGCGGAACCCAGGAGAACTGCCTTCAGGTTCTCAAGGGACTTGGCGTCAATGCCGTGCGGCTTCGCGTATGGGTCAATCCTTCGACCGATACGGCCAACGGCTGCTGCAACAAAGCCCAGACCGTTGCCACGGCCATGCAGGCTGCGGCCATGGGGTTCAGGATCATGATCGATTTCCACTACAGTGACGTGTGGGCCGACCCGGGCCACCAAACCAAGCCGGCGGCATGGACAAACGATACCGGCGTCATGCTGTGCGACTCAGTCTCCGCCTTCACGACCAGCGTCCTGATCGCCCTGGTGGACAGCGGCGTGGTCCCCGAATGGGTCCAGGTGGGGAACGAAACAAATAGTGGCATGCTCTGGCCGACCGGAGAGTGCTCGGGAACGGGAGCCGGGGGGTTTAAAAACTTTTCGCGGCTCATTGACAGCGGCTATGCGGCCGTCAAAGCCGTGGATACCTCCATCAAGGTCGTCGTGCATATTTCGAACGGGTACAATACCAGCCTGTTCGAATGGATGTTCGACAGCCTGACAAAATACAATACGAAATACGACGTTATCGGCATGTCCCACTACCCGACCATCGTAACGGGCACCACCTGGAAGAAACAGGACAGCCTGTGCTATATCACAATGAAGGACATGATTTCACAGTTCGGCAAACCGGTGATGATTCCTGAGGTCGGCGATACCGCAACTGCCGGACCGCGTACCGACAGCATGCTGACCGACATGATCGCAAAACTGAAATCGGTGAACGGATTGGGGATATTTTACTGGGAGCCCGAGTGTTACAGGTGGGCCGGCTATAGAATGGGCGCCTGGAACTCCAATGGAACGCCGACGGTCGCGCTTAACGCCTTTGCCGCCGCAACCATGGTACTGCCCCTCCGCAGGGAAAGCTCCGCATCCGGAAACGCCGGGGAATGGACGCTTTCCTCGTCGACCGACAGGATAGAGGTTCCCTTCGTCCTTGCCGGCAGACCGGCCATTCTCTCTCTTTACGATCTTTCGGGAGTGCTGATACGGAGAGCCCTGTTTGCAAGAGCCCCGACCTCACTCCTTCTCTCAAAGGAGTTCGGGGTGTCGCACGGCATGGTCGTTGCAAAAATCAAACCCGCGGCTCCCTCCTAAGCCTCCACCAGCTCCACTTCCTTTATCGCCTTAGATCCGTTCAGCTTGTTGCGCAGGGTGCGGATGGATATTCCCAGCATTTCCGCGGCCCGGGTCCGGTTCCCGCGGCAATGACCAAGCGTTTTCATGATAAGTTGCCTTTCCGCCTCCTCGACG
>CAWJXL010000041.1:0-9689 GCA_963846695.1 uncultured Fibrobacterota bacterium | reverse complement strand
TGTATTGCTGTCAAGTACTTTGTGCTTACCGGTACTTTGCTCCCCTCTTCCAGGATCGCGAGTTGGTGAATGCTGGTGATCGCTTCCCGGTCTGTGGTGAGGGATTCGAGCAGGATCAGGATGGCGTTGCCCGCGCCGTCTGCGGCCATCATGTAGGCTTCGAGGAGCAAACTCTCGCAGAGGGTAAGGGCGTTGCGGGCTTCAAGCAGCTTGGTTGCTGAGCAATACGATGAGTCAGTAAGTAGAAGAACCATTGCTAACTTGGCAGGCAGGGAAGTGGCCGATTTGGCCCTGAGCAGAACCCCGGATCAGAAAAGCGTTCGTGTGAGCTTCGATGCGAAGGCAATCTCATCCGGTGTGTACGTTCTGAGCGTGAAGAATCATGATGGAGTGTTTCACCATCAGTTTGTGTTCTGATTGAAAATTCCTCTCGGCAGGATTCGCCGCCCGCATCTATTTTTCTAAAATGCGGGCGTTTTTTTACTTTGAAAGAGCGACCGGATGATCACCATTCCGGAAGTAAAAAGTCTCCGGAAAAAAGAAGGGGCTTCAATCTTGGCGGAGAAGGCCGCGGCATCGGCATCGGCCTTCTCGGCGACGAACGGATTGCCCTTGCCGCGCGACGGCTTGCCGCAGTGATTCGTGAAGCGGCAGGCAGCGATCTCCCGCTTGTTGAAGGGGAAATTCCCGCGTCCTGCGGCATTTTTCTGTCGGTTGACGACCGTGCATCGACGGCGGAATCGTACACTGTGTCGGTCTCGTCCCATGATATCCGGGTCCGGGGCAAAGGTCCCGCCGGGCTGTTCTATGGTATTCAGACCCTGATGCAGACCATCCGGCAGCATGGATCGAAGGTGCCCTGCTGCGACATTGCCGACGAGCCGGATTTCCCGCACCGCGGTTTTTATCACGATGTCACGCGGGGAAAGGTTCCGACCCTCGCAACGCTCAAATCGCTCGTCTCAAAGCTGTCGTCGTATAAGATCAATCAACTGCAGCTGTACGTCGAGCACTCCTTCGCTTTTAGAAATATCCCTGAATTATGGAGCGACAAGGACCCATTGACCCATGCGGAGTTCCGCGAGCTCGATGCCTGGTGCTGGATGCACTTCATCGATCTGGTACCCTCCCTGTCCACCTTCGGCCACCTGTACGAACTGCTCCGGATCGGACGTTTCGGGCATCTGAACGAACTCGATGTCGCTGCCGGCGTCCCGCCGCATAACTTGTGGGACCGGATGGTGCACCATACCATCGATGCCGCGAATCCCGGAAGTTTTCTTCTGGTAAAGAGCATGCTCGACGAGTTCCTGCCGCTCTTCGGGTCGCGTTACTGCAATATCGGCTGCGACGAGACCTTCGATCTGGGGATGGGAAAGAACGCGGGTCTCGCCGCTGCCGCGGGCAAGGGGCGGCTCTACGTTGAGTTTGTTAAGAAGATCATCGGTGTGGTGCGCGATCATGGCAAAACGCCGATGCTATGGGGAGACGTCATTCTCCGGTATCCGGAGCTTCTGCCCGAACTTCCGAGGGACCTCGTGTTTCTTAACTGGGGATACAAGGCCGACGTCACCGGCGATGCCGCAAGAACCTTCGCGGAGCACGGCGTGCGGCACTACGCCTGCCCCGGCGTGCAAGGGTGGAGCAGGTTTGCAAATGATATCGAAACCGCGTCTGTGAACATTCGAAAGATGGTGCATTACGGCCGCGAAAACCGGGCCGAGGGGGTGCTCAACACCGATTGGGGCGATTGCGGTCATGTCAATTTTCTGGCGGGCTCCTACCATGGGATGGCGCTCGGCGCGGCGCTCTCCTGGAACGTTGCATCCTATCCGGACGATGCCGCCTTCGATGCCGCCATTTCGCTCGTCGAATGGAACGATCCGTCCGGTCGCATCGCTTCGCTGCTCCGCGAACTCGGAAGCCTCTGCTTTTACCATTTCGGAAACCTCTATGCCTGGGCATACAACCTCTCGGGGTTGTGGAACAGGGAAGCCGAAGTCGAGGCGCTCGACGGCGCCGATCTGGCCCGCCGGCATGACCGTGCATCGGGTATCATCGGCACCCTTACCGGCATGCGCGAATCAGGTTCCTTTGCAGGCGACCGCCTTGATCTTGATGAATTCATCTGCGGCAGCCGCGCCGTTCGGTGGACGCTCGCGTTGCTTACTTTCAAGAAAAAATACGAGCGCCATCAGGCGTGTCCGCAGCCGTACGGGAACCGGGAGCAATTGCTTGAAGAGGGGAGAGCGGTACTGCGTGAGTTCGAGCGGCTCTGGAGAAAAAGAAACAAGGAATCCGAGCTCAGGAATGTACGCGATACGTTCGAGAAAATATTTGAAAGGATAGCGAAGATTGACGTTGAAAATGACAGTAAGGGGGCCATTAAAGGGAAAGATGGTTTTGACAGACAATAAGAAGGTCACATGCGGAATACCGTCATAGAACAAGCGGGCGCGATTGTCTTTAAAAACGCCGAAGCAGGCCCGTTGTTCCTCATTGTCAGGGCGAAAAAGGACCCTTCGCACTGGATCTTTCCCAAGGGTCACATCGACCAGGGAGAGACGGCGGAAGAGGCCGGTATCCGCGAATGTGCGGAGGAGGCGGGCGTTGCAGGCCGCATCGTCCGGCCGGCCGGGGTGGAGGAGTATTCCATGGCGGATACAACGTACCGGGTAACCTACTTCCTGGTTCGTTACGCCTCTGTTTCCGGTAAACCCGAGACCGGGCGCCGGCCGCGGTTCTGCACCATCGATGAGGCGCTTTCGCTCCTGAGTTTTCCTGCCTTGCGGGAGATGCTGAAAAACATGCGTCCATTTATCTGATTAACGGGTTGCTGCGGGACCGGCAGCGCGGGTGGGCCATAGATGCGGTTGCGGATTATCACCACAGGTGCTATTTTGTAGTATCATCCGTACGATTCGAGCCGGGGAGGCGCTTGTGGATTTTCTAAATACCGTGCTTATTGTCGGCGGCGGAGGGCGGGAACATGCGCTTCTCAAGGCATTGCTCCGTTCGGAACGCCCGCTTTGCATTTATGCCTACCCGGGGAATCCCGGCATGGAGCGTGACGGCTGCACGATTATCAATAAGAAAATAGATACCTGGGAAGATCTCTCGGCGTGGGCCGAAAAAAATGAAATCGACCTGACGCTCGTAGGTCCGGAAACGCCGCTTGTGGAGGGGATTGTCGATATTTTCCAAAAGCGGGGCCTTTGCGTCTTCGGTCCGTCAAAGGCCGCCGCCCGGATCGAGGGAAGCAAAGTCTTTGCAAAGAATCTCATGAAAAAGTACGGCATTCCCACCGCCTCCTTCAAAGTCGTAGTTGACAAGGGGAAGGCGCTCGCTTGCCTCGATGACAAGGGTGTTCCCCTTGTGGTCAAAGTGAGCGGGCTTGCGGCGGGAAAGGGTGCCATCGTGTGCGATACCGTTGAGGCGGCCCGCAGCGCGATCGATGAAATCTTCGACAGGAAGAGCTTCGGCGAGGCGGGATCGCAGGTGATCATCGAAGAAAAAATAGAGGGGGAGGAGGCGTCGGTTTTCGTACTGACCGATGGGAATAACTATAAAATTCTCCCCGTTGCGCAGGATCATAAGGCGATCTTCGACAATGACCAGGGCCCAAATACCGGCGGCATGGGCGCATACGCGCCGACTCCGATGGTCGATAGATCCATGCTGAAGCGGATCGAGTCTGAAATCGTCATACCGACTCTCGCCGCCATGAAAGCGGAGCGGTTTCCCTACCGCGGCCTGCTCTATTGCGGCATCATGGCCACCGTGGAAGGACCCAAGGTCGTGGAATTCAACTGCCGGTTCGGCGATCCGGAAACCCAGTCCGTTCTCCCCCTCGTGCAATGCAACTGGTATGATGCTTTTAAGGCTTGTGCGGTCGGAAGGCTTGACAATGTCACCTGGACGGTGAAACCCGGTTACTGCGTGAATGTGGTGCTTGCCTCGAAAGGGTACCCTGGAGCCTTTGAGCGGGGGAAACCGATTGTTGGAATCGATGAAGCTGAGCATGCAAAACCCAACCGCGATATCTACCACAGCGGCACCTGCCTCGATAACGAGGGGCGCTTTATCACGAACGGCGGGCGAGTGGTCAGCGTAAGCGCGTGGGCCGATACACTGGCTGATGCCATCACCTTTGCCTACGAAGGAGTTGCCGAGATAGATTTCAAGGGGAAGACTTTTCGCAAGGATATCGGTGCGAAGGGACTCATGCGGCTTAAACTGGCACGGCAACCGTAAGTACCGTGGCTGAAGCGGGAGGATTTTGTGGCGGGAAAAATTGCCATTGTTCTCGGGTCGAAATCCGACAGAGTCCTTGCTGAAAAAGCGGAAAATATTTTGAATGATTTCGGGATTTCGTTTGAAACCTTTGTCATTTCCGCGCACCGCACGCCAAATAAACTCAGAAAATTCGCGACTGGCGCCGAATCCGCTCACTTTTCGATAATCATCGCCATTGCCGGACTTGCGGCGCACTTGCCCGGCGTCATTGCCTCAATGACGACCCTGCCGGTCATCGGCGTTCCGGCCGACAGCGGCCCGTTGCAAGGCCGCGACGCCCTGTATTCCATCGTGCAAATGCCGTCCGGTATCCCTGTAGCCTGCGTTGGTATCGGTAACGCGGCTAATGCAGCCCTCCTCGCCGTGGAAATCCTCGGAAGCGTGGACCCGGCCATTCGCGAACGGATGCGCGAATATCGAAATCGGTTCGAGGATGACGCCGACTGAACGCATCCCCTTGGCCGGGCTTCTGAGCGAGCATTCCCAATCAGGCCTTCGTGCCGCTGCTGACCGGATACAAAGTGGTGCGGTATTTGTTTACCCCACCGAAACCATCTATGGCATCGGGGGCTCCTCTGCCGTGTCCGGTGTCAAGGAACGCATTTTTAAGGCAAAGCGTCGCGTTCCAGGGAACGAACTGATTCTCATCGCTCCGGACCGATCTTTTTTTTCTGCCATCCCTTTCATTATGCCCCCAACCGCCGAGGCGTTGGCAAGGGCTTTCTGGCCCGGCCATTTAACCCTCGTGTTGCCGCTTCGCGGGAGTGCGGCAAGCGTGTCAATTCGCATTTCGCGCCACCCCTTCATCGAGGCGATCTTCCGCTACCTGGATGCTCCTCTTTTTTCCACGAGCGCGAATGTGAGCGGCAGGGCGTATGTTAACGATCTTGAAACGATAGCTGCCCTGTTTGCTAGAAAAATCGATTTTCTGATAGATGCCGGGCTTTTGCCGGAATCGCAGCCCTCAACGGTGGTAAAGGTTGGCTTTGATGGTGCCGTTCGGGTCCTCCGGGAAGGATCGATTAAGGTGGAGCGGATATTTGAGGCTGTGGATCGGTACGGGCGAATGATTTCCGGTAGTGTTTTAGTCCCGTTGTTTGCCATTGTTCCTGTTGACTATTCTTCTAAAACGGGGTATAATTAACGGTGGCAGGTGGACGGTTTTCGCGCGTGAAAAGGAACGCGGGACCTTACATCTCAAATCGGCCCTATGGACAAGCCTTAACGCTGCCACAGGTGTCGTCGATACTTTAGAATGGGATGAACAGGGAGTTTCCCAAGGCTAGTGCCGTACATTTCGTGAAGGTAATCGGCGTTTATCCGGTCGACACCTTTGCCGTGGGGGGATATTCAATGACCAATAAGCGCTGCAAGTTATACGACGAGAACCTGGTACACAACATCATGCTGTCGACGGGTCTTTCCATAGTAGAATACTTCCGGGGAAACGCGAACGCCGACTCCGATGAAATCTGCGATTTCGTTGAGGCGAATGCCGAGGTCATTATCAGCGACACCATTCGGCATCTGAAGAACATGAACGAGTTCCACGAAAAAACCGGTGAAGATCCTTTCCGGGATACTTTGAACCCGGGTGAAGACGACGAGTAGGGCATGTTCTGCCAACGTCGCTTCGCGACTGCGCTCTTCCGGAGACACCCCTTCCGTCTGCATCGGTTCTGGTTGCGGATGCTCCTTCGGAAAATGTAATTTCTACTGTCGATTCCCCTTGCCGAAGTGGCGAAATTGGTAGACGCACTGGACTCAAAATCCAGCGGTGGCGACACCATCCCGGTTCAATTCCGGGCTTCGGCACTTCAATAAAACCCAAATAAATCAGAGGCTTATAAGGTTTATTCCTTCCGGGATTTTAATGCGGTCACAGCCTTAAATACGCTGAAATACCCCCCTGTACGATGGAAAAGTGTCCACTGGACACTGAAATTTGTCAACACTTTCAAACAATCTTCCGAACACGGCACAACCTTTTTTCGGAACACAAGCCGGTCGAATTTTTAAACCTGACGCTCTACGCGGCGTTCAGGAAGCCGGATACGGCAGAGGAACGACGCGCGGAAGGACCGGGCCGGAATTCAGCCGTTAATGCGGTCGTTTAACGGGCAAAGAAGGAACAGGGTCGGGGTGATCGACGCTTCCCGGCCTTTTTTCTGGAAGCGGCAGGTAGTAGGCTATCGAACCCGGCAATCCATGTATATTTTAAACAGGAGATTTTCTTATTGATTGCATCAAACGTAGAATTTAATTTAAAAACCCTGAAGGAGCACATTTATGCCTGAGACAGAATTTGAAAAAAATATGAACTACGTTCGAATGCACAAGGATGAGCTTCTGCCCTTGCATTTTAATAAGTTTCTTCTGATAAATGAACAAAAGGTCATCGATTCATTTGATACTTATAAGGCTGCTGCGGAAAAAGGCGTGGAACTTTATGGGATGGAGGGCACTTTTCTTGTCCACTTCATGACTGATAAAGAACCCATAAATTTTGTCGCAGGAGCAATCTTTTGATTCGAACCATAAGGTATCAAACACCCGTCCAGATGGTAAAAACGCCCGACGGCAAACAAATTCCCGTTAAAATACCGGAAAAATTGTCCTTCAACGCCAAGGTGCACTTGTCCAGGTTTCAATTACTCACCCTACGATTATTTCCGAGGCGATGCAAAAACAGGGTATCCAAATACCCATGATCACGGTTCAAGCCCTCATCGACACGGGCGCTTCAAGCACGGTTATTTCACCTAAGGTAATAAACAAGATACCGTTGAAAAAGACCGGTACGCAAAAAATATCTTCTGTACAAGACGAGCAGGAAAGGCCCGTTTATTTCGGGAGGTTAATATTCCCCTGGAATAAAGGCTTTGAAGCCCCCCTCGTAGAATGCCCCTTAAAAGGTGATTATTTTGACTGCTTAATCGGTCGCGATGTGCTCCAATATTGGCATTTATCTTATAATGGCCCTGACGGGTCCTACGTAATCTGCGATTAGGAAAATATTACTACAAGGCACGAAAGAGATTTTTTATTTTTTCTCTTTATGGTCTCCTAAACAATTTCCGATTCGACCACCGCGCCGCGATCTTTCGACCGTTACCCTGCCCGCGACCGGTGAACCGCCCCGGCGCAGGGCTCTGCGGCGCGAGACTCTACCGCCCGGCGCGTCGGCTGCTACAACCGAAACTAAAATAATGCGTCCAATTTACCTTTTGGGTAAAATGGGAACCGCATACCTGCGCAGCAGCCGCAAAGCCGCACCTCCGACGCACCCTTTCCAGCGGAAGTGCGCCCCGATTTCTGCAAACCATGAACGCATCGGCATCGATTAATACGGAAAATCTGTCCGATGGGTCCAACCTGTCCGTAACGCCCACAATAGACGACGTATTTTCATTTTGCCAACGATGCGCCGGAATACGTATATTCGAGACAGGGAGATTCAAGTACCCATCGGGTGGAGTGTCGCCATGACCCCAAAACAGCACACCCGAATCTTTAATGGGGGTAATATGATCTGGAAAGATCCCATTGTCGATGAAGTTCGCCAGGCAAGAAAACGCCGGGCCAAACGTTTTAATAACGATATCCGCGCGATAGCGGCGGACGCGCAGGAGCACCAGATCAAAAACAAAAAACGACTTGTTTCCTTCGCCGGCCCGAAAAATAAAGCCTCATAACTTCTTTTACGTTATTTGGTGCGAAAAAGGCAAGCATGACAAACTCTTTAGCCGTTTTCGAAGGCTACAAAATCCGCCGTCATTATGACGAAAAAACTGAAACGTGGTTTTTTTCCGTGGTGGATATTTTGCAGGTCTTGATTCAGCAGCAGGATTATCAGGCCGCGAGAAATTATTGGAAAGTTTTAAAGAACCGATTGAGAAAGGAAGGAAGTCAAACGGTTACAAAATGTAACCGGTTGAAATTAGTTGCAGAGGACGGGAGTTTAATCTTTCTGGGTGGGGGAACCGATAGTTAAGCCTTTCTGGTGGAGGAACCATAAAAAGATGGTTCCCCCTGGCCCTGAAGCCGCCAAAGCGCGTCTTCAGGTACACCCCTTCCTGCGGAAGTGCGCCCCGATTCCTGCCTTCGGCAGGAGGTGGCGCACTCCCGCAACGCCCTCTTCTAAGGTAGAAAAAATACGGGAAAAGATCATGCGTAGGGGCGGTTCACGAACCGCCCGTTTTTAGATGGAGGCGGAAGCGGTTAAAATGAGCATTAGGGCCGGACATGCTCCTGCTTCCGTTGCGGAAAAAGGGCCTGAATATGGCGGGAATGCCAGGGAAAGAGAACGGTAAGGAAGAATTCAGGGTTCGAGTTCCTATTCCTTTCGATAGACTCCAGTTTGAGGACGCCGTGAGCATCGTCTGCGGTCCGCCGATCATGCTGAAATTCACCATGCAGCCTTTGCTTGAACTCGGGTTCACGCCGGAGACGATCCTGACTTCGCTGGATCGGATGTTAGGTTATACGTTGAAGCGTTTCCCGGAAAATATCCCGAGCCTGTTACTCAGTACAGTTCTACGGTAAAATTATATAGGAAATGGCACCACCATTAAGGGGATTTTATGGGAACATCTTTGTATCCCTTGCAACAAATCTGGATATTGCATAGTCTTCCAATTCAAATCGCAAACGGGATATCAATTGTTAATAATGATATTAATATTGAAAATTATGATACGCCTAACATTTCAGAAATAGATAGGGTAACCATAAAGGATGCAAAGTGCTGCCTATCAATTGATGATTCTTTGTTTGAACCGAAAGAAGCCTCATATATTTTCATTGCAGCAAGTCGGCTGTTGAAACATTCTCAGGTATGGGTGAAATACCACTTTAAAGCTTCACATAAAATCAGCATAAGTATAGATAACTATAATTTTCTTGAGGTAGATGATACTACCCAAACCGTGACTGAAGACGAAGTTACAAACCTTTGTAAATTGTTTTCAAACCTAAATAGGTTTTCATCTATTAGCGGCAGGCTTCGAAATGCCTTGTACTTTCTTTCTCGCGCTTATTTAAATTATGATCGATTAGAATCCCTATTATTTCTTGTTTTCGCTATGGAAACCATCATATCAGCCCAGCAGCAAGAATTGCGTAGTACTGACATCTTCGTTAATAGAATTTATAATTTTACAGGTTTCAATCAGGACGATTTAAGATGCATATATAACGTTCGTTCAGAAATGGTACATGGTAGATACAACCCCCAAAACAGGGATGTAAGTTTAAACCTATTAAGAATTGCTGATTCTGCAAGCAGAAAGACATTTTTAAAATTATTACTTGATGACAAAAATATAAATGCCTTTGCAAATGAAGCGACAAGAATGCTGTTGTTTTCTCCTTCAACCCCATAGCGTAACTAT
>CAWJXL010000040.1:0-7914 GCA_963846695.1 uncultured Fibrobacterota bacterium | reverse complement strand
AGCAAACACAGATCTCCATGAGTGCGCTTCTTTGAAAGGCCGGACAGGGCGGGATGCTGCCTTGATCCGGCCTTTTTATTTCCACGGGAGTGATAGACGGCGTCGAGAGCGAACCTGACGAGCAGAATTTAAGGGATTGCAGAAACACCCTGAAGTCTGCACCGAAAGCAACGGCGCGGGTATCCGGGAGCGCTAAGGTGAGCAACGACGATTTCCTCTTTCGCGTAACTGGAAACGCGGCGAGCAAGGGCAACACCGATAAATTACCCGTGAGGCTGCCGGAAGCGGCAACGAAGAAAGAATAGGGAGCCCTCCGGGGCGGACGGGCGGGGATATGAATATTTTTTATCACCGGCATCCTCCGGCCGCTGTTCATGGCGGGGTATTTATGAAAAACTTGTCTGAAGACATCATCTCGTCAAAATAAAATTGGAGGACAACGTATGGTTCCCGGCATCGGTAACCGCGACAACATACATGCCATTCGGCACTGCCGTTGCCGGAATGTTCAGGACTCCCGCGGCGGTCGCGGTCGTGGACGAATATATCGTCTTCCCGGAGGCGGTGTACAGCCGCACCCGCACCTTGCCGCGACCGGTCGTTGCGGGCAGGGCAATCGAAATGACGTTATCCGCACTGGTGATTTTAAGCCTGCCGCTTTGCGCTGTCCGCAATGCGGGTTTGTACGCCACGCCGATATTGTCCGCAGGCGAAGCGAGGATCGTGCCTTGGACTCCTACTGCCACGAACTGGCTGTCGCCGTAGGTCACCGAGAAGAGGGAAGTGGTCATGTCCATATACCTGGGCGTCCACGTCGCGCCGTCAGGGGAGGTCAGGATCAGGGTCGTCGCATTCCAGGCGTTGCCTACTGCCACGAACCGCTTATTGCCATACGTCACGGCGGTGAGGCCGTAACCCGACCCGGAATTTTGGATCGACCACGTGATGCCGTCCGGAGAGGTCGCGACTCCACCTGGCGTCACGGCCACGTAGAGGCCGTTGCCCCAGGTCACGCCGGAGAAATTTCCGGCCACGCTTAACGTTTCCGCGCTCCACGTCGTGCCGTTTGATGAGGTGACAACGGCGCCGCCGTCACCCACGGCCACGAATTTGCCGTTGCCGTAGGTCACGGCGTTGAGCCGGTAGTTCGTACCGGAACTCTGCGCCGTCCAAGTTCGCGCGTCGGGGGAGGTCAGGATCAAACCCGCGTCACCCGCGACCGTGAACAGACCGTTGCCGAAGGTCACCCCCCAGAGGTAGTAACCAGTACCAGGATTCCGGGCGGTCCAGGTTACGCCGTCCGGAGAGGTCATCATCTCGCCCATGATGCCGACCGCCACGAACTGGCTGTCGCCGTACGCCACGGCTTCGTAATCGTCATGCGAACCCGAACTCCGTACCGACCAAGTTATGCCGTCCGGAGAGGTCACGACATCGCTCAAAGCCCCGCTGTTCACGGCCACGAAGAGCCCGTTGCCCCAGGTCACGCCGGAGAGCTGGGCACGCGAACCCGGACTTTTCAGGGTCCACGCCAGGCCGTCGGGGGAGCTCAGGATCATTCCCTCGTCACCCATGGCCATGAATAGACCGTCTGCATAGATCACGGAATTGAGTCCGAGCGGCGCCGTTGCGCCGTTGACGGTCCAGGTCTTGCCGTCCGGGGAGGTCACGATGGTTTGGAACGCATAGTCTCCGGAACTTGCAACGGCCACGAACCGGCCGTCGGCATAGGTCGCTGAAGAGAAACCGTCAACCGCGCCCGTGCTGTCTTTGGTCCAGGCCGCGCCGTCCGGTGAGGTCAGGACAATGCCGTTGCCGCCCGCCCCGATGAAAAGGCCGTTACTGTAGGTCACTGAACAGACGCCGAAGCCGGACAGCGTAGCCGTATCACCCAGAGTCCAGGTCGTGCCGTCCGGGGAGGTCATGAATCGATACTTGGAATTGGAGTCGAGGCAGACGGCAACGAACCGGCTGTTGCCCCAGGCGAGGGAGTAGAGGATGCCGCCCGTGCCCAGGTCCGAACTCCTGGCGGTCCAGGTGGCGCCGTCGGGAGAGGTCAGGATCCTGCCCCGTTCACCCCCGGTAACGAACAGCCCGTTGCCCCAGGTCACCCCCCAGAGTGCGATGAGCGTAATCGGGACCCGGATGGTCCAGGTGGCGCCGTCGGGGGAGGTCAGGATCGTGCCCGCAAGGGAGACGGCCACGAATTGGCCGCTCGCGAAGGTCACGGAGGAGAGTGAACCGATGGTGGTGTCGTAATCCCGTACCTTCCATGCCGTGCCGTCGGGTGAGGTCACGATGGTGCCGTTATAGCCCACCCCCACCCAGACACCGTTCCCCCAGGCCATTGAGAAGAGATCGTTGCCCTGTGGATACGGGTTTCTCCACACCCAGTGCGATTGACCGCAGCAGATTGCGGCACAGGAAAAAAACAACAGGATACCCTTTTTAAGTGTGGCCGATAATTTCTGATTGTTGATCGTTGCGTCGCCGCCGGTCCTTTCGTTCCTGAACACGATTCATGCGATTACGGGATAGACAGGACTAATATAAATCACTTGTCAATAGTGTCCGGCTAAATAGTATTTGTACTTATAACTCCACTGACATTGATATTACCGATTGCCATAGTGAAGAGGGCGAAAAAAATTCCTACGCATACCTTCATATCGACCTTGTTCATTTCTCTCACCTTGCGTCCATAAAGGGAACTTCCCTGTCCGGACAACACCCGCATGCGATCTATTTTTCCAAGGTTATGTTCTGCTCCACGGGAGTCCACGAGGCGAGTTCCATAGTGGAAGCATCCCAGCTGCACGTGAACTGTCCCGTCAGGGTAATGCCGCTGATCGTTCCGCCGGTAAATATCACCGCAATCGTATTCGCCGGCGCTGAAGTAAATCCACAGGAGGCGACCGCTTCGACTGTGCCGTTTGAGCCGGATACCATACCAGTACCGCTGAACGGCAACGACCCGCCCTGGCATGTGTAGCCAGCACTGCAAGATACCACCGAAGTGGTCGAGGTGCCGCTGACATTCATGGTTCCCTTGTAAGGCTTCAGTACCGTCCCGCTTCCCGAAAGTGTCATCGTAACCGTAAATGAGGTTACGCAGCTCCACTGGGAGCCGTCGGAGGACTTGAGAAGCGAAGTTCCGGTGAAGGTTCCGCTATAAGTCACCGTATCCGAGGTAACGGGTTTTCCGGTGTCGGGGGGCGCATTGACGAAATCAATACCTCCGGCGATAAATTCGCCGATCTTCGCCGTAACGCCGAGCTGGTTATTCGCCAGTCTGACGATGGCGGCGGAAACATTGCCATTCACTTCCTGTATCCACGTTGACAGCCAGCATGATGCTCCGGCCGACAGCGTTCTCCCCGCGACATACTTTACCTCGAGCGTATAATCTTCCTCGGATGCCTGGCCGTTGAGAATGATCGAGGACCCTATTGTGAGGAACGCGGCGGCTGTGGCCGGGGCAAAGGTGCTTACCGCGAAGCCCATGGCGCCGACCACGCCGGCCATGATACCGATGGCGGTAATTGCCGGGGTAGACGCGGCGAGCGCCACGACCACGCCGGTTGCCGCGGTCACGGCCCCGATGGTGCTGCCGGTTTTCTTGCCCCAGTCGAGCCATTGGGAGGAGATCTCCGCGGGCATCGACAAGTACCAGGTCCGTGCGAAATCGAGATCAAACGACGTGGCGTCGGCCCTTGCTCCCGGCAGCGTTTTGGTAAGCACTTGGCCAGAGGGAGCGATCTGGTTCAGAAACGCCGCGATGATGCGGTCGGAGGTGTACATCGTGGCGGTGTCGATTTTCAGGGTGAGAGAACCGGTCGACGTTGTTATCGAGCCGATGGAGTCGCCCGGCATTCCGTTGATAAAGGCGATAACCGCATTTTTCATTACCGTCAGTTGCGCACTCGAACTCGCCAGGTATGCCGTTATATCAGCGGTTACGAGCGCGGCGGCAGCCGACCCCATCGAGGTAACTGAGTCAAGGGAGCTCTGCGAACTTGCGATAAGATTGATTGTGCCTTCGAGGAACGCTTCGGTGACCGCTCCGGGGGGAATTCCGGCAAGCATGGGGGGAGGGGCAATCAGAAGGCTTCCCTGCACCGTTTTCGATGCTCCGGACGGATCGATGACCGTCAGCGAGACGGTGCCGGAATCGAGCTTTCCGGTGATAGGATTGACATAGATGGGAACCGCCACCTGCAGGGGGTTAGGGGTTGTCGCCGCCACGGTAACGCTGTACCCGCTGCTGTTCGAAAACCGAACCTTGGGCAGGTCGCTGTCTCCATAGGTACTGGTGCCCAGGGAGATAATTTCAAAAGGAGCCGCTCCTGATGCGCCGGTGGAAAAATTATCCGCGGGACGGCTCAATACCGCGCTTCCGTGGTTTCCGCAATGCACCAGTGCCGTAAAGCTCATTGCAGCGGCAAGAAACGAGATGACCGTGCAATGTGTTCGCCCGGTCGGACGTGCAGAAGATCGGGTTCCTTTTTTTAAGCAGACCATGATGCAGCGATCCTCCTTCCATCTTTTGAGGACTTCCCGTTTTTTAGTAGAATTCAGGTCACCTCACCCGAAGCATAAACTACGCTGCGCGATTTATAAAATCAAATTTATTTAGCCAATAAATTACCTCACTAAAATCAAAACCGAAAGTTAAAAAACAGGTTCTAAGCCATGCGCTGGCTGCTCTATGCCGGTCGTGGGCGGGGTCACGGTCGAGGGGATCGCGGGGCGAGTTTCGTTTATCACGCGCCTTTGACTCGCACACTTCGAATGAGTATTTTATTTTGAAGTCTTATTCAAGAGTCAATGGATTTCCGATGATAATAGAAACTTATTGCAACAGCGTCTTTAGAAGACTATATTTATTGATGATATTTGTCCCCCATCCGACTAGCCGCAAGGCCTCGGGTGGGGTTTCTTATTTTATGGGGGCTTCCCATGCTCCCTGAACCCGCTTTAAAACGCGCCTGCGCCTACATCGACGGCCAGAATCTTTTCCACGGCGTTAATAATACCGAATGGATACGCATAGACCGGGCGACCTACGACGCCTGCATTGACCCGCATGATTACCGGCAAAAGAAAGGTATTAAGCAATGACCGGACCATCCAGGCGGGGTCACGGTCGAGAGAACGGTTCGGAATGAAGGGAGGGGTCGAGCGAGGACTGGTTATTTTATCAGCTTGAAAGCGCGCATTTGTTCGGGAGTCCAGCCTATAGTATCAAGAATATCCTTCAACGTATCCGCGCCGAAATTTTTATGTGGATGCATGTGAATATGAACTCGCTTCCCGGATGCCGGATCACGGAAAATGAGGGCGAACCCGCGCCCGCGTCTTCTTCCCATTTTGCTCTTCGCAAGGCTTTAACTAGTTCCTGCGCCGTCTTATTTTTAAGCTGGCCCCAGACATCAGGCGGGTAGGCTGTCATGGCAATCAGGCCATGCAGGGGATTGAAATTGGAATATTTTCACGAAAGATATGTTTGGGGATATCCGCTTCCTCCTGGACCATATCTTCTTCGATGACTGTGCAGCAAGGGATCGGTTCATTATGTTTTTGAAGTGATAGAACGGAGGCTATAATGCCATCCCGCGCCCCTTCAACCGCTTCTTTCTCACTTTTTCCATAGGCATGAACCCAGGAAAACGAAGGGCAGGAAGCATGAAACCCATCTCCATCCTTTTTTACGGTAATATCGGCGCTTAAATGAATTTTCATTGCATGCTTAGGCATGTGACACCCCTTTTTATTTAAAATATCATCTGAAGCCATTACGGTCAAGAAAAAGATAAATTGAACGATTCCCGGATGATTTCATGTTCCAACTTACGCCTGATGAGGCAGAGGCTTTGAGGTCACAAATTGTGACCTCAAACATCGAACGTGGCGGTCGCCGCTATCTGCCCTATGCTTTTACCGAAAACGGCGTGGCAATGCATGAAAAGCGACAACATTATGGAAACATCACAAAACAAATACTGGGCGAAAAAAACGCTTCAGCATGATGGTGCCGCACGTTTCACCTGCCCTTCAATCCATGGGTAGGTGAGAGCAATGCCCTTTTTAAGGCTGAACCTCGATTTCCAACCGATGGAATAGATACGACTGTTGGAGAAGTTTCGCGACTGCACGCCCACGGGTCCGTCAACGTGTCGTATGGTTATTTTTTTCCCTGACGCCTCGGTGATGACAGCGGCCAGCCCGTCCACGGTTACATACTCAGGACAGCCGATATTGACCGCTCCTTTCAGGTCAGACTGCATGAGCATGAAGATCCCCTCGACCATATCGTCGATGTAGGTGTAGGAACGCACGGCGGTGCCCTCGCCCCAGACCTCAATGGCGCCCCCGTCTTTCGCCTCGGCGATTTTGCGGCACAGGGCGGCAGGCGCCTTTTCGCGGCCGCCGCGCCACGTGCCTTCAGGGCCGTAGCAGTTCTGGAACCTGGCGATCCTGACCTTCATTCCCCGGTTACGCTCGTAGGCCAGCGCCATGCGCTCGGCATAGAGTTTTTCCAGCCGTACTCGTTGTCGGGATTGGCCGGGACAGCCTCTTCTTCGGTCATCTCCGGTTCGCCGTGTTTCATATCCCGGTACACGCAGACCGACGAGGAGAAAAAGTAGCGCGGCACGCCCGTCTTCCAGGCGTTATGAGTCATGTGAATGTTGATGAGCGCGCTGTTGCGCATGATATCGCACTCCGCACTGTGGATGAACCCCATGCCGCCCATGTCCGCGGCGAGCTGGTACACCTCGTCGAATGACCCCTTATTGAGCGCGAGCGCCTTTTTGCAGTTCTCCTCCTCGCGCAGGTCGAGCGTGAGAAACTCGTCGGCCGGCGAAGGCGAAAACTCGTGTTCCTTTATATCAACACCTCTCACCCAGTAGCCCGTTGTTTTAAGTTTTTTGACAAGATGGCCCGCGATGAAGCCGCCAGCACCGCATACCAACGCTTTTTTCACGTGATGCTCCCTTGAAAGTATGCACTTATATCGTGTTCAGTTGCTTGATGCTTCTATATTCGAACTCAAAGTTGATTTCAAAGCAGTCCACGAACCGCTCCTTGAGCGCCTTTATCAATTGCGAAGGATCACTGCAGTAAAAAACGAACGCACCGCCGCCGCCCGCGCCGCAGATCTTGCCGCCGTGCGCGCCGTTCTCCTTCGCGTACGCGTACATGGCGTCGATGCGCTCGCTCGACGTGGCGGGGGCAAGACGCTTCTGCGCGGAAAAGTTTTCCTCCATTATGGCGGCGCAGCGCATGAAATCCTTATCGGCAAGCGCTTCGTGGAATGTCCTGCCGCACGTGCTTATGGTTTCGAGGGCTGTCTTACCTTCAGGAGTAACATGGTTCTTATACACTTGCTCCACCGCCACCTGCGCGTTGCGGGAGACGCCGGTGTGGATGAGTACGAGGTTTTTCAGGAAAAGCGCCAGCGTCTCCCGGGTGATTTCAGGACCGACCGGCCTGCCGTAATCAGGGCCGAATTCGAAGCAGTGCAGGCCGCCGTACACGATGGCATACTGATCCTGCCTTCCGATAGCCCAGTTGAGCTCTTTGTTTTCAAGTTTGAAAAGGTCTTCGGCGATGGTCGAAAGCTGCATGACTTCCGCATTGTAGGCCTTGGCGCCGATCATTTCCAGGAGCTTGGCGGCCGTGGAAGTTGAGAGGCCGCTTCCACGCGGATACCCGGAAAAATTGAACCGCCCCGACTTGTACTCGATGAGCGGCCGTATGGCGGCGTTCGTCACGTAGCCGGGAGTGCCGTGCATGATGAACGGGACGTCGGCCCAGCCGCCGGAAAAGTCGATGCGCAACGGGGCCTTGTAGGAAAAGTTGATTTTGTCAATTATACGCGAGGTCGACGTGGGCTCGAGCTCGGGCGGGACA
>CAWJXL010000039.1:0-6742 GCA_963846695.1 uncultured Fibrobacterota bacterium | reverse complement strand
ATTGGGGTTGAGAGCGATTGATCTTTGAAACGAATCGACCGCTTCGGAAAACTTCTTCTGGTCTTGGAAGGCCTTACCGATACTCAGCCAGATGACCTCGGTATCCGAACGCAGTTCGGTTGCCTTGAGAAAGGCGTCGATGGCCGCCTGGAATTCGCCTTGGCTGTAGAGCGTGTTGCCGACATTCACCCAGATCTGCCGGTCGGCCGGGTTGATGCCGGCGGCGGCCTGAAAGGCAGCGCAGGCGCCTTTGAAATCCTTCATCCCGTTCAGTCCGTAGCCGAGCGTAACCCACGCGTCGAAAAAATCCATCCGCAACGTGGTCGCCTTTTGACAGGCGCGTACGGAGTTCGCGTAGTTCGAGGCGCCGTACCAGGCCGTGCCGATTGCATGCCACAATTGCGCGCTTTTTCCGTCGAGCTCCGCGGCCTTTTCCAGCGCGCCAGCGGCGTCTTCGAAGGATTCAGCGGCCAGAAGCTGGCGTCCGAGCGCTTCCCATGCTTCCCGGCAATCGGGCCTGATCGCTACGACCTTGTTGAAGGCATCGATTGCTTCGCGTGAGTAATACTGCGCTGCCAGGACGCGGCCGAGAACAAAAAGAGCTTCCCAGTGATCAGGCACCATGGCAACCACCTTGGTCGCCGCATCCTGCGCTTCGGCAAACTTGGACAACGCTTCGAGTGAGAGAGCGTAATTGAACCATGCCGGCGCATGTTTGGCGTCAAGCTTCGTGACACGGGAAAAGGCTTCAACAGCATTGCCGTGATCCGCAAGCAGGGCGCACTCCCTGCCGAGTTCGAACCACGCCTCCTTTGCCTCCGGATCGACTCCGACCGCCGCCTCGTAGGATTTGACGGCGGCCCGATGCTCGCCGATCAATTGCTGCATACGGGCCAGTTCCATCCAGGCGGAAAAGTCGCCGGTCCAGAGCGAGACCGCCATTGAAAAGGCGTCAATCGCCTTTTGCGTGTTGCCTGCCTTGATGAAGGCGTATCCGGCTGCGGTGAAATCGCCGAACAGGGCGCGTCGGACGGGTGATGAACCGCCCACGAGCTGCGCGGCGGTTTCGTACTCCTCAACCGCTTTATGGAAATTGCTATCATGGCTGAGAAGCCTGCCCCGCAGTCGGTGCATGAGTGCCCGCTGCGATTCGTTGAGCGACGACTGAAAATTCTCCATAAAGCTTAAGGACCTCGTATTTCCGCGGCTTCCGGGCAGTATTGGCGCAAACGCCTCTTTGACAATAGGGAGACAACTGCGGAGCTGGGTCTGCATCGATTGCAGATCACGGGGTAAAACCGGTTCGAGTTCATTTTCAAATTCGAGCAACCGTGCCGTGAGTCCGGGGTTGTAAACGAGTGCCTCGATGAAGATGCCCGGAAGCGCGCGAAGCAGGTCATGCGGCGACGAGAGCGCAAGACTGTAGCGATATCCGAAAAGGTCGCTTTGAAACGCCGGGTCCGCATACCGCTCCAGGGGATCGGTCATGTGTGAAACTTTCCATTCAAGTTCTGCACTATAAAATTCGACCTGTACGACGGCAAACGTTTTTAAAAATGTCGCAAGCGGCGAGTCACCTCCCCGTGCGAGTTCTGCGATCAGAAAGGTGCGGAAACGCTCTCTGAACGCCCCATGCAGCTTGCCGCCCGCCAAAAGGAACGAGTAACGGCCCGCGATATCGTCCAAGGCAGGAGCAACTTCGCCTGAAGAAATTCCCCAAAGTTTCGCAAGGAGGTTTTTGTCGAACCGATAGCACAATGCAAGTGAGAAGACGCGTCCCCGAATTCTGTCATCGCCCTGCCGGATGAATAAGTCGGCAAGCCGGTCGATCATCGGACCGGGATCCGTCGAATCCGCCTGCCCGGGAAGGATTTCGGTGACCGGCGTATTCATGGCGACGTAGTCGAGGAGCGATTGGACGGCAATTGGGGCTCCTGCGGTTGAGATCTCAATCTGTATCGTCTGCGCCGCCGTCAGCGTAATACTCCTGGCTGAGGCCAGTTCCGCAATATCGGAAAGCGTCAGGGAGAGCGCGGACAGGGGACAGGAGAACACCGCCCGTTCGGCAAAGGCATTCCTGAACGAACGCACACAGTTGCTGATTCCCGAAAGGATGATCGCAATGCCGCTGTCGCGATTGACAAAAAACGGTAGGAAGGTATCGAGCAGCCACTGCTCCACCTCGCCGCCAGCAAGCTCCATGCCGTCGATAATGAGTGCGAACGGGATCTTCAGCGATGCATTGATCAGACAATCTGCTAGGAGCGCGGTGAGAGACTTGTCGGCTGAGGCGGCAAGCGTCAAATCGCCCGGATCGATCTTCGTTCTGATCCAGGCGTCAAAGTGAGCCTTGGCAATGGAAGAAGAACTGTTTGCCGCTGCCGAATTGCCGTCCGTTTTTCGGTCACCGGCCTCCTCATTCGGCAAGGGGTTCAGGAAGAGTTCCCGCGGCCACTCGGTGTCGGTGAGAAGCTGTTTTTTCCAGTTGATATCGTCGATTTTCAGGCGCGTCCGTTCGAAAAGCGACAGTTGCGATGCGATACGCTCATGGCCCGTTGCGGCGGCCTTGACGATGGCGTCGATCATGGCGCCGGGCGTGGAAGGGAGCATGCCGGTCCGGAAGCGGGCGTCATCGAGATCCACAAGCGCCCAAGCCGCCGGCCTGCCGTTTGTCGCCCCCACTTCATTAATGCACTGCATGCAGATGTCGATGAGGGTCGACTTTCCGGCGCCGTCGGCTCCGTGCAGAAGAAAGAGGCGCGGAACGGCGCCGTCGTCTCCCTGTGCTCCGGTTTTGCCGAACGCCGCTGTAAGCAACGATTTCACTACCCGCTTGATGACTTTCCTGCCGATATACTGTGCGGATTCCATGGAGTACTATCCTTTTTTTGATATTTATTGTTCTGTAATTAAAATAACGTTGGCAGGTGCCCGGAGCAAGAGTACTAAGAGAAATAGTTATTTTAAGGAACGCCGATTCATTCATCGAAAGAGTCACCATGCCGCAGAAGCAGCTCTATATCATCGATGGCCATGCGCTCATCTACCGCGCTTACTTCGCCCTCTTCAAGACGCCTATGACCACTGCTTCGGGGCAGCCGACCGGGGCTATTTTCGGGTTTGCCAACTACCTCCTCCGTCTGCTGGACACCCACGACTGCAGCCATTGGGTCGTGGCGCTCGATAGTCCGGTGCCGACCTTCCGCCATGAGATGTACGAACGGTACAAGGCCAACCGTGAGACGATGCCGGACGATCTCCGATCGCAGATGCCGATCATCGACCGCCTCATCGGGGCGTTCAACATTCCTACCGTGCGGCAGCCGGGCCTCGAAGCCGACGACCTGATTGCCGGGCTGGCTCGGCGGGCGGAAAGCCGGGGGTTCGAGGTATTTATTGTAAGTAAAGATAAGGACCTGATGCAGCTCGTGGGGGAGCATATCAAATTACTTGCCCCCGAAGGCGTCGGAGAGTTAACGGTTATGGGGCCGCAGGAGGTGAGGGCGAAGATGGGGGTGGCGCCGGAATCGATTGCCGATTTCCTCGCCCTTACCGGCGATTCCTCGGACAACATCCCCGGCGTCGATGGGGTAGGACCGAAGACCGCGATAAGGATCCTTGAGGAGGCCGGTAGTGTTGAGCGACTGCTCGAACACCCGGAGCTCGTGACCAATCCGAAGCTGCGCGAAAAGGTCATGGGAAGCCGCGATAACCTTATTCTCAGCCGAAAACTTGTGACCCTGCACGGCGAAGCCGACATTGAACTTCCGATCGAATCGCTGCAGCGCGCGCCCATGCACCGGGCCGAGTGCCGGGAGCTCTTCCGGGAGCTCGATATGCACTCCTTCCTGAAAAATCCTCTGTTTTCCGAGGAGGGGGCGTTGCTCGAATTCTCCGCCGTCATCGTGGCGTCGCTAAGCGAACTCGCGGCGATTATTGCAAAGGTGAAAGAGCGTGGCCTGGTCTCCATCGACACCGAGACCACAAGCACCGAACCACGCGGGGCGAACATCGTGGGGATCTCGCTTGCGGTCGAGGAAACCGAGGCGTTCTATGTTCCGCTCGGCCACTTGACCGGGGCAAATCTGCCGCTTGGGGAGGCGTTGCACCTCCTTAAACCCATGGTGGAATCGGCGGCGATCAAAAAGATCGGTCAGAATCTCAAATACGACTTTCAGATTTTCAAGAACTACGATATCACTATGGTCGGAATTGAGTTTGATTGCATGATTGCCGCCTACCTCATCGATCCCGGCAAGCGGCAATACAACCTCGATCGCCTGACCGAAGAGTTCCTCGGCTGCGCCACTACGCCCATTGAAAAGCTTATCGGCAGCGGACGCGGGCAGAAGAACTTTGCCGAGACCACTATCGAAGAGGCGGCGCACTATTCGGGAGAGGATGTGGTGCTGCCCCTGCGGCTGAAGAAGCTTCTGGAGCCACAACTTGCCGAACGGTCGCTCGCAAAACTATTCCGGACCATCGAGATCCCCCTCGTGCCGGTGCTTGCCGAGCTCGAATGGCAGGGCGTGCTCATCGATACGAAGTTCCTGAAAATGCTCTCCGAAGTTTACACGGCGCGCATCGCGGCAATCACGGCCGAGGTATGGAAGCTTGCTGGAAAAGAATTCAACCTGAACTCGCCCAAGCAGGTGAGCGACGTGCTGTTTCACGACCTTAAACTGCCGCGCTCGAAAAAGACCAAAGTCGGGTCATTCGAAACCAATGTCGATGTGCTCGAAAAGCTGGCCGACGACTTTCCGATCGCCCGCAGGATACTTGACCACCGCGAAGCATCGAAGTTTCTTTCGACCTACATCGACGCGCTGCCGCTCGCGGTGAATCCCGTCTCGAATAGGGTGCACACCTCGTTCAATCAGACCGTTGCAGCAACCGGCAGGCTGTCGAGTACGGGCCCGAATTTGCAGAACATCCCTGTGCGTACCGAGGACGGTCGCCGTATCCGCGAGGCATTTATCGCGTCCGAAGGCTTTGCGCTCGTGTCGGCCGACTATTCGCAGATCGAACTGCGTATCCTGGCCCATTTGTCGAAGGACCCGCAGCTCACCGCAGCATTCCTCGAAGACAAGGACATCCATGTGCAGACCGCTGCGGCGATCTACCAGTTCGCACCCGAACTCGTGACCGATGACATGCGGCGCGCGGCCAAGACCATCAACTTCGGGCTCATGTACGGTATGGGGCCGAACAATCTTGCCCGCCAGCTCGGCATCACCTTTGCCAATGCGCAGAAGTTCATCGAAACCTATTTCTCCCAATTCCCGAGCGTGAAGGAGTATCTTGACTCCACGGTCGAACGGGCACGTTCCCTGGGATATACCGAAACCATGTTCGGGCGGCGGCGCTACCTGCCCGAACTCAATTCCGACAACCATAACATCCGAACCGGCGCCGAACGCATCGCCGTTAACACCCCGATTCAGGGGACCGCGGCCGACATCATCAAGATCGCCATGATCTCCATCGCCGGCTCCATCGGTACTGAGAACAAAAGGGCGAGAATGCTTCTCCAGGTGCACGACGAACTGGTGTTTGAAGTGCCGAAAGGGGAGGCCGAATCGTTTGCGACGTGGGTGGCGAAAAAGATGAGCGAAGCCATAAAACTTTCGGTACCGCTCAAGGTCGATACCGGGATAGGGAGGAATTGGAGTGAAGCCCATTAGTGCAAGTGTTGAAGGGTTGGAGAGTTCGTGAGGCAGTGGGTTGAAAGCAAAAAAAACCGTGTGGCCTGCGCGGAAGCGGCAGGATTGACAGCCCTGCAAAAACAAAAATGCAGTTGCTAGGAAAGAATTATTTACCTGTGTTCTATCTTCTGCGTTTTTCTGAAATTCTCCGTAGACATTCGATAGAATCGCCGGAAGCAGCGGTACATATCTTTGACATCATGAAAACCGACGGTCGCGGCGATAACATCATCGGTCGCATCGGAGGAGCGGAGCCGCTCGCAAACAATTTCGGTTCTCAGGAAGGCGCAATAATCATTAAAGGAGAGGCCGGTCGATCGTTTAACCTGTTTCTTCAGGTGTTGCAGGGAGGTTTGAAGTTCCCCGGCAATCCCCGCACCTGTTGTATCGGGCTGCAGAATGAAGAGGTCGATAACCTTCCTGATGCGTGCGAACTCCTTCTGCTCGGCATCGGATTGACGGGCGAGCACCATCTCAGGCGGGGCTTTGGCAAATGAGGCGAAAATCAGGTAAACAAACAGGGGAACGACAATGCCGGCCAGAAAGCAGGCAAGCCAGATGATCCAGTAAACTTTGCTTATCGGCTTTGGCTGAAGGGAAAGCGTGGGCCAGAGAAGAGGGCTGAGATTGTTATAGCCCTCAGCGTTGATAAGCGAGGAAGTAACGAGATTCCCGTGAGCATCGTTCGTCGTGACGATGATGTTGAATCCCATATCTGGCGGCAGGGATTTTCCGAAAAGGTAGGCGGGAATCGTTACCGTTACGGAAAATCCCTTATTAGTGTGTTTATCAACGGAACAGGAGAGGCTGAGCAGGGATTTTATGCTGTTGAGCTGGTAGGTGCCATTATCGGTAAAGGTCGGCTGAAAGGTTTGGCGGAACGGTTGTCCGGACAGCGGGACCCAGTCGATGAGAACCTTGTCCTTGTCCGTGGGGTAGAGCCACCGCTTCTTTTCCGGGTCGGCGCAGATTTGAATCCCCATCGCGATCGAGCAGATTATCCGCAGGCTCGGCGTTGAAGGAGGGATCGCGCACGA
>CAWJXL010000038.1:0-9322 GCA_963846695.1 uncultured Fibrobacterota bacterium | reverse complement strand
CGCTATAGGGTATCACGCAATCCGGATTGGCGGTTACCGTGTCGGCAATGCCGTGTCCGCTGGTCACGAATACGACATTGAAGGTGCGGCTCGTCAGCATTCCTGTAAAACTCCCGCTCCTGGCGCCGATCGTCACCTTGCCGGTGGAATTACTGTAGGAAATGGGTATGGTTGCATAACTCCCGGTCTCATAGTCGTAATTGTCCCCCTCATCCTCGTAGAGTGTAAAACTGCCGTCGGCCCCCGGATACACCCGCAGCTCGATCGGATTGGCGCTCTGGGTGGCATATTGAATCTTCGGTCCCATCGGGAGGATCGCGCCCGCCCTCGCGTAAACCGGTATGATCGTTGAAGGCGCCGATACGCCGGTAAGGGTGGTGCCCGTGGCATAGGTGGCGGACGTGCCGGTCCAGAAATTGTACCAGGTCCCGGCCGGCAGATAAACGTTGCGGCTCGTGGCGTTCGCGGTGTGGACCGGATTGACAAGTAGCGCGGGGCCGAGCATGTACTGGTCGGCAATGCTTATGACGTTCGCATCGCCGGGGAAGTCGAACCACAGCGCCCGCGTCATGGTATAGCCTTCATTCGTCACTTTCCAGGCGAGCGAGTAGAGGTAGGGCATGAGGCGGTATCGCATGATGGTGTAAGTGGTAGCGATCGGCCGCACTGTCGTGCTCATATTATAAATTTCAGTGTTACGGGACCCGTGCACGCGGAAAATAGGGAAAAAGGTCCCCGCCTCGAACCACCGCGTCAGGATATCGTCCGTGGGATTATTCTGGAATCCCCCTATATCGGAGCACCAGTACGGGTTGCCGGCCATGGAGGAGTTGATCCCGCCGCTCACCGTGGTTGCGACGTTCACCATGTCGCTGCCGCTGAGATCGCCGTTCCAGTACATGGTTCCGAACCGCTGCTGGCCACCCCAGAACGATCGGGTGAGATTGACCACCCGCTTGGCCGATGACACGGCGCGCTGGCCTTGGTACATGCACCTGGCTTCCGCAAGAGGGTAGGCGTCCGAATAGCCTTCGATGGCTCCCAGGCTGGTGGTCTGGTTGGACAGATAGGTACATTCCGGCTCCGAGGCATCGCACCACCAGGCGTCAACGCCGTTGCTGTAGGCCGAGGTATTTATATAGCCCCAGAACAACCGGGTTGCCGTGGTATCGAAAACGTCCATGAAATTGCCGGCTGAGCCGCTGTTGCACGAAGCGGTGATGAAATGCCCGGTCATGGCGGTATAGTTCGGGGTGCCGGATACGAAGCTCGGCCATATTGACAGGGCAAAATGGCAGTTGTTGCTGTGAATGGTCGATATCCACGTCGCCGGGGCGGGTGATGTATACGTGCTTCCCCACGTAAACGAACCGTAGGCGGTCCACCAGTCCCAGTCCTGCACGATGCAGTCGAGCGGGATGCTGTCTGAACGATAGGTTGAAACCGCGGTCAGGATATCGCTCGAACTCGTGTACCGGTTCTTGCACTGCCAGAAGCCGTACGCCCATTTCGGGAGCAAGGGGGCTGGGCCGGTAACGTTCCGGTAGCCCGCGATAATGGTGTCGAACTGCGGGCCATAGAAAAAGAAGTAGTCCCAACTGTTATTGAGCAGAAAGCTGGCGGTGAAGTTCAGCGGCGTCGTCTTGGTGGCATGGCAGCAGAAATTCATCAGGATGCCATAGCCGCTGGTGGTCATGAAGAACGGTATGACATCAATCCAGTTGGTCTGGTGCATATCGAAAGTCCAGGGACGGATATTAATCTGGCCGGTTCTATCGGGAGCGAGGTTTTCGCTGGCCCAGTAATCGTTTTCGGTCCAGCCGCCCGAAGACAAGGAAAGGTTCCCCAGTCCGTAAACACCCTCGGTGGTTGGAGAATTGAAATTCAGCGTTCCCGAATCGCCGGCCTGGCTGCTTTTCGTGACCGGGTAGAGCCCTCTGGCGGTTTCGGAACAGACGGTGGTCCCTGCAGGGTTTTTGAATGATACGAGGGAAGTCGACTTGTTCACCAGGGTCGTACACTGGGGCGTTGCAACCACGATTGCGGTCCCGTTGTCGGCAGCCGTGAAAGTACCGGGCGTGAATGAGGTCTTGCCGACCACCAGGCCCTGTGGCGCAGGGATGGTGGTTCCCAGCGTGTAGACGATACGGATGACCTTCGGTGCGCACACCTGCACCATCAGCCTTCCACCGTTCGACAATGCGCAAAGGGCGCCGTTGGATTCCGTGGTAAATGAACTGACCGTTTGCGCGCTGCTCGGAGCGACAATTGCAGTACCAAAACCCATCATGAGACCCATGATGGCCGCGATCGGGGCTGACTTATTCATACGCTTAGCCTTTCTAGTACCCTGAATCGGGTAACCGATAATAAGGAGACGCATTTTTCTATTTCCATATACCAGGATGGAACATAAATTTCATCTTTCAACACCTATTAAAAATTTCCGCCTTGTATCCCGCCTCGGCCGTCGGCAAGCACGGCTACTATACACGAAAATATATACATTACGGCATTCTTTTTTCAAAATGGAAAATGTGAGTCGTATGACTTTCGATCCAGGCCCCCAAAGCGGTGAAATATGCCAGCCCTGCCATGTGATGGGCCCTGACCAGATAATTTTTCCTCCGCTGCCGCGTATTTATATATATTGGAAACACTATGTGGCTTATGAGCAGCAGGGTTAGCGAGGCTGTCACATATTTAAGGAAATAGGGGACTAATATAATGAGCGGGAGAGCCCGGCAAGTCAAAACGTTGAAGCGAAAAGAGAAATTCTATGAATAAGCTTATTGGATTAGGTGCGATGCTGTTAGCTTTTGGAAGCGTGTGGGCGGGACCTCAAGAAAATGATCTGATCCGCCTCGCACGGTCGGGAGTCGATGCAGAGGTTTTAAAAGCCTATGTCGATGTGGCGAGGGGGCCTTATCATCTCACCGTCGATCAGATTATCGAGTTGAATAAGCTTGGGGTCTCATCGAAAGTTATCAGTGAAGCGATACAGCATCGGGGGAATGCGGAAACTACCCCGGTGGTGGTCCCAAATGAGTCGCCTTCGGTCCCCGCAGCACCACCCGTAGCGACAGCGGCCGACACGCCGACCGTTATATCCGCCCCTGAGGAGGTTGTATACCCCGATCCATACTACTACTACGACTATTGGCCCTATATTGGCTTGGGATGGGGGTGGGGTTGGGGTCCGAATTACTACGGATGGGCAGGAAGGGCCGGCTATTATGGTCGAGGGCCTGGATTGAGGGCTTCGGCAGGTTTTCGTTCGGGAGGCCAATCTGGGCGTGGAGCCGGGGGTGGTTCGAGAGCGGCCGGCGGTGGTGGGTCGAGAGCGGCCGGCGGTGGTGGGTCGAGAGGTGGCGGCGGTAGGGCAGGTGGTGGCGGCCATCGGTAACAGTTCTCCTGCGCCGGACAGGATTTCTTGAGTTCTGCGCTGAAAACGAAGGATGGCATATTTCAAACTTTTTCTGATGGGTTCGCAAATACCAGGCGAGGGGCCCGTCGGCATTCGATTCCAAACGCGGGACTTGCAGACCTCGCAGGGAGATTCACCCCGCCGTCTAGGACACGATTCTCACCTGTCAATGTTTTAATAATGAACTGATACCATCTTACCTGTCTGGCGTGCCTAAGTTCTTCCAAAGCATTGCAGCCCCTCGCCCAATCACCGTACCTACCACCACAGGGTGCCGAGATTCCTTCGATTCCTTTGCCGCCTGCTTGTGCAACATCGTAGATTCCTACACGAGAGAATCGCTCCTTTTGTTGGAAGTACCTGTATGATAATCAATAATCTACCCGAGGAGATTTCTCTCTTTCAGTAAATTTCAACTGATTCTGGGACATCTCCGAGGAGGCATATTCATGATGTATGCCATAATTGTCGTCGTGGGAGTAATGGTTGGCGGGATCGCCGTCTGGTTTGTTCAGCGCAACAGGTTTCTTTCATTCTACGATAAGGGAAAACAAGAAGGGGAAGCCGATCGAGAGATACTCAGAGAGCGTCTATCGAATACAGAAAAAATGCTTCAAGAAGCAAATATATCGATGGAGGATCTTACTGCACTGGTAAAAAGTTTTAGGAAGTAATTGTCTCACCGGGTAATTTTAATGTCTCAAGGGAGGGGTAGTTTATGAAGATTATCGCCGTTAACGGGAGTCCACGAAAATCCTGGAACACCGCCACATTATTAAACAAGGCGCTGGAAGGTGCGGCTTCGCAGGGAGCGGAAACGGAACTCATCCAGCTTTATGATCTGAATTATAAAGGTTGCACGAGTTGTTTCGCTTGTAAAATGAAGGAGGGTAAAAGTTACGGCATGTGCGCCGTCAACGATGACGTAACACCCATTCTGGACAGAATTAAAGAAGCCTGCGCAATAATCCTGGGTTCACCTATCTATCTGGGAGGAGTAACCGGCGAGATGAGGTCGTTCTTGGAGCGGCTCATATTTCCCTATCTGGTATATGATCCTGAACGCTCATCCCTCTTTAAAAAGAAGATACCGGTCGGCTTCATTTATACCATGGGTGCGCCAGAGAACCGGATCAAGGAAGCGGGATACGAACAGCAATTTAAATTGATGGACATGATTCTGAAAAGGATTTTCGGAGCATCGGAGTCGCTGGTGGTTACCGATACATATCAGTTTGATGATTATTCCATGTATGTAGCAACGGGAATGGATAGTGAAGCCAAAGCCAAGCGGCGACGGGAAGTATTTCCGACGGACTGCCAAAAAGCTTACGAAATGGGCGCCACGTTTGCCCGGTAATTCACAAAAATACCACACTTTTTAAGGGATAAAAGGAGCGTTTTGCACGCTCCTTTTATCCCTTCGGTAATCAGCATTAAATACAGCGTTTTCGTTCGCTACCTTGTTATTACGATAGACGCCTTCTTTTCAATGCCTGCCGCTTTGAACCTGACGAAGTACTGTCCTGCGGCAAGATTGCAGTTTTTAAGTTCGATTGTATAACGACCGGTGGATTGTGTTCGATTTAACACCAGCGCCGTTCGTCCAAGCAGATCGCTGAACGCAATTTCCACGGGGCCCGGCGCGGCCAACGAATAGGAAATGATGCCGCCCGTTACGACAAAATCCGTATTCAGCGAAATCCGATCGTTTCCCGGCAGCACTCCCGAGACCGCAGTCGTGAAGCTCCAGACGCTTGACCACGCACTGGTGGTGGTTCCGGTGGCATTCACCCGCCAGTAATAGGTCGTACTGTTGGCGAGGCCTATCGGTACGACGGAGGTTATCGTAAGGTTTTCCTGGAATACCGCGCTGCCGAAGTTGACATCGGTCGATACCTGCACCCCATACATCGTCGCCAGGGCGGCTGTATTCCAACTAAGTGTTACGGTTAACGACGGTATCACGGTATTGGTTACAGGCAGGGAAAGCGTGGGGATTGCCGGACCGGTAGCGCTCAGGCTCGTCAGCGAATCGCGGGTCTGCTGGTTCTCAAAGCACAGTTTGACCCAGTCGGCGGGTCGGGCGACGTTTTCAATACGCAACTCGGACATCGTACCGAAAAATTTACTGGTGTCCGCCTGGTTGGGCCCATTCTTGGACCCCAGCTTCGTGTACGAATCCACAAAATTTTCGGATGCCCACGTTATCGAATCGGTATAGTTCAACGTATTCCACAGCACTCCATTTACATACACCATCTCTACGCCATAATTAAAAACATACGCCACATGCCTCCACCCCTGATGCATGAACTGCAGGCCTGATGCGCTGGCAAGGAGGTTGTCGTCAGAGTGATAGTTCGTGGCGGCGGAGTCGCCGTAATGGTAGGACGTGCGTATCGAATCGCCGGCAGGGGTACCCGCGACCCGAAAATCAATAAAATTTCCCACGGAACAGATATCGCTCCTCGTGGCTGTTGCGTCTCCTTGATCAATCGAATCCACCTTTATCCATATTGACAGCGAAACGATTTGAGGCTTGCCGAACAAACTGTTGACCACGATGGAATCCTGCGCTATGGTTGCTTCTCTATTGAAAGAGCGGCCGCTGTCGATCACCGAGGGGGAATCCACCACGCCGTACCCGAGACCGTTGTTTCCCTGCCCCGTCGCGTCGCCGAAGGTATACGGACTTGCCGTCGTGCCCGCTCCCGAACTCTTATTGAGATGCAATACGAGACTGAACCCGTTTGCGGGCGCGAACACCGCCGCCGAATCCGAGGTCGTCGTCGCGGAACTCTTTCCCCACCACATCCGTATCGATTGACTTGCATTATTCCCCAGCACCGAGTCGGCCTTCACCCAGATAACCGCTTTCTGGAGTACCGGATCGTACTTGTTTAACTCGTAAGGAAGTTGCCCGGTGTCACCCGCGTGAGAGAACCGCAGGTCGCCGCCGTCGCTTCTCGCCGTGGCAAACACCGTCACCGCATTGAGCGAGGTCAAACGGATCAGGACGGGAAAATTCTTCTGCGTGGTCGTAATGTTTGCGCCCGCCGTTGAGGTATTGAGCGTAATGGGAGTATTATAGAGCCAGGTAGTCAGCGTGTCTCCCCCGAATGCCGCCTGCACTAACGCACCGACCACAGCGAGGCAACCGATTCTTTTCATTAAGGCTTCGCTATGTTTAACAGCGTGAAGGCCTTCGTACGAATCCCTGTTACGAACCATCTGACCCCTCCTTTGGTTAAATGATCAATGACATCCGATTATATCGGACCCGGTTTGAATGAAGCGTTACTTCCCGCTCCGGCCTGTAACCCCCTTGTGTGATAAAAAAACAATGCCACATGGACTGTTTAGGAAAAATATACAAAGCCCCATGGGGAGTCAAAAAAATATGTTAATTTCTCAGCCGGATGATTTTCAACCTTTTATCGAATTTATCCGCCTGCATGCGCACGATGTAGACGCTTGAACCTGAACCGGCTGCCATGTTCCTGTCGGCCCCGGCGTCCCATTGAACGGCATAGTGCCCGGCCCTGTACATGCCCTTCGCAAGCTGCTCAACAAGTCTCCCTTCCAGGTCATAGATCTCGATCGCGATTTTCTGCTCAATATTTCCGTTTATCATCGGGACATCGAAGGCGATATGCACCAATCTCCCGAATGGATTGGGGTAGGCTTCGGAGAGGTCGAATTTTTTAATGAGCGCGCCCGGCGAAACCGTTAGCGACCCGAAGAAGACGGCATTTTCAGAATAGCGCGCTCCTGAGACGTTGCCTGATATGAAATCGAGCGGGTATTCTTGCATACCATCCCAGATCTTGAAGGATATCTGCTCATTTGCAGCCGCACCATTCTTTCCCTTTGCTCGTGGGTCGTTGCCCCAGATCGCAAATGCTGCAAGTCCATGCAACACGCATCCAGCGCCGACGAGCGCGCCCTTTTCATCAAACGCGCCGATCTCGCTTGAGTCCGGAACGGTTTTCCCGCCGATAGTCACTTTCTTTGCCAGAAGGGTGGCATTGTTGCCGGTATTTGCATGACTTCCATAGTAACGCGGGTCGGGAAGACTGAGCATCTGACGGACATTCGCTCTTTCCTTCGCGGCAGGGTAGGTGAGCGTTGCGGGACTCTTCATGCAGGTCCAGTAGCCCGCCCCGACGTTCATGGTCGTGATAGTATTAATGCCGTAATCCGGCCAGTATACCCTACCCGCATTATTCTTGACAAGAAGAATTTGCGGAGTAATGCCGTTCAGCGCGGAGGTTATCGGCATCGATGCCTGCGGGAGGTAGCCGATCATATTCCACTCGGACCCCAGGGATAACGGGGTCGTGGCGACATCAACGGCAGGTCCTTGCGTCCTGACGGTATCATCGGAGCTTGCATACACCTGATACCCCTGGCCGGTACGCACTGTATCAAGATCGGTAATGCCTTCAGTCGGGATGTAGGCATGCCCGGCGCCATTTTTAACTAGAAGGAAACTATCAGGTCCGGGAGGCATTCTGATTATTGGATCGATGCAGGAGTCCACAAAGTGGATATTGAATGAAATCATATTCCACCCGGAAAGGATCAGCAGGTTGATTTTTGCCACGGTCGTAAAGTTCCAGACATCCGACCATGCGCTCGTCCCACCGATGTTCCCCGCCTTCACTTCCCAATAATAGGTGACATTGTTTGCAAGGCCGCCGATCGGGAATGCCGTTGCCGTTATTCCCGCCTGGCTGATCACCGTACTATTGAATGCCGACGTAGTGGATACCTGGAGGGCATACCCGGTCGCCCTCGCCGACTGGCCCCAACTCAGGCTCACGGTTACCGGCAGCCCTTCCGCGTTGTTTGCAGGGGAAGAGAGCAGAGGAATATCGGGCGCCGCAATTACCGTAGTAAAAGTCCAGGCGACCGTCCATACGCTCGTCCCCCCGATGTTCGCCGCATTCGCCTGCCAGTAGTAGGTCGTACTGTTTGCAAGACCTGTCGCGGTCGTGGAGACCGTCGTGAGACCGCTTGCACTGAATATCGTGCTGCCGAAATTCTGATCGGTTGTTCCCTGTACCCCATAGGATATCGCATCGCTTACAGTGCTCCAGCTCAGACTCAGCGCTACCGGCTGGTTTACGGCGCCGTTCGTCGGAGACGAAAGCGCAGGAATTCCTGGCGCTAGGATGCTGGTGGTAGTAAAACTCCACGCTCCCGACCAGATGCTGCTGCCGCCGATGTTCGTGGCATTCGCCTGCCAGAAGTAGGTCGTGTTGTGTGCAAGACCGCTCACGGTCGCAGAAGGCATCGTTAGACCACTTTCGCTGAATACCGTGACGGTGAAGCTTGAGGAGGTTGCTACCTGCACCGTAAACGACACCGCGTTGCTGACGCTACCCCAGTTCAGATTCAGCGTTACCGGCTGGTTAAGGGTGTTGTTCGTTGGAGACGTGAGCGCCGGAGCGGCCGGTGCGGCTACGTTGGTGGTAAAGCTCCACGCTCCCGACCAGATGCTGCTGCCGCCCATATTCGTCGCATTCGCTTGCCAGTAGTAGGTCGAGCCGTTCGCAAGACCGCCGACCGTCGCGGAGAGCGCGGTAAGACCAGCCTGCTCGAATACCGTGCCGGAAAAAGTTGAGGAGGTTGCTACCTGTACCGCGTAGGACGCAGCGCCGCTCACGCTGCCCCAATTCAGGTTCAGCGTTACCGGCTGGTTTACGGAACCGCTCGTCGGCGACGCAAGCGAGGGAATGCCGGGCGCAACGACAACAGTGGTAAAATTCCACGCACCCGACCAGGCGCTCGTACCGCCCGCATTCGTCGCATTCGCCTGCCAGTAGTAAGTCAAGTTATTTGTAAGACCGCTTACGGTTGCGGATAGCCCGGTGAGACCCGTCTGAC
>CAWJXL010000037.1:0-12118 GCA_963846695.1 uncultured Fibrobacterota bacterium | reverse complement strand
GGTCGATTCGGTTCCCGGCGACATCGCCTCATGGGACCCGTCGAGGATTGTTACCGTCATCATTCGCCATTACGAAGCCTCGCTTCAGGATGCCGATACGCTGAAAACCATGTCGCTCTCCGCCTTTCGCGAGTTGGTGCTCGATACCGGCTGCTGCGATAATCGCCGGCCCACCCTCTATGATTTCCTCGCTCATCGTGCCGTCGATTTTCTCATGAGCAGCGAGAACGATCTGCATAAGCCCGGCTTTGTTATTCACCGGGACAGTGGTTCGGTTTATTTCAGAAATTACGGAAGGTTTGCACAACTTCCGCTCGCGACAAGGGATTCCCTCTCATTCAAGTTCCGGGCGCTCGGCATTCTCCAGGAGATTATCTCTTTTCATGAGAAGGATGGGAACATCGAGGCGCTGGTCGATGCCGACCTCAAGCGGCTCGACTTTGTCCGTTCCTGCTCGACGCTTGAGAACAGGGAACAATTCTACCTTTCCGCCCTCAACACACTCCGGGACAAATTCCGGAATAATCCTGCTGCATCCGAAGTCCTCTATAAAATTGCCCTATGGTATTCGGGGATGGGCGATACCTACAAGCCGGGCTCCGATACATCGGGCCGATGGATGAAAAAGAGGGCGGTGGAGGTTTGCGACAGCGCGATCGCCCGATACGGTGACGCCTTTGGCGCGCGGCAGTGCAGCGCCCTGAGGAGCGGGCTTCTGACAAAGCGGGTGTCGTTCGAGGTCGAAAGCTATGCAATTCCCGACAAGCCTTCCTGCGGACTATTGAGTTGGTCAAATAGTGAAAAGATGGCCTTCCGCATCGTGCCCCTGCCGGATTCAATTGATTTCCAGGATAGGCGGTGGAGTTACGGGGTATTCCGCAACTCGGTATTCCCCTTATTAAAAACGCATGCGCCGCTTGCCCGATGGATCGTCGCTCTCCCCGCTTCCGGCGACCATCAAACCCACTCGATTGAAATTGCCTTGCCTCCGCTTGCATGCGGCCGCTATGCTCTGTTCGCCTGCACGGATTCCACGTTTACCGATACGAACAGCGCCCTTGCCGGCGGCATATTCCGCGTTTCGGCAATCACCTATCTGGCGCAAACGCAAAAAGACCGGTCATTGGAACTCTACGTGCGCGACAGGGAGACGGGAAAAGCCATACAACACGCGGTGGTGAAAAAGGTGGTATTGAATCATAACTGGCCCAGAGACAAAACCACTACTGAAACGCTATGGATCGATACCACCGATAACGAGGGACGGGCGGTATTTCCTGCTGACACCGGCAAACGTCGATGGAGCAGCAATCTCACCTTTGAAATAGTTGACGGAAAGGACCATATACTCGGTGATGAGGTTCTGTGGGGGGAGTGGGTGAATAAACATGACACCGGATCAATAAAAATCAAAACTGTATTTTTTACCGACCGCTCCCTCTACCGGCCGGGCCAGACCATCTATTTCAAGGGTATCGTTCTGCAACGTGACGGTGACACCGACGCCATCGTTCCTCATTGTAAAAACAGGGTCACCTTGTACGATGCGAATTCCCAGCCGGTCGACTCCCTCGATCTCACCACCGATGACTATGGCGCCATGAGCGGCAGTTTCATCGCTCCGCTCTCGGGTCTGCGGGGGGTGATGCGTATCAAGAGTGAATTACCGGGTGAGGCCGATGTTTCCGTCGAAGAGTATAAACGGCCGAAATTCGAAGTCACCTTGAATCCTGTCAAGGGACAATTCCGGCTGAATACCGTGGTTACCATGACCGGTCAGGCAAAAGCCTACGCCGGGTCTCCGATTGATCATGCCGCCATCAAATATTGGGTCTCCAGGACCGAGCGACGGCCATGGTGGGATACCTGGTGGATACCGGATCATTCCACGCGGGCGGTGGACATTGCGCATGATTCGATAGCTACCGATGATACCGGCGGTTTCAGGATCACCTTCACGGCGGTTCCCGATAAAGCCATTCCGGAAAGCGGGAATCCGGCATTCGTCTATACGATCAATGTCGATGTCACGAACGCGGGCGGCGAAACGCGGAGCGCTGCCGCGAGCGTTATAATTGGCAGTACCGCGCTCGACCTCTTCGTCGCGCTCCCGCGGAATGTGGATAAATTACACGATACCGCCTTCCCGATTAAAACCTTGAACCGGAGCGGCCAGGAGGTCCATGCAAGCGGCGCGATCCGCATTTTTCACCTCCGGGGACCCGACCGGGCGGTGAGAAACCGGTACTGGAGAAGACCCGATACGTCGGTAATGAGCGAACCGGAATTCCGGAAAACGTTTCCGAGCCTGCCGTATGGCGGAGAGGACTCTTTCGTCAATTGGCCGAAGGAGACAATGGTGGAGGGAACGACGTTCGATACGAGGACCGATTCGATGCTCGTTCTCCGCAAGGCGGTCGACTGGCCCCAGGGAATGTACGTCGTCGAGGCATCGGCCACGGATACGTTCGGCCGGGAGGTTACCTCGAAGCAGTATTTCCTGCTGTACTCATCGAAAGAGCGCTCGGCGGCAGCGCCGCTCGCGGATCTTTTCATTCCGGTCAGGCAATCCGGCGAGCCCGGCGATAAGGCTGTCTTCATCGTCGGATCGGGGTACAAAAATGTCGAAGGGCTCCTCGAAGTCGTGCACAGGGGAGAGAGAGTAAGAAAAGAGTGGCTCGCCGTATCCAATAGCCAGAAGCTCGTCGAGATTCCGATTGAGAATAGCTATCGGGGCGACTTCGAGGTCCGCTTCACGTTCATGAAGAACGGCAGGAGTTATTCCCACGATTGTACGGTAAAGGTGCCCTGGAGCAATAAGGCGCTGCACCTGAGCTTCGAAACATTCCGCGATAAACTGCTACCCGGAAATACCGAAGAGTGGCGGATTAAAATCAGGGGCCCGAAAGGAGAGAGGGTCGCGGCCGAGATGGCAGCAGCGATGTACGATGCCTCACTCGATGCCATTCGGGGTCATACATGGACCTTCGAAACCAATCGTTTTACTACGATAATGCCGTGGTGGAATTATTGCGCCCCTTTCGGCCATGAACAACCGATTCTGGTCAGGTCGGTGAATCCCCGGACCCCTGTTCGGTGCTATCCTTCTCTCAATTGGTTCGACAATGCAAGCAGCGACAATGCAAACCGCGACCGATTGGCAGCCGGAGGTGCGGTGGGCGGTCCCGATGATATGAGCAAGCCGATTGCCGATGAAGGATATGGCGGAGGGGAAAAGTTGGCGTTGATAGCAGGCAGGAGTCGAGTCGGTGGCGCCGTATCGCCTGAAAGCGATTCCGCACGAGGGTCGCCATCGTTTGCTCAAGGGGAAGCCAACCTCTCTTCCGTCCATCCGCGCGCCAACCTCGATGAAACCGCCTTCTTCTATCCCCAACTCCACACGAACGACAGCGGGGAGGTCGTGGTTTCCTTCACGGTTCCCGATGCTTTGACTAGGTGGAAGCTGCTCGGCCTGGCGCATACCAGGGATCTCAAATTCGGCCTGATCGAAAAGCGGCTCGTTACGCAGAAGCCGCTCATGGTCATGCCGAACCTGCCTCGCTTCCTGCGGGAAAAAGACCGCATCGCCGTTTCCGCCACAATCGTCAACCTTTCGGACTCGGGCGTAGCCGGGTTGGCGCGTCTCATGCTCTTTGACGCCCTTTCCATGAAGCCGCTCGATTCGGCGTTCGATAATTATCGGGCCGACCGAAATTTTACGATTGCCAAGGGCCGGTCAAGCTCTTCCGCGTGGGAGATACGGGTGCCGGAAGGGATCGGTCCGGTGGTGGTCCGCATCGTTGCAGGGGCCGGTGATGTTTCGGACGGCGAAGACAATATGCTTCCGGTGGTCGCCAACCGGGCGCTGGTCACCGAGGCCCTGCCGCTCCCGGTCAGGGGCGCACAGACGAAGCATTTTACGTTTGTCAAACTCCTCTCGCAAAACAACGGGTCGCCAACCCTGCGCAACCACCGGCTCACCCTCGAATTCGCCCGGAACCCCGCCTGGTACGCCGTGCAGGCGCTTCCGTGTCTCATGGAAAACGGCGACGAATGCGTCGAGCGGATTTTTTCCCACTTCTATGCCACCACGATAGCCGCTTTTATTGCCAACGCTTCGCCGAAAATAAAGGCGGTCTTCGATGCCTGGAAGTCTCAGGGCGCCGATGCCCTGCTCTCGAATCTCGAAAAAAACCGCGAGCTGAAAGACGCGCTTGTAGAAGAGACGCCGTGGGTTCTCGATGGGAAGGATGAAACCGAACGTAAACACCGGATCGGCGTGCTGTTCGATCTGAACCGGATGTCCTACGAAAAATTCGCGTCGCTCGATAAACTGCAGCGAATGCAGACGAGAGAAACCGGCGCCTGGCCGTGGTTCCCGGGAATGCCGCCCGACCGTTTTGTAACCCAGTATATCATCACCGGCCTCGGCAGGCTGCGGCATCTCTCCATGTTCGCGTATGACCCTTCGGAAAAGCTTTTCCATGGGCAGGATGAGCAGTCGCGTAACGTGCATTGGATGGTAGAACGGGGATTAAATTATCTCGACCGGCGTATCAGGGAGGATTACGATCAGGTGCTTGACGACGGCCATCCGGACTCGAACAATCTCACCTGCCAGCAGATCCAGTACCTCTACGCCCGGAGTTATTTCACCGATGTTACATTCACCGACTCAAACCTGATCGCCTTCAACTATTACCTGCAACAGTCGAAGAGGTACTGGATGCGCAACAACCGCTACCTCGAGGGAATGATCGCCCTTGCGCTGCATCGTACGGGAGACACGGTGGTCCCGAACCAGATCATCCGTTCGCTCAGGGAGAATGCCCTGCACAACGACGAGATGGGCATGTACTGGAAGGAGATGACGGAAGGCTGGTACTGGTATGCGGCGCCCGTCGAGGCGCAGGCGCTCTCTATCGAAGCGTTCGACGAGGTGGCGCACGACGGCGCAGCCGTGGAGGAGATGAAACTCTGGCTCTTAAAGAGCAAACAGACGTACGACTGGCGGACCTCCAAGGCAACCGCTGAGGCGTGCTATGCGCTGCTCCTGCGGGGCATTGACCTGCTCTCGACCCACAACGACGTTTCGGTTACGCTCGGACGGGTGCATGTCGACCCGGCAAGGCTTCCGCACGACTCCGTGGAAGCGGGAACCGGCTATTTCACGACTTCCTGGAATGCCTCGGAAATCAAGCCGGACATGGGCAGGCTGACGGTTACCCGGACCGGGTCGGGCCTGTCCTGGGGAGCGGTATACTGGCAGTATTTCGAGGACCTTGACAAAATCACTTCCTCCGCCACGCCGCTGGCGTTGTCGCGCAGGCTTTTTATAAAACGGAACGGCGATCGGGGGCCGTGGCTCGATCCCCTGTCCGGCGAGGAAAAAATCCGGGTCGGGGACAAGGTGACGGTGCGGATCGAGTTGACCGTTGACCGTGACCTCGAATATGTGCATATGAAAGACCAGCGCGCGGCCGGCTTCGAGCCACTTGAAGCGCTTTCGGGCCACAGGCGGCAGGACGGTCTCGGCTATTACGAAAGCACAGGAGACCTGGCGACCCATTTCTTTTTCCCGAACATCCGCAAAGGCCGGTATGTGCTCGAATACGATCTGATTGCCGCCCATCAGGGCGATTTCTCAACGGGCATTACCTCCATCCAGTGCATGTACGCGCCCGAGTTTGCCGCGCATTCGGAAGGGATGCGCGTGAAAGTGGGGAAGAATAATAATTAATGCCGATATTTTCTCTCATGCCGAAGCCCTGAACCGCAGGGAGGGGGCGGGTTCGGGACGGCCCGTTGTCCATACGACCGGATGTTTTATGAACCGTTTTGCGGCGGTAACGGCTTTTTCCCTGGTGGGATATTGGGATGTGCGCATGCCGCTGAAATTTTTCGGATCGGTTTTACACACAAGATATCCGTCGTCGCGGTCACGCAGTACCTTGGCTTGACGACCGTCGTGTTCGAACTCCGCTATTTCCACAAATGATTTAAGGTACATTGCATATCTCTCACGCTTCGATCAACCGTTGATAATGCAGCACTCCATTAATTACTAAAGCAAAAACGAGGCCACGCGACCGCTATGTCAATAGCGGTGAAATCGTGCCGTAAAAAGGGGGAACAGCCTATGAAAAGCTCGATCCCGGATTAGTCGTTATGCATTGTAATACATCCCACCGGCAGGGAAGGAGGGGGGGCAGTAAATGGATCGTATCAGCAAACCCGAATTGCCAAGGTTGCATAAAAATCCGGATTATCTTTTATTTCATCGCTCCGTCACTTCTTTAATATCTATACATCATATCATGCTTCATCGTAACCCGCTTTCCCTCATGGAGCATGTTCTGGGCGTAGCTGCTCCCGTAGGGCAGAATTGTCCCTCCCTGCAGTTTGTAGCGAATGATAAAGGGGCTCCGCTCGGTTGCCTCACTCGGCGGAAGTATCATGGCGGTACATTCAGCCAGTGCGGCGGACGAGCGGTCGAATTGGAGGACCGTGTTGCTGAGATACCCCCTGAAGGCCGGATTCGACGATATAACCGCAAAGGTGATGCTCCGCGCGGTTTCTTCGATCAAGCTGAAGGTGTCGCGGGGCTGAAAGCTGGGCAACAGGGCCAGGGTAATATCATGCTTTTGATTGGGAAGCGCCGGAAGGTCGTGGGTGAGTTGCCCTGCCTTGGACCTTGTGGAACCGTCCTCTGCAACCATGCTGATCGTTTCGTCGATACGGCAATGAACATGATTACGCGTCATGAGCGTCTGGTTGGCATACAGGTTGGCAAGGCAGGCGTGAGCCGTGGAATCGAGCATTGTGCCCCGCACTATGAAGGGATCAGCAGACGCGGCCGGAGTTCCATGCGGTGGAGCCGCAGCGGAGGGTAAAGCGGACCGGGCCGGTTGCGCGGTATTCGTCCCCGGTGCGCCATTCCCTGAGCCCGGCTGGACATAGCCAACATCCACCGTCGGATCGTTCAGCCGCTGTGCCGTGATGAAATCGTCCAGCTTGCGGCGAATGCGGTAATAGGGGATGACCGCATACTGCGCATCACCAAACGGAGCCGAGATATCCGTATCCGCATCCATGAGGGCCGCGGAATAAAGGCTGTCCGGGTTGGTCAGTTCCCTGAACCGGTGTTCGGTCAATTGTCCGGCGAAGTGCGCGGGGAACCTTTGACACGTTCGGTGCCATGCGTCGACCACGTACCATGACCAATGGCTCTTCCAGCCGTCGAATCGCTCATCAAGGGTTATCGTTTTGATCTCGCTGAAGCCCCGGTAGATGGTCCAGGAATAGACCGGCGCATTCATGGAAAAGTTAAGGGACTGTTCCGGCGTCGGCGATGAACTCACGAACATGGGGGAGGTTTGGCTGTCTATGTTGCCGTGCAACGGGTAATAAACGGCTGAAACATGGTACTCGCCGAAATTCTCGTCGCCGAGCGGGATGGAAAACGGGCCCGTGTTCGGTTGTTCGGCCGGAACGCCTTGTTCGTAGTGGGTGCAGGCACAACAAAGCGCGAAAAGCGCCGAAACGATGGCACACCGGTTCATAAAGCCCTCTCTCCCTGGGGAAAGTACCCTTGCCGATACCATAAATTACCTTACGCTTCGTCGGGAGACCTGTCGCGGGTTTGTATCACTTTGTCACGAACGGTAATGTCACCGGTTACGTTGGAGCTTATGGGAGGACTCCCCTTGAATCGCGTATTCATCGATGTTTTATTTGTCAGGACCGAATGTCAGTTGATAGGCACAATAGCACGTGAACTGATTTATCCCCGCGATATCCCGCCCCGCCGAAACGAGAATATGATGTTCCGGCGACAGAGTGATTATTACGCCGATGTTGAACCCCGCCTCGGTTCCCGGATACCCCCGCTGTCTGGTAACGGCGAAGAGTTCGGCTCCCAGGGTCAGGGCGTTTGATACATCCCGCTGGCCTTGCCATCCAAACAGGAAGAAATTTTCCGATGGGCGCCCCATGGCAGCCTGATACCCGCCGCCGCCATAGGTGGTCCAGGGTCCGAAGCTCTTCTGGAGCCAGAGCGGAAGAAAGAGCTGCACCATTCCGGCCCCCAATCCTTTCGATGAATCCCCGGTCGGGAGTTCGATGGCCGGGAAGATCCCGGCCTGCGGCCTTCCCGCGGACTCCCGGATGAATCGGTACTTTACCCCGAGTTCGAGATCTCCCGGTCCGCAGGCGGGATGGCCATCGGCATCGGAATTGACGGCAAGCCCGGCTATCGCATGGATCTGCACGTCAGGCAGCAGGCCATAGTTGACTTCGACGGACGGCGCCGTTCCCGAAATAATTCCATTCGCTCCCGACAATTGCGAGGCGCAGTAAAATTCCCAGTGCCGGTAATCGACCGGTTCGGGATCGTCGGTAACGAACGGTGGACCGGCGACGACCGCCGTCGCGGCCGCAAGAACCAGCGGGGCCGGGGGAAAGCGGAAACGCAATCCGTGAATGCGCCGGGTGTTCATCATCCCCTGCCCGCCATAAATGACAAAAGGAGCAGCACGAACACCACCGAGGTGATCAGCGTGTACAGCCGGTCGCGCTGCGCCAGGAAGATCAGGATCGAGGCGCCGACGCGTGCTGCGGGGGTCAGGATGAGGAGCAGGAGGCCCAGTGACGCGAAGGCCTGTCCGTGCAACAGGCGCAAGCCCGTTACAATATCCTTGAACGAATGGGGGAATGCGCCGGCTGCGGTTTTCAGGTCATGGAGCCCCCTCGGTGAAGCAATGAATGAAGGATGACGCAGGAGCGCGAGGACCGCGCCGATTGCGATGACGGCGACACTCGCGAATACGCCGACACGGAGAATCGTGCTGATGACCAATTCCGCGCCCCGGACCTTCCGTTCTTCACCGCTTCCCTCGGCGGGTGGGAGAAGGCTCTTTTCGTTGGTCATTGTACCAGACCCTTGATCAGCATCTGCAGGGAGACGAGCAGCAGGATCGCCACGAAGGCCGCCCGCAGGCGCCGGTTCTTTATCCGACCCATGAGGCGGGAACCGAGCAACGCGCCGGCGCTGACCCCCACGGCGACCGGGGCCGCGATGAACGGCACGATATCCCCGCGCATGAAATAAATCCCCGCACCCGCCGCGGCCGTCACCCCGATCATGAAATTGCTCGTTGCGGTCGAAACCTTGATGGGCAGCCGCATGGCAAGGTCCATGGCGGGAACCTTGAGCGCACCGGACCCGATGCCGAGAAGGCCGCTCATGACGCCGGCGACGTACATGAGCACGAGCCCGACGCGGGTCCCGCGCACACGATAAACAACCTCCCTGCCGAGCGTCTTGTCGAAGTAGCTTCCGTGAAGGCGGAGCCGGTCGGACCATGGAGCGCCGCCGCCGCTTTCGCGCGCCTCCCGGCGGCGCAGCATCATGAGCGCCGAATACCCCATGATGATCCCGAAAAGAATTTCGAGCGCCCGGCCTCCCACGCGTCCCGCGCAATAGGCCCCGGAGAGAGCGCCGAGCGTGGTGGCGACTTCGAGCACCATCGCCACGCGCAGGTTGGTCATGCGCTCGCGGACGTAGGCCGCGGCGGCGCCGCTCGACGTGGCGATCACCGAAACGATGGATGCGCCGATGGCGTAGCGGATATTGACATGAAGAAGCAGCGTGAGGGCCGGGATCACGATGAGGCCGCCGCCGAGACCGAGCAGCGAACCGAGACCGCCGGCGAAAATTGAAATAGCAAACGTGATACAACAGAATTCAAAAGGCGTCATGGTTCTGGTATCTCCAGATCATTCCTCTCCCTTTTCGGGCAAGGCATTTCTGATAAATATCCTCATCAAGATCGGAAAGAAGACAGGGGAAATATAAACAAATGTGTGCATAAATTCTCACGGATTCTCCTGAAATTTACGATTTTCCCCCTATCTTTTCATTCCGGCCGCCGAAAATCGCGCAATAGCCTCGATGCACGGCATGGACCCGAATTTGCTTATTTATTTGAAAGAGGGGAGTCATGAAAAGAAATGACGTGATACAAGCTCCCTGTCGAAGGATAAAGAGAGTATCGTTTTTCTTCAGCTACAAGACGAGGCATGTATGAAAATCGGGATCTAGGCTCTGGAGCCGTGGGCCAGACGCTGGGAAGCGGCTTTCTGAAACACGGCCACGAAGTCATTCTGGGTGCCCGTACGATTGCCAAACTGTCGGAATGGGCATCGCAAAACCCGGCGGGACGCGTCGGGAGCTTTACCGAGGCGGCCAGTTTCGCGGAAACCGCAGTGCTTGCGGTCAAAGGCACGGCCGCGCTCGATGCGCTCCGTGAAGCGGGAGGCATGAATCTGCTTGGCAAGCCGGTCATCGATGTCACCAACCCCATTGCCAACCTGCCGCCGGAAAACGGCGTGCTGCGCTTCTTTACCACGCTTGACGAATCGCTGATGGAAAGGCTGCAACGGGAGTTTCCGGATATACACTTTGTCAAAGCGTTCAACTCGGTCGGCCATGCCTGCATGGTCGACCCTTCCTTTAATAAGGGAACCAAGCCAACCATGTTCATCTGCGGAAACGACGGCGGAGCGAAAAAAATCGTATCCGGCATCTGCGCCCAGTTCGGCTGGGAAGGCGAGGACCTCGGCAAGGCCGAGGCTGCCCGCGCCATTGAGCCCCTTATGCATGCTCTGGTGCATTCCGGGGCTGTTGCGCAATGACTGGTGGCATGCGTTCAAGCTGCTGCGGTGAGGGCCGTTCTACCTCTCCACCGGAGCAACCTCAAGCACGACAAAACTGCCGGGCTTTATCGGCGCGCGGGGTTTCGGATTTTGCGCCGTGGGCGCCGGAGCCGCATCAAACTCTGCGTCCGGCAGATACAGGTAGTGAGTTCTGGAGTTGAGCGCCATGGTTCTCGCGCCCTTCTGCGTCACGATGTTTTCCAAAACCTCATAGGCAGTACTTTCCGGTTTCTGCTGAATTACCGTTACCGTCCCGTCGCCGTTCGAACTGAAAGCACGACGCGTACTCGAATCGAATACCGCCGCGTCGACGCCTTCGCCGATGGGCGGCGTTGTAATCACCTTCCCATTCGATGCGTCCATGACTACCATCATCTTATTATGGCACCCGATAAACAGCCGATGAGCCTGATTATCGATTGCCATTGCGGATGGTTCAGTGCCGGGCGCCACGGGCCACTTCTTTTTCAACCCGCATCGATTTGGTATTGATCACCGCAACCTGATCCTTATCTTCAAGATTCACAAATAATTTTCCGGCGGCATTTGACGCTGGAAATTCAGGCTTGCCGCCAAGAGGGATCGTAGCAATTATGGAGTCGCTTTTCGTATCGATTACCGTGGAGTTCCCTGTTTTGCCGTTGAAGGTAAAAACGCAGCGCGAGAATGGATCATAGATGATCGCATCCGGGTTGAGTCCGGAGACGTGAATTTTTTTGAGAACGGCAAGTGTCGTTAAATCCGCGACCGTCACCGCGGTATCCTTCCCGTCGCTTATGTAAGCTTTATTCCGGTCGCGCACCAGCGCAATGCCATGCACGCCTTTGGTGTCGGGTATGACGCCGATCTGCTGTGCGCCGCGACATCCACGACCTGCACCTCCGTCCCATGCGAAACAAACAGCCGCCCGGTCGCATCATCAACCGTGCAGTAGTCCCACCCGCCGTCGCCGTCGAGATGCATCCTGTTAACAATAGCATACTCCGATTTCGGCGGTATTTCTCCTGCCGCGGCACAGAAAACAAAAAGAGCCGAACATGCGAAAGCATTAAGCGATTTTTTCATAGGTTCTCCGTAGTATAAATTCGACGTTTTTCAGCAGTCGGTCCGCCGTTCATACGCCCCGCATCGAAAATCATCCTCATCCTGCTGACCGAAACGGTTCAGCGTGCAGAGCATTCTTTCCCGCGGGTCATCGTCTCGTTTGCAGGTCAGGCACAGCGAGGGCTTCCGGATCAGTTCGGGGTTGACCTTCGTACCGTCGTCGTCATAAAAGCCGGAACCATCGTCAGGCGTATCTTCGAAATCGCCGTTCAGATCCATTCCCGACCTCTCTTTTATCATCTTAAATAATTTTATGCGATCTGGTGAAATCGGGCGGGTTTGGAACCCGCCCCTACAG
>CAWJXL010000036.1:0-27616 GCA_963846695.1 uncultured Fibrobacterota bacterium | reverse complement strand
TGCGGCACTTATGGGGGATATCCCTTCAGCAACAATCGTCGCAGTCATGGTGGTACTCAGCTTCGTCCTGTCGTCATACCAGGAACGACGCTCAATCAAGGCCGCCGAAGAACTCAAAAATATGGTCCAGACCACGACCCTTGTCATACGTGATAACCATGAGCTGGAAATCGACATCGGTGATGTGGTTTCCGGCGATATCGTGGTCATGGCCGCTGGCTCCATCATTCCCGCTGATCTCCGTATCCTTTCGGCCAAGGATTTCTACGTCAATCAATCGGCCATGACCGGCGAATCGATGCCGGCCGAAAAATTTTCCGCCCCGCCAGCTTCGTCGGTCATCGAGCCGCTCGAACTGCCCAACGCGTGTTTCCAGGGCAGCACGGTGGTGAGCGGTAGAGCGCGCGGCATCGTGGTGTTAAGCGGCGGCCATACCTTTCTCGGCGCAATATCACGAAACGTAACTAAAGCTAAGGTGCCGACCAATTTCGATAAGGGCGTCGGCTCCTTTGTCTGGCTGATGGTGCGTTTCATGGTTGTGATGGTAATGACCGTATTCTTCATTGTCGGCCTCAGCAAACACAACTGGATGGATGCACTCCTGTTCGGCCTCGCGGTGGCGGTCGGGCTGACCCCGGAAATGCTACCGATGATCATCACCGTCTGCCTGTCAAAAGGCGCCATTGCCATGTCGCGGAAGAAGGTGATTGTCAAGCAGCTCAAGGCGATCCAGAATATCGGCGCCATGAATATCCTGTGCACCGATAAAACCGGCACCCTGACGCAGGACAAGATTATCCTCGAACGGTTCGTCGACGTTTCCAACCGGCCCAGCGAAGACGTTCTCCGCTACGCTTACATGAACAGCTACTACCAGACCGGCCTACGGAATCTCCTCGACCGCGCTATCCTCAGCCACACGAACCTCGACGTCGAGCTCTCATGCAGGAAGGTCGACGAACTGCCGTTCGATTTCGAACGGAAACGAATGTCGGTAATCATCGACTATGAGGACACGCGGGTGCTCATCTGCAAAGGCGCGGTCGAAGATATCAACCGGGTGGCCGACCGCTACCAGATAGACGACGATATTTTTCCCCTGTTCGACGTGGTGCGCAACGACATCCTTGAGGAATACGAACGCCTGAGCACCGAGGGGTACCGGGTGTTGGCGGTTGCCTACCGCGAATTCCCGGAAAAAAAGGAGACCTTCGTTACAGCCGATGAAGCCAACCTGATCTTCCTCGGCTATCTTGCTTTTTTCGACCCGCCAAAGGAATCGTCGGCACAGGCCATCACCGCACTCAGCAAAGCCGGCGTTACCGTCAAGGTGCTAACCGGCGATAATGAACTGGTGACGAGGTGCGTCTGCAAAAACGTCGGCTTCGAACCCTCGCGGATTGTTCTAGGCCGCGAACTCTCGGCCATGTCCGAGGAACAGTTCTCTCAGGCGGTACGGGATGCTAACGTTTTTGCCCGTCTTTCCCCGCTTCAGAAGGAATCGATCATCGAGATATTACGGCATCAGGGGAACACGGTCGGGTTTCTCGGCGATGGCATTAACGACGCCCCGGCACTCAAGGCCGCCGACGTGGGCATCTCGGTCGATACCGCGGTCGATATCGCCAAGGAGTCGGCGGACATCATCCTTCTTGAACGAAGTCTCCTCGTGCTGCAGGAGGGAATCCTCGAAGGACGGCGGGTATTTGCGAATATCGTCAAGTACATTAAAATGGGCGCGAGTTCGAATTTCGGCAACATGTTCAGCGTTCTCGGCGGAAGCTATATCCTTCCGTTCCTGCCCATGGCACCGATTCAGATACTATTGAATAACCTGCTTTATGACATCTCCCAGACCAGCATCCCGACCGACCGGGTCGATCCCGAAAGCGTCGCAAAACCGCTTAACTGGGACATCAGCTTCGTTCGCCGATTTATGATCTTCATCGGCCCCATCAGTTCGATTTTCGACTACGCCACCTTTTTCCTCATGCTTTATTTTTTCAATTGCCATCTTTTTTCAGTGCCGGGGCAATCAGGTTTCCATAATGTGCATCTCGAAAAACTCTTTCATTCGGCATGGTTTGTCGAATCGCTCCTCACCCAAACTATGATTGTCTGGGTGCTGCGCACCAATAAGATCCCGTTCCTGCAGAGCAGACCGAGCACCGGCCTCATGCTGACCACCCTCTGCGTCATGACGGCGGCCATCGGGCTTCCCTATTCTCCCCTCGGCCCCGCCGTTGGGCTCGTACCGCTGCCGCCCCTATTCTGGGCTTGGATGGCAGGATTCTGCGGTATATATTTCATGTTGACACATTTCGTAAAAACCTGGTTTAACCGTCGCTTCGGAGTCTGATCATGAAAAGTCTTCTTACCGCCCTCGATGAGGGACGTCTCGTCGAGCTGCCGGATACCGATAAGAATAAGGCGCTTGAATACCTGGCCCTTCTCATCGAAGCGATCCCGGGAATCGCGCAGCGCAATGATATCGTTCAGGAGGTGCAGAAGCGGGAGCTCTCCGGCAATACCGGCATCGGTAAGGGCATCGCCTGTCCCCATGCCCGCCGCGAGGGAGAAGGCGACCTCCTGTGCGCCATCGGCTGGTCGCCGCTGGGAATTGCCTATGACGCTCCCGACGGGGAAAAGGTCCACCTCGTCATTATGTATTATATCCCGGACTCGGAAAAGAATTATTACCTCAAGGAAATTTCAAGCCTCGCCAAGGCACTTGATAAAACAGACGACATTGCCACCATCATCAAGGCACAGGATATCCATGCGGTGCGCAACCAGTTGCTCGACTGGGTAAGCCTGGCGATCGATGCCACCACGCCGGAGCCGAAGGCGCGCATGATTAAGCTGCAGGAGCGCGAAGCCGCCGTGGCGGCCGCCGAAGCGGTCCAAGCACAAAAACCGTTCCTCATCGTCCCCTTTTCTGTTGTGCTCTCCCTTGCGCAGAAACCGGTTATTCTCACCCATGACATCGACTTTCTGCGAATTGCCGAATCACAGCCAACCCTTTCAGGCCTTCTCAAGGGGAGTGAAACTTTCCCGCTCGCCGGATACCAGATCCTTGTCCGCTCGGTCAACAGTTTCCTCGCCGATTTGATCCAGTATGAGTGCTTTGCGATAAAGATAGGCGGGTGAAGGCTTCCTCCCCCTGTTTCATTTCCCTGCGGGCCTTTCCCAGTCTACGCATCTCTTTATTCCATCGTCCGCATACTATCCAACAGCCGTGATGAAAAACCAAATCAATAGGAAAACGTTTTGTAATGTATTGATTATAGGACGGTTGTAATCATTCTTCTCAGCTTACGGTCATGCCGAAACACACAGGTAGTATTTTTTTTCCAAAGAAAGGCACTTTCATGCAAAAACTTCTGCTGTTCCTGAGTTGCTTGCCGGCAATTGCCATTGCACAACAGTATTATGAGGCATCAGGTCAAACAACGGTGTTTACCCTGACGGCCGGCGCCAAAGCCGGACCAGGATCGTCCGCCGTCCTTTATCATGCCCCCTTGACACCTATCGCTTCACCGCACATGCTGGTGACCGTGCAGAATGGCATTCACATAAGGATACCGGGTTTCAATGGGCTAGGCCGGGTCTCCATTTATAACCTTGCGGGCACGACGATACAGACGGCATATATCGACGGCTCATCAACCGTTGCGCTCCGGTCAGTCCCGAACGGCGTCTACTTCGCCCAGCTTGAGGTGAACGGCCGGGTGGTTCAGACCACCCGATTCTGGAAGACGAGGTAAGCCCTGGGAACCCAAATGTTCTTTCACCTGGTGATTCTTGTCGCGGCGACGATGACGGCCGCCCAACAGTTGCAGGTAGATTCGGTAAGCGTCGATTCCGTATGGAACAGCGACAGTTCGTGGACCGACGGCCAAGGCGTGGCGCAGCAGCGTTACAGCCGGGACATTTTCCTCTCCTTTATACCGATGGGCGGTGGCATGGCGCAGTGCTTTGTGGAAATGTCAGTTGACAGCGGGAGAACATGGGCGCAGCCGGTGGATTCGCTGACAGCACTCGATAGCGGCATTGTAGCGGACTCGTTGGGCGTGCATGACAGCGGCACCGTCGCAGACTCGCTAAGCGTACTTGATAGCGGCATCGCCTCGCTGGTGCAATGCGGCGTGAAAAGCAGGGTAAAGCTTCGCATGCTCGGGCAGGACCGTCCAAACGTTGCGTTTCAAATCATCGCGCGGCAGTGGCAGCCGATACTTGCGGGCAATCCGGAGCAGGTTACTCTGGGAGTAACCGCCCCGCTTACTCCCGGCGCTTTCTGCAGCGTTCACTTGCAATGCACGCTTAAAAACGCTTCGCAGGGGCTTGGTTTTACGACGATTTCGATGACTTGGTGGGATGCTTTCGGCAACGGGACTTGGAACGACAGTACTCCGACACCGGCCTATACCTGGCTGACCGCCGCGCCGCAGGGGCCCGCAGGTCAGCAACGGGCGATGATTGTCAAGGCACGCGACGCAAACGGTTTATGGAGCGCTCCCTGCACATTGAGTGTACAGTTCGGGATGACTACAAGACTTTTGACCCTGAGTAAGCCTCCCTGCAGGAACGTTCCAAATGGGGTCGGCGAATATCGGATTTTCTGCAAGTCCCGTGCACAGCGTGACGCTCGGCGCCTTCACCATATCGCAGACCTTGGTAACGCAGGCGCAGTACCAAGCGGTCATGGATACGAACCCTTCTTTATTTCAGGACGATGCCCTTTCGACATTACAACCGGTCGAGCAGGTGTCATGGTATGATGCCGCGTTGTTCTGCAACGCGCTCAGCAAGCAGACCGGAAAGGATACCGTCTATAGTTATACCGGGGCTCTCGACTCATCGGTGACGATTGACTATTCTAAGAATGGCTACCGGTTGCCGACCGAGGCTGAGTATGAGTATGCCTGCCGCGCAGGAACGACGACCGATTACTCCTGGGGGAGAAATTACCCTCCGACAACAATAGCCGACACCCTGACGATTGACAGCAATGCGGTGTGGTACCATAATTCACCGGACATGCCACAACCCGTGGCGACAAGGAGGCCGAATGCCTGGGGGCTGTATGACATGTCCGGAAATGTGTGGGAGTGGTGCGGCGACTGGTACGGGGGATATAGTGCGGCCAGCCAGACCGACCCGACAGGTCCAACGAGCGGCAGTGGTCGCGTGCTGCGCGGGGGTTCGTTTTACGACGAGGAGGTCGCCGACGATCTGTGCTCGGCATATCGCGTCAACAACGACCCGCTCGACCGGTATGCCATCTACGGTTTCCGGGTAGTGTGTGGTCCCCGGTAAGTTATATGACATTAATAAATGAAACCACTTTGCAGGCAGGGTATTTACCCCGAATTCTCTATCGGCGTGGCTGGTAGAGCGCGGGAGATGCTTGAAAAATCCCTTGCGCGTTCATGGCACCCGGCAATAGATTTCTGCCATTTTTATCATCGATTTAGGGAGGCACTACAGTGCAGGCATACCGGGGTGCAGGATTATTTTTATCCATTGTTATGCTGGCTGCATTTGCCACTTCCGCCCAATGGGTTCAAACTAACGGGCCTGACGGGGGCCGCGTTTGTGCTTTTACCGTAAATGAAGGCTATCTTTTTGCTGGAATGCTGAGTAGCGGTATATTTCGATCGGCCGACAACGGAGCCGGCTGGGCACCAGCAAATTCAGGACTACCGAGCGGCAGTGTTTCAGCTCTTGCGATGTGTGGAAGCTATCTCTTTGCCGGAACCAGTGGTTATGAAGGAGGTCCAGCCGGATATGGTATTTACAGGACAGCAGACAATGGGGCGACCTGGACGGCGGTGAATTCCGGGCTGCCGGCAGGGACTTCTATTTATGCTCTGGCGGTGAGCAATGGCTATATCCTTGCAGCAACCTATGATAACGGTATTTATCGATCAGCAGACACCGGGACACACTGGACCGCGGTAATCTCTACAATACTGAGACAGGAGACCATTACAACTTTTGCACTGAGCGGCGGCTATCTCTTTGCTCAATCCGGAGGCACGGTGCTTCGGTCAGCAGACAACGGAGCCACCTGGATTTCACCAAATTCCGGAATATTCCTCGGGAATATTAATGCTTTTATGGCAAACGGGGGCTATCTTTTTGCTGCCGCTTCCGGAACTCACAATGTTTTAATCCGCTCCGCAGACAATGGAGCGACCTGGGACACGGTAACTCAAATTCCCGGAGTTGCCAATGTTTATGCTTTTGCGGTCAGCGGAAGCTATCTCTTTGCAGGAACACAGGGAAACGGCGTCTGGCGCCGCCCCTTATCTGATTTTGGCATATCGGTCCGCACCAACTGGCCCAAAGGCCGTACGTTTGCAAACAACGGTCTGTGCCGTATATGCCCATAATGCTGTCACGATACAATATGGCATTGCTTCGCTATGTGACCTAACCATCGGCATCTATACCATCAGCGGAAAGAAAATAGCCAGTACAAAATTGAAAGTGCAAAAACAAGGTGAATATACGACTGGTATTAGCACCGGCAAATTAGCTATTGGTCACTATATCTGCGAATTCCAGGCAGGAGAATACCAGAAAAGCACTACATTTATAGTAGATAAAGAGTAAAAGCGCTCAACCGGCAGGACTTGACTAACTTACCAGGATTTTTTTTAAGCATCTATCTATACCTTCCCAAATTCCATTCTATTCTTATATATTTGCTCCTCTTCACGCTCTCGACCCGGCAGAGCTTCGGCTCGTTGTTGGTTTGATCCGGGTAATTCAATATTATGAGCAGGGCCGGATACCATCTAGCGCGTTTCTGGTCTGGTTATAATTTTTTTTCAGCGAAAGAGATTCCCGAAAAATCCCGCAGTTGTCTTTGGCCGTACACCATCCATGCAGCGGCTGCCGCATCGAAGCGTTGAGGCTATGAACCACTGAACCGAAGGCGTTCACAGAGAGCTTTCACATCGAAAGATTTTTTAAGGAAGTGAACCACCCCGCCCACAGAACGGGGCTTCTTGAAAAGAAATGATGGAAAACATTACAACAATTTGATGCCACTCATCCCCGTTCACAGAGCGGGGTTTTCTGGCAAAATGCATGATTGGAGGATTACGTGGTATACCCTGATAAATTATGGAACCAGAAATATAACCATTACCGTATTAAAATATGAAGCAATTATCGCGAAACAAAGCGAATATCGAATTTTAATGGAACCTGTTTTAATAGGACACTGCATATTTTTTCAGCCAGTATAGGAGCCGGGTTTATTATATTAGTCGTGCATAAACAGGGCCTACTCCGTCAGGGATCTCCGACGAATGAAGCGGCAGTAGCAAAAAACAGTGAACATCTTTGAATACTTCGACTACCGGGAGTATTTGCAGGAAGTATTTGCCGATATTAAGAAGCGACGTCGCGGGTATTCCTACCGTGCCTTTTCAAGCGAGGCAGGTATTGCCAGCCATAATTTTTTGCCGCGAATCATCCGAAGGGAGCGAAATCTTTCGCAGGACTTCATTGCGCCGCTCGCGAGCTACCTCAAGCTATCGGCGAAAGAAGTGAAATATCTCAACGCGCTGATTGCTTTTAATAACAGCAAGAAACCTTCGTTCAAAGAGCATTACCTCCAGCAGCTTCAAACGCTTCGCATCGTCAGCGAGGAATACAGGATCGAAGACGCCAAACTGAGTTTTTTTGACGAATGGTACTATCCGGTTATTCGAGAACTGGCGGTGATTATCGATTTTGGTGAAGATTACGCCGCTCTTGCCCGACGCTGCATTCCCCGGATCACACCGGTACAGGCGAAAAGGGCGGTTCGCTATTTGATCGCGAATGGTTTTCTGAAAAGGGGAGATGACGGCCGTTATTGCGTTACCGATCCGGTCGTCTCAACGGAGCCGGAAGTCGATTCAGCTATCATCCCCCGTTATCACAAGATAATGCTTCGGCAGTGCGCCGAGGCGCTGGAGTCGGTGAGAAAGGAGGATAGGAACTTCACCTCCCTCACTCTCCGGGTTTCGCAAAGCGTCTACGATGAAATCAAGCAGGAGATATTCCATTTTCGCAAACGGCTTCTGGCAATGGCGAAGGCGTGCCCCAATCCCGAAATGGTGTGCTTTGCCGGATTTCAATTGCTGCCGCGGTCCGAAGTGCATAAAAATGTCGGAAAGGAACTCCGTACGTAGAGGTACATTACCATGACCAGGCGTTATTATCGAACCCTATTGTTTTTCGCCCTTCCGGCGGGCATTGCCTGTCTTGTTTTCTGTTCCGTAAGTGGTCCCGGCGGCGGTTCGGAGGCAGGGAACGGCCTTGTGGTGGGCAAGGTCCTTACCTCCGAAGGAAATCCGGCTTCACATACGATGGTCATGCTTCTGCCCGCAACGTATTCGCCGCTATCCGGTATTCCCATTTCTGCCATCTCTCGAGACACTACGGATGATAGCGGCAGGTATCAGTTTCTCCATGTCGATTCGGGCGCCTACACGCTGGATGGCGTGCAGTTGCAGACTCGCCAGAGGTTTCTGCAACAGAATATCATGGTTTCAGAGAGAGCCGATTCGGTTGCGGTCGCTGCCGACACGGTCCGGATGCCCGGTACCATCATCCTTACCTTGCCACCGGGAATGCAGCAGGCCGGGGGGTACGTTTATCTTCCGGGCACGACCCTGTATGCGCGGATCGATTCAGGCAGTGCCGTCGCAGGACAAGTCGAACTCGACTCCGTGCCTGCGGCCGACTATGCTGCGGTCTGGTACTCCGCTCCCGGATCGTCTTCTGCAAGCGGCACCCTCTCTGCTGGAGTAAACGTCGCATCCGGCGCCATCGATACGGTTGCCAGCTGGTTGCACTCGGCAAAGGTGCTCATCAATACCACTGCAACCGGGGCGGATATCGCGACCGACCTTACCGCTTTCCCGCTTCTGCTTCGTTTGACTAACAATAATTTCCAATTTTCACAGGTTCCGGCCGGCGGAAAGTGCATTGCTTTTGCTGCCGCGGGCGGCTCCGTCCTGCCGTTCGAAATCGAGCGATGGGATTCGGGAAGCGGCGCGGCGGAGGTGTGGGTAGCGGTCGACACGATTCATGGCAATAACGGATCGCAATACATCAGGTTTTTCTGGGGAGGAGTTGCAGGGAGGGATTCCGGGAACAGCGCCGCCGTTTTCGCGGTCTCGCAGGGGTGGGCCGGCGCATGGCACCTCGAAGAGAGCGCACCGGACACGACAACGCCATCGCTTTACCGCAATGCAGTCGAAGCGGCCAATTACGGCGACGATTTCGTGCTTTCGACCGGCAAGACCGGCATCATCGGACTCGGACAGACCTTTGCCGACGGCGACCGCATCCAAGTTACCAATGCGACCTCACGGTTGAAACCCGCCCAAATGACTCTCTCCGCATGGGTCCGCCTGCTTCAGACCGACTTTTTGTCAAGTGATATCGCCAGCATGGGCGATAACTATATGCTTCGAATCGATAAATTTAACAACAGTCCCAAGTTCGTTCTCTATAACCTTGCCGATACGCTGCAAATCATCTGCCAGGACTCCTCAATGTCCATGGCGGATTCGTCCTGGCATCATGTGGCCGGAACATTTGACGGCCGGAACGTCTGCCTCTATGTCGATGGCGCCCTCCGGAAAACCGCCGCCTATTCGGGGGCCATTCAGTATAACATCGGGCCGGATTTCATGATGGGGACGCACGGGAACAATGAGAGCGGGTTCAATTTTATCGGTTCACTCGACGAGATCGAGTTCTCGTCGGTCGCGCGTTCCGCGGCATGGATAAAATTTGAGTATGAAAACCAGAAAGTCGGATCGACGATTGCCGGTATTGTCAATAGTCAATAAATTTTCATTAGTTACCCCCCCGGGTGGGGGAAGGAGGCGTCTATGCATGGTCGGTGGCATTTTGCAGGAACAGTGAGTTGTAGAATGGCATTACTTCTTGCCGTCACTGCCGCGGCGGTGCAGGCCGTATTCGTTCCACCTGCAACAAACCGGGTGGAAACGACTATCAACAAGACCTGGACCTTTCAACTGGGAGCCGTTTCCGGAACGCCGCAAGCGCCCTCATTCAACGACGCGACATGGCAGACCGTCTCGATGCCGCATCCGCTGCAGATGTTTACGCCCTTTCTTAACAACGCGCTTGATTGCGACTGCGCGCAGCTTCATTTCGACCGGACCGTCGGCTGGTTCCGCAAGCATTTTTCGCTTGCCGGCCAGACCGGAAAGAAAATATATGTCGAATTTGAAACCGTTATGCAGGTCGCTACCGTGTATGTCAACGGCACGCAGGTCGGCGTCAAGCACGAGGTAACCGGCTACGAGGAGTTTTTCTACGATATCACCCCCTATGTGAATTTTACCGGCGATAACGTCATGGCGGTCTATGTCGACAACAATATCGACGCACTTACCCCGCCCGACGACGCCTATGCCGCGGCGGACAGTTGCCACGGGTTTCCGGACGGCATCGATTACATCCTGTTCGGCGGCATCAACGGCGATGTCACCCTGAAATGCACCGACAGCCTGCACATCGGTTTCAACGAGGAGGCGAAAAATGCGGGCATCGTCGTGACCACGCCGACGCTTTCGGCAACGAGCGGGACGGTACAGGTCGTGACGACCATCAAGAACGAGCATCTGACCGCTCAGACGACCACCGTGACCGCCACGGTCCTCGATACGAATAACAACGTCGTGGCGACCATCACCTCTACCCCGCAGGCGATCGCGGCGGGCGGTTCAGTGACCTTCACGCTCCTCTCCAGCGCCATCCCGAACCCGAACCTCTGGTCGCCTTCGTATCCGTACCTTTACCGGGTGTATGTGGCGGTAAGCAATGGATCAACGACGGTCGACGGTAAATATCAGAAGTTCGGGTTCCGCTGGTATTCGTTCAACACCGCCTCGGGTTTCATCCTCAACGGCCAGCCGCTCAAGCTCATCGGGGAAAACCGGCATTGGGCCTACCCGTTTGTCGGCAGCGCCATGCCGCATACGGTCCAGGCGCGCGACGTAAAACAGATAAAGGCGGCGGGGTTCAATTTCGTGCGCACCTGTCACTATCCGCATGATCCCGGATTTCTCGATGCGCTGGATTCGCAGGGTCTTCTTGCCACCGAGGAGCCGCCGACATGGGCGTACGGCTACGGCCCGAATCTGAAAACCAGCGAGGCTGCCTGGATGTCCAGCCTGGATACGGCATTTACCCATGAGATCAGGCGGGACATCAACCATCCTGCCACCATCGTCTGGAACACCGTCATCAATCACGACTCGTGCATTTCGACAATGGCGCCGCTCAAGAATATCGCGGCCACCGAAGATCCCTCGCGCGTGGCGGGGTTCTGCACGGTGGGTGAACAGATGTGCTATGGCGCGGACCCGAATGAAGCGGTCACGACCAACGGCGGCTTCTGCAACGAGACCATCGGATTCATCTGCTGCATCGCACGCTTCGACGGCGATGCGGATCTGGTGACCAACGGCCAGTGGCATGTGCGCATGGTCAACAAATCCATGGCGACGCCATCCAACGCGGGAATTCTCAACTGGTGCATGTACGATTACAATACGTTTCACAACTGGGGTGTTCATGCTTTACACGACCAGTCACCCCAAGACGCCAATTATCGGAATATCGCTTACAATGGTATAGCCGATCTCTACCGGATCCCCAAGTTCATGTACTACTTTTACAAATCAGAACTGACGACGACGCCCATGGTCTTCATCGCGAATTACTGGGCCTCCACGTCACCGAAAACGGTAACGGTCTACAGCAATTGCCAGCAGGTCCAGTTGTTCCTGAATGGAACAAGCCTGGGGACGAACAGTCCGGCGACCGGCGACAGCGTTTCGTCGCTCCTGCATCCTCCATTCTACTTCCGAAATTTGACCTGGGCCGCCGGCACACTCGTTGCGCTGGGACTTAACGGCGGTGTCGTAGCGGCTACCGATACCGTCAGAACACCGGGGACCGAAAAACAGTTGAAGGTGACGACCGACGCCGACTCGCTTAACGCCGATGGCGCCGATTTCTGCCGGATCATCGTCTCGATATGCGATTCGATGGGGACTATTGTACCGACAGCGGTCGATTCGATTTCAGCCACGGCGACCGGCGCGGGCGCCATCATAAGCACAAGCCCGATCAAGGCCGAAGCGGGCCAGATCATCTTTCTGGCGCAGGGAGATACCGTGCCCGGCACCATACAGGTTACGGTAAGCGCCAAGGGTCTGACCTCTGCGACGCAAACCATCAACGTCGTCGGTTCGTCGGGTACTTCTGTCAAGAACGGCTTCCATGCCGCGCAGCTTTCCGGGCCGTCCCAGTATATGGAAAAGTGGTCCGGCCTCGGCGGGAAATACCGGATTCCGGGTGATTATTCAAGAACGATGAAAACGATTACGATGTACGATTTGCAGGGGAAGCTGATCTTTACCGCCCCGATTAAGGGCGCACATGAAATCGATCTGCCGAAGGGAAGGAATACCACGGGCATTTTGATCGTGAAACTCTTGAATCGTTGAAAGGCAGAGAGTTCAATTCATAAGCTTTTTAAAAAGGAAAGTTTATGCGCTCCTTGCTTATTATTATCGTATGTGTGGCGTTGACGGCGTTTCAGACCTTTGCCGCCGATCTTGCATCGTTCTCTCTATCAGGAGCACCGGCGATAAACGGGAACGATGTGACGTTTTCCACCACCGGGGCGGCAAAGCTCAGGGTTACGGTCTGCTATCCCGGTGTTGCGCGGCTCTGGCTGGACTCGCTCGGTACCTTTATCAAGGATTCTTCCCGTACCGTGGACACCGAATCATGGAGTCCGGTGAGTTTCACCGTCAACGATCAGGGTACCTATTATCAAATCCTTACCGCCCAGCTGTCGATCCGGGTCACCAAAAGCCCGGTGCAAATGAGCATATACGAATCGGATAATGCCACGCTCATCACCGCTGAAAGGCCCGCCGGCGGCGTCGGGTGGGAATCCACCGGAGCGGTACATTCGTATTGGAGCATCGGATCGGCCGAGCATTTTTTCGGTCTGGGCGAAGATAATACCGATTCGCTGGGATCGTTGGACCGTGCGGGAAAAACGAGGTACATGTGGAACCTGATGAATCCGAGGAGCGGGTATACGCCTGCCAATATCTGCATACCTTTTTTCATGAGTACCGGCGGAGCTGGCGGCGGCTATGGTTTCTTCTTTGATAACCCCGATTCGGCGGTCTTCGACATGGGGAAGACCTCTGTCCAGTATTTTTCATGGCGTGCAAAAGCCAACGCCCTCGTGTGTTACTTTCTCTACGGTCCGTCATTCAAGACCATTATTGGGACCTACACCCAGCTTACCGGACGTGAGCCCCTGCCGCCGGTATGGGCCTTCGGCTATATCCAGAGTAAATGCACGTACAACAACTGGAAGGAAATCGACAGCGTCGTCGGTGCTTTCACAACAAATAATCTTCCGCTCGAAATGATGGTTCTCGATTATAACTGGCCGCAGTGCTACAGCAATTTTCAGTGGACCGGCGGCCCCTACGCCGGTGCCGGCAGTGTCGGCACCACGGCCGGCGGAGCCAAGGTGGCCACCTACAAGTCCGAGGGTGTCCGGATCATGGTTTCCAACTCCGGTCCGGAAACCGAGACAAGCTGCAATAATTACAGCGGCGCAGTTTCTAGCGGCATTTTCGCGAAATGCGGAACCGGCACCTGCACCGCCGGATGGTATAGCGGCACACTGTATGACCCCACGGCCCCCAATTTCTTTTCCTGGCTGTGGTCTGCAAATCAAGCCCAGAACCTTTTGTCGGAGGGCGTTGCCGCATGGTGGCTGGACCTTCCCGAGCCTGAGAGTGAACCGAGCAATGCGGTCTATGTTGCAGGACCTTCGGCAAAAATCCATAATGTATTCTCATCGTTATATAGCAAGGCATATTATACCGGCCAGCTCCAATATGCCGCGAATACCCGTCCGTTCATCTGCACGCGATGCGGTTTTTCCGGCATTCAGAAATACGGTGTCACTATCTGGAGCGGTGATAATTTTTCCGACTATGTCAGCTATCATGCGCATGTTCCCGAATCCCAGAGCAGCTCCCTTTCGGGAATACCTTATTGGTCAATGGATATCGGCGGCTTTCAGACGACGCCGAATGCGCTCTATCAATACTACATGAACGATAAGTTGGGCAGGCACGCCTTGCTGTACCAGCGATGGTTCCAGTTCGGGTGCTTCGTTCCCATCACGCGAGCTCACGGGGTGAAGGATTGCGAACCCTACCATTTCACTGCGGCGGTCACCGCGGGGTGCCAGAAGTATATTGATTTGAGGTATCGTCTCGTTCCCTATATCTATTCCTATGCGTGGCAGTGTGCCCAGACAGGTCTTCCCCTGCAGCGGGCAATGGCGCTTGAATTCCAGAGCGATCCGAATACATACAGCTGCCCTCTCCAGTTTATGTTCGGTGAAGACCTGTTGGTGGCGCCGGTCGTGACCGAAAGTACGACCGTTAAAAGCGTTTATTTCCCGTCAGGGACATGGATCAATTACGATTCGGGAACGGTAATTCAGGGACCGGTTACCGCCACCATACCCGCCCCGCAGAACATGATTCCGCTTTATGTCAAGGCAGGAGCGATTATCCCCATGGCGCCGGTCCAGTTGCATCTGACGGACAGCACCGGCGCGAAAAAACCATGGGACCCGATCACCCTCGACATTTATCCGAGCGGTTCATCCACCTTCTCCATGTATCAGGATGACGGCCTCACCCAGAACTACCGCAATGGCACGTATACGCAAACCGCCATCACGAGCGTTTTTGCGGCTTCACAACAGGAGGTTGTCACGGTATCCGAATCGAACAAGCTATTTACACCGTCACATTATGAATTCCAGATCCATTTTCCCGGCCAGGCGACCACCCCTTCGCCAGTGACTTTTAACAGTCAGGCGGTAACCACCCTTGCCTCACAAACCGCCTATACCGCTGCGGCAACGGGCATGTGGTGGGATTCAATCGGGAAAGTGCTCTGGGTCAAAGCCGCTACCTCGACCGTTACAACATATGTCCTTGCAGTATCGCTCAACGGTTTGCCCGTCTCAACCAGGGGCCTCAAGGCCGCCGGGGCGCTGCCGAAGAGCTTTGATCTGAAGGCACTGCCGGAAAAAACCGGCGGTCCCGCCGATATGATCCAATTCATGGTTCCCGATGGAGGGTCATCGATCCGTATAGACATGTTTGATCTGGCGGGCAGGCAGGTCGTTACTCTTGCCAACGGAAATTACGACGCCGGGTGCCATATGGTAATGCTTTCCGGTGCAAACACGCACATGGCCGGATGGTATCTCTGCCGGATGAAAGCTCAGGGATTCGAAAAAACGGTCAAAGTAATGGTGAATCGATAGCGCCGCTGGAATGCGCCGCTCATAACTAATGGCGTATGAACGGGATAAATGTTTATAACTTTATTATTGAGTAAGGAGGGCAACAGTGTATGGTGTTTAAAAAAGGGCAAGGTGTAACCATAGTATTAGTTCTGCTGTTGTGCGTTTTTCAAATCCACGCCCAGACGCTCAAGCGGAAGGCGCTCTTTAATCTGGGATGGAAATTTATCGCGTCCAGCCCCGCCGGCGCCCAGGCTACCAGTTTCAACGATACGTCGTGGCAATCGGTGAGCATACCGCATTCGGCCTCGTATGATGCCCCGTACTACAATTCCGAGAACAAGCATTTCCAAGGCACCTGCTGGTACCGGAAACACTTTACCTGTCCGGCGACCGCGCAGAAGGTCTTCATGCATTTCGAAGGCGCGATGCAGACCTGTGACCTTTTTGTCAACGGCGATTCGATCGGGTCGCACAGTCACAGCGGGTACACGGCGTTCAACTTCGACATCAGCAACGCGTTGATTCGCGGCGGGAGCAACGTGGTGGCGATACGGCTCAATAACACTTACAGCACCAGCATTCCCCCGGGCGGGACGGGAACCAGCGGTACGCCCGACTACTTTATTTTTTCAGGACTCTACCGGAATGTCTGGCTGCTCTTCAAGGACAGCGTTTACATCCCCGACTGGGGCCAGCGAATTTATACGCCCGGCTCCACCGCAAGCGCCGCGGTGCGCGCACAAACCGTTGTTGCCAACGCAACCGCCGCCGCAAAGAGCGCGGCGGTCACGATTACCCTGTTCGATGCAACCGGCGTAAGCGTGACCACGGCGACGAGCACGCAATCAATCCCTGCTGCCTCTTCGACAAATTTTGATATCACCACGCCGACAATCACACCGCAGCTCTGGTCGCCATCAACGCCGAATATGTATTCTCTGCAAACGATTGTAAAAGTCGGCGGGGCGGTCGTGGACAGCATCGTGCAGCCGGTTGGCTTCCGCTGGTTCTCCTGGAGCACCACCAACGGGTTTTCACTGAACGGCTCCCGTATTGAAATGCAGGGCATGGCCATGCACCAGAACATGGGCTGGATCGAAAACGCGCTTCCCGACTCTCGTTTTTACCAGCAGGTTAAGCTGATGAAGGCAATGGGAATGAACGCCGTCAGGTGTTCGCACTACCCGAGGGCACAGGCGTTTTACGATGCGTGCGATAAGCTCGGCCTGCTGGTCTGGTGTGAACTGCCGACCTGGATGACATTGACCACCACCTTCCCGCAGGCCTTCTGGACAAATCTCGACTCATGCGTTCATGAAATGGTGCTTGACGGCTTTAACCACCCGTGTATTTATGCCTGGGGCATCGCCAATGAGCCCCAGCAGACCTCGTTCTTTCCCTATTTTGACACCCTCGTCGGTCTCGTCCATGGCATCGATTCGATGTCATTGACGGGACGTGGAGCCGCTTATAATCATCTCAGCACGAATCAGGAATATGCCGGGGTCGATATTCTCGGGCTCAATTATTCGGAAGACTTATCAGGGTTTACGGTCACCAAGACATTGCCATTTGTTAATACCGAATCGTATGGAAACTGGGGCCGCGTCTATCCACGCGGAGGCACCATGGATATAGGCAACCCGGTCCCGTCCACCCCGACCGCGGGCACTGAAGCGACCAATGAGGTGAACAATATGTCGTTCGTGACCGGTACGACGTCGGGCGCCTGTGCGGGCGGCCACTTCTGGTTATTCAACGACTATAACTCATGGCATAGCCCTACCGGACTCCAGGGAGTGGTTGATCGCTTCTATGTTCCCAAAAACTCGTATTTCCTCTTCAGAAAAACCTGGGCCGGTACCGCTCCTGACTATCCTATTTCGGGCACTCCCACCATGATAAACCTCGTCGCGGATACCGCGAATCTGCTTGCGAACGGATCGGACGTTGCAATAATTGTCGCCAACCTGCGCAACGCCGCCGGAGCATGCATAGCGCAAGCCTGCAACATTACCTGGACCGTTTCTCCGGCAGGTATGGCGACGCTCTTTCCGGGCACCGGCACATCGTACAGTCTCACCGCTACTCAGATAACCGATTCCGCCCTCGGCGGACGGGCAACGCTCCTCCTTCGTACTACCACGACTCCCGGCACGATCACGGTTATTGCCACGAGCAGTTGCGGCTTGCCGGCCGACACCATAACTCTTACGAGCAACCCGGCAACCGAGTCGTATGTCGCGACGCCCGTATCCGTGCATCAGGGACTCATCCAGCAAACACGGGGTGCGACATCCCGGCTGAGAGCCGTCTATGCAGACGGGGGTGTTACGCTCCCATTTCCCGAAGGAGGGCAAAAGGTCGTGCAGATAATCAACATTCAGGGGAAAACGCTCGCGTCCTATGTCCTTCGTAATGGGACTTCGATTTTTATCAGTCACAAGGTGATCGGCAGGGGACTCTGCTTTGCAGCATGGAGCGATAACGGTCACCGGATGCTAACCACGTTGCATTTTATCCAGTAGGCTTTCGTTCGCGAGATGGTGGAGTGGCTTCTTTAATTTTGTTCATGGTCTGCCTCAGCAGGCAGGAGTACGGGCCGGTACACACTTCACGACCGTCGGCATCGCGAATGAGTTTCGGAAATTTTTTAATAATCATGTTGCAAGTCAATAACACGCGGAAAGTGCCACTGATGGATTGGGTGAATCCGGACACGATAGTGTACACGCTTACAAAGCAGTAATGAATTTTCCCCCCCTATGCATAATGGGGGGTATTGATCGAGTACCTTGTTTTTATAACATATCGAGTGAAACATGAGGGGAAACTTATGATATTCTTAGCGATGGCGTATGCTTTATCCATTGGCGCAACCGATTCCGCTGTTCTGACTCCTCCCATGGGTTGGAACAGTTACGATTGCTATGGCACCATGGTCAGAGATTCGCAAGTCAGGCACAATGCACACGTTATGGCAACTAATTTAAAAGCGCTGGGATGGCACTATATTGTTGTTGATGCTTGCTGGTACAAACCGGATGGCAGTCTGGGAACACCGCTATGGAAAGCGGCGCATCCCACTTGGATTGGGAATATGGATCAATACGGCCGATTTATTCCCGACTCGGCGCGATTTCCAACGTCGGCAAAGGGTCAGGGTTTTGCCCCTCTCGCGGATTCCATTCACGCCTTGGGGTTAAAATTCGGCATCCACCTCATGCGTGGCATACCGCGTCAGGCGGTAGCCGCCAATACCCCGATTCTCGGAACAAGTTATACTGCCGCGCAAATTGACGATACCACCAGCATCTGCCAGTGGAGTACGGATATGTGGGGCGTCAACATGGCCAAACCGGGGGCGCAGGCATATTATAATTCACTTTTAGCATTGTATGCTTCCTGGGGCGTCGATTTCATAAAAATAGACGATCTCATTCGCGAGACCGGCCCGCTATACCCCGGCAATGAGTACCACGGCTCTGAACTTGTCGGGTACCGTCAGGCCATAGACAGTTGCGACAGGGTGATAGTCATGAGCGCATCGCCCGGCCCGGCCTCCTATACCAATGTCCAGCAAATTGCGGTCGAATGCAAATGCCTACAGGATTTCCGATGATCTGTGGGACCAGTGGGACTCGGCGTCGTCAGAGCATGACACGGCGTTGGCGTTAAAAACCCATTTTACCGAATGGGAATGGTGGGTTCCCTTTATCGGACAGGGACATTGGCCGGATAACGATATGCTGCCTATGGGGCGTCTGTCCAAGGATGGTCCGGGAACCGGATGACGATGTTTACCCGCGATGAGCAGTTCACGCTCATGACCATGACCGCCATAACGCGCTCTCCCATGATATTCGGCGGCAATCTGCCGGAGAACGATAGTTTTACCAATGCATTGATTACCAACGCGGCGGTTATTGCCGTAAATCAGAATAGTACCAACAACCGATTGGTGTATGCCGGAAACCATCCGGTGTGGTGCGCCAATGTGCCAGGTTCAAACGATAAATACTGTGCTCTTTTTAATAAATCCGATGCAAACGGAGCGGTGAGTGTACGGTTTCATGACCTCTTCCTGGTTTCATCAACTGCCACGGTGCTGAATCTCTGGTCCGGGCAGAGTATGGGCCAGGTTTCTGACAGTTTTTCATCGTCCATAGATTTACATGGTGCAGGACTTTACCGAATTACTCCGGTTGGATCGACTCCGGTTTCAAATCCCAGACGGATGACCGGGACGCCATTTGGGATCGGACCGGCCTATACCGTCGGCAGCGAATATACGAAGGCTTTCGATGGAGATACCTCCACCTTCTATGATTATGGCCTCCCTGATAGCGGTTGGACGGGTTTGGATTTCGGCGCCGACAGCATGAGGATAATCGATTCGATTAAATATTATCCTAGAAACGGCGAGGAAAGCAGACTGATTGGAGGAACATTTCAGGGATCCAATACTTCTATGTTCAGCGGCTATGGTAACCTGTACATCATACCAACGGCGCCTGCTGCGAAAACATGGACTTCCGTAGCGCTCTCCCTGACAACCCCATATCGCTATGTGCGATATTTCGGCCCCAATGGAGGGTATTGCGACATCGGCGAAATTCAATTCTACAGCAATACTATCACCGGCGTAAAAACACCGAATACCCAAATTTCTTTACGCCGATCCCGGCAGTCGATCTTCAGGATTGCAGGCCATCAATTTGTCGTTCCGCAGGAGTTTTCCTGTTCAAAAGCCAGATTCGAGGTTTATGATCTTTGCGGGAAATGCCTTAAGCGATCGATACTTAAAAAGGAAATAGTGGATCTGCAAAAAGATTTCGGTGTGCCCCAGGGCGTGTATCTCATTCAAATAAGGACGATGCCTTGAATGAGAAACGACGAACTTCCTCTTTATTTGAATATATTAAATCCTTTCATAACAACATAGTTTCCCGCCTTAAATTCAAGAATGTAATGGCCGAACGAAATATCCTTGGTCGACAATTTAACCTCATAATTTCCGGCTAGCTGTTTAGATTTGACAAGGGTTGATACCATTCTGCCCTGGATAGTATAAACGCATAAAGAGACAAAAGCCGTTTTAGGAAGCGTGTAATTGATGATCCCCGCCCTTTCTTGTAACCCGAAAGGGGCGCCTTCGTCTTTAGGCGGTTCGCTTATCGTTGCCGTTGGGAACGTTGAGCCGAACGTTGCGCTCTTGGCCCCTGCTAGAAGAGCCGCAGCGATCGTCGGATATTCCCAGGCGAGTCCGGTTCTATTAAGTATCTCATAGCCGGCACCATCATCCCACCATACTGGCACCATTGCATGATCTCTTGTTTGCTGGGCATAATAGAACGCGTGTGCGACCCGTGATGGCGTAAGTTGATCACAGTTTTGTGAACCCCATTCGCCTAATACGGCGACCCCGCCTTTTTTGATCAACATGGAATCTTGCGATTTAAGATCGTTCCGAATACTCGCCGAATCGGCAGTGCTTCCCCATGTGGTCGGATTGCAATTCAAGCTGAATCCGGTCGGGTCATAGGTGTGAAGTGAGACAATGCAATTGGTGTCGACAATAGGTATTGTGGCTACGGAGACTGCTATCGGAGAGGCGGAAATACCCTGCAGCACGATCTTTCTGGTGGCATTGTTCCCGCCGGTTGCCCTAATTGCATTTACGGCAGCCACTTGATAGGTGTCAAGCACGGCGCGGTTCGCCGCTGTTCCACCCGAATATGAATTTGTAGCCCCTGTATTGGGTTCGTTAAATATTTCAAAAATCACGTAATCGCCATAGTTCTTGAATGCATTGGCGATCTGCGTCCAAAGCGCCGCGCACTCTGCCTTGATCGTTTCCATCGCCGTGCCGGTCGCGCCAAGGTTGTCCCACCCTTCGTGGTGCGTATTGACGATGACGTACATGCTGTCGTTGAGGGCGTAGTTTGCGATTGCCACCACCCTGTCAAGCCATGTTGAATCGATGGTGTAGGTGGGAGCGGCGCCGAAATGGTTTTGCCACGTCACCGGTTCTCTCAATGTTTTAAATCCCCCTTTCGCCAATACATCAATCATTGCCTGGGTTGTCACGGGATTTCCCCAACCGGTTTCCGTGTTGGCATCCATGGTATTGCCCAAATTCCAGCCGAGAAACATACTATCAATAATTTGATGGTTAGTCAAACCGCGCATGGGGCCATTCGCAACGCTTGCATACAGGTTATGACTGCCACACAAAGCAATAACAAGAAAAACGAATCCAGAGCATAATACCTTGCTTCTCGAAAACGTGCTTTTAAACATAGCTGTCCTCCTTAACTTCAATTAAATAGGCCTCTCTTTTTTCGGGAGCGGGCCGGGGTGTATACTACTATTCAATAAATATGTTTTACGGAATTTTCCCGCCTCCGTCGACTGAATCTCCGATTTTTCTAAATATATATAGAATAGGATCAAATTAAAAGTGTTTTTTTACAATTTTTGCATTTTTATATCAGACCGACAATAGTGTCCGTTTGTTTTCGGAATTGATTATTATGACATACTGATTATAAACAGCTATCTGTATGGGATGCAATTGATGAAAATGCTTCTCGATACGTCGGAGGTCATGTTTTAAGGAAGGATGCTCATAACAACCGTTACATCCGATTTCCTTTGAGTCGATTATTTCGGTTGGGAGGTCTTGATTATAGTAAGCCTGAGTTGTGCTTTGTCAATACTGCGTGACTTTAAGGGTATAAAGCGGTACAAAAAAGCTCTCGTCGATTTGGAGCGACAAGAGCTTGAGTTAAAGAAACGGCAATCATATCAAGATGTTACAGGTACAGTAGGTAAATGCGGATGACTGGACTTGAACCAGCACAGGCTGACGCCCACTACCCCCTCAAAGTAGCGTGTCTACCAATTCCACCACATCCGCAAAAAAATAATTACTTCTTTGGCACTTCCTGACCTGGATTACTTATCGGCAACTGTCCTGTCGGAAGCGGTTGACCGGCCGGAGGTGAACCTTGCTGTGCCGGGGCAACACCCTGCGCCCCTCCCGGCTGTCCTATGGGCATGGAACCTTGACCCGTAGCAGAACGTACCGGCAGAGAACCGCGGTCGAGAACCGATGAGGGCGAAAAACTCTGCTGCTTTTCCGCGCGCTTCTGCAGCATCGATTTTTCGGCAGTATAGGTCTGCTTTGTCATGAGAAAAGACATGAAAATGCAGAGAAGAAAAAAAACAACACCAAAAATCACGGTGCCGCGGGTGAGAATGTTCGCCGTATCCTGCGTGCCGAGCAGGCTGTTCGCCCCACCCAATCCGCCGCCGATTGCGCCTGATATGCCGCCTCCCTTGTCCGATTGAATGAGGACCAGAAAGCATATGCAGATGCTCACCATTACGAAGAAAAAGATTGAAATCCAGAAAAGAATCATCATGGTAGGACCGCCTTTAAAAAGCCTATGCTGGCTTGATGATGCCGAGGAAATCCCGCGGCTTGAGTGCTGCTCCTCCGATGAGGCCGCCATCGACATCGCTGAGGGCCAGAAGGTCTTTCGCATTGTCCGGCTTCATGCTTCCACCGTATTGAATGCGAACAACCTCGGCGACCGGCTTGCCATAGATACCCGCGACGATAGTGCGAATAAAAATATGTGCCTCATTGGCCTGCGCCGGGGTAGCAACCTCTCCGGTACCGATTGCCCATACCGGCTCATAGGCGATGGTGGTTTTCAAGGCGTCAGCTTCGCTGATACCGCTGTAGGCGCCCTTGACCTGACGCCCAATAACGGTGTTAAGCAGCCCCTTCCTCCGTTCATCAAGCGTCTCTCCGACACAGATGATCGGCAAAAGCCCGGCAGTAAGAGTAGCCTTGACCTTTTTATTCACCGTCTCATCGGTCTCGTTGAAACAGCTACGCTGCTCGGAATGGCCGATAATGACATATTCGACGCCGACACTCTTGAGCATGGCGGTTGAAACTTTGCCCGTATAAGCGCCTTTGGCCTCCCAGTGAACATCTTGGGCTCCGAGACGGATGGTTGACCCTTTGATAATTTCCCCGACCGCGAGTAGATTGGTGTAAGGCGGGCATACCGCTATATCGACCTCAGCGATTTTGCCGGCCGCGTCAACGAGACCCCGGGCCAGGGCTCGGGCCTCATCGACTGTTGTATTCATTTTCCAGTTTCCTGCAATAAATTTCCTGCGACCCATTTGCTCTCCTTAACGTTCCTGCGTAAAAAAAGCGCAATAGAAAATAGTCTTCGGCCTCTCGTTAATTCAACTGTTTCCCCCGAATCCGCTGCCCGACCAAGCTGCCGGCCCATTGATCGAGCCCGATTGGAACGGTCGCCCTTGATTATTTGTCGTTCAGCGCCTTGATCCCGGGCAATGCTTTGCCCTCGACCAGTTCGAGCGATGCGCCGCCGCCGGTCGAAATATGCGACATCCTCGCCGACACTCCGGCATTTTTAACTGCCGATACCGAGTCGCCACCGCCGATGATCGTTATCGCACCGGGCATATTGGCAAGAGTCAAGGCGATAGCTATCGTCCCCTTCGCAAACTTCGGGAACTCGAAAACACCCATGGGGCCGTTCCAGAAAACCGTTTTTGCGCCCGAGAGCGCCTCTTTGAATTTTTCCACCGTTTCAGGGCCGATGTCGAGACCAAGCCAGCCGTCTTCGATAGTGACGCCGCCTGAATTTTTCGATTCCGCATCGGCGGAAAACTCCCTGGCAAGGACATGGTCGAGAGGCAGGAGCAGCATCACCTCTTTCGCCGCCGCCACGTCCAAAACCTTCTTCGCTGTTTCGACTTGGTCGTCCTCGACCAGTGATTTGCCGACCGCGATCCCTTGCGCCTTGAGGAAGGTATATGCCATACCGCCGCCGATGATCAGTTTGTCCACTTTGCTTAAAAGACTTTCGAGCACCCCGATCTTGGAGGAGACCTTTGCGCCGCCGATGATCGCCACGAACGGCTTGGCCGGATTCTTCAGCACCTTTTCATCAAGAAACTCAATCTCCTTCTCCATGAGAAAACCGGCGACCGCCGGGAGATAGTGCGCAATCGTTTCGGTGGAGGCATGGGGGCGGTGCGCCGTACCGAAGGCGTCATTGACATACACGTCGCCGTAGTCGGCGAGTATTTTGGCCATGGCCTCGCGTTCCGTAGCCTCCTTGGACGTCTCTTCCTTATGGAAACGGGTGTTTTCTAAAAGCATTACGCCGCCGCTGGGAAGCCCGGCGACCATCTTTTTCGTTTCCTCGCTCAGGCAGTCGGGCGCAAGCGCCACCGGCCTGCCGAGGAGCTTTGCAAGGTGCGCGGCGACAGGCGCCATCCGGTGCTTGCCTTCGATGTATTTCTCTTCGTCAAAGTACTTGCCGTCCTTTTCCGCCTTCTCCCTCGCCTTTTTCGCATCCTTTTTTGGATCGCCGAGATGGGACATGAGCACCAGACTCCGGGCTCCCTGCCCCAGAACGTAGTTGATGGTCGGAAGCGCGGCGGTGATCCGCGTATCGTCCTGAATGACCCCGTCCTTGAGAGGAATATTGAAGTCGACCCGCATGATCACCCTTTTTCCGGCAAACGTAATATCGCGAACGGTCTTTTTGGTAATTCCCATGACTGCCTCCCTGGGGCGCTTATTGATAAGAACGCAAAGGAGCGTGGTCCGGCCTTCCCCCTCCTCTGCTTCGGGAACTATCTGAACTCCCTGAAATCAATTAATAAACATGATATCCGCTCGCGCCCAGATTACCTGAGCGCAAGCGGTGGCCGATTCAAACGGTATCCTACTTCGAAGCCATGTACTTGATAAGGTCGATGACGCGATTGGAATATCCCCACTCGTTATCGTACCAGGACACGATCTTGAAGAAACGCTTCTCACCCTTCAGGTTGTTCTGCAGGGTCGCAAGCGAGTCGTAGATCGAGGAGCGCGGATCGTGGATGAAATCGGTCGAAACTACCTCTTCGTCCGTCACGCCGAGGAACCCCTTGAGATAGGTCTTCGATGCCTTCTTGAGGGCGGCATCGATCTCTTCGATCGAGGAGTCGCGGGCAGCGCGGAAAGTGAGATCCACGACCGAAACGTCCGCCGTGGGAATGCGGAAGGACATGCCCGTGAGCTTGCCCTTGGTCGCCGGAAGCACTTCACCTACCGCTTTGGCGGCACCGGTGGAGGATGGAATTATGTTGATCGCCGCCGCGCGGCCGCCGCGCCAATCCTTCTTGGACGGGCCGTCAACGGTCTTTTGTGTCGCGGTGTATGAATGAATGGCGGTCATGAGACCGGTCTCGATACCGATTCCTTCCTTGAGAATCACATGCACGAGTGGTGCGAGGCAGTTGGTGGTGCAGGAGGCATTGGAAACGATGTTGTGCTTCGCCACATCGTACTCGTTCTCATTCACGCCCATAAGGAGAGTCTTCACTTCGCCCTTGCCCGGCGCGGTGATGATAACCTTCTTTGCACCGGCGGTAAGGTGGCCTACGGCTTTCTCGGAACTCGTGAAGAGGCCAGTTGATTCGATCACATAATCGACACCAAGCGCCTTCCAGGGAATTTCAGCCGGGTTCTTGGTGGCAAGAATACATTTTGTCCTGAAACCATTCACAATGAGCGTGTCATTATCTTCGAGAGAGGGGCTGCTCTTCTCGGTGGTAACCATATGCTTGAAGCGGCCATGCACCGAGTCGTACTTCATCTGATAGGCAAAATAATCGGCGTCGGTGGAGATATCGACGACTGCAACCACCTCTATTTCCTTACCAAGGAGACCCTGGTCGGCAATTGCCTGATAAACGAGGCGCCCGATGCGTCCAAAACCATTGATCCCTACTTTTACTCCCATGACATCCTCCTGATTTTAATGTTGATAGTACAGGTTGTAATATTTTACCGCTGAAGGTGTTAAGAAGTCTTGGAAAACGTAAAAATATACCATAATTCATCAATATCAGGCAACAGAAGCAAGATAGTGGCTGAGGCGAAGGTCGAAATGCGGCTTTGCGTAATTGGACTCAGCGAGGTTAAAGAAGTGCGATAAGCATCAAATCTCAATAATCCAACGTTGCCCATCGTCCGGAAAATTATTTTACCTTCCATCATGCGACCATCCTTCTTTAAAAAAAAACAATCAACGGGTGAACGTCTGTTCTTCATCGCGGGGCCGTGCGTCATCGAATCCGAGGTCTTATGCTGCGAGGTCGCCGGGCGGCTGGCTGCCCTTGGGACGAAACACGATCTCGACATCGTCTTCAAAGCCTCCTACGATAAGGCCAACAGGCTTTCGTCTTCGTCGTTCCGCGGACCAGGCAGGGAGAGCGGGCTGAAAATCCTCGAAAAGATCCGGAAACAGTTCGGCCTCCCGGTCCTTACAGATATCCATGAAAGCACGCATGCGGCAGAGGCCGCCGAAGTTGTCGACGTCATCCAGATCCCGGCGCTCCTGAGCCGCCAGACCGACCTCCTCGCCGCCGCCGGGAAAACGGGCAAATGGGTCAATATAAAAAAGGGTCAGTGCATGGCACCCGAGGATATGGAGTTCGCCATGCGAAAAGTCGGCGAAAAGGTCTGGCTCACCGAGCGGGGAACCTTCTTCGGCTATAAACGGCTCGTCGTTGACTTCGCGGGCATCCCGGTCATGAAACGTTTCGGTGCACCGATCATCTTCGACGCCACCCATAGCGTACAGCTCCCGGGCGGCGGCAACGGCGTCTCCTCCGGCAACCGCGACCTTGCACTCCCTCTCGCCCGCGCCGCCCTCGCCATGGGAGTCGACGGCCTCTTCTTCGAAGTCCATCCCGACCCCGATCATGCCCTCTGCGATGGCCCAAACTGCCTGCGGCTGGATGACTTTGAGAGAGAGGCGCCCAGGCTGACGGAGCTTTTTGAGACGATAAGAAAAACCGAATAGCCGAAAAAAAAGGCCGGAATCGCTTCCGGCCCCTCACAAAAATTACCCTTCAAAAAATCCCTCCTATAGTTATCGTTTTCGCCCGAAATGGATCTCTGCCTCAGGAGCGCTGTCCCCTTCGGGCCGGGCTTCCGGCGCGACGACCGGAGCACTGCCGATTTCCGGTATGCTTTCCTGGCTGACTCCTTGGCCCGACTCGGGAGCGTCCACATTCAGCTGCCGTCGTCTCACTATGATTTTCCGACCGTGCTGGAGGCTCTCTTCAGAGGCAAAATCC
>CAWJXL010000035.1:0-60696 GCA_963846695.1 uncultured Fibrobacterota bacterium | reverse complement strand
TGCGGCGTCGATCATGTGGACGTCGTTTCCGCCTCCGATTTGAAAACCCTTGAACCTTTGATAAAGGAGCCGCGGCCGAAGATGCGCTGTCGGTGATCATAAGCAGGGCGCCTTGCCTCTCATCGACCGGGATTCGCGTCCGGCACCGGCGTACGATAGTAGACGATGCAAAACCTGCGGCATCTGCCTCTCCGTTGATCGCCCGGCAATCACCGAAACGAAGGGCGGGTACGTCGAGTCGACCGCGATACCTGCATGGGCTGCGATCTCTGGCGGAGGTGTGCCCACCCGGTGCGCTGACTCGGATGCGGGTTTCGGGATGATCCGTTCACAATCAGGAAAAAAGGCATGAATCAAACAACAACCGGCATTCTCTTCTGTGGTACCGGCGGCCACGGTGTCTGAAAGCCTCGGAGGTGCTGCGTCGCGGCAATGCTGAGCGGCGCGCGGGTCAAGAAATCCGAAGTCCACGGCATGGCGCAACGCGGCGGATCGGTCGAGTCCCACCTCATTTTCGGCGAGAAGGTATACTCTCCGCTCATCATTCCGGGCGAAGCCGATTTTCTCGTCTGTTTCCATGCGAATGAGGGGAAACGCCTCTCCCACTTTCTTAAAAAAGACGGGGTCAGCCTGCTGCCGTATCTCAAGGATGCCGAAAAACTGCCCGATGCCCGATATGTCAATACCTATCTCCTCGGCGTGCTCAGCGCCATGCTGCCGATCGGCGAAGAGCACTGGATGACCGCCATCGAAACCGTGGTGGCGAAAAAAATTGAAGAGAATAAGAGGATCTTCGCCCTCGGCGTCGACCGGGGGAAACGGTGATGGAAATACCCTTCTTCGACCGCCATACCGAGACACTCGACTACGATGAACTCGCGCGCCTCCAGTTCCACCTGCTTCGCCTGACGGTGGAGCAGGCCCGGAACTCGTCGTTCTACCGGCGTCGCTTCACGGAAACCGGCTTCGGTGACGCCGATCCGATCACGTCGCTCGACGATCTGCGAAGGCTCCCCTTTACGGTCAAGGACGATCTTCGCGCCTCGTACCCCGGCGGGCTTCTGGCCGTGCCGTGCGACGAGGTCGTGCGCGTGCATATGTCAAGCGGGACCACCGGTACGCCCATCGTCATCTACCACACGGCAAAGGACCTGGAAACCTGGACCGACCTCGTGGTCCGCTCCATTGCGGCAACCGGGGTCACCAGGAGCGATGTTTTTCAGAACATGATGACCTATGGTCTCTTCACCGGAGGACTTGCGCTCCATTACGCCGCCGAGAAGATGGGCATGATGGTCATTCCTGCCGGGTCGGGCAACACCAAACGGCAGATCAAGCTCATGAAGGATTTCGCCACCACGGTGGTGCACGCCACGCCGAGTTACCTGCTCCATCTGTATTCAGCGCTCGACGGCGAAGGAGTACGGCCGGGCGACCTTGCCCTGCGGAAGGCATTTCTCGGGGCCGAACCCTATTCCGAAAACACCCGGCGGAAGATCGAAGCGCTCATGGACATCGATGTCTATAACTCCTACGGATTAAGCGAGATGAACGGTCCCGGCGTCGCCTTCGAATGCGTCTGCAAGGCTGGCATGCATGTCTGGGAGGACGCTTATCTCATCGAGGTCATCGACCCCGACACGCTGGAACCGGTTCCGGACGGCGTTGAAGGGGAACTCGTTTTCACCACGCTTAGGCGACAGGCCACCCCGCTCCTGCGGTACCGGACGCGCGATCTCTCCTCGATCATTTCTGAACCGTGCGCCTGCGGCAGGACCCATCGCCGCATCGCGCGCATCAAGGGGCGCACCGACGACATGCTTATCGTCAACGGCGTCAATGTGTACCCCTCGCAGGTCGAGGGGATACTCATGAAGATCCGTGAAGCGGGATCCAATTACCAGATAGTGATCGAGAAAGAGGGGCGCTCGACCGGATGATCGTGAAGACCGAGGTAATCGGCGACCTCTTCACGGGTGACCTCCGCTCACTCGAAGCGGTGCGGTGCGACATCGCCAACCGGCTGAAAACCGAAATCCTCATCCACCCCATGGTGGAACTCCACGAGCCAGGCGCCCTGCCGGTTTCCGAAGGCAAGGCGAAGCGGGTGCTGGATTTGCGGCCTGTGAATTAAACATTAACTGCAAAGCACGAGGAGACACTATGCCCGGACATCCGCTGGCTGCAATCTGGAAGCTTGACCCCGATCTCAAGGCTCATATTGAACGAGCCGATGAATTCACCTACAACGACGGCGCTCTTCCTAAAAAATTCAAGCTGCTCATCGCACTTGCTTTCGATGCCGCATTGGGAAAAGAGCGAGGAGTTGCATCACTTGCCAGACAAGCGCTGGCTGCCGGCGCTTCGATGCAGGAAATCACTGAAGCCTTGCGAGTTGCCTATCATCTGACCGGTGTCCACAGCGCTTATACCGCCTCGCTGGGTCTGGAAGAGTTCGCCGCGCATTAATGCGTCTATTTCACAAGGATGACCCGCGGAATAATAAGGAATTTTTAAGAATGACGGAAAGGCATACGGCGGTTGGAGTTACACGCTCCACAATAAAAAAAGCCTCTTCAACCACAAGATATTTGAAGAGGCTCTGATAGATTCCGACAGTTACAGAATCAACTCTTTAAATTTCCACACTCTACCTTGTTATCATTACCGACGCTCTCTTTTCAATGCCCGCCGCCTTGAAATGGACGATGTACTGTCCCGCGGCAAGATTGCAATTTTTCAAGATCGATCGCATAACGACCGGCGGATTGCGTCCGATTCAACACCAGCGCACTCCTGCCAAGAATGTCGATGAACCTGATTTCCACGGGTCCCGGCGCTCCCACGACATAGGAAACCATTCCGCCCGCCACTGAAAAATCCGCTTTCTCGATCTTCTGCTCGCCCGTCGTTACCACCGCCGTGGTAACGGTTGAAAAGCTCCAGATGGCCGACCACGGACCCTGCCCGACCGTGCTTGCTCCCGCCACCTGCCAGTAGTAGGTCGTGCCAAGGGCCAGATTGCTCACCGAGACCGAGACGCCCGTCACACCGCTCTGGCTCAGGAACGTCGTGGCAAAAGCGGAACTGGCGGAGATCTGAAGATGATAGGATGTCGCCAACAATACCTGTCCCCAGGCGAGCGTTACGCTGGTCGGAACACTTGCGGCGCCGCTTGCCGGCGAGGAGAGAATGGGCGTTCCCGGAAGCGGCAGGGTTGTTACGAAGGACCATGCGCTCGACCACGCGCTCGTCAGGCTCGTCCCGTCATAGGCATTGACACGCCAGAAATACGTCGTCGCATAACTCAGCGGGCCGACCGCCTGTGAGAGGGCGGTAAGCCCCGCCTGGTTGACCACGAAGGTGGAGAAGGCGGTATTCTGCGAAACCTGCAGCGTATAGGAGGCCGCTCCGGACACGGCGCTCCAGAGCAGTACCGGCGAGAGTGCTTGGCCCGCGGCGCCGTTGGTTGGGGAAGTCAGGAGAGGAGCCGACCATGGCGCAATGGTGGTAAAACTCCATGCGCCGGACCATGTGCCAGTTCCGACGGAATTGGTCGCGTTCGCCCGCCAGTAATAGGTGGCGCTGTTTGCAAGCCCGGTGACCGCCAGCTGGGAGGTTCCCGTGATTCCGGGCTGGTCGTATGCCGTTGTTGAAAACGCGGAGTTGGTGGAGACCTGCGCCTCATACGCCGTCGCGGCGGCAACCGAGCCCCAGGCGAGCGTCAACACTACCGGTTGACTCACGGCCCCGTTTGACGGAGAAGAGAGCGCCGGAGCCGACGGCAGCGGGTTCGGCTGGATGAACGTCTGACCGACATTCTGGTTGGCAAAGCAGAGATTGATCCAGTCCGCGCTGCGGGCAACGTTTTCGATGCGGACCTCATTAAGCGATCCGTTAAAGTAACGATGGTTATAGGGGTTATAGCCCAGACCGGTGGTGTTGGGGGTTTGAACATATTCGATAGCGACGCCGCTCGTTCCGCAACTGTTGTTACTTCCCAGCCCGGTGACAAGAGCACCATTTTGATAATACCCCTCGAAGGAAGCGGAGGGATTGATAACACCGGTGACATACGTCCACCCCTTGCCCGACAACACTGAAGACGCCGTGTTATTGAATGAAGGCCAACTGTTGGAGGCGTTTTCGTAAAACATGCAATTGGCGCCGTTGGCGTTCGACTCAAGCGCCGCATCATTGGATATCGATACGAAGTCCGCCTGGGTGGTTACCGACGTTGTCGCCCAGCAGGAAATGGTGAGGGCGGCGGGACTGCCCATCACGCCCGTACAGTTAAGATGTTGGCTAATGGTACCATTGAAGGAATATCCCGAGTCGACCACTCCGGAAACTTTGGAAGCCGCATTAAGGGTATCATACAGAGTATGGCCGTTGCCCGTTGCATCGGTTAAATCCTGCAGATGCCAGACCGTCGCAAATCCATTACTCGGACTGAATACCGCCGATCCGCTGGACGCCGCCGCCGCTCCGGAGTTGCCCCAATACATTCTGATGCCCTGAGACGTTGATGCGGAAAACACCGTATCCACCAGCACCCAGATTTCCGCCAGGTTATCCGTCGCATCCCACCGTTCGACCTGGTAGGCGTAGCCCACATTGAGGTTGGCGCCTTTGGCGAACCGCAGGTCATTCGGCGTATTCGGGAAATTCGTGGTGTTGAACATCGCCGAATTAGCGCTGGTCAGTCTGATCAGCACCGGAAAGTTTATCTGGTTTGTCGTAATCCCCGTGGCGCTGGGATTCATGGTATAATCCTGAAAATTGCTCCATCCGGTATAAAGCTGGCCGAAGGCCACCGAACCGGACGCGGCCATGATCATTCCGCCGATCATCGTTGAGCGGAAAAGGATTTTAATGCTTTTTTTCATACACCCCCTCCTGGATAGTTTGTTGTGAATTTCGTGAATATCCCATTTTAGTTGAAACCGGCGGCATCTCCTCAGCACATCCGGTAATGGTGCCTTCCCTTTTCAATACATCCGCGTCGATAAATATCCACCATTCGTTACCTCGTTATCGTTACCGACGCTCTTTTTTCAATTCCCGCCGCCTTGAAATGGATGATATACTGGCCGGCTGCAAGATTGCAATTTTTAAGCTCGATCGAATAGCGACCGGCGGATTGGGTCCGATCCAACACCAGCGAAGTTCTTCCGAGCAGATCGCTGAACGTAATTTCGACGGGGCTCGACGATGCTAACGAATATACCAGCGCATCACCTTTGACGGCGAAATCCGTTTTCACTATTTTCAAATCGCCCGTCGGCAGCACTCCCGTAATGACGGTAGTGAAGCTCCAGATGCTTGACCATGAACCCTGCCCGGCATTATTTACTGCCGCTACCTGCCAGAAGTAGGTTGTGCTCATGGCCAGGTTGCTGACCGAAGCCGAGGTCCCCGAATCGCTCTGGCTCAGGAATGTTGTGGCAAATGTGGAACTGGTCGAGATTTGAAGATTATATGATGTTGCCAGCACGCTACCCCAGGAGAGGCTTACTGTCAGCGGCTGATTCGACGCATTATTCGTCGGCGAGGAGAGAGAGGGAACTCCGGGGCTTTGTGCAATGGGTACCCCATTTGAAACGATGGAACCCGTGGGCCGCTGTGTCTGGAAACACAGACTTATCCAATTTGCATTATGGGCCGTATTTTCAATGCGAATTTCATCAAGGAACCCACCCATGCTGTAGCCATTCCCGTCATTATAGGCAAGGCCGCCGAACATGGTGTAATTGGTCTGAACCGTAGCAGTATAGGTCACCGCGTTGGTATCGGCCACATCGGTTGCAACCGAGGCACCGTTGAGATAAAGGTTCTGATAGGGGCTCGCCGTCGTATTTATGACATAGGCGACATATTGCCACCCTTGTCCGAGTATTGTTGGTACGGCGGTGCCGGTAGTCCTGTATGCACCGGCGGTGCCGTAATGATAACGCCCTTCGAGGCACGGCGTGGCATAATCGAGTATGGCAAGATCGTTTCCAACCGAGACCGGGTAACATTGACCGTCGGGGCCAGCCTGCTTGGCGGTAAGATTGATCCAACACGACATCGTTATGGTATCAGTCATGGAATCAAGCAAACTCTGAACCTTGATTGAATCTGGATCATTGACGTTAAACCAGCGGGCTCGTCCGCATATGCCGACCGTATCTAGAGTGCCGCCGTTCACTGCGGTATTACCATTTCCCGTTGCATCACCCCAGTAATTATTCGGCCCGAAATGCCATACTCCCCCCTTGGTTCCTACGACGGATGAAGAAAAAACACCCGGGGGGTTGGACGGTGTCGCGGATGTTCCCGTACTCCGGCCCCAATACATCCTGAAGGTCGTTGAATCGGTATATGAAACCGTATCAACCCGGACCCAGAATTCGGCCAGCATGTTCGTGCTGTCGTACCGTTCAATCTCAAAAGGAATTGAATCCGTTGCATTACTTTTTGTAAATCGAATATCCCATCCCTGATTACTTTTTGCCGTCACAAAAACGAGAGAATCGTTGGCGTTGCCGCCATTTGCGATCTTTCCATTGAGGCGTATCAGCATGGGAAAGGAGGTAACGTTTGCAGTTACCCCGGTCGGCACGGCAACGGTGATGGTTCGGTAATACGACCACGAGGAGAAATCCGCCGCAGTAAGCGCACCGGGCAGGGCAAGCAACGCCAGTTGCGCGAGCACGGCCGCCATTGCCGCCACGCACAAATTTTTTTTCATCGGGAAATTGAGTGCCTGAGGAACCATTACTGTGGTATGCGACCTGTGATCTTTAATCATACTCGTTACCCCCTCCAGGAAATATCCCCTTTAAAATTGAAGCCGACGAAACCTCCCGGTGTCATAAAATACTTGGCGCTGGTAGCTATATCAAGTTTATTTTGCCTGACGGCCTGGCCAGCCTTCTTGCTGTGCGTAGCAGGCAGGCAGACAGGTCGAAAAACGAATAGGAAATTTTTTAGAGGTTCCCATGAACCATAAAAATCAAAGTAGAGACACTCGGTTGGGGTTCGGTTATGCGCCGGTCTCCCTCCAACGATGCCCACCCAGTACGACATATTTTTGTTATATGATCTTCCGGCTTCAGTCATCATACAAACCCGCCGGCGACCAGCCCGAGGCCATCGGTCAGCTCGTGGACGGCATCCGGCGGGGTGCCGGGCATCAGGTGCTGCTCGGCGTCACCGGCTCGGGCAAAACCTTCACCATGGCGAATGTCATCGAACGGGTGCAGATGCCGACCCTCGTCATTTCGCACAACAAGACCCTTGCGGCGCAGCTTTTCCAGGAGTTCCGCGAGTTTTTCCCGGACAACGCGGTCGAATACTTCGTCAGCTTCTATGACTACTACCAGCCTGAGGCGTACATCCCTTCCACCGATACCTACATCGCCAAGGAGTCCATGATCAACGACGAGATCGACCGGTTGCGGCTCAAGGCGACGAGTTCGCTCCTGGCGCGGCGCGACGTCATCATCGTGGCGAGCGTTTCGTGCATCTACGGAATCGGGTCGCCGGAGGCCTACGCGGCGTCGAGCGTTCTGCTCAAAAAAAACGACCGCCTGAACCGGCGCGAATTTCTGCTGCGCCTTACCGACATGCAGTACGGCCGCAACGATATCGAGCTCCGGCGCGGGACATTCCGCGTGCGGGGCGATGTATTCGAGATCCATCCGGCCTACGAGGAGGTCGCTCTCCGCGTCGAAACCTGCGACGACCGGATCGAGGCGATGCGCCGGGTGCATCCGGTGACGGGCAGGAGCATCGGCGAGCTTGACGAAGTTACCATCTTCCCGGCGAAACATTACATGACCGTCGGCGTCACTATGGATGAGGCGGTGGCGCAGATCGGGAAGGAGCTCGACGAGCAACTCGGCCTCCTGCGCTCGCGCAACAAGCTTCTCGAGGCGCAGCGGCTCGAACAACGAACCCGCTACGACATGGAGATGCTCCGAGAGGTCGGCTATGTCAACGGCATCGAGAACTACTCCCGCATTATCGATGGAAGGGCGCCGGGAACGCGGCCCTATACGCTGATCGATTTTTTCAAAAAGCCGTTTCTCCTCATCATCGACGAGTCGCACGTCTCGATCCCGCAGGTGCAGGGGATGTTCAACGGCGACCGGGCGCGCAAGGAGACGTTGGTCGAGCACGGCTTCCGCCTGCCCTGCGCACTCGACAACCGCCCGCTCCGGTACGACGAATTCGAGGCGCTCCAGGACAAGGTCGTGTACGTCTCGGCCACGCCGGGCGATTACGAATTGAAAAAAAGCGGCGGCGTCATCGTCGAGCAGGTGATCCGTCCCACTCACCTGGTCGATCCGCCCATCGAGATCCGGCCCGCGAGAAATCAGGTCGACGACCTCATCGAGCAGCTCCGCGCCACCGTCGAGAAGAAGGAGCGTGCGCTGGTCACCACGCTCACGAAAAAGATGTCGGAGAACCTCACCGAATACCTGGATTCGCTTGATTTCAGGGTACGCTACCTCCATTCTGAGATCGACACGCTGGAGCGGACCGAGATCCTGCGCGAGCTGCGCAAGGGGGATTTCGACATCCTCGTGGGAATCAATCTGCTCCGCGAAGGGATCGACCTGCCCGAGGTGGCGTTCGTCGCGATCCTCGATGCCGACAAGGAAGGTTTTCTCCGGTCAACAAGGTCCCTTGTCCAGATCGCTGGACGTGCGGCGCGCAATATCAACGGTCGGATCATCCTTTACGCCGACACGGTCACCGGCTCGATCAAAAAGGCGGTCGACGAAAGCGCGCGCCGGCGCAACAGGCAGCTCGCCTTCAATAAGGAACACGGCGCCGAGCCCAAAAGCATTTCGCGCGCCATCCGGGAGGGAATCACGCTCTATGGGGCGGGGGAGAAGCCCGCCGTTCCCCCCGTCGCCGGAGAGCCTCCATTTACAAAAGGACCTGTCGGCGAGAGGAAGCGCCGCCGAGCCGGACAATCGATCCGGAAGCTCGAAAAGGAGATGGCGAAGGCCGCGGCGGAATTGGAATTTGAAAAGGCCGCGCGGTTGCGGGATATGATTCTGGAAATGCGCAACCATAAACCTAAAAAACAATGATTACAGGCGATATAAGCGCAAAAAGTATCTTTGAACGAAAAATCAGATTACCGTATCGGCGGCAACAGCAAAAAATGTATGGACAAACAGACGTTGTCAAATAATATTACAGGGACGAAAATGAAGACACAAGCTGCTTCCGTGCGGCCAAAAACGAGCATTACCGGAAAAACCATCGGCATCGCTATCATTGTAGTATTCGTTATTTTTACCGCTGGCGTCATTGTAGGCTGGAAAATTATTCGGCATTCGCCTTATGAAAACGTGACCGCAGATGGGAATATCAAAGCAAATCCCGGCCCATGGGGTGATTTGGAATATACCCCGATAATTATTGCGCCGCCTGCGGAGCTATTAAATCCCCGCGAATATGAAAAACAAACCGTTCAATGGTTTTTTAAAGGGTTTTCACGCGATAAACTCGTCAGGCTTTTAGATAGCCTGGGTCTGCCGCGCGCTCAACGAAATCTGTTAACGGGTCCTCAATTATTAAGCGCTTCCATAAATGGGTTGGTACTAGCTCCTTCTCGTGACGCAGTCATGGCACTTTCGGCATCCTCGGCTCTCCAGAATATTTACAATGTCTTATATACGTGTGATAAAAATGAGCCATACAAAGAGCATTGTTTATTGAAAAATATTGAAAGATTTGAGGAGCTTGGTGTTTCAAAAGAGACAATATCGCTCCTTAGAAAACTAAGTTGCAAATTCGGAAATTACCTGGTTTGTTACAATCTTCCATATGTGCTATCGGGCATTCCAACATATAAGGAAAAAACCAATTTTCTTAAGGCGTTCTATCAGCAACAAACGATGTTAATTAAACTGAACGTAACGCCACAGGCTGATATTGACGCATTGGTGGCATACTGGGGCAAAGCATTTTGGACAACTGATGCCAAAGCCTTATTGGAATCTCTGAAAAGGCTGCCAACCGGGGGACAAATAGATGTCATTGAGTTATTACCTCCACTCCCGACATCGCTTCTCTATACCTATCCCATGCCGCCAAATAGGTTAAGCGGGCCGGTGGTTGACCAGAACTGTTCCTGGACGGCATTTAATTTTTTCCGCGACTCAGCCGACCCACGATATTCTGAAGCGAACTACGTGGTGGATAAATTGAAGACAGACTACTATCCTATTCTCTCCGACCCGCAATATGGCGATATTATAGTGATATTAACTCCTGACAATTTACTAGTTCATACAGCGGTGTATATAGCGGACGATATTGTCTTTACCAAAAACGGAACAAACACCTTAAGCCCATGGATATTCTCACGCCTTTCCAATTTGATTGAAATCTTTTCTTGTTATGTCGCTCCGAGTCAAAAACTTCAGGTCTTGTATTTTAGAAACAAAAGTTATTAACGCAACTACTGAAAAAGATAAAGACACGACATTCCCCTCCTTTGTTGGACTCCAGCCCGGCTTTGCTTTGACAGAGATTTTCCGCCCGTCTGAAACCTCAATGTTCATGAATTTATCTCGATCCACCGGGCACACTCCATAAATCTCTTCGGATGAAAAACGCCTTTCCCATGATTATCGCATGAATATAAAGATCGGCATGCTGCGTCAAATAATCCGATAAAACCTGATTCCAGCCGGGAGGATAATTTAAGGAATCGTTGGTCAAAGTGGCCGGTGGCGGTGAATTTTCAAGGCTATGTTTCAGGTATTCCGGTTGAAAATAAGAAAAAGCCCGGGAGTTTTTCGGTAAAATCGAACTGAATCCCTTTGGCTTGCCCCACTGCTCATCCCACGTCACAAATGTTTGATCTTCACGAAATATTGGATGAGTATAGAATAAGCCGATAACCCGCCCGGAACGGGGGATGTGCTTCAGCAATTCTTGCCGGAAGTAAAAATCTTTTTTTAAGAAACCGGAGGCACGGTCCGCTGTCGTACTCCGGACATTATTGAAAACCGTCAAGGCCGCCACAATAACCAATACGGCTGTTCCAACCGTTTGCAACAGAGGACGTTTGATCATGAGGGCTGCATAGGGGACGAAGAGAGCCAGGCAATAAAGTCCCGGCACTAGAAACTGCAGAAAAGGCATTCTGCATGTTCCCAAGAATACCGCTACACCTGCAATAATTGCCGTACCAACCCACAACGGTACTTCGCGCCGTTTCAATTCAGTACTCAGCCATCCCGAGAGTCCGGCCAGCACAAGAATCGCGACATACCAGTATTTTGAAAAATAAAACGCCACGGTAGTTAATTGCGTCGTCAACGATGTTTCGGTTTGTGCGCAATGGATGAAAAACTTCTGCATGATAATGGAGGACCAGTACAGATCATCCCACAGCCGGACGCGGGAAGTTAACAGGAGACCTTGGCAGAGCACGAGCGAAATTACGCCTCCTGCTAGGGCTGAAATGATGAGGGAACGTTTTTTGCAGCTTCCCTTCAAGTATCCGTATACAAGATAGGCAATGAGCGCAAATACCAGCGGATAAACATATTTCGGCATTATGATCACCGAAAGCACGCTGAGACCGGTTACCAGGCCATTCCGTAACGGGGAGGGCTCCCGGAACATGATAGCCAGTGCCATGATGGCCGCCAGTGCCGCGTAAGCATCTGTACGAAAATTGACAACGAAGGGGGTGACTTCCGGGGTCAGCATCACTGCCAGAGGCAGCACGCCCCATAGCCAATTCGTCCGGAGCCGGTGCGCATGATACGCCAAAACCACCGCCGTCGCGAGAAAAAAACACAAACCAAAATAGCGGAGCGCAATAATCGAATAAATGGATTCGTGAAAGAGCTTAAAGAATGGACGGACAATAACAAAGCCCGAAGCGGAGTAGTGACACCAGAAATCTATGTGAGGGACACGTCCTATGGATATGAGCCATAAATAATGGGCATTCAGGTATTCGTCGAACTTCAGCGGCATACTCACTATCTTCAGGCCCAAAGTTGCCAGGAACAGGATCCCGGTGATTCCTCCGAACAGGAAAATGGTGCGCGAAGCTACCCGGTGAAATTTTTTTAATGGCGGTGTGGGATTCCCGGTTCCGGTCGAACATTGAAAGTAATAAGGATAGCGTGTTTTTTCCATAAAATACGTGAATTCTTTTAATATCTCTGGGTCGAATTCCTCGAAGCTCTGCTTCGACTTTGCTTTTTTGGTAGTAAGCTGTTCAAATGTTTTGACTTTGATTTAGATACCTCGCAACTTGCTGCGGGGTAGTTCATTCGCATCTATTGAGGAATTCCATGGAATCCCATCCCAATTTGGAATACCTGGTTTGGCAAATACACCAAGGGAAATAAACGCATAAATAAAGCACATATATTTGAAATATCTCACATATCCCCCCTCACTAAGCCAATGGATTGACTTACCCTATACCCTATATCGCCGATATATTCCCGCGCGTCTTTCCCCCCACTTTTGGACCGGCATCTCAGCCGTCTTTATGCTCCATGAACGGAATAAAATTCCATCGATAGATAGAGGCTCTATTTTCTTGAAAACGATTCGTTGTCATAAAATACTCCTCTATGGGCCAACGGTCAAATTGAAACGGATTTCGCCTTGCTCTGAACCTCCTTATTTTTATTCTTGCCGGTGATCCGATCTTCCTTATATTTTATTCAATCGGATTACGATGGCCTGAAGACGAGATTCGAGGTATCTCTTTTTATGATATTTAAGGTACCTGAACAATAACAATTATTAATTCTTTGGAAATCCTGCCGGTTTAACCCCTTCCCCAACAGAGGAGTCTGCACATGTCTATTAAAGTGTATCTGAACGAAGACGAGATTCCGCGTCAGTGGTACAACCTCGCAGCCGATCTCCCGACCCCGCTCCAGCCGCCGCTGGGGCCCGATGGGAAGCCGGTTTCACCGGAGGCATTGGCCAAGGTCTTTCCAATGCCCATTCTCGAACTGGAGATGAATCCGAACCGATGGATCGACATTCCGGACGAGATCATCCAGCTCCTGTACCGGTGGCGTCCCTCTCCGCTGCGCCGTGCCGTGTACCTCGAGAAAGCCCTCGGAACGCCCGCGAAAATTTTCTATAAGGACGAAAGCGTTTCGCCCGCCGGCAGCCACAAGCCTAACAGCGCGATTCCACAGGCGTGGTACAACAAGCAGTTCGGCACAAAAACCCTGACGACCGAGACCGGAGCGGGGCAGTGGGGCAGCGCCCTTGCCTTCGCCTGCTCGCTCCTGGGACTCCATTGCAAGGTTTTCATGGTCCGCATCAGCTTCGATCAGAAGCCGTTCCGCAAAACAATGATGCAAACCTGGGGTGCGACCTGCGTTGCAAGCCCGTCGACAGAAACCGTTGCCGGTCGTTCGTTTCTGGCAAAGGACCCCAATACGCCGGGTAGTCTCGGCATCGCGATCAGCGAGGCGGTGGAAGCGGCGGTCAGCGATCCGACCGGGTCCACCAAATATGCGCTGGGCAGCGTTCTGAATCATGTGCTGCTCCATCAGACCATCATCGGGCTCGAAGCGAAAAAGCAGCTTGCGAAGATCGGCATCGCCAATCCCGACGTGGTCATCGCCTGTGCAGGAGGCGGCAGCAATTTTGCCGGCATCGCGTTTCCCTTTGTTGCCGATAAAATCAACGGCGCAAAGATCGATATCATTCCGGTCGAGCCGTCCTCATGCCCGTCCATGACGCGCGGCAAGTTTGCCTATGATTTCGGCGACAGCTCCGGCATGACGCCGCTGCTTCCCATGCACACCCTGGGCCATAACTTCCTGCCTTCTCCGATACATGCCGGCGGACTTCGTTACCACGGCATGGCGCCGTTGGTCAGCGCTGCTATCGTCGAGGGTCTCGTTGCCCCGCGCGCGGTGGCGCAGCTCGAATGCTACCGGGCGGCGCTCCAGTGGGCCCGTACCGAAGGCTTCATCATTGCGCCGGAAACCAGCCATGCGGTCGCGGCCACGATTCAGGAGGCATTGAAGGCCAAGGAGGAGGGCAAGGAGAAGGTTATTCTCATGAATCTGAGCGGGCATGGGCTCATGGACCTTCTCGGCTACCAGAAGTACCTCGCCGGGGAACTTTCCGATTACCCGCTTCCCCAGTCGGAAATCGATGCGGCGGAGGCGGAACTGAAGGGTTTCCCGCCGGTATCCATGCAGAAAAGCGGCAAGTGGTAAAAAAGGGGAGGGCGGAACCATCCGCCCTCCCTCACTTATTCGTTTACTATACGACGACATCAGCTGCCGATGTCGTCGTATCATCCTTCAGGCTCTTCTTCCGCGACGTTCGGCTGCAAACGAGCCGTCTCGGTCGAATACCGGGCGGTGGCATCGGGTTTTGACTTAAGGTATTCTATCACTTCGAGGGTTTTCTGTTCGTCGAGCACCACACGCGTCTGCCGGGTCACGCGCCCCTTGAAGTTCCAGGATTTCATCACGGCATCGGTCACGGGATAGGCGTCCTCGATCGCGACGAAGCGGTGTTCCGACGCACGCAAAGCCGGACAGCTCTGCTCATCGATGCAGGAATAATCGGTGCCGTAGCGGATGTGCAGCTTCTTTACATCAGCGGTTTTCACGATCAGGTAATACCCGGTGATGAAGTAGTTGTCGCGATAGTCGGCCCTGGTTCCCGCATATTTGGTGAGAAACACCAGGTACCTGATCTTCGATCTGACAAAAGCGTTCCTGATCTGGCTCCTTGAACAGGCATAGAGCCCGTACGTCCCGGTTTCGTAGTTCGGATCCTGCACGACAACGGACGGCAACTCCTCCGGCACCTCCCGTATCGGAAGCTCGGAAATTGGATCGCTTACGTAAAACACCACCATGGCATTCGCCGAGGAACGGTAATCCTGCCATTGCGGAACTTCCGGCGAAACCTTCATGAGTTCATCACCGCGCATATCGTTCTTCCTCTCTAGAGAAGCTCTTCAAGAAAACACTCCGGGAATTGCCATGGTTCAAACCGCGCGTGCTCAGGCCGCCTCGGGCAATTTGAGGATGAAAGAGCTTTCGGTTACCACTCCATGCAGAAAAATATAAGCCCGTATTTTGTTAAAATACGGGCTTATGTGACGACTTGTCAATTATTAATAAAATACTTCCTCCTCACGTGGTATAGCAAGAGGTACCGGAGAAAAGCGTCGTTGCTACGAGAGAGGCTGGTCCGGTCAGCGGATGAACATGGCATCGCCGTAGCTGAAAAACCGGTACTGCGCGGCAACCGCCGCGGCATATGCGGCGAGAATGGGCTCCCGGCCCGCGAAAGCGGAAACGAGCATGATGAGCGTCGATTGCGGAAGATGGAAATTGGTAATGATGCCGTCGGTAATCCTGAATTCGTAGGGGGGAAGAATTTTCAGACGGGTTCGGCCGCTTGATGCGCAAAGTTCCCCATCCGCGACCGCGCAATGCTCGAGCACGCGAACAACGGTGGTGCCGACCGCGATGACCCTGCCCCCCTCCTTTTTGGTGCGCATCACCGCCTCGACCGTTTCGGGGGGAAGGATATACTCCTCCTCGTGCATCCGGTGCTCCACCGGATCGGCAACCTTAACTGGCAGGAATGTGCCGGGTCCGACATGCAGGGTCAGGAATGCGCATCCCACCCCTCGTTCCCGAAGCGCATCGAGCAAATGATCGGTAAAGTGAAGCCCCGCAGTCGGCGCGGCGACCGCGCCGCGATGGTGGGCGTATACGGTTTGATAAGCCTCACGGTCATCACTTCCCGCCGGTCGCCGGATATATGGCGGGAGCGGCATATTGCCGCAACGCTCGATGAGTTCGCCAAGGGACCCGAACCGGCTCCCGAAGGGGAGCCGGACAATCCGTTCGCCCAACTCTCCGGTGCCGATGATGCAAAGCGTCTCGACGAAAAGATCCTTTTCAACCGTCACCGTTTGGCCGGGCAAAAGCTGGCGTCCCGGTTTTGCCAGCGCTTTCCAAGTAAGAGGGTCGATCACTTTTATAAACAGCAGCTCAACCTTGCCCCCGCCCGGCTTGCGGCAGAGGAGCCTTGCCGGCAACACCCTGGTGTCGTTTAAAACAAGGAGATCACCGGGTTGCAGCAGGGTAGCAAGGTCGGAGAAGATGGCATGCCCACATGCTCCGGTGGCGCGGTCCATAACCAGAAGCCGACACGCATCGCGATCCTTGAGCGGTTCTTGGGCGATAAACTCCTGTGGGAGAGAATAATCAAAATCCCGGGTTTGCATCGGTGAGGCAGCCTCAGGGGCTATTCATCTCCTGCTGTGTGGTGCCTCTCTCCCACGGAAGTTTTGAAATATCAAAATAGAAGATCAGCTTTTTCTGGAAAGGAAGCAGCCGAATTTCGAGAACATCGTAGACGCGTTTTTCTTCACGGAAAATGGTTTGACCCTGCACCTGCCACGTCTTGCCCTTTTCACCGAATGCCTTGCTCAAATAATAGTACTCGGCTTCGACGCCCTCGCTCTGCCTGATGGCGCCCCTGATGAGAATCGCGCTCTCTTTGGATTCCCCGTTTCCTCCGGAGTAATAAATATCGGAGCCTTGGGAAGAGCGGTACCGGGACGGCATTTGATGACTTGCACAGGCAACTAGGAGCAGCGCCGTCGCGAGCACCGGAATTCGCATTTTCATAAGCGTCCCCTTGTAATGGAGTGGTTAAGTCATGTTATTTAAAAAAAATAGTTGCATGCGATGGGCGATACAAATCCCCGCGGATGTCCCGGAAATATTTTTGTTTTGCGTCATTATGCGCATAAATTATTTTTTCTCCGTTATCGGATGTCCTCGTGACATCTACAGTCTTACATTTTTCAGAAGAGGTTTGCTGTATGCCAACAGGAGTTGTCAAGTGGTTCAATGAGGCCAAGGGTTACGGGTTCATTTCCCCGGACGACGGGTCCCGAGATGTCTTCGTCCATTTTTCCGCAATCCAGTCCTCTGGGTTCAGGAAGTTGGAAGAAGGTCAGAAAGTGCAGTTCGAAGTAGTTGATGGCGCGAAAGGTCCGAATGCACAGAACGTGACGCCACTGTAAATTCTTCGACTATATGCACGAAACGGGCCTGTGATAATCTCGCAGGCCTTTTTTATTTCTCCCCGCGGTAAGTACCGGCGCAATCAGATTCCGATTTTCCACAAGGTCTGCCCGATTGCATTGATCAAGCCGACCATGGCCGGATGGGAGATCTCAAATCGCCGGGCGGAAAGTTTCATTGCGGATACGGACATTTCGAGAAGCTCGGGATTTTTCTCGGTGCGCGTCGCTTCGCGGACCGACGTTTCGGTGAATGCGGCAATGCTGTGCGCATCCTCACCGTGAGTTTCGGCAAGGGCATTTACTTCCTTCCTGAGATCCGCCACGAGCGAAAGGAGCTCCGCCCGCTTTCCCGCACTCAGGCCCTCATTCGCCTTGAGGCGCTCTTCAATACGAGAGATGGTTTCTTTTATCGAGGAATTTGGCATGGTCATAAAATACACTACCGCCTCTGCAATTTCTTGAACTTTACCCGTTGCGGTTGGTCGGCGCTGGTACCGAGCCGCCGGTGGCGCGTTTCCTCGTAGTCGGCGAAATTGCCCTCGTGCCATAGCACCACGCTATCGCCTTCAAAGGCCAGGATGTGCGTTGCGATGCGGTCGAGAAACCATCGGTCATGGCTGACCACCACCGCGCACCCGGAAAAATCGAGAATCGCCTGTTCGAGCGACTGGAGCGTCTCCACATCGAGATCGTTGGTCGGTTCGTCAAGAAGCAGTACGTTGCTGCTTTGCTGCAGGAGCTTGGCCAGGTGTACCCGGTTGCGCTCGCCGCCGGAGAGCTCACCCACGAGGCGCTGCTGGTCCGGTCCGGAGAAATTGAACTTGCCGACATACGCCCGCGAGTTCATGGTAAGCCTTCCAAGCACGATCGAATCCGTCCCGCCCGTTATTTCCTCGAACACCGTTTTCGAATTGTCCAGCGCGTCGCGGCTCTGATCGACGTAGCTGAGATCGACGGTCTCACCGATTGTCAGTGTGCCGCCGTCGGGTCGCTCTTGGCCCGTGATGAGCCGCAGAAGCGTCGTCTTTCCGGTGCCGTTGCCGCCGATGACGCCCACGATGCCGGCGCGGGGAAGATTGAAATTCAGGTTTTCGAACAGGAGTTTGTCCCCATAGGCCTTGGTCAGGTTTTCGGCGCAGATCACCACATCGCCCAGCCGTTGCCCCTCCGGGATGATGATGCTGGCGGTCGTGACGCGGTCGGCGGTTTCCATGTTCCGCAACTCCTCGTAGGCGTTGAGACGCGCCTTGCCTTTTGCCTGGCGCGCCTTCTGTGAGCTGTGCACCCATTCGAGCTCCTTCCTGAGCCGCCGTTGACGGATTGACATCTCTTTTTCCTCCTGCGCAAGACGGCCCATCTTCTGGTCAAGCCATGAGCGGTAATTCCCCTTCCAGGGGATGCCCCTTCCGCGGTCTATTTCGAGAATCCATTCGACAACATTGTCGAGGAAGTACCGGTCATGCGTCACCAGGATCACGGACCCCGCATATTCGCGCAGGTGCCGTTCGAGCCAGGCGACCGATTCCGCGTCGAGGTGGTTGGTCGGCTCGTCGAGCAGCAGAAGATCCGGCTTTTCGAGCAGCAATTTGCAGAGCGCAACCCGGCGCCGTTCGCCGCCGGAGAGCGGCGCGGTCGGGGTATCGCCCGGCGGACAGCGCAGGGCGTCCATTGCGATTTCGAGGTGGCGGTCGAGTTCCCAGGCATCGATGGCATCGATCCGATCCTGCAGTTTTGCCTGTCGTTCCAGGAGTTTTTCCATCTCCGCATCGGACATGGCCTCGCTGAATTTCGCCGAGACCTCCTCGAACTCATTGAGCAACCTGCGGGTGGCCGAAACCGCCAATTCCACGTTGCCCTTTACGTCGAGCGAGTCATCGAGCCGGGGTTCCTGTGAAAGGTAACCGACTGTGCGGCCCTGTTCAATCCATGCTTCTCCCTCGAATTCGGTATCGATTCCCGCCATGATTTTCATGAGGGTGCTCTTGCCCGATCCATTGGCACCGATGATCCCGATCTTGGCGCCGTAGTAAAACGAAAGTGAAATATCCTTCAGAACGGTTTTCTGCGGTGGATACATTTTATTGAGGCGCGACATGTAGTAAACAAATTTTTCAGCCATTCGGGGAGTCCATGGTTAAATGTGAAGAAGAAAAATAAATGAAGGAGCGGGAAGCAGCCCCGCCGGTAAGAAAAAGAATCGGATTGGTTCAACCCTAGGGCAACATCTCTTGCGTCAACATCTCCCGCTCTTCCCGGATTATCGTGGCCTGCGCTGCGCTCCGGGTAAACGCCCATGGAATGCAGATCAAAAAAACCCCCGGATTCGGCCTACTATGCCATGTACTATCCGGGGGCGAATCGTTACTGCCACGCTGCCGTGTGGAGGGTGCGGTTACATCATGCCCATACCGCCCATTCCACCGCCCATTCCGCCCATCCCACCCATGCTGCCCATCCCGCCACCGCCCGGAAGCTCTTTCTCTTCCTTGGGAAGTTCGGAAACTACGCACTCGGTAGTCAGGATGAGACCGGCGATGCTCGCGGCGTTTTCAAGCGCGGAACGGGTCACCTTGGTAGGATCGATGATACCGCTCTGCAACATATCCTCGTACTGGTTGGTATAGGCATTGAAGCCGAAGGCGCCGGTGTTTTTCTTCACCTCGTTGCACACCACCGAGGATTCCATGCCGGCATTGGCCACGATCATGCGCAAGGGCTCCTCGATCGCGCGCCGGATGATGTCGATGCCGGTCTTTTCATCCCCGGCAAGCGACATGGCATCGAGCGCCTTGGCCGCGCGGATGAACGCAACGCCGCCTCCGGCCACGATACCTTCTTCAACGGCCGCGCGGGTGGCGTGCAGGGCGTCTTCGACACGCGCCTTTTTTTCCTTCATTTCGGTTTCGGTCGCCGCGCCGATGTTGATTACCGCAACGCCGCCCGCGAGTTTGGCAAGCCGCTCCTGCAATTTTTCCCGGTCGTAGTCCGAGGTGGTCTCATCGATCTGTTTGCGGATCTGGTTGACGCGCCCTTTGATGTCGGCCGGTTTGCCGGCTCCCTCGATGATCGTGGTGTTATCCTTATCGATAACGACGCGCTTGGCCTTGCCGAGCGAATCGACCGTCGTGTTTTCGAGCTTGAACCCGGCTTCCTCGGAGATCACGATGCCGCCGGTCAGGACCGCGATATCGTCGAGCATGGCCTTGCGCCGGTCGCCGAAGCCGGGAGCCTTGACGGCAGCGACTTTAAGCGTGCCGCGCAGCTTGTTGACAACGAGCGTCGCCAACGCCTCACCCTCGACCTCTTCGGCGACGATGAGAAAGTTCTTTCCCATCTGCGCGATTTTTTCGAGCAGGGGGAGCAGATCCTTCATGGTGCTGATCTTTTTATCGTAAATCAGGATGAGCGGATCGTCCAGCAGGCACTCCATGGTGTTCGGATTCGTGACGAAATAGGGGGAGATATACCCGCGGTCGAACTGCATTCCTTCGACCACCTCAAGGTTCGTATCGATGCTCTTTGCCTCTTCGACCGTGATGACGCCGTCTTTACCGACCTTCTCCATGGCATCGGCGATGAGCGCGCCGATCGTCTCGTCGTTGTTCGCGGAAATGGCGGCGACCTGCGCAATCTCCTTTTTCCCGGCGATGGGCTTGGAATCCTTATTAAGCTGAGCGATAACTGCCGCGACGGACTTATCGATGCCTCGCTTGAGCGCCATCGCATCGGCACCCGCAGTTACGTTTTTGATGCCAAGGCGGGCAATGATCTGCGCCAGCACCGTTGCGGTGGTGGTTCCGTCGCCGGCGACATCGGAGGTCTTTGAGGCGACCTCCTTCATCATCTGCGCGCCGAGATTTTCGAACTTGTCCTCGAGCTCGATCTCCTTGGCAACCGATACGCCGTCCTTGGTGACCGTCGGCGAACCGTAGCTTTTATCAAGAACGACATTTCTTCCCCGCGGCCCCAGCGTCACCCCTACTGCATTGGCCATGATGTCCACCCCGCGCAGCAGCTTCTCCCGTGCGACGACATCGAAAGCCAGTTGTTTCCCTGCCATAGTTTCCATCTCCTGGTTATTAGTTATTGTCTTCCGTTTCCCGCATCATCCCGACCATCCAATCTTAAATCACGGCAAACACATCGCTTTCGCGCATGATGGTATACTCATCCCCCTCGATGGTCACCTCGGTGCCGGAGTATTTACCATAGAGCACCTTATTGCCGACTTTCAACGATGGCGCGATCAGTTTGCCGGAATCGTCGAACTTCCCCGGTCCCACGGCAACCACTTCACCTTTCTGCGGTTTTTCCTTGGCACTGTCCGGAATGATGATGCCCCCGGATGTTTGAGTTTCGGCCTCAAGAGGCCGGATAATAACACGGTCCGCCAACGGTTTAACGTTCATGCCACTCCTCCTTTATGTTGAGTTCACCTTTTGGTTTGCATAGTCTGCACGCACGAAACACCGGCAAGGTTTTAACGCCCATTCGAATCGAGCGCCAGAAAAAATATTTTCGACAGAAAACGTGAGTCAAGTTTTTGTGCACCCCCGCCGATATTCTCCATTTTTATACCAAAAAATAGGCGGTATCCGTGCTGCCATAGGGGGGCGTGGCAATACCTCGTGCCTATGGTAGAGAATGCGCTTGCCGAGCCATGCCCGCTCCCGGATCGGCCTCTCTTTTGCTTCTCTGCGGGCGGCTCCATGAGACCGGATTTTTCCTTGGCATTTTATCTGCAACATATAGTATCATTTATAGTTAGAAAAAAAACTTGATTTTATTTTTCAAGCGATGTATTCTAACTACGGGATATCATCCGACATTACCGCCCTGTGCACTATGCTCCGGCGGGAGCAGGAAGAGAGCGTGGTTACCATGAAAAACATCACGAAAAAAGACTTGGTCGAACAGATCGCGGACCGGACCGGCCTCACCCGAGTTGACACGAAAATAATCGTCGAGTGTTTCCTCGATTCGATTTCCCAGGCTTTGCAGGACGGTACGAATATTGAAATCCGTAAATTCGGCCGGTTTAAAACGAAGAAAAAGAATGCGCGCCGCGCCCGAAATCCGCGGACTAACGAGTATATCGATGTGGCATCCGGCTACAAACCGGTCTTCGAGGCATCGAAAGAGTTGCGGAAGCGGATCAACGATGCGGTTGGTCTCAAGCCCACAAGCCCCGTCGTCCCCTCCTGAGTTGCATTACCGGGCGCCCGGCTGAGCCATCCCCTGCCGGTGCGCTAATTCTCCAGCGCTTCCGACCGTTTTGTCGCGGCAAACACCGCTCTGATCACCGCATCCTTGACCGCATGACGTTCCAGCGCCATGAGGCCATGCGCCGTGGTTCCCCCCGGTGTCATCACCTTTCTGATCAGATCGGTCAGGCTTTCCTCGGACAGAGCCGCCATTTCCGCTGAGCCGATGACGGTCTGCAAGGCACACTCGCGGGCGACGTCGGCCGACAGTCCAGCCATGATACCGGCCTCGATGAGCGATTCCAAGAAGTAAAAGACATAGGCGGGCCCGCTCCCCGAAAGGCCGGTTACCGCATTCATGGATCTCTCCTGAACGAGTAGCGCCTTGCCGCAGGCTCCGAAAATCGCGGCGGCCAAAGCGGCGTCCTTTGGGGTCGCATTTTCACTGAGCGCATAGGCGCTCATGGCCTTACCGATCAGTGCTGGCGTATTCGGCATGACGCGGCAGATTCTTGCCCCTTCGGGCAGGAGCTTCCTGCAGGAAGGCGATGGTTTTGCCAGCGGCGATGGAAATCCACAGCGGCCCGATGACCGGCACAGCGACCTGAGAGACGATGCCCTGAAGTGCTGCGGCACAATCGAACGGCTTCACTGCAACGATTACCGCATCGGGTGGCGCGCCTCCCGCAAACCATGAGGCCGGCTCCTGCACCCTTACCGCGCCATCGAGATTTCGCCGCGCGTCGCTTTTTGCATCCCAGGCAAGGAGTTCCATTTTCTCCCCGAACGCCTTTCGTAACCCGGCAAGAATCGCCTTCCCCATGGTACCCGTTCCCAGCATCGCCAGTTTCATGATCGGAATCCCCGCTATAAGGTCAACTCTTCATTGCGCTGAGAAATTCCTTATTGGTTTTCGTGCTCGATATCTTTTCGTTGAGGAATTCCATCATTTCGATCGGTGTCATGGTGGCGAGGAATTTCCGCAGGATCCACATGCGGTTGAGTTCCTCTTCGGTAAGCAGCAGTTCTTCCTTGCGGGTGCCGGATCGCATGAGGTCGATGGCCGGGTACACGCGCCGATCCGCGATTTTCCGGTCAAGCACGAGTTCCATGTTGCCGGTTCCCTTGAACTCCTCAAAAATCACCTCATCCATGCGGCTTCCGGTTTCGATGAGGGCGGTGGCGATGATGGTAAGGGAGCCGCCGTTGTCGATGTTGCGAGCGGCACCGAAGAAACGCTTCGGCTTATACAGCGCCTGTGAATCTACACCGCCGGAGAGGATCCTGCCCGAATGCGGAGCCACGGTATTGTGGGCGCGAGCGAGACGGGTGATGCTGTCGAGCAGGATCACTACGTCGCGGTTATGCTCGACCAGACGCTTGGCGCGCTCGATCGCCATCTCCGCGACAACCACATGGCGGTCGGCAGGTTCGTCGAAGGTCGAACTGATCACCTCGGCTTTTACCGAACGCTGCATATCGGTAACCTCCTCAGGTCGCTCGTCGATGAGCAGCACGATGAGAAACACCTCCGGATGGTTGGCAAGGATCGCATTGGCAATGGTCTTGAGGAGCACGGTTTTTCCAGTACGGGGTGGGGCGACGATGAGACCGCGCTGTCCCTTGCCGATTGGCGTCATCAGGTTCATGATGCGTGTAGCCACGTCTTTGGGATTGTATTCGAGATTAAAGCGGGAGTCCGGAAACAGGGGAACCAGGTCATCGAAATTGATCTTCTTCTTACACTCTTCCGGATCTTCGTAGTTGATCATCTCAACGCGAAGCAGGGCGAAATACCGTTCGGAGTCCTTCGGCGGTCGTACCTGACCCGAGACCGAATCGCCGGTTTTCAGATAGAACCGCTTGATCTGCGACGGAGAAACATAGATATCGTCCGGGCCGCTCAGGTAGCTGTTGCTGGGCGAGCGGAGAAAGCCGAATCCGTCGGGCATGATCTCGAGAACGCCTTCGGCGAACATCTGGCCGCTCGATGCCGCCTGGGACTGCAGAATCTGAAATATCAGCTCCTGACGGCGAAGGCTGCGATGCTCGCCGATATTCTGGCCGGCGGCAAGGTCATTGAGTTCCGACATCGACATTGCTTTGAGTTCAACTACATTCATGCTTGAATCACCTCTTGTTAAAGAAAGGAATAAAACGCATCGGGCTTCCGAAGGGATCGCTCATGCGATGGAGTGAGGGTATATGATTATTCGTAACTGAAGAGCTGAGGATTTTTATTCGTTTGTACCTTTTGTTTCGGGTGCTTCAGCCGATCATGCGGTGAAAATCTTCTGAAGAGAGTTCTCCCCCTTGAAGCGTGCCGCTCCCCTAGCGGAAAAGAAATCTACCGTACATCCACGCGGCACTACACTCATTTGTATATCAAAAATCCATTGCTGCTGCTGGAATTATCTCGTGAATTAACCTAGATGGGAGGTCCGCATAAAGGATTCAAAATCGGATGAATCGTATGGCTTTCCTATAAATATGCTGTTTTCCGGGAGAAATGTCAATAGTTTTATTGGATTTAATGGTTTTAGTGGTCGGAGCCAGAAAATAATAACAAATTCAAATTCTTTTGGATGGCCGAGCCGTGTCACCCCCACGCGGGTAGATTCAGGATAATAAACTCCCGGTTGGGGGGACACACGAGGCCTCTGCGAGAAAAGACAAAAAGGGATTATAAGGTTACTCTTGGTTCCCGATTCGTACCACTTTTTCAAGACACTCGGGCGAAATCAGCCATGCTCCCTTATTGTTCCCACTAAGATCATTTTTCTCAAAGATGCCATTTCCATCATCGTAAACCCAAATCGCATGATTTTTATTGTTCGTAATGCGGTTGCGCCGCAGGGTAGGATTACCACCGGATTTAATTTCTATGCCTGTAAATGCATTACTGGAGATCTCATTATCTTCCAGCATTCCCTGACCGTTGTCGTACACAAAAACGCCGCCTTGTTTTCCATCATGGATACGGTTACATAGCAGGGTGGGATTGCCGCCGGTCTTGATACCTATGCCCGCTAATGCATTGCCGAAGATTTCGTTATCCTCCAGAGTCCCCTGACCGTTGTCGTACACAAAAACACCATTTGATTTTCCATCATGGATGCGGTTGCGCTGCAGGGTGGGATTGCCGCCGGTCTTGATATCTATGCACGCTAATACATTGCCATAGATCTCGTTATCTTCCAAAATCCCCTGACCATTGTCGTTTACAAAAACGCCTGTTGTTTTTCCATTATGAATGCGATTACGCCGCAAGGTGGGATTACCGCCACTCCTAATTTCCACATTCGAAAATGCATTGCCGAAGATCTCGTTATCCTCCAGAGTCCCCTGACCGTTGTCGAACACAAAGATGCCGCCGCCTTGTTTTCCATCGTGAATTCGGTTGCGCTGCAATCTTGGATCTGCCCCATCATGGATCGACACACAGGCTAAACTTTGGCTGGAAATATCACAATCTACGACATCGAACCGGCCTTGGACGATATCGATGCAGAACCATTGTCCACCGCCGGCCTGCCGTAGCGTGAGATTTGAAATTCGGCCCATGGTTGCCCGAAACAGAACGGTATTCTTCCCCATGGCCTCGATGACGATTTCGCCAGGGTTGCCATCACAAATGATTTCCAAAGGCTTATCGATGACAATGCCCTCACGGTATAACCCCGGTCTTACGAGAATCCGGTCGCCCGGCTTAGCGGCAGCAAGCGCATCGGTCAAGTTCACGAAATCGCCCCGATACATAGAATCGACTACCAAAGTCTGTGGCTCCGTCTTTTGTCTTGGACCGCATGGGGTCTCCGAAGTTTGCTGAGCGGATTCGCTCATCGGATCCGCTGCAGAAGTGCTGTGCGATTTCTTTTGACTTGCGTCCTTAGCAGGACCATGTGGTGGCGACGCGGTAATGCTGCGGTCCAGCGCTTTAACGATTTGAGCGGCCATTTCGGCAAGCAGTTTCCTCACCTGGGGAGTGGTGGACGGCTCATAGCGCAGTTCCCTCCAATCGGTGTATTGGCGACCGGCGATAATCTGCGCCAGTGGGTCGGCTTCACGCCTCGCCTTATCAGTGAGCTTCGCGCATTCGACATAATAAACCGGCAGAATCAGATCATTGCAGCCCAGCTTCGACTCACGCTTCAGAAAGCGTTCCAGCTCATCGCGACACGCTTTGCTCTTGAAGAATGCAGGCGTGATGATCGGAATGAGAAAGGTTACGGCATCAATAGATTCATCGATGCGCATTTTCCAGTGCTGACCCCAAGCGATGTCTTTCCGATCCTGAAAAACAGGGAACTCTTCCCCAGACTGCATTCGTACCTCACCACTCAGCCGTTTGCAAAATTCAGAGATCCGCCCGTTATCGTGATCGTCGTCCAGACGAACATAGCTCATAAAGCCAAGAGGATTCGTGCCCATTGCATACTACCTTGCCAGCTTGCGTTACCCTGCAAAACAGGTGAAAACGACTCCGATGGAAGTAAAAAGTACCAATTCTAAAAATTAAATAATATGGGGGTTAAAAGCAAATGAGTAAAGAATATAGTAAGCCCCGGAAGCCCAACTCACTCCACCCTTACCACAAGTCCTTTAAAGTACTCCCCTTCCGGATGCGCCATATTGACCGGATGATCGGGCCCTGCCGTGAGGATATGCAGAAGCTGCACATTCCTGCCGCTGTCGGCGGCCGCGGCGAAGACGATCTGGCGGAAGAGGCGGCTGTCAACAGCCCCCGAGCACGAGAACGTGAAGATGATGCCGCCCCCCGCAATCTTTCGCATGGCAAGGAGATTGATATCCTTGTATCCCCGGGCCGCCTTCGGCACCTCGGAGGGATGGCGGGCGAAGGTCGGGGGATCGAGCACGATCAGGTCGCTTCCCTCGCCGCTTTCGCGGAGATAGGTAAAAATATCGGCGCACACGGCACTAACAATGGGGGCGTCATACCCGTTTCGGGCGAAATTCTTTTCGGCGGCGGCCACGGCCTGTTTTGAACTGTCAACAGAGGTTACCGAGGCGGCGCCGCCGGCAAGCGCGTTGAGCCCGAACGCGCCGCCGTAGGAGAAGCAGTCGAGGCATCGTCGCTTTGCGGCATAGTCGCGCACGAGCAAGCGATTGGGGCGCTGATCGAAGTAGTACCCGGTCTTCTGGCCAAGCATTAAGGTCCACGACGATGGCGATGCCATTCTCCCGTATGACTAGTTCGGCGGGCAGGCTTCCCCTGATGCACCCCTCGCGTGGTTCGAGCCCCTCCCGCAGCCGCGCCTCGGTATCCGAGCGTTCGACAATGAACGCAGGCGCAAGGCGGGCACTAATTGCCCCGATGATCTCTTCACGCATGAGCTCCATGCCCGAGGTCAGAATCTGCACGCACAACCCGTCACCATATCGGTCCACGACGAGGCCGGGCAGGAAATCCCCCTCCGAATTGACCAGCCGGTATGAATCGGTCGAGGCCGAAGGAACTGGCTGATTGAGCGGCTCCGGATCGCGCGGCCAGCGCGCGGTCGATTCTCGATCGCAGAAGCGCGGCGGTAAACGGGGCGTCGCCCTGCGTGAGCATTCGCACAGTGATCGAGGATTTCGCATTGTAATATCCGTGGCCGAGTATCGAGCCGGATGCACTCAGGACGCGGCACGGCTGGCCCGAAGCACCTCCGCCCTCGATGCGCTGCACGGCGCCTGAAAAAATCCACGGGTGGCCGTTTCTGACCGGTTTGTCCCGGCCCTCTTTCAAATAAATGTTCAGCATAATTCAGATCGTCTACAGAAACAACTTCTTCACGCCGTTTCCGATAAAGAAAAATGCAAAGACCGTAAGAAAAGCGGCGCAGACGGCCACAACGACACGGTATATTTTATCGGTAAAAAATGCCTTCCCCCGACCGATGGAAAAGGCGATTAGGGAGTACCATGCCAAATCAGCCGCGATATGACCGATAAAAAAAACAATGACGCCCCGCGTGCCCAGCAGTCGCGCCTGCACTATCCATGCAAGCCCGATAGTCGCCCACCACACGCTCCAATAGGGATTAGCTATACTTATAAGAATTCCTGCCGTGATCAGCCGTCCCTTATGCGGCCCGTCCCTTTGCGGGGCTTTTTCAATTGCAAGTGTCGGGAGAGACCTGAACATGCCGTAAGCAAGCCGGAAAAGGATCACTGCACCCGCAAGACTGACCGCGCCAACCACAATCGTACCGGTTAAAAACGGTGCAAGTCCGAGAACCAGGGCGCCGATCAGGACGATTTCAAGAATTGCATGCCCGGCAATGAGAAGCGGCCCTGCACGGAAGCCGTGCCGCGAGCTCTCGGCAATGGTTGTCGTCAGAAGCGGTCCCGGCATGATTGCGCCGGACAACGCAACGATGAATGAGGCAAGGAAAACGCCCAACAAGGACCTCATGCGGTCTAAAATATTTCATGAGGTATGGATCAGGAGCCGATTACGGCGCGGGAACGCCCGCTTCCTGCCCGCCTCCTTTTTTAATCTGGGCCGCCCAACCTTTTTTTCCGGCGCCCGTGCAGGAAGGTCAGGGTAGGAAACGAAACGGCAAAGGTGACGATCGAGCTTACTATCGCAAAGACGCTGCAGCCTATCACCCATTGAACAAATGCACCGAGACTAAGATGCTTCTGGTGGGGACTGTGCGTCACCCGGCTTAACAACACGAGAAGCTTTGGGTGGGGACCGTGCGTCACCCGGCTTAAAAGCTCCGGGGTGAAGAGGCGCCTCGTCAGGTGAATGAACCTTTCAAGAATTGCATCAAACGAATTGGCCGGCAGGAAGTGACGAAGGTCATCGACCAGCCGGCTCGCCGTTTCCAAGGAAACTACATGTTTACCGGTAAAAATCCCTGCGGCAAGCCAGAAGGGAACGAACGGCAGGATGGTCGTGCTCGCGGCGAGGAGCGCCAGGACCCGGTTGAGCCGAAGTAGGAAGGCAAGGGCGATGACGATCGGGGTATGCAGCCCATAGAGCGGGCAAAAACCGACGAGAATTCCCAGCCCGAGCGACAACGATGCGCGCAGCGGCGATGAGTTGGCATGCAATTCGTGCAGGGTGGCTGCTTTCAGCTTAACCGCTATAGGTCGAATGCGCAACGGCATGCCCGGTTATCGCCTCGTTTAAGGGTAAGAAATGATTCGGTTCTTATGCGCGGTGGGAAGCGCTGTGCCTCTCGTCAATTATCCGTGCATTCCTGCGCCATGCGCCTCGCATCGCTTGAATGGTCGAGACATTGGAGATGAGGATCGGAAAACTGACCCGTGCGGCGCTGCGCACATGATTGGCGATCCGTTCCACCGCCGAAGGCTGGGCCGCGACATGGATGGTGACGCGATCGCCGGTATGGTCGCCGCCGATGCTGATGACATAGTCGCCGATCTCATCCATTTCGTCAAGAGCAGCGGTCACTACCAGGGGGAAGACCGACTGGCCGTTTGCTTTCAGCATCTCGTCCATCCGTCCGAGGATGGGACCGATCCGCGCGGAGTTGCGGCCGCAGGCGCAGGCGCCGGGAAGCCTGAACGTGATGTCGCCGGTCCGGTATCTGACAAGAGGCATTCCCTCGATGCCGAACGTGGTTGCCACGAGCTCGCCCGGCGTGTTGTCTGGCACGGGGTTTCCGTTCGTGTCAATGATTTCGGCATATAGAAGTTCCGGATGCGTATGTCCGCCCGTCCGCTCTCCGCAATCGGCGAATGAATCGGCCAGCTCGGTGATCGCATAAGAGCAGAACGCCCTCGCATTCCAGGATTCCTCAAGCTTTTTCCCTGTGGCGTTCATCGTCATATCGGCATTTTTAAGGCTCTCTCCCACGCAGACAATTTTCCGCACGCCGCATTCGGCAGGCCGGAAACCGCTCTTCGTAAGGTCAAGCGCTATCCTGCGCAGGAAGGACGGCGCGCCCAGAAGCGCCGTCGGCCTGAAACCTTCGAGGTACTCGCGACACAGTTGGTACGACGGCAGCCCCGCTCGGCCGATCGTGGCATGCAAAAGCGTGAGCCCGCGATAGTAGCCCAGGGAGGGAAGCGACATGCCGTCCATGCCGACCAATAGCAGCACCCGGTCGTCGGCTGATATTCCCATCGCATTGAACGAGAGAGCTTCGCTGAACGCAAAACGGTCGAGGTCGCTGCCGGTAAGCCCGATGAAGATCGGTTTTCCCGTCGCACCGGATGTCGCGACGGTTTCGATGATCGCGTGAGAAGCCACGGCAATTGTTGCGGCGCCGTCCGCAAGGACAGCACGGTCGGTCAAGGGCAGACGAAGGACATCGTCGAGCGTCTGCAGATCCTCGGGCGCAAAACCGCACAGAGCCTCCCGATAGTAAGGCGAATTTTCCTTAACGTAGTGTATATGGTTGCGCAGGGCGCGGACGGTTTTCGCGGCGATTTCATCGGCCGAAAGAAACTCCCACGACAGCCCCGGATTGAAGTTCACGGTAATTCCTTCATGGAGAATTCACGGATAAATCAAGTATTCAAAATAGTATAAAAACCGAAAAAAACCAACTAACTTACTCGCTGCTCCGCATGATTACCGGGCGACCAATACCTTCCAGCGCGGTAACTCCTTGAGACTTACTACTTGCTGATTCGATATGATGAGGTGATCGAGAAGCGGAATCTCAAGCAATCTGCAGATGGCAAACAGCCGCTCGGTAAGCTCCCAGTCCGCTTCGGAGGGTTGTATGCCGCCGCCGGGATGGTTGTGGGCCACGATGATTGAAGTCGCGCTGTAGCGCAGGGCGCGTTCCATGATACGGCGCGGGAAGACCACGCACTGGTTGACCGTGCCCTCGGCCAGGACCTCGGTTTCAATGACGTCATTGCTGTTGCCGAGAAAAAGCGCGGCGACATACTCGTCACGCCGAAGTCCGAAGGTGGCGCGGAGGTACTCTTCAACGTCATGCCGGTGAGTAATGATATTTCCCCGCTGGTATTTCTCCTTGAGACAGTAGGCCATGATTTCGCGGACTAACGCGATATGTGATGCCGAGCGGGGGCGAATTCCCTTAATCTTGGTGAGTTCATGCACCGGGGCGTTCAGGATTGCGCTGAGGCTACGGTAGCGCTTCACCAGTTCCCGCGCGAACGGCTTGGTGTCTCGCCGGGGGATGGTAAAGGTCAGGAGAAGTTCCACGATCTCATGCAGGTGCAGCGCGGCGAGCCCGCTGCCGGTAAACCGGTCGAGTAACCGTTTTCGATGACCTTCAAAATCAGTAATTGGCTCCGTAGCTTGTTGCGCACTCAGGATGCCTGGTAGATCTTCGATCATTGTCCTCCTCCATTCCACCGCAGAAAAACCAAACAGCACCATAATTTTTGTTTTTACCCCACCTCGACCAGCTCATACTCATCGTTCATTCCGAGTGTCCGGCAGTATTCGAAAAGGTATTCGCTCTTCTGGCCCGGATGGATGGCATCGAACGGGTTACCCCCCAGAGTGTCCGATCCCGCATTCGCCGCTCCGGAGAGTCGAGGCGCCTTCTTGACAAGGTCAAGGGTTGCCCGGTCGAGCGCCGCAGGGGAGTGTGAGGCGAGTATGCCGATGTCCTGCACGAGCGGCGCATCGTTGTAATCCCAGCAGTCGCAATCCGGGCTTACGGCCAGCGCGAAGTTGACATACAACGCCTTGCCGCCGAACTTCCCGTTAAGCGCCGCCGCATACTCCGCCACTTTCTCAATGAGCCGCTCTCCATGCTCCGCCCATGCCACCTGCATGGCGCCGTAGTTGCACGTCGCTACGCACTGGCCGCACCCGATGCACATTGTATAGTTGATGACTGCTTTTTTCGCCTGCATGGCGATAGCATGTTCCGGACAGTTCGTCACACACTGGCCGCACCCGACGCATTTATCGTGGTCCTGTGCCGGCTTGGTACCCGAGTGCAGTTCGAGCTTTCCGGGCACCGCCGCGCACCCCATGCCCATGTTCTTGACGCTCCCGCCGAACCCTATTTCGCAGTGCCCCTTGAAGTGGGAGAGCATCACGATCTTGTCGGCCTGGCAAATATTCGAGGCGATGCGGGCGACAGTGACGTGGCGCCCTTTCATGGGAAGCTCTTCAAAGTCAAGGCCGCGCAGCCCGTCGGCTGCGATAAACGGCGCCCCGGTCGTCGCCTCGCAATAGCCGTGCAGTACCGCAGAGCCGTGGTGGTCCACCGCATTGTGCCTGCCGCCTCCGTACAGCGTATTGGCATCGGTCAGAAACGGCTTGCCCCCGGCTTTGGTAATTTCACTCACCGCGAGCCGGGCGTAATTGTGATTAATATAGGCGAGATTGCCGTGTTCGCCGGCATGCACTTTTACGGCAATGAGTTCACCCGGACCGACGAGGTTCGCAATTCCGGCCTTGCGGAGCAGACGGCGGTATTTATCTTCGAGCGAGCAGCCGGACTCGGCACGCAGATTCATGAAAAACACGTTTTCTCGGGCCATAGGTCTCCTTGAGGATGGCGGTTCGGCGGGTCACTGCCGCCGGCAGCAATCAAAATACATTTTCAACCAGCGAAAAATCGTCGATTGCCGGTGAGATTTATGGTCCTCTTTGTTGCTGAGGGAGCAGTCCTCCCTCTCCAGCAATTGGTTTTCCGGTCTGCGCAGCCGAATTATATTTATTTGTTCGATATTTCGTACTTGTTTCCCGAAAATCAGGAGCTATGAAGCGATTCATCGCCTCAACGCCGCCAATTCTCGCTGCCGCGTTAGTCGCCATCATTTCTTGGTCGTGCTATAAGCCGACCCCGTTTGTGCTGCCGCAACAGCTATCGTATCAATTTCCTTCCGCCGGCGAAATTGCCTCCTTCCTCGGTACAACGAACACGAATTTTAAAATTGTCTATGCACTGTCAGAAAATGGTCCCCGTTTTATTTATTATGTCGATTTCAACGATTCCGTCCCGGTCCCGAAAAAGCTGATAAAGCCGGCGGCGAATGCGAGTATCAATACGGACAAACCTCTCATTTCGCCCGATTCCAATGGTACCTTCGTAACCTATGGCTTGCTTGCCCCCAACAATGATATCTATGGCGCCTATATTCAAAAACTTGATACGACGGCTGAACCGGTTTTAATCGCCGAAAACGGCACCAGGCCGCATTGGTACAAGGATTCCACAGGATCGCTCTATATTGTTTATTCAACGCTCTATATGACTCCGACACCGACTATGACCAATGGCCTCGGAGTAACCTATAAGCAGGAAGTTTCTCTTGCCGACACCGGTTCATTAGTGGGCTCCGCGGTCCAGATTGCGCCCTACCCGATGATTGGCGGCCTTTCCAGCGACGGCAGTTATCTTTGCACCGGGTATGAGGCTGGTTGCTTTTATAATTTGCACTCTGCTACACTGATTCCAATAAATGAAGGCGTTCAAATCTGTAACCCCTCCATTGATCCCGACCCCGATACTGCCAATCGCATGATGTTCTTAAACTACGGAGGAAATACACCTCAGAATCTTACAAATCCTCTATTACCTGATTCCACCTATCCGGCCGATGCGCAGGGAGTTCTTCCCATGCACAGTGTCTTTTTCATCGTTGATGCCTCGAATACGGTGAAGAATTTTATTCCGATCAGCATCATGGGGAGCGGATACGCTGCATGGCAGTGTCCGCAATGGTCCAATAAGGCCAATTTTGCTGCGGCGCTTGCCGCTCCAAATGAGGGCAGTACCTCATGGGATCTTGTGCTCATTAAAAATGTCGGCACAAAAGACGGGGCAAGTTCCTTGATACTGACCATAGGTTCAGGCAAGTTGAATACCAATTCTACACCATCCCTGTGGATAGGGAATTAAAGATGCCAAGCCGCCCGAACCGCAGGAAGCCTGTTTTGGAAAAAGTGCTGCCCTATGGAATCGGCGCGATCCTCCCGATCATTGCTTTATCCTTTCTCCTTAGCCATTTCCTGCATTCGGATGACGCTACCATCACAACACTCACGCCTTGGCAGTGCGTCGGCGGCTGCGGTGCGGGCGGATCGGGCGGCATCGGCGCCGATGTCAAGTGGATCGGCAGCGGCGTCAGCGGCGGCCTCATCGATGCCGAAGCGATGGAGATGTACACAATAGGCCAGGATTACGACTATCAGGAGTTGAGAACGCGGTTCAGCTTCAAGCCCACCTGGACCTCGAACCTGGGCCTTACTATCCCCATTGTATCGAAAACCGGCTCCCTCCAGCCTGCAGCCGAGTACCAGGATTACACCGAGGTATCCGGCGGATTGTCGGATATCATGCTCGACTTTTCTAAAAGCATTGGCATGGAGGGCGAGTACAGCCTCATGTTCAACCTCACACTCCCGACCGGCCAGTACGATATCAAGCGGGGAATACAAAACGAGATGCAGTATCTGCCCACCACCCTGCAATGCGGTACCGGCCTCTATAACGCGACGATCGGCATCAACAAGACCATCGATGTCGATAAGGGACTGTGGATCGTCGAAGCTTACTACTCGAATCCCTTTGCCCTGAATTTCTATGGCAAGAATCAATTCATCAATTCGCAACCGGACCAGTACAACGCCCTCAACAACGCGTGGGACCTGCTCGGAGGAGACAAGAACCGTTTCCAGTACTGGTTCAAGCCCTACGGCGAAAATGATCTCGGCGCATACACCCCCCCCAGCATCAATGCGAATATTTACTACGGGTACCGCGGAGACGAGCACTACGTGCACTCCTACGGCGCAAAGCTGTGGATTCCGCTCGGGGTGGCGTGGATTCCGGCCTTCGCCGCAAACACCTACGATCCGTTTCCGGACCCTGATAACAGAACTTGGAGCCTCACGCTCCATTATGGTCTCGAATTTTCTAAACCCGAGTACCCAATTTATATCGCCGTCAACAAGCTGATAGAGAGCGGAGCCAGCAATACCGGAAAATTCCTGTGGCCGGATTCCAGGGACCTCCTCAGCACCTGGACTCTTGCCGTCGGCATCAAGACCACGATGTTTTGATGCTTTTGTGCAACCATTATCCTTTGTTCCGAGGCGACCAATCATTGCACTCTGCACTCTCTGACGGCGCAATGTCGCTTGTTTCCCCATTACAACCGTGCAGGAAAGGCACGATTGCCCGCTGCATCGGTATATTTCTCACTTCGGCGCTTCTGTCTGTTTCGTCCTGTTCGACAAAGAAAATCAACGATTCGACTCCGGCCGGGGCGACATCGCTCCGGCTCGCCGATAGGATCTCGTTCGAAGCCGCCTGCCGGATCATCGCCGGTCATCCGCCGAGCCGAATTCGGCGTATCCGATACCGGTTCGGTCAACGCCTTCTACTTGCTTCTTGACAGCGCCGCCGGGGCAATCAGGCTTTCGCCCCTTTTCAAGTCCGGGACGGCGGGAACGCGCACCGCCATTCTCGATTTAGTCTATCAAACTTGGCATATCGGATTCGATTCCGTCGACACCTCATTCGAAACCCTCCTGCCCGACCGGGTCTTCAGGGCGCGCAGGGGCGGCTGTCTCGGCGTATCCCTCATCATCCTCATGCTCGCGGAGAGGCTCGGTTGTCCTATCTACGGTGTGATGCTGCCCCGACACTTCTTCTGCCGGTACGATGACGGAAGAGAGCGCATCAATATCGAGCCGAACAGGGACGGATGCGCACATGACGATGCCTATTACCGCGAACGGTATCAGGTTGAAAAAATGCCGTGGTACGATCTGAAAAACCTGACCCGTTCGCAAGTGATCGGGGTGCTCTGCTACAACTGCGGAACGCTCTGCCTCCGGAAGCGGCTTTTCAAGCCGGCCATCGTTTATTTCAGGGAAAGTCTGCGCTTAGTTCCGGGCTATCCTGAGGCAAGAGGGAATTGCGCGGTTGCCTATGCGCAACAGGGGAGCACTGATACCGCCATGGGGCTGTTTGCGGAGCTTTTCGCCGAACAGCCTGGTATGGTCAACCTCGCGGCGAATTACGGCGCGGTCGCGAATTCGGCGAAACAGTATCGCAAAGCATTGATGATTTATCTGGCGGGTCTCGAACGCAACCCCGCCGATTCGCTTCTGTACGAGCGTGCGTCAGTCACCCTCGGCAGGCTTGGCAATGACGACTCCTTGCCGGTATTCGCGCGGCGGTTGCGGGCAATACAGGCCATCGCGGCGAAACGCTGAAATGAATACGCTGCGTCTCGCAGGAACCTATTGGCCGCTTCCTCTTTGCATGGCGGCTTCGGCTTTTTTTGTTTACTTCCCCATCACGGATGCCGATATTTTCTGGCACCTGGCCGCCGGAAGAGAGATGGTCACCCACGGGCGATTTCTGTACACCGATCCGTTCTCCTTTACGGTGCCTTCGCCCCGCTGGATCGATCTGCACTGGCTCTTCCAGCTCCTCTGCTACGGCCTTTACCATATAGGCGGTTTGAAGGCGCTGCTGTTCTTCAAACTGGCCGCCGTAGCCGCGACCACCGGATTGCTCTGCCTTACGCATCGGTCAAAGTATTATCTCACGGCGGCGGCTTTCCTGTCCTGCCTGCTGGTATTTGCCATGCGGTATCTTCTTTGTGTAAGGCCCCTGCTCATAACCCTGCTTTGCATGGCTGCCTATGTTTTTCTCTTCGAGCGCTCAACACATACAGGAAAAAGGGCTTTGCTACTACTGTGCGTACCGCTTCAGATACTCTGGACCAACTCGCAGGGGCTCTACATGATCGGGCTCTTCATCATCGCCGCTTATTGGGCGGAGAGCGTGACGCAGTGGCTTTGCGGCAGGAGGGGCAGTCCGGTTTTCGAATCCGCGCTCGTCGTGACCTGCGCGGCCTCGTGCCTGATCAATCCTTATGGTGTAAACGGCATTCTTCTGTCGTTCGACCTTTTTTCCCGGATCGCACCGGATGTCCGGAACATTTACTCCCGGACAATCTCCGAGAATATTCCGTTGCTCTCGCTCAGAGGCTACGATTCGATCTACCGGACCGTTACGGTCGCCGTCGCCGCGATTGCCTGCCTGCTCTTCATTCTCAAGGGAAGGAAATGCCGCCTCAGCCATATAGTCCTCTTTGCCGGATTCGGGTATCTTGCCTTCGGCGCGGTACGAAATGTGCCGCTCTTTTTTGTCATTATTATTCCGATTATCGGCTCGAATCTTTCTGATCTGATACAATCGGATTTCGTAAGGAAGTTTTCAGCGGCACGGCGTTTTCTCCCCTTTGAGACGGTCGCCTTCGGGATTCTGGCGGTCGGGGCGCTTATAGTTCGCCACCTGTCGGTGGTCGCGCTCTATCCTCCGCACCGTGAGCTGTCGCCATTCCGGTTTCCGGAAAAAATCACCGAATACCTAAAACAGAATCCTGTTCCCGGCAACATGTTCAACGACCTTCGCTACGGGGGCTATCTGATCTGGAACCTTTACCCGGGAAAAAAGGTGTTTATCGATACCCGTCTCATCATCCGCCAGCCGCAATTTCTCGTTGAGTATCTTGCCATCAGCGATCACCCCGAGCTTTTCGACGGAGTGGCCGCGAAGTTCAACATTACGCAGGTGATTCTGCCCTCGGCCCTCTATACCCTGCACATGAATCTGCTGCGACGGCTCTACAGGTCGGCCTCCTGGCACCTGGCGTTTACGGACGGCGTCTCGGTTCTTTTCCTCAGGAGCGATGTTGCGGGAGCTTCGGGCCTTGACCTGGCGGATGCCGGCGTTGTACGGACTATCGCCGTCGGCATTGCCGCCCAGTGGCGCGATGCGCCTGTGGTGAGGAGGGAAGCGCTAAGGTATTTCTCGGATTTGCTGGATTCTCTGGAGATGCAGACGCCCACATTATAATTGCAGGAAAATCAGACCAGGCAAATTGAAACCTGAAAAGCGTAAATTGGGGCCGACCAACTACTTATATTAATTGTTAATCCCCATTCGCCTGCTTCGACAGCAGCGTGCTTCGTTTTGAGGCGTAGGTGCACTCTTCGTCGCCCGACCGTGGAGCACATCCGGAAAAATCGATGAAGTAGTTCCACGCCTTGATCGCTTCGATGAGCAATGCCTCGTTGTGCGGCTCGGTCTCATAACGTTTATCAAGTGTAGCGGCGCTGTAGTACAGGATATCCCTTTTGAATACCGGGGTCTGGGGAATGACCGACCCGACCGTGGCCTTGAGCGCGGTCTCGAACCGATCCTGCGCATCGGCGTAGAGTCCCATCTGGTAATAGGCCTGCCCGAGGTAGGCGTCGATGGCCGGATCGGAATAGCGTTCTTTCAGGTCTTCGAGAGCTTTTCGCGCCCTGCCGTAGTCGCCCTCCTCCCTGATCATGATGGCCGCCATGCGTATCTGGGCTTCGAGATACTCGTTTGCCCGTCCTCCCTTTTCGAATGACGGCACCAGTTTATAGGCGGCAATCGCTTCGTTCCAGCGTTCGCGCCGCTCGGCAGCCTTCCCATTCTCAAGAAACTCACGAAAGGGGAGGGAAGCCGCCTCGCTGTATTTCGGCGTTGTCCGCTGCACGGAAATTGTCCGCAGGAAGGCAACCGACGAGAGTCCGAGCGCCGCCGTCGAGAGTATCAGCGCGGTTGCGGCAAAATGCCGCTTGAAGGAGAAGGGGACCGAGACTTTCCGCGAAGTGCCGAACGAAAGATACGAGTTTATACAGTGGTTAAGCGCCTCCAGGATCTCCTTGGCCGACGAGGGACGATGATCGGGATCGCGCGACAAAAGCCGGTCGATAAGCTCTTCGGTAAGGGGCGAAATGGAGGGACGTACTTTGCGGGCGCGTGTATAGGAACTGCTCCTGATGGCCTTGATGAGCCCGGTAAGGCTTTCGGAGGAGAATGGCCGCCTGCCTGTCGCGAGCTCGTAGAGTACGATACCCAACGAAAAGAAGTCGCTCCGGGGGTCGAGCGGCAATCCGGAGATCTGTTCAGGCGACATGTAGTGAAACGTGCCGACGATCATGCCCTGCATGGTATGGGAAGAGATATTGAGCGGACGCGCAGCGCCGAAATCCATGAGCTTTACCTGCTTGGCGGGCGTGATCATGATGTTTTCGGGCTTGATATCGCGGTGGAGAATGCCTTTGATGGCTTCACCGTTGGGCCCGGTCATGGATATCGTGTGCGCGTAATCGAGTGCGCTGACGATCTGGACGGCAATGGACAGGAGCTCCCGTTCGTGGATGCGGGGATTGCGGATGGCATACTCGCGAAGGGTCTGGCCCTCGACAAACTCCATTTCGATATAGAAATAGCCGTTTTCCTCGCCGGTATCGAAGACGCGAAGGATGTTCGGGTGGTCGAACCGCGCGACCAACTGCGCCTCCTGCTTGAATCTGAGAAAAAAATCCTCCTCCTCGACCAGCGACGGTTTGAGAATTTTTACGACCCGTTTGAGGTCGAAGCGGACGTTGTGCGCTCGGTAGATGTAGGCGGTGCCGCCCTCGTTGATCCGCTCCAGAATGTTGCAGTTGCCGCATTGCCTGCCGATGAACGGGTCGGTCTCCGTTTTCGGGGGAAGAACGGGCGTATCCGGTGCTGTTCCGCTACCCGACCGTCCACCGAAAGAGTTTCCGTTTTCTCGAACTGCCTATCGGCCATGGTTCATGCTGCTTCGTCGATGCATTTCTTGACCTGTGCAATGATCGCGCCGCTTTTACGCTCTACCTCGGCCGCCGCGACGTCCGGCGGCATGCCCGCTCTGCTCCGGCAGGACACATAGAATTTAATTTTCGGCTCGGTGCCGGATGGCCGCGCCGTGACGACGCTCCCGTCTTCGAGGAAAAACTGCAGCACATTCGAAGACGGCAGGTCGATATCGTTCACGGCAGAGCCTCCTTGCTTCGAAGTAATTCCGGCCAGATAATCCTTGATTTTCACGACCGGCAGTCCCGCGAATTCCGCAGGCGGCGTATTCCGCAGCGATTCCATGAGTTTTTGCATGGCAACGAGTCCGGCCTCGCCCTTTGAAAACACCGGAAACACCGCTCTCCCTGAAGTATCCGAATTCGCTCCAGATCTCCCGGAGTCGTCCCATGAGCGTTTTCCCCCGGCTGCGGTGAAAGAGCGTAAGCTCGACGGTCATGACCGCGGCTGAGACGGCATCCTTATCGCGCACCGCACTTGACGTAAGGTAGCCATAGCTCTCTTCGTTGCCGAAAATAAAGACTGGGCCATGGGACTGCGATTCGAACCGACGGATTTTTTCGCCGATGTATTTAAATCCAGTCAGCACATCGAATACTTGCAGACCGTACTTTTCCGCAACCAACCGTTCCAGCTCGGTGGTCACGATGGTTTTTATGAATGCGCCGTTCTTCGGCAGCGTGCCGAGCTCCTGCCGCGTCATCAGAATGTAATCGAGCAGCAGAACGCCGAGCTCGTTGCCGGTGATAAGACGGTAACCCTCCCCATCGGGCGCCGCAATACCGAGCCGGTCGGCGTCGGGATCCGTGCCCATGACCATGTCCGCGTTCAGTGCTTTCCCCAGGGTAAGGGCCAGCTGCATGGCCGACGCCTCCTCGGGATTCGGATATTTGACAGTTGGGAAATTTCCATCCGGCATCTGCTGCTCCGGAACGAACGTAACCAGGATACCGAGTTCGGCCAGGACTCGTTTCACGGGCATGGCGCCCGCGCCGTTCAAGGGCGTGTATACTACGGACAGCGTTTTGCCCTGCGTTTTGACAAGGTCGGGCCGGAGGCACTGGCTCTTAACCATGGCGATAAAGGGTTCGTCCACCTCGTGGTCGATCGGGACGAGCAGACCACGGTTCGCAGCTTCCTCTTTCGTGAGTTCGGCAATAATACCGGATATTGCCCGTGCTTCGGCGATGATACCTTCATCGTGCGGCGGCACGATCTGGCCCCCGTCGCTCCAGTAAACCTTGTAGCCGTTATATTCCGGTGGATTATGGCTTGCCGTCACCACGATGCCCGCCGTGGCCTTGAGGTGCCGGACTGCGAACGAAAGCTCGGGAGTCGACCGCAGCGAGGTGAACAGGTAGGTGCGGATGTTGTTTGCGGCCAGCACCAGGGCGGCCTTGAGGCCGAAGAGGTCCGAAAAATTCCTGCAATCGTAGGCGATGACGACCGCAGCGTCGGGAAGATTGTGAATGGTTTTCTTTAGGTAGTTGGCCACTCCCTGGGTCGCTTTTTTAACGGTATAAGGGTTCATCCGGTTATACCCGCCGCCGATTACCCCGCGCAGGCCGCCGGTGCCGAACGCAAGCTCGGTGAAAAATCGGTCGTTCAGCTCTTCGAAAGACCTCTGTTCAAGGAGGGTCTCTACCTGCCTTCGAAAAAAATCATGCTCTTCCAGTGAGACATATTCGCGGGCTTTGGCGATCAGCGCCGATTCATCCATGGTGGGTATTCCTTTTTCGTCAATATATCGAATGATTTTAGTTGTACGGTGAGGTGACGGCGTATTGATTCAAAATAATAAATCTACACGGATTAATAAAATCTTAGTTTTAGATTTAGAGGAGAAGAAGGAGTCTTTCCGAAATCCGCTAAAATTTTCCCCTTAAATGCCGATATAATAAAAAGGGAGCTAGCCTTCGGAAAGGTAAGGCAGCCATGAGGGTCGAGGGAATAGGAAGTGCTTATGGCTCCGGCCGGGTTACTGGCAGCCGGAAAAGTAAAGATACGGTGTTGATGTGCCGTATTTGTAATTCCGCGTAGCCGTGAACCCTACCGTCCGATATCCTCAATCATCCTGCAACGGGTTCCCACCGCCGGGTTCGTCACCTTCACAATATAAACCTTGGCAGCCAGTGTTTTCCTGCTGAAGATGAATTCTCCTGCCCGGTTCAGGGAAGCGGTGCCCGCGCATTTGCCGTTTATGGTGAACAGCCCGATGACCGTATGCCCCCCGAAGGGTACCGAGATTATGAGGTCGCCCTGCGGGGAGGTATGCTGGGAAACAGCATCGATCTTCGATGCGGTTGCCGGTTTTATAATGCCTGTCAGCCCTGGAATCTGGGGGAGTGTCGGGGTAAATTGACAGGCAATATCCGGAAGGCTCATGGTGTTGAGACTGTCGGTGAAACGCATGCTGAAAAATTTTGTTCCCGTATTTCCCCAGAGTTTGAAGAGACAAAGATTCATACCCTTTTTCACGATCACGGAATAGATGGAATGGTCCCACAGGGTATCGAACCCCCACGTATTGATGTCCGATTTAATGGTTGTTTTGTGGTTTAACAGCATCTTAAGCTGATAAGCATTCCTTTGCACAAGGGCGACGCTTCGCGTGCAGGGGCTGTAAAAGTACATGGCGGCAATACCGACGAAATTGTTCGCCGCCGCGCTGTCGAACCACCGGGTATTGCTTTTCGTTACCAGCTGCCATACGTATTTGGTGCTGCCGACGGTGACGGACGAGTCGGGCATGGGTACCACCGTAGACTCCGGGACCGAAAAGTAGTTCGAATCGAGCGGCGAGGTCGTTCCCTTGGCTCCAATGGCATAGGAGCCGGTCGAAGCGTTTTTCAATATCAGAAGCTGGGAGATGTTACCGGGGGGAAGCAGGGTGACTTTATCCGAGACCACCACCAAGCAGGTAAACGACAGGCTGCCCGACGAGGTCTGGATCGTGTACATTTCCAAGCGTTGACGGAGCGGTATAGATTCCCCCATTGATGCTGCTCTCGGAGGCGGACCAGGAGAAGGTCGGCTGGGGGACCATCGGTGCCCCGTACTGATCATACCCGATGGCCTGAAAAGTGCGCTGTTGGCTTGGTACCATGATCGTTGTGTCCGGGGTCGCGTATAATTTGAGGGATGACAATAGCGGTGGCTGGCGTACGACAAGCATGATCACGATCTTCCTGGTCGCGGGAGATGCCAGTGTGGAGGTAAGGGTCAGCGTATCACTGATGGTCTGGATCGATTGCGGCACATTTGCACAGTTAACCGAAAAGCCCATCGTCTGGAGGTAATTGGTTTTGCTGACGAACTGAGTGACGAGCCAAGGTGCTTGGCCTGTGATTTTTATGCTGTCGAGAGGCACCGTCGCAGCATAGGGATTGGCAATGTAGAAGATCTGTTGGGCCGTGTTCCCGGTCTGCCCGATCGATACGATGAATTTTACGGATGTATCAGAGGTATCAGACACGATCATGAGCGGGTGTCGTGATGTGTCCGTTGACCGGGCGGAGCGACCGGTCAGGGCGCGATAGTAGACGCAGCCGATACTGTCCGCGCCGCCTTTGTTGGTGGGATGGATGCCATCAACGAAATAATTTGGAAAAGGTAGCAGCATCGAATGAGCGTCGATGATGGGCACGTTCTTGGCCGCTGCGATCTGCCAGAGCAGGGGAAGCTCCTTTTGCAGGCAGGTATCACGTATCTCCCCGGTGTCGGGCTCAAAGAGCGGGGTCGGGAGCACGAGGTACACAAGGGGATGAGAGGTCATGTGCGCGAAAGTGTCGATCATGGCTTCATAATCGCCGATGAAATAGCCATTGAGTGTGTCCCAGTTGTAGGATTTGCAATCGTTGGTACCGAGTTCGATGGCAACGATGTTGGGTTGCTGGGTGAATACATCCTTGAATCCGGTGGTACCGCCACCGGCCACCGGCGTCGTCCAATATGGAAAATTCCCTTTCCGGAGCATTGTCGTGCTGCTGACCCCTTCATTGACAACCGTCCATGTGTAAACGGCTGTGTCCCGCTTGAGCAGATTCGCAAGGGTATCGGTAAAGTGGGTTATTGCGGTAATGCTGTTGCCGACAATGCAGATCTTCCGTCCCGGTCCTGCGGCAAAAACCGTTCCGCTGAAGAAAAACAGGCATGTTGCTGCTGCGATGAATTGGTACATAGAGATGAAACACCCCTTTTATCAAGTTTCCTTAGGTCAACTCCATGTAGCGCTGCTTCATTGAGAGTTTGATGAATTATTAAATAAAATGCATTATAATCAGGATTGCATGGGCAGAAGCGGTTCCCGGTCAAAACGTAACCCTTCGGTTTCTGCACCCTCGAAAGCTGCAATGCTTCCTAGTACCGTAACCGCAGACGCTTCGGTTGCAAGGATATTTCCGGCCGTTGCAGAAATCTGTTCCGGCGTGGCACCGAGAATCGCCTCGCGCAGCCGCTGCCGTATTTCCGGCGAGTATCCCGCAATACGGTCGAGCGTTTCACCGAAGCCGCGATTGTGCGGCGACCTCGGGGAATCGATCCGTCCGATTGATGCGATGATGCTCTGGTCGAGCGCAGCCCGGTCGACGCCCGCCGCGACCGCTTGCAGTCCTTTCTCGAAATGGCGAAGGGTGGAGGAGAGATTGGGATCCCGGTAGGATGCGCAGCAGAAAACCGGATGGGTGACGGACATTACCACCATGCCGCCATAGGCCCCACCCTCGACCCGTACCTTATCCCACAAATAGCCGGTCGATAAATGACGCGCCAGGAGAAACAGGAGACCGTATTCTCCGGGCTCGAACTGCCCGAGTTTCCAGGAACGGGAGGAGAAATTGACCGCTGCACTTATTTCTATGCCTCGCATGGGTTTTCCTGCGGGGGGCGTTTCCCAGCGAAGTGGAGTGCCCGGGGCGTGAGTCGGCAACCGATCGATGAATGCCTTCAATGGAGTCCCGAAGGGTTTCGGGCTCATCGGTCGTCACCGAGAGGAGGCAGCTATTTCGATCGATCATGGCGGCGTGGAGCCGTTCCAGCGCCGGAATCGCCGTTTCGACGCCGTTGCTCCGCACGAGGCGGTCAAGGAAGCGCAGTTGGCTGATTCCGCCCAGAAGCTCCTCGATGTGCCGCGACCAGGAAAGCCGCGAAGAAGAGGAAAGCATCGCCATCTGATGGCCATTACCGATGATTGCGGCGCTCAGGCTGTTCCGCTCTTCGAGAATGAGGTCTTGGATCTGCTTTTTATTTGTAAGGTCCGGCGTTACCAGAAGGTCGTGCAGGATGTCGAGCATGTCGTCGAAGCGGCTGCGGAGTGATTTACCATGGACAAATGCGTGAAAAAAAAGCTCGTTCCAGGTTCCGATGAGGGTTCGACAGAATGAAGAGGCGCCGATGCCGCCGGTTATAAGCGCAGTTCTGACCGCCATCTGCTCGTAGGTATAGGTGCCCGCGCCGCATCGCCGCAGCAGTTCGAGGTAGAGGGTCAGATAGGGCACAAGGTCTTCGGGAAGCTTGCGCAGGTCGAATCCAATATCAAAGTAAACAATGTTTGAAGTAAATATCGGGTGCGCATAACAGGGGACGTCCCCGATCGCGAAGAGGTCGCAGGGGACCTTGAACTCCCTGGCAGGGAGGTCGGCCAGGGAAAGTCGGGGGAGCGTTTGGATCGCCTCGGCCGACGGCGGCCTGCTCTGCTGTGCGATGAGTTCTTGCGTTATTGCGTGGTATCGGCGCATATCATCCGGCGCAAACGAGGCGGAAAGTTTTTCAGCAAGGGCCACTGTCTGTGTTTCCAGTTCCCTGCCCTTGGCCGAGGAGGCGACAATGACCGAAAGAAGACGATGGTTGTTTTCGAGAAGATTCTTCCGGATTATCTCACGAAAATAGGCATCGTTTGCCTTTCTCCGTTCCTTTAAATCGGCAAGCGTTTTTTCAAAGGCAAGATGCGCCAGCGGGTCGCCTCCGTAGAGCCATGCGTTGTAGCACCGCTCCGCAAGCTTGAGATGGTATGGCATATGACCGTTATTGACCTCGCGCAAATGGAATTCCACCTGGCGGAGCGCTCCCTCAATGAGGTTGTTATCCATGCCCAATTCAACCTGTTCGCGGAGCGTTGCAAGCACTATCTGAAGGATTTTTTCCGCGTTTTCGGGCCGTGCCTTACGAAGTCCGGCGATGAAAACGCTCTGAATCGCCTCGATATCGAACCCTGAGATATCGTCCAGGTCCTGGCCAAGTCCGGAATCGACGAGGGCGCGCTTGAGCGGCGAACTTTCGGTTCCAAGAAGATAATGGTTGAGCACGACTCCGGATAAAACCGACAGCGGATCCGTAGTATTGCCGAAGATCCATGACACGAGAACCGTGGCCGTACCGTCATCTTCCCTGGACGCCGGAGCATTGATTTCAAGCGTGCGGGGTTCGTGCCATAACGGCTGAGGCGCAATCGTGGAATGGGGCGCCTGCGCGGAATAGCCGTTCAGATAGTTTTCACTCAAGAAACGCAGCGTTTTTTCCGATGGGAGATTTCCATATAAAAAAATGAATGCATTAGACGGATGATAAAACCTGCGGTAAAAGGATATGAAACCACCGTAGGTGAGACAGGGAATCTGTTCCGGGTCGCCGCCGCTCTCAAAGGCGTAGGTGGTGTCGGGCATGAGCCCGGAAATGGTCCTGCGAGAGACATGGCTTGTAAAATCGGAGAAGACGCCCTTCATCTCATTGTAAACGATGCCCTTGATGCCGACCCCTTTGGACGGGTCCTTGACGTCGAAATGCCACCCCTCCTGGTAAAAGGTGTTTTCAGAGAGGAGTGGATGGAATACGGCGTCACAATAGACGTTCACCAAGTTATAGAAATCCTTTTCAACCTGCGAGGCAACAGGGTATACGGTTTTATCCCGGTAGGTAAGCGCATTAAGAAAGGTCTGGAGCGATCCCTTGAGCATTTCCTGGAAGGGGTCCTTGACCGGGAACTTCTGCGAACCGCACAACACCGAGTGTTCAAGGATATGCGGTACCCCGGTGTTGTCATAGACCGGGGTCCTGAATGCTATTGAAAAAAGGTTTTCCGGTTCGTCGTTATACAGATGCAGAAGCCGGGCATTGGTTTTTGCATGCTTATAGATATAAGCCGTTGCATGCAGTTCATCGATCGGTGCCACCCGTTCAACGATAAACCCATGAACGATCTCTCCGGATTCAATATTCTGCAGGGGAGGTTTTTTTGTGGTCATAGGATCCAACGGGTTAAGGTGTTGATAGAACCTAGCAATCGTTATACCAGATCAGGATGTCGAATAAGCAGGTACTAATCACTGCCCCCATGAATTAAGATACTAATTGGCAATCGCCGTGGAATAGTGCTGGCAGGCGTGATGCATTGCTATGAGTTCGCAGCGTGCTCTTTTCCGTGCCGCATCTTTTCCCAGAGGTCCGGATAGTATTGCTTTACGCAGTCGGGGCACAGGGTGTGGGTGAACTCGGTATGTGCATGTTTGCGAAGGTATGCCTCGATATGATTCCAATACCCATTATCGTCGCGGATTTTTTTGCAGCAGGCACATATTGGCAATAGTCCCCGGAGGGTTTCGACTTCGCTGAGCGCCTGCTGCAGTTTTTCAATCAGCTTGATCCGGTCGAGTTCCACGGTTTTCTGTTCGGTGATGTCCTGCGAAGTGATGATGGCACCATCAGGGAAAGGCGAAATGGTTATGGAGAGGATCTTGTTCCCGTAGCGTAATTCCTTGAAATTGCGTATAGTCCCGGTCTGGATGCATTCCATTAATTGCTGATGCATGTTGATTTCATGTTTCGAGGCGTAATCGCGATACATGATGTCGCCGATTTTTGGCAGTCGATCGCCCGATGTTAGTTTCGCCTTATTGGATTTAACCACTCTGCCCTCGCGGTCAACGATGAGGGTATAAATCGGATTAAATTGAAAAAGCGCAAAGTTGAAAGCCTCTTTTTCGGCAAGTTTTCGATTCGCCGTTTTCATATCAGCTTCGAACTGCTCCAACTCCGCTATGCGCCTGCCGAGCGAAATCAGTTCGTTTTTAAGCTGCTGTACCAGAGAAGGTATCGGATTTTCGTTCATAATAAACCAGAATCGTCAATCGTATGATTATTCAACGTGTCGGAAAATAGATCGATATCATTGGTGGATGATGTTTGATAGTTTGATCAAAAAATAAAGGCTGCCGAATATAATTCCGACTATTTTATTTTACCACCGATTCCGGTAAATTTCAATCGCTTTATGCCTGCCTCCCGCCTGCCGCCCCTTTTTCGAGTCATCGCCGGAGGCGGGATCTTTTGCTCATCCGGTTCATCGCCGCTGAAATTCATTGCATGTGGTGACTCAAAAAACGTATCTTTCCATACTTCCATCGTTGAGCCGGAAGCGTTCAAATACAGCATAGGGAAAGTGGCCGGAAGCGAGGGAAGGTAAGCGTGCCGTACCCGTTGTCCACTGGATCATCTCGTTGCGGGCAGGACAAAACCGCTCATGTTGCAGAAGCCGTTTCGCGTTGTGCTCGTTGATGACGAGCCGGGAATCCGGAAAATTCTCCGGCTTTTTCTTGAGATGGAAGGCTACAGTGTCTATGAGGCAAATTCTGCAGACCAGGCACGATCGATCATTTCAAAAGAGAAGCCCGATCTAGTGATCATCGATATCCTTCTCGTCGGAGAAAGCGGTTTTGAAGTTTGTGAATGGGTAAAGAAAAATCCTGAGACCAAGGATAGTATCGTTTTTATTTTTACCGCGTACAATCAGGAGCACGATTATCTGGAAGGAAAGCGCGTCGGGTGCGATCTGTACCTTGAAAAACCGCAAAATCCCAAGGATATCATCGAAAAGGTAAAAGAGTACCTGGCTCTCAAGGCTCAAGCTCGACCTACCGCCTGATGACCGTATAATCCGGCGTCCCGGAAAGCTAATCGCGTATTCAGAAAGGATTCAGAGGCCTCTTATGGAAAAAAAGACGACGGTACGCCTATCGGTCGTGGCGATTTCAGTGCTCGCCTTGCTCGCCTGTCTTATCCCTTCATTTCAATATTATGCTAAACCGGCCCCGGTCCGGGAAGAATATGTAAAAACTCATCCGAACATTCTCAAGAATATCGTGAATCTTGGTCTTGATCTTCAGGGTGGGATGCGCCTCGTTCTTGAAATCGACCGGACTAATGTCGACAAGGAACATGACAAAGACCTTCTCGACCGCGCCTTCACTGTTATCGAAAACCGGATCAATAACCTCGGCGTGGCGGAGCCGACCGTCCAGAAACAGGGCAACGACCGGATCATCGTGGAATTGCCCGGCCTGAAGGATGAGGAGGCCGCGAAAAACGTCATCGGAAGAACCGCCCAGCTCGAATTCATGCTGCTGCGCGAGCCGGCAGAACTTGAACATGCCATCACCGTGATCGATAATGCGATGGCGGGCAAGCTTCCAAAGGATACCACCGCCGCAGCGGCGGCCCGCGATACCACCACACAGAAATCCAAAGAACAGCAGACTCTCGCAGAGAAGATATTCAAGGGAACGGGGGCGCCGAAGGAATCCACCACCGCGGCCGCAGCAAGGGCGGCGGAATCGACGAGCATGGCCGCACCGCCGATCGAGTCCTTCAAGGATCTCCTGATTCCCATGGGAGATCAGATCGCGGTGCGGATGGAGAACATCAGCCAGGTTAATTCGATAATGGTGCGCCCCGATGTCCGGGAGGCGCTTGAACGCGCCGGTCTGGGCGGCAACAAATTCCTGTGGAGCCATGACACGGTCCGGGCCGAAGGCGCCGTTGATCGGGTCCTCTATTACGTGAAGGGCTCGCCTGAAATGCGCGGTGATGCTATCCATGATGCCCGCGGTTCCATCGATCAGAGCGGGATGCGCGCCGGAGCGGCAAAAATCGATCTCGAAATGAATTCCAAGGGCGCACGGCGGTTCTCCGCGGTTACCGCTGCCAATGTCAATAAATTCCTGGCCATCGTGCTCGACAGCACCGTTTACTCCGCTCCACGAATTAACGAGAAGATCTCGGGCGGCCGCGCCGAAATTACCGGCAACTTCAGCATTCAGGAGGCCAATAATCTCGCCATCGTTCTTCGCGCCGGCGCTCTTCCCGCCCCGGTTAAAATTATTGAAGAGCAGGCCGTCGGTCCTTCCCTGGGCCAGGACTCAATCTCCAAGGCGGCGTTTGCCGGACTCATCGCCGTGCTGTTTATCATCATTTTTGCGCTCATTTACTATCGCCTCAGCGGCGCCATCGCGCTCGCCGCGCTCGCCATCAATATTCTTGCGGTGCTTGCAATCATGGCGCGCCTGAATGCAACGCTGACCCTGCCCGGCATCGCCGGTCTCATCCTGCAGCTTGCCATGGGTATCGATGCCAATGTTATTATTTTCGAGCGTATCAGGGAAGAGTCTCGCACGGGTAAAACGCCGCGCGCCGCCATTGAATCCGGTTATAAAATGGCGACCTGGACCATCATCGACTCGCATTTTACCGCGCTTATTACCTCCTTTATCCTGCTCTGGAAGGGTACCGGCGCAATACGTGGATTTGCAATAACGCTTATCCTCGGCATCCTCAGCAATCTCTATACGGCGCTCTTCGTAACGCGCGTGCCGCAGGATATCATTGTCGGAAGAAATAAACAGAAACTGAGCATCTAATTCCTTCGCGGAGAAAAGCCATGTTGCGGATTTTTAAAGAAACCAGGATCAACTTTATCGGGTACCAGAAATGGGCCATAAGCTTTTCGCTCTTTCTGACGCTCGTTACCTTTGTATCCATCGGCTACCACTGGATCGCGCATAAGGCGCCGTTCAACTGGTCCATCGAATTTGTCGGCGGCACCCAGGTGCAGCTTAAATTCGAAAAGCCGATCAAAAATGAAATTCAGCGGGTTCGCTATGTCATGAATCAGCTCGGCTACACCGGTTCAGAGATCAAGCCGATAGGGTCCGAGCAGGACAACGAGCTTCTCATCATCGTTCGCAAACAGGGAGAGGCCGCGGCCGTGGGTCGGGAGATCCATGATGCGCTCGCCACAGCGATGCCGGACAATACCTTCGAGGTTCGTCGCCATGAATCCATCGGCCCCAAGATCGGCGGCGAAATGCGGAGCGACGCGCTGATCGCGGTTCTCCTGTCGCTCGTCGGCATTCTGATTTACGTATGGTTCCGCTTCCAGGCCTCGTTCGGCGTGGCGGCGGTTATTCCCCTTTTCCACGATGTGATCATCACCATCGGTTTTTTCTCGGTGCTCAACCGGGAATTTTCGCTCACCTTTATCGCCGCGCTCCTGACCATCATGGGGTATTCGCTCAATGATAACGTGGTTATCTTCGACCGCATCCGCGAAAACATGAAGAAGGGGCTCAAGGGCAGAAGCTTTCTCGATCTCGTCAATCTGTCGATCAACCAGACGCTTTCGCGCACGATCATCACCTCCGGCATCACCTTCGTAGTGGTTACGATCCTCTGGCTCATCGGCTACAAGACCACCATCGGCGATTTCGCCCTTGCAATGATGATCGGCACGGTCTTCGGCACCTACTCAACCATCTACATCGCCAGCGTTTTACTCGTCTGGTGGCATAAGCGGTGGCCGATTATCAAAGCGTAGGTCGATTCCCTTAACTATAACGTTAGTAATGATCTCGGAAGACCGCATTCGCGTTGTCGGTTTCGTCCGCTCCTACCGCATTCGGCTTATCGCAGGAAGGGTGAGCCGGGCTTGCGTCATCGCCGCCCTGTCGATCCTCCTTCTCCTTGCCGTTTTGCAGGCGGTCTTTGCCTTTTTCCCATGGATCGTTCTGCCGGTTATTTTCGATGTCGCCTGCCTCGGCGCCGCCTTGTCGGCGGCGGTATTCGCGATCGTCGTCGCCACGGTAAAAGCGCCTCGGCTCGTTGAAACCGCCGGAATAATCGAGCGGCACTCGGGAGTGAAAAATCCGCTCCTGTCGATTGCGCTGGAGCTCTCGCAGGATCGCCGGACGACCGGCAACCCGTTTACCGACCAGACATTCCTCCGCGTGAACGGGGAGCTTTGCGACTATCCGGCCGCCCCGGCAGGGTCGCGTGTCTTTGTCGCCATGGCGATCATGGCGTTCGTTGTATTGTTGTGGTGCGCCTTCAACCCCTTCTTCACGCCCCGCCTTCTCGATTACTGGTCGCTTCCCTTTGCCGGAGTATCACGCGACGGGATGGTCGTTTCTCCGGGTTCGGTGACCGTTCCGCTGAATGCACCCATTGACCTGCGCCTTGCGTGCGGGCATGCCCGTTTCCCCTTATGTCGCCTGACCATCGCGGAAACCGGCGGAGAGCGCACGTTCGGCATGTTTCTCCGACCCGACGCGAGCGGGGCATTCAGTTTTCGGATCGACAGCGTAAAGCGCACCTTCTCCTACCGGTTTGAACTCGCCGGTCGCGGAGCGCTTTCGCCCGATACCGTCAGGGTGGCGCCGCCGCCGCGGCTCGAAGGTCTCTCCGTGACGCTCATTCCCCCCCTCTACACGCATCAGGGCATTCGCCACCTGACCGAAGGCGAGGGCGATTTTGAGGCATACGCGGGTACCGTGGCGCATAGTGTCGTCAAATCCGGACGGCGGCTCAAAAGCGCATGGTTTATCCGGGGAGGCGATACACTTTCCCTTGCTGTCAGGGGGGCGCTTGCCTCAGGCAATTTTGATGTTCTGTCTTCCGGAGGTTACACCTTCAACCTGCTTGACTCCCTCGGCCAGAGGAGCGATTCTCTCCCCTCGTTTCATATCGTGTGCATTCCTGATCAGCCACCGTCGGTACAGATCCTGAAGCCGGGATGCAGCCGCGATCTGACGCTGGCCCAGCTTGAAACGCTGGTAGTCGAAGGGGTCGATGATATCGGCATCCGATCGATGGCGGTCGGATGGCGCGTTGGCGGCCGTGCCGACGACACCGGCTCCCGCTTCCTGGTCGCGGGGAATGATGCGCCGATCATCCGCAGCTCGTTTATCTGGCACCTGACGGAACTCTCCCTGTATCCCGGCGATACCGTCTCCTACTGGGCGAGGGCGACCGATACCCGTCCCCGGGGCGGGGGACAGACGGGGATAAGCGATACCTTTACTTTTAGAATACCGACCCTCGGCGAAATGCACCGGACGCTTGCTGAAGGAGAGGACAGGGCAGAAAAAACCCTCGGCGGCGTGGCGGCGAAAGAGCGGGGCTTGTCGGAAAAATTGGGAGGGGTGCTGAAATCGGCCGGCGGCCGGAAGGAGCTTACCTGGGAACAACGCCAGATATTGCAGGATGTAAAACAGGACGCGGCCAGCCAGGCTGATTCGCTCCGTCAATCCATCGCCTCGCTGAAGGAAAATGTCGAAATGATGAAACAGGAGGGGACGGCGGGCTCCGAACTCGCCGGGAAGTTCGATCAGGCGCGCACCGCGATGGAAGATCTCCTCAAGCAGTATGGCGACAGTCTTCTTTTCAACATGAAGGATTTCGACAAACCGGTCTCCATGCAGGATATCCGCACGGCGATCGATAAGGCGCAGGCCTCGCTCCCGAAACTCGGCGAGCAGCTCGACAATGCGCTGAAGTTCCTGAAGATGCTCAAGGAGGACCGGAAACTATCCGAACTCGCCATGCGCGCCGAGGCGTTGTCACGGGAGCAGACAATGCTCTCCCGCGGCGACACATTCGGGCATTTGGAAATGGAGCGGCAGAACAAACTTCTCGACGAGATGCGGAAACTTTCCGACGAAGCGGGGGATCAGGCAAGGGAGCATGCCGGTGGCAAGGACTCCCTGCCATCGAGGAAGGGAGTCGATTCGCTCGGCAGGGAGATGCAGTCATCCCTGGACCGGCAACAGGCCCCGTCGCACGAATCGATGAACCGGATGAGCGGCTCGCTCCTTTTTCTTTCGGACGACCTGCTGCGGATGATGAACTTCGGCGCGCGGGAACGGCTCGAAAGGGAGCGCAACCGCCTCTTCGCTCTTGCGCAGCGGGCGATGTCGCTGGCCGATTGGCAGCAGGAGCTCTCGCAGAAGCCCGAAACGTCGCACGATGCCGCCGCGGCCGCGCTTTCGCAGCAGGCGCTTGAGGATGCGCTGAAACAGAGCCGGGCGGCCTCGGAGAGCCTTCAGATGGCGCCGCCGGATCAGATGCTCGCCATCCGCACGGGGTTCAAGAACGCCGAAACTTCGATGGAGGAGGCGCTGAACGCCATGAGTTCCCCCGGCGGCGGAACCCGTGAAGGGACGAGCGGCCCCATCACGGCGCTGCGCGCGCTCGCCGCTACGCTCCTTGCGACGCTTTCGCAGATGGACAAAAGCGAACAATCCGGCGGGGGAAGCGGGGAGGGCATGATGCCGGGACTGCGCAGGCTCTCGGGCCGGCAGGCGGCGATCAATGCCGTCACGTCCGAATTGCTTCGTTCCATGCTCGATGGAAACGGCAACCCCGGTGAGGGCGGCGGGCAGGGACTCGAACAGGCGCGCCGCGCCGCGCAAAACGCGCAGCAGGCCATTGCGGACGATCTGAAGCGGCTCGCCGAAAAGTTCGGGGCCCAGTCCGGCGAAGGGATGGCGGGCAAGGCCGATGAGCTTGAAAAAGAGGCGCGCCGCCTTGCAGAGATGCTCGAACACCCGTCGCGGGATGTTGCCGACCGCCAGGACCGGTTTCTTGCCCGAATGCTCGAAACAACGCTCTCCATGCATCGCCAGGGGGAGGGGCACGATGAGTTCAAGGCGCAGAGCGCGAAGGCGCCTTTCCAGGAGGGAGAGGTCGTCTCGTCCGGAACGCTCTTCAGGGAGCGGGATACCTTCAACCGCCTGCGGCTGAGGGCGTTCCAGGGCGACTATCCGGAAGTGTACCGCGAGGCGTTGCGGAAATATTTTGATGCGTTAAGTGAGAGATATTTGAAATAATTGGGTATTCCGGCCTTGTTAACTTTTCTGGTGGGGGAAGGCCTTCCCCCTGGCCGGAGCCGCGAAGCGCGTCTCCGGCACACCCCCATCTGCGGAAATGCTCGGCGAATCCCGCCTTCGGCGAGGCCGCAGCACTTCCGCAACGCCATCGCTAAGGAAGGGTAAAGGCAAAAAATGATCGTGTTGCCTGCGCTTCAGCGTAGGATTGTAAGGTCAATTATAATGCGGGCTCTGCGTTGCAAAATGGCCGTCATCGACAGTCGGAGAAACAAAAGGAACAGTTCGATCTTTTTTAAAGCGTATTAAAGAGATCTTTAAATTTACGGAGTAGCAGCGAAATTCTCAGGGATAGTATATTATTGTCTTTTGTTTCCCTCTTTCCTTTCCCCTTCCGATCTTTGTATTTTACATCAGGGCCAATTATTTCCTCTATAAAGGACCTCTTTTTCACCATGCCCCGAATCTTCGACAATATCGAACACCCTCTCCTGCCCGCCCTTCAGGAAACGCTGAAACGGTCCTATCGGGCCGATTTCTGCGTCGGCTATTTCAACCTTCGCGGCTGGCGGTTTATCGATACGCTCATGGATTCCTGGAAGGGCGCGCCGGACGAGTGCTGCCGTCTCCTTGTAGGAATGCAGCGGCAGGACAGCGAGGAGCTGTGCGACCTCCTCAGCGTGCACCGGAAGCAAACCGGCATGGACCTCCAGACCGCGAAACGCTTTGGAAGGCAACTTGCCGAGAATTTCAGGAAGCAGCTTCTTTGGGGGGCACCGACCAATGAAGACGAAGCCGGACTGCGTCGGCTTGCCCGGCAATTACGAGAAAAAAAAGTCATTGTAAAACTCTTTCTTCAGCATCCGCTTCATGCAAAATTGTATCTCCTTTTTCGAAAGAACGACTGCGACACGCCTTTGGTCGGCTACCTCGGCAGCAGTAACCTGACCATGCCTGGCCTTTCAGAGCAGGGTGAGCTTAACATCGATGTGCTCGACTCCGACGCATCGGCGAAACTCGCCGGATGGTTCGAGGACCGCTGGAATGACCGATTCAATATCGATATCTCAGAGGATTTGATCGACATCATCGAGAACAGTTGGGCGCGGGAGGACCTCATTCCGCCCTACCACATTTATATCAAGATGGCGTATCACCTTTCGCAAGAAGCGCGGTCGGGCCTTTCGGAGTTTAAAATTCCCATCGACATTGCAAGCAAACTTTTTGAATTTCAGATAGCGGCGGTCAAAATCTCGGCGCATCACCTGATGCACCGGCACGGCCTTTTGCTTGGCGATGTAGTAGGCCTTGGCAAGACGCTCATGGCAACCGCCGTTGCGCGGGTCTTGCAGGAAGACGGGTTCGAAACCCTCATCATCTGTCCGCCGAACCTCGTTGCAATGTGGGAAGGCTACCGCGAGGATTACCGGCTTTTCGCCCGCACGGTGTCGATGGGACAAGTCGAAAAGATATTGCCCGAACTGAAACCCTTTCGCCTCGTCATCATCGATGAAAGCCATAACCTGCGCAACCGCGAAGGGAAAAGATACCAGGCAATAAAGGACTATATCAGTACCCGCAACAGCCGGTGTATTCTTCTTACCGCTACACCTTATAACAAATCATTCCTTGACCTTTCGAACCAGTTGCGGCTTTTCGTCCCGGACGATCATGATATCGGCATCAGGCCGGAAGCGCTCCTTCGCCGCATGACCGAAACCGAATTCATCCGGCAGCATCAATGCTCGGTACGCTCACTCGCGGCATTTGAAAAAAGCGATAATGCCGATGATTGGCGGGAACTGATGCGCCTCTATCTTGTCCGGAGAACGCGCACCTTCATTCAGCAAAATTATGCGTTAGCGCAATGCTCCTGCGGCAGTTCGTTCAAGGGATACCCTGATAGCTGCCCCGCATGCGGGAAGCCGCTCACGGGCAAGGAACGCCGCTACCTGACGATGCCGGATGGAACTCCTACCTACTTTCCCGAACGCCTGCCGAGAACGGTTCGTTTTTCGCTCAATGATAAAAATTCAACGGATCAATATGCGCGGCTCTACAGCAAGCGGGTAGTCGATCTCATCAACGATCTTTTCCTTCCACGTTACGGCCTCGGCAACTACCTCATTGCGACCCCGACCAGCGCACCTACGCAGGCCGAAGCACGGCAGATGCAGGACCTCTCCCGCGCCGGAAAGCGCCTCATGGGCTTCTGCCGCACCAACCTTTTCAAGCGGCTTGAAAGCAGCGGAGCGGCGTTTCTGCTTTCCGTTTCCCGGCACATTCTGCGCAATTACATCTACCTTTACGCCCTTGAGAATCAAAAACCCGTGCCGCTCGGCCCGCAGGATGCCGTTCTTCTCGATGACCGGGTATACGACGAAGACAGCGACACCGGAGACTTGTTTGCGGAGTCTGGCGAGAGAGCTACAGAAAACCCCTCCTTTTCGATACCAACAACCGAGAAAGAATATCGGAAAAGGGCCGCAGAGGTTTACGAGCAATACGCCGCTCAATTTCGCAGTCGGTTTTCATGGCTGCGCGCCGATCTGTTTGTTGACGATCTTGGCAAGCAGCTTCACCACGACGCACGCACGCTTATAGATATTCTTGCGCTCTCCGGAGAGTGGAAGCCGGAGAACGATGCGAAGCTTTCATTTCTCCAGGAGCTTCTTGTAGAAAGCCATCCGACCGAGAAGGTTATAGTTTTCAGTCAATTCGCCGACACGATCCGCTATCTCTCGATGCATCTGAAGCTACGAGGCGTTGAAAGCCTTGAAGGAGTGACCGGCGATACTCCCGACCCGACAGCAGTTGCATGGCGCTTCAGTCCTCGAAGTAACGGCAAAACCATTTCCAAAGACAATGAGCTTCGGATTGTACTGGCTACCGATGTACTCAGCGAGGGACAGAATTTACAGGATTGCGCTATAGTGGTGAATTTCGATCTTCCCTGGGCGATAATCCGCCTCATTCAGCGGGCGGGTCGTGTTGACCGGATCGGTCAGCAGGCCCCTACCATATCCTGCTACACTTTTTTGCCTGCGGAAGGGGTGGAGCGGATAATTCAATTGCGCGCCCGTATCCGGCAGCGTCTCAAGGAAAACAGCGAAGTAGTCGGAACCGACGAGGCGTTTTTCGAGGATGATAACTGCAATGAAAGCATTTCCGACCTTTACAACGAAAAGGCCGGTATTCTCGACGGCGACGGTGAAAGCGAGGTCGATCTTGCCTCCTATGCCTACCAGATTTGGAAAAACGCAACCGATGCTCAACCCGAACTTCGGCGAACCATTGAACAGATGCAGGACGTGGTTTTTTCGACCAGGCTGCATGCGGCAACGATTTCAAGGCCGGAAGGTGTCTTGCTCTATGCCAAGACCGGCGAAGGGAACGATGCGCTTGCCTATGTCGATAACCGGGGCGTGAGTATTACCGAATCGCAGTTCGAAATTTTAAAGATAGCCGCCTGTGCGCCCGACTGTCCGGGGCAGCCCCGCAATGAGAACCACCATCGCCTTGTTGCGGCGGGCATCGAGCATATCATGAAAGAAGAAAAGCGTATCGGCGGCCAACTTGGTCGTCCGACAGGAGCCCGTTTCCGCTGCTACGAGCGGCTTAAAAACTACGCGAATGCGATAAAAGGCACCATGTTCGAGACGACGGAACTACTCAAGGCAATCGATGAGATATACCGGTATCCGCTTCGGCCTGCCGCGACCGACAAGATCAACCGGCAGCTTCGAAACGGCATTCAGGACATGCAACTTGCCGACCTTATTCTATCGATGCGAGAGGAAGAACGGCTGTGCATAGTGGATGAAGCGGAGCAGACGCAGGAACCGAGAATCATCTGTTCTCTGGGAATGTTCGAAAAAAGTACCTTGCATTGATATTATGTGCGAAAAATTGTATATTATTATCATAAGCGTCTGGGATGAGTCGCTAAGCGCCTCAGAGAAGGGCTTTTAGCCCAACACCCAGTCGCTTTTTTTATTTAAAGCGGCCTATGAAACACCGCATGTATATCGATGAAGTCGGAAATTCCGACTTGGAGAGTTCGGACGACCCCAACCATCGCCATTTGAGCCTTACCGGAGTGATTCTCGACCTGGAATACGGCGCCCTGACGGTTCATCCGCAGATGGAAGATATTAAACGACGCTTCTTCACTCACCACCCGGACGAACCGATACTTTTCCATCGTAAAGAAATGATCAATACCACCGGCCCCTTTTCGTCACTCAAAACAAAAGAGTTGCGTGAACGATTTGACGCTGAACTATTGAATTTACTTACCACCTGGAATTATACGGTTATCACGGATTGCATCGATAAAAAACGTCACAAGGAAACATATTCGACATGGCGTTTTGATCCTTACCACTATTGTCTTGCCGTGCTCATGGAACGATATGTTTTCTTTTTAAACCAGAACAATATTATTGGAGATGTAATGGCTGAATCCCGAGGCGGGAAAGAGGATATTCGATTAAAAGAATCATTTAATAAGCTTTGGAAAAACGGTACGGATTATGTCGGTATCGAACAGTTCCAAAAGAGGCTGACCAGCGGGCAACTCAAGATTAAAAGTAAATCAAATAATATCGCCGGTTTACAGATTGCCGATCTCATCGCACACCCAAGCCGCAACGAAATATTCCTGGACGAAGGCATAAAAACCGAGCTTGCGCCATTTGGGAAGAAAATCACCGAAATACTGCAATACAAATATTACCGGAAAAATGAAAAAATCTTCGGTAAGAAAATGCTCTGAAAATGAGAATAACCCGAGGAGTATAAAAAAAGGGCCCTTTCGGGCCGAAAGCTTATGCCATCCACCTCCACTAACGTGGATTGATAATAAAATACATTTTGTTTTAAGCAAACACAAGAAATATTATGGCAAAACTTAACGTCATCTCGACCCGATCTCTCCTTCAGGCCTTTAAGTTCCATGAGCTTTTCGTCGAAGAACTCGGCTGGTCGCAGCCCTCTTCCCGTGAAATCGTGAATATTAATCTCATCGGAATTCACGCGGGGCGCAGGCAGATTGCGGAACTCGGCGGCGTTGCGGTCTTCGAGATCGGCATTGCAACAGGCGGAATACCTGATGCAGACGAGCGGAAAAAGATTTATGCCGAAATTAAAAAGACCTTTCATGAGAATCTTCTCATCTTCGTCAATGAAGCACGAACCGAAAGCCTCTGTATTTGGGTAAAACGCGAGGAAGGGAAGCAGTTTCCCCGCTATCACTATTATTCACAGGGGCAGCCGGGCGACCTGTTCCTGAGCAAGCTTTCGTCGATGGTCATCGACTTGGCCGATTTCACTGAGAGCGGCGACATTCATGTGACCGAAGTGGTGAACCGGCTCAAGCAGGCGCTCGACGTCGAGCCGGTCATAAAACGGTTCTATCAGCAGTATTCCGAGCAACGCATCGCCTTCACCGAGCTTATCAACGGTATAAAAGACGAGCGCGACCAGAAATGGTACGCATCGATTATCCTCAACCGCCTTATGTTTGTCTATTTCCTTCAGGGGAAGCTGTTTCTTGATGGAGGGAAAGCATGCTATCTTCAGGAAAAGCTTGTAGAGAGTAAGGAACGTCAGGGCAAAAACAAATTCTTTTCCGTATTTCTGCAAGCACTCTTCTTTGAAGGCTTTGCGAAGCCGGAAGCCGACCGGTCGGCAACGGCACGGGCGCTTCTTGGTGATATTAAATATCTCAATGGTGGACTGTTTCTTCCGCACCGCATTGAGATTGAAAACAAGAATATTGAGATTCCCGATAAGGCTTTCGAGAATTTGCTGAAACTGTTCGAGACTTTCTCCTGGAACCTCAACGACACGCCCGGCGGCAAGGACGACGACAT
>CAWJXL010000034.1:0-9837 GCA_963846695.1 uncultured Fibrobacterota bacterium | reverse complement strand
GACGACTCCCTGCTGAGCATTTGCCAGCCAGAATGTCGCTGAAAGCAAAATCCCTGAAGCAACAATTGAAAGTATTCGGCGTGCCGATTTCATCAGATCTTCTTTTTTTGCGGCCCCGGCGGATAGATGGCGGAACGATGGAACGAACCAACCGTATGGAGGCGCCCTTCACGAGTAGCCCGGTCTTCCGATTTGAAAAATAAATAAATACATTATGGCGCCATCGGGAACAAATGCTTTACTCATTTGTCATCATGGTATCATGGCCGCGATATACCTGGAAAGAAATGATTGAAATTGCGTATTTTACCTGCGTATACTGCCTGATTTTCCTGAAGGCAATAGGTTGGTCGGGCCCTGAACCGAAGCATGCACGGCTATGAAGATCGCCTATTATTCCTACGACCATGTTGCAAACCCGCATTGCGGCGGCGGGGGCGCGCTCCGGGACCTCACCATCCACCGGCAGATGGCGGGGCGGCATGAGATTCACTTCTACTGCGGAAAATTCAAGGGGTGCGGCAACTACGCGGAGGAAGGAGTTCGGTTCACCTTCCTCGGATGGTCGCGCAGCTACCTGATCAGCAGGATCACCTATTCCCTCCTCGCCACGATTCACAGCCTCTTCGTGAAAACCGATATCATCGTCATCTGTTTTTCCATTTTTTCCCCTGTCATGGGTTTCCTGCTCCGAGGGAACCGGTGTATCGTCGAAATATTTCATCTTGCAAACCATGAGCCGTTTAGAAAATATTCCCTTTTCGGGATCTTTCCCTTTCTGTTCGAAAAATGCGTTCTTCGTTTCAGCAAGCGAGTCATCTGTATTAACAAAAGCGTGACGGATCGGATCGCCCGCGACTACCGGAACAAGGAGGTCTTCACCGTGTATACAGGATTCGACCCGGCCTTGCTTTCGGAAAACACCGGCGACGACCGCTACCTTCTCTATCTCGGGAGGATCGATATCCGCATGAAAGGCCTCGACCTGCTCATCGATTCCTTCGAACGGATCACCGCGGTTTTTCCCGATTACCGGCTCATCATGGCGGGGCGGGGGTCGCTGCGGGATGTCGGATGGTTGAAAAACAGGATGGGCGAATCGCCCGGCGGGAGCGAATGTTTTTCCGGGAAGACGTCTCCGATGCCGAAAAGAAAACGCTCTTCCGCCGGGCGACGTTCGTCTGCGTCCCGTCTCGTTTCGAGGGGTGGTGCATTGCCGCCATCGAGGCGGCGGCAAGTTCGAAGGCGACCATCGGGACCAGGATCGCGGGACTCTCGGAGTCCATTGTCGAGAATGAAACCGGGCTTCTCATTCCGCCCGGGGACAGCGGGGCGCTTGCCGAAGCGATGGCGCGGCTTCTTACCGACGTTGCTTTAAGGGAGAGGCTCGGACAAAACGGCAATGCGTGGGCGCGGAAGTTCACGTGGGAAAACGTCGCTCAATCGCAGGAGGCGTGTTACCTTTCCTTCGCAACAAAACGCCGTCGTTGAGGCAACGCTTTATGCGCCGGATTGCGGAAGAGGATTCACGGGGCGGGGCGCCCTTCGGGCCCGCATGACGATCCACAAGAGCGCGTACAGACAGAGAACAATAAGGGTGGAAAACGTCACCCGCTCCGCCTTCGCGAAAAACAGGGAGTGCGGCATCATCTCCACGACATGCCTTCCCCGGCGCAGGTTGACCGCCATCCACGCCCCGTCGGCCCGATAGATTTTTACCGGCTTCCCGTCGATGCTGACCTTCCAGCCGGGGTAATAGACTTCGGAGATACGGAGGAATCCGTCGGCCTGCGCATCAACGGCCGCCTTCCGGCAGTTAGGGGTGTACTTCTCCCACTGCACCGACAGGAGGGAAGCCCGCGCGCCGAGTGAATCTCGGCCGGCCGATGAACCGGACGCACATCCGGGTTTCTCGTCAGGTTCCTGCGCAAGCGCCACCGTCGTCCTGATATCGTACTCATTGTTCTTCAGCGCATCGATGATTCGTGAACTGTCGATGATTACATACCCCGCGGCGAAGGAGAGCCGTTCCAGCGCGCCTTCATTTTTTATGCTGAGCAGGTCGCGCCCCTGCCGGATGAGGTAGTATTTCGCATTTGCCAGGTTGAGAAAGTTGTTTCCGTTCTTCAGGTTCTCGGAAATCAAATACGCCTGGCCGTCGCCCGTCTGCCCCACGAGGTTTTCGTAATAGTTGCGATCCCGCTGGTCGCCCCGGAACTCCCGGTACCAGCACAATTCGTTATCGTGGAACCCGCCGACCCCTTCGAGCCCGTGAATGCCCTCGGCGTTTTGCGGGAGAGCGCCCGCGATCGAGAAACAGCGGAATGGCGCCTGCGCCATTTTACCGCGAAGATCCTGAAGAGCCGGCTCGACGGCAAAATACGGCTGCGGGTTGATGATCTTGATGAACTGCGAATCGACGCGCAGGACATCAATCGCGCCGATGACCAGAATAACGCCGATCGCCATACCAGCCTTGATTTTTCCATGCAGTACGGCAATGATGCACCCTATGGTGATCATAGTGAAAAAGAGCCAGAGCCAGAGCATGGGAACGAAATTCTTCGAAAAATTCGCCTCGAATACCTGCCGCTTGTCCGTATCGAGCGCGGCAATGAACGGGAGGCCGGAGATCAGGTCTTTCACCGAGAAAACGACGGCGACGAGAAAAAAAACCGCCGCCGTGATGAGAAGGCCTCTGGTCCATCTCTTCCTGCGAAGCTCACTCATTCCCGCAAGCTCTCCGGTAACAAGGTCCCTGAGGAAAAGAACGGCGAGGAGTACCGTGCTGAAGGAGAACCAGAACATGATTATACTGGGCGCCCGGAATTTCTTTACATAAGGGACAATGGCATAGACGATGCTGAAAAAGGGGGTCTCGGCCCCGAGAGCGAAGAGCACGGAAAATGCGGCAACACCGGCCCAGAACCATCGCCACGGGCGGGATTTCCAGATTACCGAAAGGACGGCAAGAAAGGCGACGACCGCTCCGGCATATTCGGCGTTCAGCTTGAAGACGTTGCCTCCCCAGTAGTAGTCGAGCGTGTTGCCGAACTCCGGAACCCAGAGCGAGAAGAACTCGGGCCAGTGGAGCGACCATGAGGTGGCATAGGCAAAACCGCGATCCACGCCGCGGACCGAGAACGCATCCCGGACATACATGAACGAAGGGTAGAGCTGGATGAACCCGATGCCGAGGCCGACGAAGCAGGCGAGGACAAAGAAACAAAAGATGCGCAATGCCTTCCCGGCCTCATGGCGCACAAGGGCGCGCACGATCGCGAAGACCGCATAGGCGCCAAGCCCCCACATCGCGAAATAGGTCAATTGGATCTGCGAGGTAAGAATCGCCATCCCGATGCCGATGCCCAAGAATATTGCATGTACGAATTTCCGCGTTTCGGCCATTTCCTTAAGCTGCCAAACCATAAAGGGGACCCACGCTATCACAAACATCTTGCCGTCGTGGCCGGGATAGATGTGGGAGAAAAATTCCGGATTCAGCATGTAAAACACCCCGCCGACAAAGGCGAGAGGGGCTCTGACCCCGAATCCCCGGCGCAGAAGCAGGAAAAAAAAGAACCCGGCGAGAAAGACATGGAAAATCATCTTGAAACTGATCGCCTGCGGTACCGGCAGGAGCGCATTAAGAACTATGGAAATCGGATAAAACAGATCGCCGAACAGTGCATCGATGGTCGGCATGCCGCTCAGGCGCGGGCTGAACCAGAACGGCACCTGGTGAAATTTTACAAGAGCGTCCTTCAGGAACACCTTTGAATCGAGCCCTTGCAGCTGGTCGGAGCTTGAGAGCATTCCGCCGGAGAGAAAAAAGGCGGAGAATACGGCAAAAGTCAGCACCGCAAGCGCGAGGACATACAACCACGGACTTCGTCCGTATTTTGCCATAAAGGAGAGACTCTCATTTTTCGGGGTATCGTGTGCGTTCACCATTCCTCCAAAAAAACTTGTGCGTTTACAGGAGCGCGGCGACGTCCGCGATCTCTTCAACGTCAAAATCGTCGCCCGTATAGCGACTTTTAACGATAATGCTCCGCAGTCCATCGAACACAATCCGGTCCGACGGCTTGTCGCCGACGACCAGCGACCGTGCAACATCGATGCCGAAATCCTTCGCCGCCTGCTCGATCATGCCGCTTTTGGGCTTCCGGCAGGAGCAGGCGAGACGATACGCGGCAACTTGCGCATCAGGATGGTGCGGGCAGTAGTAGAATCGAGCGATTGCTATCCCGCGGGCCCTGAATTCTTCGGTCATCCATGCGTGGAGCGCCCTGACCTCGTCTTCGCCGAACAACCCCCTGGCAACTCCAGCCTGATTCGTGATGACGATCAGAAGATAGCCCTTTTTCGCGGCCTTCCGGCAGAGCGTGAACACCGCATCGTTGAACAGAATTTGTTCAGGCGTGTGCGGGTAGTCGGTATCTTCGTTGATGATGCCGTCACGATCGAGGAAGAGCGCCCTTCTACGGCTTGAGTCGGACATGCGGGCAACTCATTTCATGGTCGAATGCTGCAACTCGGCGCGATACTGCCTCTTACTGATGCCGGAAAAAATACAATATAGGGCTGGACGTGCATTGGTGTGATAACCTGTGGTGAGCTGCTGAATGCGGTGGAAGAGGCGCTGAAGAAGTAAATACTTCCTCAATAGGCCAATTCAAGTCTGAAATAAACTTCTTTTATGTTGTCCTGCGTGCCGAACCCGACCTTTTTCGGTACCGTAATATCAACGCTCGGATCCCAGAAAGGAATTGTCCACAAACGATGGTAGGCATAGCCAAGAGTAACGCCTATTTTTGACAGAAACTCGTTGTGGAGCGGCTGGAACGGAAACACCGTAACCCCGAAGGGAATGACATAACCGAGTTCCATGCAGGCGACGCCGGTGTTGTGATAGGCAATCCCGAGTGTATCACCTGAATCACCAAGCGAATCAAAATATTGCCCGGCGGTACCCCATAAAACATTGCTGCTGAAACCGATTCCCACGAATGGATTGATGGGGAAAGGCAGCCCCTTGACACCGGCGGCGAGCACTATGGGAAGAACATTGAGCTGAGCCGAAGCGGTGAAAACCGCCTGATCGAAGGTGCTCTTTTGCAGATAATGCGATGGGTTCGAGGTATTCCATAAACCGCTGGAGATTGCAGAATCAGTAAATTTTTGCATCAAATGATCGGTAGTGTAATATCCCAGGGTAAAATTGCTGGTAACATAGCTCCCTGCACCGGGATACCCTCCAAAGGCGATTTGCCAGCCGGAGGAGGAAACGCCTATGCCGAACGTTGAAGAGTATTTCCCGGCATTCCCACCGGCCGTTGCCGGCGACGAGACCTCGTTTCCTTCCACATGAATCAATTTGATTCCCGAGTACCCGCTTGCCGAATAAGGCGAAGCGTTTATGAGCTGTTCATTATCATCGCCCCACGCTGAAAAACTCACAACGGTAACCGCAATGACGATTGTTTTCCAATTCACGATTATCTCCTTGATGGGCTTTAGACGTTCCCGTGGCGCTCAGATTTACTGCGCGACCGAAATTGATTTGATTTTGGTCATCGGCATTGATAACGGCGTCCCGAAAAAATCGATCTCGATCACATCTTTTTGTGCGTCAAGCAGACGGCCGCGCAATTCCTTGCCTTCGGTGGTGGTAATAATTACATTCATGCCCTTGAGCGCTTCATACGCCGAAACCCTCCCGTTTGAATCCGCCGACGTTGTCGCCGGAGAAGAGGGGGTGTTCAGATTCGGCGACGGGGATGATCCGGCCGCTGCTCCCGGCTGGATTTGATTTTTATTCGCGCCCGTGTCCGCCCCAACCGCTGCTGAACCCGTCGCACCCGGAACCGTTCCCGCCGCCGGAGAAGCTCCTGTCACTGAAGTCGGCGTCGTTTGCAAAGGTTGTACGACCGGCTGGGCAACCGGTGGGGGAACGGCGGCATTCTCCGGGGGCCTGATCGGTGTTTCCCCCTTGAGGAAACTTTCCGGCAGATCCATTTTCCAGATGTTCCATTCACCCTTCACCGTACCGCGCTGACTTGCGAAATAGAGTGATGTGCCGTCCGGAGCCCACCGGGGGGAGATATCGTTGCCCGCGTGAAAAGTCAACTGGGTAAGGTTTGTCCCGTCTATTTTGATCAGATAGATATCCAGATTCGCCGGTACCTGGGTCTGATCTGACGCTTCGGTCAAGCTGACGAACGCTACCATGTCTCCCTTGGGTGAAACGGCCGGCTCGACGGCCCCGCGCTTTTTCTGGCTGAAAATAATCGTTTCCGCCCCTTTATCAAGATCCAGAAGCCAGAGTTCCGTCGTCGCGCTTTGAGGATTATATCTTGTTACGACGACTTTACTTTTATCAGCGCTGAATGACGGGCAGAATCCTTCCCCGTATTGCGTCACCCGCGCGGTCTGAAGATTGTAGCTCCAGAGCGATGAATGAGGCAGGGTCTGAACGGTATCCCCTTGCTGATAGGTCGTATAGGCCAATTGGGTATACAATATTTCCGCTTGATCGGGTGAGTATTGCGGATACAAATTGTTGTAATTATCGCCAGTGATTTGCCGGATCGCGGAACCGCCCTCCGCGCTCGTTTCATAGATATTCCAGGCGCCGTTGCGAAATTCGGAAAATGCCAGGCTCTTGCCATCCGGTGAGAGACACGGATCGATCACGAAATCCCGGAAGGTTCTCTGGAGGTTGGCGGTCCCCGCCTCCAGGGATCGTATGAAAATATTGATTTTATTGTTTTTTCTGGCCATATATGCCAGCTTCGTTCCATCGCCGGAAAGGGAAAAACGGTTGCGCAAATCGTAGCGCCAGGAGTCCGAATACGGCGACCATCGAAGCGGCGACCCGAGGAAATGATCGTCGTCCGACGTGATCCTGGAAAATTTGATTCCCCCCTCTTCAGGGACGGAAATCGTCGAATAATTGATCACAACCGGAGGCGTGCATCCTGCAAGCAGCGAAACCCCGTAACCTGCGGCCAGCAGCAACAGCAATTTGTTTTTTTTCATAACGAATCCCATGGGAAAATATTGAGAGGCGCCTCTGAAAATTTTCTTCGTCCTCTGACGGACGGGACGTCGAAAGAGAGCCTTTAAAGCGTATAATCAAAAACGATTGTAACCAGCAGGACCAAAAACGATTCGGCGCAATTCTGAAGAAAAAGTACAACACGCAGCCCGGAAAAACAACATCCGGGTACCTGATTCAATCCCGCCCGAATCTTTCAAACCAACAACGTGCAATATATTTTAAGAAAGCATCATTGGCAAGATAATTATATTTTTTCTAAAATCACTTAACCCGAAGGGAGGGCGGTCGCCATGCCGAGATTTTCCAGGGCTGAACTGATCAGGTTACGGAAAAAATTTAAAACAGACGCCGCAATCGGCAGGAAGTTCCATATATCGCGTCAATACGTTTACCGGATGCGAAAAGGGTATGCCATTCCTTCGGGACTGGCCGATACCGGCGGGAGAAATAAAAAAATCATCGCACTCTATAAAAAGGGCGTGTTCGGACGCGCAATTGCCAAAAAATTCGGCTTGTCTTATTCCATGATCTACAGGATCATCAGAAATACCGGCGCCTCCGGGAAGAAGACCGCCGGGATACAAAGGCGCTACATGTCAGCGGCAGGGACCTCAAAATAGATCGTTGCGCCGTTCCCGACCTTGCCTTCCGCCCACACCGTGCCGCCATGACGCTCAATAATCCGGCGGATGATCGTGAGCCCGACGCCGATGCCGGGAAACTCATTTTCAGAATGCAGCCTTTGAAACGGTTTGAACAGCTTCCCGCTGTGCGCCATATCGAACCCATCCCCGTTATCTCGCACAAAGCAAATAGTTTTCCCGCCCTCTGACCGGGAAGAGAACTCGATCCGGGCATGCTGCCGTTTTGAAGTGAACTTCCAAGCATTGGAAATGAGGTTTTCCATGACGATATGCATCAGTCCGGCATCGGCATGCACGACGATGTCGTCGATAACGAATTCCACCTCCCGTTCCGGAGCGCTCCGATGCAGCTCTCCCGCAAGAGCCTTTGCCATGCAGCCGAGATCGACGTCCGTCCGCATGATCTCAGCGCGGGATATATGGGACAGGTTAAGCAAATCATCGATGATATGCCCCATTCGACCGGTCGCATTGCCGATTCGCTCTAAATATCCTTTCCCTTCTTCGTCCAGCCGGGCGGAATATTTTTCTGAAAGCAGCTTGCTGAAAGCGTCGATGGCGCGCAACGGTCCCCGGAGGTCATGCGAGACCGAATAGCCGAATGAATCGAGCTCGGCATTGCGCTCCTTCAAGAGTGCGTAGCTTTCTTGAAGCGCAGCCTCGATTTTTTTCCGTTCGGTGATATCGCGGATATTGCATTGGATCACCCGATGATGGTCAACCAGATAAACATTGCTGACGAACTCCACCTCGATGATCCTTCCATCCGATGCTTCAAGAGGCAAGTCTTCATAGTGGATATACTCGCGCCGTTGCAAGGCCGTGAAGTTGGCCCGGTTCGCGACGACGTTCCTGAGGAAACCCAACTCCCAAACCTTCTTGCCGATGATCTGTTCCCGTTGTAAACCAAGCAGATTGACCAGGAAGGGATTTACATCATCAACGGCGCCGGTAATTGCATCAAGTATCAGGATGCCGTCTTTCGCCGATTCAAAGAGACGCCGATATCGCATTTCGGAGTTTCTCAATGCATCTTCGGCCCGTTTGCGTTCGGTTATTGTTTCAAATACGGCGATAAAGTGCTCTTTCCGAGGGCTGTACACCGAAATGGAAAACCATATCTTCAGGGCTTCCACATAGGTTTCAAACCGTTCCGGCTTGCCGGTGAGCGCGACCCGGCCATAAATTTCGAAAAGCCCGGAGTCCGACTCCCGTATGCCCGGAATGACCTCCGATACTTTTTTTCCCGTGACATTCATTAATCCTGTCAACGATTCAAATGCCTTGTTAACGCTCAGATAAATGAAATCCCGCGGCGTTCCTCCTTCAAAGAGCATCCGGCAATAAGCGAATCCGTTGAGCATATTTTCGAAAAGGGAGCGATAGAGATCTTCGCTTTCGCGCAGGGCATCCTCATATCGTTTGCGATCGATGATCTTCCAGGTAAAGCCCATGAGCAGGGTAAGCTGGCGCACATCCGAATCGTCGTAGTCCGTTTCCTTGTTTGCCACTCCGACGACGCCGAAAATATTGTTCCGCACCATGATCGGAACGGTCATGAACTTATGCAGCGGTGAGTGTCCTTCTGGATATCCTTTTTTTAACGGATGCGGCGCATGAAAATCATTGATGATGATCGCCCTGGCCTGCCGCACCGCCTCGCCCCAGATGCCGGTTTTTTCGAGTTGGTAAACAGTCTGCCGTTCGGGGATGGTGCATTCCTTCATCACCTCTTTCGACCAGGTGTTAAGCGTAAACTCTTTTTTTGTCTCATCGTAATGGTAAATATAGCCGATCGTGCTTCCCGTAAGGGTGATGGCTTCATTGAGAGCGAAATCAAGGAGATCACGAATGGAATCGGCGGGGTGCTGGGATATCTTGAGAAGGCTTTCCAGCCTTGCCTCGTTACGCTCTAAATCTTCCCAGGCGGATTCATTTTTTTGCTCTGCTGCACTCTTTTTCATAAGCTCGCTTCCCCGGGCTGTTGAAAGAGGCTGTTGCCGAAAAAAACCTTGTACCGATTTGGGGCGCAACCTATGTATCACAAATTTAATTTATTGCTTAGCTGCCGACTCTTCCCGCCATCAGACACGCCCTTTCAAACCTGCAAGTTTCATTGAGCGGACG
>CAWJXL010000033.1:0-23810 GCA_963846695.1 uncultured Fibrobacterota bacterium | reverse complement strand
AATTCGCCGGTTCCGGAGGCGACGAATGACGAATATAGGTTTCAGGTGTCAGGAGCGGTAATTCCGCAACTGTGGAGAGGCATTGCCGGAACATCTGGTGATCAGAAATCTGTCATAGAGAAGCATTCTTTATGCCGCAAAATTCCTTTGATACCGCAAAATGCACCCGCTGCATGATCTGCCTCGAACTGTGTCCCCTGCGAATCATCCGGAAAAATGAGGAGACCGGTTTCCCGTATGTTTCCGATCGCCTCGTCGCTGTCTGCGTTCGCTGCGGTCACTGCGAAGCAGCCTGCCCCGAGAACGCAGTAACGGTCGACCACCCCACTCTGCAAAGTGTTCCGGAACCAGGACCTCACGACGGCATCACCCCGGCGCAACTTGCCGCATACTGCCTTGAACGCCGCTCGGTCAGGAAATACAGGCAGGAGCCGGTTGACCGGTCGATTTTAGCAAATCTCTTCGATATCGTTCGCTACGCGCCCTCCGGCGTCAATCGGCAGCCGGTGAAATGGATCGTGGTCCACGATACATCGAAGGTGCGGCAGTTGACCAATGCCGTCATGACGTGGATGGATGAGTCGGAACAGCAGAAGTCGCTTATGGCGGGAAAACTGAATTTCAGCCTTCTCCTTCAATCGTGGCGAGAGGGGAACGACCCGATCTGCCGGAATGCGCCGCACCTCGTGCTGGCCTGTGGCCAGAGTGCGGACCGCATCGCGGCGGGCGACGCAACCATTGCCCTGACTTATCTTGAGCTGGCAGCCCCGGCGTTCGGCCTGGGGACGTGCTGGGCCGGGTACTTTACCATTGCGGCATCCGCATCGCCCGCGGTAAAAGCATTGCTCGACTTGCCCCCAGATCAGGCAGTATTCGGCTCCATGATGCTCGGGTATCCTGCCGCCCGTTTCTACCGGATTCCGAAACGAAATTATGCTGCGATAGCCTGGAAATAGTGCGACTCTCAATATTGGCGTGGCGGGTATGGTGTTTTTCGATGACGATGCAGAATCGCCCCCTGAGTGCGATCTCTCACCCCTATCTCGATGCGAAAAACCCTGCGGATACCTTTTGATCTCTCCGGTCCTACAAACTATTTTCAAAGCGGGCAGGATCCATGCCCGGCTCACGATGCTGTGCACCTCAATTGAAACGGTCCGTTATGCACTCTTCACGATCACCGTTAGGGTATCCCAACGTTCTCGCGAATGGTCATGGCCGGCGGCGAAGGATCGCGATTGTACCCGCTCACGCAGGAGCGTGCCAAGCCGTCGGTCTACTTCGGCGGCAAGTACCGGATCATCGATTTCGTCCTCAATAATTTCATCAACTCCGGCATTTTCAAGATCAAGGTTCTGACCCAGTTCAAGTCCGATTCGCTCATCAAGCATCTGACCGCCGGATGGAACCTGAACCGGATGCTCGGGCAGTATATCGACCCGGTGCCTGCGCAGATGCGTACCGGGAAAAAATGGTACCAGGGCACCGCCGACGCGGTATTTCAGAACATAAATCTCATTGAGGATGAGAACCCGGATTATATCGCCGTGTTCGGCGCCGACCACATCTACACCATGGACATCTCCCAGATGCTCGATTTTCATCGGCAGGTGGGCGCGGTCGCCACAATTTCCGCCATCCCGAAACCGCTCTGTGAAGCCGCGCAATTCGGCGTCATCGAGGTCGACCCGAGCGGGCTCATGACCGGGTTCCAGGAGAAACCTAAGAACCCGGCGCACATGCCGGACCGGCCGGGCATGGCCCTTGTCTCCATGGGTAACTACATCTTCAATAAGAAATTTCTGGTCAGGGAACTCTATAATGATGCCTCGCTGAATATTTCCTCGCACGACTACGGTAAAGATGTGATTCCCAAAATATATCCACGATTATCCCGTTTACGTTTACAACATGGCGCACAACATGATCCCTGGCGAGAGCCCGAAGCCCACTGTTTACTGGGAGGACGTCGGGACTCTGGAAGCCTATTATGCGGCGAATATGACGTTGCGGGAGGTCGTCCCCGTAATCGATCTTTATAATGAAGAATGGCCGATCCGCACCGCTGCGGGCCAGTCACCGCCCGCCAAATTCATTTTTGACGGGGCGAAACTCAGGAAAAACAGAGGGGAGAGGCGCTGGATTCGATCGTGGCGGGGGGATGCATCATAAGCAAAGGCAAGGTGATTCGCTCGGTCCTCTCACGGGGAGTGCGCGTGAACAGTTTTGCCGTGGTCGAGGATTCGATCATTTTCCCTGACGTTGAAATCGGCGAAAAGGCTCTGGTACGGAAAGCCGTCATCGACCGGGGAGTCCGGGTGGAACCCAGCCATAAAATAGGATATAATTTGGAAGAGGATGCAAAAAGGTTCTTCGTGAGCGACAGCGGCATCGTGGTTTTGTCTCATGCGTCGCGGAACCTCACGGTTGAAGGCGTGGCAATGAAAAAGGGGCAGGACCGGAAAATAATCCGCGGGGAGACGGACCGGAGCGGGGGTTTATCGGGTTGCATGCAACTGACAACGGAAACGCTCTATTTCCGGGATATCAACCGGTTCAAGGTTCTTACTGAGAAAGATGAACGGGCGCTCATAGCGCGCGTACAGCGCGATGAGCCCGGTGCCGCCGATGAACTCGTCACGGCGAACCTGCGCTTTGTCGTCAGCGTGGCCAAAGGCTATCGCGGACGCGGCATCGCCTACCTTGATCTCATCAACGAAGGCAACATCGGCCTCATCAAGGCGGCGAAGCGCTTCAACCTCGCCATGGAAGTAAAGTTCATCTCCTATGCGGTATGGTGGATCCGCCAATCCATGCAGAAAGCGCTTTTCGAACAGGCCGGCCTTGTGCGGATCCCTCTCAACAAGGTCGCCCTGTTGCGGGATTTCAAGCGGGCCATGGACCGGAACCGGGGCGATTATTACGGCACCATCATGCGGGAGGAGTTCAGGCTGCATGAGACCGACATTGTCGAGGTCATGTCGAAGTTCAAGGCGATCTCCTTCGATACGCCGCTGAATCCCTCGCCGCATGGGTCCGATAACAGCGGCGACGGCGCAAAAACCCTTGCAGACGTTCTCGGCGAAGAGCCCAACCAAGAGGCCGACAGCGACCGGCGCGAACTGGGGGTGACCATCGACCGTCTGCTCCGGGAAGTTCCTATTCGTGAAGAACGCATTCTCCGGATGTACTTCGGGCTCAATGCAACTCGTCATTTTACCCTCGAGGAGATCGGCGTCGAGCTCAATCTCACCAGGGAGCGTGTACGGTTGCTCCGCGACAAGGCCCTGCGTCATCTCCTGCGGAATCCGATGTCCCGATCGCTCCTTTCCCCGTTTTTTGATACCCTGAAAAGCGCGTAATCCAGTATCTTGAAAAAATCTGAGTTATCAATGGTCACCAGCGAGTGTCATCAGGCCGGGAAGCCGTTTACCGAACGGAATGACCTGTTCCGCTTTTTGGAGCTCGATGGTTCGCGTGCGGCACCGTACGACATCCCCGACGGGGCCTCTTTTTCCCTCCTCGTTCCGCGAAGCTTCGCCTCGCGAATGCGTAAGCGCGACTGGTTCGACCCCCTGCTCCTCCAGGTACTGCCGAGGACCGAAGAGATCGCCGAACGGGAGGGATTCGTCGATGACCCGGTGCACGACGCCGAATCCTCGGTTGCTCGGGGCGTTCTTGCAGAGTACTGCGGGAGGGTACTCCTCCTGGCAAGCAACCTTTGCTGCCTTCGTTGCCGCTATTGCTTCCGCCGGAGCAATGGCCTGGGGGCATGCAGCGCGCCGGAAGCGCTTGAAGGGGCCGTTGCTTTTATCCAACGCAACCCCTCCTTGCGCGAGGTGATCCTGAGCGGCGGCGATCCACTCTGCCTCACTCCGGAGGTTCTTGACCGTCTTGCCAGGCTCCTTGCCGCAATCCCCCACGTCAAAACCATCCGGATCCATACCCGGCTTCCCGTGGCCGACCCCAGCCGGGCCGATTGCCATCTTGCAACCATTGCCTTCCTGAGCGACGTCAAGAAACTGCGTCGTGGTAATCCATGCAAATCATGCTGCGGAGCTCGGGGGCGACTGTCCTGCCGCGCTCTCGGGCCTGCGCTCGGCCGGCAGCCTGCTGCTTAACCAGTCGGTGCTGCTGCGTGACGTCAACGATCGCGTCGACCGTCTTGTGGAACTTTCAGAGGCGCTCCTCGACAACGGCGTTCTGCCCTATTACCTTCACCAGCTCGACCGGGTGAAGGGTGCTTGGCACTTCGAAACCGGGGTCGAGCGTGGCAGGAAGCTCATGGTCGAACTTCGCCGCCTGCTTCCGGGCTATGCCGTACCCCGCTACGTGCGGGAAATTGCCGGAAAGCAGGCCAAGATGCCGCTGTGAGCATGGCGCGGCAGGGAGAATGCATGGCGCTTCTTTCACTTTCAACCCTGTTGCCGAATGCGGAAACTGCGCGCCGCCGTACCGAATGGATCTGCGGGTTGTTCCACGCTTCCGGGCTGGGGCGTTTCTTTCTGAGACGAGAGAGAAGACGCGGCCGCATTCCCATTCTCCTCTATCACCGCGTCGGCGGATTTGCGGATTCCGGAGAATCGCATACCTGCTTCATGGCAATGGGCATGGTGGTGGAGAAAAGCCGTTTCGAGGCTCAAATGGACTACCTATCGCGTAACGCCACAGTGGTGGGTCTCGATGAGGCGGCGGCGAGCCTGCGAAACGGAAATCCGCTGCCCCCGGATTCGGTGGTTCTGACCTTTGACGACGGTTTCCGCGATAACCGTACCATCGTCGCACCCATCCTGCGAAAACACCGCTATTGCGCTACCTTCTTTCCCATCGGTTCCCTTGTTAACGGCTCCGGCCTGCCATGGCCCCATGCGCTTTATCTCCTGCTCGATGCCATGCAGTCGAAACCCTTCCGGATCGATATTCAGGGCTTCCTTCGCATCTCGGGAAAACACCTCAGTGAAAATGGAAAGCTGCGCCTCGCCCGGCAGCTTCGGCCGTTTCTTGCATCGCTACCGCGAGGCTACCGCGAGGCGGCACTCGGCAAGCTGTGCGAAACGAACGAACTGCCTGCCGGCCTCCTCAGGTGCGACGGCCTCTTCATGACCGATCTGGATTTGCGCGCGCTTGTCGCCGAGGGACACCTTATCGGCGGCCACTCCATGAGCCATCGCAGTCTGACCACCCTCCCCCCTGCGGAGTGCAGCGATGAGGTAACGACGAGCAGGGAACTTATCGAAAACTATGGGGGGAGCGGTTTCGCGAGCTTCGCCTACCCCTATGGAGATCACGACACCAAGATCCGGGGCCTTGTGCGGCGGCACGGTTTCGATTGCGGCGTGACAACGTCGGAGGGGCTGAACGATCGGCAAACCGACCTCTTCGCGTTGCAGAGAATTTACATCGGGAACTTCGGGATCGCCGAGTTCGAGACCCATCTCTCGGGGACTGCGGCACCCCTGCTGCGGCTGGCCAGGAGCCGCTACTGAGGAGCCGCCCCATCCATCGGTTGCCGCGACTCCTTCAACTCCTTCGGATCGAAAAACCAGGCCACGAGGTTGACGCCCATGTCCAGCGCCGCGCGGTGAAGCTCCGGCCGGTCGTGGTAGGTCTCGGGGTCCTCCATACCGTCCCCGATGTCTGAACTGAATGCATAGTACACGATCAGGCGGCCCTCCCAGAAAATGCCGTACCCCTTTGCCGGCAACCCGTCGTGCACATGAATTTTCGGCAGCCCGGGTAGCTTATGTACCTTTGAATAGATGGGGTGCTCGACAGGCACTTCAACGAGCGGATTCTCGGGGAAGAGCGCCCTCATCTCCCGGCGGAAGGCGGTATCCATGCCGTAGTCGTCATTCGCCAGGAGAAAACCGCCGCCGATCAGGTAGCCACGCAGCCTCAAACGCTCTCTGGCCGTGAAATGAACGTTTCCGTGCCCAGTCATGTAGATAAAAGGATAGCTGAACAGGCGATCGTCCATGATCTCCACCACGGCAATGGTATCGCAGATCGGAATTGTTGTTTCTTCGGCCACGGCCTTGGCCAGATTCGGGAGCGACGAGGGGCCGTTGTACCAGTCTCCGCCGCCCCCGTATTTGAGCCGCGCAAGAGTGAAGGAGCACTGTCCGAATGTGGAAATTGCCGAAATAATAAGTGTAAGAAAAAAAAGGTGGTGACGGAGGATTCTCATTACAGGAAAAATATACTGCCACACTGATACAGCAAAATCACGACATTCCAGCTGCCGGAGAGAAGGTACCGCCGGAACCCTCACGATTATTATGCGAGATTACTCTACATCGACACTGAAAAAGAATTATAGGATTATACCTTCCTCTTCTGCCATCCGCACCAGTAAGGGAACCCGGTATCCGGATCACGCAGGTACAACGCCCGGTCAGGTGTCAATATATAGAAGGCCGCGTAGGAATCTTTCCCGCCGCAGGAGAAACGAGCCGCATGGACCTCAACCTGATCGCCGATCTGCAGATTCATGTCCTGATGCACGATGAACCACCGGGGACCAAGGTGAACCGGGAACAACTGCCCGTTCTGGTCTTTGAGATAGATCTCCACACCGACTCCCATGCCGTTCATCGGAGTTATGGTATCTTCGCTGAAAACGGTGCCAGTGAGGACCGTCAGATTGTAATTGTTGAATAGCTGTTCGTAATTGGTCCCGATCCCCCAACCATCCGAACCGGTCCAGCGCAGGTTCTGTTTTGACTGTGCAAAGGTATCGGCGGAAAACAATCCGCATGCAACCAAGGCAAGGACGATACATCGTTTCATGCGATTACTCCTTTCACTTTCAGGGGGTTCAGGCTTAAAATAAATTTTGCTACCGCTGGACGATAGAATCAGTGTATTAAAAGATACGGTCGGAACAACAAGATATTATCAATGCACAAAGAAAATCTGAAAAAAGGGCGAATAATTCGCCCCTCCGGAACCTTCGTTCTCACGCGCCCTATTTGCTGTCCTTATCCGCCCCGTGGCTGCCCTTTCCTCTGTGCATTCCGGGTCCCGACCCCATCCAATCGAAGTTCACCAACTTCGAGAACTGTTCGGGCGTAAGGATTGCTCTTCACTTTCAGGAGATGCTCGTTCATATTCTGGACCAGTTGTTTGTGCAGATCGCCAAGCTGCAAAGCGTATCCGTCAAGAACCTGCTTCGAGGGTTCGGCTTTCAGAAGTTCCGTCCTTCACCTTATCGCGGATCGCTTTCATCTGGTCGAACAGCGGTTTCGCCGCAGCCATCCTCTCTTTATGCACGACCTTGAGTTTTTCCTGCTGGTCAGCGGTCAGGTTCAGTTCTGCGATTTTTTTCTTCATCGGATGGTACTGAGTCGAGTCGACGTTCCCGGCCGAAACGATGAAAGGCGACATAGTCAGCGCCCAGCTTGTCATTGCAAGAATAGCTATTTTACTCCTCATAAAACCTCCACGATTGCCCTATGATCGTTGTTGATTCGGGTAATTCGTTGTGCCACCTTCCTCGCCCTCACTTTCCCTCACTATTCTCATTTGCGTAAGAGAGTGATGCCTGTTCGATATCTTCCCCCGCAAGGTATCCATGAATCGTCTGGACCTCCTCGGAAACCTCGGGAGACAACGCCTCCCCTCCTTCGTGATGCAGGTAGAGTACCCCGGATGTTCCGATCGCCAGGATCAGGGTTGCCGCAAGCGTAAAAACGGTTCGTAGCATAGTGGTCCGCCGCCGTATCCGCCTGCTGATTTTGCCGTAAAGATAGGGGGGCGGTTCCGGTACCCGACCAAGTTCGTTGTAAAATTCCCTCTCATTCATGCAACCGCCTCCTTGAGCTGAGGGTTACTTTCAAGGATACTGCCGATTTTATGTTTGATGCGGGACATCCTCGTCCGCAATGCAGCGGACGATTTGCCAGTAATCTCCGCAATTTCTTCGAAACTCAAGCCTTCTATTTCCCGGCTGATCAAAAGAAACCGGTCCTCTGCCGGGAGATCGGCGAGTATCTTTTCCACCGCGTCCCCGGCCTCGAATGCATCGATAGCGGAAGCGGGGTCTGCCCTATCGAAAACGAGCGGCACTATCCGTTCTTTCTCCCGCGCTTTTTTCGCCCAGAAGCTCTTGGAGGTGTTGAATGCAATGCGGAAGATCCATGTTCCGAGCGAAGAGTCTGCCGCAAATTTTCTCAGGGATTGATGGATCTTCATAAACGTCTCCTGCACAATCTCTTCGACCATTTCCCGATCGCTTCCTACGGATCGAAAAACAACCCGCCACACGAACGTCGAGTAATGATCATATAGTACCCGGAAGGCTTTTTCGTCGCCCCTGGCCGCCCGTTCTATGGTGATACGGTCAAGGTCGACCATGTGTGTTGCTCCGGCTGTTTCTATCTCTGTTTCTCATAATTTTAGACTGGCCCGGTTAGAAAAATGTTACGACACCGCGCTCGGCTTTCGCCGACCGGAAGGATCCTTCACTTATCGGGGAATACTCACTTGCAGATACTTCGACCTATGCGCTACAGATATTTACCTTGCTGCCCCTTCCAGTACCCGTCCCCACGCCAGGTAGTTCTTCACATAATCGGCGACCGAGTCCTCCAAGCTACCGCACATGTATGAGCAGCCTGCCTCCCGGAGCTTAGTAAGGTCGGCGCAGGTAAAATACTGGTATTTCTCCCTGATGGGTTCCGGCATCGGCACATACTCGATGGCGGTCGGCTTATCCGCCGCTGACGAAGATCGCGGCTGCGACATCGTTCCAGGAGCGTGCGACGCCGGTGCCGATATTGAAAATGCCGTTGGCTTCAGGGTGATCGAGGAAGAAAAGGGTCATTTCGAGGGCATCTTTTATGTAGATAAAATCCCGCTTCTGTTCGCCGTCCGCGTATTCGGGCCGGTGCGATTTAAAAAGTTTCATCACTCCTCTGTCGCGCACCCCGGCATAGCTCTTGTTGATGACGCTGCGCATGTCGCCTTTATGGTACTCGTTTGGGCCGAAGACGTTGAAATATTTCAGCCCGACGATATGGGTCAGCCACCCTTTTCGTTTCGCAAGGCAATCGAAGAGATGCTTGGAGTACCCGTACATATTCAGCGGGCGCAGGATGTGCAGGTCATCCTCGTTGTCGGCATACCCCCTGCTGCCGTCGCCGTAGGTCGCGGCACTCGAAGCGTAGATGAGTCGACATCCCGGATGGTTTTCACGCCACTGAGCGATTCGCGCGCTATAGCGGTAGTTGTTTTCCAGGAGGAAATCCGCGTTTTTCTCGGTTGTCGAGGAACAGGCGCCCAGATGGAAAATCGCCTCGATCGCGTCGCCGAATTCACCGCGTTCGAGCCGAACGATGAACTCCTGCCGATCAAGGTAGTCGGCGAAGCGAAGCGGCGCCAGATTTTTCCATTTCTCGGATTCTCCGAGGTGGTCCACGACGAGGATGTCGGTAATACCTTTCCGATTCAGCCGCCCCGCAAGCGCGCTGCCGATGAAGCCTGCACCCGCCGGTTACAACGATCATATGCCGTCCCGCTTCTCCTGTCTTGTCATCGTGGCTGTTCTTCGCTCAATTAATTATTGAAGATTTTTAAATCATAGCTTCAGATAATATACGACCGGCGCCATACACCCTTTCATTTCTCCGGCGCCGGTGGGATGAGCCCGTCCATGGCCAGAATCCCGGAGATCTCCTTTACAACATACGCCGGCCGGAATTTGAACTGTGCGATGCCACCGTACCCATTTGCCACGATGACCGAGGCCAGCCCGTTTTCATCGGCTGCCAGGACATCCAGCTCAGAGTCGCCGATATAGAGGGTAGTCTCCCTGGAGAGCCCCTGCTCGGCGATCGCACGACCGATCATCTGACTCTTTGTCATGACCGGTTTTCCCGGATTCATGTCGGGGTTGTACACGGCGTCAAAGAAGGCGCGCACCCCGAATTTCTCGAGCATCCGCACGGTCGGTACATGCCGCTTGTTGGATACGATGGACATGCCGATCAATCGCGCCTTCAGTTCGGGCAGGAGTACGGCCACACCGGTCATGAGCTTCGTTGTGGGATAGTCGTCCGCATCGTAGATGGTCTTGAATTCGGCAACCACCGCATCGATCATGGCGGGGTTGCTTTGGGGTGCGATAGAGGCGACCGCCTCCCTCAGCTGGAGTTGCATAATGGCAGCGACTCGGAGCGACTCCACCGGAACGCCGCATTTCGCAAAAGCCGATTTCAAGGCTGCCAGGATATCGTCGAGCGTATCGACCAGCGTACCGTCGAAATCGAACATGCAATGGCGGATGGTCATGTCACCGACCCGAGAAGCAGAAGGATGCCGATCAGCGCGGCGGTGATCCAGCTCGGGAGATCTTTAATGGCAAAGGTAACCGGGTCGGAGTGCACGATCCCCCGCATCGCGAGGAACCAGGTTCGCATGAGCCAGTACACGAAGAGCGGCGCGATCATCCAGAGCCAGAGCGAATTGGAATAGAGCGCTTTCACCTGTTCGCTCGATGCGATATACAACAGGAAGACGAGGATGCTCAGGAGGCCGCTCGAAATGCCGGCGATCGGCATGAGCTCAGCATCCAGCGATCCGTACCCCCGCCCGCTGAGCCTTTCGCTCCGCACCATCACCCAGAAGCCGGAGCTCGGTATAACGCTTAACAAAGGCAAGACTGAGGAAGAAGAAGAACGAAAACGCGAGGAACCACGGCGATATCGCGACGCCCGCCGCAATGCCGCCGATGATGATCCTGAGCGAATAAAAAAAAGAGAGCACGATGACATCCACCATGAGCAGGCGCTTCAGGGCGATGGTGTACGAGAGGGAGAGCGCGCCGTAGCAGGCAAGGAGCGCGGCGGCGGGCGGTCCCACGAACCGCGCCGCGGCCGCGAGGCTGACCGCCAGCATGATCCCGGCCGCGCACCAGGCCGCAACGGGAGGCAACGCGCCGGAGGCGATGGGACGGTTTTTCTTATCCGGATGCGCGCCGGTCGTCCTCCCGGTCGAAGAGATCGTTTACAAGGTAAATTGCGGACGCGGTGAGGCACATGCAAACAAAGATGATAAGCAGGGCCGGATACGTTTTCACCGTTTCTGAGCTGATGCGCCAGGACAAAAGGGGCGAAGAGCAGCACGTTCTTGACCCACTGGTGGGGACGCGAGGCTTTGAGGAGGAGAATGAACATGAGTTGCATTAAGTTTTCTCTAAAATGGTCTGAAGTGTAATATTTCCTGATTTTATGGGGAGAAGTCTCCCATTTTGCCCAAAAGGCAAAATGGACGGGTTATTATAGCCCAATTTGCACCAACCCCCTCGCTACATCCCGGCCGGAAAGCTCCGCTGGTATTCCGCTGTCCCCTCTGTGTGGACGGAGATCCTCTAACATAATAGCCCTCAGTGTCTTTTGGGGACTTCTAAATCTGCATTCCATAAAATTATTGTACAAAGAACTGACCACGGCAATATTCATTGTTTTTTTTCGCAGAAGCCCCGGGTGTCCCCCGCCATGAGAGACCTATTATTAAGCATTTTTCTCCACGTGCGGGTGACACGGCTTGGCCATCCAAGAGAATTTTTATCCCCTTCCTTTATTTTTTCCTCACCCTCTTCTTAAACTCCGGCGCCTCCTTTATGCACTCCCCGAGAATCCTTATCGCCTTTCCCATAAGCCTTAAAGTCTCTTTATGCATCTGCAAAGGTTCTTTTCCTACATCGTCCCAACCTTTCCGATCGAGGTCACCAGGTGGAAGCGTGACCTTCTCCCAGTTTTGGAACAGCCTCCCCCAGACGCTTGACGCGATGGCGTCGGCCTTTTTCCGGTGGGTGGGGTACCAGTACCAGTCGTGGTACAGAACGCTCGCGATGTAGGCCCATGGCGCCAGAATCGTCTTGAGCGACCATTCGAGCGGCTTTTTGAGCGGGCCCCAGTAGATGAGGTGCTGCATGCGGCTTGCGAAGGTCATCTTCTGTGAATGGCCCGACAAAGTGCCAGTTCTCTCCCGCCGCCTCGCCGTCGCCGACGATTTCGATCTCGCGCGGGTCGCCGCACCCGAGCCCCCGCTCGTGGGCAAGCCGCACGAACGCGATATCGCGGAGCGGATCGAACCCCATGAGCTTCGCCGCGATTGCATCGATGGCCACCTGGTCGGCGGAGGCCAGCAGGATATTTTTGACATAGGGGATCATGCACCGCGGACCCGGACCGTCGCCCGCAAAGGTGCCGTCCATGACCGCGAAGAGGCCCCGGTGGATCTTTTTCTGGATCATGAGCAGGTCCACGAGCGTCTCGTGAATTACCGGATGCGTCCAGTGCCGGTGCTCGTTCAGGAGCCCGCCGAAGGCGTTCTTCATCGCGCCGGTTGTTGTCGTAAAGATATGGGTCTTGATGGTAGGCAGGTGGATGATGTTTTCGCCGATGAACCGCTTCGGAATCATGAACCCTTGGGGGTACACGCGATTGAGGCAGAGAAACTCATGAGTCAGGTCGCCCACCGCCTCGCGGATATCGATCCACTCTTCGCCTTCGTAGAGGTGCACGTTGCGCAGGCCGTGGGCCTGCACCACCTGGAGCTGCTTGTTCTCGCGCTCGCCGAGGTGGGCGTCGATGACGACCGTGCGATTGTGGCATGCATGGATGAGCGAAGGGTCGTAACCGTCGCGTTTCATGGTACGGATGACACCTTCGAGCTGCCAGGGCGTGGTCGAGCTGCCGGGATAGAAAAAATGCCACGAGATGTTGATTTTAAGGGCGATGTCCGCGTTTTTTGCGATATGGTCCTGATACCCGGCAAGGTTCATGAGGCGGTGGTAGTCCTCAAGGACCGTTTCCGGGGAAGTGCGTAGAATTGCTACTTTTGATTGTGCCATTTTGGGTTTATTTGCTACGGAAAAAATATTTAATTAAAATCCTTTTATTATACCCTGCAAAAAATATACAATTTGGTTTTTGATCCAAATGGTTTGCTATCAGATCAATTTCAAATATACGACTATAAATACCTGCTGGAGAGGCGACCGCTCTTTCGGTCAATGTGGCAGCCCCCGAAGGGAAAATTGCATGATGGATTCGTTCACCGTAGGAACGGCATGCGCCGGACGGGTGCAATCTCACGGCAAGCATAGTGTATTTTTATATGCTTTTTTTACGCCTTTTATTCCTACAGATAGGAGCCGACAATCAGGGAGGCCTTCCATGAATAAGCATAAAAACGGCATACGTGACGAGATGGCAGAAAAAGAGCAGGCGGCAGTTGCCGAAGGGACCGCTGTTGGCAATGAGCCAGCAGCGGAGGCCGCCCCGGCAGGCGAGCAGGAGGGGCCGATCGACTCGCTCGAAGACCTGAAGCAGCAGCTCGAAGAACAGAGCGACCGCTACCTGCGGCTCATGGCGGAGTTTGACAACTTCAAAAAACGGGTCAGCCGCGATTATGAGAGGCTGGTCGAATCGGCAAACGAAAAATTGATGGGCGAGCTGATCGAGGTGCGCGAGAATTTCGAGCGGGCGGTCAGAAGCGACGAAAAATGCACGGACCCGAAGAGCATTTTCGACGGCATGAAATTGATTTTCGCAAAATTCAGCGCCGTGCTTGCCGCGAACGGTCTCGAACCGTTTGCCGAGGCGGGCGAACTATTCGATCCTCAGCTGCACGATGCTCTCATGAAAGTGCCGAATGCCGATATTCCCGAGGACCACATTGTTGAAGTATTCGAAAAAGGGTATCACCTCAAGAAACGGGTTCTGCGTCATGCGAAGGTAATCGTTTCAAGCGGCGCCCCTGAAAATGATGCCACGTAGAGACGCAGCGTGCTGCGTCTCTACCCCCCCATAGACGGTGGAGACGTTTCAATAATTTTTACCTGTTAACCAGGAATCTCACATCACATGACCGATAAAGCCGATTATTACGAAGTACTTGGCGTACAAAAAAATGCCTCCGATGATGAAATCAAGAAGGCCTACCGGAGGCTGGCCATGAAATACCACCCGGATAAAAATCCGGGCGACAAGTCGGCAGAGGAGAAATTCCGGCAGGCGACCGAGGCATACGAGGTGCTGAAGGATCCGCAGCGCCGGTCGCAATACGATCAGTTCGGGCATGCGGCTTTCCAGCAGCAGGGGGCGGGTCCGGGTGGTTTCGGCGGCTTCGGCGGTTTTGATATCTCCGATGCGCTTCGCGCCTTCATGTCGGATTTCGGTGGAGATTCCTCGTTTGGCGACCTGTTCGGCTTTGGCGGCGGACGGTCGCGCCGGTCGGGAGGCGGCCAGGTCTCGCGCGGCAATGACCTTCAGATCCGCCTGCCCCTTACCATGGAGGAGATCGCCCAAGGGGTCCAGAAAACCATCAAGATCAAACGCATGGATCGGTGTCCGACCTGCGGCGGCAGCGGTTCCCGCGAGGGAAAGAAAAAAACCTGCTCCTCCTGCAACGGTAAAGGCCGGGTGCGGCGTGTAGCCTCGTCGTTTTTCGGACAGGTGATCCAGGAGAGCGCGTGCCCGACCTGCGGCGGCAGCGGATTCATGATCTCCGATCCCTGCCCCGCCTGCGGCGGCGAGGGGCTCGAATCGACTGAAAATACCGTGAATGTCACGATTCCGGCGGGAGTCTCGGAAGGCAACTACATCACGATCCCGGACCAGGGTGATGCGGGGTCCAACAACGGCCCCGCGGGCGACCTGATCGTACTCATCCATGAGACGCCGCACCGTTTTTTTCAGCGCCACGGCACCGACCTTCTGTGCGAAATAGATATTACCTTTTCGCAAGCAGCCCTCGGAGCATCGCGGGAGGTGGAAACCATTGACGGCAAGGTAAGCCTCAAGATCCCGCCGGGAACACAGTCGGAAAAGATCTTCCGGCTTAAGGGTAAAGGGACTTCCGGTGCTGCAGCGGCGGGAGTACGGAGACCAGCTCGTGCGCGTGCATGTACGGACGCCGGAAAAGTTCAGCCGGACGGCAAAGGATCTTCTGGAGAAGCTGGCACGAGAGGGACTTTGAAAAGGCACAAGGGTTGGATACAATAGTCGTCATTGATTTCGGGGGACAATATGCCCACCTTATCGCCAACCGCATCCGGCGTCTGGGCGTCTATTCGGAGATCGCCCTGCCCGAAACTCCGGCCGCAAGTCTGAAGCACTATCGGGGCATCATTCTTTCGGGAAGCCCGCACAGCGTGCTCGAACCGGGAAGCCCGTCCCTTGATCCGGCGATAGTTACTCTCGGCATTCCGATCCTCGGCCTCTGCTACGGCCATCAATTAATCGCACGAATGCTTGGCGGCACCGTTGCGAAAGGGAAAGTGCGTGAGTACGGCAGGGCCGAGCTCCGCATTATCAAGAAATCGCCGATTTTTGCGGGTTGTGATCCGATCGAACGGGTGTGGATGAGTCACGGCGATACGGTCGAGACGCCGGCGCCCTCATTCGAGATTCTCGCGGACACCGACGATTGCCCGGCCGCCGCGGTGGGCGACGGCAACCGCCATATATACGGCCTGCAATTCCATCCCGAAGTGACCGATACCCCGCACGGAATGAAAATTCTCGATAATTTCCTTACCATCTGCGCATGCGCCCGAAGCTGGAACCCCGGGACGTACGCCGAAACGCTCATACAATCGATCCGTGAGCGGTGCGGCGCCCGCAAGGTGTTCCTGCTCGTTTCGGGCGGCGTCGATTCTTCGGTGGCGTTCGCGCTCCTCACAAAGGCGATCGGCCCCGAGCGGGTCATGGGCCTTCATATCGACAACGGCCTCATGCGGCACAACGAATCTGCCGACATTCTTGAGTATCTGAAGGGGCACGGTTTTGACAACCTGAAGATCGAGGACGCGACCGACGACTTTCTCAACGCGCTGCGGGGCGTCGCGGACCCCGAAGAGAAGCGCCGGGTGATCGGCAGGATGTTCATCGATGTCAAGGACCGGGTGTTTGCCGGTCTCTCGCTCAATCCGGAGGAGTGGCTCCTTGCGCAAGGCACCATCTATCCGGACACCATCGAGAGCGCGGGCACCCGGCACGCCGACCGCATCAAGACCCACCACAATCGCGTGGACGCCGTTCTGGAGCTCATCGAACGCGGGCTTGTCATCGAGCCGCTCGCCCAGCTCTACAAAGACGAAGTGCGGGAGCTCGGAGAGGCGCTCGGTCTCCCGAAGAGACTCGTATGGCGCCACCCGTTCCCCGGTCCCGGCCTTGGCGTGCGGGTGCTGTGTTCGGACGGAGCGGCCGTCGTGCCGGACGCCGCCGCGACGGCGCAGGTTGCCGCTCTCGCATCCGCGGCCGGCTACCAATCGGCCATCCTGCCCGTGCGCAGCGTCGGCGTGCAGGGCGACGGCCGGACCTATGCACACCCGGCGCTCCTTGCGGGGAGCGAGGATTGGGACGGGATCGAGCAACTTTCAACCCGCATCACGAACGCCGTCCGTTCGGTCAATCGGGTCGTTTTTTCCCTGACCGGCGATCCCTCGTACCCGTACCGCCTCATTGCCGCGACCATAACGCGGGAGCGCCTTGCCGCGCTCCGCGCCGTCGACCGCATCGTCACCGAGGCCCTGTTTTCCTCGGGCGAGTATGACGCGGTGTGGCAGATGCCGGTGGTGTTGTTACCTCTTGTTAACGAACGGGGAGACGAGTGCGTGGTGCTGCGGCCCATCGTCTCGCAGGAGGCCATGACGGCGCGGTTCCTTCCCCCGGGGCGCGAAACCCTCGGCGCCATCATCGAGAAGGCACGGACGATCCGAGGCATCGGCGATTTGTTTATTGACGTTACGAATAAGCCGCCCGCCACAATTGAATGGGAATAGTTGCGGGGAAAACAAGGGAAACTACAAGAAACGACAGGCAAGAAATAGTTGCTGTCCGAAATGCGGATTTATATATTGCAGACAATCGAGTCTAACTTTTTCAAGGGAAGAAAGCTATTTGAAGTTATAAAAGACCGGTGGTGCAAGTGGAAGAGTAAAAGAAAAACGTAACTTCACGAAAGGCCGCTACTGATGGCCAACAAGGAGGGCCAATGGCCAGAATCAGCAAAGAGCAGCTGGAAAAACTCCAGAAGAATTACAAAACTGACGAGGCAATCGGCAAATTATTCGGAATTTCCCGTCAGGCGGTTCATCAGTTACGGACCAGGTACGGCATCACCCAGGTTCAGGATAAGCATAAAGTTCGGGACGACGAGATTCTCCGTTATTACAGGGAGGGGATATCCTTCTATCAAGCTAGCAAGTAACATCAAAAATATCCATCTCTCAGGCCTATCGGATTACCAAAAAGCTCAGCGGGCGAAAAAAGAGAAGGAAAAATAGTAAAATTATATCCGTAATTCTCTTACTTCTTTTTCCTATATTTTTGGGTTTATGGCTTTTGTTTAGTTTTGTTTGTTCTTTTTTCAATCAAAAATCCTCCCCCAGCAATCCATACCTCGCAACAGTGAAAACACCGCGTCGTCTACCGGGTCTTTTCGTATTTTATCATCCATGAACTACCTATGCCACGACGATTCCATCAAGAGAATCGATAGCCGATAATGCACCTTCTATGCAAAACGCCCTGAGTTAATGGAGATTTATGCATAACAGCATTTTGCAAAAAACCTGACCTAGATCTATCTTTTCAACAACAAAAAAAACCCTTTGAGGCAAATGATGAAGCGGTCCTGTATCACAAGCCACCGGCCAACTTCATTGCCTTCGGATGGTACGGCGGAAAATTTAGCCATCTCAATCCACTTATGCCCGCTTTTGCCGAAATGCCATCAGCTATTGTGAGCCTTTTGCTGGGTCCGCCGCCGTATTGCTTAACCGCGAACCCTCACCTGTGGAAACGTATAACGACATTGATCGCCAGAATCCGGCAGATTTTCCTGGTGTTGCTGGCGATGATAAAAACGCCTGCGCGCTGGACTGGATCATGGACGAGCAGCCCCCTGCGCCGCGCAGAATTTTATGCGCTGCTGACAAACACTTAGATCATCTTTTTGATGAAATATAACAAACCTTTCCCTCTATGTGAGGGCACGACAAGCCCGCACCGGGTAGGGCAGACAGCGTATCTCGGAAAGTGGACAAACTGCAAAAATACCAGCCGTGCCGGAATGTCCGGCGTCGTTTCCCGTTACGCTCTCGAACGATCGAAGCTTAGCCTCATATAGCTATGGAGTAGATGCGCGTTTAGATAGAGAACCGGCCAGCTATAGAGATCATTCGCCTTTATGACGATAAAAACACCTTGTTTTATTGTGACCCGCCGTATGTTCATAACTCGCGCACGGATAAAAAAGCCTATGGCTTCGAGATGATCGACGCTGAACACCGGGAACTGGCATATACACTCAAACGGTGCAAAGGTAAGGTTGCTCTCCAAGGCTATCGTTAATATATTATCAATGAACTGTAAAAGGCTGAAAGCATATCGACAGCCTGGTAAAAATATGTCATTCGGTCAAAAAAAATCGAACTGAATCCCTATGGGTAAACTTTGAATCCAATCCCGCTTGATTACGACAATCCCACTGCTACACTCATGGCCCATTTCACGGCAATACAGCCGTTCGTTTTGCAAGGGACGGCGCCACACGTAACTCCCTTTTTGAAACAGGCCTTCGATTCAATTTTTACAACCATGAGCGGACGAACCGCCGAAGCGTTCTTGGCTGCGCTTTGGTGAGATTGCAGGACCGCGCTATCAACATGCGGTTGCCATATATAAACCAGGGTCCGGGAGCTTTTAACGGGCGGACATTTGACCAAAGGGTCATGAATCGCTTTTTTGCAGCAACATTGGTTTTCCCGCATCACGCGGCCCGTATTTGTCCGCTTTCAGGCGATCCGTTCGTTTCGATGATTCCACCCGAAACGGATTGCGCAATCAGCTCGGCTATCATGTTTTTCTTTGAGCTTATCACCGCTTTGAAGAGGACAGCGACGGATACGAATTTACTGACCTTCATAGGAATATATTTCTTATAAAATTGTAAAGCCCTTCAGGGAAGGCGCAAAAGTTACCGCTCCACCAGCTTCAACGTATCAGTCTTGAGCAATTTGGAAGCCTCATCACGTCGCTGGGGAACGCTCCAAGCGGTGGCGCTTGCCTGTCATTCTTGTAGTATCCGCTTTTCGCACGATTCAGGACTCCCCGGGCCTTGATTAATTTAATGGCTCTCGGCGCCATCGATGTCCCAGACTCGCAAACCGGCGTAGGCGGCGATTGGCGTGATAGCCAGATTGTATTCGCAGCTGAAGTAACCGAACGCCCTCTTGATCGGCACCGCGTTGTGGCGACCTTCAACACCAAGATTGCACCCAACGGAATCGAGGATTTACTGTTTTACGTTCGCCCCGAAACCCTTGCGGAAACGCCCGGCAACAGGCCCAGCCATATTTCTCCCAGAGGCCGTGAATGCAAACTTTACTGGAATCAAAAATTGGGTTTTGATGGCACTCGCCACAATGGGCAAGCATGGCCATTTCTGGTTCAACAATAACTTACTTCGGCTGATCGAACAACACGGCGATACCTCGTGCAATTAAAGTCGCATGGAACGATTATATTTCCGATCTAACTACTTCACATTAATCAACCAACGCTGCGCCGCCGCTTATTGGCTTTATTTTCAAATTTCATCAATGAAGACTCAAACTTTTTTGTTTTTAACTTTCGCTTCTGCCAGACAAAAACACGAGGATAAAAACACCCGACACGTTTGGGGTTCTTAAATCGGGCTTCGCATGATTGGAGCACACATGAATCGGCTCAATGGCATTGCAAGGCTATGACTTATCAGGTAGTTTGAAAATAGCAAACCGTAACCGGCGTAAACACTCCTCACGTCTTGCTGTTCCAACCCGACCCGCACCGACCCCCTTTCGCTCCAATCCGTTGCCCCGCGGCGCGCCGGCGACCTGGCCCACGCGGGCGCACTGCTGTTGCGTTGGATCCGGATTACCCGGCGCGTTCGCGCGCGTCCGTACGCACCGCAGCCGCATAACGCTATGACTTCAACGGCGGTTAAACGGTGAAAAAACGGGGTTCGAACGGCGTTCAAACGGGGGTAGAACTCGGCAAAAAATTCAAACTGCGTGAAAAAAAAATATCAAACTGAATGCGCCGTTATAAAGGCAATTCCGGCCTACCGTCGAGGTCATTTTTCAATCCTGGAGGCATAAAGTGGAGCAAATCCCACCGGCGGATAACCACGGACCTATCCGAATACTTAAAAGCAGACAGGCGGGCAAAAGGGTAAAACGCAAAGGTTAAGGATTACGGGGTCAAAGCGTAAGGATGAATAGGCGGTCTATTGGAATTGATGGGAAGAGCCATAAAGAAAGATAGCATATCCGTCTTTGAAATTTATCGAAATCCCGAGAAAATATATAATAACAAGGCAGATAATCACTCGGACCGCTCTGTGCGTCGTTGGCCCCGGTGGGCTGCGTACCTGCACAGACTTTGGTATCTACGGTATGTCGAAGGATCCGGCAAAGGCTGAGCGCTTCGAAGTATCGCCGAGGTCCGCACGAGCGGTTAATTATATTGTTCGAACTCGAAGCTCGGGTTCGATGGCGAACTTTGATGAAGTGCTTGGCGCGGCAAGCAGATTCCCCGCCGACGGGAACGATAAAATGGCGAAACTTCTTCATAAACGGGCGGTGGAAATCCGGCGAAAGGAACTCGCTCAGGAAATTGAGAGCGCTCGGTCGGAGTTCAAAGCCGGAGGCGAGAACCCTTGGTTGATGTTCTCCCGGGCGAAATCACCGCGGCATGAAACATTCTTCTTGTCCACCCGCAGGATGTTTATGCTGAAATCTTTTTCTTTTTCGTATTGGCAACGTGGAACCCCTTTATGGTGACAGCATGTCCCCCTGCATTTTGGGAGCTGCTTTTGCCAGAAGGGGAAGCCGACCGCTTGCCGAGATCGTGAAGGCGAATCCGACGAGCGATGGGGATGTAGGAGGCCTGGTCATGTTTTTCTGGCTCTGCATCAGGACGATGAATATGCCAATGGCTGAACCATCGAGGACGAGGTGCAGTAATAAAAATCGTCAGATTCCGTTTGGGTGATCTCGGCACCGTGTTGGACGCCACGGGCGTGGCGCAGGCGATAAAGGAACAAACCAGAATAAAACAGACGATCAATAAATCGATTCCTTTACCCGTTGCGATTAACAGGGTCGCGGGATAAGCGCGGAAAATACCCAGAAGGAGTCATCGTTTTCCTTTGACAAAGCCTGGCCTTGGCGCGGGCAAGACTGATACTCGCGATGATTCCCGCGGTGAGCGAGACCACCGTCAAGGCGTTCCCTGTCTCTGTCTGGGGATCGTTTCTCCCTGCCCCCGGAGACCGGGTAACAGGGTAAACACCGCGTTGACGATCCCGCTGCCGATGAAAAGGGCAAATGAAAGGAAATAAACATCGCCGCCTGGCTTTTTTCGTGGGTCGAGAACCGCGCCTTTGGCTCGTTTTAGGAGGGCCAGCGCGGGGTCGGCAGCTTGGAACGGACGAGGATCAGTAAGAGCGCTACGGAAATGACGCATCGCCGTGATCGGGCATCCATCCTCATCCACTTGAATTGGAAAGTGAACAATGAGCTCGGCCCCAACGCTGAGCCAAGGTGGCTGCCAAGGAACATCGCAGAAAAATGACCCCGGTGATCGATCGCCTTGAGTTTATGCGGAAACCATCATGCCGCAAGCTAGGTGAAGGCGCTGCCGGCAAAACCGTGCGCGCCAACGGCGATGCCAATGAAGCCCATAAGCGCAATGGAGTAATTTAGAGGAACAAGCGCCAGGAGAAGGCGCCCGAAAGCAGCTATAAGTATGGCGCCGAAGCGCCACGGCTTCTCTGCAAACCCCAAATGATGGAGTAGCCCATGCCACCGGAAACGCCACCGGTACATGGGTGCGGCCTGAACTGGTCGGCGAGCCTGACGATGCTCACATTTTTTTAGGTATACGATCCGGCGGCCGATCGAAGCAATGATGATGACAATAACGGTCATCCATCACACATGGATAATGTGTTTGAGGTAAACCGTCTGAAACCGCAGGACAATGCGGCAACATTCGATCCATTTTGCGAAATTTTGTTCCTGCACGGTATCTCCCGATTTTATGAGGTCATTGAACCGGTTAAAATAAACAAAATGACGGAAATCAGCCAGGATAGGCAGTTGTCCGCGGCGCCCCCGGAGCGGGTGTGGAGCGTCTGTGGGCCGGGCAGCGGCTGTGAACACGGCGATCGACCGCGAGGGTCGTGCTTCGATTTCATTTTCCTCTTTGCAATTTGCATGTCGCCAGCAAACAGGCTATATTTTCAACGATCTCTATCTTGAACATGAGCTATCACCGCTCCACCCTGAATATTCCCGTTGCGACTGGCGGCGCTTCCTTCACTCCATCGTGCAGTCTTCGATCTACAGCCGTGTAACAACTGATAACGCCCCTGGCGAGTCGGGGATAAACATTGGTCACATAACCGCACTGCATTCCGCCAATCACCTCGGCACAGTGGAGGCAATGCGCAAAATAACGGGTGACGCCGGAATCCGCGCCGTGGGAGGCGTACTCGCCAGCAATTGACGCGGTATGCGCGGAGCCGCGACTGAGCAATATCTTCTGCGCGATACGTCCGCCGGGACATCATGCCCACAACAATGTCAATAAAGACGGCTTCCGCAAGGGACCCAGACTACTGCTTCTTCAACATGTGGCTATCGGTGCGCGCTATGCACAGCGCAGATGGGGCCTGCGCTCCATTCTGATCATTGATTGGGACTACCATCATGGCAACGAACCGAGGCGGCTTTTTACAACGACCCGACGGTTTTCTACTTTTCGACCACCGGCTGCGAGCCTACCCGCCACCGGCTACCCCTTGCGCATCGGCGAAGGACCCGGCAAGGGGTACAATTGTAATGTGCCGCTCCCTTCGCCGGAAAACCCTTCCGGCAAAGTTACTGACGAAAATTTCCTCTCGGCCCTTGAAGACCGCCTATTGCCGCAGATGGCACTACTTTCGTTCATCCCGGATATAGTGCTTTTTTCGGCCGGATTCGACAGCCGGGAAGGTGATACATCGGCGATTTTTCCATTACCGACGAGGGCTTTTCCCATGCAACGTTTTTCATTAGGAAGTTTGCGGAACGAGTATGCAAAAGACGCTACGTCTCCGCACTGGAAGGGGGATACAATCCCGCCGGCCCGGCATCAGCCGGTTTAGCCCATATCAAGGCATTGCTTAATACCTGAGTCCGCGTAAACCATCGCGAGTCACTTTCCGTAGTGGCATCCCTGATAGGTGTAAGTTTTTCAGGCCAACTGGCCGATATGCGGTCCAAAACTTTTGGGTCAAGTTTAGCCTTGTAAAATGATAAAACATTGCTGAGGTCGGTATTCACAAGGTCGGCTCCCAGAAGGTTGGTTTCCTGAAGGTTGGCTCCCCGAAGGTCGGTTCCCACAAAGTAGGCTCCATCAAGGTTGGCTTCTCGAAGGTCGGCTCCCTCAAGGACGGCTTTATAAAGGTTGGCTCCCCGAAGGTCGGCCCTCCGAAGATTGGTCCACTGAAGATCGGCTTTATAAATGTTGGCTCCGCTAAGGTTGGCGCTCTCAAGGTCGGCTCGATCGCAAGACGGTACCCCTCAAGGTACGCTTCCTGAAGGCGGGCTCCCTCAAGGTAGGCCCCCCGAAGGTCGGCGTCCTTAAGCTGGGCCTCCAAAAAGTTGACCACGCCAAGGTTGGCGTCCCGAAGGTTGGCGTCACGAAGGTTGGCTCCCCGAAGGTTGGCCCCCCCCAGGTTGGTTGCCTCCCCACAGGTCAGCGTCC
>CAWJXL010000032.1:0-20207 GCA_963846695.1 uncultured Fibrobacterota bacterium | reverse complement strand
AACCCGCCTACAAACTATTTTCAAAGCGGGCAGGATCCATGCCCGGCTCACGATGCTGTGCACCTCAATTGAAACGGTCCGTTATGCACTCTTCACGATCACCGTTAGGGTATCCCAACGTTCTCGCGATGGTCATGGCCGGCGGCGAAGGATCGCGATTGTACCCGCTCACGCAGGAGCGTGCCAAGCCGTCGGTCTACTTCGGCGGCAAGTACCGGATCATCGATTTCGTCCTCAATAATTTCATCAACTCCGGCATTTTCAAGATCAAGGTTCTGACCCAGTTCAAGTCCGATTCGCTCATCAAGCATCTGACCGCCGGATGGAACCTGAACCGGATGCTCGGGCAGTATATCGACCCGGTGCCTGCGCAGATGCGTACCGGGAAAAAATGGTACCAGGGCACCGCCGACGCGGTATTTCAGAACATAAATCTCATTGAGGATGAGAACCCGGATTATATCGCCGTGTTCGGCGCCGACCACATCTACACCATGGACATCTCCCAGATGCTCGATTTTCATCGGCAGGTGGGCACAGTCGCCACAATTTCCGCCATCCCGAAACCGCTCTGTGAAGCCGCGCAATTCGGCGTCATCGAGGTCGACCCGAGCGGGCTCATGACCGGGTTCCAGGAGAAACCTAAGAACCCGGCGCACATGCCGGACCGGCCGGGCATGGCCCTTGTCTCCATGGGTAACTACATCTTCAATAAGAAATTTCTGGTCAGGGAACTCTATAATGATGCCTCGCTGAATATTTCCTCGCACGACTTCGGTAAAGATGTGATTCCCAAAATATTCCACGATTATCCCGTTTACGTTTACAACATGGCGCACAACATGATCCCTGGCGAGAGCCCGAAGCCCACTGTTTACTGGGAGGACGTCGGGACTCTGGAAGCCTATTATGCGGCGAATATGACGTTGCGGGAGGTCGTCCCCGTAATCAATCTTTATAATGAAGAATGGCCGATCCGCACCGCTGCGGGCCAGTCACCGCCCGCCAAATTCGTTTTTGACGGCGAGGGGCCGGAAAAACGAAGGGGAGAGGCGCTCGATTCGATCGTGGCGGGGGGATGCATCATAAGCGGAGGCAAGGTGATTCGCTCGGTCCTCTCACGGGGAGTGCGCGTGAACAGTTTTGCCGTGGTCGAGGATTCGATCATTTTCCCTGACGTTGAAATCGGCGAAAAGGCTCTGGTGCGGAAAGCCGTCATCGACCGGGGAGTCCGGGTGGAACCCGGCGACAAAATAGGATATAATTTGGAAGAGGATGCAAAAAGGTTCTTCGTGAGCGACAGCGGCATCGTGGTTTTGTCTCATGCGTCGCGGAACCTCACGGTTGAAGGCGTCGCAGTGAAAAGGGGCCAGACCGGAAAATAATCCGCGGGGAGACGGACCGGAGCGGGGGGGAATGGGTTGCATGCAACTGACAACGGAAACGCTCTATTTCCGGGATATCAACCGGTTCAAGGTTCTTACTGAGAAAGATGAACGGGCGCTCATAGCGCGCGTACAGCGCGATGAGCCCGGTGCCGCCGATGAACTCGTCACGGCGAACCTGCGCTTTGTCGTCAGCGTGGCCAAAGGCTATCGCGGACGCGGCATCGCCTACCTTGATCTCATCAACGAAGGCAACATCGGCCTCATCAAGGCGGCGAAGCGCTTCAACCTCGCCATGGGGGTAAAGTTCATCTCCTATGCGGTATGGTGGATCCGCCAATCCATGCAGAAAGCGATTTTCGAACAGGCCGGCCTTGTGCGGATCCCTCTAACAAGGTTGCCCTGTTGCGTGATTTCAAGCGGGCCATGGACCGGAACCGGGGCGATTATTACGGCACCATCATGCGGGAGGAGTTCAGGCTGCATGAGACCGACATTGTCGAGGTCATGTCGAAGTTCAAGGCGATCTCCTTCGATACGCCGCTGAATCCCTCGCCGCGGGGGTCCGATACCAGCGGCGACGGCGCAAAAACCCTTGCAGACGTTCTCGGCGAAGAGCCCAACCAAGAGGCCGACAGCGACCGGCGCGAACTGGGGGTGACCATCAACCGTCTGCTCCGGGAAGTTTCTATTCGTGAAGAACGCATTCTCCGGATGTACTTCGGGCTCAATGCAACTCGTCATTTTACCCTCGAGGAGATCGGCGTCGAGCTCAATCTCACCAGGGAGCGTGTACGGTTGCTCCGCGATAAGGCCCTGCGTCATCTCATGCGGAATCCGATGTCCCGATCGCTCCTTTCCCCTTTTTTTGATACCCTGAAAAGCGCGTAATCCGGCATCTTGAAAAAATACGACTTATCAACAGCCGCCGGCGAGTATCGCCAGGCCGGGAAGCCGTTTACCGAACGAGGGGATTTGCTTCGCTTTTTGGAGCTCGATGGCTCACGCGCGGCACCGTACGGCATCCTTGAGGGGGTATCTTTTCCCCTCCTCGTTCCGCAAAGTTTCGCCTCACGAATGCGTAAGCGCGACTGGTTCGACCCCCTGCTCCTCCAGGTGCTGCCGAGAACCGAGGAGATCGTCGAACGGGAGGGATTCGTCGATGATCCGGTGCAGGACGCCGAATTCTCGGTTGCACGGTGCGTTCTGCAGAAGTACCGCGGGAGGGCGCTCCTCCTGGCAAGCAACCTCTGTTGCCTCGGTTGCCGCTATTGTTTCCGCCGTAGCAAGGGCCTCGGGGCATGCGGCACGCCGGAAGCGCTTGAAGAGGCCGTTGCCTTTATCCAACGTAACGCCTCCCTGCGCGAGGTGATCCTGAGCGGCGGCGATCCGCTCTGCCTCTCCCCGGAGGTTCTTGACCGCTGTGCCAGGCTCCTTGCCGCAATCCCTCACGTCAAAACCATCCGGATCCATACCCGGCTTCCGGTGGCCGACCCCGGGCGGGCCTATTGCCATCTTGCAACCATCGCCTTCCTGAGCGGCATCAAGAACTGCGTCGTGGTGATCCATGCCAACCATGCCGCGGAGCTCGAAGGCGACTGTCCTGCCGCGCTTTCGGGCCTGCGCTCGGCCGGCAGCCTGCTGCTCAACCAGTCGGTACTTCTGCGCGACGTCAACGATCGCGCCGACCGTCTTGCGGAACTTTCAGAGGCGCTCCTTGACAACGGCGTTCTGCCCTACTACCTTCACCAGCTCGACCGGGTGAAGGGCGCCTGGCACTTCGAAACCGGGGTCGAGCACGGCAGGAAACTCATGGCCGAACTTCGCCGCCTGCTTCCGGGCTATGCCTTGCCCCGCTACGTGCGGGAAATTGCCGGAGAGCAGTCCAAGATGCCGCTGTGAGCATTGCGCGGACCGGAGACAGCATGGCGCTTCTTTCACTTTCAACCCTGGTGCCGAATGCGGAAACTGCGCGCCGTTGCACCGAATGGATCTGCGGTTTGTTCCATGCCTCCGGTCTCGGGCGATTTTCTCTGCGACGAGCGAGAAGACGCGGCCGCATTCCCATTCTCCTCTATCATCGCATCGGCGGAGCCGCGGATTCCGGCGAATCGCATACCTGCTTCATGGCAATGGGCATGGTGGTGGAGAAAAGCCGTTTCGAGGCGCAGATGGCTTATCTATCGCGTAACGCCACCGTGGTGGATCTCAATGAGGCGGTGGCGGGCCTGCGAAACGGAAATCCGCAGCCCCGGGATTCGGTGGTTCTGACCTTTGACGACGGTTTTCGCGATAACCGTACCATCGCCGCACCCATCCTGCGAAAGTACCGCTATTGCGCTACCTTCTTTCCCATCGGTTCCCTTGTCAACGGCTCCGGCCTGCCATGGCCCCATGCGCTCTATCTCCTGCTTGACGCCATGCAGTCGAAACCCTTCCGGATCGATATTCAGGGCTTCCAACGCATCTCGGGAAAACGCCTCGGCGGGAATGGAAAACTACGCCTCGCCCGGCGGCTCCGGCCGTTTCTTGAATCGCTGCCGCGAGGCGAACGTGATGCGGCACTCGTCAAACTGTGCGAAACGAACGGAGTGCCCGCCGGGCTCCTCGGGTGCGACGACCTCTTCATGACCGACCCGGATCTGCGCGCGCTTGTCGCCGAGGGACACCGTATCGGCGGCCACTCCATGAGCCATCGCGGCCTGACTACGCTCTCCCCTGCGGAGTGCGGCGATGAAGTAGCGATGAGCAGGAAACGTATCGGAAGCTATGGCGGGAGCGGTTTCGCGAGCTTCGCCTACCCCTACGGAGATCACGACATCGAGGTCCGGCGCCTTGTACGGCAACACGGTTTCGATTGCGGCGTGACAACGTCTGAGGGGCTGAACGACCGGCAAACCGACCTCTTCGCGTTGCGGAGAATTTACATCGGGAACTTCGGGATCGCCGAGTTCGAGACCCACCTCTCGGGGGTTGCGGCGCCCCTGCTGCGGCTGGCCAGGAGCGGCTACTGAGGAGCCGCCCCGTCCGTCGGTTACCGTGACTCCTTCAACTCCCTCGGATCGAAAAACCAGGCCACGATGTTGACGCCCATGTCCAGCGCCGCGCGGTGAAGCTCCGGCCGGTCGTGGTAGGTCCCGGGATCCTCCATTCCGTCCCCGATGTCTGAACTGAATGCATAGTACACGATCAGGCGGCCCTCCCAGAAAATCCCGTACCCCTTTGCCGGCAGCCCGTCGTGCACATGAATTTTCGGCAGTCCGGGCAGCTTATGCACCTTTGAATAGACGGGATGTGCGGCAGGCACTTCAACGAGCGGATTTTCGGGGAAAAGCGCCCTCATCTCCCGACGGAAAGCGGTATCCATGCCATAGTCGTCATTCGCCAGGAGAAAGCCGCCGCCGATCAGGTAGCTGCGCAGTCTCAAACGCTCCCTGGCCGTGAAATGAACGTTTCCGTGCCCGGTCATGTAGATAAAGGGATAACTGAACAGGCGATCGTCCATGATCTCCACGACGGCGACGGTATCGCAGATCGGAATGGTCGTCTCTGCGGCCACGGCTTTTGCCAGATTCGGGAGCGACGAAGGGCCGTTGTACCAGTCTCCACCGCCGCCATATTTGAGCCGCGCAAGGGTGAAGGAGCACTGTCCGAATGCGGAAATTGCCGAAATAATAAGTGTAAGAAAAAGAAGATAAGGAATTATAGGATTATACCTTCCTCTTCTGCCATCCGCACCAGTAAGGGAATCCGGTATCCGGATCACGCAGGTACAGCGCCCGGTCGGGTGTCAGTATATAGAAGGCCGCATAGGAATCTTTCCCGCCGCAGGAGAAACGAGCCGCATGGACCTCCACCTGATCGCCGATCTGCAGATTCATGTCCTGATGCACGATGAACCACCGGGGCCCAAGGTGAACCGGGAACAACTGCCCGTTCTGGTCTTTGAGATAGATCTCCACACCGACTCCCATGCCGTTCATCGGAGTTATGGTATCTTCGCTGAAGACGGTGCCGGTGAGGACCGTCAGATTGTAATTGTTGAATAGCTGTTCATAATTGGTCCCGATCCCCCAACCATCCGAACCGGTCCAGCGCAGGTTCTGTTTTGATTGTGCAAAGGTATCGGCGGAAAACAATCCGAATGCAACCACTGCAAGGACGATACATTGTTTCATGAGATTACTCCTTTCACCTTCAGGGAGGAGAGGTTTCACGCTTAAAATAAATTTCGCTACCGCCGGACGATGAAAATCAAAAAAGGGGCGAAAGATCATTCGCCCCTCCGGAACATTCGCCCTCATGTACCCTATTCGTTGTCCTTACCCGCCCCGTGGCCGCCCTTTCCCCTGTGCATTCCGGGTCCCGACCCCATCCAATCGAAGTTCACCAACTTCGAGAACTGTTCGGGCGAAAGGATTGTCTTCACTTTCAGGAGATGCTCGTTCATATTCTGGACCATCTGCTTATTCAGATCGCCAAGCCGCGAAGCGTATCCATCAAGAATCTGCTTCGAGGGTCCGGCTTTCAGAAGTTCCTCCTTCACCTTATCGCGGATAGCTTTCATCTGGTCGAACAGCGGTTTCGCCGCAGCGATCATCTCTTTATGCATGGCCTTGAGTTTTTCCTGCTGGTCGGCGGTCAGGTTCAGTTCCGCGATTCTTTTCTTCATCGGATGGTACTGAGTCGAGTCGACGTTCCCGGCCGAAGCGATAAAGGGCGATATGGTCAGCGCCCAGCTTGTCATTGCAAGAATAGCCATGTTACTCCTCATAAAACCTCCACGGTTGCCGTACAATCGTTGTCGATTCGGATAATTCGTTGCGCCGCCTTCTCCCCTCGCCCTCACTTTTCCCCGCCATTCTCATTTGCGTAGGAGAGTGATGCCTGTTCGATATCTTCCCCCGCAAGGTATCCATGAATCGTCTGGACCTCCTCGGAAACCTCGGGAGACAACTTCTGCCCCCCTTCGTGACGCAGGTAGAGCACCCCGGATGTACCGACCGCCAGGATCAGGGTTGCCGCAAGCGTAAAAACGGTTCGCAGCATGGTGGTACGCCGCCGTATCCGCCTGCTGATTTTGCCGTAAAGATAGGAAGGCGGTTCCACTACCCGACCCAGTTCTTTGTAGAACTCCCTTTCATTCATGCGACCGCCTCCTTGAGCTGAGGTTTACTTTCAAGGATACTGCCGATTTTATGTTTGATGCGGGACATCCTCGTCCGCAGCGCAGCGGACGATTTGCCGGTAATCTCGGCAATTTCTTCGAAACTCAAGCCTTCCACCTCCCGGCTGATCAGAAGAAACCGGTCCTCGGCCGGGAGATCGACCAGTATCTTTTCCACCGCGTCCCCGGCCTCGAACGCATCGATGGCGGAAACGGGGTCCGCCCTGTCGAAAACGAGCGGCACCATCCGTTCCTTCTCCCGCGCTTTTTTCGCCCAGAAGCTCTTCGAGGTGTTGAATGCAATGCGGAAGATCCATGTTCCGAGTGAAGAGTCTGCCGCAAATTTTTTCAGCGATTGGTGGATCTTCATAAACGTCTCCTGCACAATCTCCTCGACCATTTCCCGATCGCTTCCCACGGATCGGAAAACAACCCGCCACACGAACGTCGCGTAATGATCATATACCGCCCGGAAGGCCTTTTCGTCGCCCCTGGCCGCCCGTTCTATGGTGATACGGTCAAGGTCGACCATGTGTGGCGCTCCGGCTGTTTGTATCCCTGTTTCTCATGATTTTAGACTGGCTCGGTTAGAAAAATGTTACGACAACGGGCTCGGTTTTCGCCGGCCGGAAGGGTTCTTTACTTTTCGGGGGAGAGTCACCTGCGGATACTTCGGTCTGTGTGCTACAGATATTTACTCCGCTGTCCCTTCCAGTACCCGTCCCGATGCCAGATAGTTCTTCACGTAATCGGCGACCGAGTCCTCCAAACTGCCGCACATGTACGAGCAGCCAGCCTCCTTTAGCCTGATAAGGTCGGCACAGGTAAAATACTGGTATTTCTCCTTGATGGGTTCCGGCATCGGCACATACTCGATGGCGGTCGGCTTATCCGCCGCTGCGAAGAGAGCGGCCGCGACATCGTTCCAGGAGCGTGCAACGCCGGTGCCGATATTGAAAATGCCGTTGGCTTCAGGGTGATCGAGGAAGAAAAGGGTCATTTCGAGGGCATCTTTTATGTAGATAAAATCCCGCTTCTGTTCGCCGTCCGCGTATTCGGGCCGGTGCGATTTAAAAAGTTTCATCACTCCTCTGTCGCGCACCCCGGCATAGCTCTTGTTGATGACGCTGCGCATGTCGCCTTTATGGTACTCGTTTGGGCCGAAGACGTTGAAATATTTCAGCCCGACGATATGGGTCAGCCACCCTTTTCGTTTCGCAAGGCAATCGAAGAGATGCTTGGAGTACCCGTACATATTCAGCGGGCGCAGGATGTGCAGGTCATCCTCGTTGTCGGCATACCCCCTGCTGCCGTCGCCGTAGGTCGCGGCACTCGAAGCGTAGATGAGTCGACATCCCGGATGGTTTTCACGCCACTGAGCGATTCGCGCGCTATAGCGGTAGTTGTTTTCCAGGAGGAAATCCGCGTTTTTCTCGGTTGTCGAGGAACAGGCGCCCAGATGGAAAATCGCCTCGATCGCGTCGCCTAATTCACCGCGTTCGAGCCGAACGATGAATTCCTGCCGATCAAGGTAGTCGGCGAAGCGAAGCGGCGCCAGATTTTTCCATTTCTCGGATTCTCCGAGGTGGTCCACGACGAGGATGTCGGTAATACCTTTCCGATTCAGCCGCCCCGTAAGCGCGCTGCCGATGAAGCCTGCACCGCCGGTTACAACGATCATATGCCGTCCCGCTTCTCCTGTCTTGTCATCGTGGCTGTTCTTCGCTCAATTAATTATTGAAGATTTTTAAATCATAGCTTCAGATAATATACGACCGGCGCCATACACCCTTTCATTTCTCCGGCGCCGGTGGGATGAGCCCGTCCATGGCCAGAATCCCGGAGATCTCCTTTACAACATACGCCGGCCGGAATTTGAACTGTGCGATGCCACCGTACCCATTTGCCACGATGACCGAGGCCAGCCCGTTTTCATCGGCTGCCAGGACATCCAGCTCAGAGTCGCCGATATAGAGGGTAGTCTCCCTGGAGAGCCCCTGCTCGGCGATCGCACGACCGATCATCTGACTCTTTGTCATGACCGGTTTTCCCGGATTCATGTCGGGGTTGTACACGGCGTCAAAGAAGGCGCGCACCCCGAATTTCTCGAGCATCCGCACGGTCGGTACATGCCGCTTGTTGGATACGATGGACATGCCGATCAATCGCGCCTTCAGTTCGGGCAGGAGTACGGCCACACCGGTCATGAGCTTCGTTGTGGGATAGTCGTCCGCATCGTAGATGGTCTTGAATTCGGCAACCACCGCATCGATCATGGCGGGGTTGCTTTGGGGTGCAATAGAGGCGACCGCCTCCCTCAGCTGGAGTTGCATAATGGCAGCGACTCGGAGCGACTCCACCGGAACGCCGCATTTCGCAAAAGCCGATTTCAAGGCTGCCAGGATATCGTCGAGCGTATCGACCAGCGTACCGTCGAAATCGAACATGCAATGGCGGATGGTCATGTCACCGACCCGAGAAGCAGAAGGATGCCGATCAGCGCGGCGGTGATCCAGCTCGGGAGATCTTTAATGGCAAAGGTAACCGGGTCGGAGTGCACGATCCCCCGCATCGCGAGGAACCAGGTTCGCATGAGCCAGTACACGAAGAGCGGCGCGATCATCCAGAGCCAGAGCGAATTGGAATAGAGCGCCTTCACCTGTTCGCTCGATGCGATATACAACAGGAAGACGAGGATGCTCAGGAGACCGCTCGAAATGCCGGCGATCGGCATGAGCTCAGCATCCAGCGATCCGTACCCCCGCCCGCTGAGCCTTTCGCCCGCGCCATCACCCAGAAGCCGGAGCTCGGTATAACGCTTAACAAAGGCAAGACTGAGGAAGAAGAAGAACGAAAACGCGAGGAACCACGGCGATATCGCGACGCCCGCCGCAACGCCGCCGATGATGATCCTGAGCGAATAAAAAAAAGAGAGCACGATGACATCCACCATGAGCAGGCGCTTCAGGGCGATGGTGTACGAGAGGGAGAGCGCGCCGTAGCAGGCAAGGAGCGCGGCGGCGGGCGGCCCCACGAACCGCGCCGCGGCCGCGAGGCTGACCGCCAGCATGATCCCGGCCGCGCACCAGGCCGCAACGGGAGGCAACGCGCCGGAGGCGATGGGACGGTTTTTCTTATCCGGATGCCGCCGGTCGGCCTCCCGGTCGAAGAGATCGTTTACAAGGTAAATTGCCGACGCGGTGAGGCACATGCAGCCGAAGATGATAAGCAGGACCGGATACGTTTTACCGTTTCTGAGCTGATGCGCCAAAACAAAGGGGGCGAAAAGCAGCAGGTTTTTGACCCACTGGTGGGGGCGAAGGGCTTTGAGGAGGAGAAAGAACATGCGTTGCTTAAGTTATCTCCAAAATGGTCTGAAATGTATTATTTCTTGATTTTATTGTATAAAGGACTGACCGAGGCAATGTTCATTGTTTTTATCTTTTCCCCGCTTTCTTTTTAAACTCCGGCGCCTCCTTTATGCACTCCCCGAGAATCCTTATCGCCTTTCCCATGAGCCGTAACGTCTCCTTATGCATCTGCAAAGGCTCCTTTCCGACATCATCCCACCCTTTCCGACTGAGATCGTTTGCCGGAATCGCGACCTTCTCCCAGTTCTGGAACAGCCTCCCCCAGACGCTTGACGCGATGACGTCGGCATTTTTCCGGTGGGCGGGGTACCAGTACCAGTCGTGGTACAGGACGCTCGCGATGTAGGCCCATGGCGCCAGAATCGTCTTGAGCGACCATTCGAGCGGCTTCTTGAGCGGGCCCCAGTAGATGAGGTGCTGCATGCGGCTCGCGAAGGTCATCTTCTTGAAAGGGCCGACAAAGCGCCAGTTCTCTCCCGCCGCCTCGCCGTCGCCGACGATTTCGATCTCGCGCGGGTCGCCGCACCCGAGTCCACGCTCGTGGGCGAGCCGCACGAACGCGATATCGCGGAGCGGATCGAACCCCATGAGCTTCGCCGCGATGGCATCGATGGCCACCTGGTCGGCGGAGGCCAGCAGGATATTTTTGACATGGGGGATCATGCACCGCGGACCCGGACCGTCGCCCGCAAAGGTGCCGTCCATGACCGCGAAGATTCCCCGGTGGATCTTTTTCTGGATCATGAGCAGGTCCACGAGCGTCTCGTGAATGACCGGATGCGTCCAGTGGCGATGTTCGTTCAGGAGCCCGCCGAAGGCGTTCTTCATCGCGCCGGTCGTTGTCGTAAAGATATGGGTCTTGATCGTCGGCAGGTGGATGATGTTCTCGCCGATGAACCGCTTCGGTATCATGAACCCTCGGGGGTACACGCGATTGAGGCAGAGAAACTCATGCGTCAGGTCGCCCACCGCCTCACGGACATCGATCCATTCTTCGCCTTCGTAGAGGTGCACGTTACGAAGGCCGTGGGCCTGCACCACCCGGAGCTGCTTGTTCTCGCGTTCGCCGAGGTGGGCATCGATGACGACCGTGCGGTTGTGGCACGCATGGATGAGCGAAGGGTCGTAGCCGTCGCGTTTCATGGCGCGGATGACCCCTTCGAGCTGCCAGGGTGTGGTCGAGCTGCCGGGATAGAAAAAATGCCACGAGATGTTGATCTTAAGGGCGGTGTCCGCGTCCTGGCGATCTGGTTCCGATACCCGGCAAGGTTCATGAGGCGGTGGTAGTCCTCAAGCACGGTTTCCGGCGATGTCCGAAGAACAGCGACGACGGATTTACTCATGCACTCCCACCTCCCCTCTCCGATCCGGTTGGAAGTTGTTGTACCATAGCAACATAAAATACTTGATAGGGTGCGGCAACTGCCTTTTCCGGTCAATGCAGGGGCGGGCAGGTGCGATCTCATAGTAACAATAGTGTATTTTTACATAAATTTTTACTCCTTTTATCTCTACAATAGGAGCGACGGTCGAGGAGATCTCCAATGAATAACCATAAGAACGGCATAAGCGAAGAGATGGCGGAAAAGGAACAGGCGGCATCCGCCGCCGAAGGGGCTGCTGCCGGCAACGAGCCGGCGGTGAAGCCTGATTCCACAACAGAAGCCGCTCCGGCAGGCGAGCAGGAGGGACCGATCGACTCGCTCGACGACCTGAAGCAGCAGCTCGAAGAACAGAGCGACCGCTACCTGCGGCTCATGGCGGAGTTTGATAACTTCAAAAAGCGGGTAAGCCGCGATTATGAGAGGCTGGTTGAATCGGCGAACGAGAAGTTGATGGGCGAGCTGATCGAGGTGCGCGAGAACTTCGAGCGGGCGATCAAGACCGATGAAACGTGCGCCGATCCAAAGTGCATTTTCGACGGCATGAAATTGATTTTTGCAAAATTCAACGATGTGCTGACGAGGAACGGTCTCGAACCGTTTGCCGCGGCGGGTGAACCGTTCGATCCGCAGTTGCACGATGCTCTCATGAAAGTACCGGATGCGGAGATCCCCGAGGACCATATTGTTGAAGTGTTCGAAAAGGGGTACAATCTCAGGAAACGGGTGCTGCGTCATGCAAAGGTGATCGTTTCGAGCGGGGCTCCCGAAGAAAACGGAAAAAGGTAGGGGATGATTATAGTACCTGTTAACCTGGAACCTCATATCACATGACCGATAAAGCCGACTATTACGAAGTACTTGGCATACAAAAAAATGCCTCCGAGAATGAGATAAAGACGGCCTACCGGAAGATGGCCATGAAATACCACCCGGATAAAAATCCGGGCGACATGTCGGCCGAGGAGAAATTCCGGCAGGCGACCGAGGCGTACGAGGTGCTGAAGGATCCGCAGCGCCGGTCGCAGTACGATCAGTTCGGGCATGCCGCTTTCCAGCAACAGGGAGCGGGCCCTGGCGGCTTCGGCGGGTTCGGGGGCTTTGATATCTCCGATGCGCTTCGCGCCTTCATGTCGGATTTCGGCGGTGACTCCTCGTTCGGCGACCTGTTCGGCTTCGGCGGCGGACGGTCGCGCCGGTCAGGCGGAGGACAGGTCTCGCGCGGCAATGACCTTCAGATCCGCCTGCCCCTTACCATGGAGGAAATCGCCCAGGGGGTCCAGAAAACCATCAAGATCAAACGCAAGGATCGATGTCCGACCTGCGGCGGCAGCGGTTCCCGCGAGGGAAAGAAAAAAACCTGCTCCTCCTGCAACGGCAAAGGCCGGGTGCGGCGGATAGCCTCGTCGTTTTTCGGACAGGTGATCCAGGAGAGCGCATGCCCGACCTGCGGCGGCAGCGGATTCATGATCTCCGACCCCTGCCCCGCCTGCGGCGGCGAGGGGCTTGAATCGACCGAGAATACGGTGAATGTCACGATTCCGGCCGGAGTCTCGGAAGGTAATTACATCACGATCCCGGACCAGGGTGATGCGGGGTCCAACAACGGCCCCGCGGGCGACCTGATCGTACTCATCCACGAGACGCCGCACCACTTCTTCCAGCGTCACGGCGCCGATCTCCTGTGCGAAATAGATATTACCTTTTCGCAAGCCGCCCTCGGAGCGTCGCGGGAGGTGGAGACCATCGACGGCAAGGTAAGCCTCAAGATCCCGCCGGGAACGCAGTCGGAAAAGATCTTCCGGCTTAAGGGTAAAGGGCTTCCGTTGCTGCAGCGGCGGGAGCATGGAGACCAGCTCGTGCGCGTGCATGTACGGACGCCGGAAAAGTTCAGCCGTACGGCAAAGGATCTCCTGGAGAAGCTGGCGCGAGAGGGACTTTGAAAAGGCGCATGGGTTGGATACGATAGTCGTCATTGATTTCGGGGGGCAATACGCCCACCTTATCGCCAACCGCATCCGGCGTCTGGGCGTTTATTCGGAGATCGCCCCGCCCGAAACGCCGGCCGCGAGCCTGAAGCGCTATCGGGGCATCATTCTTTCGGGAAGCCCGCACAGCGTGCTTGAAGCAGGAAGCCCGTCCCTCGATCCGGCGATGGTGACTCTCGGCATTCCGATCCTCGGCCTCTGCTACGGCCATCAATTGATCGCACGAATGCTCGGCGGCACGGTTGCGAAAGGGAAGGTGCGTGAGTACGGCAGGGCCGAGCTCCGTATTATCAAGGAATCGCCGCTCTTTGCGGGTTGTGATCCGGTCGAACGGGTGTGGATGAGTCACGGCGATACGGTCGAGACGCCGGCGCCCTCATTCGAGATTCTCGCGGACACCGACGATTGCCCGGCCGCCGCGGTGGGCGATGGCAACCGCCATATATACGGCCTGCAATTCCATCCCGAAGTGACCGATACCCCGCACGGAATGAAAATTCTCGATAATTTCCTTACCATCTGCGCATGCGCCCGAAGCTGGAACCCCGGGACATACGCCGAAACGCTCATACAATCGATCCGGGAGCGGTGCGGCTGCCGCAAGGTGTTCCTGCTCGTTTCGGGCGGCGCGGACTCTTCGGTGGCGTTCGCGCTCCTTACAAAAGGCGATCGGCCCCGAGCGGGTCATGGGCCTCCATATCGACAACGGCCTCATGCGGCACAACGAATCGGCCGACATTCTCGAGTATCTGAAGGGGCACGGTTTTGACAATCTGAAGATCGAGGACGCGACCGACGATTTTCTCAACGCGCTGCGGGGCGTCACGGACCCCGAAGAGAAGCGCCGGGTAATCGGCAGGATGTTCATTGATGTCAAGGACCGGGTGTTTGCCGGTCTTTCGCTCGATCCTGAGGAGTGGCTTCTTGCGCAAGGCACCATCTATCCGGACACCATCGAGAGCGCGGGCACCCGGCACGCCGACCGCATCAAGACCCACCACAATCGCGTGGACGCCGTTCTGGAGCTCATCAAACGCGGGCTCGTCATCGAGCCGCTCGCCCAGCTCTACAAAGACGAAGTGCGGGATCTCGGAGAGGCGCTCGATCTCCCGACAAGACTCGTATGGCGCCACCCGTTCCCCGGTCCCGGCCTCGGCGTGCGGGTGCTGTGTTCGGACGGCGCGGCCGTCGTGCCGGACGCTGACGCGACGGCCCAGGTTGCCGCTCTCGCATCCGCGGCCGGCTACCAATCGGCCATCCTGCCCGTGCGCAGCGTCGGCGTGCAGGGCGACGGCCGGACCTATGCACATCCGGCGCTCCTTGCGGGGAGCGAGGATTGGGACGGGATCGAGCAACTTTCAACCCGCATCACGAACGCCGTCCGTTCGGTCAATCGGGTCGTGTTTTCCCTGACCGGCGATCCCTCGTACCCGTACCGCCTCATTGCCGCGACCATAACGCGGGAGCGCCTTGCCGCACTCCGCGCCGTCGACCGCATCGTCACCGAGGCCCTGTTTTCCTCGGGCGAGTATGACGCGGTGTGGCAGATGCCGGTGGTGTTGTTACCTCTTGTTAATGAACGGGGAGACGAGTGCGTGGTGCTGCGGCCCATCGCCTCGCAGGAGGCGATGACGGCGAGGTTCCTTCCCCTGAGGCGCGAAACCCTCGGCGCCATCATCGAGAAGGCCCGGACGATTCCGGGCATCGGCGATTTGTTCATTGACGTTACGAATAAGCCGCCCGCCACCATCGAATGGGAATAGTTGCGGGGAAAATAAGGGAAGCTACAAGAAACGGCGGGCAAGAAATAGTTGCTGTCCGAAATGCGGATTTATATATTGCAGGTGCAGTCATTCTTCACCTTTTCAAGGATAGATATAGCTATTTGATTCAATAAAACGCCGATAATGATTAACGCATAGTTTGCTTGGTTCTGAATCGAAAACTGGCAAGTTTCAATTCACCAGAACGAGTAAAAAGTATGCATCCCAACATATGGACGCCCTTTCTTTCGTCCATGATGATTAATTATCGCGTCCCTTTGCTTTTCATGGGGGCAGGGCAGCAATAGAGGTGAAACCCCGTACACAGGAGGTACTATGAAATGCGGCTTAATAAAATCAGTTTTTGTAATGGTAATGGTAATTGTGTGGGAAACCGAAACTCGAGCTGATGCGGTTATAGCAACTGTAACAACAGGAACAACGCCTTCTGCAATGGCAATTGATTCTGTTACCAACATGATTTATGTAACAAATTACATGAGCGCAAGTGTTACGGTAATCAACGGGGCAACCAATTCTACGGCTACAATAAGCGTGGGAATAGCGCCCGTTGCAATAGCGGTGAACCCAGTGACAAACATGATTTATGTGGCGAATTATGTCAGTGGCACTGTCACGGTAATCAATGGAACAACCAATTCGACGACTACCGTAGGTGCGGGAGTATCTCCCTATGCAGTAACGGTAAACCCAGCAACCAACATGATTTATGTGGCGAATTTTGGAAGCGCTAGTGTTACGAAAATCAACGGGGCAACCAATTCTACGGCTACAATAAGCGTGGGGACATCTCCCATTGCTATGGCGGTGAACCCGGTGACAAACATGATTTATGTAGCGAATTATGGCAGCAACAATGTTACTGTAATCAATGGAGCAACTAATTCAACAACTTCCGTAAAAACGGGGACTGCGCAGGAGGATCGGCCCAGTTCAGCGGTGGGTGTGAATCCTGTGACCAATGCGATCTATGTGTCAAATTATGGCAGCGATAGTGTTACTGAAATCAATGGATCTACCAATATGACAACGACTATCAGCGCGGGAACTAACCCTTTTTCAATAGGGGTGAACCCAGTGACAAATACAATTTATATAGTAAATAGTGGAAGCGATAATGTCACAGTAATTAACGGATTAACAAATGCAGAGACTACTGTCAGCGTAGGGACTCTTCCTTGGGCAATAGCGGTGAATGCCGTGACAAATAAAATTTATGTGGCAAATGATAGCAGCGCCAATATCACAGTAATCAATGGAGCGACTGATTCGACGACTACCATAGGCGTGGGGGTAAATCCCGAAGCAGTTGAGGTTAATCCCTTAACTGGCATGGTTTATGTGGCAAATGCTAATAGTGCTAGTGTCACTATCATTAGTCCTGGCCCTCCTACAGCACCTGTTCTTTCATCGCCCACAAATGGTGCGGTGAACATGCCAATAAATACCACGCTTGCTTGGAATCTCTGTAGCGGAGCAACTTCCTACCGTATTCAACTGTCAAACAGCACATCTTTCACGCTGGTTAATGATACGACGCTTGCTGCGACTATGCGGCCACTATCTGCGCTTACCATTAACGCGGTGTATTACTGGCGAGTCAGCGCGAGCAATTTCGAGGGAACAAGCTCTTGGAGTACAGTAAATAGCTTCACGACTGTACCACTTACGCCTGCTACACCCGTACTTTCATCGCCCACAAATGGGGCGGTGAACGTACCAATAAATACCACGCTTGCTTGGAATCTCTGTAGCGGAGCAACTTCCTACCGTATTCAACTGTCAAACAGCACATCTTTCACGCTGATTAACGATACGACACTTGCTTGGACTATGCGGCCACTATCTGCGCTCACCATTAACGCGGTATATTACTGGCGAGTCAGCGCGAGCAATTCAGGAGGAACAAGCGGATGGAGTACCGTTTTTAGCTTTACCACTATTGGAACCGAGGTAATCGATGCACCAATTCAATTACAGATCTCGGCTATGGGCTACTGCGGAGTCCTGGCAGTTTATTCCTTGAACGGTAGGCGGATATTTAAGACCTCATTCAATGCGTCTGCAACGAAAGAAAGCCTCCTGCGCGAGATCAAAAAAATTGCGGCGACGGGAGTCTATAAGTATTGCTTTCTCAAGGACCAAAAGGTCATGGCTGAGGGGACCTTTTTGCGGAGATAAGGCCAAGAATTATGATGTTCCCCCGAAAAGTTGGACACTGTGTCAAGCAAATTTCACCAGTTTGAAGGTTTGATACTGCGCGGAGGAAAGTTACCTCCACCTCGCTTGAAACCGTTTTCGGTAGAAATTAAAATCAATATCTTAACTTAATAATCAACACACCGCGGGACATCACGCAAATTTAAACTGAGAAGCAAGAGCAAAAGTTATTGTTGTACCGGCTGAGGTTGCGGCGCGCCGTCGTGCCGCGCCTGTCTCCGGTGCATTTCGGGAGATTCCTTTGCCAGAAGGAAAAGCAGACCGCTTGCCGCGATCATGACCGCAAGCCCGACAAGCGACGGGATGTAGGAATCGTGGAACGTGTTTTTGAGCCTGTCCATAAGGACAATCAGCAGGCCTGAGGCCTGGACGACAAGGGCGAAGATGCCGTTGCTGGTGCCTTCCGGGGCGGGATGGGTGATCTCGGCGCCGTATTGGTACGCCACGGGCGTCACGCCGGTGATGCAGAAACCCGCAAGAATGAAACAGGCGATCTCGAAATTAAACCCTTTCCCCATTGCAAGGCACAGGGTCGCGGGAACGGCGCCGAAAATCCCCAAAAGGATGATCGGTTTTCTTTGACGGACCGCGTCCGAGAACACGGGCAAAACGATGCTTCCGATGATTCCCGCGGTCAGCAGAACCACCGTCAAGGCGACTCCCTGTTCTGTTGTCAATCCCTTCTCCCTGGCGAACCCATCGATCAGGGTAAACACCGCGTTGACGATCCCGCTGCCGATGAAAAGGGCGAATGAAAAGAAATAAACTTCCCGCTGTTTAAGCATCTTCTTTAATCCGTCGAGAACCAGCGCGCGCACCTCGTTTTCCGGAGGGCCGGCAGGGGTCGGCGGTTTGGAACGGGCGAAGATCAGAAAGAGCGCCACGGTGATGAGCGTCGCCGCGCCGTACATCATCTGCATACCCTTGAATTGAAATGCGCGTAGCAAGCCCGGTCCCAGCGCTTCGCCAAGACCTATCCCGAGGAACATCGCAAGAAAAATGACCCCCGTGATCGTGGCCCGCTGTTTATGCGGAAACCATAGCGCCGCGAGCTTGGTAAAGGCATTAAGCAGAAACGGCTGGCCGACGGCGATTCCGATTGAGCCGATAAGCGCAATGGAGTAATTACAAGGAACAAGCGCGCGGAGAAAACCGAAAACCGCAATAAGTATGGCGCCGAAGCCCACGGCTTTTTTAAACCCGAAATGATCGATGGCCCATGCCGCAGGAAATGCCATCGGTATATAGACAAGCATAAAAAGATTCGCCAGCAGATCGATGCTCTCCCTTTTAACGCCATACGATCCGGCGGCCAAAGAAGCGATGGGTGCGTAGCAGATCCATAATACCTGGACCATGACATTGATAAGCATGAAAACCGCAAGGACGACCCAACGATAGGGGTAGATTTTGAAATTTTGTTCCTGCACGGTATCTCCCGATTTTATTTTGGCCCTTGTACCGGTTAAAATAAACAAAATAAGGGAAATCGACAAGAATAGGCCGTTCCCGCCGGGCATACAGAGCGGTTGTCAAATTATCCGACACGCGGGAGCAGTCTTGAACGCGATGATCGAGCGCCCGCATCATGCTTCAATTTAATTTTAGGGAATTATCAAGGATTTTCCATGTCACCGCGAACCGGCTATATTTACGACGATCTCTATCTCGAACATGAGCTATCACCGCTTCACCCTGAATCTCCGTTGCGACTGGCGGCGCTTCATGCATCCATCGTGCAGTCCTCGATTTACAGCCGCCTGACACCGATAGCGCCCCTCACCGATGCCGAAGTAATCGTACCGCACATAACCGCACTGCATTCCGCCAACCACATCGGCGCGGTGGAGCGATGCGGAGTAACGGGTAAAGCCGCAATCCGCGCCGTGGGAGGCGTACTCGCCGCAATTGACGCGGTATGCGGCGGCATAGTCGACAATGCCTTCTGCGCGATACGTCCGCCGGGACACCATGCCCACAACGATGTCAATAAAGACGGCTTCCGCAAGGGAGAAGGATTCTGTTTCTTCAACAACGTGGCCATCGGCGCGCGCTATGCACAGCGCACATGGGGCCTGCGCTCCATTCTGATCGTTGATTGGGACTACCATCATGGCAACGGAACCGAAGAGGCTTTTTACAGCGACCCGACGGTTTTCTACTTTTCGACCCACCGGCTGCGAGCCTACCCCGCCACCGGCTATCCCTTGCGCATCGGCGAAGGACCAGGCGAGGGGTACAATTGTAATGTGCCGCTCCCTTCGCCGGAAAACCCCTCCGGCGACGTTACCGACGAAAATTTCCTCTCGGCCCTTGAAGGCCGTCTAGTGCCGCAGATGGCGCTACTTTCGTTCATCCCGGATCTAGTGCTTATATCGGCCGGATTCGACAGCCGGAAAGGCGATACCATCGGCGATTTTTCCATTACCGACGAGGGCTTTTCCCATGCAACGCTTTTCATTAAGAAGTTTGCGGAACGAGTGTGCAAGGGACGCATCGTCTCCGTACTGGAAGGGGGATACAATCCCGCCGGCCTGGCATCAGCCGGCGTGGCCCACGTGAAGGCATTGCTTCATGCCTGAGTCCGCGTAAACCATCGAGAGTCACTTCCCGTAGCGGCATTCCCGATAGGTGCAAGTTTTTCAGGCCAACTGGCTGATATTCGGTCCCGAACCGTTGGGTCAAGTTTAGCCTTGTAAAATGATAAAACTTTACCGAGGTCGGTATTCACGAGGTCGGATCCCAGAAGGTTGGCTTCCTGAAGGTCGGCGCCCTGAAGGTCGGCTTTATAAAGGTTTGCTCCCCGAAGGTCGGCACCCCGAAGGTTGGCCCCCTGAAGATCGGTTTTGTACAAGTTGGCTCCGTTAAGGTTGTCGTCCCGCAGATCGACGCCCCAAAGGTCGGCGCCCC
>CAWJXL010000031.1:0-8843 GCA_963846695.1 uncultured Fibrobacterota bacterium | reverse complement strand
CAGGCGATGGGGCACCCGTCTGCGGTCTTCGACGGAAAGCTTCGCGGTCCCGATGTTCATGAACCGATAGATCTGTCTGGAATCGCAGGAGATAATTTCGCAGGCGTGAGACCTGCCGCAATCATGGCAACCGCCAACTTGCCGGAAGCAGTCGGTCCGAGGAGAACCGGTACGGTGATACGTGCGCCATTACCTGCCATCGGGATTATCCGTGAATGCGAGCTTGCAGGCGTCGCAAGTAATTGGTATTTTTATGGTTTCTCATGCCGTCTTCCCGCCGCCGCCCGACCACCATGCGCCTTCGCAAAATTCTCCCGGTCATCGCTGTTCTCATTATCGGCAGCGTCGCCGCGTACCTTGTTGCCTCGGGCAACTACCGGAAGGCGGGCAACGCCCTCATCGAGCGGATCGAATTCCGGAAGGCGCGCGCGTCGACCAATCCGGCGCGTTCCCTTCTGGAAAATACACTCCGTGACCGCCTTCATCAGCTCGAAGTTCCCGACTCCGCCGTCTCTTTCAAGTTCTTCCCGGCGGATAGCATTCTCGAAATCCGTACGGCGGTTCCCGTAGGTGAGCCTATGCCTGTGGTCTTGTACCGTCTTTCCGGCGCAGTCGCCGGTACGGCGTATCATGTGGACGACTGCTTTTGTCCGGCCGACGAAAATCGGTACGATATACGGTTTGTCAGTTCGGTCGCAGGCCAGCCAACCGTGAAGCTGACCATCACCCGCGCCCCGCGATTTTTAAGCTCGGCGGCCAAAATGGCCATTGTCATCACCGATATTGCCACGGCCACGGACGAGATCCGCGATGGGCTGCTCTCGCTGCCCGCGCCTTTGACCATTGCGCTTTCGCCCACGCCCTTCGCGACAGAGCAGGCGAAGAGGATGGCAGGAGGCCAAAAAGAGGTGCTCTTGCTCCTACCCATGGAGTCGTCGAAAAGATCACCCGACGACTTCCGTAAACTTCGTCTGATGATCCACTACTCCGATGCAAAACTGTGCTCCCTCATGCATGGCTCGATGACCATGGTACCCCGATTCGCCGGGTTCAGCAACCTTGGCGGATCGCGGGCTCTCGAAGATTCGCGGGTCATGTCCATAGTTTTATCAGAGATGAAAAAACGGCATGTCTATTTTCTTGAACAGGCACCTACGCATAAAAGCGTTGGCGCCTCGCTTGCCGAAAGCCTAGCGATGCCGTATGCCACCGTGGAAGGAAACATCGACACCACCGGTAGGCTTGTTGCCCGGGACGCTGCCCGAACCGTATCAGGGACAAAGGTTCGAGGCCCGCGAATCTCTCCCGCGCAGGAGAAGTTGATCCGCTACGCCCTGGATGCGCGCAAGCGGGGAAAAATTATCATCGCCGCAAGAGCCTCCGGCGAGCTTCTGCAGGCGCTCAGGCGCGAGCTTCCTTCTTTCGAGCATAGCGGCATCAAGCTTTCGTTTGTTTCACAGTTGTTTGACACGACCGGAGGAGAACCCCGGTAGGAGAAGGAGTTGAGCTTATGGCCAGTCTCGGCCTTAATATCGATCATATCGCCACCATCCGTCAGGCACGAGGCGGCAACGAACCCGATCCGATAGCAGCGGCGCTTATAGGAGAGCTCGCCGGCGCACGCGGGATCACAGCCCACCTGCGTGAAGACCGACGCCACATCCAGGATCGCGATATCCGGCTGCTCAAACAGGTTGTTACCACTCATCTCAACCTCGAAATGGCCTGCACTGCCGAAATGGTGGCCATTGCGCTGGAAATCGTGCCTGGAATGGTGACGCTCGTTCCCGAAAATCGAGAGGAGAGGACGACCGAGGGCGGACTTGCCGTGCACGAACACGAGGCGGACTTGGTGCCGTTCATCGAGAAGCTGCGGAAGCGAGGCATCCCGGTCAGTACGTTTATCGCCCCTGACACCGAGCAGATAAGGGCCTCCAAACTCGCTGGCGCAACCCATATCGAACTTCACACCGGGTATTATGCAAATGGCGCCACCGAAGAGGCTGTCGCCGGAGAGCTGGCGAAGTTGCGCGACATGGCGCAGACGGCAGCGAAGCTCGGGCTGCGCGTCAATGCCGGTCATGGGCTCAATTATCGCAATGCGCGACCGATTGCGCAGATCGAGCAGATCGAAGAGCTAAATATCGGCTATTCCATCATCGGCCGGGCAGCGCTGGTGGGAATCGACCGGGCCGTGCGCGATATGATCACGCTAATCACCTGAAGGGTGATATGTACACTTACTTTACTCCTTCTCATCCACCATTTCCAGCAATTGTTCCAAGATGATATACTATGTCCCCTCTCCTGGCTGGTTTGAATCCAACCAATGATTTTATCTATTTTATAATGTTTTACCAGTCTTGAAAATTTCACATTTTACAAAAAATAGAGGAGTGCATCATGGCACGTTTGATGGTACCGCACGACGGTAACTCGGCAGTGGCGCATGTCGCCCACGCCGTCAATGAAGTCATTGCAATCTACCCTATTACCCCCTCTTCTCCCATGGGCGAAATATCCGACGAAAAAAGTGCTGCGGGCGAGAAGAACCTATGGGGGACCGTTCCCCTCGTTGCCGAGCTCCAGTCCGAAGGCGGGGCATCCGGAGCAGTGCATGGCGCCCTGGCCAGTGGCGCGCTCACCACGACCTTCACGGCCTCCCAAGGCCTTCTTCTCATGATTCCGAACATGTTCAAAATCGCCGGAGAGCTGACCCCGACCGTCTTCCATGTTTCGGCACGTTCCCTCGCCTGCCAGGGACTCTCGATCTTCGGCGACCATAGCGACGTCATGGCCGTGCGCCAGACCGGTTTCTCGCTCATCACCTCGTCGTCGGTTCAGGAAGCGATGGATATAGCGCTTATTTCCCATGGTGCAACGCTTGCCGCGCGTCTCCCCTTCCTCCATTTTTTCGATGGCTTCCGCACCTCACACGAGATCCAGAAAATCGAAGAGCTGACCAGGGAAGACATGGCCGCGATGATCGACACCGCCCTGATCCATGAACACCGCAAACGCGCGATGTCGCCCGATCACCCCTCCATCAGGGGAACGGCGCAGAACCCGGACGTCTACTTCCAAGGCCGCGAAACCGTGAATTCCTACTATGTAAAATGTCCGGCCATCGTCCAGGAATACATGGATCGGTTCGCGAAGATTACCGGACGGCAGTACCACCTGTTCGACTATGTCGGCGCGCCGGATGCCGACAAGGTGATAATCCTCATGGGATCGGGCTGCGACACAGTCCACGAAACCGTGGAGTACCTCAACGCAAAGGGCGCGAAACTCGGCGTGATCAAGGTCCGGCTCTACCGGCCGTTCGACGCGCATGCGCTTGTCAAGGCGATGCCGGCGAGCGTGACGAAGATCGCGGTGCTCGACCGCACCAAGGAGCCGGGATCACTCGGCGAACCGCTGTACGAAGACGTCCGCACGGCTATCGGCGAAGAGATGCAGAAGAAAGAGACCCATTTTACGATTTACCCGGTCATCATCGGCGGTCGCTACGGCCTGGGCTCTTACGAGTTCACCCCCGCAATGGTCAAGGCGGTCTACGACGAACTCGACAAGCCGGTCCCGAAAAATCATTTCGTGATCGGCATCAACGACGATGTGGGAAACTCCTCGCTCGCCTTCGACCGTTCGTTCTCGGTCGAGCATGACGATGTCTTCCGGGCGCTCTTTTACGGCCTGGGCTCCGACGGTACCGTGAGTGCCAATAAAAACAGCATTAAAATCATTTCCGACGACACCGATAACCAGACTCAGGGATACTTTGTCTACGACTCTAAGAAGGCGGGTACTATAACGGTCTCGCACCTGCGGTTCGGCAAGAAGACGATCCGTCGCCCCTACCTCATCACCAAGGCAAACTTCCTCGCCTGCCACAACTTTTCTTTCATCGAGAAGTACAACATGCTCGACAACCTGCAGGATGGTGGCACCTTCCTGCTCACCTCCGAGTTCGATGCAAACACGGTGTGGACGAAGCTTCCCGGCCGGGTGCAGAAGCAGATCATCGACAAGAAGCTCAAGTTCTATATCGTCGACGCGATCGGCATCGCCCAGAACATCGGGCTGGGACCGCGCATCAATACGATCATGCAGACCGCCTTCTTCAAAATTTCCAAAATAATCGACGAGAATCTGGCGATCGATTCCATTAAATACGCGATCAAGAAGACCTACGGCAGGAAGGGCGATGCCATCGTCGCGAAAAACATCGCCTCGATCGAACAGGGCCTCTCCGGCATTCAGGAGGTAACGGTGCCGACCGCACCGACCAACCCGGTTGAGCCGATCAAGGCGGTACCGGACGACGCTCCAGAGTTTGTCAAGAACGTGACCGCCGCGATCCTCCGTCAGGAGGGTGACCGTATTCCGGTCTCCAAGATGCCGCCCGACGGCGTCTGGCCCTCCGGAACCACCCAGTACGAGAAGCGCAACATCGCGGTGACGATCCCGGTGTGGAATCCCGAAGCCTGCATCCAGTGCCATCGTTGTTCGCTCATCTGCCCGCACGCCGTGATCCGGCCCAAGGCATACGATACCGCCATCCTGACCTATGCGCCGCCGACTTTCAAGTCGACCAACGCGAAGGGCAAGGAGCTTGCCGGACTCAAGTACACGCTCCAGGTCGCGCCTGAGGATTGCACCGGATGCGGCGTGTGCGTCCAGTACTGCCCGGCGCGCGAAAAAGGCGCGATCTCCATGCATCCGCAGACGCCACTCCGCGAGACCGAGGCAAAAAACTGGGCGTTCTTCCTGAGCATTCCGGATACCGCGCCCAAATACTTCAACCCGATCACGGTCAAGGGAAGCCAGTTCATCCGGCCGCTCTTCGAATTCAGCGGCGCCTGCGCCGGCTGCGGCGAGACACCCTATGTCAAGCTACTCTCCCAGCTCTTCGGAGACCGCGCGCTCATCGCGAACGCCACGGGCTGCTCATCGATCTACGGCGGTAACCTGCCAACAACCCCCTATGCCACGCGCGCCAACGGACGGGGCCCGGCATGGAACAACTCCCTCTTCGAGGACAATGCCGAGGTCGCCTTCGGCATGCGGCTCACCGTTGACAAGTTCAACGAATACGCGAAGGAACTCGCAGCAAAGGTGATCGCCGACGGCGCCTGCGGCGCAGAGCTGAAAACCGTTCTCGGTGAGATCGTGAACGCCGACCAGTCGACCCTCGAAACGCTGGAAATTCAGCGCAGGCGGGTCGACCTCGCGAAGGCCGAACTTGCCAAATGTGCCTGCGCTCCATGCATGGAGTTGGCAACCATGATCGACTATCTGGTAAAGAAGTCGGTCTGGGCGGTCGGCGGCGACGGATGGGCGTACGATATCGGCTACGGCGGGCTCGACCATGTGATCGCTTCCGGTAAGAACGTCAACATCCTCGTGCTCGACACCGAGGTGTATTCTAACACCGGCGGCCAGGCGTCAAAGTCGACCCCCATGGGCGCGGTGGCCAAGTTCGCCGCCGGCGGTAAGCCGACGGTCAAGAAGGACATGGGCATGATTGCAATGAGTTACGGCTATGTGTATGTCGCGAAGGTCGCGCTCGGGGCCAACAACGCCCAGACCGTCAGGGCATTCATCGAAGCCGAACAGTACAACGGTCCCTCCCTCCTGCTCTGCTACTCGCATTGCATCAACCAGGGGTACGATATGATAAACGGCAACGATCAGCAGAAGAAAGCCGTGGATTCCGGTCACTGGCCGCTCTACCGGTACAATCCCGACCTGGCGCTTGCGGGCAAGAATCCATTGCAGCTTGACTCGAAAGAGCCAACCCTGCCGCTCGGCGACTATGTTTACGGCGAGAACCGCTACAAGATGCTCCAGCGGGCGAATCCGGAACTGTCGAAACAGCTTATCGCGTACGCTTCGAAGGTGAACCTGGAACGGTACAAGGCGCTTAAACAGCTCGCGGCAAGTGCGTCGTAATCAGTATATCGGAGAATCAAATAAATAGAAAGAGAACCGATTTTTATCTATCGGAGAGGACTGAAAGCTTATGCTTTCAGTCCTCTTTTTTGCCATACGGTACGTTTCGTGTATTGAGCAATAAAAAAGGGGGAGATCACTCTCCCCCTTTTTACTCTTGAAACAACGAGCCGATAATTACGGCATCAAAACCACTCTCTTATACTCCGCCTTGTTCTGAGTAATGCTGACCACGAAGGCGGCCTTGCCCTGTGCAAGGGCCGGGACACGCAGCGAAGCGGTATTGGCTTCAAAAGCGTGGCTGTACAGCATCTGGCCCTGCAGGTAGACCTTCACCATACCCGGTGCAGTCATATTCTTCAGGGAGATGATGCCCGAGTGAAGAACGCTGAATGCCGGTGCGCCTTCAGTCTTTTCCGCGACTTCAGGGAGCACGCTAACAATAGTTCCGGCGGTGAAAACAACCGTATTGTTAGTAGTAGTCCCCGTAGCGGTAATTGCAATCGCGGCGGCGTTGGTATAGGGATTCCACGTCGTGTCACGAGTCGGAAAGACACTCGGAGGTAATGTTGCCCGGAGTCCGAGACCGGTCGCGGCGGCATATGCCGGAATAGAAGCGGTTGCAGGAATCGCCGCCGGAATCCCGACTACCGACCATGAACCGATCGGTGCAGTCGCGAGAGTCGTCGCGGCAAACACCCAACCGCCGGCGCACTTGAAATTAATAGTGGCTCCGGCAGCCACGGCGCCGGTTGCGGTTAACTTATGGGCGGTACCGCGGATCGCGCGCGGCACTGTTCCGGTTGCGATCTGGGTAAGCGTATAGGTAACCGTATCGGCGGCATGAGCGCTGAGAGTGAAGAGGTTCAGTTGCGCGATGTAGATCGAGTCGGCAACGGTGATGGTGTCGAACCCGACCGGCGCATTGGTAACCTGATAGACGCCTAGTGCATTGGTCGTACCGCCGATGACCGACGGGCCATTGGTGAAACCGACCGAGGCATTGGCAAGCGGAGCGCTGCCCGTTCCAAGCACCTTCACCCAGAAGGTCTTGTTGGAACCGGGCTGCAACACGATATTCTCGACATCGGTGGTATCCGTTTTGGTGAACGTAACCGCGGTGGTCTGATATCCATTATAGGAACCGGTAACGGTATAGCTCAGGCCAACCGAGTCGTTGGCAAAGGAGTACCCACCCATGCTGTCGGTGACCGCTGAGTCAACATGAACGATGCTTGCTCCCTTGGTAAGAATGACCTTTGCGCCGGCACGCGTCGGACCCTTGAGTGAATCGGTGGTAACGGTACCCTTAATACCGGCGGTCGCCGGGCCGAGAACGAAACTAACCGAATCGACTCCCTTGAGTTTGTTTCCTGAAGGCATCTGCTTGAACACGGAACTGAACCCGGTTGCCGAAGCGGCAGCCTGGTAGGGAACATGCGCGAAAATACTGTCAAGCTCATAGCGACCGGTGGAATCGGTGGTCGTCAGGGTAAAGGGAGCCTGGGCCACGCCGCCCACTACCCGGGCCAGTGATACGGTTGCACCCTTGATCGGTCCGTGTCCGCCGAGCAGCGAATCAACCGTGCCCAGAACTGAACCGAAGGCGCTGAGGGTAAAATTGATGGTGTTGGTCGACACCGTTGCCGAAAGGGTGGGTTCGACCGCCTTTTTACCAAAATAGGATGGTCCCGTTACGATGAGCGAGTCGCCGGTTGCAACGAGGTTGAGGGTATAGACGCCGCTCGCATTGGAAAAGACCGAGTCGATGATTGCTCCCGCCCTTTTCTGCCGGATTTTGGCGCTATCCACCGCGGATGCATTGGAGCTGTCGACGATCGACCCCGATGTCGTCCGGATGGTAACGCTCAGGAGGGCATTGCCGATTGCGCTCGGGGTGGTAGTATCGGCGGGGGTTACGGTCAGCGCTCCTGCCGGTGAATTAACATAGCCGATTTTCGAAGCGACAAGGGTACCAGCCCCTGTGGCGGAACCTATAACCGTAATGCTCTGCGTACCGCCGAGTGCAAACCGATAAATACCGTTGGAATCGGTGGTGGCGGTCCACGTGTTGGGAGCACGCGTATAGGTAACCGTCGCGCCGACAACGTTAGCCCCCAAGTTGTCCTTGACAATCCCAGTATCTATTCCTGCGGCCATGACACTCACTGCGCCAGCGGCAAGAATGGCTCCTACTGCAAAAAACCGTTTAAACATGTAACCCTCCTCCAGAGAAGTGAATGAGAATAGCTGCTGTTTTCCTCTTAAAAAATTAATACCCCAATCATTAAAAAATTTCAACCTCTTATGGGACCTTCTCTTACGCATAGAAAATAATATATATATTTGGACAACAAAAAGCAAAAAAAAAGTAACCCCGCGAACCGTCATTCAAAGTACCATCCCCGCCCGCCGGCCAGCATCGGCAATGGAAAAGTACATTATATCCTCCCGTTCCGTGGAAATCAACAGGTTCCTCCGCGGCTCGCTTCATCACCCGCATGATCCGGGCCGCCGATCACCGGAATGACCGTTCCTTATGATTAGGGGAATCGGGAATTCCATCTCATGCGAAGCGATGCCATCGTACCGGCTGAAATCGGCAAGATTATGGATATCTTGAATTATCGCTTGCTTCCTGCACGCAAGATTATATATAATATACCATTGTAACATGCCGTTGATCGTGATAATCCATAGCTCCGGACCCGGCCGCGCAGCGAGTTTATTTATGGCAATGTCCCCCGAGAGCTCGGGCAAGTGTGATTAGGGGGGGAAAGATGTTTATTCCGTCACCAAGGGAACTCCGGTGGAATCTTTCGGGGAGAACCCGGTATAGTACAGGGAGGAGTACGATGCACCAGACGTGGAAGCGTGTCCGCTTGCCG
>CAWJXL010000030.1:0-35611 GCA_963846695.1 uncultured Fibrobacterota bacterium | reverse complement strand
CTCGGTGAAATACTTCCCCGTAAAACAGGCAGTGCAGAAGTTTTCGCGCTCTTCAGGTTTGAGCACCGAAAGCATGGAATTGATCGAGAGGTAGGCGAGGGAGTCCACGCCGAGGTAGGCCCGGATATCCTCGATGCTCTTCGACGAGGCGATAAGCTCTTCTTTGGTCGGCATGTCGATGCCGTAGAAGCAAGGGCACAGGATTGGCGGAGAGGAAATCCGCAGGTGAATCTCGGCAGGCTTCGCGGTTTTGATGAGGCTGACGAGCAGTTTCAGCGTCGTTCCCCTGACGATGGAGTCGTCCACCAGGACGATTTTCTTCCCTTTGAGAACACCCTTCACCGGATTGAACTTGATGCGTACATTGAGGTCCCGTGCCGCTTGCAGGGGATGGATAAATGTGCGCCCCACATAATGGTTGCGGATGAGTCCGATATCATACCCGATTCCCGACTCTTCGGCGAAGCCGAGGGCCGCGGTGGTAGCCGAGTCGGGAATGCCGATCACCTTGTCCGCGCCGACGGCAGGGTGCTGGATTGCAAGCTGGCGGCCGAATTTGCGGCGGATTTTATCGACATTATGACCGTAGGCGAAACTATCCGGGCGGGAAAAGTAGATGTATTCAAATATGCAGTGGGCGCGATTCCTCACATTCTCGAAGAGCGGGATCGTGAAGCTCGTCAATCCGGTTTCGTCGATCCGGACCATTTCTCCCGGTTCGATCTCGCGAATGAACGCGGCTCCCGCAAGGTCGAATGCGCAGGTCTCGGAGGAGAGCAGCCATGAGTCGCCGATTTTGCCGAGCACGAGCGGCCGAACGCCGCGCGGATCGCGGGCGCCGAAAAGCGCACCGGGGGTCAGAAACAGCATCGAGTAGGCGCCCTGAACCAGTGACAGCGATTCGAGGATCATTGCCTCGATCGATGGCCGCCGGGAGTGGGCGATGAGGTGCATGATCACTTCGGTGTCGGTCGTGGACATGAAGATGGAGCCGTCCTTTTCCATCTGGCGCTTGAGCGGGATTGCATTGGTCAGGTTGCCGTTATGGGCGCCGGCGATCTGGCCGGCTTTGAAATTGATCAGGATCGGCTGGGCATTGACGAGGGTCGAGGAGCCGGTGGTGGAGTAGCGGTTGTGGCCGATCGCATGAATTCCCGGCAGTTTCGAGAGCGTCTCTTCCGAGCCGAAGACCTGCCGGACAAGCCCCATGCCCTTGTGCTGAATGATGGTCCTGGAATCGCTCACCGCGATCCCGCTCGATTCCTGGCCGCGGTGCTGAAGCGCATAGAGGCCCAGATAGGTCATCTGGGCGGCATCGGGGTGGTTGTAGATCCCGAAGACACCGCACTCTTCATGCATATCGAAAAAAATCATGGTAGTAATGCTGTACCTTTCTTCATGCCTTCCCGCATCTACGCATATACGCTTTTACGCGTCTACTTATTTTTATCCCGCTTTTGAATTCTTCAGGCTTGCCGCCACAAAATCCCGAAACAGCGGATGGGGATCGATGGGCCGCGACTTGAACTCCGGATGGAACTGAACCCCGACAAACCAGGGGTGGTTCCTGAGTTCAACGATCTCCACCAGCATGCCGTTGGGGGAGATGCCGGAGAGCACCATGCCCGCCTTCTCGAACTGCTTCCGGTAGTCGTTATTGAACTCGTAGCGATGGCGGTGACGCTCGCTTATCTGATCTTTAGCGTAGGTCTTCCTCACGAGTGAGCCCTTGACAAGGTCGCAGGGGAAGGCGCCCAGCCGCATGGTACCGCCGAGATTCATGACCTTCTTCTGCTCCTCCATGAGGTGGATGACCGGATTTTTCGAATTCGGGTTGTTTTCGGTGGTGTCGGCATCGGGAAGTTTCAGGACATTCCTCGCCATTTCGATGACCGCCATATGCATGCCGTAACAGATGCCAAAGTAGGGTATCTTATTTTCGCGGGCGTATTTTACCGCGAGTATCTTGCCCTCCACCCCCCGGCCGCCGAAGCCGCCGGGCACCAGGATGCCGCCTATCCCGGCGAGGATCGCCTTTGCCCCCTTTTCCTCAATCTCCTCCGAGGAGACCGAGCGTATTATCACACGTGCCCCGGCTGCCGCACCGCCGTGATAGAGCGACTCGCGGATGGATTTATAGGCATCGAGCAGCTCGCAATATTTGCCGACGATGGCGATCTCCACCTTCAGCTCAGCGTTTATGATGCGGTCGACATACTCACGCCAGGGCCGCAGGTTCCGTCTCCCGGCGCGAAGTCCGAGCGAATCGATGATCAAGGTATCGATATCCTGCGAAGCGAACTCGAGCGGGAGTTCATAGATGGTGTTTTCCACGTCGATCGCTTCGACCACCGCCTCCTCATCCACATTGCAGAAGAGCGAAATTTTCTCCCGCACCTCCTTATCGAGATGCACCTCGGTCCGGCACACGATCATGTCCGGAATGATGCCGATCTCGCGAAGCCTGCCGACCGAGTGCTGCGTAGGTTTTGTTTTCACCTCGCATGCCTTGTGCAGGAAGGGAACGAGAGTAACATGGATGAAGAAACAATTGGTTCGGCCCTCGGCCGCCCGGAAAAGCCGCAGCGCTTCGAGGAAGGGCAGGCTCTCGATGTCGCCCACCGTTCCGCCGATTTCGCAGATCACCACGTCGACATCGGGCGTAACGACCGACCGGATCGAGTCGCAGATCTCGGCGGTCACGTGCGGTACGACCTGCACCGTGCCGCCGAGGTAGTCGCCCCGGCGCTCCTTCTTGATGATCGAATCGTAGATGCGGCCTGAGGTAAAATTGCAGTTCCGGTTGGTTTTTGCGCCGGTGAACCGCTCGTAGTGGCCCAGATCGAGGTCGGTCTCGGCGCCGTCGTCGGTAACGTAGACCTCGCCGTGCTGATACGGGTTCATGGTGCCGGGATCAACGTTCAGGTAGGGGTCGAACTTCTGATGGATGACGCGGAGTCCCCGCGATTTGAGCAGAAGCCCGATCGATGCCGCCGTTATTCCCTTTCCAAGGGACGAAACCACGCCGCCGGTGACGAAGATGAATTTTGCCATTTATAGAAATCTCCCCTTGAAGGGTAACTACAAAACCGTAGATGCGCCGTTTCTTTTCCCCCTCATCATCTCCACATCTTCCTCCGCCACTCCAGGTCCCTGCGCAGGTTGACCTGGGGAATGCCGCCGGAGTTGCAATACTCCTGGATCGTTTTAACCGAGAAGCCGGTCCGTTCGAGCGAGTCCATGCCGGAGAGTGCGGCCTGGGCGCCCTCGAGGGTGGTGATGTAGGTGACGCCGTTGGTCACCGCGGCGCTGCGGATCGGTTTGGAATCGATCTTGGATTTTTTATCCGAGGGCACGTTGATGATCATGTCGATATCGCCGCCCTTGATGAGATCGATGATATCCGGTTTCCCTTCGCCGATCTTCTGAACCATTTTGACATTGATGCCGTTCGAACTCAGGACGCGCCACGTGCCTTCCGAGGCATAAATGCGGAAGCCCATGGTGGCGATGATCTTGGCCATGAAGATAATGTTTCGCCGCATGCTGTTGCGCACGCTGATGAAGACCGCACCGTCGCGCGGGAGATTGTTGCCCGCCGCCTCCTGCGATTTTGCAAAGGCGAGACCGAAGTCCTTGTCGAGTCCCATGACCTCGCCCGTCGATTTCATTTCGGGTCCCAGGATGATGTCGGCGCCCGGAAATTTTGCAAAGGGCAGCACCGACTCCTTGACGGCGAAGTAATCGATCTGCCGTTCGACCGCCTCGTTGAGCGTGGCGAGCGTGCGGCCGGCCATGACCTTTGCCGCGATCTTCGCCCACGGCGTGCCGACGGCCTTGCTCACAAACGGAACGGTTCTCGATGCACGGGGGTTTACCTCGAGCACGTAAACCGTCTCCTCCTTAATGGCGAACTGGATGTTGAGCAGTCCGATCACGCCGAGCTCGCGCGCGATTTCAAGCGTCACGCGGCGGATCTCGGCCACCAGATCCTCCGAGAGGGTGTGGGGCGGCAGCACGCAGGCGCTGTCCCCGGAGTGGATGCCCGCCTCTTCGATATGCTCCATGATGCCGCAGATCATTACCTGCGAACCGTCGGAGATGGCGTCCACATCGACCTCGATCGCGTCGGCAATGAATTTATCGACCAGTACCGGCCGGTTATCGGCCGCTGCCTGCGCCTCGCCGATGAAGCTTTGCAGCTCCTCGTCGTCATACACGATCCGCATTGCTCTGCCACCAAGGACAAACGAGGGACGGATGAGAACCGGGTAGCTGAGCTCATGGGCAACCTTGACCGCCTCTTCGGCCGAGCAGGCCATGCCGTTGGGCGGCTGGTTGAGTCCGAGCTTCCGGATCATGCCGGCGAACTCGTCGCGGTCTTCCGCCCGACGGATCGAGGCGACGCTCGTGCCGATGATCGGCGCGCCTGCGGCATCGAGCTGCTCGGCAAGGTTAAGCGGCGTCTGGCCGCCGAACTGGACGATCACGCCGGCCGGCTTCTCGCAATCGATGATGTTCATGACATCTTCAAAGGTGAGCGGTTCGAAGTAGAGCTTGTCCGAGGTGTCGTAGTCGGTACTCACGGTCTCCGGGTTGGAGTTGACCATGATCGACTCGAACCCCATCTCTTTGAGAGCATAGGAGGCCTGGCAGCAGCAGTAGTCGAATTCGATCCCCTGGCCGATTCGGTTCGGTCCGCCGCCGAGAATGATTATTTTCCTCCGGTTCGAGGGAGCGCTTTCGTCCTCCTCCTCATAGGTTGAGTAGTAGTAAGGCGTGTAGGCTTCGAACTCCGCAGCGCAGGTGTCGACCAACTTATAAGTAGGGATCACACCGAGCTTTTTGCGCAGGGTGCGGACCGAAAGCTCGTCGGTTTTCAGCAGGGCGGCGAGCTGCGTGTCGGAGAAGCCCATGCCCTTCGCCTCTTTGAAAAAAGCCCTCTGTTCATCGTCGCTCTTTTTCAGCACCGTCGCGGTTATGGTTTTTTCGAACGCGACGATGTCCTTCATATTATTGACAAACCAGGGATCGATCTTCGAGGCGCGGCAGATGGCCTCGACGCCGATGTTCCGGTCGAGGGCCTGCCGGATCAGGAACAGCCGGTCGGCCTTGGGCACCGCGAGCGCTGCAAGGATCTCCTCGTCGGAGCGCTCCGGCATGATCACGCTCTCAAAGCCGTTCCGCTTTATTTCGAGCCCGCGCAAGCCCTTCTGCAGCGCCTCCTTGAAGGTGCGGCCAATCGCCATGGTCTCGCCCACCGATTTCATCTGGATGCCGAGCGTCGAATCCGCCTCCGGAAATTTTTCAAAGGTAAACCGCGGGATCTTGACTACGCAATAATCAATGGTCGGTTCGAACGACGCCGGCGTTTCGCGGGTGATGTCGTTGCGGATCTCATCGAGCGTGTAGCCGACCGCGAGCTTCGCGGCGAATTTTGCAATGGGAAAACCGGTGGCCTTGCTCGCCAGGGCCGAGCTGCGGCTGACGCGCGGATTCATCTCGATCACGACCATGCGGCCGGTGTCCGGATGCACGGCGAACTGGATGTTCGATCCGCCGGTTTCCACGCCGATCTCCCTGATGATGGCGATGGCCGCGTCGCGCATGACCTGGTACTGCCGGTCGGAAAGGGTCTGCGCCGGAGCGACCGTGATGCTGTCGCCGGTGTGGATGCCCATGGGATCGAGGTTTTCGATCGAGCAGATGATCACCACGTTGTCCTTGCGGTCGCGCATGATCTCAAGCTCGTACTCCTTCCAGCCGATCACCGATTCCTCGATGAGGATCTCATTGATCCGGCTACAGTGCAGCCCGTACTGCGCGGCGCGGTTGAAATCGCTCTCGTCGTAGACGATGCCGCCTCCCGTGCCGCCGAGGGTGAAGCTCGGCCGGATGATGAGCGGAAAGCCGATTTCACGGGCGATCTCCAACGCCTCGTCCATGTTATAGGCAAAGGAGCTTTTCGGCAGGTCCATGCCGATGGAGAGCATCGCCTTCTTGAATTCGTGGCGGTCCTCGGCCCGCTTGATCGCCTGCTCGTTGGCCCCGATGAGCTGCACGTTGTACCGGGCGAGCACCCCGTTTTCCGCGAGCTCCATGGCGGTGTTGAGACCGGTCTGGCCGCCCATGGTGGGAAGGACGGCGTCCGGCTGTTCGCGCTCGATGATCTTGGTCACGATCTCGGGCGTAATCGGCTCGATGTAGGTGCGGTCGGCGGTATCCGGGTCGGTCATGATGGTGGCCGGGTTGGAGTTGACGAGGATGACTTCATACCCCTCTTCGCGCAGGGCCTTGCACGCCTGGGTCCCTGAGTAGTCGAATTCGCACGCCTGCCCGATGACGATGGGCCCGCTGCCGATGATCAGGATTTTTTTAATATCGGTTCGTTTGGGCATTTTTACCCTTTCTCCATCATTGCCGCAAACCGCTCGAACAGGTACCCGCTGTCGTGCGGACCGGGTGACGCCTCGGGATGGTACTGGACGCAGAACAACCGGTTCTTTTCGTCGGTCAGTCCTTCGCAGGTGTCGTCGTTCAGGTTGCGGTGGGTCAATTCGGCGCCGGTTTTTTTCAGACTATCGATGTTCACGCAGAACCCGTGGTTCTGGGAGGTTATCGCGATGTGGCCGTTTCTCTCATTGCGTACCGGATGGTTCGCCCCGTGATGGCCGAACTTGAGCTTATAGGTAGTGCCGCCGAGGGCGAGCGCCAGAAGCTGGTGGCCGAGACAGATGCCGAAGATCGGTTTTTTGCCGATGAGATTTTGAATCGTCTGAATACCGGGCGTCACTGCCGCCGGATCGCCCGGACCGTTCGAAAGGAAAATGCCGTCCGGATTGAGCGCGAGCACCTCGTCCGCACTGATATGCGCGGGAACCACGGTCACGCGGCAACCCATGGTCTCGAGGATTCGAAGGATATTGAATTTGATGCCGAAGTCGAACGCCGCAACATGATACTTGAAATCCGCGCCGCCCTTGCCCAGGGTTGAGTTCCACTCCCACGGCTTCGTGCAGGTAACGGCGGTCGTGAGATCGAGCCCCACAAGCCCGCTCCAGGCGCGCGCCTTGTCCACGAGGTCGTCGTGCCGTGGCGCACCCTCCCCGGCCCAGATAATCGCCTTCATCGCTCCACGCACCCGCAGGTGCTTGGTAAGCATCCGGGTGTCGGTCCCCTCAACTCCCACGATCTTGTTCTCGATCAGATACCGTGCGAGCGTCGTGGTCGAGGCAAAATTCGACGGGTAGCGGCATGCCTCTTTTACCACGAAGCCCGATACCTGCACGCGCGCCGACTCCACGTCGTGCTCGTTCACGCCGTAGTTGCCGATGAGCGGATAGGTCATGGTGACGATCTGGGAGGCGTAGGAGGGGTCGGTGAGCACCTCCTGATAGCCGGTCATGCTCGTATTGAACACCGCTTCGCCGGCTGCTTCGCCGGCTGCGCCGAACGATCCGCCCTCAAAAACGGTTCCGTCTTCCAGTGCTATACAACCTCTCACAGGGTCCTCGCTCTCAGGAATTCCCGGCAGGATTCCAGTGCAAATTTGTCGCAGCGCGCTACGAAGACATCTTCTCCTTCGCTGATGAAGGGGAAGAGTTTCATTGATGCCGCCATGAAGTGACTATCAGATCTCAGGGTGTAACGTGGAAGGAAACTTGAGTGATACCATATCACGAGCCTAATCCTAACCGATTCCTAAATATACTATAGTTCGGATCACGGGAAAAAGAGGGAGAAAGGAGGAGATTGGAGAGTTAAAGGGTTGAAGTGAAAAGACCGTGCGGTCTGAAGCCGTCCGCCCGGCTGAAAGTACCATTTAGTCAAGAAAAAAGCTTTTTTTGAGTCCGCCCCACATTACCGGTTTGACCGTCAAATCACCTCCGAATTTCCGGCTGACGCCCTGTTTTTATTACCGCCGAATGCGGTCAAAGAATGACGGTTGAAGGGCATGAGATGGTCGGAAAAACGGCATTAAAACATTCTTTTATCCAGAGAAATGTCCCCCGACGTGGTTCCTTCACCAAAGATTCTACTAAGGAACACCCGGCTTTTACTATTGATTTCTCTTCACCCACCCCACCACTTCCCGGTAGGAAAGCGAGCCGCCGAAGAGGTCGAGCGCACTACCGATGGTCACATCGACCCTTCCGCGCCCGGCCACGCGAACGGTTTCGAGATCGTCGAGGGACCTGACCCCGCCGGCGTAGGTAACCGTAATCGGCGACCACGCCGCGAGCAACCGCACGAGTTCCTCATCGACTCCCTGCCGTTTCCCCTCCACGTCCACCGCATGGACGAGGAATTCATCGCAGCGGGCGGCGAGCGCGGCCATGTTCTCCCTCGTGAGCACCACGTCGGTCAGGGTCTGCCACCGGTCGCCGGCGATGATATAACGGTCATCCTTCTTCCAACAGCTCAAGTCAAGAACGAGCCGGGCTTTGCTCACGGCTTTTTCGAGAAGAGCGAGCCGTTCCCATCGTATTTGCCCCTCCGCAAACACATACGAGGTAACGATGACGTGCGACGCTCCCGCATCGATGAACGAGCCCGCCGATTCGGCCGTGATGCCGCCTCCCACCTGCAGCCCGCTGGGATACGCCGCAAGCGCTTCATGGGCCGCCGTTTCATTGCCGGGCCCGAGCATGATCACATGCCCGCCCCGCAGACCGTCGTCGCGGTAGAGCGCCGCATACCAGGACGATGGCCGGTCGGTCTCGAAATTCGTGACCGGACTGCGCCCCGCCTCATCGGTCAGCGTGGCCCCGACGATCTGTTTGACCTTGCCGTTGTGCAGATCGATGCAGGGACGGAAAAGCATGAGCAATCCTTGATGATTTTATTACCGGCATAAAAATACGTCGGGAACCTTTTTTATTTATGAAATGCAAAACTCAGGCGAGTTTTATAGTGGATTTGTCTCTCGTTGTAGCAAGAACGCTTTTTTATATTTCAAGGCCACATTCACCAGTCCGATCATCACCGGAACCTCGATGAGCGGTCCGATAACGGCGGCAAAGGCTTCCTGCGATGCAATACCGAACACGCCGACCGCAACGGCAATTGCCAGCTCGAAATTATTACTTGCGGCGGTAAATGAAAGGCTGACCGCTTCCTTGTAACCGATGCCTAATCGACGCGTGGCAAACATCGACCCGAAGAACATTATGAAGAAATAAACCGAAAGAGGGAGCGCCACGCGCAAAACGTCGAGCGGCAGGGTAATGATAGCCTTCCCCTTGTATATGAACATGACCATGATGGTAAAGAGGAGCGCAACAAGGGCTATCGGACCGATTTTCGGCATGAACCGCTCGGCGTACCATGCCGCACCCAGAAGTGGTTCGAGTACCATCCGGGTAGTAAAACCAGCTGCAAATGGAATACCGAGATAAATCCCCACGCTGATAGCGACATCCTTCATGGTTACATGAACGACCTGACCGACAAGACCGAAAATGGGCGGCAGCACGGTGACGAAAAGATAGGCATAGAGGGCAAAAAAGAGAACCTGGAACACCGAATTGAACGCAACCAGCGCCGCCGCATATTCGCCGTCGCCTTCGGCAAGACTGTTCCAGACGATCACCATGGCTATGCAGCGGGCAAGGCCGATGATGATGACTCCGGTCATAAGGTGCGGATGGCCGCGTAGGAATATGATGGCCAGGGCGAACATCAGCGCCGGTCCTATGATCCAGTTCTGGATAAGCGACAGCAGGAGCGCTTTTCGGTCGGCGAAGACTCTGTTCAGCCGGCGGTAATTAACTTTAGCGAGTGGAGGATACATCATGATTATCAGGCCGGCGGCGATTGGCACCGAGGTCGTTCCCATGCTCAAGCGTGACAATATATCCGACATGGCGGGGAACACTCGACCAATGATAAGGCCGAGGCCCATGGCGGCGAAAATCCATAATGTCAGATACCGATCAAGAAATGAAAGATGCTTTGCGGCGACAGACATTAACCCGGATACTCCAAATGGAACGGAAATATTTGAAGAAATATGTTGCAAAAAGCCCTATTTTCACCTATATTATTGTCAATAAGTGGCTAATAAAAGGGGAACCCAATGGGTGAAAGCAAAAACAATTGTTTTTGTGTTAAATTCAATAAGAAGTTAAGGATAAATTTCAAGGGAGCGCAAGTAACATCTGATGGCGGATTGGTAGCGATACGGGAAATGGATGAGAAGCTTGGATTGACAGAAATTGCAGAAGAATACCTTAAAGACAGTAGACACGGGAAAAATATTCAGCATGAAATGATAGGGTTGCTGCGGCAATCGGTATACTCAAGGCTTGGAGGGTATGAAGACACCAATGATGCAGAGGGCTTAAGGAAAGACCCCGGTATGAGAGCGGTAATCGGGGAACGGGCACTGGAAAGAGCAGGTGCAGGCGAGACGACCATAGGAAGATTTGAGAAGGAGATACTGCTGGGCAGAAAAAACCTGAACAAACTGGACGAAATAACGGCAAAGTGGATAGAAAAAGTAGATTCTGTGCGAAGGAACAAGGAGATATTGCTGGACATAGACAGTTCTGAGAGTCCGGTGTATGGGGAACAGGAATTATCAAGTTATAACGGGCATTTTGGTTTAAAGTGTTATCATCCGTTGTTCGTATTCAATCATTACGGGGAATGTCTGAAGGTGAAGTTGAGGCCTGGTCATGTGCACAGTGCAGACGGTTGGAAGGAATTTCTGGAGCCCCTCTTCCGGTATTATACTGCGAAGGGTATGACCGTAAAATTACGCGGAGACGCCGCATTTGCAATACCGGGGTTGTTTGAGTTATGTGAAGAGTACCAGGTAGATTATGCGATACGGATAAAAGAGAACAATAAATTGTGGGAGAAAATTGCGGAATTTGCAAAGAGGCCTGTTGGAAGACCGAGCAATAGGCCGGTTATAAAATATGTAAGTTTCAGGTATGGTGCTGACACATGGGAAAAGGAACGGAGAATAGTTTCAAAGATAGAACATCATGAGGGAGAATTATTCCCTCGGATAGGATACATAGTAACCAGTCTGAAATGGAATAAGAGCCGGGTGGTGAAGTTCTACAACAAGAGGGGCACCTGTGAACAATGGATAAAAGAGGGAAAATATGCTCTGAACTGGACAAGGCTCAGCTGTCAAGGATTTGAGGAGAACGAAGTCAGGCTGAAACTGTTCATAATGGCATATAACCTTGGGAACATTTTCAGGACACTGGCATTACCTGAAGTGATAAAGGATTGGTCCTTGAGGACCATACAATTGAAGCTGATAAAAATCGGTGGGAGATTGATAAAGCATGCCCGGTATTACCACATGCTGCTGGCCGAGGTGAGTATCAAAGAATGGATATGGCGAGGCATCATGAACAAGATAAGCCGTCTTTGTCCTTCGCCTTCCGGATAACAGAAATACCCGAATACAACTGAAATACCGATGGGAGAGGTGTCGACAAAAATGGGCAAACATTGCAATTTATGCATCGAGAGGATGTGTTACGACCACAGAAGCCAATTTAACGGCATTTTTTATTGACAGCAAATTGAAAAATGACCTATATTCACGAAATAAAGCAAGGTAGCCTCAGAAGGATGGCTATTTTTCGGGTTTAAATGGAGGATTCCAGGTAAAATATCCAATTTATGGTAAATTTAAGATAAAAGACGCAGAGGTTTTGACTATTGCCTGGTTTTTAAAGCGCACTACTCGCGCATCAGATAAGCGGCATTATGGTTGTGATTCAGCTGCTTTTTATCATGGGGCAGACCCCTTACGAACACTGATTTCAACCTATGAAAATACTTTAAGAAGATTATCTGATAAATAGTTTCTGTCCGGGATAGTTCTTTTTATCAGCAATGGCCTTGCTATTCGATGTGAACGATGATAATAATATTGGCAATGTATCTTGAATAGGGCAGTTATTTTCAAAAAGCCACAGCATTGGCCTTTTACCGCCGCTGTCTTCAAAATAGATGAGGCAGAATCGAGTGCTTTGTGGTGGGTTGTTTTTTATCTCCAGGGCTGAGGGCTTGATGTGCTTTACGGTAGGGCGGGAATTATATTGCTACGCGAGGGTAAGGAATATAAAATGTTACAATTCGAATGAAACTTGTAAGATTAATAATCTCCCCAAATCATAGTGAATAGAATAAGTAAATCGCAATTCCGATAAGAATAATACCTGCTATTATCCTTATAACCTTTTCAACCTTTTTGAATCGTATGAGACTTTTTCCTGCTGACAAGCCAAAAACCAGAAGTGATAGAGGCACACTGAATCCAATTGCATATGCTATCAAGGTGAGAAGCGACCATAGCACACAATTCTGCAGGACCGCTGCGCCGAGGATGATGTAAATTCCGGGATTGCAGGGCATGGAGCTGACGGCAACAGCCCCTCCAAAAATAATCCCGGCAATCCATGCGCTTGAATTTCTGAGTAAGGGCGCGGCATGCATTCGGGGTAATTGGAAGGGGAATAATTCCAGCGCACCGATGCCGAAAAAAAGTGCGGCGCAACCTGCACCGATTTTCCAATAGGCCCCCGAAACTTTCTGGATGGTTTGTCCGGCAAAAACAATTACCCCTCCAATCGCAAGAAGGGTAATGATGATTCCACCCATAAATAATAAACCGTTACAAATAATCGTCCGGCGTTCTTCTCTGCGGGTAATCGAATACCCTGCTACAATCCCAATCATCGGAAGCGTGCAGCAAGCGCTTGCCGCCGCGCTGAATATGCCCAGCAAAACCGCGACTGCAATCGCAGCCGGACTATATCCAAAACTTTGAAATAATTCTTTTATGGAACTCAGTAACGCTTGCATTCTGAAAGTTTTCCTTCGGTCGGATTATTTACAACTTCCTCCGCTGCCTGATGCACAACAGCCGGAAGGCTGCATAGCAGCCATGAAGGCCTGAAGCAGATTCCTTTGCGTGATTTCGTCCCCCCGAACCCCGCGCATTCCCTTCCCCTTGACGAGGACGAGTACTCCCGGCGGCTTCAATTGTGAGGAAGCCATGGCGAAGTCCTGACTATTCCTGTTAAGCTGGAATAGTCCTATCCGCATGCCGCGTGAAGCAATGGCGTCCCTTGCGACGCTGATTTCCTTTACAATGGCAGGTGTCTTTCCTGCATCATTATCAACCAGAAGGACAAAGACACCTCCCATATCCTGCGCAACCGTATTCAGGGAGGAAATGGATTCGAGAGGAATAAACGCTTCTGGTTGGGATGGATCACTCTGCTTCTTTTCCTGTGGGGGGTTAAGCGAAAGAGAGGCAGAATAGCCGGTAGGCGAGGGCACAGTCGCCGCATGCGCTTTTCGTATCAACGATTGGCCCAGTGCTGCTCCGGCAACAATAATGATGATTGCGAGCAGTATGATCTTTAATCGCGAGAACTCTTTGGTTTTCGTATTGCAGGCGCAATCCGGGCCGCAGGAAGCGGTGGGATCCCTTTCATTCTTTTCCGGGTTATCCATTTTTCTCGCCCTTTCTGATAGTTGAAGGTAAATTTTCGGGTAACTGCTTTACAAAGTGCTGGATAGCATCTCTCACTCGTCGGTAGACTGAAAGAACTTTTTCTTCCGAAGAGAGCGTTTTCGCGATTCTCGGAGGATCATCGAAACTGACATGAAGTCGTCGTGCTCCGCCGGGAAAAACAGGGCAGCTTTCATTAGCAGAATCGCATACGGTAATCACATAATCGAAAGGAATGCCCATTACTTCGCTGACGTGTTTTGAACGCTGCCGTGAAATATCGACTCCGGCTTCGGCCATGACTTTGACGGCGTTCTGATCGAGGCCGTGGATTTCAATGCCGGCCGAATGCGGTTCGATCAGGTCGCCCTTGAGATGCCGGGCCCATCCCTCGGCCATCTGGCTGCGGCAGGAATTGCCGGTGCAGAGAAAGAGAATCTTAAGTTTTTCCATCGTTAACAACAATTTGTTCGATTCGGTTTTTTCTCTTCGCAGTCGCAGACCGGTTCTCTGCCGGTAATCATGGCATTGAATAGAGCCTGTGCGCAACCTACCCCGGCATTCACCGTGATTGCTACGAATGGGGCAATTCTGCTGGCAAGCCCCGCATTCTATACAGCCGTCGCGGTCGACGATTACCGCTTTTCGCTCCCGCATGACCACAACGGCACGCGGACATACCTCAACGCACTGACCGCAGCCGATGCACTTTTCGGCGTCCAGTTTCAGCGTCACGACATTTTTAAGATATCTCACAACACTCTCCATTCATGCAGCTTGTAAAAAACCAGCAGAAGTCCGGATATGCTGCAGCCAATAAGATAAACAGGTACGGCAAACCGCATCTCCTTCTTCACGCCGGAAATATTTGTGAACGGCGTGCATCCTGTAAAATTTAAAGCAAGGTAGGATGAAACAGCTGTGAAAAAGAAGATTGTTGCTGCAACTAGCGATATACTACCACAAAAGAAACGATCAACTAATAAAAGAGAAGGCATGCGAGGATTATCAAGCCTACCAGAGCACCTTTTGCGGCAAAACTTCGGATAGGAATAAAAGGAAGCAGCACATGGCGTTATGAATGTTCCGCCGACTATGGCAAGAATTCCTAAAAGGATTATCGGCAGGGAGTGATAATATGCGGCTTTGAACATAATTCCATCTGGTTGCAAGCCCATGAGAATTGCACAGCCGGCAATGATCCAGAGGTATTTCTTCAGAGCAGGAAAAAACTCCATAGGCGTTAAAATCAGCCGGTCTATTATTGGAAAGGTACACACTTTCGCATGGATTGTGGCGGCTTTGTTGCCTGCGGCAAGGTATGCCGGAATATCCCGAGCATTGACGGGGCCAAAAGTAAAGTAAAGCCTGTCTCCTTTTTAACCTTATGTGCCGCTACGCCCGGCGCACCAAGTTGTGGCAAGATCAGGTTTCGATGTTTTACCACTTCGCTAAGACGGACAGCGGCAATTTTACCCACAAGCTCATCAGTCCCGAAAGTGCCCTTGCCTGCCGCGCACCAGACATTGATACCTTTTGTGTCCAGTACCAGAACTCGCGCATCAAGGCCGTTTATCGCTTTCCGCAGATGGTTGAAACTCAACCTGTAGTTTGCCGATACGAAAACAGGCGCGTTTTCATCGGGGTTTCCAATCGTATAGAGACCCGGATCACGACGGTATAACGCATGCGGAAACGGTTGCTGGTCCTGCATGCCACCGGGCGCCCCAGCGGTCGGCAAAGGTCAGCGCCGGGGCGTATTCGCTTCGGCGAGGAAGAGGAAACATCGCCACATCCGCACAAAGGTTTGATAGGGTCCAGGTTCGCGACAACGATGCAGACGATGGAGGTCATTTTTTCTCAGGTCTCCTTTTCTTCCCGTTATCCCTGCGCCGGTTTCTGCAGAGAATTTCCCGATCCATGCGGAGAATATCCGCCAACCGGTCCTGGTCGTCGACGGCCTGCCGGTCCCGGTCAAGCGAAACGAACGTCAGATCCAGCGCCCTTTGAACCATTCCGGTTTTATCCGGGTTTGCGGGCAGGCGGTAGTATATCCACCGTTCATCCTTGCGGGAGCAGACGAGGCCGGCATTTTTCAGTATCGACATATGCTTCGATACGGTGGAGGGGGCAAGGGCCAGCAGCTCGATTATCTGGCAAACGCATAATTCGCCCTTCCGCAGCGCAAGCAATGCCCGTACCCGGTTACCGTCTGAGAGCGCTTTAGTGATCGCAATGAAGGAGTTCATTTCCGGCCCGTACATCGTTTCGATAATTCGTCATATTACGAAATATATATGTGGTTACACAGCCATTGCAATCCAGGCGCCGCGCCGGTCGCATCAGGGATTTAACGGCGATCCCTTCCGTTCTGCCCGGCAGGTGGATTCCCGGTACAGCCCTGCTGAAAACCCTCTGCCGATATTCGATCGAAATCTGAACATGTTACACCCGTGGAAATGTTCTGTCTTGCATCGAGTATTTGTCGGAAAATATTTATGGAGCAGCGGTAGAGGGGTGGAAAACGGGAATGATAACCATAGTAGATCCGCAACCCGATGAAAGGGAGGATACGGTGAAAAAAATTTTGATCGTTGATGATGACCGGGATATGTGCGAGGCCGTTGAATCGGTGTTATCGGGGAAATATGAAACCCGGATAGCAAATGCGAAAGAAACGGCTTTGGACCTGGCGGAGACATTCAAGCCCGATCTCGTTATCCTCGATGTAATGATGGAAACCATCAGCATGGGTTTTGAACTGGCGCGGGAAATCAAATCCGGCGCACTGACCCCGAAGGTGCTGATGATGACCGGTGTGGACAAGGAGGCCGGGATCAACTTTAAATCCGAAGCGGGCGACCCCGATTGGCTGCCTGCGGACGATTACCTCACCAAGCCGCTTCTTCCGAAGGAGCTGCTCGAAAAGGTGAACGCGCTGCTCTCGTGATCGGCCGCGTCATGTTTGCCAGAAGACAAGCCCTCCTTCGAGTATGGCGGTATTTCCATACCCCGAGGCGAGGAGGTAGCGGTATGCTTCGTAAGCACGCGATGATGTCTTGCTGTAGAGGACGACGCGCTCGGTTTTATCGAAGGGGAACCCTTCCTCACGCAGGTTCTCAAGAGGGACGTTGATGCTTCCGGGAATCGAGGAGAATGTGTACTCTTCGGGCGGGCTCACGTCGACGATCCGCACGCTGTCCATTATCCGCAGAAATTCTTCATTATCAACAGTTGCGCAGATTCCTTCGATCTTGTTTTTCAGAACGAGGCATGCGGTCTGGGCGATGTCGATGGGGTTATTAAAAGCGGGGAAATAACCGAAATCGAGGAGGAATATTTTTTCGAGCGTGGCGGCGTTCTCGATCGCGCACCCGAGGAGTTCGATCCGATGCGCCACCTCGCCGCGACCGTATCCCTGGGCGCCGAGAAGCCGCTGCGTTGCGCGGTCGGCAATAACCTTCAGAACGATATGCCGGGCTTCGGCCTCATAATGCGCCTTGTCAAGACCCGTAACGACGGTGCTGACGGGGTCGAATCCGCATTCCTGCGCCTCACGCATGGTAAGACCGGTCCGGGCAATCTGGATGTCGAATATTTTAAACATCGCCGCGCCTAGACCGCCGGGGAATTCGACCTTTTTCACGCCTCTCGTCTCCGCGGCGATATTATCCGCGGCGATACGTCCCATTTTTGTGGATACCGACCCCAGCGGAAGGTAGTTAAACTTCCCCGAAACGACATGCCTGCATGCGGCGCAATCGCCGACCGCATAAACGGCGGGGTCGGATGTCCGTAGGAATGGATCGACCTCAATTCCTCCGTTTTCGCAGATTGCAAGGCCGGCTCGGACCGCCAGTTCCGCATTCGGCTTCACTCCCGCGGATAAAATGATGATGTCCGCCTCAAAATCTCCTTTGTCGGAAACAATAACGTGATGGTCCCCGGCCGAACGTATCTCCCGTATCCCGACTCCGGTTACGACTTTGATGCCCTTGCTCCTCAACGCCTGCTGGAGCTTCCGGGCAATATCGCCGTCGAATATCTTGAGAATATAGTCGTCCTTTTCCAACACCGTGATGCGGCCGCCCGCGATAAGGAGCGATTCCGCGGTCTCGATGCCGATAAGCCCGCCGCCCAGGATGCAGACATCGCAGGCGGGACGCTCGGCGAAGCGCCTTTTGAGCGTTTCCGCATCATCTATATTGTAAAGTGAACAGACCCCCGACGCGCCGATTCCTTTGATATCAGGCACTATCGACATCGCGCCGGTGGCGAGCACGAGAACATCGTAGGGAAGCCGCCGCTGCGCCCCGGTCGCACGGTCCCTGCACACGAGCTCTTTTTTTGTGCGGTCGATGTCGACCGCCTCGGTCCTGTTCAGGACCCTGATGTTCTTGATGGATTCGAAAAAGTACACGTCGCGCAGAGTATTGTCCGCCGTCGACAAAAGCGCTTTCGGAGACTTGACGGTTCCGCGCACATAGGAGGGAATGCCGCAGCCGGCGTATGACAGTAATTCGCTTTTTTCAACGATCGTGATATCGGCGGTCTCGTCAAGACGGCGCAGCCGTGCGGCCGCCTTCGGGCCTGCCGTCACGCCCCCGACGATCACGACGCTTTTTTGCGGTATCGGCCTGGCCGGGGCTTCCTCGATGCCGGTGTAGGGAAGGGTCACCGTGAACGCGGTACCCTGGTTCACTACCGACGTCACGGCGACTCTTCCGCCGTGACGCTCGACGACGCGTTTGACTATCGCAAGTCCGAGGCCGCTTCCGGCAACGTTTCTCTTACTTGACGAGGTGCGGAAAAACGGCTCGAAAAGGCGCGGGATATCCTCTTTCGCGATTCCGCAACCGGTATCCTGGATGGTGATCCGACAGACCCTGCCCGGTTTTTCGGTTTTAAGAGAGACGACAACGCTTCCCCCCTCGTCGGTATAGTTGATTGCATTGTCAATAAGATTTTTGAACGCCGCCTCAAGGCCGGCTCGGGAACCGCCCATTATCACATTGAGCCGTTTCGGCGTCTCAATGGTGAGCGTGAGGTTCTTCGCGGTGGCCGCAGGGTGGGAGGAATGCGTGAGCGTTGAAAGCAGGCCGCACAGATTGACCGGCTCAACCTTCAGCTCGTAATCGTCTGAAAACTGCTCGAAGTGCAAGAGTCCCGATATAAGCTTGCGCGCTTCCCGCGTTTTGCCGACCGCCTGTTTCAGATAGTGGGAGGTCTTTGAATCAACCCCGCCGGTAAACCCTTCCGCGATGACATTGAGAAGCGATTCGATCGCGTTGAGGGGCGATTTTAATTGATGCGAAAGAACGCGGATAAGATTGTCGAGATCGCGGGTGGATATTCCTCGGTTTCCGTTTTCCTCAGGCATGGCTTTCCCCGTGGATCATTTTCATCCCGTCATCACACGATGTCGTTACAATATATATGATATAGGCGGTCAACCCACATACGGAAGCGGTAGGTAAGGGTGGTTCCACGGTGGTATCGCCTTTTTTCCCCCGGCTCCTGCCTGCCGAGGCGTCGGCAATGCCGGTCGCGGGCGCCCCGCCTCCGGCCTGGCCGGTGCCGTTGTGCCTGCCTGTCGCAGTAAGGCAGACAGGCCGCGGAATCGCGGCGCGCGGGGGTCGGATCCCGGTGTCCCGCCCCAATTCCCATTCCTTGGAATGAATTTGACCGGAATCACGGCGAAAACCACGTATGATCAATCAGAAAAAAAGTATTTACGATAAGCCTTGAGCGAAACTATTTTGCATAGCCGAAGAGATTATTAAAAACGAAAAGAATTTTTATATGGTGCATTTGAAAGTCCCATCATTTTTAATCGGAGGAGGGGAGCGTATGCAATCCTGTAAAGTTTCAATGCTGTTTGTCGTCGCGGTGCTATGCGCGGGTGTGCTGGCCACTGAAACGGTGACCAAACTGAGTGCGCCGTTTATGTTACCGATGGTTGGTGTCAAGCCGGGCAAGGGAATTTCCCCGGTTGAAGCATCGGTTGTCTGCACCAAAATCGGCGGGATTAAAAACGGTCTCAACATTTCGTGGATGTTGCCCTCCAGGGTGGCGAGAGGAAGCGGAATCATTTCAATCGTTTCGATGAAGGGGACGGTAATCGCTAAATTTCCGATTACCGGGACAACGGGGATCATCCGTTGGGCCAGGGGTAAAACGACCGGCGGTATGTACTTTGTAATACTCTCATCCGGATCAATTAAAAAAGTCACTAAAATCATTCTCTCATCGAACCAGTAAGACTAAGGACCCAAAGGAGAAACATACCCATGAAAAAAGTACTATTCGTAGTTATGGCTGCCTTGCTGAGCAGTGCCTTCAGCCAGGTTCCAACCGTGATAGATACGGTCACCGTGCCGGTTGGAATGATTCGATATGCCGGCGGGAGCGGCGGAACCGCCCAGTATTCAGCAACGGCGATGTATCAGCTCGATTGCGGTTCACGGGATTCGCTCAACGTGGCGTTGACGCTGGTTCCGTCGGGCGGCGCAGAATTCACTCCGACATCCGTCATCGGCGATGTGGGCAAAATTCAATATCTCAGCGGGATCAAGTACATTTATTTCACTTTTAACGTCACCGGCACACCCGCTTCTTACTATCAGGCCAAGGTTACCATTATCGCCGATACGGGCTATGCCGACAAAGTGGCCAATGCCATCATCCTGACGGGCGGTTCAGGCGGCGCTGCCCTGACTTCAACGCAACTGGTCACTCAAACCTGCGGTACAAGCACGACTGCGGTTGGAGCTACCGCGAATTTGACCGGTTTGAGCTTTACCCTTTACGGTAAAACGTACACTTCTCTGCCGGGCATAACCATGACCGATGGGCCGAACGGCGTCAGAATAGGTGGTAATAACACGGATTTTCCGACCGGCGCGGCAATGGCCAATACCTGGGACACCGCCACGGCATTCCTGGTCGGAATGGGAAAAGGAAAGGAAACCCAGGCGAGAGGCTGGTACTGTATTCTGGGACCGATGACCAATACCGTCAGGGATCCCCGGGACGGCAGAGCCTTCGAGACGTACAGCGAAGATCCTTTTCTGGCAGGGAAAATCCTGAGCGGCGATGTAAAAGGCTGCCAGTCGGTTCACACCATCGCAACGGCAAAACATTTTGTATGCAATGACCGTGAACAGGATCGAGGATCAGGTGGAACCGCCTATTCAAGCAATGTCAACCAGCGTACGCTCCGCGAGATTTATGCCATGCCCTGGGAGATAGCGGTCAAGGAGGCCAATTTATGGTCGGTGATGAGTAGTTACAACAAGGTGAACACTATTTATGCAAGCGAAAACCCGAATGACCTGACCAATATTCTCAAAAGCAGCCTTTATGGAATTCCGGGAGACACCGGGGACGGGTTCAGGGGATTCGAAATGTCGGATTGGGGTGGTACCCATTCCACGGTTGCGGCGGCGCTGGCCGGCCACGACATGGAAATGTCCGGAAGCACCTACTTCGGCAGTTCGCTGGCCTCCGCGGTTTCAGCGGGACAGGTGCCGCTGGCAAATCTTCAGGATAAAGTCCGGAGAACGATCCGGGCAAGAATATGGAGCCACGTGATCGATTCAGGGATAAATCCGGATCATTATTCGGTCGGCAGTCCCGATATCGATACCATCTGCGCCAATGCGGGAAGGAAATGCATAGTTCTTGCGAAAAACGACAGCAACTGGCTGCCGCTATCCAAGACCGATACCCTTGCGGTCGTTGGATCGCAAACCGGATTCAGGAACGGCGGCTCCGGGAGTTCGGCAGTGACCCCGCCGGTAAGCGTGAGCCCGCTTCAGGGGATCCAGAATAAGATCGGAAGCGGACGGGTCCTGACCGGATCAAGCGCCTATACGGATGCCCGTGCAAAGGCAGTCATCGTCTGCGTGGGTGTTACCGGAGAGGGGGAGAATGCAGACCGGTCGTCGCTGGACCTGCCTACTGCCGACAATACTCTGGTATCCAACGTTCTTGCCACCGGCAAGAAAACCATCGTGGTTTTCACCGGCGGCAGCGCGGCAGCAGGGGGTTCGTGGTCGACTGCGGCGGCGGTTATCATCGCTTTTTATCCGGGCGAGTTTCAAGGCGAGGCGCTTGCCGACGTAATCTTCGGCGATTATAACCCGGCAGGCAGACTCGGCGTTACGTTCCCCGCTTCCGATGCGCAATGGGCGACATCTCCTTTTTGGCCGACCCTTTCGGGCAGCACTCCGGCGATCCAGTACGAAAGCCCGGATACCGGATGCGGGTACCGGTGGTATGACCGGAATAATCAAACGCCGTTGTTCTGCTTCGGCCATGGCCTGAGCTATACGACCTTCAACTACTCAAATCTGACGGTTTCTCCGGCGGCTCCGTTGTACGTCGGCGATCGGATCATCGTCTCCGTGGATATCACCAATACCGGTTCCCGGCTGGGGGAGGAGGTATCGCAACTGTATATTACCGATGTGACTAACTCGACCAACCACGTGCGGCCCCTCAAGGAGCTGCGGGCGTTTTCGCGGGACAGCATTACGGCGGGCGCCAAAAAAACCGTGAGCTATATACTAAACAAGCGCCAATTCGCTTGGTACGACTCTACTCGCGCCAATGACCGATGGGTAGTCACGCCGGGTAATTTTACGATTCAGGTGGGCGCTTCTTCACAGGACATCAGGTTGACTAAAACAATCACTCTGAACGCGGTAAATTAGTACCTGTTTGATTCTTTGCCGGGCGGGTCATCAACGGAACGAATGGGGCCCGCCCTTTATATGATGAGAACATGCTCCTTGATTAATACGTAAACGCGATTAATACAAGGGAAGGAGATCCATGATGACAGGCATGCGGATGAAAGTGCGGACTAGTACGTTTTTATTGGTCGTACTTGGCTGTTCGATTGTTACAACACCGGCTGTTGAGCACGATACTGCAAATACGGATTTAAAGATCGATGTTTCGGGAATGGTTGCCGTGGACGGAGGCAAGTTCGTCAACGCTATTGACTATGCCTGGCTTGGTGGGGGTCAGATCACGAACTATCCCCAGACCTGGATGTCGCAACAATTTGCAGACCTTGCGGTTGGAGCCACCATTAAGGAGCGACTCAAGGTAATCTTCGGGGCGGAGATGGGTCTCGGCTATTCATTTATTCAAATAAAATCCTATGCTCCAAGTTACCAACCCATTTTATCGCTTTATCCGATTAATGCCGAGGGGATCTATAGCTTCGGGAATAGCGCGCATCCATTTCTGCAACTTACATTCGGTTATTTCCCGTATAAGTACAATCCCGATGCACAGAATTTAGGAGAGTATCTTTTCAGATCCAGCATCTATCCCGGTTATATCCGGACCAATTTTGATTTCCCACTGACGCGCCTTGGAGGCTTGTGTTTGAGCAGCTCTCTTTTTGACGGCATGCTCAAGCAGGATCTTTTGTTAACCAATTCGCTTGTCGAGTGGCCGGTGCAGGATTTCTCCCTGTCCTATGTCGTAAGCGGTAACTTAAAAAATGCCGTCGATATGGGCGCAGGCGTCATGTTCGACCATGTGATCCCGGTGATGTACCAGGAAGAGAGCGGTGTCAATGGAGGTTATTATGCGGACCCTAAAGCTTCGGCGAACTCCTACTTCGATAAAAACGGCGATACCTCCTATTATTCTTTCCAAGGCACGAAGCTCATGGGCCGGCTGTCTATCAATCCTCAGGTAATTTTTCCGGCGATACGCAATGCGAAAGTTGATTTTCTGGGGAAGCTTTTTGGAAAGAATGACTTTAAGGTCTATGGTGAACTTGCCGTGCTCGGCCTGGAAAATCACCCGAGCTATGATAAATGGAGTGGAGATACTCTTTCCACCGCTACCCGATACGATACACTCTTTGACGCGCAGGGAGATCCGGTAAAAATAGATACGTTACAGCCCGGTCAGAAGAATATCGCGGGGACGACGGTCAGGGATACACGGTATTTTTTTGACTTTTACAATGATCTGAAAACAAGAGTTCCGATCATGTTCGGAATGGATCTGCCCACCCATCCGATTCTGACCTATGCCGTGCCCGGAATCCTCGCTTCCGTCCTTGAACATGGATATCCGTTTCTCACCTATGGGGTGCTGCCGACCATTCTTGCCGCGGGTTCGTGCTGGCTTGAGGAAAAGTACAATATCAATTTGCGGCTCGATCTCGTTTCCCTGGAATTTCAATATTATCCGGCAAAATATCCGAACGATCTCAGAGTGGTTGCGGATCCTCAGCAAGCACTTCCCATACCTTTTGCGCCTGCACCGGGTTCCGGTGAGGATTATATTCCCCAATGGAAATGGTCCCTCTATGCGACAAAATCACTTACCGATAATCTCTCTTTGGTGGGGTTGATCGGCCGTGATTATGCGGAGCCGAATACCAACGGGACCCAGTATAACCAGACGGAAGCGGGAGATTTCCTGCAACAGACGAAATCGTTCTGGTGGCAGGTTCGCTTAAAAGCCGTTTTTTAACTGTTGAGGCTGCCATGTGCTGCCGAAATGCTCTCAGCATCGACGTTGTTTCCCTGCAGAACCGGTATAACGCCACGTTGGTAAACAAGGAAACATATAAACCGATTTATCACGGCTCGGCCTTCGATTTTTTAGCGTGGCCGGTCGTCACGAGCAGGGAACCGGCGCTCTTGCAGCAGTTTCATTGGGGCCTCATACCCTCGTGGGCGCGGACGCGGGAGGATGCGGAGCGGATACGGGCCGGGACGATCAATGCGAAATCGGAGACCGCCTTCGAAAAACCGTCATTTAAAGACGGCATGCAATCCCGGCGCTGCCTCGTGCCGTCAACCGGCTTCTTCGAATGGCATTCCTTCAAGTCAAAGAAGTATCCCTATTTCATTACCCTCACCAACGCGGACGTTTTTTCAATGGCCGGTCTGTGGGATTCGTGGACGGACAAGCAAACCGGGGAAATTCTGTCCACCTTCTCCATTCTCACCGTCACTGCAAATCCCCTGATGGCGAAGATCCACAACGAAAAGAAGCGCATGCCGGTACTGCTGCCGGCAGCGCAGGAAAAACGCTGGCTTGATGAGAGTTTGACGAAAGAAGAGATTCTCGCCCTGTGTTCGCCCTTCGACGAAACCCTCATGAAGGCCTATACCGTGAGCAGACTCATTACCTCGAGAACGGAAAATGCGAACGTACCGGCGGTGCAGGAAGAGGTGGAGTATCCGGAATTGGAGGCGATATAGGGGGGGGCATGGAGCGGTTGATCACCCCTCTCTTTTTTTGGCGGATGTCGCAGGTCTATCATTCATTTTATCATTACGATTGTTCTATCCTTGAAGATTTCATTTAGTATCATCGCCAGCCTTATGCCCGCCTTCTCTATCTGTTTTTCCGCAATCGGCCTCATTTCAGCATAATAATTCATCGGCAGTTTAATAAATGAATTTCCAGCGGACAGGTCTTTGTAAATCACCTTCTTTGCGATCCCGTAACTTTCCAGTACCCAGGATTCGGGCGTTCCTTTCATCCATTCTTTTTTTTCCGCCGGCGTTATCTCCCAATTCAGCCTCTCACCCAGCTCCTCGGAATTTTCAGCCGCCTTTACCTCAATCAGGTTATCCCATAAGGAATGAAGGTTCGTTCGATGACCTCTATTGCTCCGGGAATCCGGACTGAAAAACCGCACCTGTTTTTCGTTCCCGCCTTTATCGTTATCATCCGCACAATGAAGCGGCATTGTTGCGTCACCCATGAAATGAATTAAGAATTTCAAAGCTTCCTTTTTTTCATTTAGACTTGTATTTTGATCTCTCAATTCATGAATATCTTTTTCAATTTGCCGCTCGATATTATCATCGCCACGGATGAATTGATTCCAATTCAAAGCCGTGACGTCTTCTCTTACGGGTAGGTCAATGGAATGCCACGGAGCCGTATAACGCTTCTGTGGTCTAATTTCATCAGCCCAGGTTGAAACGTTTTCGAGCGTTTCTCCGGCAAGCAGCGGTTGGATCGTTTCCAACGTCGCCGGGCTGAGGTTCTTTTCAGCGATATAGGCAATTGTTTCATGCCCGACACGCCCCCAGGGGAATGCGGCAGCAGTGAGGATTAATAAAAGGGTTGCACTTCGATACGATTGCACGATCATTCCTATTCCAGGACGAAGCGATCTTCGGTTATCCCGCCTGAAACGTTTCAATCGATCAGGCCGTCAGTTGATTATACCATTAATGGGGCCATTTGTTTGATGGGCGTTTGAAACGTGCCGCGCGTATTCCGCTACACCTGTCTGCCGTTAGGGCAGATCGGGTAGAGAAGGAGAGGCACTAATCGTACCGTGATAATTGTAATTTGAACTGATTTGGAATAAATGAAGGGAAGAAAAAACAACCGTTTTCCCTCACCGTAAGGAAGCTAACCTTAATGGGCCAACCTTGACTCAGCCGACCTTTGGGGAGCATACATTGCTTGATGCAGTTATTTATATTAAGAGCTTATCCATAAATAATATTGACATTGAGGTTGGCATTTATCATATTTAGTGCATGGATGAAAACGCGTCGAAACGGCTGTATTCATGGGATATTTCTGATGAATTTTGGGAAAAGGTTGAGCCATACATACCCAAGAAACAGAGGAACCGGAAACGGAAGTATATACGCGACCCCGGAGGAGGAAGGAAGCCAATTCCTCCAAGAAAGGTGCTTGAAGGCATTGTATACGTATTGCGCACGGGAATACAATGGAAAGCTGCGCCCAAAGAGCGTTTTGGCAGCGCAAGTGCGCTCCACCGATATTTTCTTGAATGGCAGGCTGCCGGATTATTTGAAAAACTTTGGAAAGCAGGCCTTGCCGAGTACGATGAGATGGAAGGAATCGCCTGGAGATGGCAAAGTATTGATGGTTCAATGAACAAGGCACCACTGGCAATTGAGGAGGTGGGGCCAAATCCCACAGATCGGGGAAAAAAAAGGAACCAAGCGAAGCGTTCTCGTAGACGGCCGTGGAATCCCACTGTCGATCATCGTCAGCGGAGCCCAGACTCACGACATGAAATTACTTCCTGAAACGTTGAACAACATTGTGGTAAAGCGTCCGAAAACGAAGCAAAGGCGAACGCATCATTTGTGTGCTGATAAAGGATACAGCGGTGAACCTGCGTTGAAAGAATGCTTGAATCGACGCTACATTCCGCATATCAAACAGCGGGGTGAGGAAATCGAAATGAAACGCAAAAATCCGAAGTATAAAGCCCGCCGGTGGGTGGTCGAGCGATGTCATTCATGGCTTAATCGATATCGGAAATTGCTGGTCCGTTTTGAAAAATTAGCTCGTAGTTATGAAGGACTTATTCAACTCGCCTGTGCGATGATATGTTTCAGACAAACAACTTTTATTTATGGATAAGCTCTAAATAGTCATCGCATGAAGAATCCGTTCATTACAATAATTAATCTTGACAATGGTTCCGTATATGGCGTAGATTATGATACATTTGAGAGGTGTGAATATCATTAATAATGAGAGAGGCATTATGCACTATAATAAAAACATCCATGTGCCGATAATCTTCGCCGTTGTTTTAATCGTTGTTCTTATTGCGATAACGGCAATGGCACAGGGAAGCCTGGCCGGGCCCAATAATCTTACCGGAATCCTTGGAATCGCGGATCCATCGACGGTCGTCAAGTGCAACGGCACGTACTACGTCTTTGGAACCGGTAGCGGCGGTTTGTCATCTAAAGATCGGAAAAACTGGACCGGCGTCGGATATACTCCTGCAACGTCTCAATCCTGGTGGAGCGCCCATGGCGGTGAAATGTGGGCCCCCGATGTTACCTATAAGAATGGCGTTTATTATTGCTATTATTCGATTTCGGCCTGGATGAATTTCAATTCCGCCATCGGCCTTACTACCAATCCGACCCTTGATTCAACCGCTCCAAACTATAAATGGACGGATCAGGGAATGGTGATAGATTCCATTCAGGCAGCCAATGGTGGAGCCATGGTCAATGTCATTGATCCGAGTACCTTCACCGATGATAATGGAAAATGGTATCTTGCATTCGGTTCTTTTCAAGGAGGCGTACGATTAGTGGAACTCAATCCCGCAAATGGACAACTACTTGCTAATCCGCCTGCTCCGACACATATTACGAATCAAGCTGGTGAAGCGTCCGCTGTGGCGCATTGGAAAAGCTATTATTATTATGCGATTTCACAGGGTACCTGTTGTGCCGCCATGAAGAGCACGTATTACATTTCATATGCGAGGGCCACCGCCGTCACGGGCCCGTATACGACTAAAAGCGGAGCGAGTTTTCTTTCCGGTAACGTTGAAAAACTCCTTTATGGTAGTGACAACTCCTCGGCAACAAGCGGCGTTGTCGCCGTTGGAGTTGGAGGGTTTTTCTGGGATGGGAGCAATTTTCTTGATACGCTATTCATGGATTATATGGCGTACACCGCTCCCAGTGGAAGCACATTTCTGAATATCAAGCCTTTGTATGCGGATACCAGCGGATGGCTTACTTTTGATTCAACCAAGAGCATGGTGATAACACGAGCCGTAACATCTACCATCATTCCCGGTAACGCGGCATTGAGTTCGTCATTTAAAAGTCCCGTCACTATTCGGCTGGTCAATTCTTCCAGGACTTCGTCTGCTGATAATTTTGGCGAACTTTATGCCATCACCGGGCAAAAGCTCAAGGTAAATACCCTAAAAGGGTTGCCTGCGGGGGTATATATAGAGAAAAGTAAAGGGACTAAATAACGCGCGGGTGCCCTTGTCGTGTGACATTGTGAATTTGTGTGGCCTGGGTCTCTGACCCAGGTATCATATCCTATGTTGCTGTACCGCGTTCTCTCTTTGACTTCGCCCTCCCATTTCTTATTTTCCTATGTACTGATTTCATTAGGATAAATAATGCCCTTTCCCGCCTCCCTCAGCACTTGTTAATGATTTCAGGACCAACGCGGCGATAAACACTGCCAGGGGTTGGGTCTTCATTTCAAGATTTATATTCAGATACAGGGGATAAATCCGACCCGAATCTTGGTAAAGAATTTCCGAAAGTGTAAACAAAATCATGGAAGCCCTGCATGCTATCGATGAACGCCGCGAAAGGATAGCCGGGGCAACGCCTGCAAGAATAAAATCAGAACTTGGGCAGTTTATGACGCCCGCCGTCATTGCCCGCTTCATGGCTTCGATGTTCGAGCCCTTGGCGGAGAAAAAAATCCGACTTCTTGATCCAGGCGCCGGCATAGGTTCGCTGACAGCCGCCTTCGTCGAGCGGGCGGCCAGAGAAGGGGCCACGTCCCTTCAATGCGAAGCTTGGGAGTTTGACCCGCGCCTTCATGTGCACTTGAGAAATACATTGGATGCCTGCGGCTCCTTAATGCGCAAATCGGGGGCCTACTATGCTGACGCCATTCAAAAAGGGGATTTTATCGGGGCATTCTCAAACATTTTTTCAAACGATAGGCTATATGGAATCACGCACGCCATTTTAAATCCGCCCTATAAGAAAATAAATTCAAAATCGGCATACAGGCAGGCCCTCCGTGTAGTTGGTATCGAGACGAGCAACCTCTATTCCGCTTTCGTGGCCCTCGCATTGCTTTCTTTGGATGATGGCGGTGAACTGGTCGCCATCACGCCCCGGAGTTTTTGTAATGGTCCCTATTTCAGGCCGTTTCGCAAGTTCCTTCTTGATAATTCCGCGCTCGTTCAAATCCATCTTTTCGAATCCCGTACCCATGCATTTAAGGGGGATGAAGTTTTACAGGAAAACATCATTTTCCATCTCGTAAAGGGAAAACGTCAGGGTAAGATCATTATTTCTTCGAGCGGTGATTCTACCTTCGCCGATGTGTCCAGGCGGGCCGTTGCATTTGCCGATGTGGTTGCGCCCAACGATAAGGAAATAATATTCCATCTCGTTCCGAAGAAGGACGACGAGATGATGGCCGAAGGGATGCGCCGCTACACGAGCACGCTTGACGAAATCGGCATAGACGTTACCACGGGTCCCGTGGTGGACTTCAGGTTACGGGAGCATTTACGGAAACAGGTGGAAAAAGGGTGCGCTCCGCTGATTTGGGCGCTCCACTTCAAAAATGGGTTTGTCGCTCATCCCCGGGAAAACGCCAAAAAGCCCAATGGTATTCAGGTCAATGGGGAAACGGCCAAATGGCTCATGCCGACCGGACACTACGTCATTGTGCGGCGTCTTTCATCCAAGGAGGAGAAGCGTCGCATCGTTCCGGCGGTGTTCGACCCGTCGAAGGTCCCGGGGCCAAAAATAGGCTTCGAAAATCATCTGAATGTGTTTCATTCCAAAAAAAACGGCCTTTCTCCGAACCTTGCAAGGGGTTTGGCCGTGTTTCTGGGCTCGACCCTTGCGGATAGGTGGCTGCGACGCTTTAACGGGCATACGCAGGTCAACGCGGGCGACCTCAGGGCGCTGCGCTATCCAAAAGTTGAGATTTTGATGAAATGGGGCGCCACAGTGCGCGATGAACTGCCTTCGCAGGAAATAATTGACGCCATCGTCGAAGGGGAAATTACAGGCCGAGCCTTGATGTCGAAATTTTTGCCCGTTATCGCATGGGAAACGGAGGTATGGTGTGCAGCGGACCCCGACCATCTTATCCATTTCAACGGCGAGAAATTTTTAGGGCCTTACGCTTAGCATCCACTTACCGCACGCGACCAGCAGGAAAAGACCCTTCTTGCCCGCCGGATCGATTCCACCGACCGGCAGATCGACAAGCTTGTGTACGAGCTGTACGGCCTGACCGGGGAGGAGATAAAGATCGTGGAGGGCGGGAAATGAGAATTCCCCCCGGCAAGCCGTAAAAATGGAAAACGGTAAAGTCGTCTACCGCAGTCCCGCCTTGAAATTAAACGCGCTCGCTCCAAGTGTTGACATAGGTAATCCAGGGTAATAATTCTCTGTTTTTGCGTCAGCGAGGATGGAGGGTGACGGCCGGAAGGCATGCGACGGCAAAGCCGGAACGCCCGAATATTTTATTATTCAGGCTCCGCAGTCCCGATTTTGATATACGGCGCCAATTCAGGCATTTGTTTTATCAGCTCCCGGTATGCCGCGGTCAGATGCTCGGCATAGCGGAAATGCGCCCCGAGCCCGGTGCGCAGCTCGATCTCATAGATGAACTTATCCAGATGCGTCGAATGCTCGAATCCCACCTGCGTCCCGAGCAGAAGTCCGTAAACATAAGCTCCGCCGCCGGTTTCGTAGGCGGCAAGCTTTGCAACCAGGGAGCGTTCGGCGGAAAGGAGCGCGCCAAGCTTTTCATGCGCGACACCGGGAGGCAGGTAAAAACCGACCGGGACGAGCGGGCTTTGCCGGAAACCGGTGCGGTGCCGGTTCAGGTCGCGCAGTTCCGCAATCGCCATATTATTCCACGATGCACGGACCATGACGCGCCGCACCGCCGATCCGACCGCGCTGTAGCGGTCGGATTTGCCCGCGAAGGCATCGCCGATTGCCTGGAGGGATGGGAAAAACCAGGGAACGCTGTTTTCAACGCCGATGACGACCTCGTCCCCGAGGTGCACGATCGGCACGCCGGCGCTTCGAATGCGTCCGACCGCCGAATCGATTGCATACTTCGCCTGGAAAATGCTTGCCTCATCCGGATCGCTGTGCCGGATGAGACGCGGCACGAATTTAGTGAGTTCCCTTCGGAGCCCCTGCGCGCATGCATGCGCCTCGGGGAGCGGAAGCGAATCCAGCCGCTTGACGGTTTCAGACCAGGCCCGGGCGGTCATGACAATCGCCGCATTGGTTCTGGTCGCAAACGGGATCAGGTAGCGGCTGCGATCGAGCGCGTAATTCTTCCTGAGACGTTCCGCGACTTTTGCATCCGCGCCCCCCGGAATACGGACAATCGCCGGGGTCTCCTCGGCGGCGCGGGAAAGCGCCGCATAGGACTCGTGGTAGATCTCGAAGGCGAGCATGAGACAAGCCTTCCACTCCGCTGCAAACGGCTCGGGAATGCCGATCTCGGACGCGGCCGGAAGACTGCTTGCGTCAAGTTTAATATAGCGGGTGCTCGACTCCTGGCCGTCCGCGAGCTGCGCGAGCTCAAAGAGCTTGTAGGCGAGAAACATGGAGCAGCCGTCGATCACCATGGCAATGCCGCCGGTCATGCCCGCGATTGAGGCGTGGCCATAATCGACAAACCGGAAGATGGAGTCCACCGACCGGTCGGGATCGCCTTTGTCGATTGACGCAAGGATAGCGTCGATGCCCTTGTTGGAGCGCGAATACCGCGCCAGGCAACTTGCGAGCAACTCCGGCGTTACCGCGGGATTGCCCTCCGCCTGCGGGGGCGGGCGGATGCCGAGACCGAGGATGTTCATGGCATGGTTCCCGGTTAATAACGGTAATAGTCGGGCTTGTAAGGCCCCTCCGCCGGCACGCCGATATATCCCGCCTGTTTGCCGGTCAGGACGGTCAGCTTCGCCCCGAGCTTGCCAAGATGGAGGCGCGCCACCTCCTCGTCGAGCTGTTTTGGAAGCCGACGCACGCCCGGCCGGTATTCATCACGGTTCTTCCAGAGGTCGATCTGGGCGAGCGTCTGGTTGGTAAATGAGTTCGACATCACGAACGACGGATGGCCCGTCGCGCAGCCGAGGTTCACCAGGCGGCCTTCGGCGAGAAGGTAGATCGAGCGGCCGTGCGGGAAGGTGTATTTATCGACCCGGGGTTTTATGGTTGTGCGCCTGATTCCCGGGTAATTATTCAGTTTATCAACCTGGATCTCGTTATCGAAATGACCGATATTGCAGACGACCGCCTGATCCTTCATGGCGGCCAGGTGTTCGATGGTGATCACGTCGCAGTTGCCCGTTGCCGTGACGATGATGTCGGCGAGCGGCAGCGCCTCTTCGACGGTGGTCACCTGATAACCGGCCATGCACGCCTGCAGTGCGCAGATCGGATCGATCTCCGTCACCATGACCCGCGCCTTCTGCGAGGCGAGCGATTCCGCCGATCCCTTGCCCACATCGCCGTAGCCGCACACGAGCGCCACCTTGCCGGCGAGCATGACATCCATGGCGCGCATGAGGCCGTCCACCAGGGAGTGCCGGCATCCGTAGATATTATCGAACTTTGATTTGGTGACCGAATCGTTCACATTGATCGCGGGAACGAGGAGGCTTCCGGCGGCCTCCATCTGATAGAGCCGGTGCACCCCGGTGGTGGTTTCCTCGGAGACTCCTTTCCATTCCGCCGCGACCTCATGGAAAAGGGACGGTTTTTTTTCATGAACCATGACAAGAAGATCTTTGATGACCTGCTCCTCATGGCTCGTCGAGGGAGTGCGTACCCATCCGTCGCCGTTTTCCATTTCGTACCCCTTGTGAATCAGGAGCGTCGCATCGCCGCCGTCATCGACGATGAGCTGCGGACCCTTGAAGCCGGGGTGCATGAGCGCATGGAAGGTGCAGAGCCAGTACTCCTCGAGCGTTTCCCCTTTCCAGGCGAATACCGGGACGCCCGAAGCCGCCATCGCCGCCGCCGCGTGGTCCTGCGTCGAGAAAATATTGCACGAAGCCCATCGGACGTTTGCCCCGAGCGCGCGGAGGGTTTCGATAAGTACCGCGGTCTGGATCGTCATGTGAAGCGATCCGGAGATGCGCACGCCATCGAGGGGTTTCCGCCGCGCGTAGTTCGCCCGGATAGCCATGAGCCCCGGCATCTCCTGCTCCGCGATCTCGATCTCGTTGCGTCCCCAGGATGACAGGTTACTATCGGCGACCTGGCAGGGCGGATTGGACCAAAGGTCAATAGTGGGTGCCATTCGAATGCTCCTTAATTATATGGTACTGAACGCAGCGGCGAGGAATTGCCCGCACTGCGGATGGATAGATCCTGTTCTGGAAATGATGGTGCCATATCGTTAAATGTCAAAAAATACTCTCCGCCTCGCGACCCTCACTTCGTGGATTGCGAGAGAACGCCGATCCAATGGCGATAAAGATCGTCGACGGTTTTTTCAATCGGCACCACCGGTTCCCAACCGGTATCGAGCGAAATTCTTGTATGGTCGCCCACCATGGCTGCTGTACGCGTATGCGCGCGGACCCGGGAAGGATCCTCGACCACCGAGATCGCCCTGGAAGATTTTGCCATGACAAGAGAGAGCAATTCGCGAAGGAAGATCGCCCTCCCGCTGCAGACATTATATACCGTCCCCGGTCTTCCCGAATCGAGGATCAAGGCATAGGCTCGCACCACATCGGCAACATCGCAAAAATCGATGACCGGCGCCAGGTCGCCGACCCGGATAAGGGGCTCCGCCATTCCCAGTTCGATCGCAGCGGTCTGGCGCGCCCAGTCCGAACATACGAACGCGGGCGACTGTCCCGGTCCCGAATGGTTGAATGATCGCGTGAAACGGATATCCATTCCGAACTGTTCGGCGTATCGCAGACCGATCATCTCCCCGGCATGCTTTGAGATGCCGTAAAGGTCGACCGGCCGACAGGGCTGCTCCTCGGCAATCGGGCCCGCTTCCGCGACTTCGCCGTATTGCTTTGATGAACCGATAAGCAGGAGCCGCGCCGACGGACTGGCGTTTCGAACGGCGTCAAGCACCGAAACCGTTCCCATGATGTTGACCGACAGGGCATGCTGCGGCGATTGGTCGACCGCCGACGGCATGCTGACTGCCGCAAGATGAAAAACATGCCGGGGCCGGCAGGTTCCAAGAATCGAGGATAGTTCCGCGCCGGCAAGGATATCCGCTTGAAAATAGTCGCACTCGCGGCAGGTAGTTGACTCCTGCCGGTCGATACCCGCTACCGCCCATCCCTGCGAGGCGAGATGCTTTGCAAGGCAGGTGCCGACGAAACCGTTGATGCCGGTAATAAAGGCGCAGCGCGAAGATGCCATGGACAGGGAAAAATAGCTTTTGCAGGTAACGGCCGCCGATCTACATGCCGACGGCGATGCAGCCTCGACGCCCCTGGGCGGGCGGGTTTTGCGTCACTATTCTGATCATTACCATAGTATCATTTAACCCCTACCAGCCTCCCGTACTTTTTCAAGAGTCTCCATGGCTATCACACGCGCCTTAGCGGCCCCTTGAGCCCTGATGCGGGAAACGCAGCCGGGGTCTTTCGCAAGTTCTTCCCTTTTCTCCCTGAATGGTTTGAAGTACTCCCACAGAACCGCAAAGAGCTCCTTCTTCGCATCGCCATAGCCATAGCCGCCGGCACGAAACCTTTCAGCCATGAGTGCCGCCTGCGCCGGGTCGGCGAATAATTGGTAGAGAGTGACGATGATGCTTTTATCCGGATTCTTTGGCGCTTCAACCGGTGTTGGATCGGTAACGATGCTCATGATCCTTTTTCGAATGTTTTTTTCCTCACCGAAGATTTCTATCGTGTTTCCATACGATTTGGACATTTTCTGTCCATCGATGCCGGGAATAACCGCCAGCGACTCGGCTTGGACGGAGTTGCGGCAACACTTGCTCCCTCGCAACCTTCGCTGGGACTGCGGGAGGCTTAACATCGGTATTCGCCATGCGCGAAGCTCCTGGACTCAATTCGAGTCAATAATAAAACGCTTGTTTTTAGATCCAGCCCTAAAGTATAACTATAAAAGAACACGAAATGCCTGTCAACGGATTGAAAACGATAAATCACAAAAAAATGAGCCGACCTGAATCAAGAGAAGTGCTCTCGCTATGTCGAGCGCGGTCAGGTTCCCCGAAGACGGCATCTGATCTTATTCCACGCTTTCAGTCTCGGCCGGGTTGCGCTCGGCCGTTACCGGACCGTTTTCCGGCAGTTGACGAGCAATTCAATGAATCCCTTTCGAGGACTCTCAAGGTTTCGATCAGCCCTGGCAAGCGAAAACGCGGGGCATGCTCAGGACTCAGGCGGAAGCTCCTTCTCCCAAAGCTTGAAGCACCAGATCGCGCAAGGCGCGAATGAAGGTTGGAGAGTCGTTCAATCCCCTCATGACATGAAAGTGCCGGACACCTAAACTTTCGGCAAACTCGCGCGCTTCGATACCAACTTCGTAGAGCGTTTCCACGTGGTCGCTGACAAAGGAAATGGGC
>CAWJXL010000029.1:0-134562 GCA_963846695.1 uncultured Fibrobacterota bacterium | reverse complement strand
TGGTAGCAGCGCAGGGACTCGAACCCCGGACAGATGGATTATGATTCCATTGCTCTAACCAACTGAGCTACGCTGCCACTGAAAGCCAAAATACGACATGGAGGGGAATATCGTCAAGATTCAGCGGCCTTGATTCAAAAATTTGAACCCGCGCGCGGGCAGACTTCCCGGTCGTTAAGCCAAATTTACGGCGAATCAGCACTCTCCGGTCAGGTTTCAATTTATTTTATCACAACCCATGCTTCCAGCCGGACGACTTATTCCGCGTCTTATTATTCCCGCCGTGGTCGGGGCCGCTGTTTTCTGCAACGGCGCCTCCGCCCCGCCGACGATAAGACCGCTCATCGTCGGGACCATCCCGCACGACTCGACCGCTTTCACGCAGGGGATCTTTTTCGATCACGGCAGACTCTATGAGAGCGACGGCCTCTACGGCGCCTCGCGAATCTGCATCCTCGACGCCAGGAACGGCGCCCTCATCAAGGCGGTACCGCTGGACCCGCGCATTTTTGCCGAGGGGTGCGCAAAAATGGGCAACGCGGTTATCCAGATCACCTGGCGCGAAGAGACCGCCTTCTCCTGGTCGCTTGCCGACCTCTCTCCGGGTCCGGCCCACATCTACAGCGGGCAGGGCTGGGGGCTGACCAGCGACAGGAAGTTTTTTTACATGAGCGACGGGTCGGATACGATCTACGTTCGAAACCCGAGCTTTACGCTCGAACGGAAGATTCCGGTCACGTGTGCGGGCATGCCGGTGAAGGAATCTGAACGAGCTTGAAATGGTGAAAGGAAAGCTCTATGCCAATGTCTGGTACTCAGACTCGATTCTCGAAATAAATCCGGGAAATGGACGCGTTCTGCGAATCATCGATTGCATGGAACTTGTAAAGCGCGAGAATCCGCAATCATCGGACTTCGTACTGAACGGAATTGCCTATAATGATGAGACCGGGAAATTTTATGTGACGGGGAAGAAGTGGAAAACGATTTTCATCGTGAATATTGCAAAATAATAACAAAAATAATCCCTTTAAACCCTACTCCTCAATCTCCGGTCTTTTTCTCAAACTCTTCTTCACCCCGATCTTTTTCTTTATCAATTTCCTCCTTGCCTTTTCAATGCGTGGAACTTTTGTCGCGAAGCGCGGCTTCGGCTTTTCCCGCAACTTCCGGAGTTTCTCTTCGAGGCGCCCGAGGCAGATTGCCTTGTTGAGATACTGGCTGCGCTCGTCGCGGCTTATCACCGTGATGCCGGTCGGCCGGTGCACGAGCCGCACCGCGCTCTCGGTCTTGTTCTGATACTGCCCGCCCTTGCCGCCCGCCCGGAAGGTCTGGACATCGCATTCGTCCAGAAGATCGCGGGAGTCCTTGGGCGACCGCTTCAGGACCGGAGTCAACCATGTTTCCCCCGCCGAATTAGCTTCTTTTAGCAAGCTCCCCCAGCGCCATCCCCACCGCCTGACGGGCGTCAAACGCCTCGATCATCCGTGCGCCCTCCATTTTTCCCGCCTTCTTCAGTTCCCAGGCTCCCGGCAGGCAGATGACGCTCTTGCCAAGGTCAAGCGCCATTGCCGTCTCGCTCAGCGTGCCGAACTCACCGGGAAAGGCGATGAGCACGTCGGAGGCGTGCACGACCAGGGCGTTGCGCGACTCGCCGAGGCCGCTCGGGATCACGATGTCGATAAAACGGTTGGCATCCTCCTTGACGGCCGTGGGCAGGATCCCGACCACGAGACCGCCGTTTTCGTGCGCCCCTCGGGCCGCCGCCTCCATGACGCCGCCGAGGCCGCCGCAGACGAGGACCACCTTGCGCTGCGCGATATGAGCGCCGATCTCATGGGCGAGCGCCGATTGTTCCGGGGAAACGGCGCGTCCCGATCCGATGACGCCGATGGTGGGCAGTGCGGTCATTTGTCATTCTCCGATGATTTTTATGAGTACCCGTTTGGGCCGCCGGCCGTCGAATTCGCCGTAGAAGATCTGCTCCCAGGGACCGAAGTCGAGCCGGCCTCCGGTGACGGCCACCACCACCTCGCGGCCCATGACCTGCCGTTTGAGATGCGCGTCGCCGTTGTCCTCGCCGGTGTTGTGACGGTAGCGACCGACCGGTTCGTGCGGCGCAAGCCGTTCGAGCCACTCGTCGTAATCCTTTTTGAGTCCCGGCTCGTCGTCGTTGATGTACACGCTCGCCGTGATGTGCATGGCATTGACGAGGCAGAGGCCTTCGATGATTCCGCTTTCACGAAGGGCCTCCTCGATCTGCGGCGTAATGTTCAGATAGTCGCGCCGGTGCGGGGTGGAGAAGGTCAACTCTTTACGGAAGGATTTCATGGTTGCCTCTCAGTAAAAGGGCGCGGCGGGGGCCAGCCCGCGGCAATTCGCCCACGAGGGCGGATCAGGCCATCCCGGCTCCGCTCATCCTCTTTGCAAGCGCCTCCCGCCGTTCCTCGAACCCCTTTTTACCCAGGAGCGCGAACATGTTCTTCTTGTATGCCTCCACGCCGGGCTGGTCGAAGGGATTGACCCGCAGGAGATAGCCGGAGAGCCCGATCGCCTTTTCGAAGAAGTAGAAGAGCTGGCCGAGCGTCTCCTCGGAGCGGTCGTCACACACGATGGTCGAAACCGGCACCCCGCCGTCGAGGTGAGCGAAGAGCGTGCCCGCATAGGCCTGGTGGTTGATCTCCTCGAAACTCTTTCCGGCAAGGTAGTTCAGCTCGTCGCTGTCGTCGGTGAATTGCGGAACGGTCAGCGTGGCTCGGGTATTCCTGATAAGGAGAAACGTCTCGAAAACCGTCCGTACTCCCTCCTGCATCCACTGACCCATGGAGTGCAGGTCGGTGGTATAGTCGAGCGAGGCGGGGAAAATGCCGGTGTTATTCTTCCCCTCGCTCTCCCCGGCGAGCTGTTTCCACCACTCTCCCACAAAGTGAAGCTGCGGCTGGAACGAGGCCATGACCTCGATGCCGTAACCGCGTCGGAAGAGAATGTTACGGAGCACCGCGTAGCGGCCCGCCATGGTGATTGCCGGGTCGCCGCCGGCGCAGAAATCGCCAGCCTGCGCCGCGGCTGCGAGCAACTTTTTGATATCGATCCCGGCCACGGCGATCGGTACGAGGCCGACCGGGGTGAGCACTGAGAACCGTCCGCCCACGTCGCCGGGAATTTCGAAACGCGCGTACCCCTCCTCGCCGGCGAGCGTGCGGAGCGCGCCGGATGTCGCATCGGTCGTGGCCACGATGCGCCTCGCCGCCTCGGTGCGGCCGTAGCGCTTCTCCATCCACTGCCGGACCACGCGGAAGGTCACGCCCGGCTCGGTCGTGGTGCCGCTCTTGGAGATCACGTTGACAGCCACCTCTTTGTCATTGACAAGGGTAAGAAGGTCGGCGAGATAGTCGGAATTGACGGCGTGCCCCGCAAAGAGCACGCGCGGGGTACGCAGATCGTCGAAGGACGGGGAGAGAAAGTCGATGGCCGCCCGCGCGCCGAGGTAGGAGCCGCCGATGCCGATGCAGATGAGGACTTCGGCCTTGCCGCGCAGTTCCTGCGCCTTTTCATTGATAGAGGCGATAAGCGACTCCGGGGTCCTCTGCGCAAGGTCGAGCCATCCGAGATAGTCGTTCCCCGGCCCGCTCCGGTGAACGAGCATCTGCTCCGCCGCCGCGAGCGCCGGGGCGTATGCCTCGATTTCGTTGGGTTTCACGATATCGGCGAGAAGCCGGTCGTCGAGCGTGATTTTGCGTTGCGCCATGATTCTTTCTCCAATGAACAGAGTGGCGGACCTCACCGGGCTCTTCGGCCTAGTTTCCTGAAAATTTAGTTTTTGCTGCGGCCTCGGTTAATAATTTCGGGCGACGACTTCAGCCGGAACAATAAGAAGAACACAAATCCATAGCTATTTCCCCCTCACTCTCTTCAGGCCGAAGGGCGAAAAACCCGACTAAAAGAATTGCAAATCGCCTGAAAACACGAACGAATAAACGAGCTTATTCACTTCTCGCACCCCGCGTGAAATCGATCGATCAACCGTTGCAGCTTCTTCTGAGGAAAATACCAGACCATCTCGCCTCCGCCTTTCTCGATTTTACCTTCGGGAAACGCAATGCAGCAGACCGAGGCCTTTGCCAGGGAAATCTTCTTCGCAATGCCGTCGAGGAGAAGGAATCGTACCAGTTTGTCGAGGTGCGGCAGATGACCAACGCAGAGTGTCGTTCCCGTGCAGGATTTGGAAAGAACGGAAAGGGTATCTTCGGGGACTGCTCCCGGCAGCAGCACTTCGGTTTCGACGGTTTTTTTGCCGAAAGAAAGCTCATTCCCGAGAAGTTCTGCCGTGAAGAGGGCGCGGACGAGCGGGCTCGTTGCAACAACGACAGGACGGCAGTGCATAATAGCAAGCGCCTTTCCGAGGATTTTCGCTTCATTGATTCCCTTATTGGTGAGCGGACGAGGGTGATCCCGTTCGGCGTTTGCGGCGGTTGCGTGACGCGCCAGGCAGAGGATCGGGATTGCGTCGGTACCGGTGCTCCAGAGCGTTTGCAGGACCTCGGGAGCCACGGCCGAAAAAAGCGTTTCAAAGGAGCGTCTGAAAATGGCGCGCTGCCGTTTCTTTACCGCATCGAGCACCGGCACGAGCCGCTGCGCTGCCTTCGATGGATCGTGCTCCAGCCTTGCCACCGCGACATCGGCATCATGGAGCTCGCCGAGTGCGTCGGAAAGTTCCTTAAAGAGCGCGACGAAAAAACCGGCCGGTTCACCGAGAAGCGGCTGGAAAAATTCCGCACGGTAACGCGCTGCGCGGCAGCGTTTGCGAAGCGCATGGATCTTTTCAGGACTGCTCTCTTTCGTGACCTCGGGCAGCGCGGCGATATTCCAGTAGTCGGCGGCAAGTCTCCTTGCCGCAAAGGGAAGGGGCGAGGGCAGCGAGGCCATCAGGGGAGCGAGCCGGGTTCTCGGAAAACGGGCCATCTCCCGCATGAGCGTGAGGTACGCATCGTCGCTCAGGATGGAGGCGAGCGTCCCGCCTCCTGCGTCACGCGGTTGCAACTGCGAAGCGCAAAAGCGGCCGAAGGAAGGGTCCTTTTGAAACGCGGGCGACTGCCTTTGCATGGTAAGAAACGACCGCCAGACATCCTCATCGCGGAATGGGCTCAACTTCCGGCAGAGGGCTGCGAGACCGGTATCGAGGGTGCGCGGCGTTCTTCCTTTTACGAACGGTGAGAAGGTCTTCAGTACCGCCCGATAGCGCCGGATGGCAAGGCGTGCTTCATGGAGGGGCTCGACACTGTGGCCTTCGAGGATTCCCTCGCGCTGCGAGGCAAATAGGCGGTAGTGAAGGAGCAGAAGTTTACGCACCACATCGACCATGGCGTCCGACGGCACAAGAATCCCGGCAAATCGAGCACTCCCGCCGGCCATGGCGTATTCCTCGATCGTGAAATCCGCACCCGTGACGCGGCGCCACAAATCGGCATTGGCTGCCGCCTTTGTCAGGTTACCGCCGTAGCCTGGGCTCGACACAACGCAGACCAGACGGTCCGGCGCGGCGTGAACCGCGTGAATTTTCGCATTCTGGCAATGGCAGCAGTCGAGTCCGTCCGCGATACGAAGAATCGCGCCGATCACCTTCGCGGAGACGGCTGTTTCAGGATCTTCGAAAAGGGGATCGGCACACGAGGCTTCGAAATCCCGTTTGTGCAGCAGCACCGCTCCGGCAACGATTTTCGCCTGCTTGTCGGTCAGGGTTGCCGCGCCGTGGCGGAGAATCAGGCGCGCGCTCTCGGCCTGGTGATCATCGGGGTTACGGTCATACCCGATATCGTGGAGGAGAGCGGCCGCGTTACAGAGCGGCCGGAGCATCTCCGGGAAGCCAAGCTCGCTGTGGGCGGCGTCCCACAGCGCAAGCGCCATGTCCGCCACATGGCGGGAATGAGCGTCTTCGTTCCGGTATTTTTTGCAAAGTTCGGCGATGGCGGGTTTTCGGGGCATAAGATGGCGCTTCCTGCACTTCAAATCTCACTTGTCGATGGAATCCCGGTATGGCGATCAGGGCAGCAGCGATCCTTTTACAGTTTTTTTCTTCTTTCCGGGCTTGTGGGTCTCGAAGAGCGTGGGCTTCCGCCGTTTTGTGCGTTCCGCCGCTTCGCGGTTCTCCTCATACAAAGCGGTCTGGCAGTCACGAGAGTCTTTCGCTCCCCCGGTCGGTTTGCGCCGCCAGACGCCGTTCGTTTCCAGCACCCATGCGCCATCCGTGCATTTGAAACAGATATCCAGGATGTGCAGTAGCCGGTTTCGGCACTCCGGATCGTCCACCGGCACCATCAGTTCGACCCTCTTGTCGAGATTACGCTGCATCCAGTCTGCCGTGCAGATAAACACCTTCTCCTTGCCGCCGTTCAGGACGTGCAGAATCCTGGCGTGTTCAAGGTAACGTCCCACGATGCTGTACACCTCGATCGTTTCGCTCAGGCCCTTGACCCCCGGCTTGAGGCAGCAGATGCCGCGCACGTTCAACCGTATTTTGACCCCCGCCTGCGAAGCCCGGTAGAGCGCCCCGATGATGACGGGATCGGTAAGTGAGTTCATTTTCGCCCGGATCAGGGCCGGCTGCCCCTGTCGCTTTCGCTCGGTTTCGGCCTCGATACACGAGATGATGCGTTCGCGAAGGCCAAGCGGCGCGGCCTCGATCAGACGGTACGGGAGAGGCTGCGAATTGCCGCTTATCGAGTTGAAAAATGCCGAAGCATCGGCGCAGAGCTCCTCCCTGGCGGTAAGATACGACGCGTCGCTATATAGTCGGGCGGTGATTTCATTGTAGTTGCCGGTACCGAAATGCGCATAGCGGACCAGGCCGCGATCCTCGCGCCGGAACACGAGACAGACCTTGGCGTGGGTTTTAAGGTTTTTTATCCCGTAAATCACCTGTACGCCGGCATCCTCAAGTTCCTGAGCCCATTCGATATTGCGCTCCTCATCGAACCGCGCTTTGAGCTCGACGATGACACTCACGTATTTACCGGCGCGCGCCGCCTCGGCAAGGGCCTCCACGATGGAGCTCTTCCTGCTAGTCCGGTAGAGGATCTGCTTGATGGCCGCAACGCGGTCGTCACGGGACGCTTCGCGAATGAACCGCACCACAGGGTCGAATCCGTCATAGGGATGATACAGGAGGATATCCCGCGTCCGGAGCACCTCGAAAATTGACTGATCAGTATCGAGCGGCGGCATGACCCTCGGTGTCCACGGTTTGTATTTGAGCCGCTCGAAATTGGCGGTTTCCGCGAGACGCATGAAGGCGGAAAGGTCAAGCGGACCGGCGAGGCGATAGATCACGTACACCGGAGGCCCGAGGATCGGCAGCAGTGCATCAAGCACGATCTCTGGGCGCGCCGGCGTCGATCTCCAGCCGCACGCAGTCGCTCCGCTTGCGGGCGCCGATCACCGCCTCCATTTCGGCAAGCAGGTCGGATGCGCCGTCCTCATGCACCGCAAGGTCGGCATTGCGGATGATGCGGAAGGGTGCGCACGCCAGAACGGTCTCGCCCGGAAAGAACCGGTCAATGAAAAAAGCGGCGAGATCATCGAGGAGCATGAACGAGTAACCCCCGCCCGACGGCAGAGTGAGAAATCGGCCGATTGCTTTCCCTATTGGAATCACCGCCAGGCGATGGGACTTTTTTTCCCCGGTCGTTTTCTGCGTGCCGGACAATGCCGCATCTCCCCGGAGAAGCACGGCCAGGTAGGGCATCCTGTTGATGAGGAGCGGCTGTGCATCGCCGTCGCCGATCGCCATGGGCGACAGCACGGTCACGATGTCGCTCATGAAAACACGCTCAGCGTAGAGGGCCTGATCATCGGAGAGTTCCTTGCCCGAAAGACGCCGGATGCCCTGGTCCGAGAGCTGGCGCAGGAGTTCGCCGAGACAGCGGTACTGGTCGATCGCCATGCGACCGGCCCGGCGCTCTATGGCGGCAAGCTGTTCAGCCGGCGTCAGCCCGGAGGGGTCGTATTTGGTGACCCCTTCACGACACAGAGCCTGCAGGCCGCCGACACGAACCATGAAAAACTCATCGAGATTCGATCCGGTAATGGCCAAGAACTTGAGCCGTTCGAGGAGGGGAAGCGTCGCATCCTGCGCGCATTGCAGTACGCGGTCGTTGAATTCGAGCCAGCTCAGTTCGCGATTGATAAAGTGCGCTGAGGCGTCGGCGTCCGGGCGATGTCGATCAATTGTTCGAGGTATCTTTTTTTTCAAGAACGACGTTCCTCCCGTACACCTCTTCAAACATGTCCCCTTTGCTCGCAATGCCGAGCTGCTCGATGGTGAGATCCTCCACGTTTTTCACGACGATGACAAACCGACCCTTTCCCCTGCGGCAATCCAACGGGCTGATGCGCTGGCTATGCGATCTATCAAGTGCATCGGCGACGCGAAGAATCGCCGCAAGTTTCGCGACGGCGAGACGCTCCTCCCGCGGCAACGCGGCGTACTCCGGATGCACCGCCTTGGGCGTGGCGCGCCGGTGGTACCGGGCGACAAGCGCCACGAGCATGACATCAGAGCGGCTGAGACCGAAGAGGTCGCTGTTCTGGATGAGGTACATCGAATGCTTATGGTGGCTGCGGGCCGACACGTACATACCGATATCGTGCAGGATCGCCGCGACCGAAAGCAGCACGCCGTACCACGGCGACAGGCGGTGTTCGTCCGCGAGCCGCGAGTACAGGAGCCCGCAGAGCCTCTCCACGTATTTCGCGTGCGCCTCGTCGGCGCGAAACTTCCTGGCGATCTCCCACGCCGAGGAGTGAATCTGGTACCGGAAGTCATCGTCGGAAGGCTCGCTTTTCGACATCTCGAGGAGCGCGCCGTGCTGCATGGAAATACCCGAGACAATGAGGCTTTTGATCCCGAGCTCCCGGCAGAATCGGACGAAGAAGAGCAGGTTCGGGGCAAGGGTCTCGGCTTCCGGATATGACAGGCGGTAGCGCCTGACGCAATCGTTCACCGAGAGGGAGAGCGCCTCTTCGGAGAATTTTTCGAGCAGCGAGAGCGGCATTCGGGAGGGCTTGAGCTCGTCGAATTTCGGCAGTATACGGGTTGCGGCAAACCGGATATCGCCGCCGAGCGCGATCAGGTAGCGGGGAGCACCCTTCGGAATGCCGTGCAACGCCTGGTGGACGGTCCGTTTGATTTCGCTCTCCATGAGCGTTCGCTGGCCCCTGGTCGGCGCATTGAACTTTTCGAGCATCTCCCGGAGGCGCAGCGACCCGAGGCGGAACGATTGCGCAAGGACAATGCCGCCCTTCTGGAGAACCAGAAGCTCGGTGCTTCCGCCGCCCATGTCGCACAAGAGCACCTGCCCGCGCATCACCGCGGGATCGCCGCCAAGGATCGTGTGCGCACTCCGGTAGGTAAGCCTGACCACATCGCGGTCGTCAAGTACCTCCACCTTGAACCCGGTCGCGATGTACACCCGGTCGATGAACGCCTCGCGATTGGTCGCCTCCCGCACCGCGGTGGTGGCGACCGCCCATATAGCCTCATCCTGAACGATGCCTAACTCTTCGAGCACCCGGCGGAATTTCTGCAGGCCGGAGACGCACTCCTCGATCGAGACCTTCTCGATAAACCCCTTTGTAAATGTATCCTTGCCGAGGCTGAGCGCCTGCTGAAGGTACTCGAACGGACGAATGGCACCGCCCGCTTCGATCTGCGCGATGGTCATGCGCATGGAAGTGGTACCGATATCGATGATCGCGACGAGACGCTGGGGTGTCGGAGCAGCCATTGGGAAGCTTTCGGGGGTGGGGTTTAGGGGCGGAAATGGCCTCCCGCTATTACTGTTATTAAGTGTTAAAGTATATATGTTGAATGTAAGGATAGTATAAGAATTCTGTTAGGAGCAGCTTGTCTTGAACATGATATAATGGATTTATCGTGTACAGATGCCCGTTAATGCATCCTCTCAATCGTCATAAATTACTTTTCCCAACGGTACGAATCAACACTTTCGAATACCTGGAAAGCATTTCGATGGTATCCCGCGGCACTCCCGCGACCGCTTGACCAAGTGACATGCCTCCGTCGCCGATCCTTAATTCCGGGTCGATCTCCGCGAGAGGAATAGCCACATGCGGATGGCTCAGAACATCGGGGGCAACCATCGCGCCATCGGGAGCGCCCACTGCCGTACTCCGGCATACCGGGAGGTCCAGGTCGATGGTGCGGGCGGCGAACTTGTCGGCGGTCCGGACCCTGCCGAGGTCCGCCTCGATCCGGGCAAGGACTTCGTTCCGTAGACGTTCCGCCGAAAGGTCGGTCTCGACCATCACCGCGCAATTGTAATACGGGGGCTGCTCCGGCCGGTTCTCGGCCGGGCTCCTGTAGACGTTCGATACCTTCAGGAGCCGGACGTGTTTTGAAAGAAGTACGATCGATTTCCTGATATTCTCGGAGGGGCGTATATTTGATCCGATGCTAATAATCGCCAGCATTATTCCCCGGTCCGCTCCCGCATGATTTCGACCCCCACGCTGCGGGCGAAACGGAGCGCCGACGGCTTTTCAACCGCGACCTGGACCCGCATGACCGGCGCTTCGCCGAGGCAGAGATCCGCGACGGCTTCAGCCAGCGCTTCGATGAGATAAAATTTCGAATTTTCGACGAGCGCAAGGATCTTTTTTTTCAGGGCGCGGTAGTCTATCGAATCCTCGACCCGATCGCTCTTTCCGGCTCTACGGAGATCGGCATGGAGGGAAACGTTGATCAGCACATCCTGCCTCTCGCGGCGCTCCTCGTCGTTCAGGCCGATGATGCAGCGCACGGTAAGGTCCCGGATGATCAGGCGGTCCACCGACGGCTTCCTTCGAGATGACTTCCGCCGTCGACATACAGCACCTGCCCCGTAACGTAACGGTTTTTCAGGAGAAAAACGACCGCACTCGCGATATCCCGCGGATCGCCGTGCCGCTTGAGCGGAACCGTTGCGGCGTGTCGTTCGAGGTAATCCGGACTCTCGCCTGGAGGCGGCAGGATCCACCCCGGCGCGACCGCATTGACGCGAGCGTCGGGGGCGAATTCGAGCGCCATCATCCCGGTGAGGAGCGCGAGCGCATGCTTGCTCATGATATAGCCGACGTGCGACCAGTCGTAGCCGGCAATGCGGCTGTCAAGAATCATGATGACGGTCCCCTTCCGCTCGACCCGGAAAAATTCACGGCTCAGGATGAGCGGAACCCATGCATTGACGATCATGGAGTCCGTGAAACCCTTGAGGTCAAGATTCCCGATTGTATGGGCGGAGAACGAGGCCGCGCTGTTGATTATCCCGTCCAGCCTTCCGGCAAGCTCCTTCGCCCTGCCGATGATCGCTTCCGCATTCGAGCCCTCTTCAAAATCGGCCTGGAGCGGCCATGCCCCGACGCCGCGCTCCTTCAGGTCGGCGCAGAGCGCCTCGGCTTCCTTGACGGAATCGCGGTAGTGCGCCACCACGCTCGCGCCCTCATCCGCCAGCGCCATCGCTATCTCCCGGCCGATCCGCCGGGATGCTCCGGTGACAAGCAGGGTCATGTTTTTCAGGGCCGTGCCCGGGCACGGGGATGGAATATCGGAGCGTTCCATTTTTTCCAGGGCCCGGTTGATCTTTGACGCAAGGATAAAATCGTTCCGTGACAGGCCGCCCGCCTTGTGCGTCGTAAGCCGGACGTCTATTTTTTTGTACGAAAGAGAAAGATCGGGATGATGGCCCTGCACCTCGGCAAGGCGGGCGACGGCATTGGCGAACCCCATGACCTCGCAGAAACCGGGGAATTGGAACTCACGTATGATCTCCCGCTCCCGCATCGACCATCCCTCAATTTCCTTGAGCAGGCTTTGCCGCTCGTCCCCGGACAGGAGAAACTCGTTGCGAGGACCGCAATCCATCGTTGCAAGCGTCATGGTAATGCTCCCTGCCGTTAAATAATCGCGCCCTGAAGGCTGCTGCGGTCGACTATTTCGTCCTTCAGAATCATGGTGCGCGCCCGGGCGACCTGATTCCATACGTTGCACATCATCGCCCCCCGCACACGCCCCTTACGCAGATAGTACACTACACCGGTGTCATTCTCTTTCTGCCAATCGGCGTACGTTTCAAGCGAACTGTCGATTTCACCCACCGCCTCATAGCCGAACTCGAAGAGGTCGGAAAAAAAATAGGGCATATAGGTGTAGGGTTCATGCGCCCCGGCCATGTTCCGGCCCGCCCATTTTCCCTGGTTGAGGGCATTGTCCCAATGTTCCACGCGCATCGCCTGCCCCAGAGCCTGGTAGGGAAACAGCGCGTTATCCCCGGCAGCATAGATATCGGGATGCGAGGTTTGCAGGTAACCATTGACGATAATGCCATTTCCCGTCTCGATGCCCGACGAGCGGGCGAGCCTGATTTCGGGCACCACCCCGATGCCCATGACCACGATATCCGACTCGATCCGTTTGCCGCTTTCGGTGATCGTCAGGAACGCATCGCCACGCTTCGCGATCGCCGCCGGTTTTTCTTCGCCGAGAACACGCGCCCCGTTTTCTTCGTAGCGCTGCTGGATCGCACGACCGAGATGGTCCGGGAAAATCCGGTGGCAGATAAAGGGACCGGGAAACAGCATGGTGACGTTCAATTTATTAATTGTTAATGCCGCGGCGATCTCGGTGGCGATGAACCCGCCGCCGATCACCACGGCCGATTTACCGGGCGCCGCCTGGCTTTTAACCTTAAGATAATCATCGAGCGAACGATAGTAGCACGTGCCTTCCAAGGCGGCTCCGGAGATGGCGAGAATTTTCGGCCGCGAGCCCGTGGCAAGAAGCAGCTTTTCGTAGTGAAAGGACTCGCCCTTTTCGGTGACGATTTTTTTCAGCTTCGGATCTACGGCATGTACCATCGCGCCGGGCATGAGCGTCACCCCCTGCTCATCGTAGAAATTCTGCGGATGGATAAAAATTTCGCCTAGCTTCTTCGTGCCGAACCAGAGCTTCTTGCTGAGCGGAGGCCGATCATAGGGAAGATGCCGTTCATTCCCGACAAGAAGGATGGTCCCCTTCGGATCGATCTCCCGGATGCCGGTAACGGCCGAAGCGGCCGCCAGACCTCCACCTGCAATAATGTACGTAAATTTCCGCTCTTCCATTCGGAGTATCCCTTCTTAAGCGACCTTTCGTCTTCCAAGTACCGGACTCCCTTAAGGCAGCAAACCCTATTCCAGTTAAGCAGTAACAACAAAAAATGCTCTTGCAGGAGAATCGTTTTTGGGACCGGATGGATTATGCCTGGTAAGAGGATCAAAGGAGCGGCTGGATTCCCATTTTAGAAATAAAATTCCCGGCTTTGCAAAAATAGGGTAAGAGATTAATTCAGGGAGCGTTATCGTGCTCCTCCCGGCCTGGCAGCGCGGACCTCCGACCGGTTTTTTTCACCTCTTTATATCCCCACGGGCAATGGCATACCAGTTGCGTATTTTTTTCAGCCCTTTCAGAGCAGTTCCATTTATATTATTAAACTTCTCATTATTTAACTATCGTTCTCAACCACATGTCGCAGAAACGCATGATAAACCACGGAGGAATAACCACCAATGCCCCTCACGCAACCATTCATCCCCGGTAAACCCCTGACTCCCGAAGAACTCAGGAAGATCGACGCCTACTGGCGCGCGACGCTGTACCTATGCGCGGGCATGATCTTTCTCCGCGATAATCCTCTGCTGCGGAAGCCGCTTGTCATGGAGCACATCAAGGAGCGCCTGCTCGGGCATTGGGGATCCGACCCAGGTCAGTCGCTCGTGTGGGTGCACTGCAACCGGCTCATCACCAAGTATGACCTGAACATGCTCTTCATCTCGGGACCGGGGCACGGGGCGCCGGCCATGCTCGCCAATGCCTACCTCGAAGGCACCTATTCGGAAGTGTATCCCGACAAGAGCGAGGATGAGGCGGGCATGCGGAATTTTTTCCGGCAGTTCTCCTTTCCCGGCGGCATCGGCAGCCATTGCACGCCCGAAACGCCTGGCTCGATCCACGAGGGCGGGGAACTGGGCTACAGCCTGTCGCACGCCCATGGAGCCGCATTTGACAATCCCGACCTCATCGTGGCGGCCGTGGTGGGAGACGGTGAGGCGGAAACCGGTCCCCTGGCCGCTTCCTGGCACTCCAACAAGTTCCTGAACCCGCTCCGCGACGGCGCGGTCCTGCCGATCCTCCATCTCAACGGGTATAAAATCGCCAACCCCACCGTGCTTGCGCGCATCAGCCCCCCTGAGCTCGAATCGCTTTTCAAAGGCTACGGCTACCGGCCGTACGTGGTAGAGGGGTCCGACCCGTTTGAGGTGCATCAATCAATGGCTCGCACGCTTGAGCAGGCGATTGCCGATATCCGGGACATCCAGAAGAAGGCGCGCGGCGTCGGGGTTTCCGGTTATCCGACATGGCCGATGATCGTACTGCGCACGCCCAAGGGCTGGACCGGGCCCGCAACCGTTGATGGGCACAAAGTCGAGGGCTACTGGCGGTCGCACCAGGTCCCGATCCAGATTCATGAGACTCCCGATCACCTGAAGGTGCTCGAATCGTGGCTGCGGAGCTACCGGCCCGAAGAGCTGTTCGACGCAGCGGGCGCGCTTGCGGGTGAACTGAAACAGCTTGCGCCGAAGGGGAAGCGGCGGATGAGCGCCAATCCCATCGCCAATGCCGGGTTCATCCGCAAGGCGCTCCGGCTTCCCGATATACGTGATTATGCCGTGGCGGTTCCCTCACCCGGCGTACTGCGCATGGAAAATACCGGCGTGTTCGGGCGCTATCTGCGCGACGTCATGCGGGACAACCCGTCGAATTTCCGTCTCTTCGGTCCCGACGAGACCGCCTCGAACCGCCTCAATGCCGTATACGAGGTCACCAAAAAAACCTGGCTCGAAGAGTTCAAGCCCGAGGACGATGACGGAGGCGAATTGTCGCGCGACGGCAGGGTCATGGAACTCCTCTCCGAGCACACGCTCGAAGGGTGGCTCGAAGGCTACCTGCTTTCCGGACGTCACGGGCTTATCGCTTCCTACGAGGCGTTCATCCATGTCATTGCGTCCATGTTCAACCAGCATGCCAAGTGGCTCGAAAAGAGCGGCGAGGTTTCATGGCGGACGCCCCTTTCCTCGCTGAATATTCTCATCAGTTCGGTCGTGTGGCGACAGGACCATAACGGTTTCAGCCATCAGGACCCCGGCTTTCTGGACCTCGTGGCAAACAAGCGGTCAAAGGTCACCCGGATCTATCTGCCGCCGGATGCCAACTGCCTCCTGTCGGTCATGCGTCACTGCCTTGAGAGCACCAATTATGTGAACGTCGTGGTTGCCGACAAACAGCAGCACCTTCAGTACCTTACCATGGATGAAGCGATCGCCCACTGCACCAAGGGCGTGGGTATCTGGGAGTGGGCCAGCACGGACATGGGGGAAGAGCCTGATGCGGTACTGGCATGCGCGGGCGACGTTCTCACCGCCGAGGCCCTGGCCGCGGCGGCGCTCCTGCGGGAGCTTCTGCCGGACCTTCGGCTTCGTTTTGTCAATGTCGTCGACCTCTTCTGCCTCGAACCGCCGAGCGAGCATCCGCACGGTCTTTCGGACCGCGATTTCGACGGCATTTTTACCGCCGACAAGCCGGTCGTATTCAACTTCCACGGATACCCGTGGCTGATCCACCGGCTCGCCTATCGCCGGACCAACCACGCGAACTTTCACGTCCGGGGCTACAAGGAGCACGGCAACATCAACACGCCCCTCGATCTTGCCATACGCAACCAGGTCGACCGGTTCAACCTCGCGATCGATATCATCGACCGGGCGGAGCGGTTCCGGGCGAAAAGCGCTCACGTCAAGGAACTCCTGAAGAACCGGATCATCGAACATATCGGATACGCCTACGAGCATGGCATCGATAAACCGGAGATTACCGGCTGGAAGTGGCCGGGGTAATGAACGATACTATTCTGACCGTCAATGCCGGATCATCGAGCATCAAGTTCGCGCTCTTCTCGCGCGATACACTGCGCCCTCTCCTGCGCGGCACAATAGACCGCATCGGGGCGCCCGGAACCACGATTCTTTACAGCGACCCGACTACCGGAAGGCAGGGCAGCCGAAGCCTCGAACCGGAGGACCGGGAGTCGGCAGGCGCGTTTCTCGTCGGCTGGCTCGACAGGCGCCGCCATTTCGCCGGTATCCGGGCAATCGGTCACCGTGTGGTATTCGGCATGAACTTCACCGAGCCGCAGCCCGTTTCGCCCTCCCTCCTGCGCCGGCTTCGGGAGTTTATCATATTCGACCCTGACCACCTGCCCGGCGAAATCGGGCTCATCGAAACGATGGCGGCGGCCCATCCCGAACTTCCGCAGTTCCTCTGCTTCGACACCGCTTTCCACAGGACGCTGCCCCGGGTAGCGAAGTTGCTGCCCATTCCGCGGCGCTATGCGGCGCAGGGCGTGGTACGGTACGGGTTTCACGGCCTCTCCTGCGCCTTTCTCATGGAGGAGATAGAACGGGTGGCGGGGCCTTCGGCCGCGGCCGGCAGGATCATCCTTGCCCACCTTGGCAGCGGCGCGAGCCTGACCGCGGTGAGGAACGGGGAATCGGTCGATACCACCATGGGTTTCACTCCGGCGGCGGGAGTTCTCATGGCAACCAGGCCGGGCGACCTCGATCCGGGCGTCATTGCCTATCTTCTTCGCAAGGAGCGGCTCTCGCCCGAGCAGTGCAACGACCTCATCAACCACGAGTGCGGCCTTCTCGGTCTTTCGGAAACGAGCGGGGATATTCGCGACCTTCTCGAACGCGAAGGGGAGGACGTCCGCGCCGCCGAGGCCATCGCGTCGTTCTGCTATGCGACGCGGAAATCGATCGGCAGCCTTAGTGCGGCGCTGGGGGGTCTCGATATGCTGGTTTTCTCCGGCGGCATCGGCGAAAACGCCGCAACGGTACGTTCGCGCATCTGTCGCGATCTGGGCTTTCTCGGGCTCGAACTTGACGAGGAGGCCAATACCATGCGCAGGTCGCTCATTTCTTCGGCAAAAAGCGACGTTGCGGTTTATGTCGTCGGAACGGATGAGGAACTCATGATCGCGAAGAGCGTGGCGCGCATGCCGCCCCTTACGGGAAACGACCCAGCAGCAAACCGATAACCCCGTAAATCCCGTTTTCTATAAGGGCAATCGCGTGATTCAGGAGCCCGCTGAAGAGCAGAATGATAAGAATGAAAAACCCGTAGGGTTCGATGGCAGCCAGCCGTTCCTGCGCGCTCGGGGGCAGAAATGCGATGAGTATTTTCGACCCATCGAGCGGCGGAATCGGGATCAGATTGAAGGCGCCGAGAATGATGTTTATCTTCGCGATAGTCGGAAGCAGTTCTGTAATGGTGGTATTCCCCACGGCTGGCATAACCTGCAGCAGAAAAATCGCGATCGTCGCGATCAGAATGTTGGCGGCGCACCCGGCGAGCGAGACGGCGACGAGCCCGAATCGGGAGTTCCGCAGGGCATGGTAGTTGACCGGCACCGGTTTGGCCCACCCGAATCCCACCAGAAGCAGCGCGATGGCGCCCATCGGATCGATGTGCGGGACGGGATTGAGCGTCAACCTTCCGTAACGTCGTGCCGTATCATCGCCGAAGAGAAGCGCCACTGCTCCATGAGCGACCTCGTGGAAAATCACTGAATACAGCAGAATCGGCACCAGAAGGCAGAAAAGAACAGGGTCATGCAGCAACAGGCTAATGAGGCCCATGATTACCGCCTTGATGCCCACCCTTCGATTGCGTTCAGGGTGAGCGATTTCATTTGAGGAACAGCGTAAAATAGCAAATGCCATTCCTACCCTTCAATTTCGCAAATGAAGATCCCGAAACCTGAAAGCCGATGGCGCTCAGGTTGTGGTATGGATGGCAGTACTACTATGGCCCCGACTTCTACTTCGGCCTTCCTGGATGGCGGGGCGGGGAACGGTTTTATGATTTGAGGGGAGGGAGCGGCGGTAATTGCAAGGTGGCAAATTTTTAAAGGGGGGAGGCGAAGCCGGAACGCCCGAATCATGTTTCGGATTTTCTTGAAGTCCCTTCTTTTCGCAGCTCACCGACGAGGCTCGCCCGGGCCGTGAACAGCAGCTCGTGGAGTTTTTTCTCCCGGTAATCCGGGTAGGTCCACGAGAAAAACCGGTATATTCCTTCGCGGAAGTGAAGGGTGACCTCGCCGTAGATTCCCTGTCCCAGATAGAGACGGTGGAAAAAATCCTTGGTCGTGGCAAGGACGAGCTTATCGCGCGCAAGGTAGCCGGGATCGATGTTCACGGAACGCTTTCCATCGCAGGCATACGCGGCCTCGATCTCATTCGTCCAGAGCTTGAAGGCGGGCAGCTCTTCGCGTTCGATGGTATTGCTGAAAACAGTGTAGAGTTTCTGAAGTCCGCTTCCCATCTCAGGTGCGTAGTAGTCGCTCCATGAAAAGGCGACCGGGCCGTAGCTCCCCTCGACCTCGCCGAAGCGCTCCTTAAGGCGATCCATGACCGACGCGGGGTCGAAATCCTGGGCGTGCATGACGGCGACGAAGAGTTTGACCCGTTCGGCGGAATGAGGAGTTCCCATGGGTTTAAAATAAAAGTTTCCCGTTAAACCGCCAAACCCGGTTTAATGGGAATCGGGAAGGAATGGAAGCAGCGCCGGGAGTCGAACTCCACCCCCAAAATAACAAGCAAACGCCAAAATGCTACCAGAATGCTACCAAAAATGCTACCGGCGAACAGCCCGGTTTATATCGCCATTTTGTCAAGCAAAAGGCCCTTTTTGCGTCTGCGGAGAACCACCGGAATTACCGCCGATCATTAACGTTACCGTTTTTCATTTTTACGGCTTGCAGGCGCCTATGAATCAATCAGATTAAAACGGCCATTGAACGGCATTAAAACCGCCTTCAAATATAGTTCGATGTGCGGTATAGTGACCCCCTGGTATTTCGATTGAAGCCGTTGGGAGCAACTGCGAAAGGCAGGGATGGTGCCGGGAGTGCCGAGCGTATCATGCGGGGAGGAAAAAATGAAATCGCCGTATTGCGAGAGGGAGAAGGGGTGGTAGGGGAGATTATTTGGATAAATTTAGGATTTCCGTTCGTCCTGAGCTTGTCGAAGAAGAATGTATAACGCGATTTTAATAAGCGTTTTTGTCGCTCAGATACCGAATTGCGTCGCCTGGTAGGAGTTCACCCGGTAGCCGATGGCGATTATGGCGTCGAGGTTGTAGAACTTTGTGCTATATGTTTTTTCATCCAGGGCAGTATGTTCCAAAATGGAACTAACTGAATCTTCAACCAACTCGCCGGATTCAAAGATATTTTTCAGGTGCTTCGTGATTGCGGGGCGTTGTACATGATATAGCTCGCTTATGGCCTTCTGAGTTAGCCAGACCGATTCGTTTTTACGAAAACTTCGACCTTTACCTTGCCGTCCGGGGCGGTGTAGAGGAGGAAATCAGTAGGGTTGTTGGGCATTGTGAGGAATTCTTTCTTTAGATCCTCTATATCTACAGAATTAGAAATCATATAATTGCTTTAGCAACTAATCTTATCAATTTTATCATCTTCTTGATCTCTGGCTGAGCAATTCACCATATTAGTCTTTTCAGGTATAAATCGATGTTGTGGTTCGCCGTAAATATTATTTTTTTTGAACGTATTAATCCATTTCGTGAATTTTTTAACAAGTTCCTCTTCTTCAATTTTCAAATGCCCCTGGCTATGCTTTATCAGTTTTCTTAGTCGGATGGGAATTAGTATCGCTTTTTCCCCGAAATAATAAAAATGTTTGGAAAGCAATGAGTATTCTCCACTTAAATCTTTTTTCAGGTTTTTTTGTTTATGAACCCCGTCTCGAATTCTCGGTTTTTCCCCTTTAGAATAATCGTAAATGCAATCTCCTACCCATAATTTCCAATTTTTGCTTTTTAACTTCGGTATTTTATTCGGAATATTATGGCGGCAAAAATAATCGTATTCCTCTAATGACATTTTGTTACTTACTTTCATTGCACAAACCAGATATTTTGAAAGATCATAAACAGTTCCATTCTTCAGTCTGGCATTTTTTGAACCCGTTCCGACAACCCAATCACCTTTTTCTGCGGTTCGTCTTATAGCTGGTTTGCATATCGTTAATGTGCAGGTGCCCCAGAATGGATTTGGTGCGGCGCCGACATCGCTTTTTAAAACGTAAGAGTAGATTTTTACCACAGCAGCTATGCTTTTCCCTAAAAAGATGTTTTAAATATCAATAAAAATATTTTCTAAATTCAATATCTAATTTATAGTTTACAATATCAATATTATATCCGTGGATACTCTTCCTTAAATCTTGACTTAGTTTTGGCGAGCCACCGTGAACAAGTATACCACGGGGTCTTATACCATTTTCAATTTCAAATTTTTTCAAATATTTTATTAATTGTTTGATATCATCCTGACCTGGTGGGTTCTGTTTGCACTCAACAATAACAGGTACGCCATTTTTATCAATTAACAGGACATCGGATCTGGATTTATCCTTAAAACGTTTTTCCCGGACTTTTGAATCAGGATACAGAAAAAGATCCTCCTCTAAATGGTGCGGATAGTCGGCAATATAATCTGAAAGTGCTTTTTCATATTTAAACTTTCCCAATAGACCTACCCAATTGGACGAATCGTTTAACGCCTCTTTTATCTCGTTAATGGTATAAGATTTTATTTTACAAATCGCCGATAGCAACTCTGGCCCCTTAAAACGTATTTCTTCTGGAAGATTGACAACCAAATCAGGGTTTATTGGTCCAACAGATAGGTCCCAGCGGACTAATATTCTCCGGCCAATACTACCAGAGGGTTTCTCTCCGCTCTTTGGTACCAAAGGTTGCCATTGGTTATCTTCCACGCCGCGTAAGTCGGTTATTTCGCCAATTCTTCCGATTCGATTATTTGGCAAAGCGGCAATGACATAATCATCTATTTTCATGTCTAGTAAATATTTTTGATATTTCGCCCAAATACGGTCCTTTTTTGGCTTTTCACGAAGTCTGCATTCCCTGTAAGGAGACCATCCGATGGCGACACATTGATTTTTATAAAATCGTTGCCAAAGGCCGGGATAATCCTCTTCCATGCAAAATACTTTCCAAATAGTTTTTTCCATGCCGTGCCTCACTTATGTTTTCTATTTGTTTTTATGCCTTTAATTATTCCAATAATTCGGTACTCAGACATATAAAAAATATCTTTGGCAACTGCTGCTATCACTAATTCTGAATTGCCTCGGTCAGAATAGATCCTTCTTTCTACTAAGCCCGGCGAAAATTACCATTCCCAATTTTGGCAGGAGTAGAAAGCGCCTGAACGATGAAGTGAAAAAAGAAGGTCGCGGCACATCGAGGAGCCGGTTGCGGTTTGGATGGTCCCCAAGTCTGAAGGAGGTTTCAATCCTTCCAACTTTAGCAAGTTTCATGCCGTTTTAACGCCCCCAAAACAGCCCATATAAACCCCGTTTAAACGCCTTTTTTTCGCCGTTTTTTTGTGGTAAAAACCTGTCGTTTGGTGACATCAAACCGGCAAAACCGGCAGTTTCAAGCAATTTGAATTTAAGCGTAAAATGCGTCGTTTATCTTGTCAAATAGCAATAAATCGAACTATCCGGGTAGGGACCATCATTTTTCCTGCCTTCGTTTGAAGATCCTTCCCACAATTTCCCGTATCTTCTGTATCCCGGTAATTTCATAGAGGGCAAGGACGACGGCGCCGGCCCCGAGGGTGGTGACACAGGCGACGATAAGGTTGGTCAGGAGCCTGCCGTGGCCGAAGTGCACCTTGAGGATTTCGTGCCGGACCTCCCAGCCGACGACCGCGCCTATGAGGCTCACGAGGATGACCGTGCCGAGGGTTTTGAGAAGCGGGTGGAGCGAATGCCGGTCCGCGTAGCGGAGATACCAGATGACGTAGAGCGTGATAAACTGCAGCATCATGCCCGCCGAGGCGCTGGCCGCGATGCCCGGCGCTCCCCATTCCCTGCTCGTCACATAGTAGAGCGGCAGGGTGAGAACGGTGATCGCCGAGCTCACGATCATGGGGATGTAGGGCCGCTGGATCGCATAGAAGGGCCGCACGACAAAGACCGCTGCCGAGAAGGCGAAGGCGCCGACCATATAGAGGGCAAAGGCGGGCGCGGTCCGGGCCGTCGAGGCATGGGTGAAGTGCCCGTGTTCGTACAGGATCGAAATCACCTGCGGCGCAAGCACGGCCAGAAGGAACGAGAGCGGAATGCAGTACCCGGCGATCCGGGTAAGCATTCTGTTGACAAGGGAGGTGATCTCCCGGTAGTTTCGTTCCGCAGCCAGCCGCGAAAGGTAAGGATAGAACGCCACGCCCGATGCCTGGCCGAATACCGCCACGACAAACCCCATGGTCCGAAGGGCGTAGTTGATGCTTGAAGTGCCGCCCTCGCCGAGAAACGACCCGAAAAACCGGAAGAAGATCTCGTTGGAAAAGGTCATGCCGAGTCCGAAAATGACCGGCGCCGACAGCAGGATGAATTTTTTAAGGTCCGGGTCGGAAAGATCGAAGCGGAAATGAAAGCGCATGCCGGTTTTCATCGCGCCGGGCAATTGCACCAGCACGTTTGCCGCAAAGGAACCGGCCAGCACCCCCCAGGCGAACCCCTCGATGCCGAATCGCCGCCCGAGAAGCAACCCTCCGATGATGATGCCGCCGTTGTAGGCAAGCGGTGCCATGGCGGGCAGGAAAAAACGGTGGCGCGCCATCTGGACCGCGGAAAAAAAAGCACCCCAGTAGAAGAACATCTGCGCCGGCAGGATGATGCGGGTGAGGTGTACGGTCATCGGGAGCGTCCGCGCATTGGCAATGTGGGGCCCCAGGAGCCGCAGGATGTCGGGAGCAAAGATGATCGAGATCGGGATGATGACCGCAAACGCCATGGATCCGACCGTGATGATATTGGAAAACGCCTTCCACGCGCCCTCATCGTCCGATTGCGCAAGGTGCCGCTGGAAGATCGGAATGAAGGTGATGGAGAGAAATCCTCCGGCCAGGAAATGATTGAGAAGTTCCGGAATGAAAAAAGCGGTTACGTAAGCGTCGATCGTGGTACTGGTGCCGCCGAAATGGGCGATCACCTGCTCCCGCACCAGACCGATGATCCGGCTCAGAAAGACGGACATCATCATGAGTGCGGTTGCAACAGTCAGGGATTTTTTTAATGCGGCTTTTTCTGCGGCGGTTTGACTAGTCACGAGCTTTGTGTTTTTATAAAGGGTGACATTCGGCCACGCCGTGTTGCAAATGAGTGAAACTTGATTTTTCCAAACCGTGCGCCGTAATGATGGGTTAAAGCATAAGGCACGGAGTAAAGCACACTACTCCTTGCTTAAAAAATACATTAACAAACTTGCTAGTACAAGTGGCATTGCAATTCAACCTGAAGAGCGCGGTGAATATCTTGGGCGTCTGCGCTTCATGATTCAAAGGTCAAGGCTTTTTCCACACGATGCATGGGGAAGGCGGGGCGCCCTTTCCCGCCTGGTCCGAAGGGAGTATATTTTCTCTGCCTTCGGGCTTGCGTATTTGTGAATCGGAAGCCCGGTCTTGCGCAAAGCACTAGTTACTATGAACGAATTCCCGCGACCATCGCTTCAGGACTCCATCGTTGCCTTTCTGCGGGAACAGGCTGCGGGAGTGTCGTCCGGAGAGCTGGCCGGGCGTTTCCTCAAGTTGAAAAGTTCGTCCGCAATGGGCGTAGCCATAGCGGTGAAGGCGATGCTTATGCTCGACCGGCGATGCTTCCAGGACGAAGCGGGCCTCTGGCACGCCCATGCCGGGGGATCGACGAGCGGGTCGTTGCTCGGAGAACTCCCCCTTGTGGCGACGTACGCCCTGATCGATCCCGTTTCGCTCAGGGTCTGGCATCTTTCTCTCTGGAAGATAACTCCCGCTGTTTCCTGCTGCGCATCGGGATGGCTCGTCAATCCCGCCATGCTCTCCTTTGATGATCGAGACCGACTCATGAGCCGCTTGGATCCGTCCTTTACCCCCGAAGCGGCACGGGAGATCCTCAGGAGCCTTGCCCCAAGGGAGGAGGTTTGCATCCCGGTTTTCCTCGGCTCGATGCATCGCAGCCGATTGGCATATGCCTGCTCTGCGATCGGGGAATCGTTCCCGGACGACACCATGGTGGTAAGCGATCTTCTCCGGGCCGCCGGCGCCCAAGTGTCGCGTCCGCTCACCCTGGCAGCTCTTTCAGAGGCCGTTCCCGGGGCCGGCCGGGCGCCCGGGGAAAGCGCGATGCGACAAGGGGAGCGTTTCGCCCTGGTTGTTGCGGAGTTGGTATCGCTCCTCGGCCGGAAGGGGATCGAAACCCGTGACGACCTCGACGCTCTTTTTTGCAAGGAAAAGGCCCCCCTCTTTGCCGGCAAGGAGTTCTCCTATGATGATCTTCTCGCCCTGCCCGCAACCCCCGGCGTCTATGCCTTCAAAGACATGCATGACCGCTACCTCTATATCGGCAAGGCAAAGAATCTCAAGCGCCGGATCCTCAATTATTTCTGCGAGACTGACGAATCCCCGCGGAAGCTCGAGCGGCTTCGCGGACTATCCTGCAGGCTCGTAACTCACCGGTGCGGCTCCGAACTTGAAAGTCTTGTCAGTGAATATCGCCTGATCCGGAAGTACTCCCCGCCCCTCAACAGAAAAACCGAGGTGGTTGAAGATTCGGGAACTTTCCGGACGATCAATGATTGTATCGTGCTGCTCCCCCACTCCACGCCAGGCAAGGGGATGTCGGTATGGGTTCGACAGGAGCAGAAGATCCTCCTCAAATCCCTTGACTCGCTCCCCGATGCTCCGGGTCCGATCCTTGGGGAGCTGGATTCCTTCTTTTTCTCCGGAAAACTGCGGCCGGAAAGCTCTGATTTCCCGGAGCATCAGATCGTCACCCGGTGGCTTCGCCGGCATGGGGATGAAGTGGAAATTGTGCCCGTGCACCGCATGGCGAGTGCCGAACAGGTTTACGACGCGCTCCGGACCTCATGGCGAAAATTCTGCGACAACTCGCGGTGCCTGACGCGGATAATATTCCGTAGGGGTAACCCCGGCATGGCTGCCCGATACATGTTTTTTTCGGTTAAGAGCCGGGCGCGAAATACCATTTAAAGCAAACAATAGATTATTTTTGTAATCGATAGATAAGCGGTTTCTTTTACATTTTAAAAGGGCATGCCTATGAAACGCAACATCGACCATGATCTTTTTGTCGCAAAGAACCGGGCTCTTGCCGTAGCCGAGGATATGAAACGGCGCGATGAGGCAACCGAACGGTCGGGCGGGACCGGGAGGGGCGGCGCTACGGGATCATGTTTTACCTGTAAAACGAAGCAGGGATGCTCGGAATTCAAGGCCCGTCGAAGCGGGCGCTCCACCGGTGTCGTTTCCTTCGGCGGCGATGAAAAATTCGTCTGCAACCGGTATGTTCCTGCGCCGGCGCTGGGACGGTCGATGTCCGATAAGCAAATCAAGGCGCTGATGAAGAACGTCAGGAAAGGATACTGAAAGCCCCCCCGCGCACAGCATTGCCGCAAAGGAGCAGTAATGGCGAATACCCCGTTCGAACTCTACGAAGAAGCCTACCGGCTTCATTATCGTGATAAGAAAATACCTGATGCGGTCACGATGTACGAAGCCATCATGCGGGAGTTCCCGGATTCCAGCGAATGTGGGTATGCCTTCATCCAGCTTCAGAAAATAAAGGCCAATGCGGTAACGGCCGGGCTCCGGCGCAGTGGCAGGAATTTGCTGGCGATTGTTGCCTGTTTTGCGGGGTGCGCCGCTCTCATCGTTGCGGCAGGGGGAATTTTGGTCGCTTTCCATGAGTACTACGGGTGGAGTATAATCGAACGACCTTTGCCATAGCGACTCTTGCCGAGATACAGGCAGGGAAAAATCAGGAGGCGCGGAAAATCCTCGATGAAATGAAAAGGCGTTATCCAAACGATATTCTTACCCGCGAGCTTTTTTCGCTTTGCATTGCATCGGGGGATCCCTTGTCCGGTCGTAAATCAGCCGGGAACATGGCTGCGAGCGACTCCTCGGCGAAACCGCCATCTGCAACGGACAAAGGAACCGGCTTTGGCGAAACTCCCGTGAAAACAAAGCCCTTCGTCCCCGGCAGTAAAGTTGGTGTCCAGGGCGCGGCCGGTCAAGGCCCGATACCCATGCGCCTGAGCCCGGAATCGTCCCAGCGACCGCCCCCGCTGACACTTCTCACCGTTGATAATGAACCAGCGGCATGGAGTCAAAAACGACCGACCGCATCCGTGCCTTTGAGGAGCGTGTAATCTCCGGGTTCGTGCTCGATGATTCTGGCGCGTGGATTCCTCTTTCCGAGAGGAAAAAGGTCGAAGAGGAAGTGCTGTCCCAGCTTGCCGACGGCCGCCTTCTTCACGAGGGACGATGGCTGGGCTTCGACGAAATGAAAATTGCCCGCACGAATGCGGCGAAAGCCCATGCCGGAAGAGGAACGTGAGGAAACCCGCACCATCGAGGCGTGAGCTACTCCCCGGTCAACTCCACCCGTTCATCTGCGCTCATAGCTATTTCGAGTACCGTTCCCTGCACCGTCGTGGTTCCCTTGGAACGCTGCAACGCCGCCCGTCCGCTCCATGGATTAGCGAGACGGAAACTGCCTATGGCGTTTGCCTTGACACTTACCCGCGTTACGCGGCCGTTGAGCCGCGTCGCGCTGATTTCGAACGCACCTTCGGTCCGTATATTATCGAATGAAACGTGCTTCCACCGTTTCGGCGCGCCGGCGAAGAGGTAGTTGACTCCGCGACGCGTATGCACCATCATCTCTGGAATGGCTGCCGTGGCGCCCATGCAGGCATCCATGTGCAGCGTTTCATACTTGCCCGCCACGACCGATTCCGGCGTGCCGCGCGTGCTGAATCCCATGAAGATCGGATCCCGCACCGGCGAATGGCCTTCGTTGGTAAACACCCGATCCCAGATTTCAAGAAGCAGTTCGGCCATATCGGCGTTGCCGAGTCTCGTATGGATCATGCTTGCCCACGGCAGGCTTGCTGAATTCCATGCACCCATGCCCTGCGAAACCCAGGTTTCCACGGTATGCTCCACGTCGCGTGCGACTTCCGCATCACCGAGATCGAGCGTATCGAAGGGGCTTATCCCGGCAAGGTGGCTGTGCAGACGCGTCGCTCTCGCGTAGCGGCACGCCGTCGAAAATGCCGAGTTCCCGCCGTGCCGCTCCATCGGAGCCCAGCGGTCTCGTACCACGCGGTTTTCGGGAGCGAGGCGAGGATCTCTTTCCAGCTTTTTTGGGGCGTTTCGCCGAGAACCTCTGCGGCGGACAACAGGCTGTCGGCAAGGAAGTTGATGCACGCGAGCTGAAAACCCGGATTCGCTCCACATTGACTATCAGCAGTTCCTCGGTACGCTGGAGAAATACCGAAGGGCATCCGATGCACGCCCTTACGTTTTTCAAGCATGACTTCATAAACTCGCATAACCCCGGTCATGAACGGCCAGGCGGCGGTACGCAGAAAGTCGACATCCTGCGTGTAAAGAAAATAGCGGTACATGAGCTCGGCGATGAGGCTTCCCGCCCCCGCATCCGGAAGGTCGGCCCAGGTGCCGCCGATACGCGTGCACTGGTCGTCGACCATCGAGGGGAGAAGTATGCCGTCCTCTATCCCGAACACGGCGCGGGCGTTCTCACGGAGCCGTTCCTTCCATGAGTCAACCATCATAAAAAGGGGCTTGCAGTGATGCATGAGGTTGGTACGAAAAGCGGGCCAGTAACACATCCGCAGGTTGATCATACTCTGATATCCGCCGGCAAAGGGTGGATCGCGGTTTTCGTCGATCCACGGACCGTAAATCGTCGGCGACACTCCACCCGGCGTAGTGAGCGAAGCGAAAAGATAGTTGCCGTAATAATACAGGAAGGAAAGCGTTTCGCTTGGGATATCAATATGGGGAACCCATCGAAAATGATTCGCCCAGAAGGTGGCGCTTGCGCTGCGGATCGCGTCCGAACCGGCTTTCTTCGCCTTCTCGATCATTTTCCGTACGTGGTCTCTCGCCTCATCGGCCGAATCGCCGTAGCGCAAGCCGAGGTAGATATCGCATTTGTCGGCTGCGGCGGCAACGCAGAGGGCGGGATCACAGGGCCGCTTCTGGACCCAGCCGCACATCGATGCATCCTCGATCATAAGGGGACGTTCGAGCCCGAGGGTTTCAAGTCTTTTTGCACTATACTCCCACGCGGTGACGCATTTGATTTTCGGAAGGTCCCGGTTCGCGGGCAGGTGAATGCCGACCAGGGGTTTTTCCATGGAGAGATAGCAGCTTACCTGGTAGGCTCCGCGGTTGTCGGCGATATCGATTACGACTTTGCCGTTTTTCAAGTGGAGGTAACCGTTTTTAAGAGGTGTATCACGGTCAAAAACGAAATCGATGCGTCCGAGCGGCAGGAGCGTTGGACGCACAATGTTACTTTTCCTACCGGTTTCAGGGGTTTCAAGCAAACCGTCGAGCGCGGCAAAATCCCCGTTTTCCGCGAGCGCGCGGATATTCGCAAAGGTCGCGTTCGCCGCGGGGATGATGCCGCCCCGGTGAAGCCAGAAATCGGAGCGGTTGAGCGAAATGCGCAGGATATTATCCTGCCCCCAGATCATCGCTCCGATAGTACCATTTGCCAGCAGTATCCCCACCTCGGGACGGGTAAGCGGAAAATCCCGGCGCAGAACCTCGTTCATTCCCGGCGCGTCCCCTGCCCTTTCACCGTGATCGCCGGAATCCTGACGCCATCGGGCAGCCCTTTGAACCCCGCGACTACGGTCTTGATCCCCGCTTCGCGCATCTCCTCCTCGGCGCGGATGAGCGGATTGTAATTCTGGAGGTTGCGCTCGCCGTTCGGTGCGCCTGCCTTGAACCAGACCTTGCGGCTCACCGCGCCGAACAGGAGGGGCATAAGCGGCAGGAACTCCGACGACCCTTCGGTCGAACGGTGGGAGAAAAATGCGGAAAACCCGTTCGAAGCGATGTTCGCCAGAGCCTCGTCGAGATTTTTCACGCCCACCTCCTTCAAAGCCGCGAGCACCTTGTCACTATCGCCGCGGGCGGTGAGGAAGGCCTTAACATTTGCGGTATCGGCAAGACCGAGCACCACCTGGGTGGCAAGCACCGTTTCGGTAAAGGTTCCCGCCTGGTTCAGCTTGATGAGCACGGAGTTGCCCGCCCGGTCCTTGCGCGCAGTGGCGGCCAGGAAGGGGATGATGTAGCGAAGCTGCGTAACCGCCGCGTCGTCAATGACGATCTGCACCCGGTCGCCGTATTTCGCGTTCATGAGCTTATGGGCCTCGATATCCGTCTCTGATCCCGGATCTTCCATGTTCACGAAATTCGGAGCGCTTGCGACGAGCGAGTAATTGAACTCGATGAGTTCTTCGCGCGTCTTGATGCCCAATCCTGAGAAGCGCATGTCGTATTTGCCTTCCGCCCGCAGCGCGTCCGTTTTCTGGATCTCGGAGAAGGCGTTATCCGTGCCGATCGCATAGTCCTTCTCGGTGAGACCGATCTGCCGTGCGCACTCCTGGATGCGCGTGAGCCCTTCGAAATTGTCCTTGACCGGGAAAACGAAACCGCGTTCCTTGGCCGTTCCGGTGGGGAGACCGTCGCGCACGAGGTTCTTTTCGAATTGACGAAAGAACTTCGTGGCGGTAACAAACACGTTCTTGATCGATTTTTCGTTCATGGCGAAGAAGAACATCTCCTGGACATCCTGTTTGGTGCCCGGCACGTGTTCGCCGCCGCAGACCATGTTGAAGGCGATATTCGACATGTAAAACGTTTCGGGTTTCTTGCCGTTTGTCATGACTTCCCACGGTTTGAAACCCGAGGCCTTGAGCAGGGTCTGGAAAAAGACCGTCGATGAGGCGAGGCAGGCGTTGCCGCCCCACACGCGCTTGTTGGGACCCGCCTTCGATACGAGCGCGAGGTCGAAATCGCGCACTGCATCGAGAATGTCGGCTGGCTTGCTGATCACCACCTTTTTCGGCAACAGCGGGACGATATTCCTGCCGATCGAGGCAATTGCCTTATCATTGGGGATATAGATCGCCTCGTTTTCGCCGTCCGAGGTCCCCTTGGCGATGCCATTACGCTCTTCGATCGTCCAGGAATCCTTGCCGCGCTCTACCCGGGCGGTCATGACCCCTTCGATGGTCATTGCCGCATATGAAGAAAGAATTTCCCTGCCTTTAAGGGTAAACTTCGAAACAACGGTTTTTTGAGCCATTATGCAAAAGCCTCCAGAGAGAAGGGTGATGGAAACATGCCATGGTGAGAGGGTAAAAAATACCAAGGAACAGTGATCGCGGGCAATTATTGCATTATGAGTACACCCCGTTCAACCGTTCCGAAATCTTGCGGTCGCTTGCAACTGATGCGGATTGCCGTCACGTATTTTTTCCTTATCATGAAACGAAAAGCACTCTCGTGGATCCTCATCGCGTTCTGGTGCGGCGTAATATTTTACATGTCAAGCAGGAACGGTTCCGAGTCCTCGAACATAAGCATGGTCTTCGTCCATGCGCTGCGACCGCCTCATCACCGTTCTCTTTGGCAGCCTGATTTTCTCGGTCCCGGAACATCTGGTTCGCAAGGCGGCTCATATAATTGAATATCTGGTGCTCGGCAGTTTTCTGCTCTCCGGCTTTTTTTCGGAGACCAAACCGAAACGGAGTGTTATTCTTACCCTTTGCACCGGAGTCCTCTATGCCGCTTCCGACGAGATTCATCAGATTTTCATTCCCGGAAGAACCGCATCGCCGATCGATGTCGGCATCGATACCCTCGGAATTCTGGCCGGAATCATTGCATGCTCCTGGTGGTTGCGGCGACATTACCGGAAAAGCAAAATCTCCCGGCACTTCAAGTTACAAAATTATTCATGCACTATAACATGACAGGCGGCCCCTTCCGGGTGTTTTTCAAAGTACCGCTGGTGGTACTCCTCTGCCGGGTAGAATTTTCCCGCCGCCGTGATTTCGGTTAAAATCGGAGATTTAAACTGGTGTGAGCGTTCAAGGCGCTCTTTCATCCTGATCGCGGCCTGCATTTGCTTCTCGCCGTGGTAAAAAATCGCGGATCGATATTGAGAACCCACATCCACTCCCTGGCGATTCGGAGTGGTGGGATCGTGTATCTGCCAGAAAATTTCGAGCAACCGGTCGTATGATAGTATGCCTGGATCGAAAGTGATCTGCACTGCTTCGGCATGACCCGTGGAGTCGGAACAGACCATGGGATAGGTCGGATCAGCAACCTTGCCGCCCGAATAGCCTACGGTTGTTTTAACGACTCCCTTAATGTGGCTGAAGGAGTATTCAACCCCCCAGAAACACCCTGCGGCAAAGGTAGCGGTATCGCAGGGCTTCGACGCCTCCGCTTTTCCGGGCTCATGGTTGAAAAGGACGGCGTATCTGCCGTAGCCCTCTTTTTCGAGATCTGCAGCCGGAATAAATTTCAATGCCGCCGAATTGATGCAGTAACGCACTCCGGTCGGCGCAGGACCATCATTGAAAACATGGCCCAGATGAGAGTTTCCCTTCGCGCTTTTCACCTCCGTGCGTACCATGCCGTGACTCATATCGATCTTCTCAAGGATGCTGCTTTTTTCGATCGGTCTAGTGAAGCTCGGCCATCCGCTGCCCGATTCAAACTTATCGAGTGAACTGAAGAGCGGTTCCCCCGTCACTATATCCACATAGATGCCCGGCGCATGGTTATTCCAATACTGGTTCTGGAACGGAGGTTCGGTCCCGCACTGCCGGGTGACATAGTACTCCATGGGTGATAACTTGTCGCTTGCCGAATCGTTGTTCATGGTACCCTCACTTGAAAAAAAAAGCACAGTGCAAGACCTGTACTTAATATCATCACCTTTCTCACTCTCCCCACACGAACACTGCTCTCGCTCCGTGCTTTCATATTTTTGTCTTTTCCGATGCCTTCATTACTACTACGGGGAAGCGGTGGGAAATATGACAGGGTACGGGAGCGAGTTAAAAAAAGAGAGACGAAAGCTGCCGAAGGTAATGCTCATGAGACATAGCGGGATACTACTTGCCCGACGATTCGGAGTGCATAGTAGCATGGATTGATCAACTGCGGTCTCAGGCTAGAAGGCTTGCAGAATCAACCCTACCCGCAGTTCCGGGAAAAAACCGGAGGTTGAGCCATTCAAGGCTAATCCGGCTGTCCAGCCGAACCGACTCTGGGGCTGGAAAAATTTTATATAGTTGCAGTTGAGGGTTAAAAAATTATGTGCTTCGAATTTTGGATTGGCGCTTTCTTCACTGAACAGGAAAAAATCATTCAGGTAATAGAAGCTGTAGCCAATCCCTGTCACGAGCATGCTGTTTTTCATACCGAAGTCGCGGATCACCCATCCTCCGGAAAGCTCCGCCATCCAGCAGCCTGATTCCAGCAGAAAACTGCCTCCCCCCATCTGGAGATAGTATGAGGCATTCGGGCAGTAAAGCGCTCCCACGGTCGCCACGTTGGGCAAACCGCTGCCCACGGTGAAATAGAGCTGACCGCCCTGCTCCGGCATGATCGATTGAGCGGAAAATGCAATAGAGGAAATGAACAGGATGATGAATGAAAAATTGCGTAGGTGAACGAATCCCGCACATGGACTTGCCATACCATTATCCCCCTTTGCCTGAACCTCATCGCACCAGTGCGCGGGTTGGTTTCAGGTAGCTTGCTCCGCTGTCGTCAGCTTTTTAACCATCGGATTTGCCGAAATCCTGAGATACAAGCGAAAAAAAATATAAATAGCGCCCCGACGTAACCACTTTTATTTGTTGCCGGGTGAAGCCTTTTCGGCGTCCGGGGAGGCAGCCGGAGTGAGGGAAGGCCATTAGTTGTCACGCCGCTTACCGGGGTTGATACATCCCGGTGCGGAGCTTTTCAACAAGCTCCCGCAGGTCCTCACGCAGCGGCACCTCCATGCAGCATCGCTGCTTCGTATAGGGATGCGTGAAGGTCAATGATTCGCAGTGTAGCGCCTGCCGGGGAAACCACCGCCCATCGGGATCGCGCGTTTTGTCATCCCGCCAGGCGAGATATTCGGCTTCACTCTGGCCGTAAAGTTTGTCGCCGACAATCGGGGCGCCGATGGCGGCGCAATGGATCCGGATCTGATGAGTCCTGCCGGTGGCGGGCTGCAACGTTACCAGGGAATACTCCCCGGATAAGGCTTCGCATGCCGTGATGCTGGTCCGGCACCTCTTGCCGCTTTCGTCGACGTAGAATTTATACGGGATCACCGAATCGGCCATTTGACCAATTGGAAGATCGACGTCGCCTGTTCCGGGGTATCCATGAACAACGGCGAAATAGCTTTTCTCAACATAGCCGGCATCGAACTCCCGGCCGAGAAGAGCTCTGGCCTCGGTATTTTTCGCCACCATCAGGGCTCCGGACGTCTCCCGGTCAAGCCGATGCACGGCATGCGCGGTAGGAAAGGCCGGGGTATGGATGTGCCGTAATTGATGAATAAGATTATTATGGAATGAGATGCCCGCGCGATGGACGAGCAGATTGCCGGGTTTGTCGATGCAGAGAAACCATGCATCTTCATAGGCAATGCGATACGAGAGATCGGCTGGCGGCTCTTCAACCTCCCCGGCATCATACGAAAGGGTATCGCCGCCGAAGACCATAACATCACCTCCGGCACATGAACCGTTCAGGGAAATCTTTCCCGCGGCAATGCGTGAGCGCCAGTGATCAGCATCATGGTACGTGAACCGGGTCGAAAGATATTCGACAAGGAGTACTCCCCTGCAGAGATGGGCGGGAACTTTCGCTGAAAATATCATGACGTTTTGCGGCTCACGGTTCCCGGCAGGTCCGGGATAGGCTGACAGGAATTCGGGAGGAGCGGCGAAGCTTTCGGAGATGCGCCATCCTCGCCGCAATGGAATTACTCAGCGGATGAGGAGGGTAAGTATATCTTCCAGCTCTTTTTTCATCTCTTTGACGTTGCCGCGTGCCGGCGTCGGGCGGGGAACCGATTCAACCCGCATTGATTCGCCCTCGATCGGCCGGGCTTCCGCGAGTTTTTTCTTAGCACCCGGAATGGTGAACTTTTCCTCATAGAGCAGGTGCTTGATAAAGCGCACGACCTCGATATCCTTATCGCGGTAGGCGCGGTTGCCGGCGCGGTTTTTTTTGGGCCTTAATTGGGAAAACTCGCTCTCCCAATAGCGGAGAACATGCGGTTCCAGCCCGGTTTGACCGCACACCTCGGAGATGGAGTAGTATATTTTTTTGCCGTTTACCATAGTATCGATATCGATTTCATCTATGTTTTCCATAGCATACCACTCCTGCAGAAGAAAGTCAATTTTTTTGCGAATTGTATGCCCCACAATCCACTGTATTAATATACTTCCAGATTTTTGCTCCGGGGGGCAACACGTCGGGTCATGTAACCGTTATCCGCCTACCGGATTTTCAGAAACAGCGCAAGGCCGAGGACGAGGCATATCACCGAGATGATATGAAATCGCCAGAGGATCTTGGATTTAATCTGGAATTCTCCGCCGAAAAAACCGCTCGTGCGCATTTTTATCTGAAAGTGATGATGAATGGGTGCCATGAGGAAAAACCGCTTGCCGGTCAACTTAAAGAAGCCGATCTGGAGAAGCACGGAGACAAATTCGAGACAAAAGATAAAACAGACAAGCGGAAGATAAAAACCCGCCTTGGTAAAGATGAACATGATACCGATAAGCCCGCCGAGTCCTACCGACCCCGAATCTCCCATGATTATCGAGGAGGGAGGGGAGTTGAACCAGAGATAGGCAAGGAGGGTTCCGATGACCGCTCCGATAAGCGGCAGGAGTTCCTGTAGCCCGATAATATGAGGAATGAGAAGATAACTGCTCCAGGTACCGTTGCTTGAAATAAACGAAATTATTCCAAGAAACAGCAGGCCCGTTATGACCGGAACGGCTGCAAGCGTATCAAATCCGTCGGTGAAATTAACCCCGTTGGCAAGGATGGCGATGGCGATGGTCATGAAGGGAATAAAGAGCCAGACCGGCATATATGGAAATTTCTTTTCAATACTGAAAAAAGGGATATTGATGGTGCCGTTGATATTAGGAATGTATTTATAGGCAAGAATCGCCGCGGTAAGGGAAATGAGGATATACAGCGTCAGGCGCAAGCCCGATGAGATCCCGTCGGCTTTGTACTGATAATCCTGTTTGGTAAGCAGTCCGCGACCCACCCTCCGTTTGTTGATCACCTTGACAATATCATCAATGGCGCCGATACTGCTGAAACTTATATAAATCACCAGCGCCGAAACGACATAGGAGTTAAGCCGGACCGTAATCATTGTCGAAACAAGGATGATAAAAAGGAAAAGAACGCCTGCCGGCATCACCGAATCCCGGCCGCCGTGCGTCGTCGTAAATTCCGAAGAAAATTGAATTTTTTGCAGATAGCGGATATACGGCGGAAACAGGAGCATTGCCAGGAAAAAAGAGATGATGGTCGCCATGCTGGTGCTGAAAAGGCGGCTCAGGAGAAGATAGATGCCGGTATGATGATAGAGAAGCTCAATGAGCATCGTTTACTCCCTCGGGAGCATAAATTAGTGGTGGAGAGAACAAGTGTAAAAATATCTGATGAGTTCAACCGGTTATGAGAAATTATGCAATCGCCAGAGAATCGCGGTGGTGGATGCGCTCTCAGCACCCGCCGTTTTTGACGATCCCCCACAATCATTTCAGCGATAAGGTGTACCCTACTGCATGCGACGCGCTTTCGGATATGAACAGTTCACGGGAATTGTTGATAATAAATTTCATACCTAGTAGCTGCGAAAACGCGGGGTCATTCTGATCCAAAATCAAAGTTTCTTGCTGCGATTTGGCGGGTTTTTGTTTCAACGCATCAGCCATTTTTTTGAAGATCGCAGCGCTATTCTCCCTCTCCAGGCTATAGCCGATGATAGTGGCTCGAGGAAAATAATAATGGGCGACCGGAACATACCTTCTGTCTATAAAAATCGGGGTGGTATCGGAAACGATTCGACGGAGATCATTCAATGAAGTGACCTCATATTGCATACGTTGTAAGGAGGCGGGGGCAATTTTCAAAAAATAATACAGATTTAAAAGAAAGGCCATGCCTATGCATATAACAAAGCCTCCTCGCATCCATTGCCTGAGTCTGGAACGAAAAAAAACGATTTCTGCGATCCCTATAAGGTAAAGGGGGGGGGAAAGGGAAGAATAATATTGAGGGTAGGGAGAGGTGTTTTTTATTGCGGTAAGCAAAATGCACGATGAATAAATCAGGAGAGGAATAAGAAAGGGAAGTTTTTTAATAATAAAAGGTATGACAATGATGACGGTCGCCAGAAGAAGGTATTCCACCGGAGATTCCCGGATTCTCATCGACCAGAGCGCCCCAGGAGAAAGAACGCCGAAGGAGCCCGGTCGATAGAGGACCATATAGGCCTGAAAGAAGTATCCTTTAACAAACGACATCTTGAGCACACCACTCGGCCAGATCATGACAATCGGGGCAAGAAAACAGGCAAATGAAGTCGCGAAGAATTGGTACTTTCCCTTTCGCCTCCCCTGAAAAAGCGATTTGCGCTTCAGAATCAGAGTGCCGAGAAGAGCAACGAGTAAAAATATAGTGTATTCGAGGGTCATGAAGGAAAGGGAAGCCGCTGTAACCGATAAATACCAATATCGCCTTTGGGAGCTCTTGCAAAAAATCGCGGCGCATCCCAAGCAGAGCAGGGAAAGAACCATATAAAGCCCGTGAGGCGTCAGATGGTTCATGGTGAGGATGCTCGATGGGCTCAAAAGCAGCGCCAATCCCATGAGCAGCGAAGGGGCCATAAAATCGGCCGGGAAAAGTTTTGCGGATATCACTACCAAGGTTGCGATACACATAAAAAGCGTTATGAAGGTTGCGTATCTGAAATTGACCTCAGTTGCTACTCCGAGTTTTTTCGCTGCACAAAGCCAATAAAAATAAAGAGGGCCGTGAAAATGGCGATAGAAGCAGATGTCATTGCTTTCCCTCACCGATTTCGACAGATGAGACCATCCGGATTTTTCCATTCCACCCTTCAGGCCGGCGGAAATATATGAAAAAATCGATTGGGCTCCTACATCGAAATAGTTTGCAATAAAACCCCTGTCGGCTGCAAACATATAATCGGCTTCATCGTAAGTGAAGAGCCCGTGTGGAAGCAGGGAGGAATTTCGGAAGGATTGAATGCTGAGGAATATAAATGCGGCAAGAACAATGGCGCAGGCAAGAAAACACGGCCGGAAGGTTTCATTGAAGATGGAAGGTTTCAAGGTTTTGAAAAAATAATTGAGGCCATGTCCTCTTCTATATCATTGAAAATCCTGCAGGAGAAATAATAGGTGGGCGGCCATGACCGGATGCGTGGTAATAGAGTATTTTTGTTTCTCCTGACAAAGAAACTTTCGGCAGAAAAGGATTGTATCGGCATGGTTTCTCCGCTGCTGTTGGATGGAAGAGCGCTCTCAAAAAGTATTGAAGAGCAATTGAAAATCCGCGTCGAACAGTACCGGCAGGAAAGCGCCGGTGAAGTTCCGACGCTTGCCGCCATTCTTGTCGGGAACGACCCGGCTTCCGCCACGTATATAAAAATGAAAGGGAATGCCTGCGCAAGGGTAGGCATGGACTCCAGGAAAATTCATCTCAGTGATGCAACCACCACACCGGAATTGATTAATGCCATTGATCAGCTCAATCAGGACCGGCGAATACATGGCATTCTGCTTCAGCATCCGGTTCCCGGCCACATAAACGAACGCGGCGCTTTTGACCGAATAGCGCCTGAAAAAGATGTCGATGGCGTTACCTGTCTCGGGTTCGGCCGCATGGCGATGCATGAACCCGCATTCGGCAGTGCAACACCGTTGGGCATTATCAGGCTTTTGAAGCATTATGAGATTCCCGTGGAGGGGAGACGAGCGGTTATTGTCGGGAGAAGCCCGATATTGGGCAAACCGATGGCGCTCATGCTTCTTAATTTAAACGCCACCGTAACCATCTGTCACTCCAGAACCAGGGAACTCCCGGAAATTGTGCGGGAAGCCGATATCGTCGTCGGCGCCGTCGGAAAGCCAAAATTCATCCAGGGCGGATGGATCAAACCGGGCGCAACCATAATCGATGCAGGCTACCATCCCGGAGGAAGCGGCGATATCGACCTTGAGGCGGCGATCCCGCATTGCGCCGCCTATACGCCGGTTCCGGGCGGCGTCGGTCCCATGACTATCTCGGCACTCCTGGTTCAGACCATGGATGCAGCGGAAAAAGCAATCGGTCTGAATATCACTACGCCTTTGAATAGGTGAGCCCGATGGATCAGGGTGCGCGAAAAAAACTCCTCGTGACCGGGGCAAGCGGGTTCCTCGGCTGGAACCTGTGCCGCTTGGCCGCAGAGCAGTATGAGGTCGTCGGGATATTCCAACGGCGTCCGATTGCACTTCCAGGCATTATTGCCGAGCGCTGCGACCTCACGAAATTTTCAGAGGTGAACGTGATGATGCGTCGGATCAGGCCCGATGCCGTCGTTCATGCCGCTGCGATCGCGAACCCTGACGTTTGCCAGGAAAATCCAGTTGACTCCCGGCTCCTTAATGTTGATGCCGCAGTTTCGCTTGCCGGTACATGCAGCGACGCCCGCATACCCTTCCTGTTCACCTCCACGGATCTTGTTTTCGACGGCACTTCTCCCCCTTACGCCGAAGAAAGCGCTCCCTCGCCGATAAATATTTATGGGGAGCAGAAGATCGAGGCGGAGCGTGCCATCCTTGCGCGTCACGCGGGAGCGATTATCTGCCGCATGCCTCTCATGTTCGGCGATGTGCCGCAAGGGGCTCAGAGCCTTATCCAGCCGCTGATCCGCGCGCTGAATAGCGGCACGGCGGTTTCATTGTTTGTCGATGAGTTTCGGACGCCCGTAAGCGGCGCGACTGCCGCCGCCGGAATCCTTGCAATGCTGAAAGTGAAGCCGACAATAATTCATCTTGGGGGAAGGGAGAGAATCTCCCGCTATGAATTGGGGAAACTGGTTGCGGCTGCCCTTGGGAAAGATGCGGCCAGCCTCCGGGCAGCCCGCGCCGGCGATACGGTCAGGCCGGCGCTACGTCCGAGGGATGTTTCGTTCGACAGCGGCAGAGCGTTCTCGCTAGGGTACCAGCCGCAGACTCTCGAAAAAGAGATTGAGGCATTGGAGTGCATCCGCATGGTGAAAGGCCGGATCGGCCCACCACCCCGCGCATGAGCATCTCTCCGTTTTATATTCTAAATAGCGTCGCCAATAAACCCGCCGTTGCAATAAAAAGACTTACGAAAGGGAGAAGAATGGTCGTAAGAAACCGGTATTGCTGAGCCAGCGGCACGACGATGATGTCCCCATCTTCCACGGTTGTCCGGGTGGAAGTTTGAAAAACATCTCCGTAAACCACCCCGATGGTGATATTATCCTTGCTCGCTCGACTGGTGATTCCTCCCGCAAGGTCTACATAATAATTGATTTTCTTGTTTGCAACGAACGGGTAGGCTCCGGGATGATCAACGCTGCCGCTTACATATACCATATGCTCGGCGCGAGGAATAACCAGCCGGTCGTCCGGTTCAAGAATGGTTTCGGGGTGATCCTTGATCAGGATTACCGAATAATCCTTGGTAGACGTCATCATGGCGAGGCCGGAACTGAGTTCCGGTCGCATGGCGGCGAGCGGTTCATTCACCTCCTGCGAAGTACCGTGAGAGAAGAGGGTGGGAGGAATCTTGCTGCTCCTGATGATAGCCGCCTTATTCGTATCTGCCCACACGGTATATCCGCCGCACAGGGCAAGTATATCGCTAACGGTAGTTTTCCGTTTAGCAATAGGATAGTGCCCGGTATGACGGACCTCACCCACCACCGCAACGACAAATACTTCCGAAAAGTCCTTTAAATAGGGAACGGTGATGATGTCATTGTTTTTTAGACGGAAATCGCTTTGTTGTTTTGCATCGATGGTGGTAATCTGGTAATTGTTTGATTCATCCAACCGTTGAATGAGAATGTGGTCCGAATCGGCATTCGGATCAAAGGAAAAAAACGAGAAAAAATCGGCGACCCGCTCGTCCTCATGAATGGGCACGAGCCCGGTCAAAATGCCCTTGATCGCACCGACGATATAAGCCCGGTTCGTAGCGGGAAGAACGTTAAGGTTATCACCGGGGTAGATATAGGGATTCTGTGAAAAATCGCCCTTGATCAAATATTTCAACAGATCGCATGAAATCAGGGAATCGCTGCCATTGTGACGCAATTCAACCGATCGAAGATTATAGTCATTCAGATACTGGGAAGTGGCGGGCTGTTCTCTTTCCTTGTTTGCTATCTTCAATGCATCCCAGAGGCGCAGATAGCCGGGAAGCGTATAGGTTCCCGGGCTGGCAATCGATCCGGAAATCGAAACGGTGGCGCTCTTGATTTTTACCAGCGATACATGGATGTCGTAGTGCTTAACCAACTTGGTTTTTACATAATCGGCAATGAGAACTTTCGCACGGGACAGGGTCACCTTCCCCAAAGAGACTATGCCTATGGTGCGCAGGTAAAGGTCACCGTTCTCATTGACCATTCCGGTATAATTAATCGAGGGCATGTCGGCGATGTAAATCCGGAAAATATCACCGCCGCCGACATAATATGATTTTTCATCGAGGGAATTATCGAATGTCGATCCGCCCCTCAGTTCGGTTGCGGTGAAGTCCTGGAATATGGAATAGTTTCCCACGGCAGTGGGGGAGGGTTCGTTTGCCTGAAGATCCCGGTATTCCTCCGGAATCGGCAATTCATTCCCCCCTTCACCGTAAATACGGAAAATGCCGGCAAGAGATATCCCCCATATCAGCATCGCGATTCGAAAGGATCCGGGCGATACTACACGATTGCACATTGGTTAAGTTCTCCTTGTACGCAAAGGCCGTTAAAAATCTGGATTGGTATGAATAATCCCGGTACCCGCGGAATTTCGCACATCCATCCGCGTTAGAAAAAACATACATGACAACGTTGGAAAAACCAATGTCAAAAACGTGAAAAGGGCAATGGAAGCATCAAAAAGGCTATGCACTATAAAAGCAAGCAGAGCAAACGTCAAAGCATATTTCATATAACGCATTTCTACCGGTAATCTCGTCCTTAAAACGTGGGAAAGAGAGCCGGTTAAAAGACTGATCCACCCAATCAAACCCAGCAGACCCCACCCGAGCCAGATTTCTAAAAATGTATTATGTGACGACATAATACCGGCTTTGTCAAAACTGAGAGGAAAACCATAGTGATATTTTTCCATTCGGAAATTATTCATTCCTATGCCGAATGTATAGTGATTTTCTTTTAATATGGCGTGCGCGACCTTCAGCATTTCAATACGGCCCATATTGGAGAAGTTATCCGCCCGATCCGGTTTGAGAATACGGTCCGCAATACGGCCTCCCAATGTGCCGAAAACACCGATCGTCAATACTAAAACCAGAACCCAGATGGTTATGGATCGCGATTTGAAGATAAAAAACAGGGGAATGGCTATGAGACCCGGAATGCTGCCGCGGGAAGATGTCAGAAACATGCAGAAGCAGTATATTATTGATAGAAAGGCGAAAAAGATTTTCCCATATATTTTTTTTTCACCGATGGCCAGAAACAGGGCAAATGGAAAGCAAAAATCCAGGACCTGAGCGATATAATTCGGTGACAAACGGTGCGAATTGGCGCCGAACCGCATGGTGAAAAGTTTCGACAGCTCTCCCTGAGCGTTGCTGGCGAATAAAACATAAACTAATAAGGGAAGTGCGGAAACGGAAAGCGCCATGAGAATCTGACGTAACGATATGAGCTTAAGAGCGAGCAACGCGTAGGTAATAAAAAAGGCGAAGAGGGCCAGCAATAAGCAGATGTCATTTACCAGAGAATATTCATAGTTTCCACGATGCACTATAGTTTGATAAATAAAAGAAATAATAAAGCCGGATACCATGAGAACTATTCCGCCGGTTCCCGGCATGTATTTCGGCCGCGCTTTTTGCACATACTGCGCCATAACGAGGGGGATAAAAAGAAAAAGAACGCTGAAAAAATAATAGTCGATGGGTCTGAATAAAATAAAAGAGAAGCACTGGCCGAGAAGAAAAATCGCAAAAACCGGGAAGGCCAACCCGCTCATGACCTTTTTCTGCTGAAACAGAATCCAGCACAAAATTCCCGCCATGATGGACAGCAGAAGCACCATGAACCGAATGTGATTGCCGACAAAACACCACATCTCAAAAACAATGAAAAAAAGCAGCGCTGGATAAATCCCCATTCCCTTGGGAAATCGGCATATTCGGACCATTATGAAACGCTCTTCATCCGTTGAAAGAAGGAACGGACACTTTCCTTTTTTAAAAAAACGTTGGAGTAATAATACTGGTACGCAAACACGAGTAAAAGGAAAAAATGCTCCATCACCAGAAATTGCGCCATGACTAATAATCGTTTGGGCCTCGCTTTATAGTCGGCCACAAACGGGTGATCGTAGACAACGAGCGGTGAGACGGTTTTGGATTCTTCTATCCGCGCAGTCTCAAGCTCACGGGAGAGCAGGAGTATTACCTGTTCCTGGACTTCCATGTCGCGCATAAAATTCGTGTACTGAGGCAGGAGCCTTGCCGACAGGCCCAGGCTGGGAACCACCTCCGGCGCCACATTGGATTCAATCTGCGAAAGTTTCTGGTTGTATACGGATTCATCTTTTTTCAATTCATCGATTGCCGGGAGGTCGCCTTGAAATTCTCCTTGCAGGGATTTCATCTTGAGCTCGTTCAATATTTCGGCAGATTTAATCTCGGCATAATTTTTCAAAGCGAGCTTTATTTGTTCAGGAACGACGAACGCTTTATTTTTCACTTGAAATTCCTCAAAAATATTCTGAAGACTATCAAGCTTCAGTTTATGCAGTTGAAGCTGATTCTCGACAAACAGCACATTCCCATGCGCGTGATTGGCTGAAATGCTTTTTATAGAAGAATCAAGCAATGCAAAAGCAAACTCGCACATCATTTTCGCCGTGTCGGCGGATGGATGGTAGCACGTGATGGAATAGCCGAGGGTTTTCTCGAGCCCCATGCTTCCCTTTTCCTTGGATTCGAACTCGACATACTTTTTCAAGAGCTTGCTTGCTAACGCGAATTTACCCTTGACCTTGGTAAGTTTGAAAAAGCTGTAGAAATCAAATTGCTCCAGTATGCGCCTCTGGATGTCATGACTTTCAAACACCATGGGAACCTGGTCATTGAGAATGGATCCGCCGGATAACGATGGGATCGAGATCCCCATCAATGAAAGAGCGTTTGAAGATCCTTCCGCCGAGGGCAGGAAGCCAATCTGGGAACTATATTCAGGCTTGGTAAGAAAAAAAGCGGATACGATGGCGAAGGCGAGAACAACGATAAAGTTGATAACAATGATAATTCGCCGTTTCCACAGAAATAAAAGGAATTTATCCAATCATATCTCCTTTTCGCTGACGCGAGCCCTGAGCGACGCACCGGACTCCCTCTCCGAGGATTTTGTATATTACATTATAAGTGAAAAAAAATACTATATGGATCGACTTCCGAGGCTTTACCGCGCCTTTAAAAAAAAACCTGAGAAACCGATTGTTTTAATCTAATACGGATCGACCGATGCAAAATTGGGAGGAGCAGCATCGTATGAGGTTGGAATTTCGTTTATGGCCGCCTCAGCCGCGCGAATAACTCGGGATTCATATGATGGACATTTTTGTCTTCGGGGAACCCTCGCGTTTCAACCGCAGTCCGGTAGTCCTGGATTGCCTGGAACGTTATTTCGCGAAGGTTGATGAAAGATCTGGCGTGCCGGAATGTTTTCGCGGATAATCCAAGGATGTCGTTTATGACCAACACCTGGCCGTCGCACAAACGCCCGCTTCCGATGCCGATGGTCGGAATTCTGAGTGTTTCCGTTATAAGGCCGGCAACTTCCTCGGTGATTTTTTCCAGAATGATGAGGACCGCTCCGGCATCTTCCAGCCTCCGGGCGCTTTCAATGAGCAGACCCGCTTCGTCGACCGAAGCGCCGAAAACTTTCGGCTTCATCCCATGAACTTGAGGATTATAACCGATATGAGCGCATACAGGCATGTTTTTTTTCGTCAGGTAAGCCACTACCGTACTATTTTCAGCCCAACCTTCGATTTTTACCGCTTCCGCTCCCGCACCAAGGAGAAGTTTCGTGTTTCTTTCCGCTATCAGCGAAGTTTCGGCCGATCGATACGGAAGGTCGGCAAGCAACCAGGCATTTTTTATTCCGCGGGCGACGGCGCCGGTATGATGCACCATATCGGCGAGCGTAACCTCCCGCTCGCTTGCATACCCCAGCACATTGGTTCCCACGCTATCCCCCACCAGAACGGCATCTACTCCGGCAGCGTCGGCAATCTGCGCCGTTGGGAAATCGTAGGCGGTCACCATCGTAATCGGGTCGAGATTTTTCTTTTTTTTCAAGAGATAATCGAGATTCTGCATCATGAATATCCATAAAATAATTCAATTCGATGCGCAGCTCTCGCGGTACTGGCTCGAGGTACTGCCTGAATACGACCCGGGTTGATTGCCTGGAGTCCGGCCCGTTAACCGGAAAACCAATGGCGGGAAGGTCCGAGGCGTATATGGTACATGCTTTATTAAGGAACTATTTTAGTATAAAATTGCCAGCACCGCGGTTTCGGCGTTAAACGCACCATGAAAAAAAAATTCCTCGCGCCGTTTTTTCTCTATTTTATCATTTTCTTTCTGTTCTGTCCAAACAGCCTCTTGCGGTTTTCAACCCATTTCTTTGCAGATGCAGGCGATGGATTCCAGAACGTCTGGAACCTATGGTGGGTCAATAAATCCGTGTGCGACTTAAGGACTTCGCCGTGGTTCACGGACTTCCTCCATTATCCGTATGGAACAACCCTCATCGGTCAGACGCTGAATCCGTTTAACGGCTTCGCGGGGATCATCCTGCAAAAATTTCTATCGCTTGTGCAAACATACAACAGCATCATAATATTTTCATTCGTCATGGGCGGGATAACCGCCTTCTGGCTGTGTCTTGAACTTACCGGATCGTTTGCCGGCAGTCTGATCGGCGGCGCCATTTTTACTTTTTCGAGTTATCATTTTGAGCATGCGGAAGGCCATTTGCAGCTGGTATCCCTTGAGTGGCTTCCGTTTTTTATCCTTTTATGGATTCGATTCTGTGAAAACCCCCGGGTGCGGAAAGGCGTCTTTGCCGCCGCCGCACTTTTCCTGGTTATTTTGTGCGATTACTATTATTTCTTCTACTGTGTCATGACGGGCCTTTTGTTTTATATGTGGCATGCGGTTAAAAAGAAGGATTTCCTTTATTTGTTCCGGTCGTCCTCAATCAAGGGAGCGCTTGCTTTTTTGATACCTGTTTTTGCAACATCGGGAATCATGGTGTTTTTTTTAATAGTGACCAACCACAAAGATCCTCTTCTTGGGGTGCACTCCAGCCGCGAAAATTCGATGGATTTATTGTCACCTTTTATATGGGGGTCCTATTGGCGCTTTCGAGACCTTGTGGAACCTTTGTGGCGTCATCTTACCACAAATTATAACGAGGGCAGTGTCAATGTGGGCATCACGGCACTCGCACTTTCGCTGTATGCTTTGATTAAAAGAAAAGAGATTCGTCTGGCGCATCTTGAATTCTGGTGTCTCCTCGGGTGCATCTTTGCGGTTCTAAGCCTGGGTCCGAATCTGCACATCGGAGGAAGGGAAATCGACACCGGATTAAAATTCCATTTCGGGGGAAAAGAATCCGATATTTTACTATTGCCCTATGCATTCCTGTGGTTCGTTTTTCCGCCATTGAAGTTTTCGGGCGTTCCGGTAAGGATGATGATTATCGTTCAACTCGTGGCGGCGATCCTTTCGGCAGGAGGGATCAAGGCGGTACTTCAATCCGCATCACGATGGAAAAAGCATGTAATCGGGGCACTAGTGATTGCCTTTGTCATAGAGTATGTACCCGTAAGCCCAAGCTCAACGAAACCGGAGTATCCCGACTATATTAAAACCCTCACTAGCCTTCCCGATGGTGCCGTTCTCGATTTAGCCTCTTCGCAATGTCCGGCGCTCTTTTACCAGACCATTCATCAGAAAAAAATGGGTTTCGGCTATATTTCCCGCATCCCCACCTCGGTGGAAAAACAAGATTTAACACTATGCAATTTAATCATTGCGGGAGATTGGAGCCGGCTTGCAAATGATTTTCATTTCAGATATATCATAAAGGGCGGTCGACTTCCCGATATCCGGGAACCGGGCCTGGTACAAGGAATGCCATTGAAGGAAATCGATAGTACGAAGAGGATATACCGGCATAACGGTGTTTCGATATATCGATTTTAATTGTCACTATCAGGTTATGTGACGGTACTCCCATCGGTGTGATCGACGATTCTTTTCAGAATGGAGAACACCTCTTCCGAAGGCTTTTTTCCCCCCAGGCTTTCCCGAAGCGATACAAGGCGACCGACCGTCCCGTCATACAGCTCCGGCGACTCGATGAATCGCCCGATATGGCGCGCGAGCCCCGCCGCAGTCGCCTCGTCCTGGATGCACTCCGGAACGATCCCCTCCCCGGCGATGATGTTGGGAAGCCCGATATGCGGAATCCGCACGAGGCGTTTCGCTATGGCGAAGGTAACCGGCGACGTCCGGTAGGCGATGACAAGCGGAATGCCGAGCAGGGCGGTTTCGAGCGTGGCGGTGCCGGACGTCACGACGGCGCAATCGGACCGGCCGAGGAGCTCGTTGAGCGGCCCGTCGAACAGCCCGACCGGGGCGTCGCCGATCAGCCGGCGGTAGAGTTCCCCGGGGATGGCACGGTACCGCGAGACAACCGCGCTTACCAGGGGAAAGCGTTGCCGGAGAAGGGCGAAGGCGCCGATCATCGAAGGAAGGAGATGTTCGATCTCCTGACGCCGGCTGCCGGGAATGATCGCCAGGCGGAATTGAGCGCTCCCCGGATGTTTCCGGGGCGCCTCGGTAAAGGCGCCCTTCGATTCCAGCGCCTCAACCGTGGGATTGCCGACAAAGGTGACCGGTGCGCGATACGGGGAAAAATAGGCGGCCTCGAAGGGAAAAATAACGGCAATATGCGCCGCATGGACCCCAAGCACCGCCGCCTTCCTTCGTTTCCATGCCCACACCATCGGCGTGATGTACCACACCACCGGGATGCCGACCTTCGCGGCGGCTTTCATCATGGGAATATTGAAGCCAGAGTAATCGACGCAGACAAGCACGTCCGGCGCCCGCTTCCGCATCATTGCGGTAAGCGTCCTGCGGGCCCGCAGGAAAAAACCGATATGCTTCGCGACTTCCAGATAACCCATGCGGTTGAAAGGAGCAAAGGGCATGATCGGCCTGAACCCCTCGCGCTCCATCGCGCTTCCGCCGATGCCCCACAGGTCGGCTCCGGGCATTTCATTCCGCAACCGGCGGATGATGGCGCCGGTATGCTCGTCGCCCGAAGGGTCGCCAGCAATGAACATGAGGGAAGGTTGATGCATTGCAACCTAGAACAGCCGGGAAGGAAACTCCCCCGAACGTTTCATCGCGGCGATGTGCTTCTTGAGGTCCGGCAGCATGGCGCGCGATATGGCAAGAATCGCGTCATCGGTGGCGATGAGGGCGATGTCCTTGCAGCCGATTGCGGCGACGGCGAGGGCGGACCTGTTGACAATGATGCTTCCCGTGCACTCCTGCCTGAAAATCCGGTTGCCCGCAACCGTCGTGCCGTCGGCATCGGCTCCGTGAATGCGGGACATCGCCTCCCATGAGCCGATATCGTCCCAGGAGAAGGCGCCGGAAACGGCGCTGACGCGGCCGGAACGCTCCATGATGCCGTAATCGATGGACTCTTTTTCCGCCGAGGCGTAAAACCTGTCAATAGCCTTTCGGGAAAATTTTCCCGCTTTCGCTTCCCGCACCAGCGCATGGAGCTGCGGCATGTGCCGCCCGACCTCTTCCAGCAGGACCGAGGTTTTCCAGACAAACATGCCGCTGTTCCATCGGTAGGAGCCGTTGCGGCAGTAAACTGCGGCGGCGGCGGAGTCGGGTTTTTCGATGAAGCGCGAAACCCGGCGCCACTGCACCCCGTCCCGTTCTCCTCCGGCCTTGTCGAGCAGCAGGTACCCGTACCCGGTTTCCGGACGCGTCGGAGCAACGGCGAAAACAATGAGATGCTTCTCCTTTTCCGCCAGTTCACAGGCGTAGCGGACCGCTTTCACATATGCGGCCAGCGGCCGGATCAGATGGTCGGCCGGAAGCGCGGCCATGATCGATTCGCCATGGCGCGCCTCGATCCAGGCGGCGGCAAGGGCAAGCGCCGGAGCGGTATTTTTTCCCACCGGCTCCACGATCAGGTCATACTTCCACCGCTTTGAAAGGGTTCTTTTCATCAGGGAAGCTATGCGATTGCCGGTGATCACGAGGGGCAGGATTCCCTTCGAAGCTATCCGGCGCGTACGGACGAAGGTCTCCTCGACCATTGTCAGGCGTGAAATCAGGGGGAGAAGCTGCTTGGGACGGGAAGATCGCGACAGCGGCCAGAACCGTTCGCCGATTCCTCCGGCAAGAATCACGGGAACGATTTTTTTCATGCGGAAAGCCCCTCCCTCGCGGGAAGCCCCAGTTTTTCCTTCAAACTTTTTACCGAACCATAGGGCACTCTCGGCGCGCCGATCTCCGATTTGTTATGACTGCTGTTGTGAAAATCCGACCCGCCGGTTACGGCAAGGCCGTTTCTCCTCGCGATTTTGATGTAATTCTGCCGGTTCGCGGAGGTGTGCTCCGAATGATAGACCTCGATTCCCTGAACCCCCGCGCGAATAAATTCGGGTATGCGATCGTCTATCCCGGTCACTCCCGGATGGGCAAGTACCGGAACGCCGCCCGCCTGCTTGATGAGACCGAATACCTCGCCGGGCTGCATCTTATACTTCTCAACGTAGGCGGGGAGTCCATAGCCGAGGTATTTATCAAATGCCTCCCTGAACGAGTAGACCAGCTCCTCCTTCAGCAGAGCGGCGGCGATATGCGGCCGCCCGATGGCGCCGATCCCCGCCGTGGTGAGCACGGTCTCGAATCGAAGATCGAGGCCCTGGTTATTTAAATTTTCGACGATTTTTCGCGCCCGGAAATAACGGGCTTCCTTCATTTCGCCGAGTTTTTGCTGCAGGGTGGGATTATCGATGTCGATAAAATAGCCGAGAATGTGAAGATCCGTGCCTTCGATCTCACTGGAGAGCTCGAGGCCGGGAATAACCTCAATATTCAGGCGCGACCCTATTTCTAAGGCGACAGGATACGCATCGACACAGTCATGATCGGTAATGGCTATTGCCGCAAGCTCCTTTTTTGAAGCCGCGTCCAACACCTGTTCAACCGTACTCGAACCGTCAGAGTGTATCGTATGAATATGAAGGTCTACATATCTCCTTGGTGATTCCGGTGCTGTCTGCATCCCGTCGCATTCACGGTAGAGTGTTTATGGGTAATAGCTTATGAGAACAGTTAAAATACCCCATCCTCCCGTGCAGGTCAAGATATAATAACAAATTGGAAGTGGAGGACCGGTTCATGTGTCCGGGGTGCGGCTAATGTTATCAGTAGGATAACTCCCTGTAGCTTTTTCCATTGCACAAAGAAGCGGGAATCTCAACAGGCTCCTTCAGCCAGGATCGAACCAGTCGGACGTCGTGGATGCCTCGGCTCGCAACGATGGTCTCCAGCCTGGCCAGGGTGGAAGCGGACTGCAGAAGCGGCGGATCGGCCAGAAGCAAACCATTAATCTCATAGACCTTATCCGGGTAGAACGTCCGGGTACGCCAGAGCGTTCGGGCAAAGGGATGGGGGAGCGTTTCAACCACCCTTGTGCTATCATAAAACCAAACCACCATTCGGTCGGTTGCCGGATAGCCGATAAGTAAGGTCGCATTATGCGGCTCCTTGATTAGTGATTGAAATGATTCAAACAATGACCGATCCATGTGCTGATGCCGCCACTCATTCAGCACCTGGCCCCTCCGGACCTCCATCCCGTGGAACCCGCGGGGAGAGAGCTGAACGAAAGAGCCGACGGCCATGACCAGCATCGCGCCGGTCAGGATAAATCGATCCCGCCATTCCAGGCCAATGATCAGCAGCAGCATGAGGCCGATCAATAGAGGCAGAAAATAGGCAACTTTTTCCGGGTTGAGTAAATAACAAAGCGTGTTGAAAAATGCAAAGAGAAGCAGCGCCCGTCTGCCTATGCCCTGTTGAACCCACATCCGGTCAAATAGCCGGGACTTCATGTTTCGGACGGCAATCACTGCAAGACCCATCAGCGCGAGGCCTCCGGCGAGGCCTCCGCTGAGGTTGATCAACTGGTACATTACAAATTTGAAGGTAGCGGAAAGCGACATGGGTATATGGGTGGTATTCAGAAATCCTATTCCGTAGCGATCAAATGCCGGCTTGTATAAAAGCATGGCGACTGCGGTTGTGGAAATCGTCAACCCTGAAATAAATACTGCCTTTATCCCGAAGTTTTTGCGCTTATCAAAAAGAACACCCGCTATTATGGCCGGAAGAAGGAGAGCCGTGGTAATTCTGGACCCTATCCCGATTCCAAGCAGCATACCGGCGGCGATGGATACGACTGATGCAGACCGCAATTTCGCGAAAGGAAAAAACTCAAGCAGCGCTCCTACGGCAACGGCAAAAAAGATGGAAGCGCTGTAATCCAGAATTATTATGGAGCTTTGCAACCAGATCGGAATCAAGGCGAAGAGGATTGCGGTCAAAAGCGCGATCTTCCGGTCCTTGCCGGATCGCATTCCAAGAACCAGGAAAAGAACAATGACCGCAAGTGAAAAGAACGTTACCATCACCTTCATTGCCCGCAGGTCATTCGGCACAAAAAACCATGAAGCCATGTGCTCAAAAACAGGAAAACCCGGCGTGCGGGAAGGTTCCCAGGCCAGATGATGGGCCAACCGTTGAACCGATATCCCTACAAGATAGGCATCCCGCTCCGATCCGAAGGAGATCCGCTCCGAGAATAGCGCAAGTGAAAGATAGAGAACCGATAGCAAAAGCAGGGCAATGACGACCGGGCCGGAGGTCAGTGCGCTCCGTAGTGATGGCTTTACAGGGGTGCTTTCGGGGAATGCGCTGAGCGGAGTCGACGGTGGCACGGTCTCACTTCTCCTGAACAGGGAATGGAGGAAGAACCGTAAAAAATACCAGTATCCCGAAACCACGGGCGGAATTTGATTGTCAGCGCCGGAACGCCGATTGCAGGAATCGCGGATCGTCGCGCCAGTGCGGCGTTACCTTCAGGTGACAGGATATTCGTACCGGGCAGCCGGCAAGTTTGGCGAGGTCCCTCTCCGCCCCATTCCGGATACGGGTGATAATCGCTCCGCCCCTGCCGATGATGATGCCTTTCTGCCCGATGGTTTCCACATGGATTACCGCGCTTATTTCATGCCGCCGGGGCAGTTCCTTATACGATTCGATCTCCACGAACACCGCGTGCGGAACCTCTTCCCGGGTGGAAAGAATAACGTGCTTGCGGATGAACTCGGCCGCGAGACCACGCATGTCAACGTCGGTAATGGTCTCTTCGTCGTAGTAGCGCGGTCCCTCCTTGATGAAGGGATCGAGCGCCGCCAGGAACGTTTTTCCGCCCGCGCCGGACGGGGCGCTGATCGTCACCGCGGGCGTGGTTTTCAGATCCGGGAAGCGCGCAAAAAAATCGCGTAGTGTTTCTTCCGCTTCGGGGCATAGATCGGCTTTATTGAAGACGATCAGCCGGGGCGCCCCGGTCTTCCCGACGATCGATGCCGCGAGCGCCTCCTCCTCGCCGAATTCCCTGGACAGATCCACCACGTAGCACAGGCAGTCGATTCCCGCCCCGGCGGCGACATCTTTTGCTTCGTCAAGCATCGACTCGTTGAGACGATGACCGCCGGAATGAATTCCCGGCGTATCCACAAAAACGATCTGAAGGTTTTCGCGGGAGTACACGCCGCGGAGGCGCTTCCGCGTGGTCTGCGGCAGGGGCGTTGCCGGGGAGAGTTCCTGGCCGAGGATGGTGTTTAAAAGGGTTGATTTCCCGCAGTTCGGGCGACCCAGGAGCGCGACAAAACCCGAACGGAACGTATCCGGGGCCATCAGCCGGCGCCCGGATTGCGGGCCCGTTTCGCGGAACGCACCCGTCTCTGCGCCACCGGGTGGAGCGGTTCCGTTCCCGGCGGGCACAGCAGCTTCCTGAAAATCTCCGCCCCGATCAGGTGGGAGTGCACGGTTAAATAACCGCCGTGCACGGTCACAACCGCGAGGGCCAGATGACCTTCGGGACTGTTCCGTTTCACCGCGAAACCGATGAACCATTCGATATTGCCGAGACTGTCGACCTTGATGGAGCCGGTCTTGCCGCCGAGTTCCAGGAGGTCCGCGCCGTTGCACCTCTTGAGGAGCCGGAAGGTTCTCCGGGCGGTGCCCGAATCCACCACCTGGCGCATCATGGCTTTGAGCTCCTCGGCCGCGCTGTCGGACATCGGGGCCTTCCACTGCGCGGGGACCGACCGGTACAGGCACTGTCCGTCAAGGCTTGCGACGCTGTCCACGAGCCGGGGACAGGGCATGACGCCCCCTTCGGCGACCGCGCTCGCGATGAGAGCGCCGTGCAGCGGGGAGATGGAGGTCTTGCGGTTGTAACCCGAGGCAAGCTGGGCCATTTCGTAGGTGGTGTCGTCCGGAACGGTTACCTTCGAGGTGTCGGTCGGCAGTTCGAAGGGGATCGCCGCGTTGAAGCCGAAACGCTCGTTATACTCCTCGAAAACCCTCTTGCCGACGCCGTACATCCCGATGCGGCCGAAGACGGGATTGATCGACTGCGCATAGGCGTCCTCGAACGGGATTTCCTTCGGCGCGTTGATGGTTTTCCTGAGCTGCGACTTGTAAAGAGTATGGCTCCTGCCCGTAACCGGAACCCGGGTATCCGCCGTATACCGCGAGATCTCGATGGCCGCCGCCGCCGTGATGGTCTTGTAAATCGATGCGGCCGGGAAAACATTGCGGAGAAAGAGTCTGACCGCCGACATCCGGCGTGCCGGGCTCCTGGTGCGAGGTAAGCGCCAGCACGCGCCCGGTTTTGGAGTCGATGACCGCGCAGGCGCCGTAGCGCGGGCGATACTGCTTCATCAGGCGGTTGATGAAATTCTGCACGCCGGTGTCAAGGCTGCAGAAGACAATGAGTTTTCCCCGCTCGGTCTGGAGAGTGTCCGTACGGCAGTTCAGATCGGGCGGGACGCGGGAGAGGAGGGCGGACACGGCGGCAAAATCGAGCGGAACGCCCCCGCTTCCCGTCGTGGCCGGAGTATCAGCGGCTTCATGATGCTTTGCGGAATCCCCTCCCGCCTGCGGCGTCCTGGGCGCCGCCTGCCTGCAGCCCGCGGCGGCAATGACAAGCACGACAAAGATCCGGAGAGCGTTGTTGCGGTGAGCGCCGGATGCCATGCGCCGGAGGGTTTTTGCGAAGACGGCGGAGACGATGCTGGAACGGAATGGCCTGTCGGACATGAGCGGATTCGAACGGTGAAAACAATTCATTGGTGAAGCGGGCCGCCTACCCGGTCGGGCTGCCTCCGGTGCTTCCGGAACGGTACTAAAATAACTGATGCTTTTTTTTAATGCCGCAAAAGCGCGGATTGTTCCCCCGGCTCCGCTACAGTTTCATTCCATGCCCAAATTTGTGCATTTTTTCACTCAAGCGTGAGGTTCACCATCAAAAAGGTAGGAAGAATAGGCCGGGGATGGGGTTTTTCAAGGCCTTCCGGGCCTACAAGGGGCTCCCGAAAGGAGATTTTAACGGCTATTAAACGGTCAATAAATGGCGTTTGAACGGCGGTTAAACGAGGGTAAAATTATTAAACCGCGCGGCAAAAATTATCAAACCGACCGCGCCGTTATAGTAGGGCTGCTTCCTGATGAGTCCGGATTGCCGGTAAGAATGTTGAACGCTAAGCGATAGGAGACCTGGATCGGAGATCCAGGCCACAACGGGATCACAGGGTCACGGGATTACAGGGTCACTCGATAGGGGCACCTGCGCGCGCCGTCATACCGGATTAACGGCTCAGCATCATAGTCGCCTGCCTCTGAAAGGCCCCTGCCTTGAAGCGTACAAAGTATATGCCTGCTGAAAGCGTGCCGCCTTTCAAATCAAGGGAATAGGAACCCGCTGACTGCCATCTGTTAATGGTCAGCGCCCTCCTGCCGAGTATATCACAAATAGAGAGAGCCACCTTTTCCATCTTCGACAAAGAATAGAAGCCATTTCATAATTATTCAAACGTCAACGAACTAAATTTCTTAACGTAATCAGCATGCATGCGATATTGAAAAAAGCTTGGTAGATTTTAATATGCCGCTCATAACGAACAACCAGCCTTCGAAAATTGCTGATCCAGGAAAATGTTCTTTCCATTTTCCATCGACGTTTGTATCTTCGAAGGGCTCTTCCATCCTGCGTTTTTTTCTTGCGTCGATTGGAACGATGCGGGGCAATCAGTTCTATTCCCCGTGTCTTCAGATTATTTCTCAGTTGGTCAGAGTCTGCTGCTTTATCGTAAATCAGCCGTTCTATTCTTCGCTTCGGATGTCCAGCGCGTTTTCTTGGAATGCGTACTTTGTTCAGCGTGGTTTCAATCAGCGTGACTTCCGCCGGGGACGCAGAGTCCAGGTGGTTCCCCAGAGGAATTCCTTTGCCGTCTGCCACCACCATCCACTTCGTACCCTTTCCGCGTTTGGTTTTTCCAACGCAGAGCCCCCTTTTTTGGCCGGGGCGAAGCTCCCATCGGCAAAAGTCTCAGCCCATTTTAATTGGCCGCGTTCATCAAGTTCAGCGATGAACGCTCGCCATGCTTCAAGCCAGGCGTCTCGATCCTCCCATTCCTGGAGCCAACGCCAGCAGGTTGATGGTGAAGGATATTGCGCCGGAAGGTCATTCCATCGAGCTCCACTTCTTAACACCCAAAGAATGCCCTCAAAGCAGCGACGATCTGAAATCCTCCTCCTGCCTTTCCGCTTTTTGTCCTCAGGAACGGCCAGGAATGGAGCTATCTTATCCCATAACTTGTCGGTTAACTCGCTATTAAAGCGCTTTGCAGCCAGGGAGTCCTCCTTTCACTTTTATCGCAGACTCCCTACTGCTTCAAATTACATTCGTGACAGGGGCCTTGTCTAGCGTTTTATTTTGAACCACATGTTTACGCATGAGTAATTATGAAATGGCTTCTAGGCAATCGCACCATTTTTCATGGAAAACCCATAGGCGCTCTTGAGTATGGGTGAGGGCACTACAGAAGTTGCAGGAATCAGTCTGTAGATGATCGACCATGGACCTGTCCCTGCCGCATTAGTTGCGCTTACACGCCAATAAAGGTTTATCCCATAGGGAGATCCTAATTTGTTCGGATAATCGCAACTATCAGCCTGGAGACTCTCCGAGAATATAGTACTTGCAAAGTTGGAATCCGAGAATGTTGTTGAAAGCTGAAGTGTATAGGTGACTGCGGTAGCAACATAGTTCCAAACGAAATTTATGGCTGTAGCCCTCTCATATACACTACCACTGCCCGGCGATTCCAGCTCCGGAGCAGCCGGAACCGTCAGCGTCACAAAGCTCCATTCACTCGACCAATCGGTTCCACCGGCATTGACCGCCCCTGCCCGCCAATAATACGTTTTCCCGCCATAGGCAAGGCCGCTCGCCGTTGCGGACAATCCCGCGCCGCTATGGGCAACTATCGTCGTTGAAAAAGATGAACCGGTAGAGACCTGAACCGTGTAGGATGTGGCCCCGCTTGCAGAGGTCCAGCTCAACGTAAGCGCCGACATCTGACCGGTCGCTCCGTTCGATGGAGAGGAAAGTACGGGTTGGCCGGGGCCGGGACCGCTGATTACCGTGACGTTGGCGCTGCCGTAATTTGCAACGTAAATCATATCGGTCACCTGGTTCACCGCTACCGCACAAGGATTTGTCCCCGCGGTCAGGGAGGACGCCGAATTGGACGTTCCGTTGATGATGACCGCGCTGCCGTTACTATTCGCCAAATAAATCATGTCGGTGGCCGGGTTCACCGCCGCCGCCACGCAGTTCGTCCCCGCGCCGGTTATGCTTGTCGTTGCGTTGGTCGCTCCGTTGATGGCGGATACAAAGCTGCTGCCTGAATTCGCTATATAAACCATGTTGGTCACCTGATCTACCGCAATGGAATAGGGATGTATTCCTACGCTTATCGTATCCGCCAGAGCAGCCGCCGTCGAATTGGTCGCCCCGTTGATTACCGTGACCGTGCCGTCTTCATTCGCCACATATATCTTATTGGTCGCCGGGTTTACCGCTACCGCAAACGGCTCGTAACCCCCGGTCAGGGTGGCCGTCGCGTTCGATCCATTGATCAGGGTGATGGCGCCGCCGTAATTCGCCACATAAATAATATCGGTGACGGTATTGACCGCTATCGCAACGGGCTCCGTTCCCACCGGTCAGGGTGGCCGTCGCGTTCGATCCATTGATCAGGGTGATGGCGCCGCCGTAATTCGCCACATAAATAATATCGGTGACGGTATTGACCGCTATCGCAACGGGCTCCGTTCCCACGGTCACCGTCGATGCAAAATTGTTCGCTCCGTTGATTGCCGTGACATTATTGCTGCCATAATTTGCCACATAAATCATGTTGGTCACCGGGTTCACGGCCAGGGCCACGGGAGAGGTTCCCACGCCTATCGTCGTCGCCACGGTAGCCACCGTCGAACCCGTCGCCCCGTTGATTACCGTGACGCTGTTGCTGTTTTTATTCGCCACATACACCATATTGGTCACCGGATTCACCGCTATCGAATAGCTCGACGATCCCCCGATTCCCACGCCCAGGTTCGTCGTCGAGTTGGTCGCCCCGTCGATTACCGTAACAAAACTATCGTCCGCGACATAAATTTTATTGGTAACCGAGTCTATGGCGATTGCACGGGGCATTGTGCGGGTTGCCGCCGTCGTGAGAACCGCGTCGGCCCGGACGCCGATTGTCCCGGCACACGTCATTGCCGCTGCAAAAACCGCATTCCTCAAATAGGATTTCATAGAACCTCCCTAGTGCATCGTTATTCTTATGAATCAATAAATAGCTATGCAGTCAATCTGAACTATCTATGAATCATTGCGGAAAGTTCACGGCAGGAAACAACACGGCGGGATTTTGGAGAAAAACCGGCAACTGTCGAGAAAAACGCAGGCGAGTTGTTTAATCCACAATCCCACCCCTCTCTTTCAGACGTATAAAGTAATATAATAACTGGGAATCATGGTGTTGCATGGTATTACTTTTGATCTGGAATTCGTACTCCATGAAAAGGTCCGCTGATTCGTACAGGGTATCAACTATTAAGCGATAATTTCAGCGGACCATTCTCCAATAGAGCACTGGCTCCGTTCCGCCCGCATTTTCCTGTACAGGATCGCGCGTACGATCTCAATAATCGTTTTCGCTTTAACGGCGGCAACGTTGATGACCAGGTCATAATTCGCGGGGTCTTCGATATCCGCGTGAAAATATTTCCTGGTAAATAAGCCGCGTTGCTTTTCGACAACCGCAATATACTCCCGCGATTGTTTTTCGGAGAGCCTCAGTTCCAGCATGATTTTCTTTACCCGCACCTCACGGGGAGCGATAAGTCTCACGGTAAGCCTGCCTTCCGGCCGGAGCAGAAAGTTGGCGCCCCTGCCGAGAATGACGGCGTTTCTATGAGCGGCAATGGTTAAAAGCACTCGTGTCAAACTCTGGAAATAGCTTTTTGAGCAGAAATGCCCTTCACCGAGCGATTCTGAAAGGGAATCTTCAAGCCATGATTGCGTCTTTTCATCAAGCGTGGCGACAAGCTGGCTGCTTAAATGCATGCTGTGGGCCATAAGGTCCACCAGTTCAAAGCCGAACACATCGAGGCCGAACTCCTGCGCAAGCATTCTGGCAATGGAACCGGCGCCGCATCCCGGCTCCCTGGAAATCGTGATGACCGGGCGTTCCCACCTTCCTGCATCGCCGCCGGCTTCATCAATACATGGTTTTTGAGATTTTGAATTCTTCCATTTTTCTATTTGAAGCTCGACGCGATGCAACAGCAACAGCTCGTTTTCAACGCTCATACGGTCCCCCTTTATGGATAAAATAGGCGATGGAAGCCCGTTAAAACAGCGCTTTCTTCCTATTGATCACGCCTCCGGCGTCTCAATGTCAGGCGGATTTTCCCGTAGGGGTTCAAAATTTTGAACCCCTACGTCATTTTGAACCCCTACGTCATTTTGAACCCCTGCAACCCCGGTACCCTCTGCGGCCTCGGGTCCAACCGGTGTTCCATCAGACGGCATCTCAACAACCGCGCCATTCTCTTCCGGCTCCTCTTTCTCGCACATGGCGACGTCGATCAGGCCGTCGCCCTCTTCCAGGGAGATGAGCCGCACTCCCTGCGTATTGCGGCCCACGACCGAGATCCTGTCGACGTCGCAGCGGATGATGATCCCGTTCCGGGTGACCAGCATGACGTCTCCCTCGCGATTGACCCCCTTGAGCGCCACGACCTTCCCGTTTTTCCCGGTGACTTTGATATTGATAATCCCGGACCCGCCCCGATGGGTTTTACGGTACTCCGCCACCTGCGTTCGCTTGCCGAACCCGTTTTCCGTGACGGTCAGGACATCGTCCGCCTCGTTCACGATGATCATGCCCACGACCTGGTCGTCGTCGCGAAGGGTGATGCCGCGGACGCCGCGGGTATTCCGGCCGAGTTCGCGCGCCGCGCTCTCGTGGAAGCGCACCGCCTGGCCGTTGCGGGTGCCGAGGATGATATCGTTATCGCCGGTCGTGAGCTTGCATTCGATGACCCGGTCGCCCTCGTCGAGGTTGATCGCGTTGATGCCGTCGCGCCTGACGTTGGCGTAGGCCGAGAGCGGCTGCTTGTTGATGACGCCCTGCCGCGTCACCGCGATGATGAAGCGGTCGTTGTCAAAGGTACGGACCGGCACCATCGCCGCGATTCGCTCGCCCTCCCTGAGCTCGATCAGGTTAATGATCGGCCTGCCGCGCGAGTGGCGGCCCGTCTCGGGGGTCTTGTACACCTTGAGCCAGTAGCACCGGCCAATAGTGGTGAAAAACAGGATGTAGGAGTGGTTCGAGGCGATGAACATGGTGCTGACAAAGTCATCGTCCTTGGACTCCATGCCGAGCACGCCCTTGCCGCCGCGCCCCTGCGCCCGGTAGGTCGAAACCGCGGTGCGCTTGATATAGCCGCCGTGGGTCATGGTGATGACCATGTCCTCATCCGGAATCATGTCCTCGATCTCCACATCGACCGCGGTCTCCACGATTTCGGTGCGACGCTTATCGCCGAAGCGCGCCTTCAGGTCGAGCGTCTCGGCCTTGATGATTGCCATTCGCCGCTCCTTGCTGGCAAGGATGGCAGTGAGGTCGGCGATGAGGATTTTCAGCTCATTGTATTCCGCCTCGATCTTCTCCCGTTCGAGGCCGGTCAGGCGCTGGAGCCGCATTTCGAGAATCGCGGTCGCCTGGACCACGGTGAGGCCGAACCGCTCCTGCAGGCGCACCTTCGCCTCGTCGGTCGTGGGAGAGCGCCGGATGAGCGCGATGACCTCGTCGATATTGTCGATGGCGATGCGCAGCCCTTCGAGGATATGCGCCCGGTCATTGGCCTTTTTAAGTTCGAACTCGGTCCGGCGGACCACTACCTCGTGCCGGTGCCCGATGAAGTAGGTGATGATCTCCTTGAGCGGCAACAATCGCGGCTGCAGATTGACCAGGGCGAGATTGTTGATGCCGAAGGTCGATTGCATTGCGGTGAAATTGTAGAGCTTATTCAGCACGATTTCGCCGAAAGAGTCCTTCTTGATGCCGATCACGATGCGCATGCCGCTGCGATCCGACTCGTCGCGGATGAAGGAGATCCCCTCGATCACCTTGTCCCGCACCAGGTCCGCTATCTTTTCGAGCAGCGTGGACTTGTTGACCATGTAGGGGATCTCGGTGACGATGATCTCCTCGCGCTCCCCCGACAGTTTCTGCACCTCGGCGGCAGCCCGTACGATGACCTTGCCCTTGCCGGTTTTATATGCCTCCCAGATGCCTGATCTGCCGTAGATGATGCCGCCGGTCGGAAAATCCGGGCCCGGAATGATGGCGAAGAGCTCCTCGACCGTAATGGCGGGATTATCGATGACGGCAACGATGGCATCGGCCACCTCGGAAAGATTATGAGGCGCCATGTTGGTCGCCATGCCGACCGCTATGCCCGTGGTGCCGTTCACGAGGAGAAAGGGGAGCTTCGACGGGAGCACCGACGGCTCCTTGAGTGAGTCGTCGTAGTTGGCGGTAAAATCCACCGTGTCCTTTTCGAGATCGGCGAGCATCTCCTCGGCCAGGGCGGTCATGCGGCACTCGGTGTATCGCATGGCGGCGGGCGGGTCGCCGTCGATTGAGCCGAAGTTTCCCTGTCCCTCCACCATCCGGTAGCGCATGGAAAAGTCCTGCGCCATGCGGACGAGCGAGTCGTACACCGCAAGGTCGCCGTGCGGGTGGTACTTGCCGATCACGTCGCCCACAACGCGCGCGCACTTTTTGGGCGGCTTGCCGTGGTCGAGGGAGAGCTCGGACATGCCGAAGAGCACGCGGCGATGGACCGGCTTGAGGCCGTCCCGCACGTCCGGCAGGGCGCGTGAGGTGATCATGCTCATGGAGTAATCGAGATACGATTTCTGCATCTCGTCTTCGATGAAAACCGGCTGGATCTTGCCTTTTACGTTCATTTCCCGCCTCGTGGCGCCCTTTTCTCCCCGATATCCCGCAGGCAATCGAGGCGCCCGCGCGCCGTGGCATCGAAATTCAGGGGAGTTACGGCGATGTACCCGTTCATGAGCGCGCGGGAATCGTAATCGTCGGATGGTTCGATATCCTTTTTCTCCCCGTAAATGACATATCCTTTTTTCGTGCGGTGCGATTCGACATCGATGGTCTCGTAGCGGTCGTCGAAAAACGCCGTGCTCTGCGAGGTCATCCTGACGCCGCGGCACTCCTTGACGGAACACGACGGAAAATTGACGTTGTAATAAACCTTGTGGCTCTTTTCTCCGCGCTCGCGGGCGAGCAGGCGGAGCAGCAGATCGGCGGCGACGGCCGCATAATCGCGCCGGTGACGTTCTCCCCCCTTGCAGAGTGAGAAGGCGAAGCTCGGTATGTCCCAGAACGCCCCTTCGCGCGCCGCGGCGACCGTGCCCGAATAGAACGCCGAGAGTCCCGAATTTTCCCCGGCGTTGATTCCGGCGACAACGGCGTCGGGCCGTTCCTTCAGGAGAACGCTGATGCCGAATTTGACGCAGTCGACCGGCGTTCCGCAGACCATGAAGCCGTCGCTGCCGTTCGACAGGCTCCGCCGTTCGTAATGAAGCGGCGTGTTGAAGGTGAAAGCGTGACCCACGCCCGACTGCTCGCGCTCCGGGGCCGCCACGATCACCGTGGCGATCCTGGCGAGTCGCTCGTACAGGTCCCGGATGCCGGGCGCGCCGATGCCGTCGTCATTGGTGAGCAGGAACGTTGGCCCGTGGCTGTCCCGTTTCGCTCCGGCGCTATGATCGTTCATATGTCGAGATTCATCACCTTCGTGGCGTTCGCCTCGATGAAACGGCGTCGCGGTTCCACCTCTTCACCCATGAGCATGGTGAAGATCCGGTCCGCCTCCACGGTATCCTCGAGTTTCACCTGGAGGAGCGAGCGGGAGTCGGGATTCATGGTGGTTTCGGCCAGTTGATCGGGATTCATTTCACCGAGACCCTTGTAACGCTGGACCGAAACGTTCTTCCGTTCCTTCCATTCGGCGAGCGCGCCCTCCTTCTCCTCTTCGTTAAACGCGTAGCGCTCCTCCTTGCCGGCCTTTACCCGGTAGAGCGGCGGCTGGGCGATGAACACGTGGCCGTTCTCGATGAGGCCGGGCATGTGGCGGAACAGGAAGGTCAGGAGCAGGGTGCGGATATGCGAACCGTCGACGTCGGCATCGGTCATGATGATGAGCTTGTGGTAGCGCAGCTTCGAGAGGGTGAATCCCTCGTCCTCCTCGCCGGCCTCGCTGGCGCCGAAACCCGTGCCGAGCGCCTGGACGATGATCTGGATCTCTTCGTGGGAGATGACCTTGTCGAGCCGCGCCTTCTCCACGTTCAGGATCTTCCCCCGCAGCGGCAGGATGGCCTGGAAGCTGCGGTCGCGCCCCATCTTGGCGCTGCCGCCGGCGCTGTCGCCCTCGACGATGAAAAGCTCGCACCGGGAGGGGTCGCGTTCCGAGCAGTCGGCGAGCTTGCCGGGGAGTCCGCCGCCGTCCATGACCGTCTTGCGCCGGGCAAGCTGTCGCGCCTTGCGGGCCGCCTCGCGCGCGATCGCGGAGTTGACGCACTTATCGACGATCCTGCGGGCGATGGCGGGATTCTCTTCGAGAAACATGCCGAGCTCATCCATCATGAAGGTCTCGACCAGGCCCGCCACCTCGGAGTTGCCGAGCTTGGTCTTGGTCTGTCCCTCGAACTGCGGGTTGGGGATCTTGATGCTGATGACCGCGGTCAAACCTTCCCGCAGGTCCTCGCCCTTGATCTCGACCTTGTCGTTCTTCTGGAGCTTGTTACTTTCGATGTAGGCGTTGATCGCCCGTGTCAAACCCTTCTTGAACCCTGAGAGGTGCGTGCCGCCGTCCACGGTGTTGATGTTATTGGCAAAGGAAAATATGCTCTCGATATACTGGTCGTTGTACTGCATGGCCGCTTCGAGCTCGAAATCTTTTCCCGCCCGGCGGAAGTACATGGGCTCGGGGTGGAGCGGCGTCTTGTTTTCGTCGAGGTAGCTGATGAAGGAGACCAGTCCGCCCGGGTAGCAGAACTCGTTGGTCTTGCCGCCCGGCCGCTCGTCGCCGGTCGCGATCACGATGCCCTTGTTCAGGAACGCAAGCTCGCGGAGGCGCCGGGAAAGGATATCGAAACTGAACTCCGTGGTCTCGAAGACGTCCGGGTCGGGCAGGAAGGTGATTTTCGTTCCCCGGCGGCCGGTTTTGCCGGTGACCGTGAGTTCGCAGGAGGGCACGCCGCGCCGGAATTCCATAAGGTAAACATTGCCGTCGCGATAGACCTCCGCCTTCATCCAGAGCGAGAGCGCATTGACGCAGGATACCCCGACGCCGTGCAGGCCGCCGGATATCTTGTAGGACGAGTTGTCGAACTTCCCGCCCGAATGCAGCGTCGTGAGAACGAGCTGCAGGGCCGACATCTTCTCCTCGGCATGGTAATCGACCGGGATGCCTCTGCCGTTATCGGTCACGCTGAGGCTGTTGTCGGCGTGGATAACGACGTCGATTCTGGTGCAGAAGCCGCCCAGCGCCTCGTCGATGGAATTATCGACCACCTCGTAGACGAGGTGGTGCAGCCCGGAGATTCCGGTGCTGCCGATGTACATGGCCGGACGTTTGCGAACCGCATCGAGGCCCTTGAGCGTTTTGATGCTGTCGGCGGTATAGGCCTGCACGTCCGGCATTACCACTGCGTCTTCGTTCATACGGTCATTGCTTCCTCAATGGAACACGATGTCCTTCATGGTGGGGCATCCGAACTCCTTCCGGATCCGTTCCAGCAGGTCCGCCTTCCGGTAGACCGCCTCCTGGCGCCAGGGCGCGGAGAGGACCTTCACATATAATATTCCGTTTTCGACGCGGTCGCATTTGGTTACCTCGGCGAAACGCCCCCCCGCGATCGCCGGCCACCGGCGCACCAGGTCGTATTCCCGGCAAACCGTCAAATACCCGCCTTCGGCAAGGATCTCGTCGACCAGCGGGCCGATCCGCCGGGGTTCCTCTCCCCTCGGCTTCACCGGCCGCCCCCGGCCACTGCCGCGACATCCAGGACCGGCAGGCCCCGAACCCCCGCCTCGCCGGTCGGGGAGGCGATGAAAACCTGTCCCCGGTTTTCGATGAGCGAGAAGACGCGCGCTGTCCGCGCCGGGTCGAGTTCGGAAACGGCATCATCGAAGAGGATGATTATTTTCCTCGCCCCCTTCGCTTCGAGGCGGCTCATGGCGCTTAATTTCAACGACAGTGCAATCGATCGGCATTGCCCCTGCGAGGCGTAACTTTTTGCCGTCCGGGAGTCGATGAAGAATCGAACATCGTCGCGGTGGGGGCCGCATGAAGAAAACCCCATTTCGCGGTCGCAATTCCTGCGCTCCGAAAGCATGGATAAAAATACATTTTTCCACGCATTTTTACCACTGAAATCCGCCTGTGCGCCGGGTTCGTACGCGAGCGAAAATTCCTCGCTCCGGCCCCCGATTTCCCGGTAAAACCGGCCGCCCTCGCCTTCGAGTCCGGAAAGTGTCTCCACCCTTTTTTCCACGATGACGCTCCCGCTCGCGGCCATGGTTTCCTCGTACATGGCGCAGAGGAGTTCGTCGCCCGAGGTCTTGAGCAGTTTATTGCGAAGAGAGAGGTTTTTCCGGTACTCGATCAGCGCGATCAGATACTCTTTATCGACAAGGCTTATCAGGATATCGAGAAACCGGCGGCGAACTTCCGGCGGCCCGTACACGAGGTCGGTGTCGCCGGTGGCGAAGGAGACGACGGGCCGCGAGCCGAACCATTCGGAAAGGTTCCCGATTTTCCGGTCATTGACCTTGAGCATGGAGTTCCCGGCGCGGTCGAACGAGAAGAAATAGGCGGTCCTGGGTTCTCCGCCGTCGTCGTTGTCAAATTCGCCTTCGAGCGAGGCGCACTCGGCGTCCGTTGCGATCATCTCCGCCTTCGACGCCGCCCGTTGCGACCGCGCGGTGCAGAGCACATGCACCGCTTCGAGGAGGTTGGTTTTTCCCGAACCGTTCGCTCCGGAGAGGAAGGCGCCGCCCGCGGGAAATTCGACCGCCGATTCCTTGTAATTCCCGAAATTCCGGCACTGGAGTCTTCGAAGGGGCATGAGGGGGATTTATAGATTATTGCTATTTAATTTTATTATTTATTTGTGATAGAGTGAATAATGAATAATCAAACGGTTCAGAGGTATCAATACGATCTATAGTGTGGTAAAAAATACTTTAAGCCGGGCAAGGAGTTGGAGAGTTGGAGGGTCGAAAGAAGAGGGATTTCAGGGACTGCCACGTCGGGGATTAAAAGCCGGTTTAACGAGTTTTCTTCGATGTAGTTCCGGATGAAATACAACGTTTTTTCGTCACGGATACTGTGGTCATAGAAATTGCGTTGCCAGACAGGAGTGCGTTGTACGCGACGGACGGCGTTTATGCGTCGTGCGGAGAATGTTTTGAATTGACGAATGATTTCGGGCATGGCGATTCGTTTCGGTGTGCCTCCCGTTGGGGCGGGTTTGGAACCAGCCCCAACGGATTCGATATCACCGAACAAATGTTCCGCACGGTTAATCGTAATCGCACAACTGCATTGATCTGCGGAACTACGTGGACGAAAAGACCGGGAAAACCCATTATACAGCTGTTTTAGAGTTACCCTCGGTTACTACCCTTAGATCAGCGGTACAGGCGAGCATTACAAGCGGATTAAAAATAAGGCGGCTATAGATCGAGAATAGCCCTCATCCTATTTTTTAATTCTAAAAGAAGTTTTGGGCCGAGTCTTCCAATAATCGAATCAATTTCAGATTTTGCGCAGGTGAATAATTTTCCAGGAAGGATTCGAGAATCACTATGAAGACCTGTGATTGAAAGCTCTTCATGTGTTACAGGAACTTCGATACCTCGAGGGCCTCGCGTACTGGTAATGGCGGCAATAATAATGTCTTCGCCGCCAAAATCATTTATCACAACGGCTGCGATAACCCCCGGTCGCCTTTTAGTTGTTGAACCATCGGTATAGGGGTATCTTACTAAAATAACATCCCATTTTTTGGGGTTTCCGCCCATTTTAGTAATTATCTTCGTCGGATTTCCAGAAATCGAAAGCAGGATTGTCCCTTAAAGGATAAAAATTCTCAGGTATTTCTTCCGCTTCGAAATATACAGACAGAGATTGAGTAAAATTCTCCTCAATATATTTCCCTGCAGCTTCCTTAGGCGGGCAAATCACCGTTTCTTGGGGCATATTAATCACTCCGTCTTAGGTGGTTGAAGTACGGGTTTCAAAAATATTACGCTCAATCTCTTTGAACCAATGGGGGTATCATTCCAAAACGCAGAAAACTCGTATTCTCCTGGTTCAGGAAGAGGTAGCCCGGCAACATTACCACATAATTCAATTGTCCGGTTACGTTTGTCTGGTGACATTGCCGGGACCTTCCATACGGGTAACGGAAAAGTAAAATTATTGACAACATCTTCTCTTTTAAAAATCACCTGCAATTTTCCTTCTTCAGAGATATCAGTTAATGCTATATAAATCGCTAAATGCACTTGGTTTGTAGGAAATTTAAAACCGAAAATATGAGAAAAGGTGCCTGAAAGAACGCATTTTTGGCTGCCTTGATCGCGATAAATATTATCACAAACAATCATTGATGTAATGATCGGTTTAGCCATATCTTTATTGACCCAACCCCTTGTCTTTCCTCAAAAAGAACTACTACCACCTCTTTAATTATTACGGATGGGGAGCATCGATATTATAATTTGGGAGAAGGATGAAACGCAAGGGAAATTGTCCAGCTGGTTCCTGCTGGCTACTTCGAATTAGGATCGAAGGGCAATAAAAGGGCTATAAAATCGGCAAAAAACCGGTCTGAAAGACCACCCCGCCTCGCCGGGTACTGCATTCCGCTTTTTTACCATATTGAACCCGGTTTTGAATTTCCGCTTACGCACATAAACGGTTTTAATATTTCGGTTTTGGTTTTACTGAAATAATTTATTTACTAAATAAATTTGACTCAATAAATTGCAGATCGTAGTTTATGCTTTCGGGTGAGGTGCATTGAATTCTGCCAAAAAATGAATGTTCAGAAAAGACGGAAGGAGAGGCGCTATATCATGGTCTGCTTCAAAAAAGGAACCCGATCTTCTGCACGTCCGACCGGACGAACGTATTGCAGGGTTATCATGCTTCTTGCTGCAGCAATGAGTTTTACGGCACTGGTGCATTGCGGAAACCACGGAAGCGCGGTATTGAGTCGTCCCGCGGATAATTTTTCCACCGGCGCATCCGGCGCAGCTCCCTTTTCGATGCTCTCCCTTGGCGCAAGCTCCTTCGGGGACAGCGACCTTCCCCAAGTTCAATTCGCAAATAGCGGGGGGTTTTCCGCCAAACTGCCGGCGACATCGCCGAATCCCCTGCAAGTCGCGGTGCCCATTTACATTAATCCCGCCACCGGAAAGCCCGACTCCGGCACGGTTTCCCTTACGGTCATCTATCCCGACGGTACAACAAAAGCGGTGCAGGGCACTTTGACCATTGCGGCTCTCCCAACGCTTGCCGGTGTTGCCCCCGGTGCGGTCACCGAAGCGTTCCTCGAAGGCACAATCAATCTTATCGCAAGCTCGCAGAGCTCCCTTGACTCAGTCACCTCGACGGGGTTGGCTGCCGCCGCGCTCGTTACACCCGCCATCACCGCATACCTGACTACCGCGACTACCCGCCTTATGATAATGCAGGCTGCGGTTTCAACCTTTCTTGCCGGAAAGCCTGGCGACTCCATCGGCTCGATAACAACGTCGACCGGTTCGCTCACCCTGAGAATCGACACCGCCACTATGTACACCTCCGACCGCATCATCGCGGCGTTTCTGAACCAGATCGCGCCCGCAGGGCAGGGTCTTGCCCGCAGGCTTCCCGTCACGGTGTCCGAGGCTGCCACGGACTATCTCGATTTCGCCAGAACCTGGAACGAGACGCTCACCTCCGATATTTCCGACCAATGGCTTGATTGGGGTAAAAAAGTAGGAAGCACGATCGGCACGGTCACTGCGGTAACAGGCTTGGCCGTGGCCCTCGCCGCATCTACCCCGGCGATCACGGCCGTCGGCACCACCGCCGCCGTGATCGGCGCCATGGGCTATGCGGTGAGCACCTTTGCCCCGGCAGTGAGCGCCGTTTTCCTGCGGGTGGGTTCATCAATACTGCTCAATGGGCAGGCATCCCAGGAAGACTACATGCCCGAGACAAAGTTCGTCATCGAAAACACGGCGGCGCAGGGCGCATCCTTCTGGTTGACATCGTGGGTTGAGGAAGTGGACGGCGAACTTTCCTCCGCCGTTGTCGGGGCGCTTGACGACCAGGCAGGCATTACGGCCAAGGTCGGCACATATGTCGCGGGCGCAGTTGATCTCGTCTATCCTCCGGATACCGGAGGCACCTGTGTCGTTACCATCTCTCCGAAAGCCAAGACGTTCATTTACAGCGGGGGCAACGGCACCCTGTCGGTGACGGCCGGGAGCGGCTGCGCATGGAAGGCAAAAAGCAGCGCAACCTGGATTACCGTGATATCGGGAAGTGTCGGATCGGGGAAACGGAACCGTGGGCTATTCGGTCCAGGCAAATTCCTCCACGGCGGCACGGGTTGGTACCATTCTCATCGCCGACAGCACATTTACACTGACACAGGCGGGGAAAACCGGCCAGACAGGTACTTTAGACGGAAATTGGGCGGGCACCTATACCGGTGTTTATACCTACACAAACGGCGACACTTGGCAGGAGAACGACAGCCTTCACCTTACTATAAACGGGACCGTCATCTCCGGATTGGACCCGGTATATGCGACGGGAAGTGTAAACCTATCATCGGGCAGCGGATCCTGGGGCGTACCTCAGACATCCAGCACGTCGTCCTCCTGGGTTTTCACCGGGACCTTCTCCACGGCCGGAACCGCGAGCGGGACCTGGACGTATATCATTCCGGGAAACGGACCGCAGAGTGGAAGCGGGACCGGGACGTGGACGGCGGTGAGGCAGTAATTGCGACATCCCGGCCAGCTCGGTTTTTGCTATTTGACAAGAAATACGGCGCATTTTACGCTCAAATTCAAATTGCCTGAAACTGCCGGTTTTGCCGGTTTGATGTCATCAAACGACAGGTTTTTACCACAAAAAAACAGAAAAAAATGGCGTTTAAACGGGGTTTATATGGGCGAAAAACGGGCATAAAAAATTGCTGGTTTTGGCACATCTTTTGCTTACGCCTGATTTGCAGAGGGAGTAAGGCATGAGGCCCTCACGGTGCACTTCGGCCACGGCGGGCTCCTGACCAACCTTATCGTCGCCTGTATCACCACCCTCGGGGCCGGCACCGTCGTCCTTGCTCTCTATGAAATTACCGGGATACAGAAGATACGGGAAATTGTGGGGAGGATCATCGTGCGAAAGCAGATGGTCTGAGCAATACTAATTTTTTTATGAATTTTCCCCTCGAATTCTTTTATGGGATGGAACATCAAGAGTTATGAACCGCCCACCTGATTCATTATTCAATATTCCATTCTGATAATATATTGCCTCTACCAAATAACCAATAGCTGATTTTATTAAAAGGAGCGTTTCAATTAGTTCGCTTTCAATATCATTCAATGCATAATGATCAACTGCGCAATCTCTATCACTATTATTAAAGCCCATATCATGCATAACTGTAAACCGATGAGTTGAAGAATTCCGAAGCTTATGCTTTATTTTTAAATATGAACAACCATCTTTGTAGTAGTCGAAAATGTCAAAAGCAAGCTCAGACAATGCAATTAAAGCTCGATTACCTTTTTCTATTTCCTTAGCGATAATGGGATACAATTTATAATAACAACCTCCTTTTTTCGTATCCTTATAAAACCAAGCATCTTTAAAACATGATTTAGAGGCACGAGGATCTCCAACCAACGATAATACGGCTACGGCAATTTTATCAAGAGTATCAAAACATAGCCGCTGCGTAATAGTAAGAAGAGATGGTTTGGTACCGTATACCGCATAATCAAGAGTATCATGATAATAACTATTTTTTGGTAATTTTGCATGAAAATAATTAAATGCAAGCCATCGTACCGTTAAAAAATCAGCCTTAATCGTATTAAACATGGCATAAATAGTTGGAACCATTGACTTATCGTTCTCGACCTTAGATATATAGGTCTGAATTTGTAATGAATCACACAAATCAGGTATAAAAAGCTCCCGGCACATAAATGGACTTAAATAAAGCTCATGACAAAAAATAAAATCCTGATATGGGGTTAGCTTTCCCCTTTTCATTTTAACAGTTTTAGTGGGAATGTTCTGAATTTTCCATTTATCAAACAGACTCATCATTTGTTGATACTCGATTATGCCACAATGCCGAATTGTATATTCTCTGTTTTCAACAATAGTTTTATAAAGAGGAGGGATAAGTATAGATAGCCAATTTTTATTTGCAGCAGTCCTATGATAAGCATCAAAAATCTGCTTGATAATTCCACCTGCCGCAATACCGTTCCTTGGGTCCTGTTTTAATGCAGTACAATATTCGTGGGTTGCTTCTATCCAACGGAAAGAAGTATAAAGCATATTGGCCCTGTTAATCAATATCTGGGCGATAAATATCTGATTTGTTTGCCCTTTTAACGCTAAAAAATAATTATTTTTTGCCAATAACCTTTCTTTAATTGTATCCATGTACCATTTATACTTGGTTTTCCAATTATCACCATAGCTTTTCTGCCTTAAAATTGTAATGTCATTAAGACCATTTGCTATGTTATAAAGTATCAGCGATTTATTTTTAATGTGTTTTAGAACATATTCAAAAATTTTTATTCCCTGAAGAATAGTTGGTTCTGACTTAAGTTTGTATCCACCATCAATGAGTATTGCTGCCTTCAATTGAGAAATATTTGGATCATCTTCAGGCAATCCTAAAACCAAATCTACCGCTGCCTGGACATTCGAATCCAAAAGTCCTAATGCTTTAGAATGTAGTTGTCGGAGATTTTCCATAATGATATTCTTATCTATCGAATCATGATTATGCGTTGTACCTACGCGGTTGCCTTTTCTTGTTTCACCGATAAAATAATATTTTACATGGCTAAATGATTTAAGTTAAGCATCCTATTGCTGGCAATCAATAAGAATACACTTCATGTTTTTTTACCGAATTCGTTCCATTACCCCCCGCATGATACGCCCGGCACTCCCGGCACCGTCCTCGCCTTTCGCATTTTTTCTTCCGGCAGGGGCGGTCGTCGCGCTTCACCGGGATCGTATCGGTTTGCATCTCAGACACGTTTCTCTCCTTAATCATCATTCTTCCATAAAGTTACTGTCTTCATTTATAAATAATATGTTTCCTCTTTTTTCTGCCGCTTCCGCGCAGGCCGCGCGAAATAAAATTCAGGGCGAGTTTAGAACCCGCCCCTACAAAATCTGTTTTCTTGAATGATTCCGAATTCGTGGTGTATTGTTTTTTGCGCCAGCCCGGACGGAACGTGGCGGGGGCTGCTACAACCCAGGATATAATAATGCGCCCATTTTGCCTTTGGGGCAAAATGGGAAACGGAAGTGACCCCGCCAGTGTTAGCAGACCCAGGCGATGAGCCGCAGGGCTGCTAATACCGGCTCGCGAATGCGAGAGCGTAAAGGAGGGGCGAGGGCTTTAGCCGGGACGCCCAAATAAAAGTATTTAAAGTATTGCATGTATTTTTACTATGAGCTAAATCATGGACATCCAGCCGTTTTCAAAACAATGGACCTCCCCCTTTCTCCCCGCCGTGGAGCGATGGCTCCGGGAGAAGCCGCGCAGTGCCCTTGTCAAAGGGCTCGCGGGCTCGGCCGACAGCCTGCTCATCAGCGACCTCTTTACCGCCTCGAACCGTCCGGTGCTCGCCATTGTTGAGAGTGCCAAGAAGGCCGAAATCCTCTGCGACGAGTGCCGGACCTTCCTTGACGGGGAGGCGGTGGAATTTTTTCCGTCACGCGATGCGGTGCCGTACAACATGAAGTCCCCCTTCGGCCCGACCACCGAGGCGCGTTTCCGGGTGTTGGCCCGGCTGCTCGAAGGAAAACGGACGGTCATTATCGCGCCTGCCGCGGTTCTCATTCAGAAGATCCCGCCGCCCAAAACCCTCTTCAACCGGATCGTCCGCCTCCGGCCCGGCGACGAGGCGCCGATCGACACGCTCGCCCGCTGGCTCACCGAGATCGGATTCCATCGTGAAACCCAGGTCGCGAACCTCGGCGACTTCGCGATCCGGGGCGGCATCGTGGACATCTACCCCTTTCTCACCGAGAATCCGCTGCGTCTCGAATACTGGGGCGACGCCATCGATTCGATCCGTGAATTCGACGTGTTCACCCAGAGATCACTTGATTCAAGAACCGGCGTGGAACTCTTTCCCATGCGGGAGTTCTGTTTTTCCGAAACCGATGTCGCAGCCGCGATCATCAACATGGACGATCATGCCATCGATGTCGGCGGCGAGCCGCTCACGGTCGGCCGGTTCGAGCACCAATGGAAGGGAATGGCCGACCCGGAGGGGATTGAGTGGTTCCTGCACTGGTTCGACGCGCCCGTCGCATCGATCCTCGACTATGTTGCGCGGGATACGCTGGTCGTATGGGATGACTTTCTCGGACCGATGCGCCGCTTCGACGAAACCGTGGAGAACTACGATCGGCATCGTTCGCGGGTGCCCGAAGTGCTTGCTCCCTTTGTCTCGAAACCACGCGACCTCCTGCACGCGCCTGCGTTCATAGAGGAGCGGCTGCACGACTTCGATGCGGTCTACTGCGACACGCTCGATACGCCTTCGCCCGCCCTTTCCTTGCCGCTCGCTGTAAGCGTCCAGCCCGATTTTCCGCATGAGATGACGCCCCTGGTCGAGACGTTCGCTGCACGCAGTAACGACGGATTCCGTTGCGTCATGCTATCGCCCAACCTCGGCCATGCCGAGCGGATGCAGGAGCTTCTCGGCGAAGAATGTCCCTTTGTCGAGATTGCGCTCGGATTCCTGAGCCGCGGTTTCATCGTGGCCGATAAGCGCCTCCTGCTCTTCTCCGAAAACCAGGTGATGGGCGGGACCGAACGGCCCCCGAAGATCCGTAAGCGCAAGGCCTCGATCCCCATTGCCGGGTTCGATGCGCTTTCGCCCGGGGATTTCGTGGTCCACGAAGACCACGGCATCGCGAAGTTCCTCGGGGTGGAACGGGTGCTCGCCGGCGGCACGCACTCCGATTGCATGGTGCTGCTCTTCGCCGACAATGCCCGTGTCTACGTTCCGGTCGGGGACTTCCACAAAGTTCAGAAATACATCGGAAAAGAATCGTTGGCGCCGGCGCTGTCGAAGATCGGCACCGGGCAGTGGGACCGGCTCAAGAGCCGGACGCGGGAGTCCCTGAAGGAGATGGCGTCGGAACTCATCGAGCTCTACGCCAAACGGCAATTCCTCAAGGGCATCGCCTTTGCGCCCGATACGCTCTGGCAGAAGGAGTTCGAGGACGCGTTCGTGTATGAGGAAACCGTGGACCAGTTGCGCGCCATCAAGGAGGTCAAGCAGGACATGGAGGAGCCGAAACCCATGGACCGGCTGGTCTGCGGCGACGTGGGATTCGGCAAGACCGAGGTGGCGATGCGGGCGGCCTTCAAGGCGGTCATGTCCGGCTACCAGGCGGCTCTTCTCGCCCCGACCACGATTCTCGCCTCGCAGCACTATGCGGTTTTTTCACAACGCATGGCCTCCTTCCCGGTGAGGATCGCCCCCTTGAGCCGGTTCCAGCGCTCCTCCGAGCAGAACGTCACGGTGGCGAAACTCGCCTCAGGCGAGATCGACCTCCTGATCGGCACCCATCGGATTCTCTCCGAGGATGTGAAATTCAAGAACCTCGGGCTCATCATCATCGACGAGGAGCAGCGGTTCGGCGTCAAGCACAAGGAGCGGCTCAAGCAGTTGCGGCATACGATCGATGTCCTGTCGCTCACGGCAACGCCCATTCCGCGAACGCTCCATATGTCGCTGGTCGGCGCTCGCGACCTCTCGATCATCGCCACTCCGCCGCGCAACCGGTTGCCGGTGGAGACCACGGTTGCCGAATACCACGAGGAACTCATCAAGAGCGCGATCGAGAACGAACTGGAACGGGGCGGTCAGATTTACTTTGTTAACAACCGGATCAGGAATCTCGAAGGGGTCAGGGATACCATCGCCCGGCTCGTGCCGGGTGCCCGGGTCGCGGGCGCCCACGGCCAGATGCACGAGCGTGAGCTCGAACGCATCATGAGGGAGTTCGTGGCGGGCAGGTTCGACGTACTGCTCTCGACCGTGATCATCGAAAACGGGCTCGATATCCCCAACGTCAATACCATCATCGTCAACCGGGCCGACGCCATGGGCCTCTCGCAGCTCTACCAGCTCCGCGGCCGGGTGGGCCGCTCGTCGGAGCAGGCGTACGCCTTCCTCCTCACGCCGCCTTTCCGGGAGGTGAAGGAGGCCTCGCTCCTGCGGTTGCGCGCGCTCGAACAGTACACTGACCTCGGATCCGGGTTCCAGATCGCGATGCGCGATCTGGAAATACGCGGGGCCGGCACTATCCTGGGTACCCGGCAGCACGGCTTCATCGCGGCGGTCGGCTTCGAGCTTTACTGCCGCCTGCTTCAGGACGCCATGCGTGAGATGAGCGGCGAAGCGACGCCTCCCGCGCCGCCCGAGATCAAGATCGAGATTCCGGTCGAGGCCTATCTCCCATCCGAGTACATTGCCGATGGATCGACCCGGGTCGAGATCTACCAGGAGATCTCCGGCATCTCCTCGCTCGCTTCGCTCGCGGAAATCGAAAAGAGCCTGGTCGACCGGTTCGGCCCGATCCCCGCCGTGGCGAGTTCTCTCATGTCGCTGGTCCGGATAAAATTTGCCGCGAGCATTATAGGCATCGTGCGGGTGGCTCTCAATGATGCGGGCGAGCTAGTGCTCCATTTCGGAGGCGAGGCGGAAGCGGTACGTGAGAGCATCATGAAATTCATGAAGGAGAGCGCACGGCAGTTCGAGGTGACCGCCCTCTCCGCAACGGATCCGGTGCAAACGATCCTGAAAACCAGGCTTGCGGCAAAGGACAGAGGCGAGCGCGTGCTCGAAGCTCTTTCGATTCTGGAAATGAACCGGTAGGCCGGTTTTGCACCCATCAAATCATGGTATCGTATTGGCTCTCAGATGGTATTTTATACCTGAGGGGTGGCTTCCCAACATCTTGGAAGGCCGAAGGTTAGTACATTTTCGAGGCATACCGGTCAGGAACGTCTCAAGAAGCGAAAGGAATGCATGGTAAGTAATTTTTTTCCGATCAGGGTCATGTGGCTGATCGGCGCAGTAAGTGCACTTTGTTTTGCCTTTAAACCGGAGAAGCTGGACGGCATCGTCGCGGTCGTGGGTGATGAGGTGATCCTGAAATCGGAGCTTGACGGCTACACTGCGATGCGGCTTTCGGCGCTGAATATCAAGTACGACTCTACGTCGCTTGAAGGATACGAAAAGAAGTTTCTCGATGATCTCGTGGACGGGAAGGTACTTCTCGTCCACGCCAAGAACGATACCACCATTACTCTGACCGATGAGGAGGTCGATCACGCCCTGGAGAGCCAAATCGCGGGGATCCTGAAGCAGAACCACCTCACCATGGACGGTCTCGAGGCCGCCCTTTTGAGAGAGCAGGGGGTGACCCTCGCCAAATTCAAGGCCGAGGCACGCGTCACCCTGCGGGAGCAGCTCCTGAAGCAGAAGGTGCAGCGTCAGTATCTCCCGTCAATTAAGGCGACCCGTCGGGACGTAGAGGATTTTTACGCCAGGTACCGCGACAGCCTGCCGAAGGCGGGTGAGAGCGTTCTCCTCTCGCGCCTTGTGGTAACGGTAGCTCCGGCTCCCGAGGTTCGCCAGGCGGCGTGGGATAAAATCAGCTCCATCAAGAGGCGGCTTGATAATGGCGAGGATTTCGCCGAAGTGGCGAAAAAATACTCCGAGAGCCCGGAAGCGGATTCCGGCGGCGACCTCGGGTTCATCGAGAAGGGGTCCCTCAACCTGGTGGCGTTTGAGGAAAAGGCGTTTTCGCTGGAGGCGGGGCGCACGAGCGACCCGTTCGAAACCAGGCTCGGATTTCATATTATCAACGTCATGGCCCGTGAGAACCAGCGGGTGCATGTACGCCAGATTTTCGTCAGAATTGCCCCGCCGCCCGGTGAAACGGCAAGGATTACCGCGCTGCTCGATTCGATCCGCAGTAACTGCGCCACGGCCGAGAGCTTTGCGGCCGCGGTTCGCACCTGCAGCAACGATGCGGTTTCCAAGGTAGCCGACGGGCTCCTCGGGTGGAAACAGATCATTGCCCTTGATGCCCCGGTGCGGGCCGCCGTCGATACGCTCGGCAAGGGAGCCATAACTCCTATCGTCAATGAAGGCAACGGCTACGCCGTCTATCGCATCAACGACCGGGTGAAGGAGCGGACGCTGACGCTTGAGGACGACTGGCAGCTGCTTGCCGACAAAGCGCAGGATATCATGGTCCAGAAAAAAATGATCGATCTCGTCGGCCGCTGGCGCAAGCAGATTTTTGTGAATATAAGGATATAATCCGTGCTGTATGATGCGCTTTCCCCCATTTACGACAGAATGATGAACCATGTCGTGTATGATGAATGGGTGGAGCTCATTGAAAGCGTTGCGGATCGGTACCTGCCGTCGCTCCACCCATCGGTGTTTGAGCTTGGCGGAGGGACGGGTGTGCTGGGCGCCCTGCTGCGACGCAAGGGGTTCCGCTACCTGGGCTCGGATCGCAGCTTCGGCATGTGCTGTCAGTCAAAGCGCCGCAAGGCGCTGGTCGCCTGCGCCGATGCCCGGGCGTTGCCGGTCAAAAAACACTTCGATCTCATCATCTTCCTCTACGACGGCATCAACTACCTGCCGTCGCTCGATGACTATGCGCTCCTCTTTACCGAGGCGGCCGCGTGCCTCATACCGGGCGGATGCCTTCTTTTCGATATCACGACCGAGGCCAATTCCCTCCGCCATTTCCGCGACTATCTTGAAAGTGAAGACTGGGGCGATTATGCCTATATCCGCCGCAGCTATTTCAACCTGGATACCCGCCTGCAGCACAACGACATCACCATCTTCCGGCGGCTCGCCGACAAGGCTCCCTTCTACCAGAGGACTGTCGAACGGCATTGCCAGAAGGTGTTCAGCGCCGAAGCCATCGCAGGAGCGGTCCCCGCATCGTTTTTCAGCATTCTCGGCATATGGGACGGCTTCTCAATGAAGGAGCATCGTCCGCAATCGGAGCGGATTCATTTTCTGCTGAAAAAGCTGGGGACATGATCCGTTTTGAGAATGTCACGAAGGCGTTTGGAAACGGCGTTGTCGCCCTTGATTCCCTCTCGTTTGTAATTAATAAGGGCGAATTCGTTTTTCTCACGGGCGATTGCGGCACCGGTAAAACAACGGCGCTGAAACTGCTGTCGATGGAGGAGCGGCCGACCGCGGGACGGGTGATGGTCTGCGGCTACGACTCCGGCCTGGCGCGGGGACGGCACTTCGCCGGCCTGCGTCGAAAGCTCGGCATCATCTCCCAGGAGTTCACGCTCCTGACCGGCCGTACGGCATTCGAAAACGTGGCCTTTGCGATGCGCGCAATCGGAACGAGGGAGCGGCTCGTCGCCCCCCGAGTGTTCGCCATCCTCGCAGAAACCGGCCTGGCGCATAAAGCCGAGGCGCGTCCGGATTCCCTTTCCGGCGGCGAGCGGTGGCGGCTGCGTATCGCCAGGGCGATGGCGAACGATCCGCTGCTCCTCCTGGCCGACGACCCTTTCTGCAATCTCGATCTCGATGCCGCAACTGAAATTTTCGCGCTCCTGCAGACCTTGCATCTCCGCGGCACCACGGTGCTTGCGGCCAGCCATGAAACCGAGTTCATCCGCTCCTGCCGGGAACGGAAAATTCATCTTCAAGGGGGACGGCTTTATGTATAATCCAAAAATCTGTGTCGTCGGTCTGGGCTATGTCGGCTTGCCGCTCGCGGTGGGGCTCGCAAAGCATTTTCAGGTCTATGGGTTCGATGTCAAGAGATCCAGGATCGAAAACTTGCAACGTCATGAAGACCCCAACCATGAGGTCTCATCGGAAGAGCTGAAAGCCACGAACATCGTCTATTCGAGCGACCCCTCTATTATCGGCAACGCTGAATTCATCATCGTCGCGGTCCCGACGCCGATTGATAAGAACAAGAACCCCGATCTTACCCCCCTGTACCGCTCCTCCGAGACTGTCGGCAGGCATATGCCGAAAGGTGCAATTGTCGTCTATGAATCGACGGTCTACCCCGGCGTCACCGAGGATGAGTGCGTGCCGGTTCTCGAAAAGGCCTCGGACATGCGGTGGAAGGATGATTTCTTCGTCGGCTACTCCCCGGAACGTATCAATCCCGGCGATCGAAACCACACCTTCACCACGATCCTCAAAATCGTTTCGGGCGATACTCCGGAGACGCTGGAAAAAGTCGCGAGGGTGTACGGCACAGCGGTCAAAGCCGGCATTCACCGCGCCTCTTCCATAAAGGTAGCGGAGGCGGCGAAGGTCATCGAAAATACCCAGCGGGACATCAACATCGCGCTCATGAACGAACTGCGCATCATCTTTGACAAGATGGGCATCTCGACCCGCGAGGTCCTGAAGGCGGCAGGGACCAAGTGGAACTTCCTGCCCTTCGAACCCGGCCTCGTGGGCGGCCACTGCATCGGGGTGGACCCTTACTATCTGGCCTACAAGGCCGAGGAGATCGGCCATCATCCGCAGATCATCATGGCCGGTCGGCGGATAAACGACGCCATGGGCCGGTACTTCGGGCGCGAGCTGATCAAGATGATGATCCGCCGGAAACTGAACGTGATGGACGGACGCGTGCTCATGTGCGGGATCACCTTCAAGGAGAACGTTCCGGACATTCGCAACTCACGGGTCATCGACATCCTGCAGGAGCTTCGGGAGTTCGGGGTTGCCGTTGATGTCTGGGACCCGATCGCCGATCCCGGAGACGTAAAAGAGGAATACGGGATTTCGCTCGTCGCGGCTCCGCAGAAGGGGATTTATGACGCGGTGATTCTGGCGGTAAAGCACCGGGAATTCATGGCCTATGGGTGCGAAGGGCTTAAAGTTTTTGCAAAAGAGAATGGGATTTGTTATGATATAAAGGAGGCGTTTGCCTGAATTGGCAAGTGATTACTGTTGCGGTTGCTGCGGCTCCGGCGGTTTCACTACCTCTATTTCAACCATTTCCGTGCCTGATTCGATAAGCCCGATCTGCTCCGCCGCGGCCCGGGAAAGGTCGATAATCCTTCTCTTGGTATAGGGACCCCGGTCATTGATCCTGACTACCACCGAGAGGTTGTTCGAGAGGTTGGTCACCCGCACCTGGGTATTAAACGGCAAGGTGGGATGGGCGGCGGTGAACCCATTCATGTCGTATGCTTCACCGCTCGCGGTTATATAGTTCTGCAGGTCGGACGAGTAGAAGGAGGCCATGCCGGTCTGCCGGAAGGTAGTCAGAGGTTCGGGAAAAAGCCGCTTTGGAGTCTCCCCGCCCTTTTCCTGCGACGGAGGGGTCACAAACCGCGAAGGAGCGGCGCAGCCGATGCAGAGCATCAACACGGCAACCGCCGCGGGAATGCATCCCGCCGACTTGAGCGCTGCTTGTACTTTACCCTTCATCGATTGGCATCCTTGTATCAGCATATTCTCGGTAACAGTTCACCGGACGGCACATCGACCACCCGCCTGCTTCCAATGGCGGTTTCCAGAAGCACGGCAACGCGGCCGCGAGGCTCCACGCTCCCGATAATACACGCTCCGCCGCCATGCACCATGGTCCGGCACGCGGCGACAGCGGCTTCCGCTTCCCCTGCGGGAACGATTGCCACAAACCGCCCTTCGTTGGCGACATGGAGTGGATCGAGGCCGAGGAAGCTACACGCGCCCGCCACCTCGGACGGCACCGGAATGGCGCTTTGCCGCACCGCGATCGTGACGCTCGATGCCTCGGCTATCTCATTGAGCACCGCCGCGCACCCGCCGCGTGTCGCGTCGCGCATGGTCCGCGCGTGCGGGCTAGCCTTCACGAGCGCGCCGGCAAGGAGATGGAGACTGGCGCAATCAGAAACCGCCGTCGAGGCGAAATTGAGTCCCGCCCGCGCGGCAAGAACCGCGATCCCGTGAAGTCCGATCGGTCCGCTGAGAACCACCGCGTCGCCGGGCCTTGCAAGCGAGACCGACAGGTTCCGTCCCGGCGGTACGGCGCCGATGCCGCTTGTAGCGATGAAAATTCCGTCGGCCTTCCCGCGGTCAACCACCTTGGTATCGCCGCACCGGATCGAAACCCCCCCTGCTTCGCTCTCGCGCCGTATCGAACGCAGAATGCGCCGCAACAACACGACATCGAGCCCCTCCTCAAGGATCATGGCCACCGAAATCGAGTGCGGCACCGCGCCGACCATGGCGAGATCGTTTATGGTCCCGCACACCGAAAGCTTGCCGATATCACCGCCCGGGAATTCAAGCGGGCGTATGACAAACGAATCGGTTGTAAAGGCGCAACGGCCTTGCGGCGGCGTGAACACCGCGGCGTCTTCGAGCGGTTCGGCCGGGTCGACCCCCAATTCCGGAAGGATGACGGTATGCAGCAGTTCAGCGAGGCCCTGGCCGCTGCCGTGGCTGAGCAGTACCGTTTCGATCATTGCCGCACGCCGTATTTAAAGGCCGCCGCGCATGACCCTTCGCTGGAGACCATGCAGGGGCCCACCGGATTTTCCGGCGTGCATGCCGTACCGAAAAGCGGGCATTCCTCGGGCGGAATCATCCCCTTCAGGACGTTGCCGCACGAGCACCCTTCCGGCATAGCATCCCCCGGCGCCTGCAAGCCGAACCGGATCGAGGCGTCGAAGGCCGCAAAGCGGGGCCGAAGGCGAAGACCGGACCCCGGAATCGTACCGATGCCGCGCCAGATCGCATCGCAGGGTTCATACACTTCCTCGATGAGCCGGAGAGCGGCCGGATTGCCCTGCGGAAGCACGACGCGCGTGTATTCATTCCTTATCGCCGTTTCTTTTCTGACAAGGAGATCGAGGAGGCGGCATATCCCGGCAAGGATATCGAGCGCCTCGAAGCCGGTGATGACGCCGGGAACGCCGCTATTGATCAGAGCGCCCCAGGCGCGGGCGCCGACGATGACGCTCACATGACCCGGAAGCAGAAATCCGCTGATGCGAAGCGACGGGTCGGCAAGCAGAGCCTCAAGCGCCGGCGGCACCAGCCGGTGAGCGACTAAAAAAGAGAGATTGTCGAATCCTTCAGCGGCGGCGGCCTTGATGGCTGCCGCAGTTGCGGGGATGGTCGTCTCGAACCCCACGGCCGTAAACACCACCTGCCCCGCGTGGTTCCGCGCGATATCGAGCGCAGCGCGGGGCGAGGTCACGACCTCGACGGCCGCTCCGGCAGCCTTGGCTTGCGCAAACGACCGGCGGTTCCCGGGCACGCGGAAGAGATCGCCGAAGGTTGCAATCCGCACCCCGTGCGAACAAGCGAGATCCGCCGCGACGTCGATGTATTCCGCAGGGGTGACGCATACAGGGCATCCGGGTCCGGAGATGAGCCTGACGTTTTCCGGGAGGAGTTGCCGGATGCCGAGCCGCCCGATCTCCATGGTATGCGTGCCGCACACCTCCATGAGGCGTACTACCGGGAGGCATTTTGCGAGGCTGGAAATGGCTCCGACGAGCGAACGTGCGGCCGTCGGGTCATTGAAGGCGGCGCTATTCATGGTCCGCCAAGAGTCCGGTACAGGTCGCGGATGAGTTCCAGGTTAGCCAGAGCCTCTTCCTCGGCATATTTCTGTATCGCAAGGCCGGCATGCACCATCACATATTCCCCGACTTGCACGCCGGGGAGTACTGAGAGGTCTGCCGTGGTCACCACCCCTTCCACCTCAACCTCGGCACTATCCCCCCGTATTGAAAGCACTTTTGCGGGAATCGCTAAACACATGCCCTATCTTCCCCCGGCCGTGGTCGTGACCTTCTGGAGTTCCCTCGTGATGTAGCCGATATGAAGCAACTCCTCATGGATGATCTTCTCGACATCCCCTCTGCCGTTTGCAATGCCGACCGCCTCACGCACCAGGGAGTAAAACACCACAGAGTCTTTTTCAAACGACATGGCGATGTTCAGGATATCCAGCGGCGTTTTGCACGTCGCGACAAGTTTTTCAATGTTGGAGTTTTTGATGAAGACATGGGTATCCGCCGTTACTTTGAGATACATCCCGATCTCATCGTTCGGATCGTACAGATTTTCATTCAGGGCTTCCGGCGGAAGGCGCTTCCGGAGCGCCATGAAGGTTTCGATATGCCTCGTCTCCCATGTCGCAAGATCAAGCAACAGGTTTTTTATTTCCGCCCCTGCGGCCTTCGCGGCGACCGCGGAATAAAATTCAGAGCCGTTTTTCTCGATTTCCACGCCGATCCCGAAAACCTCGTCGGCGGTAAGGATCTGGTCCATAGTAGCTCCCGTTGAGATGTTTTTGCCCCACCATCGGGATCCTGCGCATTGGAGTCCCGAACGCGGTATCCTACGATCTTTTATAGTCGCCGCAAATTTAAAATACCTCAGCGGAAGAGTACGCGCCGCTATTTTGCGGCCCCGGCCATCCCGGCCAGGATCACCTGGCCATAGGAGACCGCTTCATCCGAGGGCGGTATCAGGCGGTGCAGCAGTGGGGTGAGACCGCGCTCCCGCAGCAGGAGAACGGTTCGCTCGGTCAGGAGAACGTTCTGGAAGCAGCCGCCGCTCAGGGCGACATATTCTGCATGATTTTCCACGGCAATGTGCGCGGCGACTCTTGCCGTTGCTTCGGCAATGGTGGCATGAAACCGTGCGGCAACATAAGCAGCGGCTGTGCCGCTCCTGAAATCGTTGCAGGCATCGAGGAGTATCCGTGCGCCGTCGATAACCGCCATTTCCGGCGCATCGGTACTAACCGGCACATCATACCCCGGAAGCTTGCTGCAATCCTTTGCCTCCATGGCCGCGGCTTCGAGCAGGATTGCCGGCTGGCCCTCATAGCTGCGGCGCAGGCAGACCATGAGAAGCGCGCTCATGGCATCGAACAGCCTACCCATACCGGAACTCTTTGTACAATTGATGCCCCTGGATAAAAGCTCCATGACCGGACGCAATTCATCAGGGGAGATCGCGGGGAAGAACGATTCGGCATCTTTCCCGAGAAGCGGGAACAGGGCGCCGAGGGCTGCACGCCATGGGTGCACAATTGCCGCTTCGCCGCCGGGAAGAAGCAAGGTCGAAAGATGCCCGACCCGCTGGAACCGGTAGTTGTCGGCCAGAAAGAACTCTCCTCCCCACAGGGTGCCGTCGTCCCCGTAACCGGTGCCGTCATAGACAATGCAGACGGCCTTTCCGGTGATGCCGTTTTCCGCGAGGCATGCGGCGGCATGGGCATGGTGGTGCTGGACCCGGATCATCGGCACATCGGGTTCCGGAATGCGTTCGAGCGGGGTGCCGGGATGTCGGTCGAGAACGTAGAGGGTTGCCGGGGTATCGAGCAGGCGGAGGAGATGATTTCGGATCTCGGAAGCCTGCTCAAGGGTTTCGGCATTTTCAGCATTGCCGACATATTGAGATACATAACAGGAGCTTCCGCGTCCGACCGTGATCGTGCTTTTCAAAACGCCGCCGCATCCGACAATGCCGGTTACCCGGCACGGGGCGGGCAGGGAATCCGGGACATACCCGCGTGCGCGTCGCAGAAGCAGAGGCGCGCCCACCGCGATCCGGGCGATGGAGTCATCGATACGCACCCGGATCGGTCGATCATGAGTGAGAAAGACATCGGCTATCCCGGCAAGGATTTTCACGGCGGCTTCATTCGTATGAACCATGGGTTCATCCGACCGATTGGCGCTTGTCATCACGAGCACGCCCGGATCGTATTTACCAAAAAGCAAGTGATGGACCGGCGCATAGGGAAGCATGACCCCATGGGTCGGCACTCCCGGAGCGACCTCCCCGGCTATGGCCAATCCGGGGTCCCTTTGTTTGCGCGCAAGAACAATCGGACGCTCCGGTGATTCGAGAAGCCTCGCCTCGCCATCCGACAGCATGACGATTGCCGAGGCGACTTTCAGATCGGCCGCCATGAGAGCCAGCGGCTTCTCCTCGCGATTTTTCAGGCGACGCAGGCGGGCCACGGTTTCAGAACTATCGGCCCGGCAGGCCAGGTGAAAACCGCCGATGCCTTTAACCGCCGCGATACCGCCTTGTTTCAGTAGTTCGATGCAGGAAGCGAAAGGATCCGCCGGGTGAAGCGGATTACCGTTGCGATCGAGCAAGGTATAGCGTGGTCCGCAATCAGGGCAACAGATCGGTTGAGCATGGAACCTGCGCGAGGCCGGGTTGCCGTACTCCGCGCGGCAGGCCGGGCACATCACGAATCCCGCCATGGCGGTATTCGGTCGATCATAGGGAAGGGCGGAGATGATCGAGTAGCGCGGTCCGCAGTCGGTACAGTTGATGAAGGCGTGGTTGAACCGCCGATCCCCCGGGTTGCGCATCTCGGCGAGGCAGGCGTCGCATAGCGCCATATCGGCAGCGAGGTCCACGCCCGCTTCGCCGAAAGCAACTGATTCCTCAATGGTAAAGGCCCGGGGCGCTGCGTCTTCCGCGGGAACTTCCTCAATCCGGATGCTTCGAATTGCCGAGAGCGGCGGCGCCTCGCGATCGAGGAGCGCGGCAAACCGGTCGAGGGTTTCAGGGTCGGCCCAGGCTGAAATTTCGACACCCCCGCCGTCGTTTCGTACCGTGCCGAGCACGCCGAGACGCGCCGCCAGGCGATAGACAAAGGGCCTGAAGCCGACCCCCTGAACGGTTCCGCGGATATGAATGGTGCGGCAAAGCAGCTTTTCTTCGTGCGCCGGCATGGAGGTAAAATAGTTCACCAAAGCGGGCCATGCAGTGCCGTACAGAGTATTTTTATCCGGGTAGAGGGGGGAACGTACACCTGCAATGAAGACATTTTCGTTTCGTTATCATGCGCTCCCCGCCCTGCTTCGCCTCCTTGCTCCGCGTCCGCGTAGGGGTCGGCTGCCTCCCGTAAAAAGCGTCGTCTGCATCCGTCCCGGGAAACTTGGCGACATGTTCGTGGCCACGCCGCTTTTTTCCAGCCTTAAAAACCATGGCGGCGTGAAACGCCTGGCGGTAATCTGCAGCCCGGAAAACGAAATCGTCGTTCGCTGTAACCCGTTTATCGATGTATGCAAGGTGGTTAACTTCCACCGGATCGGCGCGGTGGTCGGCGCCATCGGGTGGATGCGCCGGCAGCGTTTCGATGCGGTGTTCGATTTGACGCCGGGATTTTCCCGCACGAATTTTCTCATGAGCCATGGCGCCGGAGGCAGCACGGTGCGCGCGGGAATCGAGAAGGGGATCGTGGCCGACTGCTATCATATCCATGTCGGCAACCGCGCGACGCACCTGACCGACCGGATACTCGAAGCCGGCGAGCTGCTGACCGGATCGTTTTTTCCCCGTCGATGCGCATTGGAGATTTTTTCGTCGTCCCATGATCGCTCCTCGGCCGCCGCCTTTATTGACCGATGCGGCGGACGCCACGGTCTCGTGGCCATCAACCTTTCCTCGGCTACCGCGTCACGCCAGTGGCCCTGCGGGCATTTCGCCGCGCTTATCGGGCTCCTTGCTTCAATGCCGTCGATACGAAAACTCGTGCTCATCGGGGTCGGGCCTCAATCCTTGTGGGCCGGAACGCTTGCGAAGCTCGATGAGCGGTGCATTGCTGCTCCCCCTATGCCGCTTCCGGCCGTTACCGAGGTTATTGCTGCCTGTCGCCTTCTGATCTCGACCGACACCGCCCTCGTTCATGCGGCCGCAGCGCGCAACGTACCGGTGGTCGCCCTTTACGTGGGCGATACGGAAGCCTTGTCACGGTGGAAGCCGTACCACGGCCTGGGGAGGGTCATTCAGTCACCGTGCGGTCAGCCCGTTGCCGCCATCGCGCCGGAAACTGTCTTGGACGAAACCTTGAAAGTCGTTCACGAAATCGAAATGCAGGCTGCCGGGGTTTCGCGGGGCGGCGGGGAGACGCCGGCATGATAAAATCGTTGTGGTGCGTTTTTCTCTTGTCGCTTGCGGCGGCTGCGTCATCGCCACTGGATTTCCTCACTACGGCGCCGTTTATCGGGCTATCGGCCGATTACAGCGAACGGCGCGGTTATTATGATTTCGGCAGCGGCGTCAGTGAGGCGGTCAACCGCGACGATCTCATTACCTATGGCCTGGCGGGCGGCGAGCGATTCCGGCTCTCTCCCTGGCTTCGGCTTCAGGTGGAGGGCGTCATCCAATACGGTTCCGCCGTCAAGGATACGCTGCCCGCCGGGACCTATCTGCCCGACGATGCCCTGGTAAAACAAACGTTCCTTCACGGGGGGCTCATCGCCGATCTGCAGATTCCGGTCACGCTTGCCGATGAACATTCATCAAGCAGCCGGTTCTATTTTCATGCCGGCATGGGCTTCCATCTCGCCAGGATCTGGGAGACCGAGCTGCTCCTTGACGATCAATCCCAGACCGTAACGGGCGACCCGGCGCTTGAGCCGCCGCATGTCATGCTGAGCCCGAGCGTCCATGCCGGGATAGGGTGGGAAGTTCGACTTTCGCGCGATCTTGGACTCGCTCTTTCATACTCGTTGCGCTACTGGGATCCGGTGCATTATACCGCGACGGGAGATGAATTTCCCTTGGGCGCTCCCTACAGCGAGCGGTTCTTTACACACGAGGTGGAGGTACTATTTTTGATTAAGCGGTAAATCAAATCCTCGGGCGGAGACCCCTTTTTATGGTCCCTCGAAGTATGGTAGAAAGGCTTCATGCCACGTCGCTACTGCACCCTGACAAATCCCCCCGGCGTCAACTTGAGAATCGCCGCTTCGGTGTTGGTCCGATCCTTCGGATCGAATGAAATGTACCCGGAAGCGCCTTCGAACCTGCGAACCTTTGAGAGAATGTCCCGAATGCGGGATGCCATTGGCGGTGCGCCGGCGCTGTCGATAGCGGCCGCGACGAGTGTTCCGGCATCGAAGCCCAGCGCGGCGACGCGGTCGGGCTCCTCATGAAACCGTGCGGCGTAGTCGTTCGCGAAACTGTGCCACTCCCGCCACGACCCATCGGGCTCGAAGGGAGTCGAGATGATTGCATCCCGGATATACTGATTTTCGTCAACCGTGGTCTTCGGCGACCGCCATCCGCTCGAACCGAGGAGTTGCGCCTTGATGCGGTTGAAGGCGATCTGCGGCGCGAGCGTTGCGACATCCTCGGCGTCCGAGGGCAGAAAAATCGCGCCCGTCGAGACCGTTGAGTCGGCAAAACGGGCGCTGTCGGCCCAGGAAAGGCTCCGTACCGGTCGATAGTCGCCGCCGCGCTCCTTGGCGCGCCGGTCGAGCGTCCTGATGATGAGTTTTTTCCGGAGGTTGACGAAAAGAGGGGTATAATCGCTCCCGCCCTCCTCGTAGGACTCTTCATCGTAAATTGTTCCGCCATTCTTCATCACCTCTTCCCTGAAGGCGGCGGACATCGCACCGCCGATGGCGGTGCGGGGCGCCACGATGACGAATTCATGGATATTCAGGTTTTCGAACGCGTAGCGGGCCACGGAGCGCGCAAGAACGCCCAGCGTGATGTTCATCTGAAAGATATTCGGACTCAGGGAAGCGATGCCGTCGTCCGTGGCGGTCGGCGTGAGCATGACCGTCTCTTTGCCGATGAGCATCCCGGCGGCGACCGTGGCTGTAGGAGAGAGTACGGGGCCGATGATCGCGGGCATGCGGTTGCCCCCGAGCAATTCCTTTGTTTTCCGCGCCGTTTCGATGAGCGAACCTTTCGTATCGCGGGTCCGGAGGGTGAAACGGGTCCGTTGGCCCGCATTGTGGTTTTCGATCGCCAGCTCCACGCCCTGCAGTATCCGCCTGCCCACATCAGCATCATCTCCCGTCAATGGAACGAGAAGGCCGATAAAGGCGTCGACGCTCCCCTCATCGGCTGCCCCGACATCGTTGGCTTCGACCGGAGAGGGGGACACACTTTCCACGAGCGCAACGCTCTCCTCTTTATCCGGCGCCGACCTGTCCGGCCCGAACCCGGGATCGCCGGCGAGCGCCGCCCTGATACGCGGATGGAGAGCCGCACGTTCGTCCGGGGCAATATTCAGGGCGGGTGCGTCGCGGCGGATGACGGCGACGCTTGCCATGATAAGCGAATCGAGATCCCCGGAAACCCCGCCACCGAGGGCCGCAGAATAAGCGGCCAGCGCACGAGGGAAAAATCCCTGTCGCGCCTGCGAATACCCGTAGAGGTACGACACGCGGGGCATATAGGCGGAAACGGGAAATTTATCATGAAAAAGGTCATAGAGACTTATCATCGGTGCAAAGTCACCCTTGCGGACAAAGGCTTCCATCGCGAGCGGCACCAGGTACTCCACGCCGGGATCCTTACCATAGGCAATCATAAAATCGCGGATGACCACGATGGTCGAATTGTACCTGCCGGCACGGTAATGCCACTGGGCTCGTGAGAGCACTTCGCGCGCATCCTGGGCGATGAGGGAGGAAACGACACCTATAAAAAGGAGAATGACGGCAGTAGTGCGCGCGCGCTTCATGGTTTTAATTTCGGAAATAACAATCCCCCCTCTCGGACAACGGATTGCAAAAAAACCGGCAGCCGGTGAACGGCGGGGGAAGCGGAGAGTTGCAGCGCATGACACAAACGGTGTCATCGCAAGGATTACCCGCAAAGCGCACAGCCGTTTTCAGCGCAGGCCTTATTTCCTTTTTCTCATGATCTTAGCGGCAGGTTTTACCGATGAAGGTGCCTTTGGTTTCGGCTGCACGCTTTCGGCCGCTTTTCCGGAAACCGTCTGCTGTTCGGTCGCCGTCGCCTTGACCGGTGCGGTAACCTGTTTGCTCTCCCTGGGCATCGGCTCGGGCTTCTTGGCGGCCTGGCGCTGGGCTTCAGCCTTTTTCCCCGCTTCGATTTCGGCCAAAACCTCTTTTTCCGCCCGCTGCCAGTCTTCCTCGTGAAAACCAGGAATTTTGCCGCGCTTCAGATACAGGTCATACGCACGGTGTTCGATTCTTTCCTGAATGGATTCCATAGCCGCACCTCCTTATGCCAATTGTTTCAATACCACCTTTTGCCGCACATGGCGGTATTTGCATGCCTCATATAAATATACTAATATTCGTGTTCGAAGACGGCATGCCGCGCCCGGCTCAGCGCGTACCGTCTTCGTCATCGCCGGAAGCGGAATCCTCTGCCGCGGACGAATCCTTGCCGGGCGGTGAGGCTCCGGTCAGCCGTGTATAGCCGGAATCGTCAATCAGACGATGCAGGTAAAGATTGTTCGCTATCACCGCGATTCGCTGCCCGATAAATGACGATCCGGCATTCAGGGGAGAGGCGCGAAGCGGCATGGAAAGGACCGCCGCCAGACGGGCCGATTCCTCGCGTGAAAGATTCCTGCACGATTTTTTAAAGTAGTGCCGCGACGCGGCTTCGCACCCGAAGAGGGTTTTTCCCCATTGCGCATAATTCAGGTACAGCTCCAGGATGCGTCTCTTGCCCAGGTATTTTTCGAGCAAAAGCGTGTATCCGAGTTCCTTGAATTTCCGTTCGAAGGTCTTTTCGTTTGATAAAAACAGATTTTTCGCAAGCTGCTGCGTGATGGTGCTGGCCCCCCGCCTGATGCCGCGCGCCGCCCGGTTATATTCGAGCGCGGAAAGCATCGCCTCGATATCGAAGCCCGGATGGGTGTAAAATCCGTCATCCTCTGCGGCGATCACGGCGTCGCGAAGGTTGGGCGAGATCGAGTCGAATGGCACGTACATTTGCCGTACGGTATCATTGGGGCTCAACGTGGCCCGGTAACGGGTCATGTAGGAGGTCTCGGTCGGGTTATGATCGCGGAGAAATTTGACCTGTCGCAGGGGGGCCATCGCGTAACGATAGCCCAGATACAGCGATACGGTTCCGGCAATGGAAAAAACGACCGCATAAAACAGGAAAACCGTCTTGATTGCGATCCATAGGTAATAGGTTATCCGCAAGGGAAAGCGCACAAATTTATTCATGAGAGCGAACCCGCCGACTTCGGGGAACCGAGCATCAGTAATTTGAAAAATACCTTTAAAACCGGCTACCTGCAACCGTCTCAAGGGTTTCTCCACCCCGCCGGCGTTCAAAATCTATATTTTTCTGACTCATGGAAATCGGCGGAAAAGGCACCATCACCATAATCGGCTGCGGGGGGTTCATCGGATCGCATCTCCTGGACCGGTTGCTTCGCGGCGGCTCAGGACATGTGTTCGGCATCGACCTCGCGTCGGAAAAAATCACGCATCATCTCGGAAACGAACGATTCACATTTATCCGCTGTGATATCCACGATATCGAGACCGTACGGCGGCATATCGTGCAAAGCTCGACGGTCGTGCTGCTCGCCGCGCTCTGCAACCCGTCCCTGTATAACACGCGCACGCTCGATGTCATCGATGTCAACTGCATCGATACCATTCCCCTGGTTCGGACCTGCGCGGAGCGGGGAGTCCGGCTCGTCTATTTTTCGACAAGCGAAGTGTACGGCAGGACCGTGGCGTCGCTCACCGGATGCGAGGACGACCGCGGGCAGTATCTTCTGCGCGAGGATGAAAGCCCGTTCATTCTCGGCCCGGTTTCGGCCCCGCGGTGGAGTTATGCATGCGCAAAACAACTCACCGAACGCGTGATCGAAGCGTTCGGCCGGGAGCATCATCTCAATTACACGATTGTACGGCCGTTCAACTTCATCGGCCCCCGCATGGATTTTCTTCCCGGCGTGGACGGCGAAGGGCTTCCCCGCGTGCTCGCCTGTTTTTTAGGCGCGCTCAGATCCGGCATGCCGCTCAAACTGGTGGACGGCGGGCGCAACCGCCGCTGTTTTACCGCCATTGGGGATGCAATTGACGCTTGCGTAAGAATCCTCGAACGGCCGGATCGGTGCCGCAATCAGGTTTTCAACATCGGGAACCCGGCGAATGAAACGACCATTGCCGACCTTGCGGCGCTCATGATTCGCCTCTGGCATCGCCTCGTTCCGCTCGACAAAAGGCCCCCATCGATTGAGGAGATTCTTTCCGCCGAATTTTACGGCCCGGGCTACGAGGATTCGGACCGGCGGGTCCCGGATATCGGAAAAGCCCGCCGCCTTCTTGGATGGCAACCGGTGGTGGGTCTCGAAAGCGCGCTCGAATCGGCGATGTCGGCCGCCATCGACCGGTATGGATTTCCTCCCGATCCGACGAAGGGATGATCATGGCCGCAACGATATCGCTTGTCATCCCGGCCTACAACGCCGCGGCGCATATCGCCTCGGTGATCGACCGGATTCCGCGCACGGCGTGGCGACGCCTCCGCACGCTCTGGATCATCGATGACGGCTCGACCGACGAAACCGCCGCCGTGGTCGAATCGCTTGCGAAGCGGCACGAGGGAATCCACCCGCTGCATTTTTCCCGGAACCGCGGTTACGGCGCGGCGGTGGGAACCGGGATCAGGCTGTGCAGGGATGATGGATGCGACTTCGCCGCCTGCCTGCATGCCGACGGCCAATATCCTCCGGAGGCGGTCCCTGAGTTCGTGGACGCCATGATTTCGCGACGGATCAGCCTCATGCAGGGGTCGCGCATCGCCTCGGGAGGCGCCCTGTCGGGCGGGATGCCACTTTACAAATACGTCTTCGGCCGTCTTCTCACCATTCTTGAAAACCGCTGCTTCGGTCTGCGCATGACCGACTACCATAGCGGATTTCTGGTGTATGACCGGGCCTGCCTGCAGGCGCTGCCCCTGCACCGGATGAGCCGCAGTTTCGACTTCGATCTCGAAGCGATCGCCTCGGCCCGCTCCCTGGGGCTTCCAGTCGGCGAACTGCCGATCCCGACCCGGTACGCCGACGAGGTATCCTACCTGAAACCGGTGGCCTATGGAATTCGCGTGTTTCTGGTATTGGTGAAGTATAAAATGGGATGCTATAAAAAAATTCAGGACGATTTGTAAAAACTTTTTCCAAAGCCAGGGATTGATTATTTTATTTGCCATGCCCCACGCTTTCCCCGAAGGACAGATTGTCGAGCAGCCTGAACTGCAACAATTCTTTGCGGAAATCGATTCCCGGCTGGAACAGACACGGACAGCACAGAGACAAACCAAAGTTATCGAGCAGCCCGAGCTACAGCAATTCTTTGAGGACATCAGTTACCGACTGGAATTGGCGCAAACTACCCAACGAAGAATCGATCAAAAACTGGCGACAAGATTCAACATTTTCAATTTGATCGAACCGGATGAGAACAAACTTTCGGATATCTTGGCAGGGCTACTTGATCCCAATGGGGATCATGGTCAAGGTGATTTGTTTTTACGGCTTCTTTTCGAGAAACTCGAACTTCGCCTGACTCACACCAAGGTTGCCATGGTCCAACGCGAGGCACCCACAACACATAACGTACTGAAAAATCATCGGCGGATTGATGTGCTGGTCGAAGCCGGTGCTCTAATAGCAATTGAAAATAAAGTCGATTCACTGGAACAACCCGACCAGATAAAAGATTACCTGGAGCATTTGATCCAGTGTGCACGAAATCAAGCAGTACCGTACGCCTTAATCTACCTTACGCCCAACGGCAGGCAACCCACGTCACTTCAAAAAGAGACGGTAGAGAAGCATAGGGAGCTCCATTGCTGGAGTTACCAAAATGAGCTTTACGATTGGTTGGAACAGTGCCGACGAGCCTGTGAAGCGGAAAAAATTCGCTATTTCATCGCAGATTTTCTTTCATACATTGAGACCTCATTGAAAAGAGAACCGGAAATAGAAACGGAGACGAAAGCCGATGAACACTGACCCAATTCAAGATTTTATCCTGACGAACGAACGCAATCTGCGCATTGCCGAAGCGGTAAGCGCAGCATGGCCCGAGGCGCGAAATCAATTGGTCTCCAAGTTTCTTGATCATCTCGGTACACACTTGGTGCAGGAATTAACAGGTTGGAATTTTGATTATGGGACTTTCTTCCTCGACCGATGGGGAGGTTGGTCACTCCGGAAATCGGGATGGGAAAATCAGTATGAGGTCCATTTGCAATGCTGGAATTATGGCGAGAAGATGGTTTTCGGGCTTTGTCGGGATGAAAATCACATTAATAAACGCCCTTTTTCTACAGAATTATTAAGCCCGGATACTCCAAATGGAACGGAAATATTTGAAGAAATATGTTGCAAAAAGCCCTATTTTCACCTATATTATTGTCAATAAGTGGCTAATAAAAGGGGAACCCAATGGGTGAAAGCAAAAACAATTGTTTTTGTGTTAAATTCAATAAGAAGTTAAGGATAAATTTCAAGGGAGCGCAAGTAACATCTGATGGCGGATTGGTAGCGATACGGGAAATGGATGAGAAGCTTGGATTGACAGAAATTGCAGAAGAATACCTTAAAGACAGTAGACACGGGAAAAATATTCAGCATGAAATGATAGGGTTGCTGCGGCAATCGGTATACTCAAGGCTTGGAGGGTATGAAGACACCAATGATGCAGAGGGCTTAAGGAAAGACCCCGGTATGAGAGCGGTAATCGGGGAACGGGCACTGGAAAGAGCAGGTGCAGGCGAGACGACCATAGGAAGATTTGAGAAGGAGATACTGCTGGGCAGAAAAAACCTGAACAAACTGGACGAAATAACGGCAAAGTGGATAGAAAAAGTAGATTCTGTGCGAAGGAACAAGGAGATATTGCTGGACATAGACAGTTCTGAGAGTCCGGTGTATGGGGAACAGGAATTATCAAGTTATAACGGGCATTTTGGTTTAAAGTGTTATCATCCGTTGTTCGTATTCAATCATTACGGGGAATGTCTGAAGGTGAAGTTGAGGCCTGGTCATGTGCACAGTGCAGACGGTTGGAAGGAATTTCTGGAGCCCCTCTTCCGGTATTATACTGCGAAGGGTATGACCGTAAAATTACGCGGAGACGCCGCATTTGCAATACCGGGGTTGTTTGAGTTATGTGAAGAGTACCAGGTAGATTATGCGATACGGATAAAAGAGAACAATAAATTGTGGGAGAAAATTGCGGAATTTGCAAAGAGGCCTGTTGGAAGACCGAGCAATAGGCCGGTTATAAAATATGTAAGTTTCAGGTATGGTGCTGACACATGGGAAAAGGAACGGAGAATAGTTTCAAAGATAGAACATCATGAGGGAGAATTATTCCCTCGGATAGGATACATAGTAACCAGTCTGAAATGGAATAAGAGCCGGGTGGTGAAGTTCTACAACAAGAGGGGCACCTGTGAACAATGGATAAAAGAGGGAAAATATGCTCTGAACTGGACAAGGCTCAGCTGTCAAGGATTTGAGGAGAACGAAGTCAGGCTGAAACTGTTCATAATGGCATATAACCTTGGGAACATTTTCAGGACACTGGCATTACCTGAAGTGATAAAGGATTGGTCCTTGAGGACCATACAATTGAAGCTGATAAAAATCGGTGGGAGATTGATAAAGCATGCCCGGTATTACCACATGCTGCTGGCCGAGGTGAGTATCAAAGAATGGATATGGCGAGGCATCATGAACAAGATAAGCCGTCTTTGTCCTTCGCCTTCCGGATAACAGAAATACCCGAATACAACTGAAATACCGATGGGAGAGGTGTCGACAAAAATGGGCAAACATTGCAATTTATGCATCGAGAGGATGTGTTACGACCACAGAAGCCAATTTAACGGCATTTTTTATTGACAGCAAATTGAAAAATGACCTATATTCACGAAATAAAGCAAGGTAGCCTCAGAAGGATGGCTATTTTTCGGGTTTAAATGGAGGATTCCAGGTAAAATATCCAATTTATGGTAAATTTAAGATAAAAGACGCAGAGGTTTTGACTATTGCCTGGTTTTTAAAGCGCACTACTCGCGCATCAGATAAGCGGCATTATGGTTGTGATTCAGCTGCTTTTTATCATGGGGCAGACCCCTTACGAACACTGATTTCAACCTATGAAAATACTTTAAGAAGATTATCTGATAAATAGTTTCTGTCCGGGATAGTTCTTTTTATCAGCAATGGCCTTGCTATTCGATGTGAACGATGATAATAATATTGGCAATGTATCTTGAATAGGGCAGTTATTTTCAAAAAGCCACAGCATTGGCCTTTTACCGCCGCTGTCTTCAAAATAGATGAGGCAGAATCGAGTGCTTTGTGGTGGGTTGTTTTTTATCTCCAGGGCTGAGGGCTTGATGTGCTTTACGGTAGGGCGGGAATTATATTGCTACGCGAGGGTAAGGAATATAAAATGTTACAATTCGAATGAAACTTGTAAGGTTGTGGAAGAGCGTATTGCGCGCAAACGGGGAAGCAGAAAACCAACAAAAGCAAAGCACAACAGATCAAAGGAGAATGAAAATGGCAAACTGTTATTGTGAGTGGTGCGGGAGCAAGTATACAAGCATAGCGATCTTGACCTCAAGCTCTTGCTCGAAAAACCCGAATGGTAAGCAACACACCTTGTATGAAGGAAGCGAAAAAGCTCAATACACTTGCAAGCTTTGTGGAAGTCAGTATGGAAGTCTTTCGATCTTGACATCCAGCTCTTGCTCAAAAAGCTTCACCAAAAAACATCAGCCTGCAAGGTAAAGAAGATTTAACAAATTGTGGCGAAGCCACTTTGAGTTTTTAGTCGAATCTTGCCAATGAACTACACCGCAACAGAGCTGACGGGATGCTACTTTATAAATAGTTAATAAGGAGAAAAGCATGTACCAGGAAATAGAAGAAAAACTTAAGGCCAGTAAGCTCATAAAATTTTTACCCTATGTAGGACAAAAATATTTTGAAACAAAGAATAAAATCCTTGTATTAGGAGAGTCGCATTTCGGCGCACAGGAGCAAAATAGCCAGCGTGATTTGACATTAGATGTTTTTGATGATGCCTTACTCGCGGCTGTTTCGGAAGGGAGATGGCGTCGGTGGTTCAGGGGCCAGCGCTTTACAGCTGCAATGATCACCGGTGAGAGGTATCATGATTCTGACTATATTTGGGAAGAATTGGCGTTTTACAATTTTTTCCAAGAGGTGGTTGGCGTGAATGCTGCGGATAAAAAGTTTATTACGGCGGAACTTATTGAGAAATCTCGTAATGCCTTTTTTGAAACACTGACCATACTAAATCCAAAAATTGTTATAGTGTGGGGTGAATCAAAAATGTATTGGTCTTGGCTGCCTCCTTTTGAGAGCCGGAAATTTATGGAGGGAGAGAAGTTGTTTTTTTATGAGGAATTTCCATCAACATTTATTTGGTGCATCCCGCATCCATCTCGGGGTTTGCGCGATAATATCAAGAAGGAGTGGGAAGCAATAAAGATGAAATATCTTGTAAGCTAAAGCTTGTCGACAAAGCGTAATGCAGGGTTTTTGCCAGGTGGATGTGATTTCAGCGAAGCCTTGCTAACCAATAATACCTTCACTGAAGGAAGGAACAGGTTTAGTCACTGCTCCTTCCTCAATTTAAAGCCCCATCGCCACTTCAAACGCACGTTCCTTAAGCAGCGCTCCACTTCCAAACATCGCACTATCCAACGACTTCTCTTCATCAATAGACCTTTCGTGGTCAAAAAATTCCACGGCCGCGTTGTATAGCTTCGAAGACCTGAAAAGAATGCATAGACAATTATTATCATAAGCGTCTGGGATGAGTCGCTAAGCGCCTCAGAGAAGGGCTTTTAGCCCAACACCCAGTCGCTTTTTTTATTTAAAGCGGCCTATGAAACACCGCATGTATATTAAGTGCCATCCAACAGGAATACCCATCTGCAACAGCGCGTAAATGGTGGGAAGCGGAAATTAAAATGCAGACGCCAGCGCTAGATTGGAGGAAACCGGATGTTTTATGGCGAATGCACACTGATCCCACTTTCCTCAATGAAGTTGCAAATCAGCTTCTTGATGTGGCACGGATCAGTGAACCAATTGTAGATGGCTTGATTATGAAGGACTGAGCAATATAAACCGCGAGTGACACCATTTCAAAGGGTGAAGAGGAAACAAGAAAATATTTTTGCAAATTGAATTATAATCAACCTTCAAATTTATCTATTTCTCTAAAAGCAATTGTTTTAATTAAATCATCTTCTGTTTCAAATAAGCTAAATTGGTTAAGATTATATCTATCAAGATGAGTTAAGACTTTGATTCTTTCAGAAGTTGGAATAGTAATTTTTATCAGAATATCCTGTTTAGCAGCCTCTTCATCGCCACTTTCTTTTTCATAAAACTTATCGTGATCGGTAAACTGCCAATCTTTATTATCACGTAAAATCTTTGTAGCCATGCTATACCAAGCCTGCTGTAAAAAGTGCCGTTTAAGGGTTTTAACGCTCGGACCCCACACATTAATTTGCCCAATATCATCATAGAATTTTATAGATCTATGTTCAATATATGCGAAAATGGCTCTATGTGTAGTATCATTATTTAAGTCTCTTTGAGCAAAAGCAAAATATGCAGCTATATATGGAGAAGCACTCCAATCTAACAGTGGAGATGGAAAGCCGTGTTGTCGTAAATAAATGAGATAGCCATAAAGCTTAGGAGATAAATATGGGCGACTTTCATTAAAATGCTTATAGAGAACCTTTTCAAAGCCGTTCCACATGGGTAAATTAAAATTACGACCTATATAGGATTCTATTTCCGGGGCGAGATTCAGAATAAGTTTACAATAACTATTAAGTGTCCAACTTTTCGCGCTGGATCTCGCAAGTGTTGTCTGTAAATTATTGTTATTGGGGTCAAGTTTTTCACCTCGAAATAATATTTTTGACGCTCGATATTCGTACATAATGCTATTTATCGTAGATTCAAAATCATCCCATGTGGTTAAATCATATTTGGACATTCTTTTCTTCTACCCTCTCATAATAAATGAGATAGCAAACAAAAATAAATGATTTTTTGTCCAATGTCTCAAAACCGTAATCCAGCCCTTCCCTGCCCGATTGCCATAGCCGCTCTTTTAATCTCCATCCTCCGGCTATAGTCCGTCCGCCCTGCGTTTTTTTTACCATACCACCCCTGGCTGGAAAGCGAGGTGCTGGAACCTGAAAACCTGAAAAAAAGGTAATCTCAGCATTTTTTTTCGTTCCGCGATTGAAGATCAAGGATAGGACACGGCCACCGCTCCGGCATTTTAAAACGCCATTAAAACGATCATCTAACAGTGTTTTATAGGCCATTTAACTCTGTCTTCGCTTTCCACCCGTTTTCGGGCAAAATGGCCAAAACAGCGTGGAAACGCCAATTTTCGGTAAAATAACGGTAAGGTTTCTTTGTACCTCGGGTTGTGCGTGACTACGGGGCCTCGCCCCCGCGTTTTTTACCCCGCAAACCCTCCGGCATCTTTAAATCATCGAGAACCTCAGTACGTCACGCTTGCCGCCACCCCGACCGCTTCCGTTCCCGCGGTAATCGGCTTAATATCTAATTGAGGAGTGTTCGGCCGCCGTGTCCCGTGATGCCTGCCGCCGATAAAATGGCCGATGGCGGTGCCCATCAGGGCGCCGATGACGACGTCCGAGGTCCAGTGCTGATCGCCGTAAACCCGCGCCACGGCCGTCATTGCCGCGATGCCGTAAAGGGGAATTGCCGCATACCCATTATCGATGCGCGCGGCCAGCGTCGATGAGAGCGCGAATGCAGTTGCCGCATGGCCCGACGGAAAAGACCATAGGCTCGTCGGCAAATTGAAAAACGAAAAATGGTGCGGCCCTTCGTTCGCATCGGCCGCGCCCGTCCCGCGACGACCTTTATCATCGTGGTTACCATGCCGGTCAGGGCGAGCGCGGTAAGCGCACTTCGGCCGGTCTCGGTGAGCCAATCGTTGGAAAACGCAAGGCCCGAGCAGTAAAGGCTCCCGCTGCACCACCGACGACAATGCCGTTCCCGTAATTCTGCCAGGGGAGAATAGCGCGGTTTCTCGCCTGCGGATGTAGGTTCCTGCACGAAATGCCGGACTTCATCGTCCACAGCGAATGCTCCGCCGATGGCTCCCGCCGCAATCGTCCCGATAAGGAGTGATTGGTCTGTCCATTGCGAAGGACTGCGCGTCAGGGCGACGGCGTCCTGTATCGATGCGCCGATATCCCCATACACCCGCAGCACGAGGGTCGAACTATCCGGACCCGCCCCGCCGGCCATTGACATAGAATAGTATACGATGACGATGAATGCGCCTTGTCGCCATGCCGCACCTGAACCTTTCCGCCTGATTCGCGCCGGATCGATGTCAACCCCCGATTGCCGGGGACGTCAGAAGGGCGCCCAGGCCCGCAAGGTAAAAAAGCCCGTCGGCCATGACATTGAAAACCGCCGGCATCGTCGATTTAAGCCGGGGATTCCATCCGACAAAAAATCCCGCATACAGGAGCGCGCCGATCTGGGAGGTGAACAGAAGAACGATGCGGTGCCGATGGGTTCCCCCGGAAAGGATCCAGGGGAGCGCGATAAGCAGGGCGATGCAGGAGCCGATCATCAACCGGATGGCTTCGCGGGCGCGTTTTTCGCCGACAATGGTGATGAGCGTTTCGCGCCCCATGATCCGGTCGCCCTCGATGTCCCGCAGGTCGAAAATAAGCGACCGCAGGTAGGCGAGTATGAAAATCCAGGCGAAACAGACGACGGTCAAGGCGTTTATGGTAAATGAAGAGCGCGTCGCCAGAGGAATAAACGTCAGCACCGTGCTCCAGGCGAGCGCGACGAAGAGATCCCGGGAAGAGGGGATGTCCTTGAGGTTATTGTACTTGAAGAACCGCCGCAGCGGCGGGGGCACGATGGTGACATGGTAGACCGAGCCGATGACGGTCGCGAACAGCATGAGAAGAAACAACGATTTGCCGGAAATAAAGCTCACCCCGAGAATAAGAATGAGAATCGCACCCGCCAGAAACAGCAAAAGCGGTTTATACCGATGGTAAAAACGGTAGCGCGAAATGCCAAGGTGCTGTGTCGTTTCGAGGCTCGTCAGGCTGTTCCAGAGATACATGGCAAGAAAGTAGAAAAATGAAAGGATCGCTCCGCTTGCGGAGAAGGAAGTTCCCTGCGTCCTGCACGAGACGAAGTACACCGCCACCGCCCCGAGCGCCAGAAAGATGTTCAGGTTTGCAGCGATATCGAAAAGCCGATGAAAAAAATTCGGCAGGGAGCGACGGCGGGAGCGGTCGAGAAAGCGCAGATAATCGGTGACGCGCTTGATCATCCAGTTGGGCGTCGAGGCACCCGCCGTCACCCCGATTGGTTTTGCAGGGTGCAATCGCATTCCAGTCGATCTCTTGCTCGGTTTCGATAAGCTGGGTTCGGGTGCCCGCCGCAGAGGCAATTGCGGCAAGGCGTTTGGTATTCGCGCTGTTTCTGCCGCCGACTACGATCATGGCATCCACCCGGCGGGCAAGCGTTTCAGTCTCGGTCTGGCGCTGATCGGTTGCCGCGCAGATGGTCTTTTTTACCACGACCTCGCCGCCCGCGTAACGGGCCCTGACTCCCGCGGCGATGCGGTCGAAGAGCGTACGGTCGAAGGTGGTCTGCGACACGAGACAGACCTTTTCGGCATCGGGCAGCGCGTCGATGTCCTCGGTCGAATGGACCAGGCGACCCGCAGCCCCGGCATAGCCAAGGAGGCCGATGACCTCGGCATGTCCTTCATCCCCGGCAATGACGATCTGAAATCCCTGATCCCGGTAGCGCTCGATCACCCGATGCACGGTTTTGACTTTCGGGCAGGTACCGTCGATGATCGGATGCCCGCGGTCGGCATATCGCTCCTGCATGCGGGGCGGGATACCGTGGGCCCGAATGAGAAGCGTACCGTTCTCATTCCCCGCATTGTCGTCGCCGAACTCCGACACGCCGCGTTCCTTCAGCATATCGAGCGTCTGGCGGTTATGGATGAGCGGCCCGATCGTGCGTATCCCTTCCGGCAATCTGCCGGCATTTTCGAGCGCGAGATCCACGGCGCGCTTGACGCCCATGCAGAAACCCGCGGTTTTAGCGACAATGATTTTCATGGGAATGCAACTGTCTGTTTCACCTTCAGAAATATACGATACCAGAGAATCGAAGGTCGATCATCCGCGCAATTCACCCCATGGTTTCGAAGCCTCTCGTGCCGACGGATGGGAAAAACGGTCGAATACCGGATTGCTCTGCCTGCAAGGCCCAGCTCTTTGCAAAAAAACCGGACGCTCGCTTCGCCCAGAACTGATTTTTAAACATTATGTTCCCCGTAATATCGGTCAATAACCTCAGGAAATCCTTTGGAAGTCATACGATTCTGGAAGGGTGCACCTTTTCCGTTCAGGAGGGGGAGGCGTATGGCCTGGTGGGCCTTAACGGTGCCGGGAAGACAACGCTTATCCGGCTCCTTCTCGGCGTTCTCCGCGCAGACCGGGGGGAGATAGCTGTTTTCGGAGAGAACCCCTGGCGACACGATGCCTCGTTGCACCGGAGGATGGGAGTAGTACTCGACCATGACGGGCTGTGGGGCAATCTGACACTGGAGCAGAACCTGAGGATCTTTGCGGCCGCCAAAGGCGTCTCCTGGAAAGCATGCCTTTCCTATATGGAGGAGTATTGGAGTCGTACAAGTATCTATAAGAATCGAAAAGCGGTAAAGTTTTTTTCGCGGGGGCAGCGCATGCAGTGCGCCCTCTGCCGGGCGTTTCTCGGGTGGCCCTCCCTGTATTTTTTCGATGAACCCGTTGTTGCGCTCGATGTGGACGCCTATGAGCATTTTAAAGGCCTTGTCATGACCGCACGGAAGAAGGGTGCGAGCTTTCTGATAAGTTCCCACCAGCTCGATGCGATCGACGATTTTGCCGACCGGGTGGGCATGCTGCATGAAAAGCGGCTTGTCGAACTCGCGCGTAAGACCGAAGCCAGTAATCAACTCTGGTCGCTCGAAGCGGATGAGAATCCGCGATGGGCCGCCATCATCCGGGAACTATGCGGCGGTGTTCCTTCCTTTGCCGAGGGCGAGTGGCGGTTTGAAGCGGCGGATGCCGAAACCGGCATTCCCACGCTCATCCGGCGGCTGGTCGGGGAGGGGTGCGCAATACGCAAGGTGACGCCGGTCTTTCAGGATTTCAGCGTAACCATCAGGAACGAATACCGCCGAAAGGCGACCGAAGAAGAAACGCACGGAAAGGCGGAATCGTGAGCCAGTGCCTGCTGGTGTTGCGCAAGGAGTGGTTGAACTTCGTGTGCAGCGACAAGAGTGTGTTTTTCATCTACCTGTTTCTCATTGTCGGATGGGGCATGCTGCTCGCTACCATGAACAGGGGCGGAGCCATCGGGTCGCCGCTCTGGCTCGTCTTTTTTTCCGTCATTATCGCCGCCAATTTTTCCGGCACCGTTTTTGTCTCCGAGCGCATGAGCGGATCGCTCGAGATCCTTTTAACCTCCGGTTTGTCGCGGGGGGCCATCCTGTGGGGCAAAATGGTGTTCGTCATCGTCATGACCCTCGCGGTCGGGGCGGCCTGCATCCTCGCCGCATCGGTTCTGCAGCGATTCATTGCGCCGTCGGATGTCCCCCGTGAGTCCTATTTTCAATGGACCTTCCTGGCGCTCTACGCCGGAGCAACGTTTTTGAATACGGCGGGCAGCGCCTGCTTTTCGGTCTGGCTGCCCAACCCGCGGCTCCTTCATTTTGTAAACATCGCGCTCGTGGGATGTATCATGGCGGGGTATATCGCGATCTCCCTCTCCCGGCCGGTCTCCCTGTTTCTCGTCGCCGTCGTCATGATCGCGGCCGGTGGCTTGTTCGCCTGGCTTGCAGGACGTGCATTCGAAAGCGAACGAATTATCAGGCCGGTGATTCTCTAATTACGCAACTGCGGGTATTTCCAGGATGCGGTGCCGCTTTTCAGGATATAGATGCCCGAAACGGCCTCCGTTGTTTTACCGCCTGTCCATTGCACCGGCGAGACGGTTCTTCCGAGAAGATCGAAGAGCGATAAGTGTCCGTCGAGCGAAAGGGGAATCGCATCTCCCGAAGATTTTGAATCCGGCAGCCGATGGGGTGCCGGGAGAACCTCGGTCGTGGTGAGCGGCTTCATGTAGCCGTCGCGGTCGTCGTACAGGAGATTCGGATTGAGGCTGTCGAGGACGAGCACCTCCTGCAGTGAAGAGATGAGGGAGGGATTATCCCATGTCCAGACGATGGTTTTGGTGGAATCGAATTCGATGAGTTCATGTATTTTGCCCGCAGTGTCGCGACCGGGGCCGTGACCTTCCCAATTCGCCACCACGGTATGACCGTTAGTAAACCGCTGGAACATCGCATAGAAATAGGGACTTACGCTGTCATCCCACGTTGCCGGATGTTGCGACGCCGCGCCGATCGTGTCGATGAACTTGCCCGATGTATCGACTTCGGCCATGAAAGCACCGTATCCCCCTGATAGAAAAATATGGCCGTTATCGAGACGCACTGCCTTCCACATGTGTTTCTGCGTTTCACCGCCATTCAGGGGTGCGGTCCAATTGATTTTCTTTTTCCAGATATAGGCGCCGTTTACGGTACCCGTTTGACCGGAGGGAACGGTATCGGCTTCAAAGATGGAATCGTTGCAGGCCATGAGGAAGGTCCCCTGATTCGTCTGGCGCACCAGCCGAATATAATTCCCCGGAAAAACCGTTTTGCTGAGCGGCGCGTTGTTCGAATCGAGCTTGACCATGAAGATCCCCGCCCCGCCGGGATTGATGCCGAAGAGGAGGGTCTGGCCGTTCGGAAGGCGCCTGACCGACGTCACGCTGTCGTAGGTAAGGAGCGCTTGCCGCATGATTTTTCCGCTGTCGATGCTGTACTCCGTGTACCCGAAATTATGGGCCAGGAGAATGCGGTTGTTGCCGACCAGTTGCAAATCGCGCGCAGGATAGACGCTGCTTATGGAAACGAGCCAGTTCTTCGTCGCATCGTTCTGATTAACGTATAACAGGTTCTCCAGCCCTTCGTCGAGGGCGATGAACTGGTGCGTGATCGGGAAGACTGCCTGGGCGCCAGGAAGCATGAAAAACACGAAGAAAGCCGGAATTGAGATACGATGGCGTCTATCATTCATGGTTGGTGGCTCCTCGGGTCAGTGAAGATCGTACGATTCGGGGAATATCCGGTTCAGCTAATATAAAAAAACGGAGGATGGAATTCAACATTATCAAACCCGCTTCATTGCCCGGTAATCTTCAAAAACCGGAATGTCCGCCGGCGACCAGCATAAAAGCCTCGCGCTTCGGCAGCCGTGACCCATCGGACCGCCGCATGCTCATGAGAATGAGGTTCGCCATCACCCATCGTGCAGATAAACGGGACCAGTTCAATGGCGATCCCGGGATAGGCATGCCGGTGGTGTTTCAATTCCACCTTGATCAGCACGTCGATGCCGAGTTCTTCCCGCAGTTCCCGGACCAGGGCCGCTTCCGGCATTTCTCCCTCATGAATTTTACCGCCGGGGAACTCCCAGAGTCCCGCATTCGACTGCAGAGACCCGCGCTGGGCGGCAAGGAACCTGTCGCCCCGTTCGATGATGGCGCAGACGACAACGACCGGGGAGCCGGCGGCGCTCACTGCTCCTCTTTGTCAAATGTCACTACCTGGCCGAAGGCGGGAAAGTGAACGTTCTCGTGTCCCCTGCTTCGCAGCGCATCGCGCAGCGGCAACGCTTGTTCCGCTTCGCCGTGCACCAGAAACAGGTGTTTGAGGCGCTGCGGTGGGTTGAAATCCGCATAGTCGAGAAGGCCGCGGCGGTCGGCGTGCGCGCTGAAGGCGTCGATAAGTTTTATCCGACAATGTACCTCATGCTCCTTGCCGAATATTTTCACGGTCTTCCAGCCATCGAGCATTTTTCGCGCCAAGGTTTCCTTTGCGGCAAAACCGACGAAGAGGACCAGCACGCGGCGGTCGCCCACGTTGTTGCGCAAATGGTGAAGGATGCGGCCGCCTTCGCACATGCCCGACCCGGAAATGATGATGTGGGGGTATTTGAGGTCGTTGAGTTTCTTCGACTCCTCGACCGAGTGGACGTAGGTAAGGCGCGAAAAGTCGAACGGAGTCTCATGGTTGTCAAGAAAAACGCGGCGGCTTTCCCGGTCGAAATACTGCGGAAATTTCTTGAACACCATGGTAGCGTCGCGGGCCATGGGGCTGTCGACGAAAATCGGCATGTCGGGAATTCGATTCTCATCGAAAAGTTTATGGAGCACATAGACGATATGCTGCGTTCTGCCGACGGCAAAGGAGGGAATGATGACTTTGCCCCCCATGGCCGCGGTATCGCGAACGGCATCGGCGAGCTCCTCCTCGACCTCGGCATAGTCGCCATGGAGACGGTCGCCGTAGGTGCTCTCCATGATGAGAATATCCAGATCCCGCAGTATGTCGGGATCTCGCGTAATGGGCATGCCGGGTCGTCCGATGTCGCCGGAAAAACCGAACCGCCGGAAACGGCCATTTTCATGGATATCAAGCGTCACGCCCGCCGAGCCTAGGATGTGGCCGGCCTCACGGAACATGGCCTCCACGCCGGGAGCGATGGTAAACGGTTGGTTGTAGTCGATACCTGCAAAGGCATCGAGCGACGCTTCGACATCCTCGGAGGTATAGAGGGGCTCCGCAGGAGGACGGTGCCGGTCTGATCGTCGCTTATTGACCCATTCAACATCCTTTACCTGCAAAAATGCCGTATCCCGCAACATGATGGCGCAAAGGTCGACGGTGGCCGGGGTGCAGTAAATCGGTCCCCGGTACCCATGCTTGACGAGATTGGGAATGTTGCCGCTGTGATCGATATGGGCATGCGACAAAATGACGGCGTCGAGCGAGGGGGGATCGAACATGAAGCCCTGATTCCGCTCGTAGGATTCGCTCCGGCGTCCCTGAAACAGCCCGCATTCGAGCAGGATTTTTTTCCCATTTACGTGGAGAAGATATTGCGATCCCGTAACGGTCCGGGCGGCGCCGCAGAATTGAAGTACCATGAAGATCGATCCTTTATGCTCCGGACCCGAAGGATCAGTGCACGCTTTTCAGGGAATCCGCCTTCGCCTCCACGGCCATGGTTTTAGTCGCCCAGGCAAGCGCTTCTTTGGTAAAAGAAAGCGCGGAGAGGGAGATATCGTTGCCGTTCCGCTTGAGTTCCTTCTGCGTGGTGTCACCCGACATTTTATATTCCGTCAGCGTGAACTGGTCCGGGGTAACTTGATTTCCTTCGATATCGATGATGAAATCACCGACAACGCCCGCCGTTGTCCGGACTTTCCGCCCGGAATCGTAGATGCAATCGATGCTGTCAATGGAGAGTTCGCGCAGCGTGGTATCAACCTTGATCTTCATGACCGGCGAGCAGTCGATCTTTCCTTTTTCGGAATACCCGGCGCAACTGATATACCCGTTCGATAAAAGGTTGAGATCGATGCCGGAGGTAATCTTCTGCATGGGCTCGCCCGGATATTTCCGGTCGAGCGAACATTCCGGCTGGCCCAGGTAGATCGACCAGTACAGCGCCTCACCGGTTTTATTGGTTGCGCTGTTCAGATAAAACATCGATTTGGGCAGCATGGACAAGCCCAGGCAGATGGAAACGAAGATTGCGGACAGCAGGATGGTTGCACTCAAGACGCGCAAGAGTCTCATACCGGTCTTCTCCTCGTTGATTAAATGTGAGCGTCGGCGGCGGCGCAGCCGAAAAATCACCACTGCGGTAAGGTCGGTTGGTTGTAAAATATAATGTGGGAGAGACGGAACGGGCTTAAGACATCTTCCCGGACATCCGCGCAAGCTCCTGAGAAATAAGGCGGAACATCAGGTGGTTGGATCCTCCGGCCGGCGGCTTTGGTCCGACTATCGATGAATATTCCAATATCTGCCCAGTTCATTCAGGGCCTCCTGCTTTTTCATGGCATCCTGTTCGAGTTGCATGTAGCCGTTCAAATACATCTCCGCCTGCTGCTGGTTGCGGAACTTCGTGGAATAGAGAAACACAAGTTTTAGATAGGCATTGGTAACGGCGAACAGCCGGGTTGCGGCGTCAGCCGGGGGAGCCGGGCTTCCCGTTTGCTGCGTGTAGATCGCCATCTTCTTCCGGAATAAATCGAGCGCCCGGAGATCATCGCCGCGGTCCAGCGGAATTTCCCCCAGAATGTAGTTGCAGGTGGGAAGTTGCCCGCCGATTGCGCATTTCATGCTCAAGCAGTTGTTCTGCACTGCTATCGTCTTTAAACTGGTAGAAATCCATGAGCCCAAGATCGTGCAGGGCCATCATATGGCTCGGATTAAGGGCAAGCGCTTTTTCGTAGCAAGTTTTCGCCTTGTAAAAATTCCCGTATGCCATATACACCCGGCCGAGGTTGTAATGAAAACGGGCCACATTGTCGACAAGTGAGATTGATTTTGAGTAGTAGCCGTAGGCGGAATCGAGGAATTCCTGTTTTTGCGAGCCTCGATACAGATCGTAGTACGCCGAGCCGATATTGTGAACGATTTGTCCCTGATCGGAAACGGGCAGGGAGCGGGTGAGACCCTTCTCAAGCTCGGCGATGGTACCCTGGATAGCCAGTTGTTCCTGTAACCCGAAGGCCTGCGCCACCCCGGAAGCGGAAGGCAGCGGCATGCCTGAAAACCGATACCCGCTATGCACGGCGAGCATCATCATGCACCATCCGGCAAAAAGCGCCGGATAAAACCAGGCATCGCGGAGCAGGGGCATCGATCTCATCAGTGCAGAAATTCCAGTATATAGGTTTCCGGATTCTTGAGCTGATAGACAGTTCGAAAACGTTCCGGGTGGCTTGTGATCACCGGGTACAGATACCTTGCCGACGTGCGACTCCAGGAGAAATTGTCATACACAACATGCGTGACCTTTTCCTGTTCGAAAAAAAGCGATCATTTGTTCCGGATTATTAACAGAAGGATATTGCAGGCCCTTGCAACCCGAGCGCAGGTAGAAGAGGTCGGGCCTGCGGCTCACGACGGTAGACGCCGGGGAGGCATTGAGCCGCATCCAGAGTCTGCGCAACTGTAAAAATTGCGGGTGTAAGTTTCGGCAAGGTGGCCGGTAAAGCCGCCGTTGACTGCCTGGAAGAGCAGATTGAAGAGCAGCATGGCTCCGGGAAATGCAAGCATTGCGATCATTCGGGAACGGGAGCGAACAATGACCGATGCATCAAGGGGGGGCATGGCAAAGGGGGCGTGCGGCTCCGCCCCTAACCGGAAAGAACCTGACGATGGCAGACAGGCCGGTGATGAAAAAGAAATAGAGCATCGGAATAATCGCGATGACGAGTTTTTCGCCCGGCTCCCCGATCGGAAGCACCAGGATGGTAATGAGATAAAGGAGCGAATACCATCCAAGGATCCGTAACGGCGAAAAAAAATTCTTAATCCAGCCGACGAGCATGAAGGCAATAACCACCTTTGAGGCGACGGTGCCGGTGAAATAGGGCATCCAATCAGGGAAGGGAACCATTGCCTGCCGGATCAGGCTCAGCCCATAGGCCCCCATATTGAACCCGACCCGGTCGAAAAAAGCCTGCCTTGAAAAGGATCCCATGGCGGCAAAAAACGATTGTGTTGCAGGGAAATAATGGACCCCGGCGATAAGAATTGCCGCCGCGAGTGCACCGTGCCCGAGTGCGTAGCGATGGCGTTTCTTCCACACGAGGGTGACGATCCAGGCAAGGGAAAAGGCAATGCCGATCGGCGCAAAAGCCAGGGGCAGAATGGACACCGCCAGGGCGGCAAAAAAGAGCGGCCGGTTTGCAGGATCGCCCAGGCTCTTTTGCAGGAGAGCAAGCGAAAGGAGAGAACATACCAGATACGGAATCTCTCCCGCCAGCGCGGTACTGTACTCCGCCAGGAAGCCGGAGAAGCCGACGAGAAGGATGAAGGGCCAGAACTGGAATGGCCGCAGGTGGGGCCTGAAAATATGATAGCACAGAAGCGTCGTCAAGGGACCAAGGAGTGAGAAGAAAAGCTTCATGAACATCATACTGATAAAGGGAACATGCAGCAGCAGAGCGAGGAGCGAAGGGAACGCCGCGGTAATCTGTACTTTTTCAGGCGCCGCGGGGGAATAAACCTGATGGAACCCTTGACCTTTCGCAAGAGATTGGGCCAGAAGCTGGAACTGCGCCCCCTCACCGCTCGGTGAAGGAGCGGGCGAAAAATACCATGCAAAAAGCGCCATCTGGGCGACAATAATTATCCTGAGCCAGGCGGCAGGGGAAAAATCCCGAAGTAGACTCAGGGGAAATGATCGCCTGCCGGGTGCTTCGTTTCTTTTCTTTGCAGTCGTTTTTGTTTCTATTCGTCAGGCCGGGCGTTTCAGCGCTTATGCCAATTCCCCCATCAGCTTATTTCTGCGATATGCTGGGCGGCACAAGAGCGGCGGGATTCGGCATCACGCCGCCGGCAGGTCGTTTTGCTGCCGGTTTTTCGATTCTCCTGAAAATAAAGATCCCTGTCGCTTGCGAATTCTCCGGAACTTTCATAGGGACGAAACTATGCCAAGGCAGTTCGGGCCTTGTCATATCGTTATAGAATACCGCTATATTTTTGTCAAGTTGATAGGCGTATGGACCGCGGGAAAAATAATCGAGCTTTACTGCCCTGTCTTGATACATCCCGAAACACACGATCCAATTTGGATAATACTCATCGATGTAGGCCGGGTAGCCCGCTTTACGCAACTTTTCAACCGGCAAGGTTGACTCTTTTGTCAAAAGACTGGCCATGATCAACGAGTCAGCAAGGTAAAAATGAAGTACCAAGAGGATGTTGTCGGGGGAGGTATAGACAATATCGTCTTTTTTCGCATGGGTTTTCAAGTAGCCGATGGCGGTATCATAGGGTGTCGAATAATTGTGATGAACCTCGTAAATATAGCCAAGCAAGGGAAAGCGAACCGGCATGCTGTTGATATCGAAGGTCAGGAGAGTCGTGCATAGCAGCAGCACAAGAATAACGGCTGTAACTGCCGCGCCGACCGCTTGACGCACAATCCAGAGAACCACCGCCACGCAGCCGGCGCAGAAGGGCAAAAAGAAAAAAAGATATCGTATATTGACAAGCCCGCCGCTGAGACCATACCATCCCACTGGCTGCTGCGCGAAAAGGGTAATGGTGATCCCCATGAACCCGATCAGGGTGATCCACTCGTAAATAATGGGAGGAATAATGTTATTTTTGCGATAGCGAAATATAAAAAAGAATAATAAAATACCTGCAAGAAGAGGAAAATACCCGATTAAATCCAGCTCCCGATAAGTCCAGAAAAGATGGATCGCCTTTTCGCCCCAGGTCTCTCTGCCGATTTCGGGATGCTCCCAGATGCGTTGCGAAAAGACATGGGGTGCAACAATACCCATAAAGGCGACGACGGCGGCACCGCACCGAATCCAATCTTTTCTCTTGAAAGATCGGCTATGAAAAATAAAATGGTTCATGGAAAGCGCGAGCATGAATGCCGCGCATATCGGATAGTGGGTGAAAAAGAGCAATACCGTCGCGACTATACAAAGACAATATCGAGGATGCGGCGTTGCTTCAGATATTTAACGTAGAAATAGTAAACGAAGAGGATAAACAACAGTGATAACGAGTAATACCGGCATTGCCTAATAGAAAGAAGGAATGAATATGACAATCCCACAAGCACCATGGTATACCAACGGAGAAGCGACGATTCAAAGACCTCTTTCAGCAAAAACCACAGGACAATTAGGGAAAAAAGGCCAAAAACAACGAAAGGCATCCGCCCCGCCCATGTAGAGCAACCAAATATTTTAAATGATAGCGCAGTAGCTATTATGCCAAGAGGTGGATCCCGGACATCATAGTTATTGCGAAGTGCGGTTCCTTGACGATAAGTAATAAGGTTCCGACCGTCCCAGCCCGATAACCTACCGGTTTTGATGAAATTTTTTGCCTCGATTGTGGTTGCCGATTCGTCATCCCAGAAGCTGTTATTGTCCAGCCCCATGAAACCGAGGTAGCTGACGATCACGAAAAAGATGAGGAGATAGACCTGTTCGTTCGATTTTAAATGAAAAATCATGCGCAGCCATTCTACGCACCCCGATTGTAATTTTGAAATAGAATTGGTGACGATTTTGGTGGTTTCGTTCAGTGCCATATGGACCTACTCAATATAAAATGGAGAGTATTTTAAAATGAAAAAGGTCTCTTACATTAGGTGGAGCGTAGCATTAATCCGATTCTCTTCACCGCACCACTATTAACATGTGGAAACATCTACAATAAGTACCTTTTGTCCATATAATGCTGAAATTGAGCAGCAATCGCTACTTTAAAGCTCAAAAAATAAATTTTTGGAGGTTACAATGAGTACTATTACGATACGCCATCTTTCGTTTTAGCTTCTTGCGGTCGTTGCATCCGTGAAGCCGCCTGTTGCCGCAGATAGGTGAGATAGTGCTGGTTTTTCTGAACAAATTGCCGGACAATATGCCGCCCGGCCACCTTCATGAACGTCGGGTAAAAGGACGGGAAAAATGTCTTCGTATGCAGGGAGCGGAAGGCAGCGCGGATGGTGCGGCCCACCGCTTCCAGAGCATCGTTGATGGCGTTGAAATAATTATAAAAATCGTTGAAGCATTCGATCATGCCGTCCTGCAGTTCGCTTGGCGTCATGAGACGGGGAGCATGGACGGAGTGCAATCCGTCATAGAGGGTCCAATCCCGGTGGAGAAGCCGCCCCTCCCGTTCGAACTGCTGGAATAATTTCGTGCCGGGCAGCGGCGTGAGAATGGTATACTGGGCGAATTCTATGCCCATAGTACGCGAAAACTTTCTTGTCGCATCAAACACATCAACCGAATCGGTGTCGCTTCCCAGCATGAACATTCCGTGCACGCTGATGCTGCAGCGTCGGAACACTTCGATTGACCGCCGGATATCCTCCACGGTCTGGCGCTTATTGAAATCCTTGAGCGTGGCGGGGTTAACCGATTCGAATCCGACATAGACCATCCGGCATCCCGCGCGTCGCATTTTGGCGACGAAGGTTTCATTCTTCGTTACCTCGGTGCGCACCTGGGCGCTCCAGGGAACCTTGAATTTGTGCTTGAGCATGAGATCGAGCAGTCTGTCGGTGCGGCTGAAGTTCGCGGCAAAGTGGTCATCCACGAAAAAGATCCATTTCGTGCCGTCGTGCGTATGGGTCATGATCTCTTCCAGAACCCTCTCCGGGCTCTGGTAACGGTGGCTCTGCAACATCTCGGTGACCGAGCAGAAGCTGCAGTCGTAGGGGCAGCCACGGGAGGTCAGGATCGGCATCACCGTCCTCCGGTGAGGATCGATCAGCGTCGAAAAATCGGGAATCGGAAGGGTATTGAGATCCTCAAGAGGGGTGCCACGCACGAGGTGATCGGTGATACGGCCTTCGATGCAATCGAGAAAAATATTTTCCGCTTCCCCAACGATAACCTGGTCGAAATCGTTTGTTACATCGTCAGGCATCATGCTGGCATGGATACCGCCGACCATGGTATGTCCCGTCTTTCCCTGCGGCTGTCCGGGCAGCCTTGTACTCCTTTGCGATTTCCCTTCCACGGTTGATCGTGGAGGTAAGGCAACTCAGGCAGAGAATATCGGCCTTGGCCATTTCTGGCCCGGTAATCGGCCGCTTCATGATGTTTTCATTGAATACGGTCGCTTCATGACCGGCTTTTCGGGCATAGGTGGCAAGATAGAGCGGTCCAAGGAGCGGGATGGTCATGAACTTGGCGAAAACATTCGACGGCGCGCCCGAGGGTTCAACGAAGATAATTTTTTTCTTGTCCATTTTGGTGCCTCATGATTTCAACGGTAATATGATCTGCGAGCAGGAGACTCGCTCCGAACGCAACGAGCGAAAGCGGCCACAGTTGGAGAGAAATGCCGAATACCACGTAAAATACAGCGGCGAGCATGACAAGCGCCACCGCGAGAAATAAAAAAAGACGATGACGACCACTTAAATACATCGCCAAGAAGCCTGATCCGGCGATTCCCAGGAAAATGGGCCACATGGTCGCCATCTGCGACCATGTCGTAAAATTAAGATAGAAAAAAAACAGACCCAACAGGGTAATCGTTATTCCAGGAAAATAAGTGATGGCTCCCTTTTCCGGTGTTCCAGGAAGAGAATGATGAATCCGGCACCCAGAATAAGAAGGAAAATCGGCCATAATTTGCTCGCTCCGACGATGATGCCAACGTTTTCAAGCGTAAGCGCAATGCCCGCAAGGATGAGGAGCAATGAGAGGATAAAGATGCTGCGAACCCTGCGCATCGCTATCACTCCCTTTCACGGTTCGAATCAGGTTTCACGTATATGCCCGCGATTTTCCCGTTCCAGAGACCGACCTTTGCCGTGGCCAGAAGAGACCAATTTACGGAAAACAGGGGGATCTCCAGGTTCTCACTGAGCCGCATCGATTCATTGGCCGCGTCGTTGAAGAACATCGCGGAGAGCCGGAGTTTTTCATTTCGGCAGGTCAGCACCGGCTCACCAGCCCAGGCGACCACACAGCCTTCGCTTCCGTTTACCAGGATGGACTCGTACTCTTTGAGTTCAAGGGAAATGACTTTTCCCGAAACCCCGACTCTTACACAGGTGGCCAGAAGTTTATCGGCGATGATTTTAGAAATTGCATCATCCGCGCGATACCAGATCTTGATCGGGCCACGCGTCGTCGGGATGCGTTGCGCCTCCTTGGGGGCCGGGGAGCAAGGGAAACGTCAGCGAGTCATTTTCCACGGCGCAGATTGGGGCGCCCTCCGCTTTTACCACGTCCCTGAGCAGCACCGGGGGATTGATGATCGAGCGGATAAAGGCGCGCTCGGACGAATCCGTGAGTCGGCAGGCGATAAAGTAGCGGTCGCTGCCGATCGGTATGCAGGTGGCGCCATTTTTAAGAAACGTGCGACGGGCATAATCGAGGTCTGATGCGCTCCACAGGGCAACGGCATCGTAATGGCCCAGCGAAAACGAAAGCAGGGGATTCCCATCCCCGCCCAACCTGATGACGGCATCGTTGACGAAAGGATGGGTTCCGGCGGTTTTGCGGTTCGAGACGAAGGCATCGCCGTTTTCCTGGACCGTTTTTAACGTATAGGAACCGATCCTGAGTGACGGTGGGATTGCCCGGCCGGTGCGAAGCCTCTCAAGCGCCTGCGTGTCCGGGCTTCCAAGCTTGACGCGGATCGTCGTATTATCGATGGGCAGCAATCCCCGGACGACCGCTTCGCGACCGCTGATAAAGTCCATGATGCCATCGCAGGAGCAAAAGAGCGAGAGTCCTTCGGCTGGGCGATCATGGATAAATCGAGTCCACTGGTCAACAATGTCGAGGGCATTGATCGTCTTGCCGTCGGCGTTGATGATTTTGCCTGGCATTTTCAAGGTAATCGCCAGGGGAGTTACACTCTGAACGCTGAAGCAGCCACGCAGGGAGTCGGGGCCGAATTTTTCCGAGAACGGGTACCTGTCCAGAAGCCCTGAAAAGGGGTACTCAAGCATCGATCTGGGATAATACAGCCGGAGCGATCCTCCGAAGGGAGGATACCCCGAATCGACGGGAGCGGACTGCTTTACAGAAGAAGAATCTCCGAACTTTTCCGCCATTACCGGCGGCGAGTTTTTCGGTAACGGAGTGGGATCATTGTTCCCGGAGGCAATCCTGAAAACCCGCTTGCCGGCTGAATCGCCGTGTTCGAGACGGAGATCCTGCTCGGCACAGAAGCGGTCGAAGGCGCCTGCAAACCGGTCCCGGGCGTTCTTGTCGGCAAAGACGATGCGGCACTGGAATGAATCGTCCCGTACGGCCGTTCGAAGAGAGGCCCCGCCTGGGTCCGACGGCTCTCTGGTCGCCACGCTCGGGGAGCAGACGGAAAGAAAAAAAACAGCCGGGACTATCATCAGTGCAAGTGATTTGAAAAATCGTCCCATCGTAGTCGCCTTTGTTCTTTTCTGCGGCGCCGCTCAGGTCGCCACGTTCGTGAATTGAATGTCGTAAAGGTATTTATATCGCTGATTGCGTCTGAGCAGCTCCTCATGCGTACCCTGTTCGATAATGCATCCCTTGTCAAGTACAAGAATATGATCCGCGTGGCGAATGGTTGACAGGCGATGGGCCACGACGAGTACCGTGCGATTCTGGACGAGACAGTTGATCGCCTCCTGGACGAGGCGTTCGGATTCGGTGTCGAGAGAACTGGTCGCCTCATCGAGGATGAGCACCGGCGGATTGCGCAGGAGCGCACGCGCAATGGCAAGGCGCTGACGCTGCCCTCCCGACAGCATGACTCCCCGGTCGCCGATGGTGGTATCGAGCCCCTCCGGCAGCCGGTCGATGAACTCCCAGGCGTGAGCGGCTTTCGCGGCCGCGATGATCTGCAGGGCGCTTGCCCCGGACAGACCATAGGCGATATTGTTGCGTATCGAGTCGTTGAAGAGGAAGGTCTCCTGCGCTACAATACCGAAAAGGCTGCGGAGTCCGGAGAGGTCCATTTCTCTGATGTCATTGCCGTCGATCAGAATGGAACCGCTTGATATCGGATAAAATCGCGGCAGCAGATCAAGCAGCGTGCTTTTTCCGCTTCCGCTCGATCCCACCAAGGCGATGATCGACCCTTTCTTAAGCGAAAAACTGACATCGTGCAGTACCTCCTCATCGCATCCGGGATAGGTAAAGTGCACTTTTGATACCGTTATTGTATCGGAGAAGGCCGGCACGGTTCCGGGGTGCACGGGCAGGAGCGGTTCGGTGGGCGAATCGAGGATGGAAAAGACCCGTTCAGCGGCTGCAAACCCCCGTTGCAGCGAATTGTTGATGGTGGAGAGCGTCTTGAGCGGCGTAAAGGTGGAAAAGAGAAATATCAGGAAGCGTATGAAGTCCTCGGCGCCGAACCCGGCGGCATTACCCTGGTGGGCGGTTTTCAGCACCTCCTGCCCGCCGTACCAGAGGAGGATAATGACGACGACGACCCCAAGAACCTCGGTAAGCGGGCTGGAAATGGAGGAGATGTTGTTGGCGCGGAATGAACGATGGACGAAAAGGCTGTTCTCCTGATTGAATCTATCGGTTTCGAAGGCATCCATATTGAACATCTTCACCGCCCGGATACCTCCCACCGTTTCGTGAAGAATGGAAAGCAGACCCGAGAGGGATTCGAGCATGCGCTTGCTGCGGCGTCGGACCGACTGTCCTATGGCCGCAATGAGCAGCCCGAGCACCGGGAAAATAATGAAAATCGCGAGCGTCAGTTTCACATTGACGGCAAACAGCACGCCGATGAAGAAAACGACGCGGATCGGTTCCGTGAACAGTTTATCGAACGTGGAGGTCATGGACTCGTTTATGCTGGCGATATCGTTAACAACGAGCGAAATAATGTTACCCGAACGTTCGCGGTCGTAGTACGTCACCGGCAGCTTGAGCGCATGGCCGAACAGCTCGTTGCGCATGTCGCGCACGATATCGAGGTTGAGTCGCACCATGATGATCGATTTAAGATATGTCAATATATTCTTGACAAGAAATGAGGAAGCCATGAGTGCGCATACCACTTTGAGCGAATCGAGGGGATTCTCCCGTATGATTATCCGGTAGGTCCAGTATTTAAGCGTGTCGTTGATGGTATGCAGCGAGAATACCGGCCTCACGGGCAGCGCGGCGGCGGGATCGAACAGCGTTTTCGCCAGGGAGGCTCCGAACCAGAGCGAAACCGCTTCAAAGTTGACCACTAAGAATGAGAGGACCACCGAGAGAACCAGGAGCGGCCAGTATGCCAAAGCATACCGCATCATCCGGCGATAGAGTAGTAAATTACGCATAATAACACGATGCGGGCGTTCCGTTCCCTCCACCGGGGCGAAACGATTCCGGATACAAGTGCACCCAGATGGAAAATATTCCTATGCCTTATCGGTCCAAACGAAAATCGATCCGCAGTTTTGACACAAAATAAGCTTTGTCGCGCGTTTGATATCACTCACGAGGTGCGGTTCAAGCACTTTGTAGCATACCGTACAGGTCCGGGCCGTTGAAACTTCACTCAGCACCCGCCCATGATTTCGACGGCTCCGTATTAGGTCGTAAGTCCGAAGGATCGATTTGGTTATAAGCGGCTTCAATGCTTCTCGCTCCTTTTCGATGCCTGCAATTACCGAGTCAATAGAGGAGATAGTCGCCGATAACTCGGCTATTTTAGGTTCATTTTCCGCCCTTACCCGTTCGAACTCATTGCCTTCGGCTTCGGCCGCCGCCTTCTCGCGATCGATCTCCTCGATGATCTTCTTTTTGCGCGCTTCCGAGGAGAGAATAATCCCCTTCTGGGCCTCTATTTCGGCATGAACTGCATCATATTCGCGATTGGTTTTAATCGAATTAAGCCGCTCCTGGCTCCGTACGAGGTTCTCATGAGCTTTTGCTATATGGTCATCGAGGGAGAGAAGCTCCTGTTCGACGTTTTTAGCCTGAGCCTGAGAGGTTTCCATGCTTTTTCGGGCCATATCAACGAGCTTCTGGAGCTTCGCTACCGTAGCAGGTAATTGCTTCTTTGCAAGTTCCTGCTCATGAATTCGCACATCAATTTCCTGCAGTTGCATCAAGTATTCTATATCGCGCAGCATAATTCCTCCACAGCAGGATCAAGTAGTTATATCAAACTCCGTATATGCAACAAAAAGAGCACTCCCTTTCGGAAGTGCTCTTATGGAATCTGAGTCGAAACAGCCGGAATGTCGTGTCTGCATACCCGCAAAGGCTGCAAAGTTACCCCCTGTTATTCCTGAAAAGTGGGCCCACTAGGGCTCGAACCTAGGACTAACGGATTATGAGTCCGCTACTCTGACCGACTGAGTTATGGGCCCGGTTAAGGGCAGAATCGTATTCAAAAATAATTGGCGCTTGAAATAGCGGGCAAGGAACTATACCAAAGCCCTTTTAATGGACTGGCTTCAGGATGCGGATCTTCGCCTTCCGCCATGCCTTTTTCACATCACTGTTTTCCAGAATATAATCAAATACCAGAGCGAGGCAAAGGGTCGGTAGAGGGGGTTGATGAGTGCCGAAAAAATCGGGATATGCAATCCCCATTCGGCGATGAGCATGATCATGAAAATCATGGGCAGGAAGCGCATTTTCTCGAAATAGGCGGGGATGAGACGATTGGGAAGCAGGCCCGCGAGAATTTTAGATCCGTCGAGCGGCGGCACCGGGATAAGGTTAAAAAAGGCGAGGCCGATGTTGATGGCATAGTAATTTATATTATACTCATTCCAACAATCCGCTCCTTCCAACTTTAATGCAGAGGGATGCACGTACTCATGAATCTCTTCGTTCCGGGACGTATCTGTCTTTTCGGCGAGCACAGCGATTGGGCCGGAGGGTATCGCCGAATCAATGCCGGTATCGAAAAAGGCCATGCCATCATCGTCGGAACTAATCAGGGAATCTATGGTGAAGTCAAGGCTCACCCGACCAAACTTATCTTCAGGGCTACACTCAATGACGGGACCAAAGTGCCGCCGTGGGAAGTCCCCATGGAACCGGGGGCATTGCTCAAACAGGCGGAGGAAGGCGGATTTTTCAGCGAAGTTGCCGGAGTGGCATATCAGGTCCTGACCCTCTATCGGGTCCGCGGGCTCGAAATCGATAATTATCGCACCGATCTGCCCATTAAAAAAGGGCTTTCATCGAGCGCCGCGGTGTGCGTCTTTGTTGCCCGGGCGTTTAACCGGATTTACGATCTTAAAATGACGGTGCGGGGAGAAATGGAGGTCGCCTATAACGGCGAAATTACCACCTCTTCCCGTTGCGGTCGGCTCGACCAGGGTTGTGCCTATGGGAATCGTCCCATAGAAATGGCGTTTGACGGTGACCGCCTTGATATACACGAGCTTTCGGCAGGCGCCGAGTTTCATTATCTCATCGTCGATCTCATGGCCGGCAAGGACACCCGTGAAATCCTTGCCCGGCTTAATCGGTGTTTTCCTTTTGCCGAAGATGAAATGCAGCGGAACGTCCAGAATTATCTTGGTCCCATCAATCGCAGGATAGTGCGGGAAGCCGTGGAAGCCATTAAAGCCGGGGCCGCGGAGCGGCTTGGCGCACTCATGACCGAAGCCCAGAATGAGTTCGATAAAAACCTTCAGCCCGCCTGTCCCTCACAGTTGACCGCGCCGGTACTGCATAAGCTCCTGTCCTATGAACCGCTCAAGCCGTACCTTCTTGGCGGGAAAGGGGTCGGATCGCAGGGTGACGGAACAGCGCAGCTCCTTGCAAAGGATGCCGAGAGCAGGAAGGCGGCGGCCGTGATCATCGAGCGGGATCTCGGCATGACCTGCCTTGATTTAACCGTGCGTCCGGCAAAACGTGTTCGTAAAGCGGTGATCCCGGCGGCGGGTTTTGGCACACGACTATTTCCCGCCACCAAGGCGATAAAAAAGGAGCTCTTCCCGGTTATCGACGGGAACGGCAGAGCCAAGCCGGCCATTTTCGCCATTGTCGAGGAGGCCATCGCGGCCGGGATCGAGGAGGTTTGCATCCTGGTCCAGAGCCGGGATCGCGAGCTCTTCGAGGAAATTTTCTGTACACCGCCGAAAATCGAGAATTTTAATAAATTATCCGAAGAAAGCAGAAAATATTCCGAATATCTCATGGAGATCGGTCATCGGATCACCTTTCTTTCACAGAACGTGCAGGATGGTTTCGGCCACGCGGTTTATTGTGCGCGATCCTGGGTCGGCGATGAGCCGTTCCTTCTCTTGCTTGGAGACCACCTATACACCTCGTCCACCGGCATTCCCTGCAGCAGTCAGCTGATTGAAGCGTTTGAATCGGCGGGCAGGAGCGTCGTGGGCCTTAAGGAAACTTCCGGCAATGAAGTCCATCGCTTCGGTTGCGTTTCGGGGGTGTGGGCGAAAACAGACGGACTTTTGTCAATAACGGAATTCATCGAAAAACCCGATCTCGAATACGCGAAGGAGCATCTGCGAATTGACGATCTCGATGACAACACCTTTCTCACCGTCTTCGGGCAATACGTGCTTTCGGCAAAAATATTCGAATACCTCGAAACCAATATCCGGAAAAACATCAGGGAACGCGGCGAATTTCAATTGACATCCTGCCTCGACCGCCTGCGGAAGGAAGAAGGGGTTTACGGGTATCTTGTCAAGGGACACCGGTTCGATATCGGCAACCCGGAAGCGTACCTGGAAGCGCTCATCGAATTCAGGAAGGTCCCGCCCTGCGGGAGCGAAGGCTGAGATTCCGGCGCCCGGAGCAGACATGGGGACGTTACCCGGGAGCGTGACATTTACTTGCGTTGAGTTCGGTATCGGGAGGCGGGATTCATGAAATTTCAGCGTGGGATTACCTTCGTGGAATTGGTCGTGCTCGTCAGCATCATCATCCTGCTGCTTCTCATCGGCGTTCCCAAGGTCATGGATGGTTTTACAAAAGATAAAATTCGCGACGAGGGAGTGAATACCCTGAATGTTTTGGAAGCCAAGGAGCTGGAATATTTTGCCAGGAATAACCGGCTCGGTCCCCTGGACAGCCTGATTTTTGCCGTTCAGACCGATTCGAGCGAATATTTTTCCTTCCGGTGCGAGGGAATCGGCCGGTACACGGCTGTTGCGAAAAGGCCTATCGGACGGTTTAAAATAGGGAGCTGGATGAGTACCCGCGTCCAAGTCGTCGGCGGTATCCCGCGGATATCCCGTACCTGCTCCCGGGGCGACACGTCGTTTGTACGACGCTATGTTGACAATTTCTTTTTGAAATGATCTTTTGGAACCCCCTCCCCTCTTTCTTGCTGAAAGGATACACCCTCACCTTCCCTCCATCAAGGGCGCATATTCGTGCACCCTTCGGTGTCAACCGCTATTTCTCCATGACCGGCGCCTCGGGCTCTTTGATACCCGATGTACTATCCATCTGGAGCTGTTCCCTCTCGGCCTTCTTCATCTCGGCATAGATGCGAAGCGTTTTCATGGTTATATATGACCGTTCAGGATAAGGCTTTGCCAGCTCCCGATCAAGGTCCTTCTGTTCTTCAATTGCCCTGAGATAGTGCTGGTGCAACCCCGCAAGATACCGTAATTGCATTACGTCCAGAGCAATATCGGTTGCGCTTTCCAACCCGGCAATATACTGCTCCGAGGCATTGAGGCTCCGCAGAATTTCACTGGAGTGGAAGCCCGCCGTCTGGGCGTGAATGATCCCTTTTGTCTCCAAATCATGAATCAACACTTTCGCATTTTCGATTGCATTCTTATCAAGAATGAGCAGGGTATGAATAACCTGATCGCTTTCGTACAGGCTTTTTTTCTTCAGCATCTCTCCATTTGAAGCTGAGAAAATGCCTGCCGCCATCACCACCATACTCACCATTCCAATCCCCCTCGCTTTCATGATACCACTCCTTTCTGCCTTATCAGTCCTCCCCCTCTCGGACTTTCCATCACATCCCGCACCCTCTCCACTTCTCTTCTAAAAATTACGCCCGCTCAGGGTGCGTTATTTCATCAACTGACCACTAGTACGTCCGGCCAGGTGATGTGACCCCTCGGCATTGAATCCACGGCTGAACCGACAACCCTGCCAGGCTGTACTTCCCGGTCGGGTTTTCCATGATCGAACCGCGGAATGCCCCTCACCGGATGCATGAAAAAATCCAGCTTGTGAGACCAGCTTGTGAGATAGGTATGCGGAATATAAGGCGGAAAAGAGCTTGTATATATGCCTTTGCCCCCCGGCCACCGCGTTCTGCAAGGGATGAGCATGGGGAAAGAAGAGCACATAAAAAAAGCGGGGGAGGAGTTGCGGGGTAAACCTTTCCTCCACCCGCGAAACAGGACAACGGGGCGGAAACTGCTTCTATAATTTAATTACCGCTCAAATCATTGTAGTAATAATCCGACCTGCCTGGTAATCGATCCGTCCGCCTGCCGAACGATATATACCGAGGTAACATCCTTATTCCCCGATTCATCGCACCGGCCTGCGCCTGTGGCATTGATATCCTCTGCCCCGAAAGGGTGAAATACTCTGCCGGACCCCTCTTCACCGGGGAATGGATCGCGACCGGAAGCGGTTGCCGATTCTCCGGAAGCACGCTCACCGGTGGTGTGAGCCCGAACATCGTGTAGTGCCAGTTAACATTCCTGTATAGAATCGTCGGTTCAGTCGCCGCGTTGTAGGCAACCTCGTACTGGACCGTATGGTTCGTGTCGGGCTTGAGCAGCATTCCGAGATTATAGCCGTTTTGTACATACCCGGCAAAGTAACCCGGCAGTGCATAGATGGCCAGCGCCATCGTATCGACGAAGTCCTCGCCGGGTCCGCACTGCTTGCCGATGTCGGCCAGGAGCGCCTGGGTCGAATCTTTGACGATGGTTACAACGGAATCACCCGTTCCGCCCATTGATGTCGGACCGTGGTTGGTAAATCCGGCGACCACCTTGCCGTTGAATGCACCCTGTATCGCTACCGAGCAGTATGCAGGACGCATGGCCCGTATTGCCGACCACGTCCAGGTGACGTTGATCTTGGTTCCACCGGTGCCGGCCTTCCATCCCCAGTAGCCGATGGAAAATTTCGGGGTCGCCATCGAGGAGTCGAGAATCGTGATAACAAGACTGTCCAGATTGTGCCCGATCTCCGGATTGAGCCAGGCGCCGGTGGTGTCCACCAGCCGGAAGGCGCCGAGTCCGAGACAACCCGTGCCCGAAGGCCCGCCGTTATATTCGTCTCTCCCCCACGCATAATTTGAAAGTATGCTCATTTTGCGCCGTATCGTCGAAATATTCCAGAATTGGAATGTATTTAAATTTAACGATACAATCCCCGCATGTTGCGGTTCGTGGTGTCGATATAGGCACGAAAGTCGCAGTACTGGTTATCGATCGCGGGCCCCGCAAGATAGCCGAAGTAAGTAGTTGACGCCTCATCCGGCACATTGATGTGGGCTATGTGGTAGGAGGCACCTTGCGGTGGAGCACGGCGCCGACCGTGTCTGAGCGGCGGCCTCGACATAGATGCCGGTAGAGAAAAGAGTTATTGCAATAAAGGTGAAAAAACTGATGCGTTTGAGCATTACATCTTCTCCAGTATTTAGTACAGAAGTCCAATTACGGCTGTTTCTCCTCATATAACAAATAAGATACTAATTATGGACGGGAAGGGCAAGATAAATGAGCAGAACTATAAATTAGGAAAAATTGATAGGCGTTCGGGTTTTGCCTTGAACTGAATGTCACGCTAGGCGCAGAAGATAATTATCGTGGATGATCTATGGCGACACAGAGAGAGCACCAGAAGACACCGCAACCCGCGTTTTTTGCGGGCGAGGAGGCTGGAGCGAGGGGGAGGCTTCCCCCCTTAAATTTTATCTTTTATCTACATCCTTCTTCACATACTCAATCTTGATTCTTCCCATAAACTTCGCCATCCTCACGCTCTCACTCCCGGAATCATCGATGAGCAGCGGCACCCGATCGCGGAATGCCGGAAAGACCCCGAGAGCGGGATCGACGCCAAGCCATAATTCATGACTCTGGGCTAAGACCCAAGCATGGTAGTAGTAGCCTTTGTTCGGGCATATAAACGAGCCCGAGGACCACGCGGGCGGGAATCTTTACAGCCCGGAGCAGGGCGCCGAGGAGCACCGAATGCTCTCCGCAGTCGCCGTATCCCGCTTCGAGCGTTTCGAGCGCATTCGAGAAGGTAGGAGAGAGCCGCTTTTCGAGTGAAGCATACACCCAGCGGAAACAGGCATCGATTGAATCGCATCTGTCGTTGGCGTTTTTGACAAGCGAATCGGCAAGCTTTTTGATTTTCGGGTTATCCGACTGCATGGTGACGGTTGGTGAGAGGTAATTCGTCCGGGATGGCGGATAGAGAGCGCTCCCTGTTTTCGGGCATGCCGATGGAATGTTGCCCAGAATCCATGCAGTGCCGGTGCGATGATAAAAGCCGAGCACCGAAGAGTCCGGTTCGAGCGATGAATCGAGAACCATGGCGATCCGCTCGCTATCGCTGGCCGGTCTTAATACTCCGATCGAGAGCGCTTTCGCCATGTCCCAGAGCGATGCCACCGTCGGAACCGCCGACTTGTTCTTCCTTTTTTGCATCACGAAGGGAAATTGCCCGGCATACACCGTGGCTCCCGCGGTATCGATCCGGATGGTGTCGAGTCGACCGACGGCGCTCTGCATATCGCTGAATACCCAGCACAAGCCGTTGGCGGTCGAGGGCTTTTCGACGCATCGGGTAACTTCGGTCATGGGTGTTCCGGAAGTCAAATCGAAGGTCGTATCGGAAAAAGAATCCCCCGGTTTGATCGAACGGTCTTTTATCCCTTTGTATTGTTCGAAGATACGGGTCAGGTTATCGGCGACTCCCTGCACCGGTTGCTTATGCGTAATACCGCCGGTCGTCACCGCAAGATTCCATGCACCCCCGGTGTCTTTTGCAAGCCGCCATTTCGAAGTGCCTTCGGCGCTGGCAAGCACCTGCTCCGCGCTGAGGAGCCGGCCGTCGAAGCCGTAGACCCGGTGGTCCGAGGCCGAAAGGCGTTCATTTTCAGAGGCGTTTCCCGCATCAAGGTCGGTTTCGGCTTCAATGGTGCCGGCGGAATCGTGGATCGAAAACGATTGACGACAGAATCCCACGCATTGACTCTTTAAAAAAAGATCGAGCGTATCGTTGTGAAGTATGACCCGCCACTCCTGCGGAGTTTTTTTCAGACTATCGGCCTCATGCGGGGAGATCGGCGAAAAACAGGCCAGGCATAGCATAAAGGCCGGCGTCCTGAACATGGCTCGGAGTATTCCATTGCGGATTCTTGATAATTCGATTTTTCGCCCCTCTACCAACGGGTGAACAAAAGGTACATTGTCAGATCCGGGAAAGATATCCGGCTGCGACATGGCGGCGCTCCTTTTCATCAACGTTCAGCATGATCGGGCCTCCATCCCAAAATCCATTGCATTTAAAAGGCGCATGAAATATCTTAAATATAATTCATAGCATGTAATTATTATAATTTTTTTAAGACTTTTTGCGAATGAGGGGTTATGTTCGAAAAAAACATCGATACCCGACTATGCCTGCGTGCCTCAGAAGCCTTCGATTCCCTGTGCGGCGGGGATGGCGGCGCTCTTTCACAAAAGGAGATCGCCGAGAAATTCGACGTTAATGAGAGCGTCATAAGCGAAATAAAGAGGTGCAAAAGGGAGCCTTCAAAATCGCTCATCGGCAAAATCATAGAAATTTGCTATGCCGTTGACCCCGCCTGGCTCCTGATCGGGAAAATGGCTGAGAAAGTTTGCGAAAGGGTCAAGCTTGCTTTCAGGTGTATCAAGGTAGGCTCACCCAAAGAGATAGGGGTATCGAGCAAATTTACGATGGCTATTTATAATAAAGAGGTAATGCCTTCAGAGGCTTTTCTTAAAAGGATAAGCGAGACCTATAATGCCGCGAACTTTATTTACCCGCAAATCGATGAACGATTCCGGGAATGGTTTGAACGGACAATTATCGAGGATAAGATAAAAATCAGCGACCTGTCCGATAGTTTGAATATACCCATGGAGTATGTCCTGGGGGTTCTGCGGGGCGACGCTTCTTTTCCGGAAGAACTCATCGCCAAATTCTGCCGCCCTGTACAAAAAAACCCCTCCGGCGCCGGCATATTCCGCCTATAATGAAATTATTGAGTTGCTAAAAGACGATCCGGCGGCCGAGAAAATCGTCCTGAATTTGTTGAAGAAAAGGAGAAAGACGTGCAAATTGACAGGGAACTCCAACCCTCCAACTCTTTCTATCCGTCATCTCTCATCCCTTCATCCTTTATTTTTATCCCTCGTTCCGCCCTTGGATGCGCCTGCCGATATGCCTTGAGCAGATGTTCACGCGACACGTGGGTGTAGATCTGGGTCGTCGCGAGGGACGAATGGCCGAGAAGTTCCTGGACCGCCCGTATGTCCGCGCCCGCGTCAATGAGGTGGGTGGCGAAGGAGTGGCGAAGCACGTGCGGGCTGCGCTTCCGCTGCTGGCTGACGACGGATAACGCCCGGGTCACGATGCGCTCGATCTGGCGCGCCGACATGCGCTCCCCCTTTGCATTGGCAAAGAGCGGGGCGTCCGGCGTTTTCCGCGTTTTTCGCAGTGCAAGATAACGCTCCATGGCCTCGATCGCCGTGCCGGTGAGCGGAACGATGCGCTCCTTGTTTCCTTTGCCGATCACGCGCACCGTGGAGCCGCGGATGTTGACGCCGTCGATGGCAAGCGAACGAAGCTCGGAGAGGCGAATCCCGCTGCCGTAAAAAAACTCGACCATCGCATGATCGCGGCGGCTTTTTTCGACGTCCCGCCTTCCCTTCGGCGGGATGAGTTTTTCGGCCTGCTGTTCGGTGAGAAAGACGGGAAGTTTTTTGTCAAGCCTCGGCGTAGTAATGAGTTTGGCTTGATTGTAGGGTAGAAGATGTTTTCGGGCGCAAAAACCGGAGAAGGATTTGAGCGCCGCGATCTTGCGCGCGATGGAACGCGGCCTGAGCTTTTTCCGCGAGAGTGAAAAGGTGAAGGAGCGCAGCGTTTTTTTTTCGAGCGTTGTTTCGAGCAGCGGCGGAATATTCATTGAGGCGGCAAAGTCGGCGAACTGGGCAAGGTCGCACCGGTAAGCCGTCACCGTATGGGGCGAAAACCCCTTCTCCTTCTCGATGCAGTCGTAAAAGTCGGAAAGCGCCGCAATGAGCGACGAATCGGGCGGGCGGGCGGGCGTCTGGTCCGTTGTCATACGCTGAAAAGTATATTTCTTTCCGTTTAAAAGCCAGTACCATTATAAAGGAAGGATGGCGCCGATGAAGGGGATCATTCTCGCCGGCGGTTCGGGAAGCAGGCTCTTTCCGCTTACCCGAGGCGTCTCAAAGCAGCTCATGCCGGTCTACGACAAGCCGATGATATATTATCCCTTGTCCATTCTCATGCTCGCCGGCATCCGGGAGATCCTCGTCATCACCACGCCGGAGGACTCGCCGAATTTCAGGCGGCTGCTCGGCAACGGCAGCCAGTGGGCGCTCCGCCTGGCGTACGCGGAGCAGACGAGGCCCGAAGGGCTGGCGCAGGCGTTTATCATCGGGAAAGAGTTCATCGGCAACGACCGCGTCGCGCTCGTGCTCGGCGACAACATCTTCTGGGGCCACGGGTTGGTTGCGGGGCTGCGCCGCGCCATCTGCCACGAGAACGGCGCAACCGTGTTCGCCTACCGCGTCACGGACCCGGAGCGCTACGGCGTTGTTGAATTTTCCGACGACGGCACGGCGATAAGCATCGAGGAAAAGCCCGCCGAACCCCGTTCCAACTTCGCGGTGACCGGCCTGTACCTTTACGACGCCGGCGTGTGCGACCGTGCGGCAGTCCTCAAGCCATCGCCGCGCGGCGAGCTGGAGATCACGGATCTCAACCGCCTCTATCTTGATGAAGGCAAACTGCGGGTGGTCACCCTCGGCCGCGGCGTCGCCTGGCTCGACACCGGAACCCACGAGTCCATGCTCCAGGCCGCCCAGTTCGTGGCCACCATACAGGCGCGACAGGGGTTCAAGGTCGCCTGCCCCGAGGAGATCGCCTTCCGACTCGGCTACATCGCACGCTCCGAACTCCTGGCGCTTGCAAAACCCATGGAAAAAAACGAATACGGCGCCTATCTCCGCGACATCGCCGCCGACCCCGATCCAGGGGAACAGAGCCTATGAACTTCATCCCGTCCGATCTTGCGGGCGTCATCCTGATCGAACCCGTCGTCCACCGCGATCATCGCGGATTTTTTGTCGAGAGCTATTCGGTCGAAGCCTTTGCAAGGGGCGGCATCAACGCCATCTTCGTGCAGGACAACCATTCGCTCTCCGCGGCGAAAGGGGTGCTGCGCGGCTTGCACTTCCAGTTCCCTCCGCATGCGCAGAGCAAGGTGATCCGCGCGACGGCCGGCGCGATCTACGACGTGGTGGTCGATGTGCGCAGAGCTTCGCCGACCTTCGGACAGTGGCGGGGGTTCGAACTCTCGGCCGATAATTTCCGGATGCTCTATGTGCCTCCCGGTTTCGCTCACGGCTTCTGCACCCTCACGGAGAACACCGAGGTGCAGTATAAGGTTGACCGTGTCTACGCCCCGGACGCCGACGGCGGCATACGGTGGAACGATCCGGATATTGCCGTCGCATGGCCCCTTTCGGCGCCGGTGCTCTCGACCAAGGACGGCGCCTTGCCGTTCCTGAAGGAGTTCGACAACCCGTTCTGATCCCCGTCGCCGGCGGCGGGGCGAGGTAGCCTGCCGCCCTATCGTGTATTTTTCCTCTCCCCATGGCCGACTCCCCGATTTCTACACGCCGAGCGGTCGGCTACCTCATCGCTCACCTGCGCCGGCACGCCGCCGCTCTTGCCTGCGGCTTCGTCGTGCTGGTCGGGGTCGATCTCCTGCAACTGGTCATTCCGCACATCATCCAGCAGGTGCTCGACCGACTGAGTAACGCGGTGTACGACAGTGCCTTCATCCTGAAGAGCAGCGCGCTCATCCTGCTCATGGCGTGCGGCATGGCGTTTTTCCGCTTCCTCTGGCGGTTTTGTATCGTTAAACCGTCCCGGCGGATCGAGGAGCGGATGCGCAACGACCTCTTCGGCCATATCGAGCGGCTCTCGGCCCCGTTTTACAACCGCACGAAAACCGGCGACCTCATGGCGCTCTTCGTCAATGACCTAGGCGCCATCCGCATGGCCACCAGCATGGCGCTCATCGGGCTCTTCGACGCGGTCTTCATGAGCGTCATGTCGCTGGCGTTCATGATCGCCATCAGCCCGCGGCTCACCCTGTTCACCGCTCTTCCTTTGCCGCTCATCATCTTCCTGCTCGTCCGGACCGGCAGGCTCATCGAGTCGCGCTACACGCTCGTGCAGGAGTCGTTTTCCAGCATCTCGACCCATACGCAGGAGTCGTTTTCCGGCATCCGCGTCATCAAGGGATTCGCCCGGGAGAGGAGCGAACAGACGCGGTTTCTTGCCGCATGCGAAGAGTACGTGGGCCACAACCTGGCGCTCACCCGCATCTGGGGACTCATCTTTCCCACCATCACCTTCCTCGCCTCGCTCTCGTTCTCGCTCCTGCTCCTCTTCGGCGGCAGGCTGGTGCTCGCCGAGAAGCTGAGCATCGGCCAGTTCGTTTCCTTTACCTTCTACATCAATCTGCTCGTATGGCCCATGATCGCGACGGGGTGGGTCTTCAACCTGGTCCAGCGCGGCATCGCCTCCACCAAACGGGTGCTCGAGATTCTCGAAGCCCGGCCCGATGTGACGGTAGAGAGCCCGGGCGCAGCCCAACCGATCCCGTCCGGCCGCATCGAGTTCCGTAGCCTCACCTTCCGCTACGCGGAAACAATGGCGCCGGCGCTGCGCGATATCACGCTCGACATCCCGGAAGGGTCGTCCGTGGGCGTGATCGGGAAACCCGGCGCGGGAAAGACCACGCTCGCCTCGCTCCTCTTCCACCTCTACCCGCTTGAAAAGGAATGCCTGTTCGTGGACGGCCGCGACATCAACGGGGTGCCGCTCGATACGCTCCGTCAATCAATCGCCTACGTACCGCAGGACTCCTTCCTCTTCTCGGATACCATCGCCGCCAATATCGCCTTCGGCATGGACGACGAAGCGCCGCGAAGGCGGGAGGCGATCGAGGAGGCGGCGCGGCTCGCCGCGGTGCACCGCGACATCGCAAAATTTACGGAAGGCTATGAAACGAGGATCGGCGAACGCGGCGTCATGCTCTCGGGCGGGCAGAAGCAGCGGCTTGCCGTCGCGCGGGCGCTTCTGGCCGAATCGGCCCGCATTCTCATCCTCGACGATGCGCTTTCGGCCGTCGATACCGCGACCGAGGCGGAGATCCTCGCGAACATCCGTCCGATCATCCGGCGTAAAACCACGCTCATGATCGCGCACCGCATCTCGACGATCCGGCAGTGCGACACGATCATCGTTCTCGACAACGGGCGCATCACGGAACGCGGAACCCACGACGAGCTCGCGGCGGGCGGCGGCTTCTACGCCACGCTCTTCGAGCTCCAGCGCATGAAGGGGGGAGACGCATGAACGGCCCCCATTTCGAGGAAGATACCCCGTCGGTAAACCTTCTGAACATCGAAGTCGCACGGCTGCTCTTCACCTACCTGTCCCGCTACCGCCGTCACCTCCTGGGCGCCGTGGCGCTCGTCGCCTTCATCACCGCCGGACGGCTCATCGTTCCCTGGATCTCCGGCGTCATGGTCGACCGTTACCTTGTCAAGAAGGGCTTCACGGTTTCGACGACGTCGGCCGGCCGCATCGAGGGTTCGAACGCCCCCCTTGCCGCGCTCCTGAAAAAGGGCGCGTTTCTCGACGACTCCACGCGGTTCCTGTTCCGCAGCGATTTCGGGCGTTTTTCCTCGCACGAGGTGGCCCGCCTGAAGCACGAGGGCGTTCTTTCGACAAACGAATACCTGCTCATCCGCCCGGCAGCGGCGCCGTCGCCCGCGGTACGGGCGAAGCTGTCGGCGGGCATAAATTCCGGCGTCATCCGCGGATTCGCCGATGGAACGTATCTCTTCTCCGACAATGCCTCGGCGCGATTTACCGCGCGCGAGATGATCCTCCTGCGCGCCGACGACTGGCGTCGCGTCGTGGAGCTCAGCCTCATCGTCATCGCCCTTTTCCTCATCCAGTTTTTCGCCTCGTACCGGCAGATCATTGAGCTCATGAAGCTGTCGCAGTACGCCATGCGCGACCTTCGGGCCGAGCTCTACCGTCACATCCTCTCGCTCGAACTCTCCTACTTCGACCGCAACCCGGTGGGACGGCTCGTGAACCGGGTGTCCAACGACATCGAAACCCTGAACGAACTGTTCAGCACCGTGGTGGTCGCGCTCTTCCAGGACCTCCTCAGCATGATCGGCATCGTGGCGGTGATGTTTTTCACCAACGTGAAACTCGCGATCGCGGTGACGGCCTCGTTTCCCTTCCTGGCCGTCATCACCGTCGTGTTCCGGGCCCAGTCGCGCAGCGCCTATCGGCTCATCCGCACCAGGATCGCCCATCTCAACGCCTTTCTCAACGAGAATATCAGCGGGATGCGGATCATCCAGATCTTCCGGCGCGAAGCGTCGCAGTTCGCGAAGTTCGGGGTCATCAACCGCGGCGTGTACGACGCGAATGTCAGGCAGCTCACCGTTTTCGCGGTTTTCCGGCCGCTCATCGACCTCTTCCGCTGGGCCGTGGTCGCGGCGGTCATCTTCTTCGGCAGCCAGGCGCTTGTCCACGCCGCCGTCTCGTACGGCATCATCGTCATGTTCCTCGCCTACATCGCGAGCCTCTTCGAACCGCTCGGCGACCTGGCGGAAAAATTTGACGTCATGCAGAGCGCCAACGCGGCCGGGGAGAAGATCCTGACCGTGCTCAAGGCCGACGCGGTGCGGGAGATCGACGGGCCGCCCGCCCCTCCCGCTCCTTCCGGCCCTCCCCGTCCCGCGCGCTTCAGGGGCGAGATCGTTTTCGAGAACGTATGGGCCGCCTACACGCCGGGCGAATGGGTGCTGCGCGACGTGTCATTTTCCGTGCCGCCCCGCTCCACGCTTGGCGATCGTGGGCGAAACCGGGTCGGGCAAGACCACCATCATCAACCTGCTCGGGCGCCTTTATCCATGGCAGAAAGGCCGCATCACGGTCGACGGCGCCGACCTGGCGACCATTCCCTACGAGCAACTGCGCAGCAGGATGGCGGTGGTCATGCAGGAGATGTTCCTCTTCTCCCGCACCATCGAGGAGAACCTCACGCTCGGCGCGCCCTTCGACGAGGCGCGCTGGAACGAGGCGGTTCGCGTCACGCACATCGGCCCGCTCCTCGACCGGCTCGCGAACGGCAGGCGGGAGATGGTCATGGAACGCGGGGTGACGCTTTCGGGGGGGAACGCCAGCTCTGCGCCTTTACCCGCGCGCTCTACGCCGACCCGTCGATCCTCGTGCTCGACGAGGCGACCTCGAACATCGACTCCGAAACCGAGCACCTGATCCAGGACGCCCTGAACAACCTCATCCGCAACCGCACCTCCATCGTGGTCGCCCACCGGCTTTCGACCGTGCGCAATGCCGACAGGATCATCGTGATCGACAAGGGGACCATCGCGGAAGAGGGGGATCACGCGTCGCTTATTGGACGTAAGGGGCTCTACTATGAGCTTTATAAGTTGCAGTTTGAGACGGTGTGAAAGAAGTACTATCGGATTGGAAATCCCGCACAAAAAAATCATCAGTGGCTTGAAGATGCGGCTGCGAGTGGAGGTTGCTTAATAGAATGGAGACGAGGGCCTATGAATCATACTGGAACCGCAGACGATTGTACAACCCATTTCGTGAGGTATATGTGGCAGAAAATGAAGTTGATCCCAAAATAGTGGGAAATAGTGTTTGCTATGAGTAAAAACATTATTAAAAATCAATATCATTTTTTAAATTTTATGCCGCATCGGTAGTTTTCATGGGTCGCCCCTATCTATAGTGTAACAGGTATTTTTGGACTATGAAAGACACCGAGTTTTTTTCCGAGCTTTTAAACATACGGTTCCCCTGGCATATCACACGGTTAGAGCTAAACCATCAGCAAAAGCGAGTAGATATTTGGATTGAACACGCTTCCGGGGTTGAATTTCCATGCCCTGAGTGCCGTCAGTTTTATTCCGTGTATGACCATGCGCCGGAACGTGAAATTCGACACCTGAATACCTGCCAGATGGCGACCTATTTGCATCTTCGAGTTCCACGCGTTCGCTGCGAACAACATGGGGTAAAACAAATAGTCTCTGGCCTTGGCGAAAATAATGCGACTACTACCTATGAGTTTGAAAGCCTTGTTCTTGATTTGGAACAGGAATGTAGTATTGAAAGCACTTGCCGAGTTCTTGACATTGACTGGAAATTGGCCTGGCGAATTTATGAGAGGGCAGTGAATCGAGGATTGGCCCGCAAGCCACATGCTATCCCTGAACGCATTGGTGTTGATGAGAAGTCTTTTGCCAAAGGGCACCGATATGAAACGCTGGTGTACGATATAAATAAATCCTGCGTGGTATACGTTGGCGATGAGCGGGAGCAGGAAAGCCTTGAAAGGTATTACCAGCAGTTTAAACCGGAAGAGCGGGCTACGGTTCAATGCGTTGCCATGGATATGTGGGACCCCTTCATCGCAGCAACGAAAAAGTATATCCCGGACGCGGCACAAAAAATTGTATTCGACCGCTATCATGTGACACGAATAATCACTAAAGCCGTTGATGCTGTTCGCAAGGAAGAACATCGGGATTTGATAAATCGCAACATTGATACGCTTAAAGGCACCAAATATCTGTGGTTGTGGAATAATGAAAATATTCCGGATTATCGTAGAGAAGAATTTGAACAATTGCAAAAAAGAGACTTGAAAGTATGCAGGGCATGGGCGATAAAGGAAAATATTCGGCATCTCTGGGACTATCAAACTCCCGGCTGGATGAGCCGATATTTCAAAGATTGGTATTGGTGGGCAACCCATAGTCGTCTTGCACCTATAGTCAAAGCGGCTAAATCAATTAAAGCACATCTTGCCAATATCGTTACCTATGCAACCCATCATATAACAAATGCTCTTGGCGAAAGCCTGAATGCAAAAATAGAAAAGGTGAAGCGTCTTGCGTGTGGGTTTCGTAATCGTAACCATTATCGTATCGCTATCTTTTTTCATTGCGGTGGTCTTGAATTGTACCCTGAGCGGCGTAACTTGCCGCTTCAAATTATGCATTCGTAATGTGGCTGGATTTTCCACGCTGGAACGCGGTGTAACAGACGGCCACACCAGGCTTAAAACACTATCTGTTGTGGGTATCATTTAAAGTACCGATGACCCAATTTT
>CAWJXL010000028.1:0-26626 GCA_963846695.1 uncultured Fibrobacterota bacterium | reverse complement strand
TACAAGTTTCATTCGAATTGTAACATTTTATATTCCTTACCCTCGCGTAGCAATATAATTCCCGCCCTACCGTAAAGCACATCAAGCCCTCAGCCCTGGAGATAAAAAACAACCCACCACAAAGCACTCGATTCTGCCTCATCTATTTTGAAGACAGCGGCGGTAAAAGGCCAATGCTGTGGCTTTTTGAAAATAACTGCCCTATTCAAGATACATTGCCAATATTATTATCATCGTTCACATCGAATAGCAAGGCCATTGCTGATAAAAAGAACTATCCCGGACAGAAACTATTTATCAGATAATCTTCTTAAAGTATTTTCATAGGTTGAAATCAGTGTTCGTAAGGGGTCTGCCCCATGATAAAAAGCAGCTGAATCACAACCATAATGCCGCTTATCTGATGCGCGAGTAGTGCGCTTTAAAAACCAGGCAATAGTCAAAACCTCTGCGTCTTTTATCTTAAATTTACCATAAATTGGATATTTTACCTGGAATCCTCCATTTAAACCCGAAAAATAGCCATCCTTCTGAGGCTACCTTGCTTTATTTCGTGAATATAGGTCATTTTTCAATTTGCTGTCAATAAAAAATGCCGTTAAATTGGCTTCTGTGGTCGTAACACATCCTCTCGATGCATAAATTGCAATGTTTGCCCATTTTTGTCGACACCTCTCCCATCGGTATTTCAGTTGTATTCGGGTATTTCTGTTATCCGGAAGGCGAAGGACAAAGACGGCTTATCTTGTTCATGATGCCTCGCCATATCCATTCTTTGATACTCACCTCGGCCAGCAGCATGTGGTAATACCGGGCATGCTTTATCAATCTCCCACCGATTTTTATCAGCTTCAATTGTATGGTCCTCAAGGACCAATCCTTTATCACTTCAGGTAATGCCAGTGTCCTGAAAATGTTCCCAAGGTTATATGCCATTATGAACAGTTTCAGCCTGACTTCGTTCTCCTCAAATCCTTGACAGCTGAGCCTTGTCCAGTTCAGAGCATATTTTCCCTCTTTTATCCATTGTTCACAGGTGCCCCTCTTGTTGTAGAACTTCACCACCCGGCTCTTATTCCATTTCAGACTGGTTACTATGTATCCTATCCGAGGGAATAATTCTCCCTCATGATGTTCTATCTTTGAAACTATTCTCCGTTCCTTTTCCCATGTGTCAGCACCATACCTGAAACTTACATATTTTATAACCGGCCTATTGCTCGGTCTTCCAACAGGCCTCTTTGCAAATTCCGCAATTTTCTCCCACAATTTATTGTTCTCTTTTATCCGTATCGCATAATCTACCTGGTACTCTTCACATAACTCAAACAACCCCGGTATTGCAAATGCGGCGTCTCCGCGTAATTTTACGGTCATACCCTTCGCAGTATAATACCGGAAGAGGGGCTCCAGAAATTCCTTCCAACCGTCTGCACTGTGCACATGACCAGGCCTCAACTTCACCTTCAGACATTCCCCGTAATGATTGAATACGAACAACGGATGATAACACTTTAAACCAAAATGCCCGTTATAACTTGATAATTCCTGTTCCCCATACACCGGACTCTCAGAACTGTCTATGTCCAGCAATATCTCCTTGTTCCTTCGCACAGAATCTACTTTTTCTATCCACTTTGCCGTTATTTCGTCCAGTTTGTTCAGGTTTTTTCTGCCCAGCAGTATCTCCTTCTCAAATCTTCCTATGGTCGTCTCGCCTGCACCTGCTCTTTCCAGTGCCCGTTCCCCGATTACCGCTCTCATACCGGGGTCTTTCCTTAAGCCCTCTGCATCATTGGTGTCTTCATACCCTCCAAGCCTTGAGTATACCGATTGCCGCAGCAACCCTATCATTTCATGCTGAATATTTTTCCCGTGTCTACTGTCTTTAAGGTATTCTTCTGCAATTTCTGTCAATCCAAGCTTCTCATCCATTTCCCGTATCGCTACCAATCCGCCATCAGATGTTACTTGCGCTCCCTTGAAATTTATCCTTAACTTCTTATTGAATTTAACACAAAAACAATTGTTTTTGCTTTCACCCATTGGGTTCCCCTTTTATTAGCCACTTATTGACAATAATATAGGTGAAAATAGGGCTTTTTGCAACATATTTCTTCAAATATTTCCGTTCCATTTGGAGTATCCGGGTTGATATATTCCAATAATTCAATTTGTGTAAGCCTAAGATAATGGCACTTATATATGCTATCATCAGTAAGAATGTTATTATAATCTGTTTTACAAAGAATGCTTTTAAAAGATTAACAAAAGGCGCTCTAAACTTTTGTTTTGAATTAACCCAAAGGAAACCAATAAAAAGCCAAATTGCTATTGCCAATTCCCTATTATTAAATATGTTAAAAAATGATTTCATGGTACTTCTGTTATTGCCACGCCCAGATTGAGATCCAACCACCTTTATAGCCAGGATCGATACCAACAAAATTCACACCGCTCGAATCGAAATATCTTTTCAATATATGTCTATCATATTTTTCAAAACTATCAAGAGCAAGTGCGATAAAGTTAGCGGGGGAATAAGGAATTCCGGCACCTTCCCCAACAGGAGGTCGGCCCGCAGGTGATGGATAATCATTCTGTAATTGAGTCCATAATGCTGGATTAGTTGTCGCCATTCGATCAAATCTTTGATAGGCTGTTGTAAATCGCCCTTCAAGATTCCTCAAATCACTTAATACAGTATTTCGTATTTCATCATAATGCATAATTACTCCCTTTCAACAAGATGAATAGTCTAAAGAGATTTAATATAGTGCAAGTACATGCCTTGATCAAGCAAATCCTTCTCAAATCGGCAACCTATCGTTTGCACCCCTCCCCTATTTTCCGGCACCTCAACCCCGCCTTCTCTTCCCTTTCCTCCGCCCCGTCAGCTCATAGCCTTTCCCCCCAAACCCTGTCCGAACACGATTTCCAAGATTCCAAGATGGCCAACGCAATGAAAATACCATCCTTCCGCCGTTTAATCCTGTCCTCCTATAATCCTTTAATCGTGTTCAGACAATCATCAAATTCCCGCGCCGACTTTAAATCAACAAAGGGCGGGTTTTTCGAACCCGCCCCTACCATACTGGGGCGTTGCGGGGGTGCGCGGCGCCTGCCGGGGGCAGGCATTGTCGCGCACTTCCGCAGAAGGGGGTGCGTCGGAGACGCGCGTTTCGCGCGGCTCCGACCAGGGGGAAGGCCTTCCCCCCACTAAAAGATTCAAAATTTCCATAATCAGAGGCCCCTCTCCTGGCCACCAACCCCTCAAATTCATCAGGAAACGCCAGAATGCTACCAAAATGCTACCAAAAATGCTACCGGTTTTCCCCGGTCCGTTTCACCGCCCGATTGTGCCGTTTCGGGGGAGGCGGCTCTCTCAATAAATGCCATTTTATCCCCGTTTAAATGCCCGTAGAAGACCCTTTAAACGGAGCCGACAGAGGGGTCCTCCGTATTCCTATTTATATGGTTTTCGGCCTAATCGAGATTGATACTGACCTCTTTCGGCAATGCATGTATGCCGTCGCGTTCTATGTCTCTTTCATAATAGCCCGAATCCGCGACATGATCTTTTGTCAATTTTTCAAACTCCTCGGCCAGGTATTTATCCAGATTCAGTTTCTCCTTCAGGCTCTCCTTGCCCAGGTCGTGGGCCTTGATGGCCTCCCGCACCTTCGCACGCTGCGCGGCGATATCCTCGATCATCGCGACTCGTTTAAGCCCGTGACGTTCACGTATCTCCTCCACCACGAGGCATTCACGCGTCATTATCTTATCGTGCAGTTCCCCGGCCCAGCGCAGCGCCGTGGTCTTGGCAATGCCGAGTTCCGCCGCGATTTTATTGAGGGAAAGGCCGGCGGCCTTCAAATCGAGCAGCTTTTCCTTCATCTTCCTGTATGGGTAATCTGGCAGTTTGGGACTGGCTTTCTCTTGAAAAAATGCGATAACCCATTGAATTATAGAAATAAGCGCAAAGCGACCGATTCTGGACCAAATTACCAGATTTACCGTTTATTTACCAATTTTCGTGATGATTCTGGAATAAAAACTCGATCTTTCGACCCTTCCAACCCTCCCCGATCCGATCCCCCGCGCTTCGATCCGGCCCCGCTTCGCTCTCCCCGTTCCGAACCTTAAACACCTGGTTGTGGCCCCGCATGCGGCCGCCCGCCGCCGTCCCTGGCGGCAGGGCTTTTACATAAAAACCGTTATGCGCGGAGGCCTTCTGCGTCGTGCAGCGGCACGCGCTCGGGCCGCGACTGCGGCCCTTTCCGCGCGGTCGCATAACGTTTTTATGTAAATCCGCATTGCGGGGATATTGTAAACCCCCGGACCCCTTCCAGGGGCGACCCGCACAAGCCTATTGCGCGTCATGCCTTCCGGCATCGCTATATATATATAGGAAGGGGCGCGCGGAAAATCTCAGGGCTCGGGGCGGCCGCCGATCCTGCCGGCCGACCGCCCCTTCCGAATTTCCGCGCGCAAAGCGAACCGCCGCCCCGGCGTCTTGCCCTGCCGGGCTGTGCGACGCCGTGGCGGCTCGGTTCAAAGACATCGAAAAACGGGGTTTAAATGGCGTTGAAACGGCGTTCGAACGAGGTTTAAATGGCATTTGAAGCGGGGTTATTTTGAATTTTTGATATTCCAGGAATAAAAGGAAAATATTCCAGGATCATCTGCGTCGTTATAATGGTGTCTGCCTAAAAGTCCTGTTGAACATAAATAATGTAACCAATTATTTTACTATTTATTCATGATATTATTCAATGATTGCCATATTTTAAAGGCATTTTGCCTGATTAATGTAATCACTTGATAACTGTTTTGTTGATTCGAGCGCCTATCCGTGGTATAATATTTGCAGAACGTTCCATTCATCTCTTTTTTTCAACCATCTAACCGCAAGGGGGAGTATCATGAGGAAGAAGTTCTGGAAGGCAGCCGTCCTCGGTTCAACGCTCGGACTCGCCGTGTGCCTGATGCCGGGCTGTGCAAAGCAATCGTCGTCGGCCTCCACCGATAACGGAAATTCATCGTCGCAACTCACCGCCGATGAGGTCTCCAACATGGGCGTGGACGAAGGAACCGTCATGAGCCACGAGAACGGAAGCACGAGCAAGGCGCTTGCCGCCGTTGCGACCGCGGATACCTCGTACATCACCTGGACGGTTAATCCCTATACGTATGATGGTCAGAGTTGGGTCCGCACCGGTACGCTTACCACCTCTAAGGGATATGTCCGTATCCGCATCGACACCATCACCTTCCTGGACGCCTTCGGGAACCCGGTAGAGTATCCCCGGCTGGATACCGTTAAAACCATCCACCATGTGCGCCATGTTACCCAATCCAAAGGGGACATTACCGCGACGCTTTTTATAGATATCATTGATACCTTGAATAGGGGCGCCGATACGACGCGTGTTAAAAACGGCACGATCACCGGAACCTGCGACGGGCAGACGCTTAATAAATCGGCTACAATTGCCAACGTCACCCGTCTCTACGCCAACGGGTTCTGGCAGTTCCCGTATCAGGGCACGATCACGACCGATCTGCCGCGCTATACCTTTGTGATCACTTTTACCGGGAACAACACCGCTACGGTTACCATTGATAATCTGGTGACCGGCAAGACGCGTGTCGTAAACTTTACTGTTGACGATAGATAGTATCAGGGGTTGCACCGCGGGGGGCGGAGCGGGGGGAGTGGGGGACGGGGAGGCGGGCGCCCGGAGAAGGTATCTTTCCAGAAGCGCCCGCCGTGTCCGGAAGCGCGGCCGAAGGAATTTTCATGAACCGGGAATCGGGAAAATCAGGGATCGACATCTACGCCTACGACGATTTCAGGCTGTTCCTGAGGGATCGTTACAAGGCGTGGCACGAGCAGGACCCGGAGGGCTCGGTCCGGGGCTTCGCTCGAAAAGCGGGGTTCGCCAATCCGGGCTTCCTCAATGACGTGATCAGGGGCCGGCGCACGCTCTCCCCCGATTCGAGCGCGAAGATCATCGCCGTATTCGGCCTCGAGGAACGCGAGGCCGAATACTTCACCCTGCTTGTCAGATACAGCCGCGCCGCGAAGGAGCCCGTGCGGCAGGAACTCTATCGGAAAATTCTCTTCCGTCGCAACCGCAGCGGGTTCGCGCGGCTCAACCCGGCCCAGTCGCGCTATTTCCAGGACTACCGCTATGCGCTCGTGTAAAATGCCCTCATGGCGCTCGATTTCCGGGGCGATTACGACCAGCTTTCGAATTTCCTCTTCCCCCCGATTCCCGCGGGCCAGCTTTCAAAATGCGTTGACGACCTCTGCGAGTGGGGGCTCGTGGTCCGCGACGAGCATGGGCGGTACCGGGTGACGCGGCGATTCATCGAGCCACCGCCGACGCTCAGGGAGCATGTGCGGCGGCTCAACCGGGAGTGGATCATCCAGGCGGCCGATGCGCTCATGCGGCTGCCCCCGGAGACTCGTCACATGTCAACAATGATGATAAGCGTCAGCGCGACGACGTGCAGGAAAATTTCCGGAAAAATCGACCAATTCCGGGATGAAGTATGGAAACTGGTCGCCGACGACGCCGAGGACCCGTCGTGCGTCATGCAGCTCAATCTGCAATATTTCCCGCGGTCCAGAAAGAGGGAGCCGACATGAACATCATCGCCCGATTCCTGCTCGCCGCAACGCTGCTTTCCATCGGCTGCTCCACGTCGCCGAACTCCCTCGCGGGCGGGGGCACCGATTTCCCGAACTCGCACACCACGGCCGCCGCCATGGGAAAAAATCTCAGCGACAACATCGCCAGCGGCAACCAGTGGGGAGACTCGGTGGCGCTCGCCGATACGCTTCCCGACCCCGCCGGGGGCGTCCCGCTCACCGCGCCGGCGTTCCCCTCCTCCGGTAGCCTCTCAAAGGCCGCTGTCGCCGCCGCCGGCACCGGGCAGACGTTGACCTACGACCTATCAGATACCGCAACGCTCGGCATCGTCCGCGCCTTGTATTCGCTCGCTTCCGATTCCCTCACGGAAAACGATACGATCGTTCTCCTCTACGACGCCGCCTACCGCGGCGGCGTTCCGGCGAATTATCATATCTACTCCTACCGGGGAGAAAAGATCTTCGCGGCGATCGCCATTGACCAGCGCTACTCCTATACCGATGCCGACGGCGACAGCATCATCAACAACAAAAACGGCCTCCCGAACCGGACGGCGATAACCTGGACCTCGACCGACGCATCGGGAACCGTCACCGTCATTGACCTGACCATCGACGGCGGCGGGGATGACGATCTCACGACCGCCGCGGACAACCGCATCCTTGCAAGCCGCATCGGCCGGTTCGGCAAAACCGGCGACACGCTCTCCCTGACGACATTCATCCCGTATAAGGGCGATTCGGTCATTTTCGACCCCAAAAATCCCGACTCCTGCCTGATCCGCTTTTTGACCGTCGATACTACCGTCTCCGGAAACCGGAAAACCGGCGAAGCCATCATGGTAGCCTTCGCGGCCAACCCTTCCGGAAACTACGTCGCCTACCTGGCCGCGCGGATCGTCTTTCCCGGCGGGAGAACGGTGTTCCATCGCGTGCGGGGCATGCATGCCGATTCGCTCTACTTCGCAGGCGACTCGGTGATCGCCGAACGGGTCGTCGACAGCGCACTTGTCAGCATGACCGACACGCTGCGCTTCACCTTTATCAAGGGCCCCGATCCGCTCGACAATTCCCTCAACCGCCTGCTCGCCGTGCACCGGCATGTCACGAGGCCTGCCGTTGACGCCGCCGAACGCGAACGGATCTTCACGCTCACCATCGATTCGCTTCCGCCCGACCAGGCGCCCGTCTCCGGCCCGCTCTACCTGCGGCAGCTGTTCTCCGACGGCTACTGGGTGCAGCTCGACGGGAGCTTCGGCAGCCAGACCATCACCGGCGACTTTACCGACTCACAGGGAAAAGCGGGAACGCTTACGTGGGACCGGTCCGGGAACGTGAAGTGACGCGTTGACCGCTGAGGGGACTAGTTTATCCTTTGCAGATCAATAACCGTTCTTTCATCCAAAACCTGCAGAACCTGTATGGCGCCTGCATTATCGATCTCGGCAACGATTTCCTTCCCATCGCTCATCCTGACCGCGTCAAACTCGATCATATCGTTGCCGGTAACGGTATATTTGGACACGCTGTAACCATCAAAGGTGAAACTCGTAAAGGTATGGTCGTCCGGGGCTACCTTTTGCAAGACCACCTGGCCCCCGGAATTTGTCCCGAGCAGATAATAGTAATTATCTGAAGACGCGACCGTTGTAAGCCCAGACAGTCCGAAAGAAGACAGGGGGGTTTCCTGCGCATTGCCTTCGGGATTGTATAAGTCAACAATACAGCCGTTTGCCACGCAGACCACTCTCTGTTTGTTTTTTATCTTCATAAGCGGAACCAAGAATATTCTTCAATTCGAAGGTGGTATCGCCGTAAAGCGCGGATCCCAGGGGAGACGTGGGGATGATTTTTCGTATCCTGTAATCGCTCCCTACATAGTACATCGAATCGCCGTCGATATCCGTCCAGAAATATCCTCCCGAATAATTCTCGAATTCTCCCGTAACATGCCTGTATCTGGCCACTGGGTTGTCCCCCGCGTCCTCCCCCGCGTACAAGAGATTGCCTGCCTTGTCGCCGACGAAACTTTCCACCCGATCCCCGGAAGCGGAACAGGTCGTAACGGTCAGATGTGCCGGGTCTGATACCGTGAGTTTGACGAGTTCAGAGTTGTTGCCGGTAATATAATAAAAATTGCCGTCATTGTCTTGACTAATAGCATCACCGGCAAGGGAGAAATTATTATTTGCTTCGCTCGGCAACTCATTTCCTATGAATGCCGCGCCGTCTGATTTCCTGACCAGGTAGGTGGAGTTGTCTTCGAAAGAGACCGTCAGCCAAGTATCGGATACGTTGAAGAGACCGCTTGGCATGTTCACCGAGGTCCTCAATGTATCTCCGGCGGAGTCAAGGTAGGATACTTCCACGACGTACCCGTTATTCGTTATCTTGAACAGCGTAGTCGTATCGGTTATAGTGGTATCCGCCGTGGAATCCGCAGCGGTAACGACCCGCCGTTTCGCCGCGCCGGTCTTCTTGGCAATGAACAGACTTTTCGCATCGGCAATATTCAATGAGGCGAGCCTGGGAACCGCGGTCTGGATTTTATTACCTTGCCCCGTCGGCCCTTGCTTTGAACAGGAGATCGGGGCACTGCACAACCCGGCACAAAGAGAGAATTTCAGGATGGTTCCCGTCTTCATGATGCTTTTCAGGTGCTTGCGTCTCCCGTTCATACTCCACCTCAAAGATCGGATCGAGGAATTTTCCATTAAGGTCATGAATGCTGTATAGATATAGTTCCAGGCGGTAAAAAGAGTCAAGACGCGCATGAGGATGGTTCTCGCCGATAGTTTGCTTGTCCAACAAGGACACGTTGTTCGGCATTCACGCAATGAGAATCACACTTCAACATCGCTTTACGGCGCCCATAAGCCGCATTGAATCGTTCACGCTCACGGTCGATGAGTCCGTCGCGCCCGCGCGGCGCGCAACGTAATCCTTCCCTACTCATCCGGGCCTCAGCACTCATCCGGGCCTCAGCGTCGTATTATTTTTGAACCATTACTCATCAACAGTGACAAAATAGCGATGGAAGGAGTTACCATGGAAAAATCGATCATCATGCTCGGCTGTTTCGCTCTTCTTGCATTCGGCCCCGCGGCCGGAGAAACGCCACAGGCAACGGAATATTCCATTATAAACAGAATACCCCTCACCGGCGACGGCGGGTGGGACTACTGCACGGTCGATGACTCGAATGGGCGCCTGTTCGTGTCGCATGGCACTGAAGTGCAGGTCGTGGATCTCGCGACCCGTATGCAGATCGGCGCGATACCCGACACCAGGGGCGTCCACGGCATTGCGCTGGTGCGGGAACGGAACAAGGCTTACGTGAGCGACGGGAAGGATACCGCGGTAACGGTCGCGGATTTAACGACGCTTGCCGTCCTCAAAAAAATCCATGTCTCCGGACTCAACCCCGATGCCATCATCTACGATCCATTCTCGCACTGCATTTTTACCTGTAACGGCAAAACCGGTAATGCCACGGTGATTGACACAAAAAGCGACTCCATCGTCGCGACAATTCCCCTCGGCGGCAAGCCTGAATTTCCCGCATCAAACGGGGAGGGAAAATTATTCGTGAATCTTGAAGACAGTGATCAGGTTGCGGTAATCAATACACGATCGATGCGACTTGAAACGAGATGGCCTGTGGCGCCCGGCAAGGAACCCTCCGCAATGGCAATCGACAATCAGGCCCACCGGCTGTTCATCGGGTGCCATAACAAGGTCATGGTGGTGATGAATGCAAGGAACGGGAAGGTGATAGCGGCGCCGCCCATCGGCGATCGAGTCGACGCGGCGGTATTCGATCCTGGTACGCGGCGGGCATTCAGCTCGAACGGCGATGGGACGATAACGGTTATCGGAACGTCGGCGAACAATGCCTGCGAGGTTTTAGAAACCATCGTGACGCAAAAGGGCGCACGAACCATGGCACTCAATCCTGAAACCCATCGCCTGTATCTGCCGACCGCGGAATTCGATGCGGCCCCGACGCCCACGGCGGAAAACCCGAAACCGCGGCCGCCGGTCAAGCCGGGGAGCTTCGTCGTGCTGGAAGTCGCGCCGGTTGGAAAGTAGATCCGGCATTCGCCAATGTACCGGTTATTGTGGATATCAACTGATTCTATAACCTGATAAATGTAAAGCATGTTGCGGAACCGCAGCAAGGGGATCCTGGATCAGGCGCGGGAAGTCAGGGCGCGGATCATGGCGGAAGAGCAGGGCATTACCGCGACCGTGAAATTGCAGGTGGTTATCGATCCCGAAGGGAAGGTGCAAAACGTTGACCTCGTAAGCGCGGAAGAAAATGATTTCTCTCGTAATGCAATTAAGGCCGTTAAAGCCACGAGATTTCAACCGTTGGTGAAAGACGGCGTTGCTCTTCCCGCCAAGTTTCTGTTTACTTTCCGGTTCGTCCTGTGAAAGTCCCTTTCGTAACCGCGGTTTTTGCCGAGAAAAAAGAGCTGGGGAAAGCAATTATCGACTTCGAAATATTATTCGGCGGGAATAACGGTAATAAGCGGTCCTGGCCCCGGTCAATTCGTACTTTCCTCTCCATCGAACGGAGCAACCGGTCAGATGACGTCACCCATCTTTTCGGCGAAAAGCTTAATATAAATACCCGTTTTGCGAAAAAAATGTTTTTTTATGCCGACCTTCGGTCCGCCATCAAACGGTTATTTCATCTAATTCATTTAATATCATAGTTTTAGTGAGCATCATGGTCCGGGTACTACATGGGGATGGACATCGGATTCCTGATAGTGAACGTAGGGTTAAAAAATATGGTTGCTATCCATAAAGCGAATTTATATATTGCAGAGCGGTCGCTTTTACCTTTTTCAAGAGGGGGGTATGTCGCTGATTAAAGCAAAGAGCTGGTTTTTCCCCTACTCCGTGAGTCTGGCGGTTTCGTTCGGCGCCGGGGCTCAGACTCCTACCGCACCCGTTCTTTCGACGCCGACGAACGGCGCTACCGGCTCAGGATGAAGGCGGCCGGTTTTGATAAACGAATGAAACTCATTGAACGCAAATAGGTGCGGTGCGGCCGGTGACGGCGCACACCTGCAAGGGGGAGTCATCATGAAAAATGTAAAGGAGGTTCACGTGTCCGCTTTGTCCTTCAAACGCTGGTCGTCGGGTATCATGGTTCTGTCGGTCCTGGCGGGGGGCGCTTCCGCCGCACATTTCAAACTTGCGGACAGCAGCACCGGGAGCAGCATGACCGTGATCGTCGATACGGCGATTCACCCTGCCATCAACGGGTTGCCGATGCACAAGGGTGACGAGATCGCCGTTTTCGATACAAACGGCAACTGCTACGGGAGGACCATATGGGACAGCACCGCCAACGCCGGGATAACCGTCTGGGGCCAGAACAGCGAGGTTACAACCGTGGATGGCATGGGGGCGGGAGAGGTAATGCGGTTCAGGGCATGGGACACTACCGCTGGTGAAATGCCCGCAACCTCTGTTTTCTATCCCCTCGACACGAACGTCTTCAAAACGCCGACCTCTTCCGATTCACTCTATGTCTTAAACGGCATTTCAATGCTTAAAAGTCTTTCCGGGCTTTCGGCTCCGGCGGCGCCGGCGCTCTCCTCGCCGACCAACGGCGCCACGAACCTTGCCACCTCCCTTACCTTCAGTTGGGCGTTGTCAAGCGGTGCGGTCTCCTACGGGATGCAGGTTTCGACGGTTTCGACCTTTGGGACCACAGTTTCAGGCCAGACCGGCATCACCGGAACGACGAGAGTGGTCAGCGGACTTGCCAACGGCGCCACCTACTACTGGCGGGCAAATGCGGCCAACACGGCAGGGACGAGCGCATGGTCGAGCATCTGGAGATTCACGACCATTGCAGCCGTTGTTCCCCCCGCCGCTCCGACCCTCTCATCGCCGACGAACGGTGCAACCGGCCTGGCAACCGCACTCACCGTGAGCTGGGCAACCTCAACCGGTGCGACTACCTATGCGGCGCAGGTTTCGACAATATCGACCTTCGCGTCAACGGTATCAAACCAGACCGGTCTCGTTGCGACCTCTGCGGCGGTCGGCGGACTTGCCAACGGCGCCATCTACTACTGGCGAGCAAATGCGGCCAACACGGCAGGGACGAGCGCATGGTCGAGCGTCTGGAGATTCACGACCATTGCAGCCGTTGTTCCCCCCGCCGCCCCGACCCTCTCATCGCCGACGAACGGTGCAACCGGCCTGGCAACCGCACTCACCGTGAGCTGGGCAACCTCAACCGGTGCGACGACTTACGCAGCGCAGGTTTCGACAATATCGACCTTCGCGTCAACGATATCAAACCAGACCGGTCTCGTTGCGACCTCCGCGGCGATCGGCGGACTTGCCAACGGCGCCACCTACTACTGGCGGGCAGATGCGGCCAACACGGCAGGGACGAGCGCATGGTCGAGCGTCTGGAGATTCACGACCATTGCAGCCGTTGTTCCCCCCGCCGCCCCGACCCTCTCATCGCCGACGAACGGTGCAACGGGCCTGGCAACCGCACTCACCGTGAGCTGGGCAACCTCAACCGGTGCGACGACCTACGCGGCGCAGGTTTCGACAATATCGACCTTCGCGTCAACGGTATCAAACCAGACCGGTCTCGTTGCGACCTCCGCGGCGGTCGGCGGACTTGCCAACGGCGCCACCTATTACTGGCGGGCAGATGCGGCCAACACGGCAGGGACGAGCGCATGGTCGAGCGTCTGGAATTTTACAACTGCACCACCGGCGCCGGGGGTTCCCTTGCTTTCATCTCCGACGAATGGCGCAATAAATCAACCGGCTTCCCTTACACTCACATGGGGCACGATCTCCGGAGCCAGTACCTATGCATTGCAGGTCTCGACGGTTTCATCCTTTTTGACCACCGTTGTCAATCAAGGCGGTCTTACCGCGGGAAGCAGCCACCTGACCGGACTCATCGGCAACACACGGTACTATTGGCGGGTTAATGCGGCGAATGCGGGCGGCACCGGCGCATGGTCGAGTGCATGGAGTTTTACCGTCATCAGTACTTCAGTGTCTTCTTCGGATAAAATCATCATCGAGCCATCTTTCAGCCAAAAAAATGGAACGATTGCATACTCCCTGAATCAGCAATGTCCCGTTGATTTCAGGATTTATAACCTGCTTGGAAAGAAGGTTTTTGAATTCAACCACATTCAATCGTCAGGAAGTCATTCCTTTTCCGTCAAAAGCCTGAATCTCCCGTCGGAACTCTATATTGTGCATTTTAAGGCGGGGAATTGGGAGAAGCAGATTACCGTTTTGGGGCAAATCATCCTTCCATAAGCAGGATGAATGCCCCTTTTAGGTTAAACAACACCGAAGGGAATGTTTGTTCTCATGAGAGGATTGTTTTCTGTTTTCCTGGCGGCGGTTGCGGCGGCCATGATGGGAGATTGCGGCGGCAAAAGCAGCCCGACCGGGACAAAAAATAACGCCGCGATATTCCCGACCATGATAAACATTCCCGCCGGGACATTCCAGATGGGCGATTCGACTATCAACATGACCCCGGTGCATAGCGTGTCACTCGGCGCGTTCGCCATGTCGCGGACGCTCGTGACTCAGAAGCAATTTCAGGCGGTGATGGATACGAATCCCTCGTTCTTTGACTCAGGCGCTTCCGCACCGCTGCGACCGGTCGATTGGATATCGTGGTTCGATGCGGCATTGTTCTGCAATGCGCTCAGCAAACTGGCGGGAATGGATACGGTATATCGCTTTACGTCAATCTCCGGAACGCCGGGAGCCGGATGCTATGATCTTGGAAATCTCAACATCGATTACACCAAGAATGGCTACCGCCTGCCGACCGAGGCGGAGTGGGAGTATGCCTGCCGCGCCGGGACGACGACCGACTATTACTGGGGAAGAAATTATCCATTGGCGACTTTCGCGGATACGCTTGCGACAGACAGCAACGCTGTGTGGTGTGATAATTCACCGGACAGCACGCAACCAGTGGCGACGAAGCAACCGAATGCCTGGGGGTTGTATGACATGTGCGGGAATTTGTGGGAGTGGTGCAACGACTGGTACGGGGATTATAGCGCAACCAGCCAGACCAACCCGACGGGGGCGACGAGCGGCGATTACCGCGTGCTGCGCGGCGGCTCGTGGAGCTGCTACTACCCCCCCTCCAGCCTGTGCTCGGCGTACCGCAGCGTCGATTACATCGACGGTATAATATACAGGGACAGCGACTACGGTTTCAGGGTAGTGATCGGCGCCCGGTAGTTTTTTACCCTTTACCCCTATACGTATCAAGGCTTTCTCGTACCGCATCAATCACATCTTCAACATCCTGGTCCGTCAACTTCGCCGAAAGGGGCAACGATAACGTACTCGAACCCACCGCCTCGACGTTCGGAAAATCCCCCTCCTTGCAGCCGTAGCTCTTCCGGTAAAAGGGATGAAGGTGGAGGGCCGTGTAGTGCACGCCGGTGCCGATGTTTCTTTTGTAGAGCTCCTGCATCAGGCCGTCACGGTCCATCGGCGAGCCCTTCGTGGTCCGCACGGCGTAGAGGTGGCGGCTGTGACGGGTGTCGGGAGCCGGTTCCGGCGGAAGAGCGAGGGGTAGATCTGCAAAGGCGGCTGAGTAGCGCCGCCAGATCTCTTCGCGGCGAACAAGGTTCTTCTCGACCTTTCGCAACTGATGGAGACCGAACGATGCCTGGATATCGGTCATGTTGTATTTGAACCCGGCACCGACGACCTCGTAGTGCTTATACCCTTTGTCCGAGTAACGCGCCCAGGCGTCCTTGCTCATGCCGTGCAGGGCGAGCACCTTGATCCGCTCGGCCCAGTCGTCGCGCCCGGTCGCCACCATGCCGCCCTCGACCGTGGTCACGTTTTTCGTAATGTAAAAGCTGAAGCAGGTGGCGTCGCCGAGAAGACCCATCTTTTTCCCCTTATAGCGGGTCTCGATCGCATGCGCCGCATCGTCGATGATAAGGAGATGATGCTTCACCGCAATCGCCCGAAGGGCGTCCATATCGGCGGGCCTGCCGTGAAAGTGTACCGGCAGGATGGCGCGCGTCCGCGACGTGATTGCGCGCAGAACGGCAGCGGGATCGATGGTCATGCCGGGAAGTTCGACATCGACGAAAACCGGCCGCGCTCCGGCATGGATCACGGCATTGGCTGTCGAGCAGAAGGTCATGGCCGGCACAAGCACCTCATCACCCGGCCCGATGCCCGCCGCGAGCATGGCGAGATGGAGCGCCGCGGTACAGGAAGAGACCGCCACGCAGTGCTTGACACCAAGGTACTCGGCGAATTCCCGCTCGAATCGCATGGTCTTGGGGCCGGTGCCGAGCCACCCCGAGCGAATGGTATCGACTACCTCATCAATCTCCTCCTGCCCGAGGAGCGGACTGCCGAAAACCAGGAATTCCTTACGCATGATGCCTTTCAATCATTCCCCTTTCTGACCGGGAATGATAAAATAGACGCCGTTTCAGCCGCAGATGGTAAAAATACATCGAGCCGCGGTATCGGTTGACCGAGGCGTTACCGGCGAATGCGCCAGGAGATTTGCAAAAGAAACGGGGATTTCACTCCGGATCATCACCGGTTCTGAAGTGCGTTACACCTACCACGCGGTACAGCATGCCCTTGTACTCGGGAACAGCATGTAAATCATTACCGGCCTCGGAGGCGGCACTCCGCACACTGTCACCTTCAAACGGCCGATTATCTATGGGGTGGCTATTTGCTGCACGATCTTACTACTGTACTTTGACCAGCTTCAGCCGCTTGTCGAAGTTGGCCGCCTTCATCTGAATCACGTACACGCTCGATCCGACCATCGCACTTCCCGACGACTCGCCGCTCCACGACACCACATAGTGTCCGGCCGCATACTTCCCCCGGGCCAACTGGTGAACCACGATGCCTTTCATATTGAAAATATTGATCTCAATATCGTGTTCCGCCACCCCGTTGATCGTCGGAACATCGAAGGCCACCCGCACGAATCCCCTGAACGGGTTCGGATACACCCGCGCAAGATTGAACTCCCTGATCAGCGCTCCCTCAGGCACCGAAAGGCTTCCAAGGAAAACCGCCTGCGCCGCATAGCTCACCGCACTGCCATCGTTTGTCTGGAACGTCACCGGGTACTCCCCTGTTTTGTTCCACAGCTTGAAGGTGATCTTCTCGGAAGCGCCCAGACCGTCCTTCCGTTTGGTCTGGGTGTTCGTGCCCCACACCGGGAAGGCGGCGAGGCCATGGATTACCGTGCCCGAACCGACCAGATTCCCGCTTCCATCAAAGGCGCCGATTTCGCAACTGTCCGGAGCAGCCTGGTTGCCAAATAGCACCCGGGTGGCCAGAACCGAGGCATTATTCCCGGTATTGGCGTGCTTCCCGTAATGGCGCGGAGTCGGAAGACTGAGCAACCGACCGGCATTCGCCACCCGTTTGGCAATGGCATAAGTCAGCGTCGCGGCACTCTTCATGTAGGCGAAATATCCCTGCCCCACATACATGGTACCGATGTTATTAATGCCGTAATCCGGCCAGTAAACTTCACCCGCGTTATTCTTGACTATGAGAATCTGTGAAGTGATGCCACTCAGCTCGCCGGTTATAGGCTGCGACTCTTGCGGCAGGTAGGCGATAAGATTCCACCCTGTCATCAAGGATATCGGGGTCGTGACGGCATCAATGACCGTCCCCCGATCTTTGATTGTATCTTCAGCACTTGCAAAGATTTGATACCCCTGCCCCGTATGCAAAGTATCCATGCCGGGATCGATAATGTCCATCGTCGGGATATAGACGCGCCCGGTTACGCTTTTAACAAGGATGAAACCATCAGGTCCGGCAGGTACATTGATTATTGAATCGGTACAGGAGTCCGCATGCCTGACATTAAATGAAATCGTATTCCATCCCGCATTGACCGGCAGGCTGAAATTCACCAGCGTCGTGAAACTCCACGAGCCCGACCACGCGCTCGCTCCGCCGGCATTCGCCGCCGACACTTTCCAGAAGTAGGTCACGTTGTTCCCGAGACCGGACAGGCCAAAGACCGTTGCCGTCAGATCGGATTGGTTGGCCACAAAGCTGCCGAAGCCCGCATCCGTCGATACCTCCACAGAATACGAAGTCGCGCGCGCCGACGTGCTCCACCCAAGACTCAACGTTACCGGTTGCGCTATTGCGCCGCTTGCCGGCGACGAGAGCTGCGGAACATCCGGCAGGGCGATGACCGTCGTGAAGCTCCAGGCTCCCGACCAGCCGCTCACACCGCCCGCATCCTTCGCGCCGACACGCCAGTAGTAGGTCGCACTGTTGCCGAGACCGCTTATCGACGCCATCGTACCGGTCAGACCGATCTGCGCCGTCACCGTGCTGCCGAATGCCGCATCCGTCGATACCTGCACCGCGTAGGTCGCGGCATTGGTTGACGTGTTCCAGCTCAAACTGAGCGATACCGGCTGGTTGCCAGCGCCGTTCGAAGGCGAGGCAAGAACCGGCACGCCGGGCGCCGCAATAATCGTCGTGAAACTCCACACGCCGGACCAGCCACTTACCCCGCCCGCATCCTTCGCTCCAACCCGCCAGTAGTAGGTCGCATTGTTGACGAGCCCGCTTACCGCTGCCAACGTACCGGTCAGACCGATCTGCGCGGTCACCGTGCTGCCGAAGGTTACATCCATCGATACCTGCACCGCGTAGCTTGCGGCATTGGTTGACGCGTTCCAGCTCAAACTGAGCGATACCGGCTGGTTGCCGGCGCCGTTCGAAGGCGAGGCAAGAACCGGCACGCCGGGCGCCGCAACAATCGTCGTGAAGCTCCAACCGCCAGACCAGCCGCTTACACCGCCCGCATCCTTCGCGCCGACACGCCAGTAGTAGGTCGCACTGTTGCCAAGACCGCTTATCGATGCCGACGTTCCGGTCAGACCGATCTGCGCGGTCACCGTGGTACCGAAAGCCGCATCCGTCGATACCTGCACCGCATAGGTCGCGACATTGGCTGACGTATTCCAGCTCAGGACCACCGGCAGCAGTACATTTGTCGCATTATCCGCAGGAGAGACCTGCTCCGGCACGCCGGGCACCGCAATAATCGTCGTGAAGCTCCAACCGCCCGACCAGCCGCTCACACCGCCCGCATCCTTCGCACCGACACGCCAGTAGTAGGTCGCACTGTTGCCAAGACCGCTTATCGATGCCGACGTTCCGGTCAGACCGATCTGCGCCGTCACCGTGCTGCCGAATGCCGCATCCGTCGATACCTGCACCGCATAGGTCGCGGCATTGGCTGACGCGTTCCAGCTCAGGACCACCGGCAGCGGTACGTTCGTCGCGCCGCTCGATGGCGAGGCCAGTTGCGGCACGCCGGGAGCTGCAATAATCGTGGTAAAGGTCCACACGCCCGACCAGCCGCTTATCCCCTTCCGCATTTTTCGCCCCCACCCGCCAGATGTAGGCCGTGGAGTTGGCAAGGCCGCTTAACGCCTGCGATGTTCCCGTCAGGCCCCCCTGACTGAATACCGTCGTCGTAAAATCGGAGCCCGCAGAAACATCGAGATGGTACGAGGACGCCCCGGTCACCGCATTCCACGAGAGGTTCAGGTTGACCGGCTCGCCGGTCGCCCCATTCGTCGGCAGTGCAAGCACCGGCGTACCAGGTGCGGCTACGATAGTCGTGAAACTCCACACGCCCGACCAATTGGTGCTGTCCTCATTCGATGCATTCGCACGCCAATAGTAGGTCGTGCTGTTTGCAAGGCCGCTCACCATCGCTGATGTCAACGATGCGCCTGTCTGATCGAACATGGTGCCGCCGAAGGTGTTCGACGTCGAAACTTCCACCTCATAAAAAGCCGCCCCGGCGGAGGTGCTCCAACTCAGACTGAGAGAAGTAATCGGTTGATTGCCCGCACCGTTCGTCGGCGAGGAAAGAACCGGTGCAACCGGCGGCGCAATGATCGTCGTGAAACTCCAGGCGTTCGACCAGTTCGCGCTGTCCGCATTAGATGCATTCGCGCGCCAAAAGTAGATCGTGCTGTTTGCAAGGCCGCTCACCATCGCAGATGTCAGCGATGCGCCTGTCTGATCGAAAATGGTGCCGCCGAAGGTGTTCGATGTCGAAACTTCTACCTCATAGGAAGCCGCCCTGGCCGAGGTACCCCAGCTCAAGCTAAGCGATATCGCCTGATTCTGGGCATTGTTCGTCGGCAAAGCAAGGACCGGCGCGGCGGGAGCGGTGATGACCGTCGTGAAGCTCCAGGCGTTCGACCAATTGCTCGTGCTGCCTGAATCATTCGTCGTAGAAACCCGCCAATAATAGAGAGTACTATTCAAGAGTCCGCTCACGGCAAACGAAACCGAGGTAACTCCGCTGCCGTTATAAATTGTACTTGAAAAGTTTGACGCTGCCGATAGTTGTACACTGTAGCTCAAAGCATTCCCTACCGTAGACCAATTCATCGTCAATGCAACCGGCTGATTGACACTGCCGTTTGTTGGAGAAACAAGTACCGGAGGAGATACGCCCGTCAGAGAAGTAAGAATTGAAACATCACTCTCAGAATAGGTTGAATCGGCATAAAGATACCGGGATTTCGTTGTATCATATGTCGCTCTTGCCGGGACCTCTTTATTAAGTAAGGAATCCCACATTCGAAACCTCATTACTTCGCCATTATTCATACCCGTTGTACCGCTCTTCATAGGATCATTGCCATGAACTACGAGGCCAATACTGGAGGAACCATTCCATCTACCTGCTCCTACGCAAAGGCCGATGGAATCAAAAACTCCGATTTCATCACCGGCGATCAAAGTAATCCCATCAATATTCGGATTGATGGCAGGCTTTACTGACACATTCATAGTATTAATACCAGTACTCGTATCATAGACAATGAAGTGACTTAATGCACGGAGATTCACCGAAAATGCTAAAAGGAATAATAGTGAGTAATACTGTATTTTGGTTGCTATAAACATGCTGCGCCCTTAATTCTCAAATAATAGTTCATCACCCGAATCTTACCTCATCCTGATAATTTTGACTCGTTTTTCGAAATTCTGCGCTTTCATCTGAATGACGAAAATCTCCGAACCCGGCAGGCCATTCCGGCCGATTGAACCGTTCCATGATAGATCATAATGACCGGCTTTATAGTTGCCTTTTGCAATAGTTTGGACGAGGCTCCCCCTGAAATCAAAGACCTTGATTTCGATATCATGAACTGAAACCCCGTTTATTGTCGGGATATCAAACTCTATTTTCACATTATCCCTGAATGGGTTTGGAAATACTTTAGTCAGGTCATATTTTCTAATAAGAAATCCTTCCGGAACGACGAAGTTTCCCGTAAAGATCCCATTGGCAACATAACGCGAAGGGGTATTGTTATCCGCAATGAAATCGAGCGGATATTCCCGTTTGCCATCCCATAACTTTAACGAAATCGCTTCATTGATAGCACAACCATTCTTGACCTTGGTTTGCGGGTCATTACCCCATACCGCAAAAGCGCAGCGCCCGCGTATGACGGAACCGGCGCCGACAAGATTCCCTCGCTCATTAAATGCTCCGATTTCGCAACTATCCGGCGCCGTACGTCCTTCCATTACTATGCGTTTACCAATATAGGTGGCATTGTTCCCGGTATTCATGGAAATTTCATAATGTTTCGGGGGCGGCAGTTTAAGCATTATTGCAGCACCGGACAGGCGTTGTTTTGCTGGAACGGCAGGGTATGTAAAGGTCACCGATTGTATTGCATATACCAAATATCCCTCCCCGACTTCCATATTACCTATATCATTGATAGTCAATGACGGCATATAAATATAACCCGCATTGTTTTTCACCAGTACTATTTGATCAGATATGCCTCCAAGTGCTGCCGATATGTCCATTTCAGAATCCGGCAAATACGCGATTATATTCCATGATTGCTGCAACGTAATAGGCGTAGCCGAGACATCGATCCTGAATCCCGTCACCATAATGGTGTCTTGCATTTGAGAATAAAACTGATAACCCATCCCGGTATGCTGCGTATCAAGATCAGTAATACCCCACTGCGGAATATATGTGCGCCCGTAAATATCCTTGATTAGAATAAACTCCGCCGGAGAGCCTACAATTGCCGAAAAACTTGAATCAAGCGGATGAATATTCAATGACTTCAAATTCCAAGCCGCAGAAAGCACGATAGCTTGCGTTGTCGTCGTTGTAAAACTCCACGTAGCGGACCACATACTGGTCGAATTAGCATTTGTTGCATTGACATGCCAATAATACGTTGCGCCCCCGAGACCGTTTGCCGCCGCAGTCGAGGCGGTTATACCCGCCAGAGCGAACACCACGCTGGAAAAATCCGTCGAAGTTGATACCTGAAGCGAATAGGTCTGTGCCGAGGTTGCAGTCGATCCCCAGCTGAAAGTCAATGCTATGGGACTTCCAACGGCGCCGTTAACAGGAGAGGACAAGACCGGAATGGCGGGAACAGCAACTATCGTCGTGAAACTCCAACCGCCCGTCCAGCCGCTCACACCGCCCGCATCCTTCGCTCCGACACGCCAGTAGTAGGTCATACTGTTGGCAAGACCGCTTATCCGATGCCGACGTACCCGTCAGCCCGATCTGCGCCGTCACCGTGGTGCCAAAACCCTGATCCGTCGAGACCTGTACCGCATAGGTCGCGGCATTGCTTACCGTGCTCCAGCTCAGGGCAAGTGCCACGGGCTGATTGACGGCTCCATTCGTCGGCAAGGAAAGAACCGGGGCCGCGGGAACAGCGACTATCGTCGTGAAACTCCAACCGCCCGTCCAGCCGCTCACACCGCCCGCATCCTTCGCTCCCACACGCCAGTAGTAGGTCGTACTGTTGGCAAGACCGTTTACCGATGCCGACGTACCCGTCAGACCGATCTGCGCCGTTACCGTGGCGCCAAAACCCTGATCCGTCGAGACCTGTACCGCATAGGTCGCGGCATTGCTTACCGTGCTCCAACTCAGGGCAAGTGCCACGGGCTGATTGACGGCTCCATTCGTCGGCAAGGAAAGAACCGGGGCCGCGGGAACAGCGACTATCGTCGTAAAACTCCAACCGCCCGTCCAGCCGCTCACACCGCCCCCATCCTTCGCTCCGACACGCCAGTAGTAGGTCGTACTGTTGGCAAGACCGCTTACCGATGCCGACGTACCCGTCAGCCCGATCTGCGCCGTCACCGTGGTACCAAAACCCTGATCCGTCGATACCTGTACCGCATAGGTCGCGGCATTGCTTACCGTGCTCCAACTCAGCGCAAGTGCCACGGGCTGATTGACGGCTCCATTCGTCGGCAAGGAAAGAACCGGTGCAGCGGGAACAGCGACTATCGTCGCGAAACTCCAACCGCCCGTCCAGCCGCTCACACCGCCCCCATCCTTCGCTCCGACACGCCAATAATAGGTCGTACATCGTTGGCAAGACCGTTGCTATCCGATGCCGACGTACCCGTCAGCCCGATCTGCGCCGTCACCGTGGCTACCAAAACCCTGATCCGTCGATATCTGTACCGCATAGGTCGCGGCATTGCTTACCGTGGTCCAGCTCAGCGCAAGTGTCACGGGCTGATTGACGGCTCCATTCGTCGGCAAGGAAAGAACCGGTGCAGCGGGAACAGCGACTATCGTCGCGAAACTCCAACCGCCCGTCCAGCCGCTCACACCGCCCGCATCCTTCGCTCCCACACGCCAGTAATAGGTCGTACTGTTGGCAAGACCGCTTACCGATGCCGACGTACCCGTCAGACCGATCTGCGCCGTTACCGTGGCGCCAAAACCCTGATCTGTCGAGACCTGTACCGCATAATAGGTCGCGGCATTGTTTACCGTGCTCCAACTCAGGGCAAGTGCCACGGGCTGATTGACGGCTCCATTCGTCGGCAAGGAAAGAACCGGTGCAGCGGGAACAGCGACTATCGTCGTGAAACTCCAACCGCCCGTCCAGCCGCTCACACCGCCCGCATCCTTCGCTCCCGCCCGCCAGTAGTAGGTCGTACTGTTGGCAAGACCGCTTACCGATGCCGACGTACCCGTCAGACCGATCTGCGCCGTTACCGTGGCGCCAAAACCCTGATCCGTCGAGACCTGCACCGCATAGGTCGCGGCATTGTTTACCGTGCTCCAACTCAGGGCAAGTGCCACGGGCTGATTGACGGCTCCATTCGTCGGCGAGGAAAGAACCGGGGCCGCGGGAACAGCGACTATCGTCGTGAAACTCCAACCGCCCGTCCAGCCGCTCACACCCCCCGCATCCTTCGCTCCGACACGCCAGTAGTAGGTCGTACTGTTGGCAAGACCGCTTACCGATGCCGACGTACCCGTCAGCCCGATCTGCGCCGTCACCGTGGTGCCAAAACCCTGATCCGTCGATACCTGCACCGCATAGGTCGCGGCATTGCTTACCGTGCTCCAACTCAGGGCAAGTGCCACGGGCTGATTGACGGCTCCATTCGTCGGCAAGGAAAGAACCGGGGCCGCGGGCGCCGCAATGATCGTCGTAAAACTCCCAATGCTCGACCACCCCGATATTCCGCTCCCATTCTTCGCACCGACACGCCAATAGTAGGTCTGGCTATTCGCAAGGCCCTTTACCGAATCCGAAGTCCCGGTCAGGCCTCCTGCACTATAAACCGTCGTCGAGAATCCCGATACCGTCGATACATCCAGACGGTACGAAGTCGCCGTCGGCACGCTGCTCCAACTCAGTACCGGCACTATTGAAAGATTCTGTGCATTCGTCGGCACGACAAGAACCGGCGCGATGATCGTCGTAAAACTCCCAATGCTCGACCAGCCGCTTATTCCGCCGGTATTCTTCGCCCCCACCCGCCAGTAGTATGGAGTCGTATTGGCAAGGCTTGCCACCTGTTGGGAGGTTTCATTCAGACTTCCCCTGCTGTAGACCGTTGTCGAAAAATCCGAGGTCGTCGATACATCCAGATGATACGAGAGCACCGTAGGTACACTGTTCCAACTGAGAACCGGTGAAATTGAAATATTTTCTGCATCGTTCGTCGGCGAAGCTAGTACGGGCGTCCCCGGCGCCGAAATGCCGCTGAGTGTTGCAAGGATCGAAACGCCATTCATCACATAGAGCGAGGTGGAGGTGGCCGGACTCGCCGTGTTATACGTAGCGAACGCCCGGACCTCATGGCGTGACGATGAATCCCATATCCGATATTGCAATGTCTCACCCGGGTGCATGCCATTCAATACCGACCCGTTGATGCTGTCCCTGCCCCACACGGTGATGATGCGGTTCGTTCCATTCCATACCGTCCCTCCCACACAGAGACCGGTGGTATCGAAAACACCGATCTCATCCCCGATCGCTATCGGCGATCCGTCAATGGTCGGGCCTATGGCGGTCTGAACAACGACCATCATATTGTTTCCGGTATTGGAAGTAAATGCAAAATGCGTAGTCGTCGAAAAACTCCAGACTCCGGACCATGCGCTGGTGTCGGCCGCATTCGTCGCATTCACCCGCCAGTAATAAGTCGAAATGTTGATCAATCCGCTGACGGTGTTGGTGACCGAAACAATTCCACTCAGATTCGCAACCGTGGTTGAAAAATCGGAAGCAAGCGATACCTGTAAACCATAGCCCGTCGCGCTGCCCACCGCATTCCAACTCACGTTGACGCTGAGCGGTTGATTCGCAGCGTTGTTCAATGGCGCCGACTGGCCCGGCGCGTCCAGTCCGCCGAGCGTCGCAAGGACCGAAACGCCGTTAATCACATAGAGCGAGGTTGAAGTGGCCGGACTCGCCGTGTTATACGTGGCGAACGCCCGGATTTCATGCCCCGACGGAGCATCCCATATCCGATATTGCAATGTCTCACCCGGGCGCATGCCATTCAATACCGACCCGTTGATGCTGTCCCTGCCCCACACGGTGATGATGCGGTTCGTTCCATTCCATACCGTCCCTCCCACACAGAGACCGGTGGTATCGAAAACACCGATCTCATCCCCGATCGCTATCGGCGATCCGTCGATGGTCGGGCTTCTATCGGCCTGGACAACGACCATCATATTGTTTCCGGTATTGGAAGTAAACGTAAAGTGCGAAATTTCCGAAAAACTCCATGCTCCGGACCATGCGCTGGTACCGGTCGTATACGTCGCATTCACCCGCCAGTAATAGGTCGCGGAATTGTACAACCCGCTGATCATGTTGGCAACTGAAACAAGTCCGCTCAGATTCACAACCGTGGTCGAAAAATCGGAAGCAAGCGATACCTGTAAACCGTAGCTCGTCGAGCTGTCCACCGCGTTCCAGCTCAAATTGACGCTGAGCGGCTGATTCGCAGCGTTGTTCAATGGCGCTGGACTGACCAGGCGCGTCCAGTCCAGTGAGTGTTGCAAGGACCGAAACGCCATTCATCACATAGAGCGAAGTGGAGGTGGCCGGACTCGCCGTGTTATACATAGCGAACGCCCGGACCTCATGGCTTGACGATGAATCCCATATCCGATATTGCAATGTTTCACCCGGGCGCATGCCATTCAATACCGACCCATTGATGCTGTCCCTGCCCCACACGGTGATGATGCGGTTCGTTCCATTCCATACCGTCCCTCCCACACAGAGACCGGTGGTATCGAAAACACCGATCTCATCCCCGATCGCTATCGGCGATCCGTCGATGGTCGGGCTTATGGCGGTCTGAACAACGACCATCATATTGTTTCCGGTATTGGAAGTAAACGTAAAATGCGTAGTCGTCGAAAAACTCCAGACTCCGGACCATGTCGCTGGTATCGGCCGCATTCGTCGAATTCACCCGCCAATAATAGGTCGAAATGTTGACCAATCCGCTGACGGTGTTGGTGACCGAAACAATTCCACTCAGATTCGCAACCGTGGTTGAAAAATCGGAAGCAAGCGATAC
>CAWJXL010000027.1:0-6643 GCA_963846695.1 uncultured Fibrobacterota bacterium | reverse complement strand
CACCGCCACGCTGCTTGCTTTTGTCTTTTCAATGCCGATCAATCCCAAGCCTGTTTTCAAAGCGGCATGTAGTGTTCCCACATACCCCGGCGAGAACGGGATAGCCGCGCCGATGGCGCCCCATGCCGCGCCGAACATGCCGGGCAGGATGCCGAAGCCGGGTTCATGCACGAGGAGGATCATCATGCCGGCGTAGCATGCGATGATCATGATTGATAGCGCTATCATCACCAGGCATTTACCGGGTGAAAAGATCCATTCGAGATTTGAAACCAGCTCCTTTCCGATACCCGCCGCCTTGGATTGCACGCCCGCAGGCAGGTACTTCAGCAAAAATTTGCAGAAGCATCTGGTCGCCGAGGGAAACAGCGCATAGCAAAGCAGTGCCAGGACCACCGCCGAGGTGCCGCAGCCGACGGGAATACCAAGGACCAATTCCGGTCGCAGCCGCGGAATCCAGAGTATGGGAATGAAGAAGAAGGAGAGGTAGACGATGGAATCGAGGATGCGTTCGAGTATCACCGAGCCGGCGCTCTCCGCGATGGTAAAACCATTCCGTTTCCATATAAAGAGGACGCGGGTAACCTCGCCGAGCCGGGCGGGGAGGAAATTATTCACCATGAAGCCGATCATGAGCAGGCCGAAGAGCCCTTTCCGGTTGCCTTTCGAAGCGGGAAGGATCAGTCCCCAGCGGATGCTGCGAAGCAGGAGCGTGAGCATGGTAAACCCGAAAACCGCGCCAATGATCCAGGGAGGAGTTGAGCTAAGATGCTTCCAGAGATCAATCGGTTTCACACCATGGAAAAAGAAAAACAGGCTTCCTCCCGCAAGGATAACGCCTGCCGAAAGCTGAATAATCGTGGATTTCTTCATGCCTTTCCCAGCCGGTGGAATACGAGTCCCGAATAGAGCTTGGGAAAGAAATTCGTCGATTTTTGCGGCATGCGTTCGCCGCCCGCCACAATTCGATGAATGGCATCGAGCCTGACCGGCTTTATGAAGAACCCGCCGTGAAATGCCGTTTCGTCAATGCTTCGGCCGAGGGCGGTTCCGATGTCGTTCACGTACTCGACGGTTTCATGGAGGACCTTGCCGTCGAGCGGGAGGCCGAGAACGCCGCCGACGGCGACGGCATTGATTATCGACATATCGAGATGACGCCAATCGGTTGACCGGTCCCGCATGGTTTCCTGAAGGAACGTTTCTCCATAGGCGTTCAATGAACAGGCGAAGACTGTTTTTGAGCCGCTGTCGACGAAGAGCATCGTTGCAGGGTGTTCGCCCCGCAAAAAAGAGTCGATAACGGCACGATCCGCGGCGCCGAGGTCGGTCAGGGTAAAGTACCGTGACAATTCATACCTGAAATCGATGGCGCGATCGCCGGCGTTTTTCCGGATCAGGCGGTGAAAGGACCGTATGACGAGCCCCGGGTCCGAGGTCGATACGAGGGTCATCATGACCCCGCCGAATGCGGGATCGCACCCCTGATCGCGATAGAATTTCAGGGCGGTCTCGTAGCGGTGGTGACCGTCGGCGATGAGGATGGTGCTGTCCCTGGCCGCCTCCTGAAATCGGCCGATGATTCCAGGATCGCTGCAAAGGTACAGGGCGTGACCAACCCCGTCGGCGTCAATGCCCGTCCCCACCGGCGCGTTGTTTCTCATCGACCGGATGAGTTTGAAGATTGCGCCGGTCTCATCGTCAAGAAGACCGAAAATCTGGCCTACATTGAGCCGCGTTGCCGCCAGATGTTCGTAGCGGTCGACCTTGGGGCCGGAGAGCGTATATTCGTGGGGCAACACCGCGCCTCTGCCGTCCCTGAAATCAACCAGTCTTACAAGGGAAATTATTCCCGTTCGCTCGATTCGCTTCCTGACCCCCTCCTGTTCCGTTTCAAACTGCTGCTCATAGACATAGAGGGAGGGTTTCGTTTCCTGTCTGACGAGCCCCTGTGCCGACCACTCGGCGAAGAGGGCGGCAGCGCGGGAATGGCGGTCGATATTCGCGCTATCGGCGCTCTCGGGCCGGTTTTGATCGATTCGCACCGCATTGCGGTCGTTCTTCCTGTAGAGGCGGTCGATTGCCGCCTCATCCAGCATATCGTAGGGCGGGGAGATGAGGGAGCCTAAATCCTCCGGATTTTCAATCGCATATCGATACCCTTTAAATGGCCAAATTTCGGCCATATCACCTATCTCCTTCCGGTCATTTCAATGGAGTGAATCGAAGATGAATCCTGAGGGTAGAAATTTTAATTACCTTTGTTACTCTGTAATTTTGTCACTTTTTTTAAAGTACCAGTGTCGTCTGCGCAATAAGGCCTTCGCAGAAGGACCGGCGGTGTATCGCGCATAAGCCATGTTCGCTGATGCGCATCCGGTGCAGTGCGGTGCCGTATCCTTTATTGCATGAAAAATCGTACATGGGAAACTGCTTATGATAGTCTTTCATGAGACGGTCGCGCGTGACCTTGGCGATGATCGACGCTGCTGCGATGCTCGCGCTCTGCGCATCTCCCCGAATCACGGTTCTCTGACGCTCGTGCGGGATGGTGGGAATAAGCTGGTTTCCGTCGACCAAAGCCATGGCCCAGGGCTGGGAAATCGCGTCGAGTGCCCGTTGCATGGCCCGAAGTGTCGCCTGAAGGATATTCAGATCCTCGATCTCTTCGACCGATGCCGATCCTACCGCATACGCAATGGCTTCAGCGGCAATGCGGCCGTAACAGCGCTCCCGCGCCTCCGCGGACAGCTTCTTCGAGTCATTGATGCCGGAGATGATGGTACCTGGGTCAAGGATGACTGCGGCTGCCATGACCGGTCCGGCCAGCGGTCCGCGGCCGACCTCATCGATTCCGATGATGGCACCGCGGCATTCGCTCCGCGCCGCCCGGTCAAAATCGTAGAGGGCAGCGGTCACGGCATTTTTATCTTTTTTCGGGCGGTTCATTCTCTGTTACCCTTGTCACTCTCCAACCCATTAACCCCATTCACCCGCCGGCCTTCAATGCTGATGCTCCCCGCGGCAATGGCCTCGATCGCCTTCCAGTAGTTCGCATGCTCCACCTTGAGAATCCGTTCCGCCAGGGAGTGCGGGTCGTCGCTGTCAAGCACTTCGACGGCCCGCTGCAGGATGATGGGACCATGGTCGTACTCCTCGTCGACAAAGTGGACCGTGATGCCGGAGAGTTTTGCGCCGTAATCGATAACCGTTTCGTGAACATGGGAGCCGTACATCCCCTTGCCGCCGAAGGCGGGCAAAAGCGCCGGATGGATATTGACAATGCGGCGATTGTAGGCCCGCACCACCGGCGCGGGCAATTTTTTCAGGTACCCGGCGAGCACGATGAGCTCGACCCGGTACCGGCGCAGCGCTTCGAGAAACCGCGCCGTGTACGCCGCCTCCGAGGCGAAATGGGAAGGTGCGAGGAGGAGTGCGGGTATCGAATGCCTGCGCGCCTTAGCAAAGGCGCCGGCATCGCTGTTGTTGCCGATGAAAAGGACAAAATCAACGTGCAGGTCGCCGCTTGATTTTCGATCAAGAAGAGCCTGGAAATTACTGCCCTGACCCGAGGCCAGTACCGCACATCGCAATGACATGGATGCTCCCGGTAGAGTGTTACAAATGAGTCGGACGCTCGACCTTCGACACATCGCCGAAAAAATTGAGCCGGTACCGAACTCCCGCCCAGGTGATTGTATTCGTCAAATATGTGCGGAAGTAAACCACCGCCTGCAGTGTGCGGAGAAACGGCTGTAATATGAGGAAACGATGGAATTTCGGCATGGGACCCATAAGCGGGTACATCGATACGGTGACCAGTTCGCCGAAATAGAACAGGAGCGCCGCGCCGCCGCCGCTTGCGAAAAAGCCCCTTACGCTGAAATGACCGAGCAGCACGGCGACGGGCAGAAGAGCCATGAGCATCGCTCCGGCGAGAACGATGGGAAGAGCAATGAAAACCCAGATCGGTTTAAAATACACCTTGAGGAACATGATCTGGCGCTCGAACCAGCGAAGTGCGCCATTGACATTTTGAAATAGATCGTCCGAATGCGCCATGCACGACGGCACCAGGACGCCCTTGAGTCCTTTTTCATGGATGAGCTGCGAAAGACTCAGGTCATCCACCACTGCCCGCGACCATTTTTCTGCCACCCGGAGATTTTCAAATTCACGGCGTCGGATTGCCATGGAGCCGCCCCACAACCCGATGCCGCCGAGGAAAAAGGCGCATGAGAAGGTGACGTAGATGAAAATGTTTGCATAGGCGTGCATCCATTCACCGGGAGTGCCGTTTTTTACGTGCAGCCAGCGAAACCCGGTTACCACCGACGTTTTTGCATTGCCGAGAGGCAGGATAAGCTCGCGGAGCCACTTTGGCAGGGGATGGACATCGGAGTCGGCGAACACGTACACTTCCGCATGGTGCGCGATGGCAACTCCGGCGAGGAGGTTGTGATTTTTCTGGGCACAAGCCGAGGAAAGCCCTGCCGCCAGCGCCTGACCGTTCGACCGGCCGTTGATGACCCTTTCAATAACGGGCATTGCGGCATCGTACCGATTCTCGGTAACAAAAATGACCTCATAATCGGGATAATCGAGATTAAAAAAACTTTCAAGATTGGATTGCAGGTTGATGTTCGCACCCTTGCAGGGGACGATAATGGCGCAACGCGGTGTGAAGTTCTGCGGAAGTTTCGGCCGGATGAAACGCGCATACCACGATCGCTGATAGAGTACGGTAACAAGCGTTGCGCAGAAATCACCGAAAAAAACCGCACATGCGAGGACACAGAGGAGGTGCGTCGCCAAACTTGGTCCGGCCAGGATTGCGAGTAGCACGCTACGCTCCTGAATACATACCCGGAATCCTAACCCGACATGTCGAATTCAAGGTCGGATCCCGAATCACGAACAACACTACTACCCTGGATGGTTGGTGCATTGACCTGAGTGTGCCGCCGATACTTGGAGGAAAATACATCAATGTTTTTATGTCGCGGCGGGGAAGCCGGCCGCCTCCGGATCCCTCCGGCAAGTCCATTGTTTCACTATAGCACTGCCGCCGTTCCATTTTGTCCGGGCTCTGTTGCATTATGCGGCACCGGACGATAACCATGCGTGAAAGAAGTAGAACATGGACGGGTCGTCGTTGGCACGCTTCTTGCGAAAAAGTAATAATGGAATTGAAAAGACAAGAATAAGCAAAGGAGTCCACCATGGACAGCAAAAACGTAATAGACAGAAGGAGCGTTCGGCTGGAAGAGGTGATGAAGCCGGATTACATACCGTTTATGGGCGGAAGGCCCGACCGCAGCACGGTCATCAGCGCCGACGATGTCCTTGACCTCGTCATCCTGCTGAATACGACGGAAGCGACGGAAGAATTTATTCACAAACTATAACCAGTACTCTGCAAGAAAGGAGAAGGTATGTCACTCATTCGCTATGAAGGGAATCCCATAACCACCATGTTCGAGGAGCTGAACGATCTCATGTCCGGCGGCCTTGACTGGAGGGGCGGGGATCTTGTCGGAAGGGTATACCCGCGCGTTGATATTACCGAGTCAACCGATGGGTACCTGATCAAGGCGGATCTTCCGGGTATGACCAGGGAGGAAATCAAGGTAAGCGTCGAGGACGGGGTGCTTTCACTCTCGGGCGAAAAGAAGAGCGAGTTTAAAACCGCGGAAAAGGATTCGTACTATCATCTCGAACGGCGGTATGGAAAATTTCTGAGAAGTTTTTCGCTGCCGTCGCATGTCGATAGCACGAACATCGAGGCGCGGTATACGAACGGAGTCCTTGAAATCAACCTGAAAAAGACCGAGGAGTCGAAGCCGAAAGCGATCGAGGTAAAGGTTGAATAAGTACCGCGGTCAGCGATATTTGAAAAAAGGGTCTCCGTAAGGAGCCCTTTTTTTATGCGCCGTTCGAACAATGTCAGACGCTTGGCAAGGAACCCGTGTCCCTGCTCCAACCGTAGCAAATCCGGGATGCATCCGCTTATTGCGCTGACGGCCTGCTTTCAAACTTCACGATAAAGGCTGCCGAGGAGGCGCCGAACGCCTTCGCGAGATCGATCCTCTGCATCGGCGAGACCGCCTTCCGATAGAGAAGCTTTCCGGCAAGATCATAGACCGACATGAGGGCGTTCTTCCCTGCAAGAGCCGGTACCAGGAACTTGTTGCCCGTGACGGTCTTGAACATTTTCTCCGATTGCGATGCAAGCCGGGCGATCGAACCGCCCGGCATACTCTTGACCCCGGTGGTCGTCGATGCCAATACCACGTTGACCGTCGTACTTCCCGGCGTAATGGTGGTGTTCCCGATGACGCTTGCCTGGCAGGCAATTGCCCCGGCCACGCCGTCCTCCGACTTGACATAGAAAGCAAACTGGCCGCCTTCAAGGGCCGATCTCGCCTCGCCGATGAACAGTCCCGCGCCGCTGGCCGACATACTGATGGAGTCGGCCCTCGACCGTACAAATCTTCCTGAGGAATCGACCAGGGAGACGAGAACTCTTGTCATGTCGCCGCCGTCAAAAATCGTACTGGTGTCGGGCGTCAGCACCAGCTTGACAGGAGCGGTGGTGCTGTTGATCTGGTGGAGTCGACCCGGATCCCGCCATAATATCCCA
>CAWJXL010000026.1:0-43324 GCA_963846695.1 uncultured Fibrobacterota bacterium | reverse complement strand
TGAATCCGGTTCGTTTTCTGGCAACCGTTCCCGGGGCGCTGATGCTCCTCGCCTTGGCGGCGTTTGCCGCTGAAACTCGTCCTGGACCGCAGGAAAGGAGAGGCGCCATGATCGATCCGTCGTTCAATGTCGCGGTGGTGATCACGGCGGTTCTGGCCGACCGCTTCTTTCTCGGAAGTCTCCTCGGCGACGGCTCCGGCGTCGAGAGGTATCCGAGGCTAGGCCGCGTCGTTCCCGGAATCGTTATGGTTCCCCTGTTCGTGATCCTCGGCGCGGTCGTCGCCGGCCTCCTGTCGGTTTACGTTTTAGCGCCTTTCAAGGCGGCGTACCTTGCCCCGGCGGCATACGCGGTAACGGTTCTCGCCTGCGCGGTTGCAGGCGACGCCTTGTTTTCTCCCGATGCGCGGGCCGCGCACCTGAATCGCGTATTTGTCAGGGCCGCCGTCATCGCTCTTATCCTTGGTCTTCCCTCGCTGCGGCTGTACCGGGAGGGAACCTTGACGGGGTGCGCACTCGTCGCGGGCTGTGGGGCGGGCATCGGCGCAGGGTATGCGGTTATGTCGGTTTTGTATAACGGCATCAGGGAAAAAATCGCCTCGGGCGGTAAAACGACAACGCGGCTGTCGCCCGCCAGGGATCTCTGTATCGCCGGGCTTCTCGCTCTTGTCTGCACCGGCATTCTGAAAACTTTCAAGTAAGCAGGGGAATAATGGACGCTTTCATCCCACTGATCGTTACGGCAGGTGTCATGGCGGCGACCGGTACGGCCCTCGGAGTCATCGCCAGCCTGGTTCGGCGGTCCTTCTATTCGCGGATCGACCGTATCCGCCGGACGCTGCCCGACCTCGACTGCGGTGTCTGCGGGTATTCCCGGTGCACCGACTTCGCCGAAGCGGTGGCGAACGGCGCCGCGGGTCCACGGGACTGTATCCCCGGCGGGCCGCGCACGGCGCATGCCATCGGCGACATTCTTGGAATCGCGGTCGAACCGGCCGAAGCCGCGATTGCGGCGGTCCATTGCAAGAGCGGCCGCGCCGAGACCGCCTACCGCGCGAATTACGAGGGGATGGCCGATTGCCGCGCGGCGCTCCTCCTCGACAACGGGACCACGGCATGCGTCGAGGGATGCCTCGGCTTGGGAAACTGCGTCCGGGAGTGTCCGTTCGGCGCGCTCTCCATCGATGCCGGCGGCGTCGCGAAGGTAGACAGAAGAAAGTGCAACGGATGCGGCGACTGCGTGGATGCCTGCCCGCGCAGCCTGCTTTCAATCATTCCGGAGGTGCATAAGATTTTTCTTGCCTGCAATAATCATGACGAAGGGGCCTGGGTATCGTCGTGCTGCACGGTGGGCTGCACCTCCTGCGGCGAGTGCGTGAGCATCACCCCCTCGGGAGCGGTGTCCATGCAGGATCATCTGCCGGTTCTCGATTACCGGACGCCGGGTGAGAATTTTCTCGCGGCGGCCTACCGGTGTCCGTCGAAGTGCTTTGTCGATCTTGTCAAGGCCCGGCCGCGGGCGAATATCGACACCGCCTGCGACGGCTGCGGCGACTGCATCTCCGCATGCCCGGTTCCCGGAGCGATAACCGGGTATCCGGGAAAGCGGCACGTGGTACGGAAAGAGCTGTGCATCGGGTGCGGCCGCTGTCTGGCGGCATGTCGTGCACACGCCGTTTCGCTCTGGGGAAGCCTCGGCTACGAGGGCGCTCCAAAAATGGCGGTGCGTACGCCGAGGCTGCGATAGAAGTCAGGGAGATCCGCTTTCCCGCGCGGAAGAAACTTTCCTGTTGCGATTACGTAGCAGGGCGGTTTCCCTCGTTATCCACGAGAGAAAGTCCCTGTTTCCTCCGACAATTGGCATCGCCGCGATACAGGGCACGCTGTAGGAGTGCAACTGCTTCACCCGTGCAACGAGGCGGGGAAGGATCGCTTCGGTCGTTTTGGCGACGAGAACGGCTTCCCGTTCGTCACAAAGCTTCCCCTCCCAGAAGTAGAAAGAACTCATCCCGTCGAGAATATTGACGCATGCGGCAAGCTTTTCCGCGACGAGCGCCCTGCCGATGCGTCGCGCCTGTCTCCGGTTTTTCGCCGTCATATAGATGAACAGCGGTTTCACGGCGGATCCTTTATGCGCGAGACGGTTCATCTTAAAAAAATACACCCCGCGTCACGTTGGTTTTCAGGTCAAAGCCTGGATTCGGCTTCGTGGATGATGATGCCGAGATCCCTCATGGGAACGGGTTTTTCGAAGAAAACGGCGTCGAGATCCTGCAGCTGGCTCTGGGTGATTTCGGAGACATATCCGGAAATAAGGACCTTGACCGTATCCTTGGGTACCAGTCGCATGAGCTGAATGCCATCCAGTTTCGGCATCTTGAAATCGGTGATCAGAACGTCGATGGTGTGATGGAGGATATACTCCCTTGCCTCTTCGGGATCGGTGAAGGTATGCACCAGAAGGTTTTTTGAAATGCACAGGAGAAACGTTTTCAGCAGTTCGGTGATCTGCGATTCGTCGTCCACGACCACGATCTGGAGTAATTTGTTCATCATTGGGCATCGGCCGGAAAGAAGTGCATCAAAGCGTACCATTCAATCTACGACATTTCAAGTATTTAATGCAGGATAATCCGCCACTCTATAAATTTGAGGGAAACCAAAAAACGCTCTTCCCCTTTTGCCCTTCCCAAAAACAGGGTAATCTATATTTCTTCGTTATTCAGCGCGATGCCGCGCTCAATCATCGATTGGGAAAACAGATCGTCGTGCGGTATTTGAACCTGGAACTGGACGAGTTTCAACGCAAGGCCTTTGAAGCAGTCGATCGGGGGAACTCCCTCATCATTGCGGCGCCGACCGGCTGCGGCAAGACTCTTGTCGCCGAATACGCGGTCGATGTCTCCATTGCGCTCGGCAGGCGGGTAATCTACACCGCCCCGATTAAAGCGCTTTCCAATCAGAAATACCGCGATTTCCGCCGGCGATTCGGCGACGAGGTGGTCGGAATTCAGACCGGAGATGTGACGATAAATCCCGACGCACGGTTGCTTATTATGACCACGGAGATCTTCCGGAACCTTATTCTCGAGGATTCGCCGCGTCTTTGCGATGTCTATTATGCGATCTTCGACGAGATTCACTACCTTGATGATCCGGAACGCGGCACCGTGTGGGAAGAGAGCATCATCCTTGCGCCGCCGCCGATCCGGTTCATGTGCCTGAGCGCCACGGTCCCCAATCTCCGGGAGCTTGCGGCATGGATGGGGGGAGTGCGCAAGACGCGCTTTGCCGTCATCGAGGAGACCGTACGCCCGGTGCCGCTGCGGCATTCGTTCTATCACCCCAAATTCGGCATCATCACGCCCAGGGGAATCAGGAGCAAGTATCGGGGCAATCCCGCGGAACGCAGGAAATTTCTGCGCCATAAGCCGTCGTCGCGTTCCATCGTCGACCTCGCGCTCCGGCAGGGTCATGTGCCGATCCTGTACTTCTGCTTCAACCGGCGTGCGTGCGAGCGCAATGCCGAGCTGCACCGACGCCTTTCGCTGCTTGACAACACCGAGAAACAACGGGCGGCCGCCGCTATCGACGACCTGGTCGCCCAGTACAATCTTGACGAGTATGGAAAAATCTCCTACCTCCGCTCGCTCTGGGAGGCGGGGTGCGCCTTCCATCATGCCGGAATCCTCCCGGCCGCCAAGGAGATCGTGGAACGGCTCTTTGCCGACGGGCTCATCAAACTTCTGTTCTGCACCGAAACGTTTGCCCTCGGCGTCAACATGCCCGCCAATACCGTGATATTCGACGAGCTTGAGAAATTCGACGGTGTCGAGTTCAACTACCTCATGACCCGCGAATATAACCAGATGGCGGGTCGGGCCGGAAGGCGGGGAATGGATACCGAGGGGTACGTCTACTCGCTCATCATCCCGGAGGCCACCGATCCCAGGCATATTGAGCGCCTGCTGTACGGCGCCAACGAAAAAATTTCGAGCCACTTCTGCGCTTCCTATTCGACGATCCTCAATCTGTACAGCCGTTTCGGCGAGGAGGCCTTCGGCATCTTCCGGCGGAGCTTTCATAATTTCACGAAGGGAGTTTTCGCCATTGCAAAGGAATACCGGAAGGAGGAAGAACAGATCAGGCGGAGAATTGAATTCCTCCAGGCCGCCGGATTTCTTGACGGCATCGAACTCACCGACAAGGGAAAACTCGCCGCCGCGGTCAGCGGCTATGAAATCCAGGCGGCTGAACTTTACTTCAGCCGCAGTTTCGAAGAGTGTACGGCCGCCCAGTTGCCGGTGGTGCTTGCCGCTATCGTAACCGAAGAGTCCCGCCGGAAGCAGGTGCAACCCACGACGGTCAGGCTCACGTTCGAAGCGGAAAAAATCATCCATCGCCTGCGGGCCAGGGAGATCCGTTACCGGATTACCGCCCCGGTCCGGGAGCTCGATTTTTCGCTTGCAGCGCCGGTCTATGCCTGGGCATCAGGCTGCGGCCTTAAGGAGCTTCTCGGTTTCGGCGTCCCTGAAGGCGATCTGGTCCGTCTTCTGCGCATGACCATCCAGCTTCTGCGCACCCTGCGCGACCGCGTTCCCGACCCCGTGGTCGCCGAGCGCATGCATGAGGCCCTGCTGCTCATCAACCGCGATGTGATCGATGCGCAGACCGAACTTGAGGTTGGGTAGGCACGGCCGGAGCGAATCTTTAAGTTTTTTCTTGACCATCCCAACCCATGAACCTATTTTATATGAAATTGCTCACTAAGCACTCATGGATTCAGACGGAAATGGATAATAAAATTAATGCCCATCGTAAAGGTAACACTTTTCCAAGAGGGGTGACTATGTCTCGGTTCTGGATGAAAAGAGCGTATGTGTCCGCGGCGTTCCTTATCGTCTGTGCTGTCGGTGTCGGCGCCCAAGCTCCTTCGGCGCCGGTGCTTAAATCGCCGGCGAATGGTGTCGCCGGTCAATCGATTATAGCGACGCTTTCATGGACTTCGGCCGCTTCGGCGACTTCATATGAGGTGCAGCTATCCACTTCATCGGGTTTCGGGACAACAACCCTCGATCAAACCGGGACTGCGCTTTCAGTACTGGTGAAAAATCTTACCGCCTCCACCGTCTATTTCTGGCATGCCCGGGCATCCAATACCGGTGGAGCAAGCGGCTGGGCCTCGACCTGGAGTTTTACCACCTTTCATTATGTTTATGATACTGCCACGGGCGATAACATGTCGATCGCTTTGACCCTCACATCCCACCCCACCATTGATGGCGTTCCGCTCGGCGTTTATGATGAAATCGGCGTCTTCAGCAAGGCCGGGTTATGTGTCGGCTCGGCGATCTGGGATAGCGTAAAAAGCAAGAATATCAATGTAGTCGGACAGGATCCGCTGGCTCTCCCGACGGTTGATGGGCTTAATGGCGGCGATTCGATGTTTTTCCGTGTCTGGGATTATTCGGCTCAGAAAGAGGTCCTTGCCGTCGTAACTTTTTCAAGCGGCGGCGCCACGTATGCGTCCGGGGGCGATGCGATTATTTCCAGCCTTGCCGGCATTTCAAGCCCGGATCAGCCGACGCTTGTTTCTCCCGCAAACGGCCTCGGCGGCCAGATGTCAGGGCTCTCGCTGAGCTGGAATTCCGCGGCAAGGGCGGCAACCTACAGCGTTCAGGTTTCGACAACCTCGGCTTTTTCAACCACTGTGGTGAGCCGGTCCGGCATAACCGCCCTTTCAGCGGCCATCACCGGGCTCTCCTACTCGGCTGCGTACTATTGGATGGTCAATGCGACCAACGCTGCCAGCGCAAGCGGTGCCTGGTCCGGCATCTGGAGTTTTACCACCCTTGTCGCGCCTGGCGCTCCGACCCTATCCTCTCCTTCCAATGGTACGGCTACGCAGGTGGGAAAAACGACGACGCTCACCTTGAGCTGGGGAACCGTGGCGACGGCAACCTCCTATACTCTGCAGGTATCCACCACGTCGTCCTTCAGCACTACCTTTGTGAATCAGACCGGCCTCACGGTCGCAGCCTATGCAGTGACCAACTGGCCGGCAAGCGCCGTGTACTATTGGCGCGTGAGTGCGGCGAACGGCGCAGGGGCCGGCGCATGGTCGCCGATCTGGAACATCACTATCACGGTTCCGGTTCTATCCAACGAAAGTGCGGCGGAAATCGCGCCGTCGTCGTTCTCCTTCCGGAACGGAAGCTTATTTTATACATTGTCCGGGGCTTCGAGGGTGGAAATTGTTTTTTATGATATTCTGGGGAGAACCGCCCTGGCAATCAGCCGCGCAGAGTCGGCGGGCAGCCATGTCCTGAATCTCAAAAACGCCAACATAGCTCCAGGAAGATATCTTGCACGGCTGAAGAGCGGCAGTTTCGAAAAGCAGATTTCGCTCTTTATTGCTCAATAAAAAATAATCCCCAACCGCACCCCGCCCTGGGGTCCGGTTGGGGATACTTTCAGGTTTCTGCGAAAGAGCGTGCTGAAGCTCTGTAATGCCGGTTTTCCCATTAAAACAACCAAGTTGCAGCCTCTTTCTTCCCGCCAGACCACAACGCTGCGGGGAGTGCTTCGCAGGGGGGCGGACGCGACACATATGAGCCTTTTTTCGAACTTCTTTTTATTATCGCTTAAAAAGAAAAGCGGTAGTTTTGATTTTTTTTCTTGACTCCTATCGTTTGGCAGCTATATTATATAAAGTGGGGGAGACAAGGTTCAGCGGTGACGCGCCAGCGTTAAGTTGATCCATTTATTTTTTATTTTCAAGGTTTTTGGGTCATACAATATTTTAGATTCAAAGGCAGCAGGCCATAATTGCGGGATTGGGCTGGGCCGGGGTAACACTTTTTCAAGGGGTGGTTATGTTGCGAATCTGCCTGAAAAGAGCGTATGTTTCCGCTCCTTTCCTTATCGCCTGGGCTATCTGCGTCGGCGCCGCTACGATTCCTCCGGCGCCGGCGCTCACGTCACCGGCGAATGGCGTCGGCGGACAATCGATTCTGGAGGGGCTTTCATGGAACACGGCCGCTTCGGCGACATCATATGAGGCGCAGGTTTCAACTTCATCGGTTTTCGGCACTACCTTTTTCGATCAAATCGGGGGGACCGGCTTTACTTCGGCGTTGGTTGCCAACCTTTCTCCCTTTACGACCTATTATTGGCGCGCGCAAGCCTCTGATTCTGCAGGTTCAAGCGGCTGGTCGGCAACCCGGAGCTTCACCACCGTTCATTACATCTACGACACGGCTACCGGTTCAAGCATGTCAATTGCATTGCCGTTATCAGCCAACCCCACCCTTAACGGCGTTCCGCTTAACGCTTACGACGAAATCGGCGTCTTCAGCAAGGCGGGACTTTGCGTCGGCAGCGCCGTGTGGGACAGCGTCCATAATCAAAACATCGTTGTTGTCGGTCAGGACCCGGAATCCCCGACTACCGACGGTCTCAACGCGGGCGATTCGATGTTTTTCCGCGTTTGGGATTATTCGGCGGGGAAAGAGGGTCATGCCACCGTGACCTTTTCAAGCGGCGGCGCCACCTATACCGCCGACGGTTACAGTCAGATTTCCAGTCTTACCGCTCTCGCAATTCCCGACCAGCCTACCCTCTCTTCGCCCGCAAACGGCCTCGGCAATCAGCCAACCGTGTTGACGCTGGCTTGGAATACCGCTGCGGGGGCGGCATCCTATGCCATTCAGGTTTCGACAACCTCGGTTTTTTCATCCACGGTGCTGAGCCAGTCCGGCATGACGACGCTCTCAAGGGCGGTCACGGGACTCTCCTACCAGGATACATACTATTGGATGGTCAATGCGACGAACACTCTCGGAACTAGCCCGTGGTCGAGTGTCTGGAGCTTTTCAACGGCGCCTGCAGCGCCTCCGGTGCCAACGCTATCGGCACCGACCAACGGGGCAACGGGACTCGCAAATGCCCTGACGCTCTCGTGGCATACGGTAACTACCGCGACATCCTACGGTGTCCAGGTGTCGACCGGATCCACCTTCGTGTCAACGGTTGCGAGCCTGAGCGGCCTGACAACCGCGTCAGCCGCGGTAAGCGGGCTCGGTGGCAGCACGACGTATTACTGGCGCGCAAATGCGGCCAATGGAGGCAGCGCCAGCGCCTGGTCGGGCGCCTGGAGGTTCACCACCGCCGTTGGTGCGCCGGCCGCACCGTTGCTTGCCTTGCCGGCAAACGGCGCAACCGGCCTGACGACCGCAGTCACCGTAAGCTGGGGAGCGGTAAGCGGCGCGACATCGTATTCCTTACGGGTTGCAACCGCTTCGACGTTTGCCACGACCGTAGCGGGTCAGAGCGGTTTGACGGCAACCGCCTTCGCGCCGACCGGGCTGTCAAGCAATCGTACCTACTTTTGGGAGGCGAACGCGACCAATGCCAACGGGACAAGCATCTGGTCGAGCGTCTGGAGCTTTTCCACCGGCGTGCATCTCGTCATTCCACTTGTCGCCAGTTGGAATATGAAGTCTCTCAACATCCATCCGACCGATTCAACGACCGGCGGCGTTTTCGGCGCTTACAAGGGATTCCTTCTGGTCAGCGACGGACGCGGCAATGTCTATATCCCGACCCTCGGGATCGACGAAATCGGCACCCTTACGACCGGCAGGGGATATCAGATCTACACCGATTCGACCGATACCATCCGGGTTACGGGAAGTCCGGTCGATGTCGCGGCAACCCCGATTTCGCTGCAGACCCTGATCTGGAGCATCATCGCCTATCTCCCGCAGGTGAATATGCCTCCCGCAACGGCCCTCGCCGGGATTGTTTCCCAGATCATTCTTGCCTCGGACAATGCGGGCGACGTATACTGGCCCTCACTCGGAATCAATGAAATCGACACGATGCGCGTCGGCGAGGGGTACTATGTCGTAACGAGCGCCGCGGCGACCCTCACGTATCCAACGGGTTCGGCAAAGCGAGCGGCCAGCGGAAAGGCGTTTCTCAGCCTGTCCGATCCGCGGCATTATGCAAAACATCGGATAACCGGCAACAAGGCCTATTTTCTGGCCCGGCACGTCTATTTCGCGGGGAGCGTCGTTTCTGACAAATGTGAAATCGGGGCCTTTGACACGCAGGGAAACCTGGTCGGGGCCGGAACGGCGGCGAGCGGGCTGACCGCCTTTGCAATCTGGGGAAAAGACCAGATGACCAAGGATAAAGACGGCTGCACCCTTGCCGAAACGATCTCCTTCAGGTTATGGGACGGCCGCAGGGAATATCCGCTCGCGGTAACCAGCGGCGGCGATCCGACCTATGGGATCAATAAGATTCTCATCGCAACGCTGGCCGTTCCCGGCCGGGCGCTCATATCGTCCTTCAACCTTCCGCGGGTCTACCCGAACCCCTTCCGGGGAAACGCACACATCGCGTTCGATGTTCCCGCACTAGGCGGTGCCGCCGACCAGGAGGTGGAAATCGGCGTTTACGACATGAAGGGATGTCTCGTAACGAGCCTCATCAAGGGCCGTTATGCGGCGGGCAGTTACGCTGTTTCCTGGAACGGCAGACGTGCGGGCGGCAGCGCATCGGGATCGAACATCTACATCCTCAGGATGAAGGCAGCGGGTTTTGATAAACAAATGAAACTCATTGAACTCAAATAGACGCGGTGCAGCCGGTGATGGCGCACACATGCAGGGGGGAGTCATTATGAAAAATGTAAAGGAGGTTCACGTGTCCGCTTTGTCTATCAAACGATGGTCATCCGCCGTCATTGTCCTGTCGGTTCTGGCGGGGAACGCCTCCGCGACGCATTTCACCCTTGCGGACAGCAGCACCGGGAACCAAATGTATGTGGTTGTCGATACGGCGATCCATCCTACCATCAATGGGTTGCCCATGGGCATGGGTGATGAGATCGCCATCTTCGATACAAACGGTAACTGCTACGGCAGAACCGTCTGGGACAGCCTGACCGCCAATAAGTTGATAACACTGTGGGGCCAAAACGGCCAGGTTACAACCGTGGACGGCATGGGGTCGGGAGAGGTAATGCGTTTCAGGGTGTGGGACACTTCCGCTCAGATTGAAATGGCTGCGACAGCGGTTTTCTATCCCAAGGGGGTAGCCTCTCCATTGGGGACGCCGACTGCGGACTCAACGTTCGCCACTAACGGTATTTCCTATCTTTCGAGTCTTTCAGGGCTTTCGGCTCCGGCGGCGCCGGCGCTCTCACTGCCGACAAACGGCGCCACGAACCTTGCCACCACCCTCACCCTTAGCTGGGCGGCGTCAAGCGGGGCAGTCTCCTATGGAATGCAGGTTTCAACCGTTTCAACCTTTGCATCCACCGTTTCAAGCCAGACCGGCATTACCGGTACTACGGGAGCCGTCGGCGGGCTCAGAAATAATACCGCCTATTACTGGAGGGCAAACGCAACCAACTCCGCGGGCACAAGCGCCTGGTCGGGCGTCTGGAGCTTTGCGACGATCATCGCGGTACCGGCGGCGCCGACGCTTGCCGCGCCGACAAACGGTGCGGTCAACCAGACTCTTTCGCCCTCGCTCAGTTGGGGAACGGTGGCAAACGCGGCATCATACGAAGTTCAGATAGCAACCTCTTCCACCTTTGTCTCGATGATTTCAGACCAGGTCGGGCTTACAACGGCTTCCGCATCGGTCAGCGGTCTTGCGAACAGCACCACGTATTACTGGCGTGCGAATGCGACCAATGCGGGCGGCACGAGCGCCTGGTCGGGCATATGGCATTTTGCAACGATCATCGCGGCGCCGGCGGCGCCGGCGCTTGCCTCGCCGACAAACGGCGCTACCGGCCAGGCGACTTCACTCGCCCTGAGCTGGGGAACGGTAACGGGTGCGGCATCATACCGTATCCAGGTATCGACCATTTCAACCTTTACATCGACGGTATCGAACCAGACCGGCCTCACGGCGGCATCCGCTTCGGTAAGCGGCTTAATGAACAGCACCGTTTATTATTGGGAAGTAAACGCGACCAATGCCGGCGGCACGAGCGCCTGGTCGGGCGCTTGGAGTTTTACGACGGTGATTGCCGCGCCTTCCGCTCCGACGCTGGCTTCGCCCACAAGCGGTTCGACGAACCAGGCGACCTCACTGACCTTGACCTGGGGTACGGTGACGAACGCCGCGTCCTACGGTGTGCAACTGTCAACCGTTTCGACCTTTGCGTCCACGGTATCGAATCAGAGCGGCCTTGCCGCAGCATCCGCCCCGGTGAACGGTTTATCCAACGGCATAACCTATTATTGGCGGGCCAATGCGACGAATGCGGGCGGTTCCAGCGCCTGGTCGGGTGTCTGGAATTTTACGACGATAGTGGCGGCGCCCGTGCCGCCGACCCTTGCCGCGCCGACAAACGGCGCCACCGGCCAGGCGACTTCGCTTGCCCTGAGCTGGGGAACGGTAACGGGTGCGGCATCGTACAGCGTTCTGGTGTCAACCGTTTCGACCTTCGCGTCGACGGTTTCGAGCCAGACCGGCATCACGGGGGTAACCGCTTCGCTAAGCGGTCTTTCAAACAGTACCACCTACTACTGGCATGTTAATGCGACCAACATTGCCGGTACGAGCGCCTGGTCGGGCGTCTGGAGCTTCACGACCGTCATTGCGACGCCGGGAGCACCGGTTCTGTCATCACCGACCAACGGGGCAACCGGCCTCTCAAATGCCCTGACGCTTTCGTGGGGCACGGTAAGCACGGCGTCATCCTACGGCGTCCAGGTATCGACGGGTTCGACTTTTGTGTCAACAATATCGAGCCAGAACGGTCTGTCGGCACCTTCGGCCGCGGTCAGCGGCCTTGGCGGCAGTACGACCTATTACTGGCGAGCGAATGCCGGTAACGCCGGCGGCACGAGCGCCTGGTCGGGCGTCTGGAGCTTTACGACGGTGATTGCGGCGCCTTCCGCTCCGGCGCTGGCTTCGCCCACAAGCGGTTCGACGAACCAGGCGACCTCACTGACCTTGAACTGGGGCACGGTGACGAACGCCGCGTCCTACGGTGTGCAACTGTCAACCGTTTCGACCTTTGCGTCCACGGTATCGAATCAGAGCGGCCTTGCCGCGGCATCCGCCCCGGTGAACGGTTTATCCAACGGCATAACCTATTATTGGCGGGCCAATGCGACGAATGCGGGCGGTTCCAGCGCCTGGTCGAGTGTCTGGAATTTTACGACGATAGCGGCGGCGCCCGTGCCGCCGACCCTTGCCTCGCCGACAAACGGCGCGAGCGGCCAAGCGACTTCGCTTGCCCTGAGCTGGGGAGCGGTAACGGGTGCGGCATCGTACAGCGTTCTGGTGTCAACCGTTTCGACCTTCGCGTCGACGGTTTCGAGCCAGACCGGCATCACGGGGGTATCCGCTTCGCTGAGCGGTCTGAGGAACAGCACCGCCTATTACTGGGAAGTGAACGCGACTAATGTAGGCGGCACGAGCGCCTGGTCGGGCGCCTGGAGCTTTATGACGGTGATTGCGGCGCCTTCCGCTCCGGTGCTGGCCTCGCCTACAAACGGAGCAACCGGTCTCTCAAATGCCCTGACGCTTTCGTGGGGCACGGTAAGCACGGCGTCATCCTACGGCGTCCAGGTATCGACGGGTTCGACTTTTGTGTCAACAATATCGAGCCAGAACGGTCTGTCGGCACCTTCAGCCGCGGTCAGCGGCCTTGGCAGCAGTACGACCTATTACTGGCGAGCAAATGCCAGCAACGCGGGCGGCACGGGAGTGTGGTCGGGCGTCTGGAGTTTCACTACCATTGTGGGCGCGCCGGCAGCGCCGACACTTGCACTCCCGGCAAACGCGGCAACCGGCCAGGCGACCTCACTCACCGTGAGCTGGGGAGCGGTAAGCGGCGCGGCATCGTACGCTTTGCAGGTTGCAACCGCTTCGACGTTTGCCACGACCGTTTTGAGCCAAGGGGGAGTGACGGCAACCTCGTTCGCGCTCGGCGGGCTGTCGCTTAACCTCACCTACTATTGGCGGGCAAATGCGACCAATGCCGGCGGGACAAGCTCCTGGTCGGGCGTCTGGAGTTTTTCCACCGGGGTGAATCTTGTCATCCCGCTTGTCGCCGGCTGGAATATGAAGTCTCTCAACATTCATCCGACCGATTCAACGACCGGCGGCGTTTTCAAGGGTCTCAAAGGATTCATACTGGTTAAGAGCGCAAGCGGCCAACAGTACATCCCGTCGGATGGCATCGACCAGTTCGACACCATCCGAACCGGCATGGGATACCAGATCTATGACGATTCGACCGACACCATGCGATTGACGGGCGGGCCGGTCAACGTCGCCCTGTCTCCGATTTCGCTGGATTCCGCGGCTTGGAGCATCATCGCCTACCTGCCGCAGGTAAATATGCCCGTCACAACGGCGCTTGCGGGGATCGTTTCCCAAGTCGTTCTTGTCAAGGATAACGCGGGCGATCAGTATATTCCTTCCGTCGGAGTCAATACGATCGACTCGATGGTCGTCGGCGAAGGGTACTGGATTTACACGAGCGCCGCCGCGATCCTCACCTATCCCTCGAGTGCGGCGAAGCGTGTCGCCGGTTTTAAGGCGCTTCTCAGCCTGCCGGAGCCACTGCATTATGCGAAACACCGCATAACCGGCAACAACGCCTCGTTTATTTCGCGACATATCGTTATCGCCGGGCGCGTCGCTGCCGACAAATGCGAAGTCGGCGCCTTCGATACGAAGGGGAACCTGGTCGGCGCAGGAACCGTGGTCAATGGGCTGATTGCCTTTGCGATATGGGGAAAAGACCCGATGACCAGGGCCAAAGACGGCTGCGAACTTTCCGAAACAATCTCCTTCCGGTTATGGGACGGCCGCAACGAGTACCCTCTCGCGGTAACGAGCGGCGGCGAACTGACTTATGGGGTCAATAAGATTCTCATCGCATCGCTTGCCGTTCCCTCGGATGCTAGCATTTCGTCTTTTGACCTCTCTCGGGTTTACCCGAACCCCTTCCGTGGAAGCGTTCGCATCGTGTTCGATGTTCCAGCGACAGGCGGCGCAGCCGACCAGGAGGTGGAAATCGGCGTTTACGATATGAAGGGATGTCTCGTGCAGAGCCTCATCAAGGGCCGGTACGCGGCGGGCAGTTACGCCGTTTCCTGGAACGGCAGACCCGCGGGCGGCAGCGTCTCGGAATCGAGCATCTACATCCTCAGGATGAAGGCGAACGGTTTTGATAAGCGAGTGAAACTTATTGACCTCAGATAGGTACATAGTCCGTGACGGCGCAACTCGGCAGAGGGGAACGAGCATGAAAAAAGAAAAGGAGGCTCACGTGTCTGCATTATCCTTCAAACGCTGGTCGTCGGGTATCATGTTTCTGTCGGTTCTGGCGGGGAGCGCTTCCGCCGCACATTTCAAACTTGCGGACAGCAGCACCGGGAGCAGCATGACCGTGATCGTCGATACGGCGATTCACCCCGCCATCAATGGTTTGCCGATGCACAAGGGTGACGAGATCGCCGTTTTCGATACAAACGGCAACTGCTACGGTGCAACCGTATGGGACAGCAGCCAGTCTTCCGGGATAACCGTCTGGGGCCAGAACAGCGAGGTATCGACCGTCGATGGCATGGGGACGGGAGAGGTAATGCGGTTCAGGGTGTGGGACACTGCAGCTGGTGAAATGCCCGCAACCTCGGTTTTCTATCCCCCTGACACGAACGTCTTCACAACGCCGACCTCTTCCGATTCTCTCTATGTCTTTAACGGCATTTCAATGCTTAAAAGTCTTTCCGGGCTTTCGGCTCCGGCGGCGCCGGCGCTCTCCTCGCCGACCAACGGCGCCACGAACCTTGCCACTTCCCTCACCTTCAGTTGGGCGGCATTAAGCGGCGCAGCCTCCTACGGGATGCAGGTTTCGACGGTTTCGACCTTTGGGACCACCGTTTCAGGCCAGACCGGCATCACCGGAACGGCGAGAGCGGTCAGCGGACTTAGCAACAGTACCATCTATTACTGGCGGGCAAATGCGGCTAACACGGCAGGGACGAGCGCATGGTCGGGCGTCTGGAGATTCACGACCATTGCGGCCGTTGTTCCCCCCGCCGCTCCGACCCTCTCATCGCCGACGAACGGTGCAACCGGCCTGGCAACCGCACTCACCGTGAGCTGGTCAACCTCAACCGGTGCGACAACCTACGCGGCGCAGGTTTCGACAATATCGACCTTCGCGTCAACGGTATCAAACCAGACCGGTCTCGTTGCGACCTCTGCGGCGGTCGGCGGACTCGCCAACGGCGCCACCTATTACTGGCGGGCGAATGCGACCAATACCGCCGGGACGAGCGCATGGTCGAGCGTGTGGAGCTTCACGACCATTGTAGCCGTTGTTCCCCCCGCCGCCCCGACCCTCTCAACGCCGACGAACGGCGCGACCGGTCAGGCAACATCATTGACCCTTTCATGGGGAGCGGTGACGGGGGCGGCATCCTACGGGGTACAGGTTTCCACGGTTTCGACCTTTGCCTCGACGATTTCGAGTCTGACCGGCCTGGCCGCGGCATCGACAGCGGTCGGCGGCCTTTCATATGACGCTACCTACTACTGGCGGGCGAATGCGACCAACGGTGCGGGAACAAGCGTCTGGTCAAGCATCTGGGATTTTACTACCCTCTCCGCTCCGGCTGCACCCGCGCTTTCCGCGCCAGCAAACGGCGCGACTGGTCAGGCAACATCATTGACCCTTTCATGGGGAGCGGTGACGGGGGCGGCATCCTACGGGGTACAGGTTTCCACGGTTTCGACCTTTGCCTCGACGATTTCGAGTCTGACCGGCTTGGCCGCGGCATCGACAGCGGTCGGCGGCCTTTCATATGACGCTACCTACTACTGGCGGGCAAATGCGGCCAACGGTGCAGGAACAAGCGTCTGGTCAAGCATCTGGGATTTTACTACCCTCTCCACTCCGGCTGCGCCCACGCTTGCCACGCCAGCAAACGGCGCGACTGGTCAGGCAACATCACTGACCCTTTCATGGGGAGCGGTGACGGGGGCGGCATCCTACGGAGTGCAGGTTTCCACGGTTTCGACCTTTGCCTCGACGATTTCGAGTCTGACCGGCCTGGCCGCGGCATCGACAGCGGTCGGCGGCCTTGCAACGGGCACCACCTACTACTGGCGGGCAAATGCGACCAACGGTGCGGGAACAAGCGTCTGGTCAAGCATCTGGGATTTTACTACACTCTCCGCTCTTGGTGCGCCCACGCTTGCCGCGCCCGCAAACGGCGCGACTGGTCAGGCAACATCACTGACCCTTTCATGGGGAGCGGTGACGGGTGCGGCATCCTACGGGGTACAGGTTTCCACGGTTTCGACCTTTGCCTCGACGATTTCGAGTCTGACCGGCCTGGCCGCGGCATCGACAGCGGTCGGCGGCCTTGCAACGGGCACCACCTACTACTGGCGGGCAAATGCGACCAACGGCGCGGGAACAAGCGTCTGGTCAAGCATCTGGGATTTTACTACCCTCTCCGCTCCTGGTGCGCCCGCGCTGGCCACGCCTGCAAACGGCGCGATTGGTCAGGCAACATCACTGACCCTTTCATGGGGCGCGGTGACGGGTGCGGCATCCTACGGAGTGCAGGTGTCCACGGTTTCGACCTTTGCCTCGACGATTTCGAGTCTGACCGGCCTGGCCGCGACATCGACAGCGGTCGGTAACCTTTCATATGGCGCTACCTACTACTGGCGGGCAAATGCAGCCAACGGCGCCGGCACGAGCGCGTGGTCGACGGTGTGGAGTTTTGCCACGATTCCTTCCACGGTCGTCGTCGTGCTCTCTTCACCGGCAAATGGCGCCATCAACCAACCGACTTCGCTGACCATGAACTGGGGCTCGGCCACCGGCGCTCTCTCCTATACGCTGCAGGTCTCGCCGGCATCCACCTTTGCCACGACGGTTTCCAATCAGGCGGGTCTCACCGGAACATCGGGAAGCGTTACCGGCCTCGCCACCGGTTCCACCTACTACTGGCGGGTCAATGCAACCAACGCCGGCGGCGTCGGAGCCTGGTCGAGTGTATGGAGCTTCGTCACCGTACCGGCCGTTCCCCTCGCGCCGACGTTGACCTCACCCGGCGATGGCGCAGGATTTGCCCCGAACGCAACCGTCACCCTGGTCTGGGGAACGGTTACCGGCGCTGCAACCTATACGGTGCAAGTTTCGACGATTTCGACCTTTACGACCACCGTTCTCAACGAGAGTGGAACGGCGTTGACCGCTGCATTTATCAATAGTTCGGGATCGGTTCACTACTGGCGGGTCAATGCCGACAATGCGGGAGGGACCAGCGCATGGTCCGCCATCCGATCGTTCACCACTACCACCGCCGTGCTTCCGACCGTTGCCGATGAAATGCAATCCGCCTTCGTCAGCTTTGCCCACGGCGCGCTGTCCTATTGCCTGAAGGTGCAGGCGCGGGTGGAGATCACGCTCTTCGATATTCTCGGCAAGAAAGCGCTCAGCATCGGGGAGGTGCAGGCCGCGGGAAGCCACCGTCTCCCGCTCAACGAGGCGATACTCCCTTCGGGAAGATATCTGCTGCGATTCAAGGCGGGTGGGTTGTTGCGCGATGTGGCAATAACCATTACCCGGTAGCGGCGGTAACGAGGTCATGCCGAGTTTCAGGGGCGATTGAGGTCAATCGCCCCTTTTTATGAAAAGCCAGAGGATCATGTACGGAAGGCGTATCTAGTCTGTCAAGCTGTAAATTTAAAGAACAGAATTTCTCCGTCTTTCACAACATAGTCCCGCCCTTCGGAACGTATCTTCCCCGCGGCCCGCAATGCCGCTTCGGTGTGGAAGGTCTCAAGATCCCCGACCGAATAAACGTCGCCCCGGACAAATCCCTTCTCGAAGTCGGAGTGAATGGCGCCCGCAGCCTGCGGGGCGGTCGATCCTTTTGTCAGGGTCCAGGCATGGAGTTCCTTCTCGTTCCAGGTGAAGAAACTTTCCAGTCCGAGGAGCGCATAGATCTCCCGGGCAAGCCGTGAAAGACCGCTCTCCGCAAGGCCGAGTGAGGCGAGAAATTCGCCGCGTTCCTCCTCGGCTAATTCATTGAGCTCCGCCTCGATCCGGGCGCAGATCGGGACAAAGGGGATACCTCGCCCGGCCGAAAATTCCCGCAGCGATTTGACATGCGGCGATTCCGAGGCGGGCGCGAGATCGGCTTCCGACACGTTGCCCACGAAGAGCATGGGCTTGGCCGTTATCAGGCACATCTCGGCTATCGCCTTGAGCGCATCTTCGTGAACAGCTATTTCGCGGGCCGGAATCCCTCTCCCCAGACCGTCGCGAACCCTCTCGTAAAGCTCAAGCCTGACTTTCAACTCCTTTTCTCCCGACTTGGCGGCTTTCGCGACCCGTTCGACGCCGTTTGTCGCGGTTTCGAGGTCCTTGAGCAGAAGCTCGGTTTCGACCGTGGCCGCATCGCGCAGCGGATCGACGGAACCGTCCACATGCACCACGTCGCCGTCCTCGAAGCAGCGCACCACGTGGACCACCGCATCGACATCCTTGATGTGCCCGAGGAACTGGTTGCCGAGCCCGGCGCCCCGCGACGCTCCTTTGACAAGGCCCGCGATGTCGATGAGTTCGAGGAATGCCGGGACGATCCTGGCCGTATCGATGTGCGCCGCAATTCTTCTCAGCCGGTCGTCGGGAACGGCTACCATGCCGTGGTTCGGGTCGATGGTGCAGAAGGGGTAGTTCTCCACGGCCGCCTTGCCCGAGCAGAGGGCGTTGAAGAGGGTGGATTTACCGACATTGGGAAGGCCAATGATACCGGCGGAGAGGGGCATGGATGAGGCTCCGATAGCATGGGGGATTGAGTGAAGGGAAAAAATAAATTGCGGGGAGGAGGAACGGAGCGGGGGGGGGAAGGAGGGAATCAATATACCGGCAATTTTAACCGAACACTGCCGGATAATACTATTTTATCTGTCGAACTCAACGGAAGGATTTTTAAATAAACTAACACTTTAACTACATAACATTTGCGTTAACGCGCAGAATCGTTTCCTCCGAAAACTAGCACTTTTCAGAGTTACGGAAGCGAGACTCACGTGAGCGCGCCCGAAAGGGCGCGGCTCTGGGTCTTGTTGTTTCCGTAACGGGTATGCTAGTACCTCGGAGGAGACACAGATTTGGGGTCCGCGCCTCTTTTTTTGCCTTGGCCGGTCTCCGCAACAGGACGGCCATGAAAAAGAACAACCCCGATAAGAATACCAGCCAGCCCGACCGACTGGACCTTGCGTCCATATCCATCATCGACAACCGCCTTGCACGGCTTTGTAGAGATTTCCCGGAAGTTTTCCGTGAGGGCAAGGTCGATTTTGATTCACTGCGGCGCAGCCTTGGCGATTGGGTCGATCCCGGCAAAGAGCGCTTCGGCCTCACCTGGCCCGGCAAGGCAGAGTGCATCAAGATCATTCAACAACCCTCAGTCGGCACACTGCTGCCGATGCCGGGAGAGAGCGTAGCACCTGCCGGTACTCCAGTAAAGAAAAAAAATACCGGCCATGATCTTGGCGGGTCACAGAACCTCATAATCGAGGGCGAAAACCTCGAAGTTCTCAAGCTCCTGCAGAAGAGCTACTACGGCAAGGTCAAGATGATCTACATCGACCCGCCGTACAACACTGGCAACGAGTTCATCTACCCGGACAACTACCGGGAAGGATTGCAGGATTACTTGAAATATTCAGGTCAAGTTGACGGCGAAGGTGTGAAACTTTCGACGAACACCGAAAGCGACGGACGATATCACTCGAAGTGGCTGAACATGATGTATCCTAGGCTGTTTCTGGCAAGGAATCTTCTAGATGAAGATGGAGCAATATTTATAAGTATCGATGATAACGAAGTAAGCAATTTACGGAAGCTATGCAATGAAGTTTTTGGTGAAGAGAATTTTGTAGCACAGCTAATCTGGAAAAACGGAAGAACAGCAGCAGCGCATTTTACAAACGAGCATGAATATATTGTTTGTTTTGCCAAAGCAAAAGATAAATATCCGCTTTTTTCTTACGAAGGCAAGGAAAACATTACAGAACGTGCAATAAAGCGGCCTTCAGGAAAAAACCCAATTTCCCAGATAAAATTTCCAGCAGGTATGGATTTTGAGAGCGACGATAAGATATTTCCGAAAGAATTTGGAGAAGGTGAACCAATAAAAGTTATTCAAGGAATATTTCAAGCAAGCGATGGCAAATTAACAAATGATGTAATATTAGCCGCTGCTTGGACCATGAAAGACATGATTGAAGCATGGATAGAAGGCGAAACTGTTATCGACCAAAAAGGTCAAAAGGTTGTTCGATTCTTTTTTAAAAGTAATGGAGTGCTTCAATATGAGAAAGAGAAAGGAACTATTCATCCGAAGTCAATAATTGATGGGATAACGACAAAAACTGGTAGCAATGAATTAATGGCAATCTTCGGAAAAAATGTATTTGAATTTCCCAAACCATCAGAATTAGTGCGCAAAATAACACATATTTCAAGTAAGGACTCAGGTATCATCCTTGACTTCTTTGCCGGTTCCGGCACTACCGCCCACGCCGTCATGAAGCTTAACGCCGAGGACGGCGGCAATCGACGTTTCATCCTCGTGCAGCTTCCTGAACCTGCCGAAGACGAATATCCCACCATCTCCGCCATTACCCGCGAGCGTATTAGAAGAGCTGCCAAGGCCATAGCGCAGGAGCGAGAAGGCAAACTAGACCTTGACGGACACGGTCCGCTCGACCTCGGTTTCCGTGCCTATAAGCTCACGACCAGCAATTTCAAGCCGTGGGTCGGCGATCCGGCCCAAGTAAGGTCGGTGACGGAACAACTCAATGCCTTTGCCGACAATGTACTTGACGGCAGAAATGAAAACGACATCCTCGCCGAGATCATGCTTAAATCCGGCAAAGATCTTAGTATGCCTGTTGAAAAGCTCTCCCTTGCCCGGAAAACGGTCTACTCTGTCGCTGAAGGGACACTTCTTGTCTGTCTCGACCGTGCGCTCACGCTTGAGGTCATCGAGGCAATGGTCGAACGTAATCCGGAACAGATTGTCTGTCTCGAAGCGGGGTTCATGCACAACGACCAGCTCAAGGTAAATGCGGTACAAACCATAAAGACCCGGGAGCGGAGCAAAGAGACCACCATTGCCTTCAAGGTGGTATGATATGTCGGAAATGAAGCTCAAATTTGACGCGGGCCTTCCATTTCAGCGCATGGCCATCGATGCAGTCTTGGGCATCTTCGAAGGCCAGCCATTGGCCGATTCAAGTTACTCCGTAAGTTTCAATACCGGTGATCTCATGCAAACCGAACTCGGTTTCGGGAATCGCCTGACGCTGGGGGATAGGGAGATATTCGCCAATCTGCAACGGGTGCAGGAACAAAACGGTATTGCCAAGGCTTCGCAACTTGACGGGAATCATTTTTCAATCGAAATGGAGACGGGCACCGGCAAGACGTACGTTTACTTGCGCACCGTCTTTGAACTCAACAAAAACTATGGTTTCCGGAAGTTCGTCATTGTGGTGCCGAGCATTCCAATTCGTGAGGGCGTACTGCACAGCATTGCCACCATGCGGGAACACTTCGCCGCTCTCTATGGCACGCCTTTCGACCATTTCGTCTATGACAGCAGGCAACTGGGACGGTTATGGGCGTTCGCCAAGGCAAACAGCTTGCAGATCATGGTCATCAATATTCAGGCATTCCAGCGGGATATAAAGGAAACTGCCGATGAAACAAGGAAGGGCACAGCGAATGTCATTTACATCGAACAGGATAAACTTACCGGACACCGGCCGATAGACTTTCTGCAAGCGGCCCGGCCTATCGTCATCATCGACGAACCGCAGAAGGTCGAAGGTGAGGCCTCCGCGGCAGCAATCGAGCGTCTTGAACCGCTTTGCACCTTACGCTACTCGGCGACCTACGACAGCCCGCAGAAGCTTTACAGGCTTGGCCCCATCGAATCGCTTGATCAGAAGCTCGTAAAGCGGATCGAAGTATCAAGTATAATCGAAGATGAAAATGTCAATGACTCTTACGTGCGTTTGCTCAAAGTCGATGCAAAAAAAGCGAATGCCCAGGTTGAAATTAATGTCGGCACCAGCGCTTCGGTATCACAGAAAAAAGTGACCGTCGCCCGAAAAACAGACCTTTTCGTGCGATCCGGTGAGAGACAGGAGTACCGGGACGGATTCATCGTGGAAGGGATTAATTTTGCCACAGGAAACCAGTACATAGAATTCAGCAATGGAAAGCAGGTCTTTGTCGGACAAGCAATAGGCGCTCTCGATGACGAAGTCATGCAAGTGCAGGTATACGAGACGGTACGCGAGCACCTTGAGAAGGAGAAGCGGCTCCGGCCACGCGGTATTAAAGTGCTTTCATTGTTCTTCATCGACCGCGTGGCAAATTACCGGGTTTATAATGAAGACGGCTCCTGGTCGCTCGGTAAAATCGGAAAATGGTTTGAAACGGCCTTTCGCGAGCTTACAGCAAAACCGGTATACCGAGGCATCATTGCCGACCCGATAGAAACAATCCACAACGGCTACTTCTCAGAAGACCGGAAAGGCGGCTACCGCGATACCTCGGGTGCAACACGTGACGACGATGCAACCTATGAGCTTATCATGCGCGATAAGGAGCGACTGCTCTCCTTCGATGAACCCTTGCGATTTATCTTCTCGCATTCCGCCTTGCGCGAAGGGTGGGACAACCCGAATGTTTTCCAGCTATGTACGCTCAACGAGACTCGCTCGGTAACGCGCAAGCGACAGGAGATCGGCCGGGGTCTTCGCCTGCCGGTCAATCAGCACGGCGAACGGGTGCACGACGAACAGGTAAACCGGCTTACCGTCATCGCCAACGAATCCTATAAATCCTTTGCAGAACAGTTGCAAACCGAATATGAGGAAGATTGCCATATACGATTCGGCCAGGCGCCGGTCGAAGCCTTCGCAGCCATTTCCTTGGAACGTGATGGCAAAACCGTTCAACTTGGTCAGGACGTTTCGCGCGTTTTATGGGAGCACCTGCGGCAGAAGGGTTATTTGAACGATCAAGGAAAAATCCAGGATTTCTACGATCCGAAGAACCCGGCCTTTGACCTTGACCTGCCGGAACAATTCAAGGAACTTCGTCCACAAATTATCGATACTCTGAATCGTTACATTTTCCAAACACGCGTCGTCAATGCACGAAAACGGCAGGAGGTGAAACTTTGCAAGCAGGTATTGCTCGACCCGGAGTTCAAGACACTATGGGAAAAAGTGAGCCAGCGCACCCGTTATCGCGTTAATTTCGATACTGCCGAGTTGGTGAAGGATGCGGCATTGCGGCTTAGGAATCTACCGACGGTTCAACCGTTGTATATCAACGTGGGAAAACGGGAAGTATCGGTCACACAGGCCGGAGTTGTTGCCGCCGAGGCAGCACTTTATGAATATGGCTATGTCGTCGGCGCATCGGGGTTTCTTCCTGATGTTCTTTCGTATCTGCAAAACGAAACCGAACTCACCCGGCATACGCTTGCACGGATAATCATCGAATCCGGTCGGGCGGAAGAGATGAAGGTTAATCCGCAGGCGTTTATCTCTCTGGCCGTAGACGCAATTTCACGGTCATTACACGACCTTATGCTAAAAGGTATCGAGTACCAGAAGCTTACCGGGCAGTTCTGGGAGATGCGCCGTCTCGAAACTGAAGCTGAGCAAACGCTGACCCGTTATCTCGATAACCTTTACCGTGTACGAAACGGTAAGAAAACGCCGTTTGATTTCATCGAGTACCAATCGACGGTTGAGGAAAATTTCGCCCGGAGTCTAGACGAAAATGAAGCGGTAAAATTCTTCGTGAAACTTCCCTCATGGTTCAAAGTGGATACGCCGCTCGGGCCGTATAACCCCGATTGGGCTATTATGCTCGAAAATGGAACGCCGAAGCTCTATCTGGTTAGGGAAACCAAGGCAGCGACGGCGGATGAAGCCCTACGCGGCAAAGAGCAAAAAAAGATCGACTGCGGGCGCAAACATTTTAATGCCCTCGGGGTAAATTACGATGTAACGACCTCGCTTTCAGATACTTTACGAAAGCTTCGGAAGACTGTATAGACAAATATGATATCTGTTTTTTAAGAGGCGCGGTTGGTACGGAATTTTTCGTCGGATGGTACGAAATTACCCCTCTCTTCTAAGCCTCTTTAAACGCCCTTCGAAGACCGTTTAAATCTACAATTCGGGAGCCGATATTCCGCCTGATTTCACCGCTCTAAAGTATTTTCTCCTCATCATGCGCCGCTTACCACTTACCGCCTACCTCCCGACCATAAAAGGCCTCATCGAAAATACTTGGAAGCGCGAGGCGGTGAATCCCTTTTACGCCTCGTTCAAGGTGACCTCGCGGTGCCATTTCGGCTGCGCGTTCTGTAACGTGAAACAGGAGCCGGCCGCGGAACCTGCCGACCGAGGACATAAAGGCGATCCTGCGCAATCTTTCGCGATCGTCGGTGCTCATGACGAGTTTTGAAGGCGGGGAACCGCTCCTGCGCAGGGACATCGGCGAACTGCTCGAATACGCCCGGCGCGAATGCTCCTTCTACCTGCTCTTTACCACGAGCGTCCGAAACCTGCTCGACTACCCCCTGAGCGAATATGCGCGTTGTATCGATTTCCTGCATGTCTCGATCGATGAGGGGCACGATAACCTCGAACTGTTCGACGCATTGACGCGGCTGGTGAAACTGCCGCTCCAGGTGTCGGTGCAGACCGTGGTTACGGTTGATACCGTCGAAAAACTCGATGCCAAGGTAGAGCGCTGCCACGCGCTCGGCGCGAATATCGTGGTGATCCCCGCTTCGCACATGGATGGCGCCGACGATGTGGTGCCGGATATGGGAGCGCTCGAACGGAAGCTCCGCGAGCTGCGTATCCGCTTCCCGGACACGATCCATACGCCCATTGGCTACTTCGATGCCTGGCGCAAGGGGCGCTGCTCGTCGGCCACCGTGATAATCGCGCCCGACGGCCGTCTCTATTACCCCTGCCATATTCTTAACCGGAAAGGCCCCGACCTGCGGACGGTCCATTTATCGGAGTGGCTCAAAACCGACCAGGCGGCGGAGGCGCGTCGGCTCATGCGCGGCTGCGACCGCAACTGCGGGTGGTACCAGTATTACTCGATACATTCGTACACTTCGCTGCGTTCGGTGAGGGAGACGCTCCGGCCCGTGCTGGCCGGGAAAAAGTCCTCAAAGGATTGATATAAAATGGATAAAATGATTCTGAAGGAACAGGTGGAAGTCATCCGGCAGGCGTTCGGCTATATCAATCAGTTCAAGGGCTGCCTGTTCGTCATCAAGATCGAGAGCACGCTCATTGAGCACCCGGTCTTTCCACTTCTCATACGGGACGTGGTGCTGCTGCATCGGATGGGGATCAACGTCATCCTCGTGCCGGGCGCGCGGGAGCGGATCGACCAGGTCCTTCATACCTATCATATCAAATGTTCGAGCGTGGCCGGAGTGCGGGTATCTCCTCCCGACGCTATCCCGCTTATCAAGATGGCCGCCTTTGACGTTTCGAATAAGATCATCACCATGCTGGCCGAGAACGGGGCCCACGGCGTGATCGGCAACTGGGTGCGCGCCAAGGGGATCGGCGTGCGCGGGGGCATCGATTTCCAGAGTTCCGGGCTCGTGGAGAAAGTGCAGGTCGATATCCTGCGCAAGGTGGTCCTCGACGGCCTGATTCCCATTATTCCCACCATCGGCTGGAGCGCCACGGGCAAGCCGTATAACTGTTCCTCGAACGAGATCGCCTTCGCCGTGAGCGTGGAGATGAATGCGCCGAAGCTGTTCTTTATCCTTGACCGGCTCGGCATCATGGCCGGCGCCTATAAGATACCCGACGATGTTTACCTCACCAGCGACGGCGTCGTCTCTCAGCTTAAAACCGCCCAGGCAGGCGCCTTTCTGGACCTGAACGTCACCAAACGGTACGATGAACAGCTTGACCTCGTTGGCCACGCCTATCGCGCCTGCACGAGCGGCGTTCAGCGGGTGCATGTGATCGACGGCCGGGTCGAAGGCATGCTGCTCAAGGAGATCTTCTCGAATCGCGGCTTCGGCACCATGATCTATGCCGACCGCCATGACAATATCCGGCCCATGGTCATCGCCGATATTCCTGAGGTGCTGCGGGTAATGCAGCCTGCCATCGACGAAGGGACGCTTGTGCCGCGGACCGAAAGCGACCTTGAAGAGCGGCTGGCAGATTATGCGGTGTATGAGGTCGACGGCACGGTGCATGCCTGTGCTGCGCTGCACGTTTTTCCGGATCGGCAGGGCGAAATCGCCGGCATCGTGGTTGATGACACCTACACGAATCTTGGCATCGGTCGCCGCATGGTCTCCTACTTCATCGAGGAGGCGGCGGCAAAGAAACTTAGAGGCATTGTTCGTCCTGACCACCCAGACCTCGGACTGGTTCTCTCAGCTCGGATTTGTTCCGGCAAAGGTCGCCGATCTTCCGGCCGAGCGGCGGAAAAATTACAACCGGCAACGGAACTCGCTCATCCTGCGGTACGTAATCTCAGTGCGGCGCAAGGGCGGGATGCGGGTGGATTGAAAAGGAAGGATGAAGGGAAAGGAATGCCTGCGACCCGCGCTTCAACGGAGAATTTCAAGGATAGGACGTTGATATTTGCAGAATAGAAAGGTTCCCAAAAAGTAGATTTTCATGGCGTTTAAACGGTCAAAAAACGGGGTTCGAACGGGGTTTAAACGAGGGTAAAATTATCAAACCGTCCGTGTGCCGTTATACCATGAACTATTCAAATTTGCCAATGATCAATTCGTTATAAAATTTAATAAGCGCCTCCCCGATTTCTTTTCTTTCCCCGAGATGTTCCAGAATGAACGATAGCGCCTCGATGGTCGACAACCCCTCGCTCTTTACCTGCGGCCGCAGCGAACGGTGATCGGGGTTAAGGGTGATGCGGTTGAGCTTCAGGAGCCATGCATTTCGCCACCAGAGCGCTTTTGACTGCTTCCATGTGCCGTCCAGGGCGATGATTCCACGCAGGAAGGCGGTGTCTTCGAGAGGCTGTTTTTTACGGTTAAGGACGGTAACGGGAGCTGAAGAGCGACCCTCATGCCCCCCTTCCTCGGGTTTGAGATACAGTACCCCCCATTCCGAAGGATTCTCCCGGGGTCCTGCGACCTTTTTAAAATTCGGCCATGAGAGGCCCACGAAGATCCGGCTGTTTTTCAGCAGCATCTGGGCGAGCCGGGCGGAGTTGAGCGCTTTGAACTGTTCCTGAGGATGTTGGAGGATGACGATGTTGATCCGGTTATCGAGGGCGGTTACCTTGCCGCAGAAACACTTGTCCTTCGGGCGAAAGCAGCGGTCGCAGACCGCATTTCGGTCAAATTTCTGTTTTGCGCGTGGATCCTGCATATTATTCATGCTGATTTTCTATTTTTTTGCATTACAACATTTTTCTTTATTTCATCGACGCCATACCCCGCCCTGACAATTGCCTCCCGCACTCCGGAAATATCCGCGGATCCTTCCACCGTTGCGGTCTTTGCGTCAAGATCGATTTTGACGGCAGAGACCCCCGCAACGGAAAGAACGGCGGTCCTGATCTTTTCGGAGCACTTCCGGCAACTCATGCCGCTGATCGTCAGCCGGTACGATGCGGAATTCGCCTGATCACGCATGGTCAGTTTGTTTTTGATTCTGAGGGTCATGGGTTTCAGGTGTGTCCGATATAATGACATCAAAAGCACCGTCAGAAAAAAAAGGCCGATTGAAAGCGTCCAGAAACCGAAGGATTCCATATGATGGTGATGATGAGCAAACCGGGGAAACGAATACTTTGTAATGGAGAAAATAAAATTCAGGATATACCCGGCAATGATGGATAGTATAATAATCGTCATAAGGTATAAGCCCGCGATTTTTTTACCAAGCGCATGCGCGATGAGAATGAGCGCGGCGGCATTGGTCGCCGGACCGACCGTGAGAAACACGAACGCCGCGCCCGCGGAAGCCCCTTTCAGCATGAGCGCCGCGGCGATGGGAATCGATGCTGTGGCGCAGATGTATAAGGGAGCGCCGATGACGATCATCACGAGCATGGCCAGGAAATCGTTTTTAAGGTAGCGGCTGAACAGGTCGCCGGGAATACAATAGGAAATGAGCCCAGCAATGATAATTCCGATAATCAAGTGGATGGTTATATCGTCCGGGAAGTCGCGCAACGCATATTTCAGCATTCCGGAAATCTTTTCCATCACGGAATGCCGGTGGATCACGGTTGCGGGACAGAGAGCGCACCCGGTGGAAGAGTCGTTTCCAGGGACGTCATGCGGTTTTTCGGCATCGCTGAAAACGTCCGCGATCACCCCGCCGGCGATTCCCATCACGAATGCCGCAATGGGGCGAAAAATCGCAAAGGGTAATCCGAGCATTCCACCGGTGGCGAGGATGCTGTCGATACCTGTTTGCGGCGTTGAAATAAGGAACGCGGTGGTCGCCCCCTTTGAGGCGCCGCTTTTTCTGAACGACACGGCAAGCGGCAGTACGCCGCACGAGCATAACGGCAACGGCACCCCGATCAGCGTAGCCTTTACAACCGACCAGAAGCCTTTTTTCCCAAGATGGTTGAACACAAAACTGCGCGAAACCAGCACATGCAGCATTCCGGCTAAAAGCATTCCGAGAAGCAGATAGGGGGCCATCAGAAGAAAGGTGACCCGTATGGCTGAATTGATTCCGGTGATGATGTGCACGGATAATAGCCCCTGTTAATCCCACAGAAAAACGCATGGTAACGAACCATCGAGCGCCGGGAGCAAGCGTTTCAGACTCGAAAGTGCGGAAACTGATCGGGGGCGGCTTATGTCGCGGCTAAAATCCCCGCCGCCGCGCATGCCGCGCCGAAGCCGTTGTCGATATTGACGACCGTCAGCCCCGTGGCGCAGGAGTTGAGCATGGCGAAAAGCGGAACAAGCCCGCCCAGATGGACCCCATAGCCGACCGAGGTCGGGACGCCGATGACCGGGCAGGAAACATAGCCCGCGATGACCGACGGCAGTGCCCCTTCCATTCCGGCAATTGCGAGAATCACCCCCGCATTGAGAAGCGTGTCACGGTGGCTGAACAGCCGGTGGATCCCGGCGACGCCGACATCGTTGACCATGACCGGCGTGTGCCCGAGAATTTCCGCGGTTCGCTGCGCCTCGGCCACCACGGGCCGATCTGCGGTGCCTGCCGAGCAGATGACGATTGGTTTCGAGGTCTCCTTTTTCTTCCAGCCCGCGGATTTTTTCCAGAAACAACGGGCCGTCTCATCGATCTCCGCATCCGGAATTCCGGCCTTGACCGCATCGAGGATCTCCCTGCTTGCACGGGTGCCCAGCACGGTCACGTGATGATTGATCTGGGCTTCTGCAATGGCCACCACCTGTTCGGGAGTTTTATTCTGACAGAAAATCGCCTCCGGGTAGCCCTTGCGCATGGCACGGTGGTGATCGACGGTGGCAAAACCGAGATTTTCGAAGGGAAGATGCTTGAGGCGCTCGAGCGCTTCGGATACGGAAAGCGAATGATTGGCGACACTGGCGAGGAGCGATTGAAGGAGCGACTGGTCCATGGATGATTCCTATTCTATAGCTGAATCTATGAAGAGGCGAAGCTATGACTGGATGAACTCTGAGTGCCGCGGCTCCCCATTTCTATATGCTGCGCAGTAAGGAGGGTGAAAAATATCTTTTTATGCTGTTTGCCCGATTTGACAGCCTTTATCTTTCGGCGGTGGCTATTTTCATTTCTTGTTTTCATTAATTATACTTTTTACTTTTCGAATACTTAACGGTGGTTTGTGCGTATGAATTATTACATGGCAATTCGGGCAAACGGGTTTTAGGTCACTTATAGGATTTATGATACGTTTGCCTTTGCTTTTATATACTGGCTTAAGATGATGAACCTGGATAACTTCCTCGCCTGTGATGCCATAAATATCAGATAAAAGGTTACCACAAACCTGACAATGAAAACCATAATGTTTTAAACATTCATTTCTTGCTACTGGATTGCGTTCATACCTGTCAATGGCAATATTCTTACGAGTCCCTTCTGAAAGAGGCTCTGTATCTAATTCATCAAGGAAAAATGAACGTTTTGAATGAGGAGAAGGTTCATTAGATGGTTTACAAATTAAGCCTTTTGACGATAATTTATAAATACATTTAATAGCTTTGCAAAATCGATCAAAATTGGAAAAGGGAAAGGGGCCGTGCAATGTTTGAAGAAGGGATTTTCTTTTAAATATTTTAACCATTTCAGGCTGAGGTATAACGAAGTCGTCCCGCAAAGGAAATATGTGAGTTTTTCGTTTGAATTTCCACCAATCTGATTTTTCGTCAATTTTAAAGGTGCCTGCCTCCGCAATGCCATAAATACGCACAGGTTTTTTCTGAAAGGGTTTATAACCCCTTGCAATAATTATTAGATCGTGAGGTGGAATATGTGAAAAATTATATGTTATATTTGCGGCATGAGAATTATCACTTGGATATTTTGTTTTCAAATATGCTTTATATTCATCTTTACTTCTGTATTTTCTTGGATTGACCATCAAATGACGCCAACCAACAGCGACAACATTTTCAGCAATAAATTTATCCCACTCGTCATTTTTCAAAAAACCCCCACCAGTAGTTTTTAAAATCCAACACTTAGGCTTTTGATATTTCATAAATGATAAGTCTTTTGACTTGCTCCACATATATTTTAGACTTTGAAAGCCAGCTATACAAAGTCTTAGAAAGTCATCGCACCTTAATCTTGCCAACTCGTAAGTATGCCATTTTCAAAATAAAAATATACTCTATCATATACCCATTGTTCATGAACACCCCAGCTACCTACAGTACGATTTATACTATTTGGTTCACCATAAACAGCTTGCACCATTTCAGCACTCATACCCAGTGATACCCATCCTTTTAATAAACTATTTTTAAATTGACTTACTAAATTATAATGATTTCTCACATAATCTCTTCCTCTATGAACTTCGTTAGAAAAAGTATCTTTTATTGCTGAATCTAATTTGATAGAACTCTTTAATACCCAACCATCAACAAATGGATAAGTGTTTGTTGAGTCCATGTTAAGCAATTGATATTTAACTCTTGCCCAATCATTTTTATCTTCTTGAAAATATAAGATGTCATCTTTAAGAAGTCGTATTATTCCTTTTCCGCTAACGCTTGGGATTTCTCTCAAAAGGCCTGTCTCAAGTCTAAATAACGCAGGATTCCTCTTCAATTGGAAGATCGAATCATAATGTTTAAGCGAATCCTCTAAATGAAGAGCAAGATGCGGTGAATCCTCCAAATGAAGAGCGAGATTCATTGAATCTTTTCTCGCTATATCAGGATCACCAATAGATGAATTAGAGTTTGAATTGTTGATAGAGATAAAGTTTGTCGGATTTTTGCCTTGATGAAAAGTTATCTGCTTCGTTACCTCTACATCGCCTTTCACAAGCTTTATTGTATGGGTTCCGGGTGTAACAATCAGATCAGTATAAGATTTTCCAATAAACTTGCCATCAATATAAACATCGGCATTAGGAGGTTGAGAAGCAATAAAGACTGTGGTTTGACATAATGACAATGAATATAATAGCATTAAAATCATATAAGTTTTCTGAAAATGCATAATGCGCTTTCCTAGCATTTTATCGTGGTTTCGATGAGCGTCCCGATGATGTCATTAGCGGAAATATTCTCGACCTCCGCATGGAATGACCGAACGAGCCGGTGCCGCAACACCGGATATGCCGCTCGCAGGATATCGGCAAGAGTCGGTGTCGGCCGGTGATCGAGCAGCGCGTACGCCTTTGCCGCGAGCACCAGGAACTGCGAAGCGCGCGGTCCTGCGCCCCATAAAATATGCTTGGATATCGATTCCGGGCACTCTTTCGTGGAAGCACGGCTTGCGCGTGACAAGGTGACCGCGGCGGCGATGATCGATTCGGCGACCGGAACCCGCCACACCAGGTCGCGAAATGCACGGATCTCCTCCACGGAAACGACCGGCTTGAGCTCAACCGATTGCGGCGAGGTCGTCGCCCGCACGATGGCGAGTTCGGACTCTCGGTCAGGGTAGCCGACCTCGATGGAGAACATGAACCGGTCCTGCTGCGCCTCGGGCAGGGGATAGGTTCCCTCCTGTTCGATCGGGTTCTGGGTCGCGAGGATCCAGAAGGGCGCCGGAAGCTCGTAGGTGACGCCCGAAGAGGTGACCTCACGCTCCTGCATGGCCTGCAGGAGGGCGGATTGAGTCTTGGGCGGGGTTCGGTTGATTTCATCGGCAAGCACGATGTTATGGAAAATCGGCCCCTTGATAAAACGGAAGTCTCGCCGCCCCGTCACGCGGTCGTCGATGAGGATCTCGCTGCCGGTGATGTCGGATGGCATCAGGTCGGGCGTGAACTGGATACGGTTGAAGGCAAGGTCGAGACATTTCGCGAGGCTCTGCACGAGCATGGTCTTGGCAAGGCCGGGGACGCCGATGAGAAGACAGTGTCCGCCCGCAAGGAAGCATGCCAACAGGTCGTCGATAACCTCCTGCTGACCCACAATTTTTTTCGCGAGTTCGGTTTTTATGGCCTTCACGGTCGCCGACAGGCGTTCCGCAAGCTCGATATCGCCGGTTATTTCAAGCATAGGCATCGAAAGAAAAATAAATTCAGCTCCGATCAGTCCGCCGCCGACTCCTCTTTTTTCAGCTCCTCCTTCGCACGCCCGATCTCCTTGAACGAAATACCCATGCGGAGGAAGAAGTAGAGCCCGGCTATGGTTACGGTGAGATAGCCGATGCCATGGTAGAGCACCGCCACGCTGCTTGCTTTTGTCTTTTCAATGCCGATCAATCCCAAGCCTGTTTTCAAGGCGGCATGCAGCGTTCCCACATACCCCGGCGAGAACGGGATAGCCGCGCCGATGGCGCCCCATGCCGCACCGAACATGCCGGGCAGGATGCCGAAGCCGGGTTCATGCACAAGGAGGATCATCATGCCGGCGTAGCAGGCAATGATCATGATTGATAGCGCTATCATCACCAGGCATTTACCGGGTGAAAAGATCCATTCGAGATTTGAAACCAGCTCCTTTCCGATACCCGCCGCCTTGGCTTGCACGCCCGCAGGAAGATACTTCGGCAAAAATTTGCAGAAGCATTTGGTCGCCGAGGGAAACAGCGCATAACAAAGCAGTGCCAGGACCACCGCCGAGGTGCCGCAGCCGACGGGAATAGCAAGGACCAATTCCGGTCGCAGCCGCGGAATCCAGAGTATGGGAATGAAGAAGAAGGAGAGGTAGACGATAGAATCGAGGATGCGTTCGAGTATCACCGAGCCGGCGCTCTCCGCGATGGTAAAACCATTCCGTTTCCATAAAAAGAGGACGCGGGTAACCTCGCCGAGCCGGGCGGGGAGGAAATTATTCACCATGAAGCCGATCATGAGCAGGCCGAAGAGCCCTTTCCGGTTGCCTTTCGAAGCGGGAAGGATCAGTCCCCAGCGGATGCTGCGAAGCAGGAGCGTGAGCATGGTAAACCCGAAAACCGCGCCAATGATCCAGGGAGGAGTTGAGCTAAGATGCTTCCAGAGATCAATCGGTTTCACACCATGGAAAAAGAAAAACAGGCTTCCTCCCGCAAGGATAACGCCTGCCGAAAGCTGAATAATCGTGGATTTCTTCATGCCTTTCCCAGCCGGTGGAATACGAGTCCCGAATAGAGCTTGGGAAAGAAATTCGTCGATTTTTGCGGCATGCGTTCGCCGCCCGCCACGATTCGATGAATGGCATCGAGCCTGACCGGCTTTATGAAGAACCCGCCGTGAAATACCGATTCGTCAATGCTTCGGCCGAGGGCGGTTCCGATGTCATTCATGTACTCGACGGTTTCATGGAGGACCTTGCCGTCGAGCGGGAGGCCGAGAACGCCGCCGACGGCGACGGCATTGATTATCGACATGTCGAGATGACGCCAATCGGCTGACCGATCCCGCATGGTTTCCTGAAGGAACGTTTCTCCATAGGCGTTCAATGAACAGGCGAAGACTGTTTTTGAGCCGCTGTCGACGAAGAGCATCGTTGCAGGGTGATCGCCCCGCAAAAAAGAGTCGATAACGGCACGATCCGCGGCACCGAGATTGGTCAGGGTAAAGTACCGTGACAACTCATGCCTGAAATCGATGGCGCGATTGCCGGCGTTTTTCCGGATCAGGCGGTGAAATGACCGAATGACAAGCCCCGGGTCCGCGGTCGATACGAGGGTCATCATGACCCCGCCGAATGCGGGATCGCACCCCTGATCGCGATAGAATTTCAGGGCGGTCTCGTAGCGATGGTGACCGTCGGCGATGAGGATGGTGCTGTCCCTGGCCGCCTCCTGAAATCTGCCGATGATTCCAGGATCGCTGCAAAGGTACAGAGCGTGGCCCACCCCGTCGGCGTCAATGCCCGTCCCCACCGGCGCGTTGTTTTTCATCGACCGGATGAGTCTGAAGATTTCGCCGGTCTCATCGTCAAGAAGACCGAAGATTTGGCCTACATTGAGCCGCGTTGCCGACAGGTGTTCGTAGCGGTCGACCTTGGGGCCGGAGAGCGTATATTCGTGGGGCAGCACCGCGCCTTTGCCATCCCTGAAATCGACCAGTTTTACAAGAGAAATTATTCCCGTTCGCTCGATTCGCTTCCTGCCCCCCTCCTGTTCCGCTTCGAACTGCTGCTCATAAACATAGAGGGAGGGTTTCGTCTCCTGTCTGACGAGCCTCTCTGCCGACCACTCGGCGAAGAGTGCGGCCGCGTGGGAATAGCGGTCGATATTTGCGTTATCGGCGCTCTCGGGCCGGTTTTGATCGATTCGTACCGCATTGAGGTCGTTCTTCCTATAGAGGCGGTCGATTGTCGCCTCATCCAGCATATCGTAGGGTGGGGAGATGAGGGAGCCTAAATCCTCCGGATTTTTAATCGCATATCGATACCCTTTAAATGGCCAAATTTCGGCCATATCACCTATCTCCTTCCGGTCATTTCAATGGAGTGGATCGAAAATGAATCCTGAGGATAGAAATTTTAATTAACTTTGTTACTCTGTAACTTTGTCACTTTTTTTAAAGTACCAGTCTCGTCTGCGCAATAAGGCCTTCACAGAAGGAGCGGCGGTGTATCGCGCATAAACCATGTTCGCTGATGCGCATCCGGTGCAGTGCGGTGCCGTATCCTTTATTGCATGAAAAATCGTACATGGGAAACCGCTTATGATAGTCTTTCATGAGACGGTCGCGCGTGACCTTGGCGATGATCGACGCTGCTGCGATGCTCGCGCTCTGCGCATCTCCCCGAATCATGGTCCTCTGGCGCTCGTGCGGGATGGTGGGAATAAGCTGGTTTCCGTCGACCAAAGCCATGGCCCAGGGCTGGGAAATCGCGTCGAGTGCCCGTTGCATGGCCCGAAATGTCGCCTGAAGGATATTCAGATCCTCGATCTCTTCGACCGATGCCGATCCTACCGCATACGCAATGGCTTCAGCGGCAATACGGCCGTAACAGCGCTCCCGCGCCTCCGCGGACAGTTTCTTCGAGTCATTGATGCCGGAGATGATGGTACCTGGGTCAAGGATGACTGCGGCTGCCATGACCGGTCCGGCCAGCGGTCCGCGGCCGACCTCATCGATTCCGATGATGGCACCGCGGCATTCGCTCCGCACCGCCCGGTCAAAATCGTAGAGGGCAGCGGTCACGGCATTTTTATCTTTTTTCGGGCGGTTCATTCTCTGTTACCCTTGTCACTCTCCAACCCATTAACCCCATTCACCCGCCGGCCTTCAATGCTGATGCTCCCCGCGGCAATGGCCTCGATCGCCTTCCAGTAGTTCGCATGCTCCACCTTGAGAATCCGTTCCGCCAGGGAGTGCGGGTCGTCGCTGTCAAGCACTTCGACGGCCCGCTGCAGGATGATGGGACCATGGTCGTACTCCTCGTCGACAAAGTGGACCGTGATGCCGGAGAGTTTTGCGCCGTAATCGATAACCGTTTCGTGAACATGGGAGCCGTACATCCCCTTGCCGCCGAAGGCGGGCAAAAGCGCCGGATGGATATTGACAATGCGGCGATTGTAGGCCCGCACCACCGGCACGGGCAATTTTTTCAGGTACCCGGCGAGCACGATGAGCTCGACCCGGTACCGGCGCAGCGCTTCGAGAAACCGCGCCGTGTACGCCGCCTCCGAGGCGAAATGGGAAGGTGCGAGGAGGAGTGCGGGTATCGAATGCCTGCGCGCCTTAGCAAAGGCGCCGGCATCGCTGTTGTTGCCGATGAAAAGGACAAAATCAACGTGCAGGTCGCCGCTTGATTTTCGATCAAGAAGAGCCTGGAAATTACTGCCCTGACCCGAGGCCAGTACCGCACATCGCAATGACATGGATGCTCCCGGTAGAGTGTTACAAATGAGTCGGACGCTCGACCTTCGACACATCGCCGAAAAAATTGAGCCGGTACCGAACTCCCGCCCAGGTGATTGTATTCGTCAAATATGTGCGGAAGTAAACCACCGCCTGCAGTGTGCGGAGAAACGGCTGTAATATGAGGAAACGATGGAATTTCGGCATGGGACCCATAAGCGGGTACATCGATACGGTGACCAGTTCGCCGAAATAGAACAGGAGCGCCGCGCCGCCGCCGCTTGCGAAAAAGCCCCTTACGCTGAAATGACCGAGCAGCACGGCGACGGGCAGAAGAGCCATGAGCATCGCTCCGGCGAGAACGATGGGAAGAGCAATGAAAACCCAGATCGGTTTAAAATACACCTTGAGGAACATGATCTGGCGCTCGAACCAGCGAAGTGCGCCATTGACATTTTGAAATAGATCGTCCGAATGCGCCATGCACGACGGCACCAGGACGCCCTTGAGTCCTTTTTCATGGATGAGCTGCGAAAGACTCAGGTCATCCACCACTGCCCGCGACCATTTTTCTGCCACCCGGAGATTTTCAAATTCACGGCGTCGGATTGCCATGGAGCCGCCCCACAACCCGATGCCGCCGAGGAAAAAGGCGCATGAGAAGGTGACGTAGATGAAAATGTTTGCATAGGCGTGCATCCATTCACCGGGAGTGCCGTTTTTTACGTGCAGCCAGCGAAACCCGGTTACCACCGACGTTTTTGCATTGCCGAGAGGCAGGATAAGCTCGCGGAGCCACTTTGGCAGGGGATGGACATCGGAGTCGGCGAACACGTACACTTCCGCATGGTGCGCGATGGCAACTCCGGCGAGGAGGTTGTGATTTTTCTGGGCACAAGCCGAGGAAAGCCCTGCCGCCAGCGCCTGACCGTTCGACCGGCCGTTGATGACCCTTTCAATAACGGGCATTGCGGCATCGTACCGATTCTCGGTAACAAAAATGACCTCATAATCGGGATAATCGAGATTAAAAAAACTTTCAAGATTGGATTGCAGGTTGATGTTCGCACCCTTGCAGGGGACGATAATGGCGCAACGCGGTGTGAAGTTCTGCGGAAGTTTCGGCCGGATGAAACGCGCATACCACGATCGCTGATAGAGTACGGTAACAAGCGTTGCGCAGAAATCACCGAAAAAAACCGCACATGCGAGGACACAGAGGAGGTGCGTCGCCAAACTTGGTCCGGCCAGGATTGCGAGTAGCACGCTACGCTCCTGAATACATACCCGGAATCCTAACCCGACATGTCGAATTCAAGGTCGGATCCCGAATCACGAACAACACTACTACCCTGGATGGTTGGTGCATTGACCTGAGTGTGCCGCCGATACTTGGAGGAAAATACATCAATGTTTTTATGTCGCGGCGGGGAAGCCGGCCGCCTCCGGATCCCTCCGGCAAGTCCATTGTTTCACTATAGCACTGCCGCCGTTCCATTTTGTCCGGGCTCTGTTGCATTATGCGGCACCGGACGATAACCATGCGTGAAAGAAGTAGAACATGGACGGGTCGTCGTTGGCACGCTTCTTGCGAAAAAGTAATAATGGAATTGAAAAGACAAGAATAAGCAAAGGAGTCCACCATGGACAGCAAAAACGTAATAGACAGAAGGAGCGTTCGGCTGGAAGAGGTGATGAAGCCGGATTACATACCGTTTATGGGCGGAAGGCCCGACCGCAGCACGGTCATCAGCGCCGACGATGTCCTTGACCTCGTCATCCTGCTGAATACGACGGAAGCGACGGAAGAATTTATTCACAAACTATAACCAGTACTCTGCAAGAAAGGAGAAGGTATGTCACTCATTCGCTATGAAGGGAATCCCATAACCACCATGTTCGAGGAGCTGAACGATCTCATGTCCGGCGGCCTTGACTGGAGGGGCGGGGATCTTGTCGGAAGGGTATACCCGCGCGTTGATATTACCGAGTCAACCGATGGGTACCTGATCAAGGCGGATCTTCCGGGTATGACCAGGGAGGAAATCAAGGTAAGCGTCGAGGACGGGGTGCTTTCACTCTCGGGCGAAAAGAAGAGCGAGTTTAAAACCGCGGAAAAGGATTCGTACTATCATCTCGAACGGCGGTATGGAAAATTTCTGAGAAGTTTTTCGCTGCCGTCGCATGTCGATAGCACGAACATCGAGGCGCGGTATACGAACGGAGTCCTTGAAATCAACCTGAAAAAGACCGAGGAGTCGAAGCCGAAAGCGATTGAGGTAAAGGTTGAATAAGTACCGCGGTCAGCGATATTTGAAAAAAGGGTCTCCGTAAGGAGCCCTTTTTTTATGCGCCGTTCGAACAATGTCAGACGCTTGGCAAGGAACCCGTGTCCCTGCTCCAACCGTAGCAAATCCGGGATGCATCCGCTTATTGCGCTGACGGCCTGCTTTCAAACTTCACGATAAAGGCTGCCGAGGAGGCGCCGAACGCCTTCGCGAGATCGATCCTCTGCATCGGCGAGACCGCCTTCCGATAGAGAAGCTTTCCGGCAAGATCATAGACCGACATGAGGGCGTTCTTCCCTGCAAGAGCCGGTACCAGGAACTTGTTGCCCGTGACGGTCTTGAACATTTTCTCCGATTGCGATGCAAGCCGGGCGATCGAACCGCCCGGCATACTCTTGACCCCGGTGGTCGTCGATGCCAATACCACGTTGACCGTCGTACTTCCCGGCGTAATGGTGGTGTTCCCGATGACGCTTGCCTGGCAGGCAATTGCCCCGGCCACGCCGTCCTCCGACTTGACATAGAAAGCAAACTGGCCGCCTTCAAGGGCCGATCTCGCCTCGCCGATGAACAGTCCCGCGCCGCTGGCCGACATACTGATGGAGTCGGCCCTCGACCGTACAAATCTTCCTGAGGAATCGACCAGGGAGACGAGAACTCTTGTCATGTCGCCGCCGTCAAAAATCGTACTGGTGTCGGGCGTCAGCACCAGCTTGACAGGAGCGGTGGTGCTGTTGATCTGGGTCGAGTCGACCCGGATCCCGCCATAATATCCCACCGCCTTCAACGTACCAGAAGAATAGGTCAATGGCCCCCACTGGAAGGCAGGATGGGGCAGACCGGTCCCATCGGTTCCCTTTTTTGTGCCCTCCGAGGTCCCGTTCAGGTAAAGCTGAACCGAGTCGCAGTTGCTGAAAACCGTGACCGTGGTCGGCGAGGTGGGAAGCCAATCGCTGGCAATGAAGACCATCGGACCATACATGACAGGGTTGCCGGGGTAACCGGCGATGGCAGGGTTACCCGTGATGGCGGGGTTACGCTGCGACTCATAAACATAAGAAGAGAGTTTTGGAATGCGGAACTGGTCTTCGCATCCGCTGCTGAGGACATAGGAGTTTGCTCCCCGTGCTCCCAGCCCCGGGTACCCGGAGAGTTCCCAGGCATGGGGATGCGGCGATTCATAGTCAAAGGCGCACCATCCAAGCTCGCCGCACTGATATTGGTTGGTATAGCCGCCGCTCTGGGCGCTGATATTCTCGTTTACACTCGCACTACTCCCGTTTAAAAAAGTATCGTCAGGGTACCAGCTCCAGGGATAATCCCCATCGGCGCTCTCAACGGTGAACCATGGGAACGGCCCCGAGGCACTCCCGGAGCCGGAGGTGCGAGCCCAGATGTCTTCCAGATAATCGGCAGTAGATGCGGAGCTTATCCGCGGGCCATAGGTTGGCCGTGAGGGATCCATTGAGCGGGCGGTGTCGTTCGTGCCGAGATAGAGTGTGTTATTATCACCGGATTCATTGACTCGCACCCCCCAGCTGATGACCGACGGGCGGTTCCTGTCACGGGTAATCATTTCCTTCAAGGCTTGAAATAAATTGTTATCCCACGTCGCGTCGCCGAGATACTGCCATCCCGGAATTTCTTCGATCAACATGATACCTACCTTGTCGCACTCCTTGATGAAATCCGGCGCCTGCGGGTAGTGCGAGCATCGGACACAGTTGCATCCCAGGCCTTTCAGGATGTCGGCATCGTGCTTCTGGAGCCGGGGAGCGGCCGCTCTGCCGAAAAACGGGAACGTTTCGTGGCGGTCGAGACCCTCGAGCTTGAGCAGCTTCCCGTTCAGGTAGAAGGCGCAGCTTGCCGCGGTTTTATTGCCGAAGTAGATCGACCTGAAGCCGGTGGTATCGTTGAACTGATCGACATAGGCGGTACTGTCCATGACCTGCGTGTAAACCGCATAGAGATACGGGGTGTCGACGGACCACTGGTGCAGGGCGGCGATCTGGCTCAGCTTGGTGGTGAGCACGGCGCTGTCGTTTGCGGTGATGGTACCGGTCGCGGTGCCGGTCGCCACCACGGTATTCGAATGGTCGACTATCGAGGTAATGACCGTGCATTTCTTCGATACCGTCGAGGCATTCTGGATTTTTGCCTGCGAGGTCACGATGCCGTTTTGTGTGCAATTGGCCGTGGAACAATTCGGCATGTAAACGAAATTGTACTCGGTATACAACGGATCTGCGACGACGAGATATACGTTCCGCACGATGCCGCCGAATACGCCGTAATCGATGTGGCCGCCCTCGGGAGGAACTTCCGACTGATACAGCGAATTGCATTCGACCGCAATGACATTGTCCTGGCCGGTAGTGATCTTGCTGGTAATATCGACGGTAAAGGGGGTGTAGGCGCCCGCGTGGCTGCCCACCTTTGTACCATTTACATAGACCGAACAAACGGTCGCCACGCCCTCGAACTGGAGCAGGAAGCGAAGGCCGTTGTAGGAAGCCGGCGGCGTATAATGCTTGCGATACCAGGAAATGAACTCCCATGCGGCGCCGCTGCCGTAGGTGCTGCTGGTATTGCCCGCATTTTCGTACATGTGTTTGACATATATGTTCGCATGGGGAATGACAGACCTTGCTCCAGGCGGAATCCGCCGGGTAGGAAGCGGCTGAAAAAGCCGCATTATTCGTGCTGTCGTACAACCAGCCCCGGTCGAAATTGATCGTCGTCCGGTAGGAATTTTGAGGAGAAAAAGTCGCGGCCTGGATGGAAAAAAAACAGAATCCCGCCGACAACGCGCCAAAAGCCGCCATCTTAAAAATAGTACGGAATTTTTCTCTGTTCACAATACACTCCTCTTCTGACTTGTGTAACCTTGGAACTTTGAATGATTATTCCTTAATCGAAAAACACTATGTATAAGTTCTTCCGCCGGGCACGGTATACCATTGATCTTAATTTATGTTGTGCGAGACATCGAGGCAAATTTCAGACGGCGTGCTTCGAAACAGAGAACGGTTCTTGTGAATGAAACCTGCTCATCATATTTTTTAACCTTGTTAAAAATGGTAGTGATCTCCGAATCGGGATGGTTCAAACATCTGAAAACGGCTCCCTGACCGATTATCGGTAAAAGCATGTTTTCCGCGGCAGAAAGGATACGTTCATCTCCATGCGTATTTTGTCCGGCATCAAACCTTCGGGCACTATTCACATCGGCAATTATCTGGGCATGATCAAACCCATGGTTGCGTCGCAGTCGAGAGGGGAACTCTTCTGCTTTATAGCTAATATGCACGGCCTTACCAGCATGTTTGACGGCAAAAAAATGGCGGGGTACACGCGAGAGGCCATTCTTGATCTCCTGGCTCTTGGCATCGATCCCGACCGCTCGGTATTCTGGGTGCAGTCCGATGTTCCCGAAGTGACGGAGCTTACCTGGTATCTAAGCAATGTAACGGCGATGGGTCTTCTCGAACGTTGCCATGCCTACAAGGATGCCGTGGCAAAGGATACTCCTCCCAATCATGGCCTTTTCTCCTATCCCGTTCTCATGGCGGCGGATATCCTGCTCTACCGGAGTAACCTTGTCCCGGTTGGCCGGGACCAGAAGCAACATGTGGAGGTAACACGCGACATTGCGCTTCGTTTCAACAGCACCTATGGTGAGATTTTTGCGATTCCGGAACCTGAGATTACCGAGTCGCTGGCGGTTATTCCCGGCATTGATGGACAGAAAATGTCCAAATCGTATGGAAATACGATTGAAATCTTTGGTGAGGAAAAAACCATTCGAAAAAGGATCATGAGCATCGTTACCGATCCGACGCCGGTCGAAGCGCCAAAGAATCCGGATAAAAGCATCATCGTCACTCTCTACCGATTATTCGCCGACCCGGCGCAGGCGGCGCTCATGGCTGAAAGGTTTCGTGCCGGCGGCTATGGATATGGCGATGCGAAGAAGGAGCTCTTTGCGGTTCTGTGGGAGTACTTCAAACCATTCAGGGAGAAAAGGGAAGAACTTGCGAAAGACCCCGGCGTGCGTTTCCCGCATCAGGACTCAAGGGGCCGCCAAGGCGCGTGTGATAGCCATGGAGACGCTTGAAAAAGTACGGGAGACTGGTAGGGGTTAAATGATAATATTGTACTGATCAGAGCCGTGACGCAAAACCCGCCCGCTCAAGGGTGTGCCGGCCGCATCTCCGTCGGTAGGTAAATCGAGCGGCCATTTCCTGCAAAAGCTATTTTTTCCTGTCCATGGCATCTTTACACTGCGCTTTTATTACCGGCATTAACGGCTTTGTCGGCACTTTCCTTGCAAAGCACCTCGCCTCGCAGGGATGGGCGGTTGCGGGTATCGACCGGCAGGAGTCAACTGCCTGCCGGGAGTGCGACTATTTTCAAGCAGATATCCTTGCTTCGGCAGAACTATCCTCGATTCTCGGAACCTGCCGACCCCGGCATGTTTTAGCAATACATC
>CAWJXL010000025.1:0-164171 GCA_963846695.1 uncultured Fibrobacterota bacterium | reverse complement strand
AATTGCAGTTCGAGACGGTGTGAGGGGAAAACAGCGCTGTTGGAATAGCGGGCTTCATTTTCGGGTGCTCTGAATAAATTTGACCCGACGCATTGCAGAAACTATTTATGACCAATCAGAAGGGAACTCACATGGCGGGAATCGTTGCTCAGGAAGTGATCGAAAACAAGATACACGTCATACGGGGCAAGAAAGTCATGCTCGACCGGGACCTCGCGGAGCTGTATGACGTCGAAACAAGTCAGTTGAAACGAGCGGTGCGCCGGAATATCTATCGTTTCCCGGAAGATTTTTTATTTGAACTCACGAAGGCGGAATATGAAAACTTTTCTTGAAAAACGCCCCTAAATTAATGCCATAACTTATGAACTGCTTAGAGCTTATCCATAAATAAAAGTTGTTTGTCTGAAACATATCATCGCACAGGCGAGTTGAATAAGTCCTTCATAACTACGAGCTAATTTTTCAAAACGGACCAGCAATTTCCGATATCGATTAAGCCATGAATGACATCGCTCGACCACCCACCGGCGGGCTTTATACTTCGGATTTTTGCGTTTCATTTCGATTTCCTCACCCCGCTGTTTGATATGCGGAATGTAGCGTCGATTCAAGCATTCTTTCAACGCAGGTTCACCGCTGTATCCTTTATCAGCACACAAATGATGCGTTCGCCATTGCTTCGTTTTCGGACGCTTTACCACAATGTTGTTCAACGTTTCAGGAAGTAATTTCATGTCGTGAGTCTGGGCTCCGCTGACGATGATCGACAGTGGGATTCCACGGCCGTCTACGAGAACGCTTCGCTTGGTTCCTTTTTTTTCCCCGATCTGTGGGATTTGGCCCCACCTCCTCAATTGCCAGTGGTGCCTTGTTCATTGAACCATCAATACTTTGCCATCTCCAGGCGATTCCTTCCATCTCATCGTACTCGGCAAGGCCTGCTTTCCAAAGTTTTTCAAATAATCCGGCAGCCTGCCATTCAAGAAAATATCGGTGGAGCGCACTTGCGCTGCCAAAACGCTCTTTGGGCGCAGCTTTCCATTGTATTCCCGTGCGCAATACGTATACAATGCCTTCAAGCACCTTTCTTGGAGGAATTGGCTTCCTTCCTCCTCCGGGGTCGCGTATATACTTCCGTTTCCGGTTCCTCTGTTTCTTGGGTATGTATGGCTCAACCTTTTCCCAAAATTCATCAGAAATATCCCATGAATACAGCCGTTTCGACGCGTTTTCATCCATGCACTAAATATGATAAATGCCAACCTCAATGTCAATATTATTTATGGATAAGCTCTTAGTAACAGTACTATGCTCTCAAAAAAACTTGTTGACGCCATTTTAAAAATGAATTATATTATCGATATTAGGAATTATTATCAATAGGATAACCAATGAACACCCGAAACACCATGCAACGGCAGGCAATTTTTGAGATTTTAAAGGGAACGAAACTTCATCCTACGGTGGAATGGATCTATAATTGCCTCAAACGAAAGATGCCGCGACTGAGCCAAGGAACGGTATATCGAAATCTGAATGTTCTTTGCGAACAGGGCCTCATTAAAAAATTACCGCCCCTTTACCGACATCCATCTTATGCGGCGAGCCGCGCCGCCTCCTCTCACAATCGTTTTGATGCCTGCACGATCCTTCACTATCATATAACGTGTGAAGACTGCGGCACTATGACCGATTTAAAACTGCCAAGGAATGTTTCCACCGTCTTTCAAATTGCAGCCGCAAAAATCGATTTTATCGTTACCAATCATCACTTGGACGTTTCCGGAATTTGCGATAAATGTCAGAAAAAGAGGGCAGGGAAAGAAAGGGGGAAGAAAAAAGATGAAACTGATTTTTGAGATTTTGGTACTATAGCCGTTGAGGGTAACCTGTTTATGCCTTATCTGAAGGTTCCGGTTGGGCTTTACTGTCATAGTCTTTACTAATAGGTGTTCCAACGATTGCAAAGAGGGACAAGCTGGCGTTACATGCAGCCCTCTATGAAATATCAATATTTTCAAGGGAAGGAGCTGATATAATGTCACACTCTAAGGTGTTGTGGACAATAGGGATTGCAATGGCGGGAGCGATGGCTTTGCCGTCAACGGCGTGGACTCAATTCCCTGACCATGGGGTATACCTTGGCATCTACGGCGGCTATATGGATAAACTCTGGGAATGGAGTCTCGGAAATAACCCACCGGTATTTTACACCCCAAACCCCTTAAACCCGCAGTCGTCGGCGGTGATGGGATTGCGCTTAGGTTACCATTTCTCGCCTCAGCTTATCGGCGAACTTGGCGGAGGATACCTTCCTCTTAAATCAACTGCCGGCGTGTACAACACCGCATTAAAGGGAGACATTGACCTGTATTATCAATTCCTGCGCAGCGACTTCAGTCCGTTTGTCGGGGTCGGCGCCAGCGCGTTTCAGTGTCTGAACGATGGCGACCTCGGCAGCGACTTCGACGGTTCGGCGCATGTAACAATCGGAGCCCGAGGACTTATAACGCCTAAAATCGCACTTCGTGTCGAACTCCGCGATTACCTGGTCGAGGACTATTCTTCTTTCGGGTATGGCCAAAATCTCGAACTGACCGGTGGAATCGACTTTTACCTGGGCGGCGGGAAAAAGCAGGCGGAACCGACCCTGACAGCATACACGGGCAGTCAGGTGACCTATACGGTGGGTAGTGCGATAACGAACAATACGCCGACCTATAAGGCAGGTATCCCCGCGGGTACGTTCACGGTGTCACCGGCGCTGCCCGGCGGGTTGTCGATTGATGAAAATACCGGTGTGATCTCCGGTACGCCGACGGCCGTAACCAATGAGGCGACATACACGGTAACACTGAACAATAGTGTTGGAAAGGCTCCAACCTATGCATTGACGATCACGGTGAACCCTGCGCCGGCTGCACCGACGTTGACCGCATATATGGTTAATCCGGCGAAGTATACGGTTGGCAGCGCGATTACGGGTAATGCTCCAACATTTACGTCAGGTTATCCGGCGACCGACACGTTTACTGTTTCTCCGAAGCTTCCTGATGGTTTGTCGATCAATGCGGGCACGGGTGAAATATCCGGTATACCGGCGACGGCCATGTCGGAAGAATCCTATAAGGTGACGCTAAAAAATGGTGTTGGTTCGGTGACTTATGCGCTGACGATCACGGTGAATCCTGCGCCAGCTCACGCACCGGTGCCAACTGCGGCAGTGGTGGCACAGTTCACCAGAACTATGAAGGGAATCAATTTCAATTTAGGCGCCGCGACTATTCTGCCGAGTTCGTTTACAATCCTTGATCAGGCCGTATCGACGCTTAATGAGTATAAGTCACTGCGTATCCGGATCGAGGGTCACACGGACAACGTCGGAGCTTCCGAATTGAACCAAAAACTTTCGGAGGCTCGTGCTGCGAGCGTGAAGGAGTACCTCGTATCAAAAGGTGTGGACGGAAGCCGGATCGAGACGGCGGGCCTGGGAGATACCCATCCCGTGCAGAGCAACAGCACGGCAGCCGACCGCGCGGCTAATCGTCGGATCGAATTTTCAATATTGAGTAAGTGACCGATGGAATACAAGGGGGAAAGAAGCGCCGTCATTTTTTCCGCTCTTTCCCCTTTGTTTTTGAGTCGTTGTCCCAATTGGCAGATATAGGTAGTGAGTTTCAGGGTTGAGGTCGTGGCACGGCAGGACGAAAAAACAATATTTAGAAGTTCTCGGAAGTTATTTCACCATTTTTTCTCATATTCTATCCATTACATGGAGGTTTTATGAAGCGCGCTTTCATTGCGGTTGTTGTGGCGTCAAGCATTGCCGTCGGCGGTTGCATCGGTTCCTTTTCACTGACCACCAAGCTCTATAGTTGGAACGAAAAGGCGACCGACAATAAGTATGTAAATACCGCCATTCTATGGGTGCTGGGTATTCTGCCGGTGTATGACGCGACCCTGTTCGTCGATTTCGTCGTTCTTAATACCATAGAATTCTGGAGCGGAAAAAATCCCATGGCATTCACCGGCCCGCAAAACCTTGAAAAGGTGGTGACATCGAACGGCAAAACGGTCAAGGTCACGATGGGCAATAATGCCATTACCGTCGATAGGCTTGATGGCGCTGCTCCAAGCAGAGAGTTCTCACTGCGGTACGATCCGGCGACGAGTTCCTATTTCATGGATGACCGCCATGGTCTATCCACGAAGGTCGCTTCGCTTGACAAATCAATGGTGACATTGTATTCGCCGGATGGCCGGATAACCACCCGGTCGCTCGACGAGACGCCCATGCCATTGGCTTTGGCGCGCTGACCCTGACGGATCGTTGATGTGTTTTTTCGATACCCCGCAGCTTGCTGCGGGGTAGTCTATTTATTTTCAAAACGATTAATCGTTCGCCTGACAAACGCCCGCTTACGCTCATGTCCGATGAATCATATTGTGCACGCGGCAGGATGGAGAATTTTATCAAGGATCACAAGAACGCTCTTCATTCGGATCGTACTTCGTGTCCGCGGTTTGAGGCGAACATATTCCGGCTTTTTCTGCATGGCGCGGCATATGTGCTGGTACATGCGCTCCGAGAGAAAGAGTTGCGCAATGCCGACAGGATCATCGTGATCGACAAGGGGACCATCGCCGAGGAGGGGGATCACGCTTCGCTTATCGGCCGCAAGGGGCTCTACTATGAGCTTTATAAGTTGCAGTTCGAGACGGTGTGAGGGGAAAACAGCTTTTTTGGAATAGCGGGCTTCATTTTCGGGTGCTCTGAATAAATTTGACCCGACGCATTGCAGAAACTATTTATGACCAATCAGAAGGGAACTCACATGGCGGGAATCGTTGCTCAGGAAGTGATCGAAAACAAGATACACGTCATACGGGGCAAGAAAGTCATGCTCGACCGGGACCTCGCGGAGCTGTATGACGTCGAAACAAGTCAGTTGAAACGAGCGGTGCGCCGGAATATCTATCGTTTCCCGGAAGATTTTTTATTTGAACTCACGAAGGCGGAATATGAAAACTTAAGATGCCAATTTGGCACCTTAAGATGGGGGGAGCATGCAAAATACCCACCTTTTGCTTTCACCGAAAACGGCGTTGCCATGCTTTCGAGCGTTCTTAATTCAAAACGAGCCATTCTGGTCAACATTCAGATCATGCGGGCATTCGTCAGAATACGGAACCTTATCGCGGACAATGCCGAATTGAGGAAGGCGATTGAGCATATCGAGCGGCGGCTCGATGTCCATGACCGACAGATACAGATAGCCTTCGCCGCTTTGAAAAGCATCTTACAGCCGGAATCGCAATCGGGGACACCCCCGCAAATACCGCCGACAGAACAATTGCCGAGAAAGGTGAGGAAGATGGGGTTTGGAAAGGATAGCGGGAAGAGAGAGGCGCGGAAGCCGAGCTAGCCAGAGAACAGGTTGGACGGGTTCAGAAAAAAATCTTTACGATAAGCCTTGGTCGGAACTATATTGCATAGCCGAAGAGATCATTTGAATCAACGAATAGAATTTTTAAAGAACCAAATGATATTGAATGATATTATGCATTGCCATGCGGCATCGTTTCTTCCGAAAATCGCCGATAGTTGCACCGTGGAAACGACACTGACGGGAGCCCGTCCGAAAAGGCATGGCTTCTTGTATCGTGTTTACACGAAGACAGCGAGAGAACGGACCATCCTTTTATTCATAACACTCTAAAAAAGGAGCGGCATAATGAAACAGTACGGCGCAGAGTTTTTCGGGACCTTCTGGCTGGTGCTTGGCGGGTGCGGAAGTGCGGTGTTGGCGGCGGCTTTTCCGGGATTGGGGATCGGGTTTCTCGGCGTGGCCCTTGCGTTTGGTTTAACGGTTATGACCATGGCATTTGCTATTGGTCATATTTCGGGCTGCCATCTCAATCCGGCAATTTCCATAGGGCTTTGGGCTGGCGGCCGTTTTCCCGCGAACAAAGTGCTGCCGTACATTATAGCGCAAGTTTTGGGCGCGATTGCCGCCGCCGGCGTCCTCTACATCATTGCCACAGGCAAGGCGGGATTCGATTTAGGGAGATTCGCGTCAAACGGCTATGGCGCGCATTCACCCGGCGGCTACTCGCTTTTTGCGGCGCTGGTTACCGAGATCGTCATGACGATGATGTTTCTGCTTATTATTCTTGGCGCCACCGACAAACGTGCGCCTCAGGGATTTGCACCAATAGCCATAGGTTTGGGGCTTACCTTGATTCATTTGATCAGTATTCCGGTTACTAATACATCGGTAAATCCCGCGCGAAGTACCGGCGTTGCACTATTTGTCGGCGGCTGGGCAGTGGCGCAGTTGTGGCTGTTCTGGCTTGCTCCTATCACAGGCGGGATTTTAGGCGCACTGGTGTATCGACTTATCGGCGGTGAGAAAAAAGCGGAAAATCCGACAGGCTGACAGCAACATTATACTTCGGTTCTTTATGGTTTTGAAATGATGGAACGGAGCAACCGGCAGATACAAACCGGCTTCGCTCGTCGCCGAATATCGCACGCAACTGCCGGAGAAGAACATTCTTCAGGCAAAGCTGCATGAATTTTATGAATTATCCGAAGAGCCGGTGAAACCGAACTGGAAAAATCCTTTGGGGAAAATGGTCAAGCTGGGCCGACAATGAACATTTGCCGGGCGGCGTGAAAAAAACCCTTATGATAAGCCGTGACCGGAACTATTTTGTTTTGCCGAAGGAAGACCTGCCGGCGCTGGAAGAGCTAACGGATCCGGCACGGCAAGCTACGGAAAACTGAAAGTAGCCTGAAAACTGAGCTATTCACTTTCCCAAAGGAGCGCTAATGAGAGGCGGCGGCATTGCTATTTTAGTTCTTGGCGCAATCGTTACAACCATAGGCTTTTTTTATGATCTTTTTGTGCAATTTGACAACGGCCCTTTTATGCGAGGTATTCCAAATTTATTTATTGGTATCGTTATTCTGTCATTAGGCATAATTCTTGTGGCGCTATCAGAGCTTCTAAAAAATATCAAGGAGCTTAACCCTTCATTAAAAAACAAGGCGTCAGACATCCAAAGAACTCCTGAAGAATGGATGCAGAAATATAGCATCAAAATTGATTCTGTAACCGGGAAATATTGCTATGGTCAGCAAAAATTTTCTACTCTTGAAGAGGCTATGAACTATGTTAAGGGGCTTGGCCCTGCTTGATCTGGTAGCCCCCCAAGAAACGCGACTCGCGACCGCGTGCCTATATGGCGTGGCTTCTTGTCTTATGCTTCATAGGTGGGGCTTCGCGGTCCCTCGTGAGAGACATGAACTTGGAGTTCGCGCCTTTTTTACATTGAACAATATCTTTAACGACAAAAAATGCCAGTTTCTAATAGATATTAGTTCCCTCGGCTATGCCGAGGGGTCTGCGCCCTAAGCTCTTGCTGTCAGCGCGGCCATGATGTACCTCCGATGGTGCATAAAGTCACCATTAACCAAAGGAGGTACAGATGAGCCGCTTTCAGAAATTAAGTCATACGGTGTGGGAGTGCAAATACCACATCGTATGGTGCCCGAAATACCGTTTTCGGGTGATGCAGTATAAAGTTCGGTATTACGTTCGCGATGTAATGCGCGAATTATGCCGACGGCACAAGGTTGAAATACTGGAAGGCAATGTCCAGACCGATCACATACACTTGGTGCTGAGCATATCGCCGAATTACTGTGTAAGTCGGGTACTGGGAAACTTGAAGGGGAAGAGTTCGATACAGATATTCCGGAAATTTGTAGGATTGCGCAAGAAATACTATGGTCAGCACTACTGGTCGCGCGGTTATGCAGTGACGACGATTGGTATGGATGAAGAGACGATAAGGAAATATGTTCGGTGGCAGCAGCAAAAAGACCGTGAGGAAGATGCTACTCAACTGCAATTACCTTTGGAATAGGAAAGCGCCCTTATAGGGCGCTCAATTAATGCCCCCCGCTATGCGGGGGGATTCTTTACCGGAGATGGACCAGGGAGTATTCGATCAGATCAGCAATGTCGCCATGCTGCCGGGAATCGTGGGCTATGCGTTCTGCATGCCCGACGGCCACTGGGGGTACGGTTTTCCCATAGGCGGCGTCGCGGCCACCGACGGCAGGGAGGGGGTCATTTCGCCTGGCGGTATCGGCTTCGACATCAATTGCGGCATGCGACTGCTCCTCACCGGCCTAACGGTTGACGAAGTTAGGCCGCATCTCCGGCGCCTCGTGGATAAGCTGTTTGCACGAGTTCCCTGCGGGGTAGGGAGCCACGGATTTGTTTCGGTTTCGCATGAGGAGTTTCGGACAATTCTCGAACAGGGCTCCCGGTGGTGCATAAAAAACGGCTACGGGTGGGAAGATGATCTAGACCGTACCGAGGAGAATGGCTGCTTTGCCGGCGCGGATGCGGCAAAGGTAAGCGACAAGGCCGTGGAACGGGGCTTTCGCCAGATCGGAACGCTCGGCTCGGGCAATCACTACCTTGAAATCCAGGTGGCGCATGCCGCAACTATTTTCGACAAAAAACTGGCGGCGGCCTTCGGTCTGGTCAGGGAGGATCAGGTCGTGGTGATGTTCCACTGCGGGAGCCGGGGGTTCGGTCACCAGGTCGCCACCGACTACCTGCAGCGATTCATCGGCGTGATGGGGCCGCGGTACTCCATCGCTATGCCCGACCGCGAACTTGCCTGCGCCCCGTTTGCTTCACCGGACGGCCAGGACTACTTCGCGGCCATGAAGTGCGCGGTCAATATGTCTTTTGCCAACAGGCAGGTGATTGCGCATCGGGTCCGCGAGGTGTTTTCCGAGGAGTTCAAGAGAGACGCCGCGGATCTCGGACTCCGCCAGCTCTACGATGTGGCGCACAATACCGCAAAACTCGAGCAGCACAACGTGGGAGGGAGACTTCGCACGCTGCTGGTGCACCGCAAGGGGGCCACCCGCGCATTCGCTCCGGGCATGGAGGGAATTCCCCACGCCTTTAAAGCCGCCGGCCAGCCGGTCATCATCGGCGGCAGCATGGAAACCGGCTCGTACCTCCTTGCCGGCGTCGGTGAAGGGAGGGCCGCCTTCTTTTCCACCGCCCACGGCAGCGGCAGGACCATGAGCCGAACGCGGGCACGGCAGGAGTTCGATGGCCGTCGTATACAAAAGCAGATGTCCGAGCGGGGAATTTATTCGCGGACCGCCTCGTATCCCGGTTTTGCCGAGGAAGCCGGCGCGGCGTATAAAGATATCGACGAGGTGGTGCGCGCCGTTTCCGGCGCCGGGCTCGGCAAGCCCGTGGCCCGGTTTCTGCCGATAGGGAATGTCAAGGGGTAACCCGAACCGGTCCGGCAGGAGGAGCGCCATGCCCTACCGCTATGAACAGGATATCGCCATTGCGGATGTCGCCTTCGAGGCGCGCGGCAGGAGCGTGGAAGAGCTCTTCATCGCTGCCGCGGACGCAACGACGAACGTGATGATCGAGAATCTTAACACCGTGGAGCCGAGCGAAGAGGTTCAATTCCACGTATCCGCCCCGGCCCTCGATCTTCTTCTCTGGAGTTTTCTTCAGGAACTCATTTATTTCAAGGACGCCCGGAAACTTCTGCTCCGTATCAAGATCCTGTCGATCCGGCGGGAAGAGGATGCACTCCATTGCCGGGCGACCGCTGCGGGTGAACCGATCGACCCGAAGCGGCACCGGCTGTGTGTGGATGTCAAGGCGGTGACGATGCATCGCCTCTCCGTCTATGAACGCGACGGCGAATGGATCGCCACCGTCGTTCTTGACGTTTAACCTTGCTCAGCCTTTGTGCTAACTTTTTGATATTTAATTACATGGCCTACTGATTTTAGTCAGACAACGGGGTTTGAAATGCCCCAAAAAAGAAAAAGGGCATCGCCTCGGTTATCGAAACGATTGTTCATTCCAAAAAAAGTTCCGACACTATTTTAAGTCAAAATTCTTAGAGCTTATCCATAAATAAAAGTTGTTTGTCTGAAACATATCATCGCACAGGCGAGTTGAATAAGTCCTTCATAACTACGAGCTAATTTTTCAAAACGGACCAGCAATTTCCGATATCGATTAAGCCATGAATGACATCGCTCGACCACCCACCGGCGGGCTTTATACTTCGGATTTTTGCGTTTCATTTCGATTTCCTCACCCCGCTGTTTGATATGCGGAATGTAGCGTCGATTCAAGCATTCTTTCAACGCAGGTTCACCGCTGTATCCTTTATCAGCACACAAATGATGCGTTCGCCTTTGCTTCGTTTTCGGACGCTTTACCACAATGTTGTTCAACGTTTCAGGAAGTAATTTCATGTCGTGAGTCTGGGCTCCGCTGACGATGATCGACAGTGGGATTCCACGGCCGTCTACGAGAACGCTTCGCTTGGTTCCTTTTTTTTCCCCGATCTGTGGGATTTGGCCCCACCTCCTCAATTGCCAGTGGTGCCTTGTTCATTGAACCATCAATACTTTGCCATCTCCAGGCGATTCCTTCCATCTCATCGTACTCGGCAAGGCCTGCTTTCCAAAGTTTTTCAAATAATCCGGCAGCCTGCCATTCAAGAAAATATCGGTGGAGCGCACTTGCGCTGCCAAAACGCTCTTTGGGCGCAGCTTTCCATTGTATTCCCGTGCGCAATACGTATACAATGCCTTCAAGCACCTTTCTTGGAGGAATTGGCTTCCTTCCTCCTCCGGGGTCGCGTATATACTTCCGTTTCCGGTTCCTCTGTTTCTTGGGTATGTATGGCTCAACCTTTTCCCAAAATTCATCAGAAATATCCCATGAATACAGCCGTTTCGACGCGTTTTCATCCATGCACTAAATATGATAAATGCCAACCTCAATGTCAATATTATTTATGGATAAGCTCTTAGTCAGGCATCACGCCGGACCGGGAAGAGTGATTCAACTTTGAGTTCTTTCAATACTGTCCACCTTCTGCAGACATCACACAATATAGGGTACACGCACATTTTTTATGTACAACATATTGTTGCATTATATATATTTCAGATAAGCCGTACCAACCTTAACCCAGGAGGCTTCATGCCAGTAAAAGCAAAAAAAGCCGTGAAGAAAGTAGCTGCACCAAAAAAGGTAGCGAAGAAAAAGTAATCGTTACCGGAACCATTGAGCAGTCCGCGTAGGAATGCTCAAATTGCCCGTGTCTGTCTGAGCGGGCTTTTTTATTTTTTTCAAAAAGGGTCGGAAACAAAAAAACACATTGGGAAAACAGTGCTATAACAAATATTCATCTCAGAAGAAATTTGATATTTTGGAAAGAATATTGATCTGTTTAAGTAGCGTTATTCTCCCAGTATTGATTCTTGATATTATTACGACAACAGGTGAGAACATTACTAAGTTTGAAATTAAAGATTATGACGATTGTGAGTGATGAACGAACCTGCTCAGACGCCGATCAATATTATTAAAAGATCTTCTAATAGATATTAGTTCCCTCGGCTATGCCGAGGGGTCTGCGCCCTAAGCTCTTGCTGTCAGCGCGGCCATGATGTACCTCCGATGGTGCATAAAGTCACCATTAACCAAAGGAGGTACAGATGAGCCGCTTTCAGAAATTAAGTCATACGGTGTGGGAGTGCAAATACCACATCGTATGGTGCCCGAAATACCGTTTTCGGGTGATGCAGTATAAAGTTCGGTATTACGTTCGCGATGTAATGCGCGAATTATGCCGACGGCACAAGGTTGAAATACTGGAAGGCAATGTCCAGACCGATCACATACACTTGGTGCTGAGCATACCGCCGAATTACTGTGTAAGTCGGGTACTGGGAAACTTGAAGGGGAAGAGTTCGATACAGATATTCCGGAAATTTGTAGGATTGCGCAAGAAATACTATGGTCAGCACTACTGGTCGCGCGGTTATGCAGTGACGACGATTGGTATGGATGAAGAGACGATAAGGAAATATGTTCGGTGGCAGCAGCAAAAAGACCGTGAGGAAGATGCTACTCAACTGCAATTACCTTTGGAATAGGAAAGCGCCCTTATAGGGCGCTCAATTAATGCCCCCCGCTATGCGGGGGGATTCTTTACCTTTGAATTGGCTGCATAACCGGTTCGATTTTTAATCGATAATAGCCCTTTGGATTTCTTCTTCATCCTTCATCCCTCATCCTTATTTTTTCAATTTCCTTCAGTACCTTCTCCGGATCATCCGCCTTCATTAACTGTCGCACCATGCAAAAGTTTTGCGCCCCGGCATCAAGCACTTTCCGCAGGTTTGCCAAGTCGATCCCACCGATGGCAACTGCGGGCACCGTCGCGACAGCCAACATCCTCTGTAAACCAATAATGCCGATGACCGGGTCCGCATTTTCCTTTGTCGGAGTCGGATAGACCGGACCGATGCCGATATAGTCGGGATGCATGGCGCACGCGGTAATGGTCTGTTTTGACGAATGCGTTGAGATGCCGATGATGGCGCTCTGCCCCATAAGCGCGCGAACCTCGGCGTAAGGCCTGTCGGATTGGCCGATATGAACGCCGTCGCTACCGATTTGAGCGGCTATTTCCGGATAATCGTTGATAATGAAACGGGAGGAGGTTCCTGCGATTATCGCATGGAGTTTTTCGGCGTTATATTTTATTACGTCAACCGGCTCCTTTTTCATGCGGAGCTGGATGAAAGCCACGCGATGGTCGACGAAAAGCTTTGCCATATACTCATAGCCCTTAACCGGGTCGGTCAGGATGGCGTAGAGGCCGAAGGGGGAGTGAATTTTCATGAGTACAAAAATACAAAAAAGGATGAGGAATCAAGGAGAAAGGCGGAAAAGTCGCCCGCTTCCGGCGGTGAGTCCCGCACGTCCGACTATTGTATTCCCTTCTGTAATATGATACAAACGACAAAATAAAGCAAGGTATAGTTATGCAATTCGATATCGTCTCTGGGCCTTGCCGATTATTCTCTCCTTGACCAGTTCGTCGAGAATCCCTTCGCAAAGAGTCTGGTCGATTGCAAGGGCATCAGCAATTTGTTTTGCATTAAGGGAATTCTGAGCTAAAAGTAATTTCAATATCTTTCCCCGCTTCTGCCGCCGCGATCCCTCGAATTCGCCCTGTGTTTTGTAGTGGGTGCTGCGGCGGGAGACATTGCCGTGCAGTTTTTTCAAAGAAGTTCCATAGTCCATAATGGCGGAGTACCATTTTCGTGGATTCTTTTTATCGAGGACCGCCTCGGCAAGCGGGAGGAGTTCGGCATCGGAAACAGATGCCGCATCATTGAAGAAATGGTGGATAAGCACCGTGCGGATATTGGTCTCAAGGAAGATCGTTGGCCGGTTAAAAGCGAAGGCGGCTATTGATGCGGCGGTCGCCTTGCCAATCCCTGGCAGGGTCACGAGCGCTTCTGGTGTCGAGGGGAGTGTTCCACCATATTCCTTAATTATCGCCTCGGCCGCCCGCTTCAGGTTCAGGGCGCGGCGATTGTACCCGAGTCCCTGCCAGAGTGCAAGAATTTCCTTGAGCGGCGCTGAAGCGAGGGTGGCAAAATCGGGAAACCGGCCGATAAACGTCTCGAACTTCAAAGCCACGCGGTTGACCTGCGTCTGCTGCAGCATCACCTCGGAGACAAAAATATGGTAAGAATCGCAGCCGGTTCTCCAAAAGAGCGAACGGCCATGATTCAGGAAATAATTGTATACAGCAACGCGGAATCGGCGGATAGCGGCGGGGGTGAGCACGGAGTTGGGCATTTTCGCGATCGGTCACAAGGGGAAGTATATTGATGTATGAAACCTAAAAATATGAGAGGGCGGGCCTATGTTCCGACGAAGGAAGCGAGTGTGGTACTGGCGGGTACTGGCCCTTCTGGCGGTACTGCGAGTCATCTATGGATTCGCACGGTCTTTCATGAAGATTGTTGACAAGCAGGCCGCTCTGGCCGAAAAACGGCTCGATCGTCGCGAAGCGAAGATGAAACGATGGTTTTAGTCCGCCGGATTAGGTGCATTAGTCAAAGGCACGCCGATTTCTGCTCACTGCCCCGCAGCCGCTCCTCTTTCCGCTTTTTGAAATCGATGACGAACGATTCGTCCATCGCAACGATCTCCTGATAAAACCCATTGAATCCGCTGTCGATGAAATTCCTCCTGAACGGTTCATACTCGTCCAACGTCAGGGGGCGATTGACCTCCGGGCATTCAGCGGCGCGGTACAGCGGTCGGTACTGAGCCATGAGGCTGATATACAGGTCCTGCGGGTCGAATGTTGACTTGAGATAGTTGATAATGCTCCCGGTGCCGGCCCTGCTTTCAGGCAACACAAGGTGCCGGATGCAAAGACCACGCCAGGCTATGCCGGCGTCATCCATGCGCAGAGGCCCAACCTGCCGGAACATCTCCCGGATAGCCGCCCGGTTCACGGCCACGTAATCGTCTGCCGTCGAGTAGCGGCTTGCCGATTCGTCGTCCCCGTACTTCATGTCCGGCAGATAGAGGTCGACGATGCCTGCAAGGAGCGAAAGCGGTTCCGTGGACTCATAACCGCCGCAGTTGTAAACGATGGGAACGGACAATCCGTTGCGAGCCGCTTCCTTGAGCGCCCGCAGAACCCAGGGCAAAAAGTGAGTGGCGGTTACCAGATTGATGTTATGGCACCCCTGCACTTCGAGGCCGAGCATTTTTTCGGCTAATGCAGAGGGCGTCATCGGCGCGCCCTCAGCATTGTGGGAAAGCTCGTAATTCTGGCAGAAGAGGCATTTAAGCGTGCAGTAGGTAAAAAAGACCGTTCCGGATCCCCCGCTTCCCGAAATCGGCGGTTCTTCGCCGTGATGGGAAAATATGCTCGATACGACCAGTTCCCCCGGTGCGCCGCAGAAGCCACGTTCGCCCGCTAACCGGTTGACCTCGCATCGTCGGGGGCATAGCTCGCACGAAGCGGCGAGACGGTCGGCTTCATTGATCCGCACTTCCCAATCTGCGGCGGTAAGGAAAACGTAAGAGGGTTGTCGGAACATGAGGCCTTCGTTGTTAATAAAAAGACGGACAAAACATAAAATAGCACGTAGCATGCAACAGACACGTCCCGAGATTTATGATAATAAAATTCAGGTATATTTAATAATCTTCAAAAACGACAAACGATCGGATAAGGAGCGTTCTCCATGAAGCCGCTGTGTCTGGTAATTCGGGATGGGTGGGGTAAGGGGAAGGACGAACCGTCGAACGCCATTTATATGGCGAAAACGCCTTTTACCGATGAGTATGAAAAACAATATCCAACCACGATTATAAAAACATCGGGCCTGGCGGCCGGGCTGCCGGCAGGGTATCAGGGTAACAGCGAGGTAGGCCATCTGAACATCGGCGCGGGTCGCATCGTGTACCAGAGCCTGACCCGCATCGACAAATCGGTAGCCGAGGGCGACTTTTTTACGAACGCCGCATTTCTCAAGGCGATCAATTTCGCAAAGGCGAACAACGGCACCCTGCACCTCATGGGTCTGATCCAGGAAGAGGGCGTACATGCGGTGACTCGTCATTGCATTGCGCTGCTCGATCTGTGCAAGGCGCAGAAGCTCGACCGGGTGGTGATCCATGCCGTCACCGATGGTCGCGACACTCCGCCCAAATCGGCATTTGAGCACGTGGACCTCCTCGAGCAGGGCATCCGAAAAACGGGAATCGGCAGGATCGCCACCGTGATGGGGCGCTACTTTGCCATGGACCGCGACAACCGGTGGGACCGCACCGGGCTGGCTTACCGCGCGGTGATGCTGGGCGAAGGGATCGTGGTCGCCGACTGGCGCGAGGCGATCAAATCCGGCTATGACGCGGGTGAGACCGACGAATTTATCAAACCGCGCATCATCGGGTACAAGGGTGCGGAACCCGAAAGACGCCTTCATCTTCTTCAATTTCAGGTTCGATCGTACCCGTCAATTGACCAAGGCCTTCGTCGAGCCGGAATTCACGCAGTTTACCCGGCCATTCCTATTTTCTTGCTTCATTGCCATGACCCATTATTACGACCATGGTCATTTCGACGAGGCGTACCCCGAAGTTGAGAACCGGAATAATCTGGGAGAGGTGCTTTCGAAGAACGGGCTCAAACAGCTTCGCTGCGCCGAGACCGAAAAATATGCGCATGTCACTTTCTTCTTCAACAGCCTCCGCAACGAGCCGTTTCCGGGTGAGGATCGCATCCTGGTCGACAGCCCGAAGGTGGCGACCTATGATCTGAAGCCCGAGATGAGCGCCTTCGAGGTGCGGGACAAGCTCGTTCAAGCAATAAACGGCGGCAAATACGATGTCGTAATCTGCAACTTCGCAAACGGCGACATGGTCGGCCATACCGGCGTTTATGACGCGATAATCAAGGCGGTCGAGACGGTGGATACCTGTGTTCACGATGTGGTGGAAGCGGTAGCCGCCCGGGGTGGCGTGAGCATCCTCATGGCGGACCACGGCAACGCCGAGCAGACAAGGCTTGAAGACGGCTCGCCCATGACCGCACATACGACCAACCCGGTGCCGCTCACGATTGTCGGGGTGGGATCGGTCCGGTTGCGTGATGACGGCATGCTCTGCGACGTGGCGCCGACCGTGCTCAAGCTTCTCGGCATCGCGCAACCCGACGATATGACGGGAAAACCGCTGTTTTAAAGCCGGATACGCTGGCGAAGCACCCCTTCAGACGAATCGACCGCATGACCTCTGCCTCTGTCAAGAATCGGATTGACAAACTGCGCAGGAAGATCCGCGCTCTGGATGCCGCGTACTATGGCCGCGGCGAATCGCCGGTTTCGGATGCGGAATACGACGGGCTCTACCGCGAACTGGCCCGACTCGAGAAAGAGAACCCTGCGTTCGATCTTCCGGACTCTCCCACCAGGCGTATCGGCAGCGATTTGACAAAAGAGTTTGCGAAGGTGCGTCATGCCGTTCCCATGATGAGCATCGAAAACACCTATTCCGCCGGAGAGATCCGGGAGTGGGTAGGCCGCTGCAGGAAGATGCTGCCGGATACATCGATCTCCTTTGTCGGCGAACTCAAGGTGGACGGCATCGCGAGTTCCCTCCGGTATGAAAACGGCAGGCTCGTGCGGGGGGTCACCAGGGGTGACGGCGTGGTCGGCGACGATGTGACGCGAAACATCCGCACCATTCGAGGCATCCCGCTTGTCATTGAGGACCGCTCTCCGCTGGAGATCAGGGGAGAGGTGTTCATGACCTTTACGAACTTCCGGCGGCTCAACGATCAGCTTATCGAGAACGGGCAGAAGCCGATGCAGAATCCACGCAATACCACGGCCGGAACGCTGAAACTCCTCGATTCCGCCGAGGTCTCGCGCCGCTCCCTTCGCTTTTGCGCCTACTACCTGCTTTCCGAACACGGAACGGGTTCTCAATTAAGCAACCTCGTGAAACTTGCACGACTCGGCTTTACAGTCGTGGTCCATTCGGACGAACTGCGTTCGGCCGGGGAGATCGAACGCTTTTGCGACGAATGGGATGAAAAACGTACCCGGCTCGATTTTCCGGTCGACGGCATCGTTTTCAAGGTCAATGACCTCGGTCAACAGAGCGCCCTCGGGACAACCGCCAAGGCGCCACGGTGGGTCATCGCCTACAAGTATCAACCGCAGACGGCCGAAACGCGGATAGAGAGTATCGAAGCGGGCGTAGGCCGGACCGGCGTAGTGACGCCGGTTGCAAACCTTGCTCCGATCTTTCTTGCCGGCACTACCATCAAACATGCCACTCTGCATAATTACGACGAGATCGAACGGCTCGGCATCCGCGTCGGCGATTATGTCGAAATCGAAAAGGGCGGCGAAATTATTCCCAAGGTGGTGCGGGTCATCATCGAAAAGCGACCACCGGCGAGCGTTCCCTTTGCCCCTCCCGACCGCTGCCCGTCGTGCGGCGCGATGCTCGGCCGCCTGCGGGATGAGGTGGCGCTTCGATGCGTGAGCGGCTCCTGTCCGGCGCAACTGTTCGCATCGCTCAGCCATTTCGTTTCCCGGGGCTGCATGGACATTCAGGGCATGGGAGACGCGCTTCTCGGACAACTTCTGAAGAATGGACGCCTGCATAACGTCGCCGACCTGTACACCCTCACCCGTGAGGAGCTTGCCGCGCTCGAACGGATGGGGGACAAGAGTGCGGAGAACATCGTTGCGGCTATTGATAAATCAAAGGTCTCCCCGCTCGACCGCCTGCTGCACGGCCTCGGCATCCGCATGATCGGCGCCCAGACGGCGAAATTGCTGGCGCGCCGCGTCGGCGATATTGCCGACCTTTATGCAATGACCGAGGAGACGCTTGCGGGGATGGAGGGGATAGGAGGCGTCATGGCGCAGAGTATCCGGATCTACTTCGAGCGGGAGGAGAACCGCGCGGTCATCGAGCGGCTGCGCGGGTATGGGGTGAATATGAGGGGACTGGCCGGGGAAGCGGAAACTGAGAAAGACGTTTTCTCTCTTTTCAAGGGGAAAACCTTCGTTCTTACGGGGACGCTCGATGCGTACACCCGCGAAAAGGCGGCCGCCGAGATAGAACGCCGCGGCGGTAAGGTGACAGCGGCTGTAAGCCGTAAGACCGATTTTGTCGTCGCCGGCGCGGACCCGGGTTCGAAAATTGACAAAGCACAATCGCTTGGCGTCGCGGTCATCGATGAAACCGCTTTTAAAGTGATGCTTGGGGCATAGCGCCCTGCATCCTGGTCATCCCGTGCCCTGGTCGTTGTGTAACCAATAAAAATGCCGGGTGAGGCGCGACCTCATCCGGCACTTACTCTTTCCAACGGAATTATTCAGGGCCACGGTTTATTTCTTTTTAGGGGCGCTCTTTTCCTTCTTGGCCGGGGTAATTTTCCCGACTGCCGCCGCAAGGTCGGCTATTTTTTCCTGGGCGATGGTGGCTTTTTCTCTTGCCAACAAGAGATTATCCGATGCTATTGCATCCTCGGCCTCTTTTGCGGTAGACCTGATCACTTCGAGGTCGGCCTTAAATGAATCGGCGGCCTTCTTTTTCTTGACAACGTTCTTAATGATGGCGTCGAGGCTGTCCGCCTGCGAACGGGTTCGGTCGATCAAGTCCTTTGCCTCGCCTTGAAGCTGGGTCTTGGCGGTTGCAACTTCCGCTTGGGCGCTCTGGGCCGCTTTGAGTGCGCTCGCCAGCATTTCGGAGATTTTATTATATTTTCGCAGGAACGGCAATTTCCGGTTTTCCTGTTTCATCTGCTGTATGGCGAGGTCGTATGACATCTCGGCCGCTTTGAGTTGCGAAAGAGCATACTGCTCGGCGCCGATGCTTCGCGCTGAGTCGAGGGCGTTCTTCGCATCGCGTATCGCTTGGTCGGGAGCCTGGGCGCAGCCGATAAGGAAAGCGGTAACCGCTGAACCGAGAACAATACCGAACATCCGTGACTTCATACTGATACTCCTTTGATAAGGTGACGGTTGATAGTATTTGAAAATGCTGCGATCCACTGATTAACGGCAATGAGAACAATTTGACGGGGCGGCTCTTCCCCGTGAGGACAACAAGATAAATTATGCGCGATGAAACATCAAAATGCATCGGATCATCGGGAATACGCGCCGGTTTATCCCTTGCCGGAAAGTTCGTTATCGTTCCTGCGACGAGTGCGGAGGAAGCGGAATTGTTTGCCCTGTCGGCGCTTTGCGAGGAACGTCCCTGGTCGAAAAAAAATCTTACTGCCGAACTCGGCAACAACGCTGCGTTCAATTTCCTGCTTCGGCGCGCCGGCGATGGGGCGCCCTGCTCTTTCGTTCTCGCCCGATTCGTGATCGATGATCTCGAGATCGAAAAGGTCGGTACGCATCCGGATTTCCGCCGCCAGGGTTGGGCGCGATTGCTGTTGCGGCATATCCTGCAAGAGGCAAAAAAGCGCGGCGGCAAAAGGGCGTTCCTTGAGGTCCGTGCCGGAAACCGGGCGGCGCAGGCGTGCTATGAGTCCGTCGGGTTCCATGTCGATTCACTACGGAAAGAGTATTACGATTCGAAAGAGGATGCGCTTATTATGAGCATGGTCATATGACCCTTTATGGTAATGAAAGGATCCATTCGTCATGAAATACATTGGTCCTCACGTCTCGATTGCCGGCGGCGTCCACAATGCACCCCTGAACGCACAGAAGCTCGGCGCCACCGGCTTCGGCCTCTTCACCAAAAACCAGCGGCAGTGGAACGCGGCTCCGTATACCAATGATGTGGTTACTGCCTTCAAGAAAAATCTGAAAGATTGTGGTTATTCTTCTAAGCAGGCGTTGGCACACGACGGCTATCTCATCAATCTTGGTAACCCTGACCGGACTGCCTGTGAAAAATCGTACGCCGCCCTGGTCGATGAACTTCGCCGGTGCAGCCAGCTAGGTCTGCCGCTCCTTAATATCCATCCCGGGAGTCACCTGAGGCTCGTCAGCGAAGAGGAGTGCATGCGGCAGATAGCCGAAGCGGTGAACCGCGCCCTTAAGGAGACCGAGGGCGTGACGGTCGTCTTCGAAAATACGGCGGGTCAGGGATCGAACGTCGGTTACTCCTTCGAGCAGGTCGCCTTCATGATCGGGCTGGTCGCCGACAAATCGCGCATCGGCTTCTGCCTCGATACCTGCCACGCCTTTGCCGCGGGGTACGATCTGCGGACGCAGAAGAGCTACGACGCGGTCATGAAATCGCTCGATACCATCGTAGGGTTCCGGTTCCTGCGCGGCGTCCATCTGAACGATGCGCTGTCCACCTGTGGAAGCCACCTGGACCGCCACCAGAGCATCGGCAAGGGCAATCTGGGGCTCGATGCCTTCCGCTTTCTCATGCGTGACGAACGATTCGACGAAATCCCCCTCGTTCTCGAAACCATCGACGAAAATCTGTGGCCCCAGGAGGTCGCGATGCTCAAAAGCATGGCGGGCTAAAACGGTGCCGCATCCTACTTTTTTTCGTGAACAAAATAGTGGGGCTGAGTGAAATTTATATATATTGGTTGTGGGTTCAGTACAAATTGTGAAAGAGTCATTATAACGAGGGGGATATTACATTAAAATTAATGATATGGAGGCGAGCCGGTTTTCAAGGGAGAATCGTACCCGGTGGAAGTGGCATTTTTAACCGTTCACTCCTGAAATCACCTTTCAGTTCAAATTCAATAGGAGATGAAGTATGAAAAAAGGCATGACAAACCTTTCGGGTTTTGCTGTGGCCGGTGGAATGGTTGTGGTCACGTTTGTGTCGATGGCATTTGGCCAACTCTATACCGGTTGGAGCAACTACAAGGATTATGTCATGAATCCGAACGGTACGGGGATTACCACCAATCTGGTGAAATTCCCGGTACTGATCAGATTGACCAGTGTTAATTCGACGATTTTCAGCAGTCCGAGCAGTCCTAACGATCTGCGCTTCGCCAAGGGCGGCAATCTCAATGTGGCCTATCCCTACCAGGTCGATGAATGGGATACGGCAAATCACCAGGCGGCAATCTGGGTGCTTGTCGATACGGTGTTTTCCGCATCAACAGCGCAGGGCATTCGAATGTATTGGGGAAACGACACCGCATCAGCCGGGTCGAACGCGACGGCGGTTTTTGATACGGGGAACGGGTTTGCCGGAGTGTATCATTTCAGCAACAATACCCTTGATGCAACTGCTTTCGCCAGAAATGCCACCGTTGCCAGCGCGACCGATACGGTAGGAATCATTGGTCATGCACGGAAGTTTATAGCAGCCAATGATGATTCGGTAATGATTCCCGGACTTATGGGTTCGCCTGCCGCCCTGACGATCTCGTTATGGGTCTGGGTAAATGCAGTGAGTGGAAGCAGCAATGCAGTAGACCTCGTCTCACTTGGCGATAATGCCGCTACGCGCGTGGTCGAGAATCCAAATGCAGTAGGGACGTGGGATTCCCTCAACTGTTTCTATTATGGTAATGGTACATGGCAAAATATCTTACAGCCCGGGGGATCGAATTTCCTGAATCAGGGCTGGAAATATATTGCCTATGTGGTCAATCCGGCTGCTTTGACCGAACGGGCATATCTTAACGGTCGGCAGGTCGCATCGGGTGCCTTGAATTATGCAATTAATTATTCGGGAAGGGGTGCGAATACCGTCATCGGCCATCACGCGAACGGGAATGTCGCCTATTACGGGCTCGGCGGGGTGATTGATGAACCACGCGTTGATAAAGTTGCCCGGTCAGCGGACTGGATCAACTTCTGCTTTGCAACTCAGAATGCGAATCAGACCGCGATTTTCGAGGTTCCGACCGTACCGACTCTTACCGCTCCCACCAATAATGCCGTGAATCAGCCGGTAACGCCGAATCTGAGCTGGAGCATGGGAAGCGGGGCAACTTCGTTCAGCGTATTGATTTCGACTTCTTCCACCTTCAGCACCACGGTATTCGGACAGACGGGCATTCCCACGACATCCGTAACAGCCTTCGGTCTTGCAAACAATACGACGTATTTCTGGCAGGTGAATGCGACGAACGTGACACTGACCAGCGCATGGTCGAACGTATGGAGCTTTACCACCACTTCGACTCTTCCTCCGGGAGTTCCCGCGCTCTCTGCTCCGACGAATGGCGCTGCGAACCAGCCGCTGATCCTGAGCCTGAACTGGGGAACGGTTACTACGGCCACCTCCTATGGCGTGCGGGTTTCGACTAATTCCAGTTTCAGCGGTTTAGCGTTCTCCCAAAGCGGCCTGACCTCTCCCACTGCTACCGTTTCCGGTCTCTCCAGCTCGCAGATCTATTACTGGAGCGCCAACGCGGCGAATGCGGGCGGCAACGGCAACTGGTCGGCATTATGGAGTTTTACGACCCAAGGGGCCCCACCCGGTTCAGCACCGCAGCTGATATCTCCTGGAGACGATTTGGGAGGCTTTTCCATTCCCGTAGTCCTGAAGTGGCAATCGGTTACCGGTGCTGCATCATATGAGGTGCAGGTGGGGACCACCCAGGGCTTTGGAGCAGGTTCAACGGTTTTCGATCAGACTATGATCACCGCGGATTCGGTCTCTGTCCGCAGCCTGCTGGGAAACAATGGGTATTACTGGCGCGTCAATGCGTGGAATGGCAATGGTGCAGGTCCATGGTCGAGCGTATGGGATTTTGGTACTGCGGGAACTTCCGTGCTGGGCCATGGGAAATCGGCTCTTAAACCCGAATTTTCGGTAAATGCCGAAAGCATTGAGTACTCTATTGTAGCGCCGGGCGCGGTCGAAATTTCGTTCAACGATCTTCTTGGAAAAATTGCACTGGTGTTGAATCGGATGCAATCCGCTGGCCGGTATAGGGTCGACCTCAAATCCTTCAATCTTGCTGCAGGACATTACCTCGTCAGTTTCAAGGCAGCAGGCATTGAGAAAAAAGCGTCTGTGGTGATAAGGAGGTAGTGAACGGTACTAAACAAAAAATCCCGCCAACAAAGCGATATTATATATATTGCATATATTATTAGTTTTTGAGGAAACCATGAGGCGGCTATTACAATATGTTGAAAGGACATATCTATATTATGGATGGTATCATTTCCTGGCTGAACAGGCATTGAGGGAACTTTTCATTTATTGCAAGGGAAATGCACACGAAAACTCATTCATATCTTTCATCGAGGAGGAAGCGTTATGGTCGGTAAGAAGGGGAGGGAATGGTTTTTATTGGCGGGCACCGCGTTGTTGCTTTTGCCGGTCGGTGTTCTCGCTTTGAATGACGGCGCCGCCCGCACGCCGCCCATGGGATTCAGTACGTGGAATTTTTTCGGCTGCAACAATATCAATGAGGCGAATGTGTTGAATGTCGCCAAATCGATGGTCCTTAAGCATGCCCCCAACTGGGAGGGCAAGCAGATTTCCCTGAATGATGTCGGGTATGTTTTCATCAATCTTGACGATTGCTGGGAATCATCAGCTCGTAATTCGAACGGATCGCCTACCTGGAATACGACCGAATTTCCCCACGGCTTTCCCTGGCTCACCGATTCAATCCACAAGATGGGCTTGCAGATGGGCATCTATTCCGACTGTGGAACCGCAACCTGCGCCGGTCACTACGCCGAAATCGATCCAAGCGCGACGCCGACTAAATTTTATGACAGCATCGATGCGGTCACCTGGATAAATTGGGGATTCACCTATCTGAAGCTCGACTGGTGCAATATATCCGGGCCTGCTTCATCGTACAACAACGCGGCAGGGTGCGCCTCTCTCTATTCCAGGATGGGGCATACCCTATGGGCGACGGCGGACAGCCTTTACGCTCATGACACGACGACAAACAAGGTTTACCACAGGATCACCTTCAGTTTATGCCAATGGGGAGATTTTAATGTCTGGACCTGGGGAGATACCTGCGGGCATCTCTGGAGAACGACGGGTGATATCACCGCAACGTGGAGCGGCATATACAATAATTTCAACAGCAGCATCGCACACTATGCCAATGCCGGGCCGGGTGGGTGGAATGACCCTGACATGCTTGAAATCGGAAACGGGTCTTTAACGGCTGCCCAGAACCAGGCGCACATGGATTTATGGTGCATTTCCGCTGCGCCGCTCCTGATCGGTAACAACACTCCCGCCATGACCGAGGCTACTTTCACCATCCTTTCCAACCGTGAGGTCATCGCGGTGGATCAGGACTCGCTCGGTTCTCAGGGTGTACGGGTGCGGACAACGGGAAATATCCAGGTTATGGTCAAGAAGCTCCGCGTGCACGTGGCCGACACCGTGAACAACAAGAAATTCGCTGTTGTCATTCTTAATAACCAGTCGAGCGCCGCTGCCGGCAGCATCAAATGGAGCGATCTTGGAATAACGGATACCTCCAAGCAGTTCAGGGTACGGAACCTGTGGCTGCACCGCTGGCTGAACAGCAGAAACATCATGGATACGGCAATCGCCGCGGATTCGACCATTGCTACGGAACCGAAGGTATCCGAAAGCCTCTATGTTGCGAGTATCCCGGCCGACGGCACCGTGCATGTTCTTATGGAAATGGGCAATCCCGACTCCGTCAATAAAGTGCTGACCCTGCCGCAGGACAAGGCCGCGATCTCAGCGCAGCTTGGCAGCCGTATGAGCGTCAGGGGCAGTGAAATATTCGTACCCGTCGCCCGCAGCACGCTGCAGGTGTTCGATATGACGGGCAGGCAGATCGCTTCAATTTCGGCTTCGCAGCCGGGATGGTACTCCGTCGCAGGGTGCGGCGTAGTCCACGGCGGCACCTACCTTGTCAGGCTGAGCTACGCTTGCCGGGTCGGTTTCGCGGGTGATGGCCTTTACAAAATAGCTTTACCGCATGGTATATATCGCACGGCATATCCAGAGGATGGCATATGCCGTGCGTTCTTGTATAAACCATTGCTGATGAAAGGATAGTGCGCTATGAAGAGCAAGCGTGGTATTCCCGTATTTATGATGGTTGCAGGCAGTTTGGTGCTAGGGATTGGCTGGATCGGCGATTGCCGACGATGCGGGCCTGAATTGGAAAACATTCAGCTCACCGGCTTTGGATCGTACCAGTTCGGACAGATCGAAAAAGGCGAAGCCGGTTCGGAACTCTTTGACCATTATTGGAATCATCAGGTCTATGCCGGGATCGGTTTCATCGCGAGCCTCAGTGACAGGATGAACCTATGTGGCGGTATTGAGGGAAAGATGTGGAATGCCTTTCCGGGTCTCTCCAGCACTCAAGGGCAAGACCGAACGTGGACCGAGCAACATTTTTCCGTATGGGTAACCGAGGCCAGCGGAACCTATTCCTTCGGCGACACGACCGATAAACTTTCCGCCAAGGTCACTGCCGGCTATTTTCCCTACAAGTATAATCCCGAATCCCGAAACCTTGGCGAGTATATGTTCAGATCATTTACCTACCCGGGCCTTATCTTCAATACCTTCGATTTTGCCGCCGCGGACGTGCTCGGGGCAAAGGCAACCATCAAACTGAACCTCGATAAGATACAGATTTCGAATGATTTTATGCTTTTAGAGCAGGATGCAACCTGGCCTTTTGGGGATTTTTCACTTGCTTATGTAGGAGACTGCAATTTCGCCAAGATTATTGACTTTGGAGCGGGAGTTGATTTTGCCAATTATATATCCGTAAATTCCTTTAACACCACGCCTGCCTGTTCTGATGATGCTTTCGTGGATTCATTAGGGTATATTAAGCAAACGGTTAAAAGTATTAATGGCAAAGATACAACCTGGGACACTGCCGGTTATTATACGTTCAAGGCCATCAAGCCCATGGCGCGTCTGACGTTGGACCCCAAACCCCTCATGGGCGACGTGGGCCGGATGTTGGGAAGCGAAGACCTTAAACTGTACGGTGAAGGGGCAATCATCGGGACCGAGAATTATCCGTACTATTATGACGATATCCAGAAAAGGATGCCGGTCATGTTCGGGTTTTATCTGCCGACCTTCAAGGTTCTTGACATGTTGAATATCGAGTTTGAGCATTATGCGTTCCCGTTCTACACCAGCAATTGGAACCAGTCAATCGCGATTCCAGTCACTCTCAACAATGGGCCAAATGCAGCAGTGTGTCTTCCTATTCCGGGTCAACGGGGGTTCATTTGGAGTCCTGATAATTTAGCGTCCACTTCCTGGAAATGGTCGGTGTATCTTAAAAAAACGATCACCTCCCATGTCGCCTTTACTCTTCAGTGTTCTCATGATCATTACCGGCTCAATTTCAACGATGGGTATCCCAACTATTCGGAAAGCCTTATTTTGCCTGGGGAATGGATGTGGACGGCAAAATTTTCGGGTAATTTCTAACCATCTTTTTCTTGCAATAGTGAGTCTTTAATCTTGTTTGGAAAGCCCGCTTGCTCAAGCGGGCTTTTCTTTTAGGTACGTAAATTATCCCTTTACGGTTTCGCGATGAAGCAAAAGGCGCCTTACGGGGCGATAACGTAAAAGAAATGATGAAGGGGAGAGTGCGGAGAGACCATTTTAGCCTTCAAAGAGGTATTTTCCATTCATGATTTCCTTGATGATGCAATCCTGCCGGAAATCATGAAAAATCTGAAAGGTGTTCGAAGAGTGAAAGAGCCGCAAAAATCGGAAATTTTCCCAACGACAAACGATTACCAAATAGGGGTACATCGGTCCAAGGGAAATGATATGTATCCGAAACTGTGGATTCGGAACCGGGATTGGATTCTATGGCTCTTCCTGGTGGTAATGACCTTTGCCGCCTACCATCCGGCATGGAATGGAAAGCCGATCTGGGATGATGCGGGGCACATAACCAGGCCGGAACTTCGATCTTTACATGGGCTTATACGGATATGGGTTCACCCCGGAGCCACCCAGCAATACTATCCGGTGGTGCATAGCGTCTTCTGGCTGGAATATTCTCTCTGGGGCGATAAAACTTTCGGCTACCATCTCCTCAATATACTCCTGCATGTTTTTTCAGCATTTCTGCTGGTAAAAATATTGAGAAGGCTCCGTATTCCCGGAGCCTGGCTGGCCGCAGCCATTTTCGCATTGCATCCACTGCAGGTTGAGTCGGTAGCCTGGATTTCGGAATTGAAGAATACCTTATCCGGAGCATTTTTTCTCGGGTCTGCCCTGGCATACCTGAAATTCGATACTGAAAGAAGACGAAGAATTTATGCGATTTCAATGATGCTTTTTATTCTCGGCCTTTTGTCCAAGTCCGTGATCGCCCTTCTCCCGGTCTCACTGCTCGTGATCTTCTGGTGGAAGCGCGGCAGGCTGCGCTGGAAACAGGATGTTGCGCCGCTCCTGCCTTTTTTTCTACTGGGGATTGCATCGGGTTTGTTTACCGCGTGGATGGAACGGACCTATGTAATATCCGAGGCCGGTGATGAGTTCAGGTTCTCCCTTATCGAGCGCTGCCTTATCGCAGGCCGCGCGATCTGGTTTTATCTGGGAAAGCTGCTCTGGCCGGTAAATCTGGTTTTTATTTACCCTCGCTGGACTATCAATAAGGCGGTGTTGTGGCAGTATTGTTGCCCTGTCGCGGCCCTCGTGCTTGCCGGATCACTCTGGGCGGTTCAGCGATGGTCGAGGGCTCCCTAGCGGGGTTTCTGTATTTTGCGGCGATGATTTTCCCCGCATTGGGTTTTTTTGATGTGTATCCGTTCCGGTTTTCCTTTGTCGCCGACCATTTTCAATACCTTGCCTGCATAGGTCCTATCGTCCTTGCGGCAGCCGGAATGGATTCGGCGGCGGAATTTTTTAGCGTCGGGGCTCGCTGGTGGAAAGGGGCGTTTATCGGGATTTTATTGGCGCTGCTCGGGACATTGACATGGAAGCAAGCCGGCATGTATAAGAACGCGGATATGGTATATCAAAGGACGCTCTCGGGGAACCCTGCCTGCTGGATGGCCCATTATAACTTGGGTAACGATTTACTGCAACGGGGAGCCATTTCCGATGCCATCGGTCATTTCAGGCAGGCGATAGAAATCAAGCCCGACTATGTTCTCGCTCATGTTAATTTAGGGAACGCTTTGATGCAGGCCGGACAAACCGGCAAAGGCATCTCCCAATACCGGGTCGCATTGGCAATCGATTCAACGTTTACATCGGCCTATATTGATCTCGGCAATGCCTATATGCAGGCTGGTCTTGCACAGGATGGCATGGCACAATATCGACGAGCTGTAGAATTTGACCCCGGTCTGACTGTCGCGCACTACGATCTCGGCAACGCTTTCATGCAGACCGGACGGATCGAGGAGGGCATCGCCCAATATGGGAAAGTATTGGAACTCGATTCAAACTACGCCTCGGCGCATGTCAATATCGGCCGGGCGCTTCTCCAGACCGGGCGGGCGGAAGAAGGGATCGGGCATCTCCGTCGGGCGCTGGAAATCGATCCCGGTAATTCGGATGCACACGGCGATCTGGGATACGCCCTGATGCAGGCAGGGTATCCGGATGAGGCAATTATCCATTTCCAGAAAGCGCTCGAAGTCAATCCACGGAATTTTCGCTGCATCAGCGCCCTCCGAGACGCCTTTCTCAAAACGGGGCAACTTGACGAAGCAATTCACGTCGTTCAACGGGCGGTCGATGAGGCAAAAGCCGCGGGCGATGACTCCCTGGCGATGGGCATTGCCGGAGACCTCGAAAAATTGCTGCATCTGAAAAATCATCAGGCGGCTCGATAATTATGCCGTCGGGAATTCCCATGCCGCAGCAGGCAATCGGAAGTGGAAATTCCCGCAAAGGGGTGATCGGCGGATGTATTCTGTGTTGCCTCCTTATCAGCGGAATCACTTTTATCGCCTTTCTTCCCGCCTTGCAGTGCGGCTTCACAAACTGGGATGACGACACGCATGTCGTCGATAACCTTGCAATCCGCGCTATCAGTTTCCATAATCTTTCACAAGTCTTTACTTCAAGCATCGGTTATTACCAGCCGCTTCCCATGCTTACCTTCATGGCTGAATATCGTCTCTTCGGCTTGAATCCGCATGCATTCCATTGTACGAGCGTACTGCTGCATTGCCTGAACGTCCTTCTCGTTTTCGCGCTCATCTATGCACTGTCGGGAAAATATTCCACCGGCCTGCTCGTTTCGCTGCTCTTTGCCGTTCACCCGCTCAGGGTGGAATCGGTTGCCTGGATTGCGGAGAGGAAGGATCTTCTCTCGTCGTTTTTTTATCTGCTCTCCCTGATATTCTATGTCACGTATAGCCGTGGAAACCGCCGGAAATACTTTTACGGGAGCATCCTGTCGCTCGTTTTTTCCTTGCTCTCCAAGCCCATGGCCGTCAGCCAACCGTTCGTCCTGCTTTTGATCGATTACGTGCGTAATAAAAAGTTGGATAAGAAATTACTACTCGAAAAAATTCCATTTTTGACAATCGCCGCTGCTTTCGCGATCCTTGCCTTCTTTACGCAACAACACAGCGGCGCCATCGCCGGGAACCCTTACCTCTCCCTCTTTCAACGGTTATGCCTCCCGTTGTACGGGATGTTGTTTTATATAACAAAAACAATAGCGCCTCTGCGCCTGTCGGCCATGTATCCGATCCCCGTGCACCCGGACGGCTTTTTACGGGCTCAGTTATATCGGCGCTCCTTTCATCGCGGCAGTGTTTGCTCTGGTTGTTTTCCGGGGCAGACGGTATTCCCGGACGATGGTTTTCGGTTCGCTCTTCTATCTTGTTACACTGCTTCCGGTAATGCAGATCGTCCTCATCGGCGATTTTCTGGTTGCCGACCGATTTTCTTATATTCCAACGATAGGATTGTATTACCTCTTTGCTGCCGGTATCGTGTATCTCCTTGAGAAAAAATGGCGGGCGAACAAAACCGCTTTGTCGGCCCTGTCGGTCGGCGTGCTGGTACTTATTGTCATATTTGCAATTGTAACATTCCAGCGCTGCGGCATCTGGAAAAACAGCATTACGCTCTGGAACGACGTCATTGCCAAACACCCTTGTGCAATCGCCTATGTGAATCGTGGGTGCGCCTTTGCCGCCGCGTCCGATTATGACCGGGCCATGGATGATTTCAATCAAACGCTGCTCCTGTCTCCCGACTATGCCGACGGCTATTATAACCGGGGGCTTGTTTATTCGGTCCGGGGCGATAACGGCCATGCCATCGAAGATTATTCACGGGCAATCGCGTTGAATCCGCGCATGATTAAGGCCTTTAACGACCGCGGCGTTGCCTTTGCCGCCTGGCATGACTTCGAGCGGGCAGAGCAGGACTACGATCAGGCAATCCTGCTCGATTCCACCGCGGCCGAGCCGCACTATAATCTCGGGCTTACCTTCGCAGCCCGCAATGAATACGACCGCGCACTGGAAGAATATGATAGGGCACTCTCGCTCAATCCGGCGATTATCGAGGCCTATAACAACCGCGCCATGGTCTATTGTTACAAAGGGGAGTATGGACTTGCGATAAAAGATCTGGGCAGGGTCATTGCCCATGATCCCCGGCGTGCGACCGCCTATTTCAATCGCGGGCATGCCTATGCCGCCATGGGCGACAATCGCCGTGCGGCGGACGATTTCCAGAAAGCCTGCGGCCTTGGTTTGGAGCAGGCGTGCCGGGCATTGCGCGGCAATTAAAGATTGCATCGATGCCGGAGGCTCCATGCATTTTCAATGAGTCCATCCATGACTCATTTCAGGATCAAGCCTGATTCGAATTATTTTATCTTTTAAAAAACGGGAGTATTTTGCCTCAACTGAAAAATAAATCCATCATCGTTTTCCCTGCCCTTTTGGGTGCGGCGGTTCTGGCGGGCCTTTGTATTTTCAACCTTCCCTCCCTTCGGGCGGATCGGATCATCGCATCCTGCAGCCGGGGCGCCGGTGCGGGGGTCATTGCGATAACCAACCCGCTCGATAGCTGCATTTTCCCGCCGGAAATCGCGCCGCCGACCGTTCGCTGGAGCGATACCTCTTCGCAAAGCGACCGGTGGCTCATATCGGTCCGATTCGGCAAGGAACCGTCGCGCATGAATATGTTTGCCGTGAAAAAAGAGTGGCGGCCGGACAAAGAGCTGTGGGAAACGATAAAAAAGCGCTCCCTCGATTCCTTCGCGCATCTCGCGGTCATCGGCTTGAAGGGCGGCCGGGTTCTCGGGAAGGGGGAGATCGCCTTTACGACTTCGAAAGACCGCGTTGACAATCCAATATTTTACCGTGAAGTCACCCTTCCGTTTTCCGATGCGGTCAGGGACCCTTCGCGTATCCGGTGGCGCTTCGGGACCGTGTCACAGGAACGGCTCCCGCCGGTTGTATTGACAAATCTGCCGGTGTGCGGAAACTGCCACTCCTTTTCGGCGGATGGCCGGATTCTCGGCATGGATGTCGACTACGGGAATGACAAGGGGGCCTACGCCCTTAGCTCCGTCGCACGGGAGATGCGCCTGGCCGTGAGCGACATCATCTCCTGGAGCGACTACCGGCGCGAAGACGGGCAGCCCACCTTCGGCCTGCTGTCGCAGGTCTCTCCGGACGGCCGATTCGTCGCGAGTACGGTCAAGGATATTTCGGTCTTCGTGCCCAGGCCCGATCTCATGTTTTCCCAGCTATTTTTTCCGATCAAGGGAATCATCCTTATTTACTCCCGCCTCGACCGCACCTTTGCGCCGTTGCCGGGCGCGGACGATACCGCCTTCGTGCAGTCGAATCCCGCATGGACCGCGGACGGAAAATACATCGTTTTTACAAAGAGCAAGGTCTATCACCTGAGGAAAAAGCACGATACCAACCGGCTGCTTCTTTCCGAGGATGAGTGCCGGGAATTCCTGACGCGCGAAACCCTGTTCCGCTACGATTTGTTCCGCATTCCGTTTAATAACGGCGCCGGCGGGAAGGCGGAGCCGCTGCGGGGCGCCTCGGGCGACGGCATGAGCAATTATTTCCCGAAGTTCTCGCCGGACGGCAGGTGGATTGTGTTTTGCAAAGCGCAGAGTTTCATGCTGCTGCAGCCGGACAGCAGGCTGTATCTCATGCCGGCGTTGGGCGGGGAGCCCCGCCTGATGCGCTGCAATACCGACCGCATGAACTCCTGGCACAGCTGGTCGTCCAATTCGCGCTGGCTGGTTTTTTCCTCAAAAGTAAACTCGGCCTACACCCAGCTTTTCATCACCCATGTTGATGAATCCGGCAACGATGCGCCGCCGGTGCTCCTCGAACGGTTCACCTCGCCGGACCGGGCGGCGAACATCCCTGAATTCATCAACGCGGCGCCGGAGGCGATAGCGAAGATTCAGGAAAAGTTCATCGACGATGTTTCCCTCTGGAGAGCGGGAAAAAACTTCGAGGAGGCGGACGATTTCGTTCATGCCGAGGAAAAATTCCGGGAAGCCCTGGCGGTGAATCCGAAGAATCCGAAACCCCATCTCAGCCTCGGGAAGGTTTTTGAAACGGAAGGGAAGCTGCAAGCTGCATTCGACGAGTATTCGACCGCCCTTGCCCTCGATTCCTCCGCAATTTCGAGGATCAATCTGGGAAATGCGCTTCTCGGCATGGAAAAATATGACGACGCCATCGACCAGTATAAACTCGCCCTGATTAAATCGAAGAACGATCCGTATGCGCAGTACAACCTGGCCTTTGCCTTATTTAAAAAGGGGAACGTTGAAGAATCGCTCCGCCGTTACCGGGAAGGTGAGCGGGCGCATCCGGCTGACGCGGGATTCCGTCTGGGTGCGGGCAGGGCGTGTTACCGGCTTGGAAACATGCGGGAAGCGGCGGCATACTTTACGCAAGGAGTTCAGCTTGAGCCCTCCAACGCTGAGGGTCATTTCCTCCTCGGCTGCGCACTGGCCGCCCAGGGGACTACCACGAAGGCGATCGCTCACTATCGGGAAGCTTTGCGCCTGCGCCCGGATTATGCTGAAGCGCGCGACAGCATGGTGGCACTTTCAGCCGCCGTCTCGTCGTCGGTGCAATAAAGCAGGTGCGGGGCATCAGGCACTATTCCCCTACATCATTCTCGCCAGGTCCTGCAGTTTTTCGATTCTCTTTTCCATCGGCGGGTGGGTGCTGAACATGGACCGCATGCCGCCGCCCCGGAAGGGATTGACGATGAAGAGGGAGGCGGTCGCCGGGTTGCCGTTCTGGAGAGGTCGCATTTTCGCCGACATTTCGAGCCGCTGCAACGCGCTTGCCAGCGCGAGCGGCTTGCCGCACAATCGTGCCCCCGCCTCATCCGCCGCATATTCGCGCGACCGGGAGATGGCCATCTGAATGAGAAGGGCCGCTATGGGGGCGACGAATGCCATGGCGAGCGATCCGAGGAGGCCCCCGCGATTATCATTGCTGCTCCGGCCGCCCAGACCGCCGAATATCGCGCCCCACTGGATTATATGGGCGATCCAAGTTATCGCGCCCGCGATGGTTGCCGCGATGGTGCTGGTAAGTGTGTCGCGATTCTGCACATGCGAAAGCTCGTGCGCCATCACCCCTTCGAGCTCGTCTTCGCTGAGAATCCTGAGGATCCCCTGCGTTGCCGCGACCGAGGCGTGCCGGGGGCTTCGGCCGGTGGCAAAGGCGTTGGCCGATTCTGTGGGAATGATGAATACCTTCGGCATCGGCATGTTGGCCCGGTCCGCCAGTCGCCGCACTACCCTGAACAGAACCGGCGCCTTCGCTTCGTCCACCTGCTGGGCCCGATACATGGTGAGAACGATTTTATCCGAAAACCAGTAACTGACGAAATTCATGACCCCTGCGAAGAGCAATGCAATGAACATGCCGTTTTGTCCGCCTGCCATATTCCCGAACATGACGAGCAGCCCGGTGAGAAGACCCAGAAGAAGCGTCGTTTTAGCTGAATTCATGGTTTTTCTCCTTTAACGCTATGAAGCGGGCAACGATGCCCGCCTTCCATTGAACAAAAATACGTCCGTGCGGGCCTGAGATTCTTTCGACCGGCAGCAGGGTGAGGTCGGGGGCGGGAAGTAGCGTGAACGAACCGCCCGACAAGTCATGATGAGAGCCGCGAAGGCCGCCGGAGCCTGTTACCCGGTGGGCCGATATATTTTTTTCGATTCAACCTTAATAAACAAGGAGATGTATCGATGTTCCGACCGCAGATTAAGGTTATCGATTGCACTATCCGCGACGGTGGCCTGATGAACAACTCGAATTTCACCTTTGAAACCGTTCGAGCCATCTATGCGGCGGTCTGCGCCGCCAAAGTCGATATCGTTGAAATCGGCTACCGGAACAGCAAGGAGATGTTTTCCCCGAGCAAATACGGCTTGTGGCGTTTCTGCGACGACGAGGTGCTCAAGCGTCTCACCGACGGCATCGAACCGCTGACCAAACTCGCGGTCATGCAGGATGCGCACAAGGCGATTCCGGAAGATCTTCTGCCCAAATCCGAAAGCGTAGTGGACATGGTGCGGGTCGCGACCTATGTCAAGGACATCGATAAGGCGATCAAGCTCGCCAACAATGCGACGGAAAAAGGCTACCAGGCGACCATCAATTTCATGGCCATCTCGCATGTGCTGGAGCGGGAGCTCGATGCGGCGCTGCAGCAGGTGGAAGAGGAGACCGACGTCGCTGCCTGCTACCTCGTCGACTCCTTCGGAGCGCTTTACAGCGAGGATGTCGATTACCTTGTCCACAAATTCCAGCGCTACCTCAAGACCAAGGAGGTGGGCGTCCATTTCCATAACCAGCAGCAGCTCGCGTATGCAAACACGATCGAGGCCATCATCAAGAACGCCAATTACCTCGATGGGACGCTCTACGGCCTCGGCAGGGCGGCGGGCAACTGCCCGCTCGAACTGCTCATCGGGTTCCTTAAAAATCCGAAATTCGATATCCTGCCGCTTCTCGGCGTGATCGGGAAAGAGGTGCTGCCGTTGCAGCGCAGTATTCAATGGGGATACACAATTCCTTATATGATCGCCGGTATGCTCAACCGCCATCCCGAGGCGGCGATGCAATTGCTCAGCCTCTCTGAGGACGACCCGAAACGCAGCGATTTTGTCGCGTTTTTCGAGAAGATGGCAAGCGAAGACGCCTAAACCATGTGCCGCAGTCCCCACAGCAGGCGGGGAAAGCGGCCGAAGGCGGCCTTGAAAATCCGGAACATGGTAAGTTTGTCCGGCTCCAGACCCGCGAGCGCCTCGGCCGCCCTGCTGTAATCCTCATCCGGAACCTCGGCGAAGGTCGGCTTTACGCGGGCAAGTTTTTCGTGGAAACGGCCGCGTTTTTTCCGCCATGCAACTTCATACGCCTTCGCAATGTTCCGAAGATCCCGCTCGCTGCGTGCATCGAGCATGGCCGCGGCATGATCGCCGGCAAGCCCACCGCAATGAAGCGCCTCGCTGATCCCGGCCCGTGAGATGGGATTGACCGTATTCGCCGAATCACCCGCCTTGAGAAAACCGGGTGCCGCCATTCCGGTACGGCCGGCGGCGCAGGGGATGGTTCCGGCGTAACGATCGACAATAGAGGCTTCGGGAAAGTGGCGCAGCAGGAAGGCATCGAGGAGCCGTCGGATATTGACCGCGCCCTTGAAGGCGGAGCCGATGACGATCCCGATATTCGCCTCCTTCCCGCAGGGGAAGACCCAGGCATAGCCGCCCGGCGCGAACTCCCTGCTCATGTAAATATGCACGGTGTCGGCGGGAAGCGCGAGGCCGCCGGCCAGGACGAAGCATGCCGGTTCGAGGTCCGGAGGCCTGCGCGTAAGGGCATCCTCTTTGCCAAGGCCAGCGATCGGGCCGGCGGCGTCGACGATCACCCTTCCGTAAACGGCCGAACCGTCGGCGAACTCGACGGCGCGCCGGAAGTTATTCATGCCCCACACCCGCGTAACGCGCCGGTCGAATTGGCACGCCACCCCTCGCGCCATGAGGTCGAAAGCGAGGTCCCGCTGCATGGCGGCACGGTCGATGATGAACCCGCCGTTCCTATCGGTATAAGTGACGACGGCGCCGCCGGGCGCATGGAAACTCGCCCTGGTTATGGTCTGACGCAGCCAGTTCGGCCTGACCTCGATTGCCTCCTCAAACCCCCTGCGGCCCACCGCTTCGGCACACCGGATCGTGTGTTCCCAGGGCGCGGTCTTGTCGACCAGGAGGATCGAGCGCTTTGCGCCGTCCTTCGACGCATGCAACCCGGCGTTCAATCCCGCCGGACCGGCGCCGATTATAACGATATCGTAGTATTCCTGCATGGACATCCCGCCGGATTGAAGAACAGTGAGGCATCGATTGTTCGATCCGCTGTCCGGAAAGATGGAAAAAATACTTTAATTCTGAAAACCGCAGTTGGAAAGGATGAGGGAGGACGTGCCCGATTACCCGTGCGTCATCGGGGTGCTGTCCATGAAAAAGGGCGAAACCGTCACGGCATGAACCGGCTGCTCCCTGAAACTCTTTCTTTTACCGCCCAGATCGGAATTCGGCTGCCCCATCCGGAATGTCCCTCCTGCGATGCGTACCATGCCCGGACCTATCGTTGCGGCGGCGTGCACCCCGGCCCCAGTGTTTTGGGACCATGCGCCAGACACGATGGTAATCGCCGTCAGGCAGGCAGGCAGGCAGGATCGCTCTCATGAAAACTGACCTTAAAAGAAGGTTGAGAAATTGATAAAAAAAAGGCATCAACGCGCCTGCTTTCAAATATAACGGATGGAATACTGACGGCTAGAAATTTAGGGCGCAGTCGGCAGTGAGAAAATCAGGAAGAAGTAGATAAGATATTGATTTTAAAGTAAATTAACAGTAATGAGCGTAGGCTGAAGCAGGATTTTTTATAGATAATGGGCGATATCGCGAATGAGTATGCAAGGCTCGGACGAGCTATGAAGGTTGAAAAACTCATAAAAGCATGAAAAATGGTGGCATAGCTGAGAAACTGGATAATTGGAAGTGTTGAGCTGGATAGCGGGGTTGAGGGTCTATACAAGTGCATGATTTTTTATGTATTTTGCACGTTGCAGCATTCTATATTGATAATTCCTCCTTCCCATTCCCAATTTCCCATTCCAAGAAGGCCTCATGAAAAAACAATGGATCATTCTTATTAGCCTTATTGCAATAGTTGTACTGCTTTTTTCTGCAAGGCGATTTATCCCAGTTAGGTCAACTGCATCTGTTGCTTCCAATGAACAACCAGATACATCTCTGATGTTTGTAAAACACATTCTTAATTGCACTCCTACAGAAGTTGCCGGTATACTGGGCAACCCTGATAGTGCTTTAAAATCCTATTCAGGAGACTCAGATAGTGGAAGTGGCAACATTTTTTATATGCCGCATTATTCAACAACCTATCAAAATAAAAAATATTGGGCACTATATAGTAAAAAAAATCAATTAAAATTTATTCAGATACAAGTAACACTTAGTTATTTCAACGACAATGCTATTCAAAAAATAGGTTTTCCACATTGTGAGCCAAGTTGTCCTTCAAACGATTTTATAATATCATGGAGAGGATCTACATTTCTTGGCTCGACGTGTCAAGGACCACTAATTACAGTAAAAGGCATGCGAGAAATATGCGTTAATACCGATAATGTGCTTAGGCCACATGATAGCGCCTATATCAATGTTGAAGTAGAACCAAATTATGATAATAAATTTTAATGAAAGGCAAATACTATGGCACTTATTAAATGTCCTGAATGTGCTAAAGAAGTTAGTGACACTGCTAAAATATGCCTCAATTGCGGGAAAAAACTTAAAAAATCACCTGTAGGCAAAATCTTTAGAATCATGGGAATCATTGTAGCTTTCATTATTGTTATAATACTTATTATGGCTTTAATTTCCCTACGCATTACAACACAAAGGCATAATACTATTGTAGATCATTTGTCATCAGCCCTTGGCAATAAGCTTATACTTACTGATATACTCGCTGAACAAGCAAAAGAGCTAGGTAATCAATTTGCTCTTAATAATGATGACATATTGAAAGCTGACATTATCCTTGCTGATTATGTCCCAAAAAATGCACCTGATTCTTTACGTTTTAAATTGATTGCTACAGTTGTAGATATGGCTGTGGTTAAAAAAATGCCCGTAACAGAAGCAGCAGAAGAAGTTGGGCAAATGATAAAACAGCCATAACAGAGTATCAACTTACATAAGGAGGCCTAAATGGAGTTCTTCTTTATTTTAGGATGGCTTGTATTGGCCATATTCTGTGGGGTTTACGCTTCTAACAAAGGTCGTTCAGGAGCAGGGTTCTTTTTCTTGGCTCTTTTTTTGAGTCCCGTCATTGGATTTATAGTTGCATTGGCAGTAGCACCAAATACGCGAGAAATTGAACAGAAAAGCATCGAAACTGGTGACAGTAAAAAATGCCCTTTTTGCGCCGAAGTCATAAAAGCAGAAGCAAAAGTATGCCGGTATTGCGGTAAGGATTTGCCAGAACCATCAAAAGAAGAAGTGCCCCAGCATGAGATTATAACTCCCGAAGAAACTATGAAAAAATATGGTATTGAATACAACCCCAAGGATGGGCATTATCATTTTGGCGATTATAGGTATTCCGCGCTGGCTGATGCTATCGCCTATGCCAAACAGATGCAATCAGTACCTCGTCCATTTGGTATGTAATGACCCTTTTTGTTTTAACAATGAACAGCAAATAGTATCATTTGACTTTTAAAATTCCTCCCGTCCATTCTTTGTTGCCATTGTCGTCCTCTTTAAGTTCGAATGCGCAATACACCGTTTTGCTCCATTGTCTTTTTCCGGCGGTGGTCCAGTTGCTCATATCGGTGCCGAAGGCACATTCGCCGGAAAAAACCACCAATAGTTTCACCGGCCATAATTTCATGCTTGGGACGTATTTTCCGTACTCCAAGATTTTAAAGAATCATAGCGAATTCCCGTTATTCCCTTTCGGTAGGCATCACCAGGCGGGCATTTCCCGCAAAATTCCTTTTGATTATCAGCATCATCGAAATAGTGCTTAACGGTCTTTATCATAAATTTTTTTGGAGGGCGCTCCGGACCGCAATCGATATATGCAGTTATTAAAAGCGAACCGATTGCTATGGCAAAAAGTAATCGAGTTTTCATAGATTGGTTTATCCGATGGCTAAAGGGAAATGAGGGACTGAAAACTGCAAAAAAATACTAAATTCAGCATCTTTGAAAGCAATCTCTCCGGTACTATTCTGTTTGAATCCTTCTCTCCGCCCATCGTGATTTATATTTCAGCACGAGAAAAATTAGTAATGTCACCGTATTGCCATTTTATAAGCAGGATAGTAATACTCGTAACGCACTGAAATGTAATATCTTAGCGCCCTTAGCTCAACTGGATAGAGCATCTGGCTTCGGACCAGAGGGTTGGGGGTTCGATTCCTCCAGGGCGCGCCATTAAAACCCTTCCAAAGCTATTGGTTTTAAAGAGCCGGATATTGACATCCTTAATCGCCGGAAATCATTTTATTCCTGAAAATTGTTTACCACAATCATCCTTAACCCGGAGGGAGAGTCGCCATGCCCAGGATCTCTAAGGCGGAGCTGATCAGGCTGCAGAAGAAGCTTGGAACCGATGCGGCCATCGGCGGTAAGTTCGGCATTACGCGCCAGGCGGTGCACATTATGCGTAAGATATATGGCATTCCTTCCCGGCTTCCGGATTATGCCGGAAGAAACGCGGAGATCGTCGCTCTCCATAGAAAAGGGATTGAGAAAGCTGCTCTGGCGAAGAAATTCGACCTGTCCGTCCTGCACATCGCGGGCATTATCAGGAATGCCGGCGCGGGAAAGAACAAGTCCGCAAAAAAAGTTTCATCAAAGAAAAGTTCTCCCGGGAAAAAAAGGAAATAAGCCCCCGGCGGATCGCCTCTGTCTGACCGCACGGGCTTTCAACGGGTGCGAAGGGGAGGAAGCGTTGCAGCACAGCGCTCTTCCGCCCGGTGCATTGGTCTCTTCGCTACCCGGAAAAAACATTTCCGCTTCCCTGCAATGTTCTATTTTTACTGCGCCCGTGGAGATCTCCAGGGGAACGCTCGTCGGTACTTTATCGCAGGAGGAATCGTTCTTAGGTATGATCAATCGATGTCGCGGCCGCAAGATCAAGCTGCAGGGGTTCAATAATCTCACGAAGTCCCTGAGCTTCAACATCTATGATATCTGCTACGCCCGGTCCAAGGCTTCCCAGACGGATTATATCGAGTATGTCGATGATGTCTACAACTCCGAGAAGCTTCGCAGCATCGTGGAAGAGGTGACCAACATCATCCAGGCGAAAATCGTCAATATCTCGACGCAGGATTACGATCCCCGGGGAGCGAGCGTTACCGTACTCATCAACGAGGGGCACCATACGCTCGACGAAGCGGAAGAGGGCGGCGGCTTTGTGGCGCATCTCGATAAGAGCCACATCACGGCCCACACCTACCCGGAAAAAAATGCAAAAACCGGTATCTCGACCTTCCGCGTTGACATCGATGTCGGAACCTGTGGCATGATCTCGCCGTTGCGCGCCCTCGATTTCCTGATCGACAGTTTCGACTCCGATATCGTGCTCATGGATTACCGGGTGCGCGGTTTCACCCGCGATATCAATGGGCGTAAAATCTATATCGATCACGATATCACCTCGATCCAGGATTATCTCTCCGACGAGATCCTCGAACGCTACACGGCCTACGACATCAATATCGTCTCCGACAACATCTTCCATACGAAAATGATGCTGAAGAATCTCAATCTCGAGAACTACCTGTTCGGCTCGGAAAAATCGAAACTTTCCAAGAAAGAACAGACGCTTACTAATTCGCTCCTCCGCCGGGAAATGCAGGAGATTTTCGAATGCAGAAACATCTTCGGGCAGGAATAGGCGACATCGGCAGGCTTGCGGGCAAGGGGACCGTTCATGTGGAGGCGCTGAATCCCCATTTCGGGTATTTCTATACGGTAAAGAAGGCGTCGGCGGCGAAGCGCACCGGGTATCAGGCGATCCAACTGCTCGATACCGACCAGTTCGGCAAGGTCCTGCTCCTTGACGGAATCACCCAGCTTGGGGACAAATGCGACGGCCACTACCATGAGCCCATGGTGCACCCGGCCTTTTGTTCCCACTCGAGGCCCGAGACCGTACTGGTCATCGGCGGCGGTGACGGCGGCATCCTCCGCGAGGCGCTCCGATACTCCTGTGTGAAGCGCGTGGAGGTAGCCGAACTCGATGAGGGGGTCATCGCCTTTTCCCGTAAATACCTGCCCCGGGTGCATGGCGGCGCCTTCAGCGACCGCCGCGTTCACCTCAACGTGACCGACGGTCGCCTCTTCGTGGAGAATCACCCCGCCGAATTCGATGTGGTCGTCATGGATATGACCGACCCGTCCGGCTCCTCGGCGCTCCTCTATACCCGGGAGTTTTTCAAGGCGGTGATACGGTCGTTCCGGACGCCGGAGGGCGTCTTCATCATGCACACCGAATCGCCGGTGTCGCGGCCCGAGGCCTTTTCCTGCATCCAGAAGACGTTGCGGGCCTCCTTTGCAAAGGTGACGCCGTTCTACCTCTATATCCCGATGTATGCCACGCTCTGGTCGATCACCTTGTGCTCGCTCACGATCGACGCTTCCCGCCTCAATGCCGGGACAATAGATCGCACGTTGTCACGCTACGGAATCGGCGGGCTTGAGGTATATTGCGGAGCCACGCATGTTGCAATGCAGACGCCGTTTCCCTATATCACCCGGTTGCTCCGGCGGCCCGTCCGCCTCATCACCGACGCCAGACCCCGTTTCCTGGATGATCGTAAAGCATCGTGACTCTTAATCGAAAGTGAGCAGTACCGTCTATGGATTTTGCGCATGTTCAGAAGTTAGCCGCTCTTCACGGTACCCCGGCGCTTTTCCTTTCAGAAAGCCGCCTGCGGGAGTCGTACCGCGAGCTGCAAACCGCGCTGCCGGGAGTGACCCTCTACTACGCGGTTAAATCGAATGCGGAGAGGGAAATCCTCTCCATCTTGAAGAGCGAAGGGAGCCGGTTCGACGTCTGCACGAACGGCGAAATCGATATCGTCGGGAACGCGGGCGTCGGCGCATCGGAGTGCATCCATACCCATCCCATCAAACGGGACGGCGATATACGGTATGCGCTTGACTTCGGCATTACCACCTTCGTGGCGGACAATGAGGATGAGCTTAAAAAATTCATCCCTTACAAGGACAAGGCGGAAGTGCTCATTCGGATGAGCATCCAGAACCCGAACTGCCTGGTCAACCTTTCGCACAAATTCGGAGTGGCGCCGGAACTGACCTTCGGTCTGATCCGCAAAGGCGCGGACATGGGGCTGCGGATCAAGGGGATCTGCTTCCACTGCGGCTCGCAGAACCAGAATTCGCTTAAATATATCGAGGCGCTCGAATACTGCCGGGATATCTGCAGGAAGGCGGCGCTGCGGGGATACGGATCGAGGTCATCGATATCGGCGGCGGATTTCCGATCGACTACCTGACGCCGGTGCCGCCCCTGGCCGAATTCTGCGCCCCGATCAACGAATATCTCGAGCGGTACTTTTCAAACTACACAATCATCGCCGAACCGGGACGGGTGCTCTCCGGGCCCTCGATGACGCTCGCGACCAGGATCATCGGCAGGTCGCTGCGAAACGGCATCTGGTGGTACTATTGCGACGAGGGGGTATACGGCTCCTTTTCCGGAAAAATCTACGACCACGCTGATTACCCAATGTCAATAGCGAGGAGCAGCGAACGGTTCAACTCCGTGCTCGCGGGACCAACCTGCGATTCGGTCGATATCCCGTACGAAAATATTGCGCTGCCGATTCTCGAAATCGGCGATCTGCTGGTGTTCGATGCCATGGGTGCCTACACCACGGCGAGTGCATCTAATTTTAACGGCTTCGAAAAAGCCAAAATTGTGAAAGTGGCATAGGGAAGGCGGAACTATGAATAAAATGGGCGGGTACTCATCCGAGGTCGGCACGTCGCTCTGGATCAATAACTTGGTGCACGGTCTCGCGGGCATTACCATCAAGGTGAAGCATACGGTGTGTTGCGCTTCCAGTCCCTTTCAGAAGATCGAGGTCTTCGACACCTATCACTATGGGCAGGTGCTCTGCCTGGGCGGCTCGGTAGTGCTCACCGAGCGGGACGGTGACGTGTACCATGAGATGATCGTTCATCCGGCCATGCTTTCGCATGTAGGACCGAAGAAGGTCTGCATCATCGGCGGCGGCGACGGCGGGTGCCTCAGGGAGGTGATCAAACACGGCTCGGTCGAGGCGGTTACGGTTGTGGACATCGATGCGATGGTCAAGGAGACCATCGAAAAGCATTTTCCCCGGCTTGCGGTCGGGTTCAGGGACAAGCGGGTCACCGTAGTGATCGACGATGGCTATCATTTTTTAAAGATGACAAAGGCGTTGTTCGATATCATCATCGTGGATTCCTATGATCCCGGAGGACCGGTGCAGTCGCTTGAGACGGCCGATTTTCACCGGGTGGTCGCGGAGCGGCTGGAGAAGAACGGCTTGGCCGTTTTCCAGACCGATTCCCCCATCGTGAAGCCGGAGTATCTCCGCCAGACGCTGTCGTTGATTTCGCCGCTCTTCGAGGTGGCGCGGCCGTACACCTGTACTCTGAGTTCTTTTCCCGAGGGCATCTGCAGCTTCGTGCTGGCCGCAAGGGAGAAGGATTTGCCCGACCGCTTCGATTCGGCGCGGTACGACGCGATCGCTGATGGGTGTGTTTATTACAACAGCGATATTCATCGGGGAGCGTTTCTTCTGCCCCGGTACCTGAAAAAGAGGGCGGAGGCGGCTCGCCATCCCTGACGCGATAATTGCAGGGGTCTTGACCGAATAAGTATATTATTGTCATACTTGTTTATACTTGTAGCCGGGATACAGCCGCGAAAACGCCTTCTCCGATACCCTCCGAGGGAAATAATAAACACCGTTTGGATTGTCGTTTTCCTGCTTTTCCCGTTGGCGATTTTTTTCGCGTGGAGCAAAACAGTCATCAGTGCCGATAAGGTAAAGCGGCGAGGTTTGCTGTTCGATTCGATTGAAAGCATGGAAGCAACGGCTACCGTCGATGCCGCGAAAGTGGGCAGACGCGATCTTTGAAAATTTAAACGTTGCACAAGCACCTGTGATTATCAGATTCGCCGGGAGACCGGTGAAACAGTTCTAAGGCGCGATTACGACCTGATCGCCCGGAAAGAGTCGGGCGGAAAGAGCCGAATTTTGTTTGAGTAACATTTCGTACCTTGTTGCGGGAGAGAAGATGGATTAATGCAATCCCTGATTTATTCAAATGTGCGGATGATGAATGTTGTCGGCGGGAAGAAGCCAGTAAAGGGCCTAAACCGCAGGACAAGCGGCGACCTCCAACTGCCCCATCGAAGAGTTTAGCGGGCGGCAAAGGTCAGCCGTGAGGTGCGCGACCCTTGTCAATACCGCAAGGAGGAACCGATTCAGATCGCCCATAATCAGACTGCCGGGCAGAAGCTTTGCAGTATCTCCTCAGGAACATCCATGAAGAGCGTTTTGAGCGGAACTTGCGAACGGGACGCTGATCCTTCGCTGACAGCGCGCAGTTCCGTCGACGAGTGCCACGCATACTGTGCATATAATGCATTCATGGTGTTCAGTATCGGAAGCGCGATGCCAAAGTGCAATCGAGCGCGAGACCGAAATCAACTACATCTACCTGTTATGGAGAAGTCAAATTTATGCATTTAACCTTGTATTGTGCCATTGGCGCCATCATCGTGTCGGCAGTTGTGCTGCAGATCATCTCCCTTGCGAAAATCGCAGGGTTGAAGAAAATTCTTGTGAGCCTTTCGGAAATAAGGACGCACGCCCATATTCCCCACGAACATCACGATAGAAAACCCGGCGAATTCAGGCGATCGGAAAAACGCAATTTCCCTGAACAGCGGCTTCGCCAGGAAAAACCGCCTGCCGAAGCCGGAATTGTCCTCCCTGCAGCAGATCCGGTGGAAAAATCCCTGCGGGATATCAATATGAAGCTCAAACACGCCGAGCGTGATCAGGAATCCGCCCGGAAGAGGATGCATGATCCGCTATCACGCGGAGATCATCACCGGGGCGGCAGAAACGACCGGGATCGGCGGGGAAATCGCGACCGCGATCGCGACGGTCAGCGCGGCGGCAATCGCCGGGATAACTGGCAGGATCGGAACCGCAGCGGTGAACCGGAACGGCAAGAGGAAAACGAGGTAGAAGTAGCGGGGTTACCCCGCGAATCGATGACTGCAGCAATTCCGCCCAGGGAGATCGTTCTACCGGCGCAGGAGCCCGGTCGCAGCTACCCAGACTTCAAGCGCAGAGGATTTTGCCTCTGAAGAGAGCCTCCAGCACGGCCGGAAAATCATAGTGAGACGACGGCAGCTGAATGTGGACGCTCCCGAGTCGGGCCAAGGAGTCGAGCCAGGAAAGCATACCGGAAATCGGCAGTGCTCCGGTCGTCGCGCCGGAAGCCCGGCCCGAAGGGGACAGCGCTCCTGAGGCAGAGATCCATTTCGGGCGAAAACGATAACTATAGGAGGGATTTTTTGAAGGGTAATTTTTGTGAGGGGCCGGAAGCGATTCCGGCCTTTTTTTTCGGCTATTCGGTTTTTCTTATCGTCTCAAAAAGCTCCGTCAGCCTGGGCGCCTCTCTCTCAAAGTCATCCAGCCGCAGGCAGTTTGGGCCATCGCAGAGGGCATGATCGGGGTCGGGATGGACTTCGAAGAAGAGGCCGTCGACTCCCATGGCGAGGGCGGCGCGGGCGAGAGGGAGTGCAAGGTCGCGGTTGCCGGAGGAGACGCCGTTGCCGCCGCCCGGGAGCTGTACGCTATGGGTGGCGTCGAAGATGATCGGTGCACCGAAACGTTTCATGACCGGGATGCCCGCGAAGTCAACGACGAGCCGTTTATAGCCGAAGAAGGTTCCCCGCTCGGTGAGCCAGACCTTTTCGCCGACTTTTCGCATGGCGAACTCCATATCCTCGGGTGCCATGCACTGACCCTTTTTTATATTGACCCATTTGCCCGTTTTCCCGGCGGCGGCGAGGAGGTCGGTCTGGCGGCTCAGGAGCGCCGGGATCTGGATGACGTCGACAACTTCGGCGGCCTCTGCCGCATGCGTGCTTTCATGGATATCTGTAAGGACCGGGAGGCCGAACTGTTTCCGGATCTTTTCGAGGATTTTCAGCCCGCTCTCCCTGCCTGGTCCGCGGAACGACGAAGACGAAAGCCTGTTGGCCTTATCGTAGGAGGCTTTGAAGACGATGTCGAGATCGTGTTTCGTCCCAAGGGCAGCCAGCCGCCCGGCGACCTCGCAGCATAAGACCTCGGATTCGATGACGCACGGCCCCGCGATGAAGAACAGACGTTCACCCGTTGATTGTTTTTTTTTAAAGAAGGATGGTCGCATGATGGAAGGTAAAATAATTTTCCGGACGATGGGCAACGTTGGATTATTGAGATTTGATGCTTATCGCACTTCTTTAACCTCGCTGAGTCCAATTACGCAAAGCCGCATTTCGACCTTCGCCTCAGCCACTATCTTGCTTCTGTTGCCTGATATTGATGAATTATGGTATATTTTTACGTTTTCCAAGACTTCTTAACGCCTTCAGCGTAAAATATTACAACCTGTACTATCAACATTAAAATCAGGAGGATGTCATGGGAGTAAAAGTAGGGATCAATGGTTTTGGACGCATCGGGCGCCTCGTTTATCAGGCAATTGCCGACCAGGGTCTCCTTGGTAAGGAAATAGAGGTGGTTGCAGTCGTCGATATCTCCACCGACGCCGATTATTTTGCCTATCAGATGAAGTACGACTCGGTGCATGGCCGCTTCAAGCATATGGTTACCACCGAGAAGAGCAGCCCCTCTCTCGAAGATAATGACACGCTCATTGTGAATGGTTTCAGGACAAAATGTATTCTTGCCACCAAGAACCCGGCTGAACTTCCCTGGAAGGCGCTTGGTGTCGATTATGTGATCGAATCGACTGGCCTCTTCACGAGTTCCGAGAAAGCCGTAAGGCACCTTATTGCCGTGCAAACAAGGTTATCATCACCGGCCGGGGCAAAGGCGAAGTGAAAACCCTTCTTATGGGCGTGAACGAGAACGATACGATGTGGCGAACACAACATCGTTTCCAATGCCTCCTGCACCACCATCTGCCTCGCACCACTCGTGCATGTGATTCTGAAAGAAGGAATCGGCATCGAGACTGGTCTCATGACCGCCATTTATTCATACACTGCGACACAAAGGACGGTTGACTGCCCGTCAAAGAAGGACTGGGCGCGGCGGCCGCGCGGCGGCGATCAACCTTATTCCCTCTTCCACCGGTGCCGCCAAAGCGGTAGGTGAAGTACTTTCGGCGACCAAGGGCAAACTCACGGGCATGTCCTTCCGCGTTCCCACGGCGGACGTTTCGGTTGTGGATCTCACTTTCCCTGCTGTCCGCGACTTCTTGATCGAAGAGATCGATGCGCCCTTAAGAAGGCATCGCAGACCTATCTCAAGGGGATCCTTGGCGTGACGGACGAAGAGCTTGCTAACCGATTTTATCCATGATGAGCGCTCCTCGATCTACGATTCGCTTGCGACCTTGCAGAACAACCTGAAGAATGAGAAGCGTTTCTTCAAGATCGTCTCCTGGTACGATAACGAGTGGGGATATTCCAATCGCGTTATCGATCTAATCAAGTTCATGGCTTCGAAGTAAGGTACTGTCGGAATCGGCTGCCGCTTGCGCTCCGGTAATCGGTGCTTGAGAGTGCGGCATGCTTACTAATTGACTTCCATTAGTTCCGATAGTTTCGGAAGCTAAAGAATGAGGAGGGCTGAACCACCCTCCATTTTACTTTTGTCAATAAGCGCCACAAGGAGGCAGTTATGGGAATTGTCAAAAAGACCGTTCGTGATATTCCGCTTGCCGGCAAAAGGGTGATCATGCGGGTCGACTTCAATATCCCTCTCAAGGACGGAGTCATTCAGGACGATACGCGCATCACCGCTGTACTTCCGACCATCAACTACGTTCTGGAACAGGGGGCCCGGAGCCTGGTGCTCATGTCCCACCTCGGCGATCCCAAAAAGGACGCGAAAAAAGCCAGGGAGAAGGCGGAAAAGGATGGCAAGTCTTTTGACGAAAAGAAATACATCGAAGGCAAGCACCGGATGGCGCCGTGCCGCGCACCTTGCAAAGCTCCTCGGCAGGCCGGTGGCGCTCTGCGCCCGATTGCCTGAGCGAGGAAACCAAAAAGATGGTCGCCGGCCTTCCCAGCGGCGGCGTACTGCTTTTCGAAAACACCCGTTTCCATAAGGAAGAGACTTCCAAGGATGTCACGGAGCGCGAGGCCATGGCCAAAACGCTTGCCGGCTACGGCGACGTGTATGTCAACGATGCCTTTGGTACGGCGCACCGGCCCCATGCCTCACCGAAACGATTGCACACTATCTCCCTGCGGTTGCCGGTTTTCTCATGGAGAAGGAGATTGAGTTTCTTGATGAAAAGGTGCTGAAGAATCCGGCAAAGCCGTTTGTTGCGGTCATTGGCGGCGCAAAGGTTTCCTCCAAGATCGGGGTGCTCGAAAGTCTTTTAAACAAAGTGGACAAACTGATCATCGGCGGCGGCATGGCGTATACCTTCCTCAAGGCGCAAGGGATCGCGGTAGGCAAATCGCTGGTCGAAGACCACCAGTCGAAACAGCGAAGAAGGTTCTGGCCGTGGCGGCGGAAAAGAAGGTTCGCTGCTCCTGCCTCTCGACCATGTCGTTGCCAAGGAATTTTCCGCCGAGGGCTGCATCCAAGGTTTCAGGCGGCGCGCTATCGAAGACGGCTGGCTTGGTCTCGACATCGGCCCTGAAACGGTGAAAAAATTCAAAGAGGCGCTCTCGGGCGCAAAAACGGTTTTCTGGAATGGCCCCATGGGTGTTTTCGAGTTCCCGAAGTTCGTGAAGGGGACGACTGCCATCGCCTTGACGCTTGCCGATCTGCCCGATGCGATAACGGTCATCGGCGGTGGCGACTCGGTATCGGCGGTTAAAAAGGCCGGAGTGTTGGCGAAGATGTCGCATATTTCGACTGGCGGCGGGGCATCGCTCGATTAGGTCGAAGGCAAGGTGTTGCCCGGGATCAAGGCTCTGAACGACAAATAATCGGGGGCGACCATTCTGCTCTGTCCCGGTCAATGGGCCGGTAGCCTGGTCGGGCAGCGGATTCGTGGGAAACAGTTGAATCAACGTAGGCCGAATACTATTTTAATTGTCCTTTTTGCACGAATAACGCTAAGGAGAACAAATGGGGCGCAGGAAATTTATTGCCGGAAACTGGAAAATGAATACAACAGTCGATGAGGCCCGAGCCTTGGCCCGGGCTCTTGTTTATGCGGCCGGGAACATCGCGGATGTCGATATCGCCGTATGCCCGCCGTATATCAACCTGATGGCTGTTGGAGAAATTATTAAAGGGTCAACTTTCGTCTTGGAGCCCAGGATGTCCATCGGGAAGCCAAAGGTGCGTATACGGGCAAGGTTTAAGCGCCATGCTCAAGAGCGTTGGCGTCGACTATGTCATTATCGGCCATTCCGAACAGCGTTCCTATTTCAACGAGACCGACGAGACGGTTAATAAAAAGGTCAAGGCCACTCTTGCAGCCGGACTTTTGCCCATCATTTGCGTTGGAGAGACTCTTGACGAACGCAACAAGCGACTGCTTAAACCGTTATTGGGGGGCAGGCCAAGGGCGCCTATAGCGGTATTTACGAAGCCGACGCCCTCAAGTGCACAATTGCCTACGAACCGGTATGGGCAATCGGCACTGGAGAAGTAGCTACGCCTGAACAGGCAAATGAAGCACATATTTTTATTCGCACTATCGTCGCAGGTATTATGCAAGCCGGTCGCCGAGGCCGTTCGTATTCAATACGGTGGCAGCATGAAGCCCGACAATGCAAAGACCTTCTGGCGCTCAGCGATGTCGATGGCGGGCTTATCGGCGGAGCGGCGCTCAAGCAGCAGGATTTCCTGGGCATCATCAAGCCAACATAGGCTTTTTAAAGGCGGTCCTACCATGATGATTCTTTTCTGGATTTCGATCTTTTTTTTCGTGATGGTGAGTATCTGCATCTGCTTTCTGGTCCCATTCAATCGGACAAAGGAGGCGGCATATCCGGCGCGATCGGCGGCGGACTGGGTGGGGCGAACAGCCTGCTCGGCACGCAGGATACGGCGAACATCCTTACCCGCGGCACCGTCATTTTTGGCGTTATTTTCTTTCTTCTCTGTATATTCATGTCTTTTCTCATGACAAAGCAGACCTATACGGCCGAAAAATCGATGCTGCAGAAGCGCGCGGAAAAGCAGCAGAGTTTTTCACCCTCATCGGTTCTCGACCGCGGTTCTCTCCGGTGCGTTCTGCAGCGGGTCAAGGTGCCATGCCCATAGGGCAGCCGGGAGGCGCACAGCAGGTGTTGCCCCGATGCAGCAAGGTTCACCTGCGGCCGGTCAGCCGCTTCCGACAGGACAGTTGCCGATAGGTAATCCCGGTCAAGCAGGCCAAAGAAGTAACAATTTTTTTGCGGATGTGGTGGAATTGGTAGACACGCTACTTTGAGGGGGTAGTGGGCGTCAGCCTGTGCTGGTTCAAGTCCAGTCATCCGCATTTACCCACTGTACCTGTAACATCTTGATATTATTGCTGTTGCTTTAACTCAAGCTCTTGTCGCCTCAAATCGACGAGAGCTTTTTTTATATTGCTTTTAAGTTTGTTTAAGTTAAGCTGCTGATCCTACCTCAAAGGAAGCTACGAATTTCTCCTCTGGCCACTGAAAGAAATCTATCGCCGAGCGCCATGAACGCGCAGGGGATTTTTAGTCATCCCACGTGCTCTGCCAGCCACACCGATAGCGAATGCAGGGTAAATACTCCGCCTGCAAAGTGGTATCGTTTATTAAAAATTGGGAATTATCCTTTTAACTTTCTAACGGCTTAGGCGCGATCTATTTTTCTCTCTTGAACATAAACCAAGGGAGGAAAAGATGATTGCCGAAAAAGAGCACAACCCTAACGAGAAAGAATACAATATTATTGATAAAGCAAATAGGCTCCTTGACTATGCAATAGACCAATTTATAGAAAAAAACAACGACATCGCACTTTTAATTCATATATCAAGATAATTTCAAATTCTTGTACGTGAGCGTCTTACCTATGAACCTGTCGAACAGAGAATTTATACGATCAATTGAAGGATTTTTGCATTGTCCTTCATTCAGGCGAAAGGCAAATTCACCAACGTAACGCTGTAAATGCTTGGTGCTGAAATTATGATAAACGCCATAATAACCACGTTTCAAAACAGCCCACACGCTTTCCATACCGTTCGTGTGCGCCATGCCGTTTACATATTCCTTTGCGCTATGGTTCACGCTATAGAAAGTCAATAGTATAATTCCCTAAAAATCATATATATTACCGAAAACCGCACACTATTCGGAAACCGTAAAGGGCGTACCGGTCGAGCGGGTCGTTGTTGACGCGATATGCCGAGCACAGATCGTTGGCGACCTCCTCGTCGTAAAACGAGCCCCCGCGCAGCACGCGACCACTGCCGCTCGTTGGACCTGTCGGATCGGTCTGGCTGGCCGCACCATATCCCCCGTACCAGTCGCCGCACCACTCCCACACATTTCCGGACATGTCATACAGCCCCCAGGCATTCGGCTTCCTTGTCGCCACGGGTTGCGGCATGTCCGGTGAATTATGGTACCACACCGCATTGCTGTCAATCGCCAGGGTGTCGGCCATTGTTGTCGGAGGGTAATTTCTCCCCAGGAGTAATCGGTCGTCGTTCCTGCGCGGCAGGCATATTCATACTCAGCCTCGGTCGGCAACCGGTAGCCATTCTTAGAATAGTCAATAGTCACTGACGAGTCGGGATCCCCGGTGTAACTATAGACGGTATCCTTTCCGGTCTGCTTGCTGAGCGCGTTGCAGAACAGCGCGGCATCATACCATGACACCTGCTCGACCGGCTGTAATGTCGAGAGGGCGTCGTCCTGAAATAAAGCGGGGTTCGTATCCATGACCGCCCGATACTGCGCCTGCGTCACCAGGGTCTGCGATATGGTGAAGACACCGAGCGTCACGCTGTGTACAGGACTTGCATAAAGACCGGTATTCGCCGACCCCATTTGGAACGTTCCTGCGGGGAGGTTTACCATGGTCAAAAGCCTTGTGGTCATCCCGAATTGCACATTCAGCGTGCAGGGAGCGCTCCATAAACCGTTTGCGTCGCGTGCCTTAACAATTATCGCCCGTTGCTGACCCGCAGGCCCCTGCGGCGCGGCGGTCAGCCAGGTATAGGCCAGCGTTGGAGTACTGTCGTTCCAAGTCCCGTTGCCGAAAGCGTCCCACCACACCATCGAAATCGTCGTGAAACCAAGCCCCTGCGAAGCATTTTTAAGCGCGCATTGCAAGTTAACGCTGCAGGAAGCTCCGGGAGTGAGCGGGGTGGTTACTCCCAGAGTAACCTGCTCCGGATTGCCCGCAAGTATCGGCTGCCACTGCCGCGCGATGATTTTAAACGCAACGTTTGGACGGTCCTGCCCGAGCATGCGAAGCTTCACACGGCCTCTCACGCCGCATTGTACCAGCGAGGCGATACCGCTGTCAAGCACGCTCAGCGAGTCCGCGACGGTGCCGCTGTCATGCACACCCAGCGAGTCCGCGACAATGCCGCTATCAAGCGCGGTCAGCGAATCTACCGGCTGCGCCCAGGTCTTTCCGCTGTCAACGGACATTTCCACAAAGCACTGCGCCATGCCCCCGCCCATTGGTATAAAGGAGAGGAAAAGGTCCCGGCTGTAACGCTGCTGCGCCACGCCTAGGCCGTCGGTCCACGAACTGTCGCTGTTCCATACGGAATCGACACTTACCGAGTCCACCTGCAACTGCTGGGCGGCCGTCATCGTCGCCGCGACAAGAATCACCAGAGAAAAGAGCATTCGGGTTCCCAGGGCTTACCTCGCCTTCCAGAATCGGGTAGTCTGAACCACCCGGCCGTTCACCTCAAACCGGGCGAAGTAGACGCCTCTCGGGACCGACCAGAGCGCAACGGGTAATGAGCCGTCGATATATGCCGTCTGTATCGTCCTGCCTTCAAGGCTGTAAATGAAGACCCGGCCGATCCCCTTGAAACCCGGTATCCTTATATGAATGCCATTTTGAACGGTCACCAGCATGTGCGGTGAAGCGATAGGTGTCAAGGGGGCATGAAAAAGGACGGCGGACGATCCGGCTCCGGCTTTGGCGCCGGCAGCCAGGGTGAACACCATTGTTTACCTGATGCCTCATAATACTGCTGTGCAATGGCAAAGGCCGGCAAAAGACACAAGAGCATCAGGAATTTTTGCATGAAAGCGCCTTTTTTAAAAAATTCTACTTGTGTATTTCGGCGTGACCGTAAGCCGATAAGAATGATTACAGCCGCCCTATAATCAATACATTACAAAACGTCTTCCTGCCTATTTGGTTTTTCAGCACGTCCGTTGGGCAGCATGCGGGCGTTAAAATAGAAGATACGTGAAGGGGGAGGGTCCACAGGAAAATGAAACAGGGAGAGGAAGTCTTCACCCGCCTATTTTTATCGCAAAGCACTCATACTGGATCCAGTCGGCGAGGTAACTGTTGACCGAGCGGACAAGGATCTGGTATCCGGCGAGCGGGAAAGTCTCACTCCCCTTGAAGGCCTGAAAGGGTTGGCTGCGATTCGGCAATTCGCAGGAAGTCGGCGTCATGGGTGAGGATAACCTGTCTCTGCGCAGGGGAGAGCACAACGGAAAAGGGAACGATGAGGAACGGTTTTTGTGCTTGCACCGCTTCGGCGGCCGCCACAGCGGCTTCGCGCTCCTGCAGCTTGATCATGCGCGCCTTGGGCTCCGGCGTAGTGGCATCAATCGCCAGGCTTACCCAGTCGAGCAACTGGTTGCGCACCGCATGGATATCCTGCGCCTTGATGATGGTAGCAATGTCGCCGGTTTTGTCAAGAGCCTTGGCGAGGCTTGAAATTTCCTTGAGGTAATAATTCTTTTCCGAGTCCGGGATATAATACATGATGACGAGGTGAACCTCTTCCCCGTCGGGAGCGTCGTAGGCGATTCCCAGCGGCGACCAGCCGATGGCGCACAGGAGATCGCCCTCTCCCTCGCGGCGGGCATGGGGACCGGCGATGCCTTTGCCGATGCCGGTATTGCCGGAGAGTCCCGCTTCTGCACCTCCTGAACGATATCGTTGCGCTGTGCGATTCCCGGGATCGCTTCGATGAGCAGTGCCAGGTATTCAAGCGCTTTATTCTTATCGGTATCCGGCAGCTCGACGACGTCCCTCATCGAGGGCGGTAAGAAGGCTTTTCATGATCAGACTCCGAAGCGGCGGTTAAACCAGGTTTTGACACTATGCGTTACATGAAATATACTGCACAGAACCCCGCCATCCAGGCCCAGAAGATGGGAGGCAGCGGCACGAGCCCGACGGCAGGGCCGAAGGGCGAATAGGGAAGCACGATGGCCGCCACCATGACCGATAGCGTGGTCAGCATGAGGCCGGTGCTCGGTCTGCTCTGCAGGAACGGAATCTTATTGGTGCGCAGCACCCAGACGATCATGGTCTGTGTGAGGAGCGACTCGACGAACCATCCCGAATGAAAGAGATTCTCGAAATGGGCATTCTGGGGCGCTGCGTTCCCACCGCAGAAAAAAACGGCACTTGAAGAAATAGAGCATGAGGAAAAAGGTGGCATAGTCGAAGATCGAGCTGATGGGACCGATGAAGATCATGAACCGCCGGACGAAGCTGATTCCCAGTTGAGTGGTTTTGCGAACGCTTTCGGGATCGACCCGGTCGGTCGGGATGCTGGTCTGGGAGATATCGTAGAGCAGGTTATTCAAAATTATCTGGATCGGTGCCATGGGCAGAAACGGAAGGATATAGCTGCCGCCGAGCATGCTGAACATGTTGCCGAAATTCGAACTTGCGCCCATTTTGATGTACTTGACGATATTTGCAAACACCCGCCGGCCTTCGATGATCCCCTCCTGCAGCACGAGGAGGCTGCGTTCGAGCAGGATGATGTCGGCGGACTCCTTGGCGATATCGACCGCGGTATCGACCGAGATGCCCACGTCGGCGGCCTTGAGGGCCGGGGCATCGTTGATGCCGTCGCCGAGAAACCCGACCGTGTTACCCTGATTCCGGAGCATCTCGATGATCGACTCCTTCTGGAGCGGGGAGAGGCGGGCGAAAACGTTGGCCTCCTTGACCGCCTGTGAAAGTTGCTCCTCGGTCATGGCCGAGAGTTCGCGGCCCAGAACGATTCGCGAGGGTTCGAAGCCAACATTTTTGCAGACGCACCTCGTCACCAGTTCATTGTCGCCGGTCAGCACCTTGACGGTAACGCCGGCTTCGCTAAGCGCGGTGATGGCCCGTGCCGACGATTCCTTGGGCGGGTCGAAAAACGCCAGATAGCCGAGGAAGATCAGGTTGGCTTCATCGGCTGTAACGAAGGTCTCCTTTTTTTCCGGGAATTCGCGGTAGGCAACCGCCAGCACCCGGTACCCCTCGGTGCTCAGCCGTTCGTACTCTTCGAGGATGTCGTTGCGCACCACGTCGAACAACGGGAAGATGTCGTCGTCGATCTGGTAGCGGTCGGCCACCCGGTTGATATCTTCCACCGCGCCTTTGCAGATGAGCACCCGCGTGTCCTCATAGTCGATGATTACCGACATGCGTTTCCGCTCGAAATCGAACGGCAGTTCGTCGACCTTCCTGCATGAGAGCTCGACGTCGAGGTTCGTGTGGCTGAGGATGGCGCGGTCGAGGAGATTCCGCAGGCCGGTCTGGTAGTAGCTGTTCATGTAAGCGTAGCGGAGAACGTCTTCGCTGGGCCGGTTGGAAACGTCGACGAACCGTTCGAGGATAATCTTGTCCTGCGTCAGGGTGCCGGTTTTATCGGTGCACAGGATATTCATGGCGCCGATATTCTGGATCGCCTTGAGCTGCTTGACAATCACCTTCTTCCGCGACATGGCGATGGCGCCTTTTGACAGGCAGACGGTGATGATCATCGGCAGCATTTCCGGGGTCAGCCCGACCGCCACCGCAAGGCCGAACAGGAGCGCATCCATCCAGTTGTGCTTTGCTGAGGCCGACAATGAAGAATACGGTCATTACCATCACGACCATGAAACGGACCATCAGCCAGACAAAGGAGCCGACGCCCTTATCGAAATTGGTCGGCACCTTGGCCTTGGTTAGCGTTTCGTGATATTGCGCCGAGAAAGGTATGGCCGCCGCTTAACACCACGATGCCGCGCGCTGCACCGCTCACCACCGTGCTGCCCTGGAAACAGGCGTTGGGCAGTTCGAGCGGCTCGATGACCGACGAAGCGGGCGGGGCGGGAAACTTTTCGGCCGGCATCGATTCGCCGGTCATGGCCGATTGATTGACGTAGAAATCCTTGGCCGAAAGGATACGGAGATCAGCGGGAATGATGGAGCCAGCGGCCATGACCACGATATCGCCGGAAACCACATCACCGATGTCGATTTCCAGCTCATGGTTATCACGTATGACAAGGGTCGTGGTCTGGACCATATTTTTGAGTTCTTCGGCGGCCTTGATTGAGCGTCGTTCCTGGTATGACGACAGGACGAAGCTGAGTACCACCATGACTGCGACGATTGTTGCTGAAGGGATATCCCCCATAAGTGCCGCAACAATGCAGATGATGAGAAGCTGGATGACGAGCGGATTCTTTATCCGTTCCAGGAGGTCGGCTACGAGGGAGACTTTTCGCGCCATGGCTGGCACGTTTCTTCCGAACTTTTCGAGCCGTGCTGCTGCTTCCTTTTCGGAAAGCCCGTTCGCGCCGCTTTCCTGCAAGGCAAGCGCATCGTTTTCCGGGCAGACGCACGATGCGATGAACTTCTGCCGGTCCTCCCGCATTTCAGGAGTGATGGCATTCCTGTCCTTCAGGGCAAAAATGGGGCGTTTTGGCATCAGCATCGGAGATCCGTTTCAGCGTAAAAAAACTACTCTCCCACGGGAGGAATATCCCAGCCTGTTTATTATACTTTAAATTATCTGCACCCGTGACGGCACGAAAATTCGTTTCGGGCTTTCCTGATATTGCCGTTACCTCTGATGAATTATTTTATCTCAAGCCTGAAACATTGATTGGAAAAAATACTTTGTTCGACGAACTGAATTTCTCAAAAAATCCGCGATGAACAATAAAAAATGATATCCTAATACCGAAATGCGTTGCCCCATACAATATTGTATCCTGTCCATCACAGTTTTCCTATCCTCTCCGGATTTTTCCGAACCGGTTGTCCTGAGCGGCAGCGCCTTTCCCTCCCTTGCGGGTGTTCCGATCAGGAGTCTCAGGATTGTTAATAGCAAAGGCGTCGCGATCCCCTTTCAAATCGACGAAAGAACCGGAGGGGGCGACTATATCGGCAACGGTGGCACGGAGTCGAATGCCGATTCGGCGCATGCCACCCTGCAGAACCAGGATGAAATCGTTTTTCTCCGGGAGGACGCCGACAGTGGAAACTTACCTGCAGGGACGACGGGTTTACCCGGATCGAAACGAACGGCAGTAGTTGCGATTGCTCAAGGCGGGGCAAAGTCGAGGTGGGTTTTTATGGTCGACGATTCGACCATCCCTCTCTCTCCGGTAAGCTATGTCTTCTACGATGATCGAACGCAATATATACGGACCCCTTGGTACTACGCCCAATTCGCCAGGGACCGGTTTCATTTTGTCCGGGCGGGCGTCATGGACAGCAGTCATGTCCGCTGGCTTGACCTTGCAAAACAGCTCCGCATCGAGATCGCGCTGAAGACCCTGTGGGGCATTTTCCCCATCCGGTATAATGAGGATAATATCATCTGCCTTGTCAATCGATATAAGATAGGCCCCATTCGGCTCATCAGGCGGGGGAATTTTTACCTCAGGCTCGGTTTTTTCGGGCTGAAAGGGAGCCGGGCTGTGGTCTTTCAGAAGTGCTACCCGCAGGCGGTCGAGGTTCCGGTACATGCACACCTCCCGATTCGGCTCGGCTCTCTTTTCAGCGAGGCCTACATTGCAATGACGCCGGTGATAAGCGGCGGCGTACAGGGGTTCAATTTTTCGGTTCCTAGCATCGGAGCCACCTTCGGGTGCGCCTGTTCCACGCGAATCGACACGTTTATCCGAACCATTCCCGAACGGGGATATATGGTGACCGATGGTACGGAGGGATTTGCATGGATCACCCGGGTCGGCGTCAATGATGCCTGCCTTCAGGGAAGCGGGTACCTCTTTTGTTGTCCCTCGAAACAGGGAGCCGCCGAATGCGGGGTGCGCTATACGGTCCGGGATCTTCCGAAAGGGGACTATGTAGTTGACAATTGGGTATTCTTTCCACGGCCCCTTGCTGTCCCCCCGAGGGGCGATTGCATGGGCTTTCTCCAAGGGGCGACGGTGAGCGTTTCCGGCAAAAATGCGGCCGATCTGTTCATCGCACCTTCCGAAGGATGGCCGCCCGGGCCCAAAAATTGACGCGGCGCTTTGTTGTTTTTTACTACATTTATTATGCCTTGCGGCGATGGGCACCGGATGGTGCCACCCGTCGGTTGCGCAATGCTTAGGAGTCGAAAATGCCCGAAATCATCCATCATGCGTTGGTACTTAATTTTCATCAGCCTTCGGGTAACCTCGATGATCTGTTGCAGAATAATAAAGAATGGGAGGCGAAAGAGATCCTCTGGGCTATGGACCGAATACCCCGGTCCCTCTGGGGTTACGAAGATGTGGCGCGCGTGCACTGTTCGCTTTCCGGCACGCTCCTGGAAACGCTCAGCGATCCGGCTTTCCAGAGCAGGGTCTATGGAATAGTCAAATGCGGTGACCTGCTCTGGCATCTCCAGAACACCTCGCTCTTCGAGATACTCGGGACCGGGTACTACCATCCGGTATTTCCGCTTATTCCCCGGGAGGACTGGGAAGAACAGGGGCGACGCTGGCTCGGCTTGGGACGCCGTTTGTTCGGCCGTCCGGAGGGCAAGGCCGGATTCGGCGGATTCTGGCCGCCGGAAATGGGTTTCTGCATGGAGATGATTCCCATGCTGTGCAGGCTTGGCTACCGCTATGTGATCGTTGACAGCGTGCATGTCGAACCCATCGGGCCCATGCGGTGGGAGGAGCTTCGGTATATGCCGCACTATGCGACATTTGAGGGCCATCAGATCATCGTGATTGTTCGTGACCGCGAACTTTCGGATGCGCAGGAATCGGGCATGGACTGGGGGTGGTTTGCCAAAGAGGTCAACGATCGTACCGTGCACTGCACGTTCGCGCCGCTGGTGACCACCTGCTCCGACGGCGAAAACGGCGGCTGGTTCAGGAATACAAGTCACCGGGGAAACTTCTGGGAATATTTCTACCGGGAGTATATGAACCGGATCAGGGTGCTGGAGTGCAATATCCGGCCGATATTTATTACCGACTACCTGAACCGCTATGGGGTTCATGGCCAGGTAGCCGTGAAACGGGGCGCGTGGAATACCGGATGGCACAGCGGGGCGGGGTTCGTCCAGTGGACCGGTTCGCAGGCGCAAAAGGATGGACTTGCCCGGATTGCCGCCGTGAGCGCGGCGTTTCATGCAGTGGAGAGAAAACGCAACTCTTCCAAAAGCGGCGACCGGTTCCGGGTGCTTCTGGGCGAAGCGGCGTGGCGGCTGTTGCGGGCCGAAACCAGCTGTAATTTCTACTGGGGTGAAGCGTGGGTTGATAGATGTCATAAGGATCTCGATGCGGCGTCGGGGTTCCTGGAGGAAATTAAAGGGTTGAAAGAAAGCAGAAAGAAGGCATGAGAGCGCAAAAAAGGAAGAAAGCATAAAGGGAAATAGGGTGGAAGATAAGATAATCAGAGGCTTTTGCGATCTTATTGTTTGACAAAAAGAAATGAAGGTGGTAACAAAGGAGGATTATTACTATGTATCCAACAATTCCCGAAACCATCGACGGCGTCCCTAATATTTCCGGATCGGAAGATCTCATCGAGCAGGCGGTCAGAAACGGTGCAACCAAGGAATTTTACCGCAGCGAGAACCGGATCGATTTCGGCAGGATAAAGAGCGCCTGCGCGATCGCGCTCCATATGCATCAACCGCTTATCCCCGCTGGCGGGGACGATCTGCGGAGCGCCCCTATCATCAGCAATCTCAAGTATATGATGGACAACCAGGGGATCGGCGATAACCACAACGCGCCGGTCTTCCGCTGGTGCTACAAACGAATGGGCGAGTTCATCCCGCAACTGGTCGCGGAAGGCAGGTCGCCGCGCGTCATGCTTGACTATTCGGGGACGCTGCTCCACGGGCTGCTCGCCATGGGTCTGCACGACGTGATCGATACGTTGAAGCGCATTACCTGCGACGAAGCGTACCGCCACTACGCGGAGTGGCTCGGCTGCCCTTGGGGTCATGCGGTGGCTCCCTCCACGCCGGTTCAGGATTTCCGCCTGCATGTCAAGGCGTGGCAGCATCACTTCGCCGCGATTTTCGGCTTCGAGGCGCTCGAACGCGTACGCGGGTTTTCCCCGGCCGAAATGGCCTTGCCCAACCATCCCGACGTGGCTTACGAATTTGTCAAGACGCTACGCGACTGCGGATTTCGGTGGGTGCTCGTGCAGGAGCATTCGGTGGAGCGGCCCGAAAACGGGTCTGGGCCGGAGAAAAAACATTATCCGCATCGCCTGATCTGCACGAATGCCGGAGGAGAAACAGCGTCGATCATTGCGATTATTAAAACGCAGGGCAGCGACACCAAACTCGTGGCGCAGATGCAGCCGTATTACGAGGCAAAGGGCCTTCCGCGACAACGACTGGCCGGACACGAGGTTCCGCCCATTGTCACGCAGATTGCCGACGGTGAAAACGGCGGCGTCATGATGAATGAATTCCCGCCGAAATACCTTGAAGTCGTGCGCGAGAGCTCGGGGAGCGAAACACCCCTCATGAATGTTTCCGAATATCTCGAACACCTGACCGCGCTGGGCATCACGGAAAAAGATCTGCCCTCCCTGCAGCCGATCATGCAGAAACGGATATGGGACGTCATGAAACCGGGGGAGGGGTCCGAAAAACTTGAAAAAACGATCGAGAAACTGAAAAAAGAGGATGGCCGTTTCCATATGGAAGGGGGAAGCTGGACAAATAATATTTCATGGGTTCGGGGTTACGAATCCATGATCGGCCCTATGGAGCAGGCGAGTTCGTTGTTTTACCGGAAAGCACAGGGAAACGGCATTGCAACGAGCGAACATCGCTACCGCAATGCCCTCTATTACCTTCTCACCTCACAGACCAGTTGCTACCGGTACTGGGGAAGCGGGCAGTGGGTGGACTACGGCAAGGAGCTTTGCCGCAGGGCGCAAAATATTTTGGAATATGATTTCAAGGAGCTGTGACCCTTCTTTGAAAAACAGCGATGGTACGGTCCAAACATCCGCCGGAGAAAAATAACAATATGCGAATTGCACATCTTGCGTGGGAATCACTTCATTCAATCAGCATCGGCGGCGTCGCGGTTCATGCAACCGAACTGGCGGCAGCATTGCAGCGGAAGGGCCACGAGGTCCATGTTTTTACCCGCATGCGTTGGCAGGGAGACTGGCAATACGATTGTATTCACGGCGTCCACTACCACCGGGTTCCCTATGCGGGCGCTCCTGATTTCGTTGATGATGTCAATAACATGTGCCGGGCGTTAGTAACCTCGGTGTTCAGAACCGAGGACTATATGGGCGCCCACTTCGACATCGTGCATGCGCACGACTGGATGACCGCCACCGCCATGGTCTGGATCAAGCAGGGGAGGGGCCGCAAGGGGATTCTGACCATGCACTCCACCGAATACGGCCGCAGCGGCAACAACTTCTACGGTGGCCGGTCGCAGCGTATCATGGATCACGAGCGCAACGGCACCTTCTGTGCGGATCGCGTGATCGCGGTTTCGAATTCGCTCAAGAACGAGGTGGTATGGATCTACAACATTCCGCATTGGAAAACATCGGTCGTGTATAACGGCATTTCGTACGAAGGATTCAACGGCTTTCTCGATCCCGGCGTCATCAAAGGGCGTTACGGAATCGGACCCCTGGACCCGACCATGCTGTTCGTCGGTCGCATGACCGGCCAGAAGGGGCCGGATCTGCTTGTCGAGGCGATTCCACAGGTCCTGCGGTTCCATCCATCGGCGAAGTTTGTCCTGACCGGAGACGGGGACATGCGCAGTTATGTGGAGCGCCGCGCTGGGCAGCTCGGGGTTCTTCATGCCTGCCGCTTCTACGGTGTTCTTCCCCGCCAGGAGCTCATCGACCTCTATAAGGCGGTGGACGGGGTCGTGGTGCCCAGCAGGAACGAGCCGTTCGGCATCGTCGTGCTCGAAGCCTGGGCCGCCGGCAAACCGGTAGTTGCAACTGTCCATGGCGGACCGGCCGAACTCGTCTGGCACGATGTTACTGGGTATAAAATATGGCCAAATCCCGATTCCATCGCCTGGGGCATTGGAACGCTGTTTGCCGATTTCGAGCACGCACGCTGGATGGGAAGAAACGGGCGCCAGGCTGCTGAAACCGTTTTTTCCTGGGACACCATTGCAAGTAAAACCTTGGAAGTGTACACCGGATAGATGCTCGCCATCTTCCTTATAGTTCATTGATTTTTCTGCAAGCGATTGAGTATTTCTTTATAAAGAGGGATGCCCTTCCAGGAGGCAGATCGTTAAACGCTTCGGTCCTGAAAGAAGAGGAGGCGCGGGTCTCCATGGATTCGTTCAAGGAGATTTTCGATAATTACAGGATAAAGCTTCTTTTTGCTATCATCCTGATCAACCTCTTCATGGTGCCGATTCTGGTCTGGAACAGGTTATGGCTGTTTCATAAGGATATTTATGTAAGAGAGTCGAGGGCGATCTCAAGCGTCAGCGCGTTCGTCCTCAACAGCATCGAGGACGACTTGGAGGATAACGACACCCTACATCTGGAACTTGCTATGCGCATAGCCATGCGCCACCCGGCGATGAGAATGGTCGTGGTTACTGACAATCAGGGGACCGTTTTATTTTCGCCCGACCCCGCACTGATCGGCACCCGGGTTTCTATCCGGAATTCAGGTTCCTTAGGTGAGGAACACGGTTTGCGGTATGCCGAGATCCAGCCGGTCTTTGTGCACGGCAATCGGGTGGGCTACGTGCGCTTGGTATTTTCCCTTTTCGGGGTGCGGAAAGAGATCAGTGAGGCGATTTTCTGGAGCTTCGGTCTTGACGGCGCGTTGATCGTCTTTGTTCTCATCGCGGCTTTTTTCGTTTCGGGAAGATTGTATAAGCCCCTTGGCGAAATGAAAAACGTCTCGCAGCGGATCGCGCGCGGCGATTTCAAGGCAAGATCGACGGTGCGGTCTCATGACGCCGTGGGGCAACTTGCCGCCGCGCTTAACGACATGGGCGTCCAGCTTTACGATCTTACCGCCGGAATGCAGGATAAGATCGAGTATGCGACCGCGGGTTTACGCATTTCCAATGAGACCCTGAACCAGAAGATGGGGGAGCTTGAAGAAACCAACCGAAAACTCCTTGAGCTCGATGCCCTGAAGAGCGAATTCGTTTCCATGGTGTCCCACGACCTGAAAACGCCGCTTACCTCGATCATCGGTTTCGCCAGGACTCTGGTTTCTCTCGATCTGCCGGAGGAGCAGCGTGTCAAGTATCTCCGGATCATCGAGGCCGAGGGGAAAAGGCTGTCCCGACTCATTTCGGAGTACTTGGACATATCAAAAATCGAGGCCGGCAAATTCACGTTGAATTATGGCAAAGTGCATATTCCGTCGCTTCTCGATGAGATCATTCAAATCGAAATGCCGCACCAACCCGAACGGTTGAGCATAAGCATCGGCGATCGTATCGGCACGATCATTGCCGATAAGGAGCGGCTGCGCAGTGCAATCATGAATATCGTCGACAACGCCCTCAAGTACAGCCCCATCGAAGAAATGGTCAGGATCAGGGTGGAGTGCCCGGGGGACGAGATCGTGGTGTCCGTCGAAGACCGGGGGGTGGGAGTACCTCTTGATGAAAAAGAAAGAATATTCGATAAATTTTACCGCGGTAGCCGCCTGACGCCTAACCGGTATCCGGGGAGCGGTCTTGGCCTTACCATCGCGAGAGCGGTGATACAGGCTCACGGTGGAAGCATTACCGTGGAAGAGGCGATGCCACAAGGTTCGCGCTTCATTATCCGCATCCCGAGGAGCGTTATGCCGTCGCCGGTGGAGACTTGACGAATTGAAAGTGAGGAACCGTGGCAGCGAAAAGCGTTTTAGTCATCGATGACGATGCGAACATCCGTGAACTTCTTGCCGTCAACCTGAAAGCTGCGGGCTATACGATCACCATGGCCGAGGACGGCATCGACGGGCTCGAAAAACTGCGTTCGCTCCGCCCACAGTGCGTGGTGCTCGACATAATGATGCCGGGTATTGATGGGTGGGAGCTGTGCAAAATCATCCGGGACGATCCCGACTGGCTCCGACCAAGATCCTGATGCTGACCGCCAAGGATCGGGAACGAGACCGGCTCATCGGCATCGATATCTTCGGCGCCGATGAGTATATGGTAAAACCCTTTGAAATCGACGATCTTCTCGGGGCCGTGCGGAGGCTTGTCGGTGAGTAACGACCGGGAAAGAATCGAAAGAGCGTGCATGCCGATAGCACCGGGCATGTCCGTGGGGGCGGCCTATGTGTATCGCGACATCGACTTGGCAGCGCTTGAAACGAAAAAGTTTGCAATAGAAGATATTGGGCAGGAGGTCGAGCGATTCGACCGGGCCGTCATGAAGAGCAGGGAGCAGCTTCTCGATCTCCGTGCCGGCCGCGAGGAGTCGGTATGGGGCGAGGCGGAGGCGATTTTCGACGTCCAGCTCTCCCTGCTTGATGACGAGGGATTTCTGGCAGATATCCGCGATCTCCTTGACGAACATCGCCTGAACCTTGAGCACCTCATTGCTTCAAAGATCCGGGAGATCAACCTTGAGTTTTCGAAAATCGCCGACAATCTGTTACGGACGCGCATTTCGGACATCCACGATACCTACCACCGGATACTTCGCAATCTGCTCGAAATAGATCATGTCCGCACCAGGACGCTCCAGCGCGTCACCACCCCGGTCGTGCTGGTTTCGGAGCGGCTTCTTCCTTCGGATCTTGCCCTTCTCGATATCACCTGCCTGCTTGGCGTCGCGCTCGACGAGGTGAGCGCATTGTCACATGTTGCAATCATGCTTCGTTCACTCGGTATTCCGGCAGTGGGGAATGCGCCGGCGCTGACTGCCATGATACGATCCGGAGATCAACTTCTGATCGATGGGGAAAAGGGTTCCCTGATCATCGCTCCACTGGCGGCTGATATTGCCGCATTCGAGGTCTTCCGGGAGCGGAAACAGCGCTTTTTGCCGCCAAAGCCGCGCGAAAACGGACACACGACCAAGGACGGCGTTCGGATCCGGCTTGCGGCCAATGCCGGATCGCTTGCCGAGGTGTCCGAGGCGATGCGGCTGCAGGCGGACGGCATCGGGCTTCTGCGGTCGGAAATGTTTTACATGTCAAAGACGGCATTGCCGACCATTGGCGAAGAACGGCAGTTTTATCAGAACGTCATTACCGCTCTCGATGGACGGACACTCATCATCCGCCTGCTCGATATCAGTGCCGAGAAGAACGTGCCCTATCTTCTCATGCGCCGAGAGGAGAACCCGCAACTGGGGGTGCGCGGCCTGCGGTACCTGCTGCAGCATCGCGAATTGCTGGAGCAGCAGTGTGGTGCCATCGCTCCGCTTGTTGGTCAGGAAGAACTCGGCATTCTGATCCCGTTTGTCACGATACCCTCCGAAATTGGCCAGGTAGCCTGGATCATCGAAAATCAGCTCCGGCGGGCTGGAAAGAAACGCAGCGATCTCCGGATCGGTATCATGGTGGAGATCCCAACGGCCGCGCTCGATATTACTCCCTTCCTCAAAGACATCGATTTCGTCAGTATCGGCACCAACGATCTCGTGCAATACCTTTTTGCCGCAAGCAGGGAGGAGCGCTTGCTCAATCGGTACCGTTGCCCGGTGCACCCGGTGGTGTTGCGTCTCATCCGCGGCCTTGTCGCCGCCTGTGAAGAAGCGGGGAAGGACCTGACCGTATGCGGCGACATGTCCTCGGATCCCTTTTCGGCCCTGCTTCTGGCCGGGCTTGGCGTACGAACCCTCTCGTTGCAGCCGCATGCGATCGCCGCGGTCGATACGCTCCTTCAGCGCGTCTCCATGGATTTCTTGAAGGGTATCGCCCGGAAAGCATTGCAGGCCGCAACGGTTGAAGAGGTTCTTTCACTGCAGAAAGAGCTTCCCGGATAGCATGCCATGTGCCGCAATTTCCATTCCTCGGTCCGGAGGGTTTGCTTTACGGCATTGGTTGCCGCCACGACCAACGTTGCGCTTCCGGATCCGGGCGTGGACCGCGGTCCGGACCGTTGTACGGGGCTTGACAGCTTTTATATCGGCGACTGTTGCGGGGCAACGCTTGCCGAGTGCCTGAAGAGGACTCCGCCGTGCCCCCTCGCGGTCCGCCTCGACGCCTTTGCAATGTGGATCGATACGCTTTCTCCTGTCGACCCTGTTCGGCCAGAGTCGCGGCGATTGCCGCACGGTATGCTTTCTTTACCGATACGATGATTTATACGGTGATCGACAACGATGCTGTCACATTCGTCGGATCTCCCTCCTCGCCGATCTCGATCGTCGTGTATGTCTCTGCAATTTGTCCCTTGTGCAAGAGAGTATACAAAGGACTCTACGTCGGCGTGACGGACGGTCCGTTGCGGGGGATTGCCCGCCTCGGCATCAAAGTGATGTCTTCCCGACCATGGGATCTCGCGCTTCTGGCGGCGCGGCGTGTCAACAAGCAAAGCGAGTTTTTCCTTTCTCTGGCCGGGATGGAGGAGCGCATTTCAATGCCGCTTATCAGACGGGAAGCGGCTTTGATCGGGCTTTCCCCGGCACTGCTGGATCGCCTCACCGCCGATTCGACGCTCCTGCGTGAAGCCGCTCTCTCCGCCATTGAGGCCGCGAAAAACGACGTTACCCTAACGCCGACGATTTTTATCAACGGCCGGCGGTACCGGGGCTATAAGGATCCACAATGGGTCGCCGATGCAATCCTGTATATGTGTGAAGCAGGGAAATTACCGAAACCCGCCCCTCATGCACGGCATGTGGGGGGGATTCGATAGAATGGTCCGGCGAACCGTCGCCCTCCTATGGCCGGTTATCAGTACAGTCCTGTTTGTCGCGGCATTCATCGCACTGCGTCATGAACTGCGATTCATCCATTACCATCAGATCCTCGTGCAGATCGACCATGCCTCCCCGGCATCCATCTTGTTGGCCGCGGCATTCACCCTTATCAATTTCTTTGCCGTCGGAGGCTACGAACTCCTCGGATTTCGCTATATAAAAAGCGCCCTTGCGCCGGCAAAGATACTGGTAACGTCGATGATGACCGTCTCGTTCAGCAATACGGTCGGTTTCTCATCGGTTTCGGCGAGCACGGTGCGCAACAGGATTTACTCCCAGGAGGGATTATCCACCCTCGATATTGCGAAATTAAAGGTTGTCACGGACGGGATCACGTTCTGGCTGGGCGCGGGTGCGGTTGCCGGCCTGATTTTACTGGCGAATGCGGCCGCATGGGCAAAAACGCTGCACCTCACTCCTGCCGTCCCGGTCGTCATGGGCATCCTGTGCTTCGGATTGGTCGTCACATATCTCTTTATTGCCGCATTGGCAAAGCGCCCCGTGCGCATCGGCGCATGGGAATTCGTCCTGCCGGGCCCTTTACTTACGGCCGCTCTTCTCGGTTTGGCCTGCCTCGATTGGGCCTCATTCGGCACCGCGCTCTATGTGCTTCTGCCTTGGGGAACGATCGGCTACCCCTCCTTCATGGCGGCATTCGTGGCCGGGCAGATGGCCGGTTTTGCCAGTCGTATTCCGGGTGGAATCGGCATTTTCGAAACCGTATTTCTGTTCCTGCTCCGGAATTTCCCGCTTTCGCCGCTTGTTAGCGCGCTTGTCATCTTCCGGGGCGTTTTCTACCTGTTGCCACTCGCCGCCTCGGTACTACTTCTGGGGATCTACGAACGTGGGGAACGCCGCGAGAAAAGGGGGGGGTGGCTCTTGCCATAGGGCAATGGGGAAGAGGTGTCGTGCCCTATTTTTTCGGTATCATGATTTTTATCGGAGGCATCATCCTGCTTTTTTCCGGGGCTACGCCCGCCGAATACCAACGCTACTACTGGCTCCGGCATGTCATGCCGCTGCCGATGGTCGAGCTGTCCCATTTTCTTTCCAGCCTGATTGGCATGGCGCTTCTTATCCTGTCGACCGGGCTCTACCGCCGATACGACAGCGCCTTTCACCTGACGCTCTATATGCTTGCCGGGGGTGCGATTTTTACCTTCATTAAGGGCATCGACTACGAGGAGGCGATCATACTGAGCTGCATGTTCGCCGTGCTGCTTCCGAGCCGGCGCGAGTTTTACCGTAAGGGGTCGTTTGTGCATGAACGCCTGACGCCCGGGTGGATGGTTGCCGTCATCATGGCACTGGCGAGTTCGGTCTGGCTCGGGTTCTTTGCGTACAAGCATGTTGCCTACTCTCACGATCTCTGGTGGCAATTCAGCTTCGCAAGCCATGCATCGCGCTTTCTGCGCGCCACGGTGGGTGCGTCAACCCTGCTTTTCGGTTACAGCCTGATGAAACTTCTTGCGCCGGCACGCGTTCGCGCTCAGACGAGCCGGAAGGACGTGCGGGAGTCGGCACAGGCCATCCTTGCCGGACGCTCTTCGCGCAGCCGGTCGTTCTTATCCTTGCTTGATGATAAGTCGTTTATCATAAGCGAGTCGAACGACGCCTTTCTCATGTACGGCGTTTCCGGGAGGAGTTTCGTGGGCATGAGCGATCCAGTGGGCAACGAAACATCATTTCCGTCGCTGGTCTGGAAGTTCAAAGAGCTTTGCGATGAGCATGGCGGCTGGCCGGTTTTTCATGAGATCGGTGGCAGGTATCTCGGCCTGTATCTCGATATCGGCTTGACGCTGCTTAAACTCGGCGAGGAGGCCCGGGTTGAACTTCGGGAATTTTCGCTTGAGGGCAGCCACAGGAAAAATCTGCGATACCATGCCCGGCGGCTATCGAAGGAGGGATGGGAAGTCGCCATCGTTCCTCCGCATGAGGTGGGGGCGATACTTCCGGCCCTTAAAACCGTTTCCGATTCCTGGCTTGCGAAAAAACACACGCGGGAAAAACGATTTTCGCTTGGAAGCTTCAGTGCGAAGTACCTTACGCAAACGCCTATGGCTGTTGTCCGTCGCGGCGACGCCATTGTCGCATTCGCTAATCTCTGGCTCACTGCCACCAAGGAGGAGTTTTCCGTTGACCTGATGCGGTATTCGGAAAATGCACCTGAATCCGTCATGGAATACCTGTTCGTACAACTCACCCTCTGGGGCAGGGAGAAAGGTTTCAGGTGGTTCGATCTGGGCATGGCGCCCTTTTCCGGTGTGGAAGACCGTCAGTTGGCGCCGCTCTGGAACCGATTTGCGGCCTTCCTTTATGCCTATGGTGAAGAATATTACAATTTTCAAGGAATCCGTCGGTTCAAGGAAAAATTCGATCCGGTCTGGGAGCCGTGTTACATGGCCGTACCGGGCGGACTTACGCTTCCTCTCATACTGAAGGACCTTTCCGCCCTCACTTCCGGCGGCTTCAGGGGAGTCTTCGCCAAATAAGGAGCTGCTCCGATACCTATCCCTTGACCGCGACTGCTCCCATAATTTAATGTATATGCCATCGGTATGACTGCGGGGATCTTATAAAGCGGCCGTCATAGATCTTAACTAAATAAAAGCACACAACGGAACAGGGAGGCAGTTATGCAACGAAGTAAGGATGGGTTCAGTGCCACTCGTCTGTCCGTCGGCGCTCTGTTCGTGGGCGCCGTGGTTCTCGCCGTCAATCTCAACGCACAAACCTTGACCCTCCCTCTCCATTTTGATTTCGGGACCGGGGCTGCGGAGCCGGGCTACATCAAGGTAACCCCGACTACGCTCTATAATTCAAAGCCGGCTCTGGGGTATGGATGGGATTCGACAGCGAAAATCACCACAGTCAGCCGGACCGGCAGCGACACCTTGCTGGACGATTACTGTACCAGCACCGAGCCGTTTTCATTTTCGATCAAGCTACCGCTGGGAAAATATCTTGCCACGGTTTACATCGGCGACCTGACCGCAGCTGCAATAACAAGCGTTTACGGCGAACAGCGGCGGCTTTTTGTGGACAGGCTTTCGACCGCCGCCGGACAATTCGCGACTAAAACGTTTATGATCTATAGGCGCGATTATAAATACGGCAACATCACCATCAGCCGTACGACGCGCGAGCTGACCTACGAAGATCTGGATTCCAACCTAGCATTTATATTCAGCGGCGCGCATCCGGCCGTATGCGGTCTGGATATAGCAGCTGCCGAACACCTCGGTCATCACTTTCTATGTATGCGGCAATTCGACAACGGTAGACCAGCCGGCTGAGCCGTTTTGTTCGTGGCCGCAGATGATTACCCGAATGTTTACTTCCCGAGTGGTGATCGCCAACTATGCCGAATCAGGCCTCACTGCCGCCAGTTTTACTGCCCAGAATCGTCTGAAAATGGTCTCAGCGCTTGTTAAGCCGGGGGACTATATCTTCGCGGAATTCGGACATAACGATCAGAAAGACTCCACCGACAGCGTCAACTATCCCAAGAATCTTAAAGTGTACCGGGACAGCGCCCTAAAACATGGAGCCATTCCGGTCTTCGTGACCCCCACGGCTCGCCTGGCCGAAAATGACTCGACGACATCGATCGGCGGTCTTGCACAGATGTGCCGTGTCACCGCAAAGGCTGATAGTGTAAAGTTAATCGACCTGAACTCCATGGTAATAGCGCTGCACAAATCAATCGGCACGAACGTGCAGGCAATGTACGCCGATTCGACCACGCACTTTACCGATTACGGCGCATTCGAACTTGCCCGATGCGTGGCCACGGGACCCGAGGGAATGGGAATCATTAATCTCGGCCTTGCCCAATACCTCAACAACGATCTGCCGGCTTTCAACCCGGCGGATCCCGACCCGCTTAATTACTTTACCACGACAACCGTGGGAACCCTGGAGCCGGGGCTTTCTTCAGTTCGAAAGGATTTTTCCGATGAAGGCGGACTTTCGGTCAATATGGCGGCTCATACCATCGGGTTCAACCCCGGCAGAACGGGTGCCGCGGTGTTCTCGGTGTATTCGCTTTCCGGAAAATGTATTGCAGAGAAACGAACCATTTTGGGCCAGACCCAGGGATTGCTCACCTGGCAAGAGCTGGGCAAATTGCCCCGGGGCATTTACCTTCTCAATATGAACGTCAATAACGACTCCATTGGAAAAATAAGGTTTTATACATTGCTTTCAACGCAATAAGAAATGCCTTTATCATGTCACTATCATGTTGTATGAAGGAGAAGGGGGTGGCGGCAGCGGCGCTCCTTCTTCTGTGCATCTATTCTTTTTCAACGGCAAATGTTACGGTTACGCCGCTGTTTGCGAGTCATATGGTTTTTCAGAGGAATATGATCAATCCCGTCTGGGGACGCGCAAGTGCCGGTGAGCTAATCAGCGTGACGATCGGAACACAGACAAAAACCACTACGACTGCCAGCAATGGAAAATGGCGCGTTTTGCTGGATACCATGTCTGCAGCCGGTCCGCTGACCGTGACAATAAAGGGCAATAACATCGTTACATTGACTGATGTGTATATCGGCGAAGTATGGCAGGTGGGCGGCCAGTCCAACATGGACACGCGGATGAATTATTATCCGAACCTTGCCGACTCCATTAAAAACGCGAATGTTCCGCTCCTGCGCTACTATACGCTTCGACAACCCACTCAGGCTAATCCGACATGGAACGTCGTGACACCCACGACCGCCGCGATTCTATCCGCAACCGGCTATTTTTTCGGAAAGCAGATCCAGGGTTTGCTGGGCATCGCAGTCGGTCTTGTGGTAACTGCGGTCGGAGGGACAACGGTTGAAGGGTGGCTCGATTCCGCCACACTTGCGGAACATCCTGAAATCACCGATACGTCAAAGGGCAAAATGTGGAATGCCTGGACCGATTCGGTGGTCGGCTACGGCATTCGGGGCACCGTCTGGATTCAGGGGGAACAGAATTGCACCAGCACGCTTTCCGCCACCTACGGCGCCCGTTTCCAGCTCTTGATCAATGGCTGGCGGTCGGCCTGGGGGGAGGGCAATTTTCCATTTATTTTCGGCCAGCTCTCCAACACCAATCCGCTTCAGGTTACCCCCAATGACACCGGGTGGATTCCCATTGTGCGGGAGGGGCAGCGGCTGGCCCTCGGTTTGCCGAATACCGCGATGGCCGTCTTTATCGATATCGGGTCCGATACAACGTGGCACTTTCCGAATAAGCCTGAAGCGGGAAGACGCTTATCGCTTCCCGCAAAAGCGCTCATTTACGGCCAGACATCGTTGGTTTATTCCGGTCCGATGTACCAATCGATGATCGTGAGCGGTACAAAGATCAAACTGCTTTTCAGTCAAATAGGCAGCGGTCTTACTGCAAAACCGGGTACAACGTCGCTCACTGGATTTGCCCTGGCCGGCGCAACCGGCAAATGGTATTGGGCCACATCGGCCGCGATCAGCGCGGATACCATCATCGTTTCGAGCGATTCGGTGGCCGAGCCAACCAGGGTCCATTATGCCTGGGCAGATAACCCCATTTGCAATCTTTATAACAGCGAGGGGCTTCCGGCATCGCCGTTCTCCACCGAAAGCGTTCCCTTCACTGTTGTGCGATTTCAAAACGGGTCATCACCATCGAGAGCATCGATTGGGGCGCTGGGTAAAACAAGGAAAAATTTTCGTGTAAACGCGCTGGGGAGAACGATGAATTCCGTGAACGCAACGCAATGCTTTTTTTATACTAGAAACGGCAGGAAAGCAATTTATTTCTCATCCGGAGCGATGCGTCAGTAGTAATAAGGCGGCGCCACGGTGATCAGGCAGAATCCGGTGGATAGATGGCAGGCCCTCCTCCTTGAAAGAGCGCAAGGAGGTAATTTTGTTCTAAGAGAGGTTCTTTTAGCGGAATACCATGAAAAGGCCGATGCACGACCGATAGTACAAATCCGATCGGGCATAAGTGGATATAACTTATTGAGAAATCAAATTATTGTAAGCTCTCCTAGTATACCCGGTACCGTGATAAGGTTCAATTTATTAAGCGGGTTTTTAGCAATTTTCTATGCATAAACTCGCCGCTTTTTTATATTCAATTATTAAAAGGAGAGTATCATAGATGGTTTCAGTTTTTGATTATACTGATTTCAGAAAATTTTTATCGGATTTTTACGAAGAAAAAAAATCCTCCAATAAAAATTTTTCTCACCGCTACATCGCCCGCCGCATCGGATTAAAATCGAGCGGCCATTTTTCTCAAATCTTGAGCGGCAGGGCGAATATTTCAATTGGTTTTATCGACCGGTTTGCCGAGTTTCTGCAACTCAACAAAAGAGAAACGCCCTATTTTCAGAGCATGGTACTTTTTAATCAGGCAAAGACTCATGATGTAAAAAAACGATACTTTGAAAAAATGATATCGTTTAAAGAGGGCGTAATTCATACGATTAATGTAGAGCAGTATGAATTTTATGAGAAATGGTATTTTACGGCGATCAGGGAACTGCTCTCATTTTACCCATTTCGCGACGATTATGAGAGCCTCGCGGGAATGCTTGTTCCTGCCATTACCGCTGCCGAGGCCAGAGAGGCTATTGTGCTGCTCGAACGGCTTCGATTGATTCGCCGGGAACCTGCGGGCGGCTATGCAGTGACCGATGCTCTCATTACAACCGGTTACGACGCTCAATCAAACTGCATCAATGATTTCGTCGGGAATGCTCTGAAGCTGTCCAAGGGGGCGATCGACCGCTTTGATCGGAAAGAGCGGATCTTTTCCTGGGTTTCGTTGAGTTTGTCTTCGCAAGGATATGAAACCATCATTGAAGAACTCCGTGAATCACGGCGCAGGATCATGAACATTGCGGCGAACGATCCAAGTCCGAATCGGGTATACCTGTTCAATTTTCAATTTTTTCCCCTTTCCAAACCGCTCATCGACGGTAAGGGGGATACGGAATGAAACATATATTGGATGAAGGCGTCAATGAGGAGTTTAAGCTCCATGTGTGCAATAGCGCATTTCCACTGCTCAATGGCGGGAGTGCTTCTGAAGGTGAGGCAAAGTTCGTGCTATACTGTCAGAGTAATGGCTCTGTGCGATTTTTGGTTGCATAATGGAATGCATGGCAGATGTAACCTAACCGTTTTCGGCAAAGAGGAGGTCAGGAGATGATTTCGAGGCATTTCCGAATAATGGTGCCGGTGGCATTGTTTTCAGTAACTACGGCTTTTTCGGGGGATACCGCCGCGAACTATACGCCGGTAATCAGCGGATATGCCTCATTCGAGGCCGGGGAGATAATGAAAGGTTACAGCTCGCAATCAGGCGAAATTCAGCGTGCTTGGCTTGAAACCGGTTATATGGGTTTATGCGCCGCTGCCGCCGTGAGCGATCATCTTCGCGTGCTCGTCGCTGGCGAGGCGCAGCTTCTTATCTCTTTTCGGCGAACGGAAAACGGCAGCAATGATACTTACGTGGAGTTGAGACAGTCCCAGACTGTTTTTTCGATCAAACATGGTGAGGCGCTCTACACCATTGGCAGCGCCGACCATCCCCTTCTGCAGGTGGAGGCGGGATTCTTTCCCTATAAGTACAATCCCGCTGCGGAAAGATTTTTTATATAGTGTAGTTTGATTAATTAATATATCACCTGCTGTAAGTAATTTTATATGGTTTCGCTCGATGCATTCTTTAATTTAACTTATAATGAAATATAATGAGGGTTTAAATTAAAACCTTATCTCAGGAGGAGGATATATGACGGGTTCATTAAAAGGGATCAGGAAACAGGGTATCCTGTCGGCACTGCTTGGAGGCTGTCTATTGGCGACCGGTCTCTTTGCGGCACCGGTTGCAGTTACCTCCTACGTGAAGCAGAGTGATGGCGTCCTTTTTACCATGGCGACCGGACAGATGAAGCTGAAGGCCTGCACGGGTTCCATCATCCGGGTCATCTATACGCCTTCGGCGTCCTTTTCGGCGAGAAAAAGCCTCATGGTATCCGATACCTTTCCCGTCGCACCCGCTTGGACACTTGACTCGACCGCTACTACGGTAACGGTCCATGTGGCGAATCTGCGGGCAGCGGTGACAAAGCTGACCGGCGCGGTTAGTTTCCTGAACGCCGCCGGCGGTACACTCTTTGGCGAAAATCCGGATACCGGCAAAATCAGCGCAAAGGCCACGGTCGATACGAGCGGCTACACCATGCATCTGGCATTCAATATCACCGCCAGCGAGAACATCTTTGGCCTCGGCCATTTCCAGTCGGACAGCAATTTCGGTACAACGGGGAGCAATGCGCTTCCGGTGGCAAAGAACGGCAATTACAGCACCCTGAACCGCAACACGAACGGCATGGTGGTCCGCATGATGCCGGCGAACCGGGACAAGCCTATACCTTTCCTGATTTCGACGAATCAGTACGGATTGCTGTGGGACAACTATTCGGACACCTATTTTAGTTTTCTCGGCGCGACAACGCGGACCATGAGTGTGCGATCCACGGTTGCCGACCAGATCGACTATTACGTCGTCTACGGGGCGGTACTGGATAGCGTTATTTCCGGGTACCGTCTCATCACGGGTGCCGCCCCGCTCTTCCCTAAGGCCGCCTACGGATTCTGGCATTCCTGGAATGGGGGAACCGGGGCATCGCAGACTACCTTTCTGCAAAATTTTTCGCAGTTCCGGACAAATAACCCCACAATCCCGGTCGATGTCGTGGTGCAGGATTGGTTCTCATGGAACGCGAACAGCACTGCCGATGGCAACTGGAACAGCTTGGTATGGAGTCCGACGCGGTTTCCCACCCCGGCAACCTTTATCGACTCTCTGCATCATATGAATATGCATTTCACTGTTTCCGTTTGGCCGACGCTGGGTACGGGAACGGGTATCTATAAAGATTTTAAAGCCCGGGGATGGACCTGGCCGCTCCTCTACAGCTTCGGCAATGCTTATGTCTATGACGCCTATAACCCGTCCGCCCGCAATTTATTATGGGCCTACATGGATACCGGGGTTACCACCGATATCGTGAATGGGACGCCGAATGGGTACTTCAACAAGGGCGTCGATTTCTGGTGGTTTGATGGATCGGAACCGGAAACCGGAAATGGACAGGGTGAAACGCAGAGTAACCTGTATGGCGCCATTACCGGCCAGGCCGGGGGGAGCTATCTGGGCTCCTTTTATCGTTATTGCGGCGACGGATTCTCGCTTGCGCACTCTTCCGGGGTGTATGCTAATCAGCGCGCCACGACATCGGCCAAACGCGTATGCATCCTGACCCGTTCCGTATATGCCGGGGCTCAGCGCTATGCGGCGATCAGCTGGGGCGGCGATGAGCAGTGCACATGGGGGCAGTTGCGGAACGACCCGTTGTGGGGAATGAATTTCTGCTCTGCGGGCGATCCCTACTGGACATTCGACATCGGCGCGTTTTATGGAGGAGGGGGATACCCCGGTGGGCAGATATCATCGGCATTTCAGTATACCGATGCGTCATTTAGAATTGGTTTCACCCGCTGGTTCGAAGAAGCGACCTTCATGCCGATCATGCGGGTCCACGGTGATGCCAGCTCCTATAAACGATTTATGTGGTTATTCCAGTCGTACACCGATTCCACCTTCCAGGCGCAATACAAGTTCGACCAGCTTCGCTACCGCCTGATGCCCTACATATATTCGCTTGCCTGGATGGTAACGAGTCAGAGTTATACCATGCTTCGCACCCTGGCATTCGATTTCATGACCGATGCCACGGTTCTTTCGGCGAATCCCTATACCGGGACGGAGTGGATGTTCGGGCCGGCTTTTCTCGTGGCTCCGATAAGCCAATCGGGTACCGGTACCCTGTCGAGAGGTGTTTACCTGCCGGGTGGTTCAGGGACAACGTGGTATGATTTCTGGAGCGGCACGCAGTATACCGGCAGCACCATCACGGCGAGCGCGTCGATAACGTCCATGCCGCTCTATATTCGGGCAGGTTCCATCCTGCCAATTGGACCGAACATCCAGTATGCTACCCAGAAGCAGCCGGATACCATTGCGTTGCGGATTTATCGCGGTGCCAGCGGCCAGTTCACGCTTTACGAAGACGAGGGCGACAATTACAATTACGAGAGCGGCGCCTATGCGACCATTCCGATAACGTACAACGACGCCGCAAAAACGGTGACCATCGGCGCGCGGTCCGGAAGCTTTACCGGGATGCTGACCACGCGAACCTTTAAAATCGTCTGGGTGCGAAGCGGGCACGGCACCGGTCTTGACAGCACCGTTGCCATCGCTCCCACCGATTCCGACAAGTACGTTACCTATTCGGGCTCGCCGATTTCCATTTCAATCGGGGGCGCGGTAGGTATTCTGCACGGTGCGGCGCCGATGAGTGTTCCTGCGATCAGCATGTCATTCAAAACCGCGGAATCCATAATTGTCTTCCCGCATGAATTCGCCGGAAGGACAAAGTCCGTGGAGATCTATAATTTGAACGGCATGCTTCTGAAGAAAATACTGACCGCAGCGGGATCAATTGACATGAGAAAGGATATGGCGAAGTCCATGGGTGTGTGCATCGTCAAAATCAAGACCTTGCCGTAGGAGGTGAACGGATGACGAATTACCGCACGCCAAAGGAACGATAATCGTTCGACGGAAGTCCGGGGAATCCGCAGGCATACGCGGGTTCCCCGCTGAATATTGATTAAGAGTGTTGTGCTTCTCAATGCCAGGGTGTTAGACGTTAGCGATTATTCATACCAAACAATTTCAAGGAGTAAAAATGCGTTGTTTAAGAATATTCCTGTTTTTCGCCGTTGCCGCCGCCCACATCGCATCCGGAGCGTTGACATTTAAAAAGGATTCAATTGGCGTCACCGTTGCCATGTCCAGCACCCGGACCATGTATGTGCAGGTGTGCAGCCCGGCCATCATCCGTTCGGTGTATGCGGTCGGAACGACCGTTCCCGGCCCGACGCAGAATGTCATCGTGGTGAAAGGGAGTTGGCCTTCGGTTGTCTGGGATACGAGCTCGAATTCTTCGACCTATACGATTACCACGAGCCAGCTCATGGTGGAAATCAATAAGACGAGCGGAGCGATCTCCTATTATACCGCTGCTGGAACGCCGATAGTCAACGAGATCGCGAATGCAAAACAACTGACTGCCACAACGATAAGCGGCGTGAGCGCCTATACCGGAGCGTTTGCGTTTAACGGCACGAGCACCGAGGGGCTCTATGGATTCGGGCAATTTCAGTCCGGCATCCTCAATCAGCGGGGCTTGACCGATACCCTTGCGCAACATAACACGACTGATTGTTCCCCAGTTTTTCTTTCGACGCTGGGATTCGGCATGCTCTGGGTCAACTATTCGGTCATGGTTTTTTCGCAACCTGGAAACCTTTCGTCAATAAATCTTACCTGCAAGTGGGCGACCAACAACGCGATCGAGTATTACTTCATGTATGGACCGGAATTCGACCAGATCATCGCCGGATACCGCACGATTACCGGCCAGGCAACCATGTGGCCGAAGTGGGCCTACGGGTTCTGGCAGTGCCGGAATTACTATGCTTCCCAGGATGAAATCCTGAGCAAGGTAGAGGAATATCGAAGCAAGAATTACCCGATCGATAACATAGTGCAGGATTGGCAATATTATCCATCGGGATTCAACGGCTGCGAATGCTTTGATCCGACCCGGTATCCTGATCCGAAAGGAATGATACAGACACTGCACGACTCATTACACTGCCATTTTACCATGTCCGTCTGGCCATCATTTACTGCTACGCCAGGCAACACTAATTTTGATTTCATGAACTCACATAATTACCTGCTTACCGTCTCCGATTATCTAGGACGTACCTATGATGCATTCAACGACAGCGCAACCTTCTACTATTGGAAGTTTATAAATGATAGCCTTGTAACTAAAAATGTCGACGCTTTCTGGCCGGATGCAACCGAGCCGGAATCCATCGGCTGGAGTGCTTGCATGACTGCACAGGGACCCTCGACGAAAGTTGAAAATATTTTTCCTTTGTATCACAGTCAAACACTCTATAACGGCTATCGCAAAGCAACAAATAATTTGAAACGTGTGACCAATCTTACACGATCATATTATGCAGGATCGCAACGGCTGGGCGCGGCCTACTGGACCGGCGATGTAGGCACTGATATGTCTACTTTTGCCGTGCAGACGCCTTCAGGGTTGAATTTTTGCATGACCGGCATGCCTCTTTTCTGCACGGATATCGGAGGTTTTGTCGGTACTAATACTGGGGAGGTGGAAACCCGTTGGTTCGAATGGGGGGCTTTTAATCCCGTATTCCGGGTTCATGGAACCCGCGCCTGCAATGAAGTCTGGTGCTGGAACGATGCCACAGGGGGAAACCTTCCTCCATATAATCCTCAAACAGAGTCGATTTTGGTCAACTACCTGAACTTGCGCTACCGGCTTTTCCCCTATGTCTATTCCATGGCGGGCATGGTCACCCAGCAAAACTATACGATCATGCGGGCGCTGCCGTTCGATTTCAGGAGCGATCCGAATGTGTACAATATCGGTACTGAATTCATGTTTGGACCCGCATTCCTCGTATGTCCAGTCTATTCCCAGGGGGCAACCTCACTCCAGGTGTACCTCCCATCGGCAACTTGGTTTAATTTTTGGACTGGTGATACCACTATTTCAAAGTCTGGGCGGACGGTAACAGCACGGGCACCGATTGATACTATGCCGCTCTTCATCCGAGCTGGATCGATTCTTCCCATGGGCCCCGAGGTAAAGTACGCGGATTCCGCCGCCGACCCGATTGAACTGCGGGTCTATACCGGCGCGGACGGCGCCTTTAATCTTTACGAAGACGAGGGTGATAATTACAACTATGAGAATGGCGCCTTTGCAACGATTCCCATAACCTGGACCGAAGCGACCCAGATGCTTTCCATCGGTCCCACCGCCGGAGCGTTCCCCGGCATGCTGACGAGCAGGACCTTCAAGGTCGTCTGGGTTTCACACGGACATGGAGCGGGCGAACCGGTTACCGCCGACAGCGTTGTCGATAAGGTGATTCCCTACCAGGGCGGCCAGGTCAAGCTGAATAAAACGACCGGCCAGATCGGGGTCAAGTATTTCCCCCAGATTCCGAAAAGCGCTGAATTTTCCCTGCGTCTTGCCGGGAAATCGCTTTATGCCGCCCTTGGCGGGAACGGGATGTGGCAGGTTCGCCTGACCAACCTGTCCGGAAAAACGATTGTTGACAGGGAGGTGAGAGGGGGAGCGCAGGCGGTCATCGCCAGAGAGCTCGCCTCCGGCGCGTATATTGTCAATATCAGGTATGAGAATTTATTCCTGACCAATAAAAAAGTGTTGGTTCCTTAAGATGGTATCGTAGTAGCGATCTCATTCCGGAGGAAAGGAAACCTCCGGAATACCCTCGTTCGAATTGCATGATTTCGATTTACCATTGCAGGGTGATCCCACCAAATACAAGGAGGAAAGCTGATGTTCGGTCAAAGGCATGGAATCAAGGTAATGCTGGTTGCGGTTTCCTTACTATCAGTTGCAAATGCCCGGGTAGGGATAAAGACTGATGATACTACCGTCAATCTTGGAATGAATGCTGCCGGATGGCTTCAAACAGGGCAGTTGAAAAGTTTTTTCGGAACCTCAGACAATCCGGAATTCAATCAATGGTTACAGGAATCATATTTAGATCTCGGCCTCGATGCCGTCATTAACAAAAGAATTCGAATTGCCGGTGGGATAGAAGGAGAAATGTGGCTGAATGCCCCGAAGGGAGGTGCGAGCAGCCAGCAATACTATATCTGGCGATATAACAGTAGTTTTATTATAGATAAGGCCTTCGCATCCTATTCATGGGGAGATCCTTCTGCGCCATATCTTGAGGCATTAGCAGGACGTTTTCCCTTTAAATATAACTCTGATTCTAAGAATCTCGGAGAGTATCTGTTCCGTAGCGGAACCTATCCGGCTTATCTGATAAATAATTTTGATATGTCTTTCGCCCGGCTTACCGGCTTCAAGCTCAGCGGCAATCTCTTCGACCAGGCAATCAAATTCGATGGAATGCTGACTTTTGAAACTGATATACCTCCTTACTATGATGGTTCGCTTTCATTTCTTGGAAGTGTAGATTTCCAAAAAATCGCCAGTGAAATCCCCGTGGTAGTTGGAGGCGGTGTGGAATTTGCTCATTTGCTTTCGGTTGATAAGTCGCAAACTACCCCGCAAACCAGCAATACAAAGTATATTGCCGGCAATGATACAGGGTATTATACCTTTCAGGGCACCAAATTGATGGCTCGCATCAGTTTTGATCCTAAATCTTTCATTCCTGTCGAACGTGGTTTATTCGGCAAGGAAGATTGCAAGATATATGGGGAAGCGGCAATCCTCGGTCTTGAAAATTATCCTAAAAACGATTCCATTACGGTGGGTCGAGCTACATTCAATAATATTTGGGGATATGATACCTTAAGAAACAAAATACCGGTGATGATGGGATTCAATATACCAGCCTTCAAGCTACTGGATGTGCTTTCTTTCGAAGCGGAATGGTACGGCTGCACATACCCCAATAGCTATGCGCTCGAACTGGGGAAGGGCAATAACCAGAGCATTCCATTACCTGCACCGTATGATCGGCAGGCCGGATACACTTTGAACGACAACTGGAAATGGTCGATATATGCAAAAAAAATGTTTATGCATGATCATTTCGGCATTGTTGTTCAATTTGCCCGAGACCATATGCGGTTGCAGTCATTGCTCGATGAGGCACAGTACTGGGAACTTGAGGAAGCAATGAGTCTCCCATCGCAATGGTATTGGATGACCAAGCTCGTGGCGCAGTTCTAAAAATGGGCTACCGGTGCGCTCGGCTCTTACCGCCCCTTTTCCAGACGTTCGGCGAGAAAGATCGGCAGATGGTTGTCTCTGATCTTTCGCTGGGTGGGGGAAAAATCGTAGGAGACCCGGATCAGTGATACTGTTTGCAACTCCGTATCGTAGAGAGCGTAGCATGACCGGGAATCGAAATCTCGGGGCTGGCCCACGCTGCCCGCATTGATCAGATAACAGTTCCCAGGGTTCAGCCTGATCGAGTGCTCGGGGTGAAGGACTACCCGCCCGCTCGATTGGATCATGATTGACGGCCAGTGGGTATGGCCGATGAAGTTCAGGCGGAAACCGACCGCGGTGAAAGCCTCGAAAACCGCCTCTTCGCTATCCGGAAAAACATAGTCCCACGTTTGCGGATTGGACGGCGAGGAGTGTGCAAAAAAAACCCCGTCTTTTTCCGCGGTTAAGGGAAGCGTTGCGAGGTACTCTTTCGTTTCACTGGATAAGGCAGCTTTCGTCCATTCCATGGCCGCAAAGGCATAGTAGGTAAAACAGCCGGTATCGATCCGGCCGATTGCCGCATAGTCGTGATTTCCGGCAACGCAGAGACATGCCCGCGTCCGCACCACCTCAATGCATTGTTCAGGGTCCGGATAGTACCCTATGATATCCCCCAGGCATACAACGGCGTCAACACTGCGGTGCACGGTATCATCCATCACCGCCTGCAATGCCTCGATGTTACCGTGAATATCGGATATAACGGCATAGCGCATGGTGTGATCTCACTACCATGGAATTCGGAAAAGGATAATGACTTATATTATCTTACTATCAGCTAATAAAATAGTTCATGAATGCCGGGTGAGGAGATGCTCCTATTTTGAAAAGGAGATCCCGGCAGGTGCAAAGATTGACACTATGCGGTTCTTCAGGACAGCATGATAAAAACGCGAAAATAGGAATGAGCTTCCCCTCTGAGAAAGAAGATTCGGACCTGAATCAACGACCCGATAATTTCCGGGAGAAACTCCTCTCTTTCAGGCAGCATATGCTGCCGGCAGAGACGGTGCTCATCGTCACGCACGATTACCCGGACCCAGACTGCCTGGCTTCAGCGTTCGGCGTTGCGAGCCTTTTGCGCTTCTGGGGGGTGAAGTCGTCGATCATCACCTTCGGCGGATTTGTCGGCAGGGCCGAGAACCGGGCGATGATCCGGGTCCTCAATATCCCCTCGGTTCCCTTTGCCTTGACCGAGATAAGGGATTACGATCGAATCATCATGGTCGACTCGTTTCCGAACAAGGGGAATGTATCGCTTCCGGCAGACGCGATCGTCAATGCGGTCATCGACCACCACCCCCATGAACCACTTCCTGATGCGCCCTTTTTCCACGATATAAGAAAGAATTTCGGAGCAACCTCCACCATAATTACCAAATATCTTATCGAAGCGGGATGCGAAATTACGCCAAAACTTGCAACCGCGCTCTTTTATGGCATTAAAACCGATACGGGTGATATGATGCGACGCGAAAGCGTTCCGGAAGATATCGAATGCTATAAGCTGCTTTTCGATATCATGGACCATCGCCTGCTCTCGCGGATTGAGAATCCCGATCGGGACGAGGAATTTTTCCGCATCATTCATCGTGCGGTGGAGGCCACCTACACCTTCGAAGCCTTCGGCTATACCTACCTTGGCAATGTTTCTACACCTGACTATGTCGCTGAGATGGCCGACCTGTTTCACAGTCTTGAACGGCTTGAATGGATGGTCTGCACCGGCGTCTTTAAAAACCATATATTTTTCTCAATCAGGGCTAAGATCCATTCCACGGCAGGCATGCTGGCTGAACAGATAGCTGAACGCCATGGCGGCAACGGGGGCGGTCATGCCAAGGTGGCCGCCGGACGTATCCCGGTGACAAACGATACGGTTAATACCATCTTGGCGGCGTTTGAAGATAGTATGAAGGAGCTATTCGGGATAAAAAATATCCAGCCTGAAAAACTGCTCTGAAGATCTGCCTCCCCTGTACCTGGAGAATAACGACTGCCATGTGGGACTACTCTGAAAAGGTGCGCGACCACTACCTGAATCCCAGAAATGTCGGTGAAATTTCCAACCCCGACGGTTTTGGAGAGGTGGGCAATATTACCTGCGGCGACGCTCTGCGGCTGACTTTCAAGCTTGACCAGGACGGCCGGGTAAAGGATATCCTGTTCAAGACCTTCGGCTGCGGCAGCGCAATCGCCTCGGCAAGCGTCCTTACCGAGATGTGCAAGGGCAAGACCATCGATGAGGTGAAGAAGATCACCAACAAGGACATCGCCGAAGCGCTCGACGGGTTGCCGAAAGAAAAAATGCATTGCAGCGTCATGGGGCAGGAAGCGCTTGATGCCGCGATCCGCTACTATGAATCCGGCGGCAAAGTGACCATGCCCGCCATGAAAGAGGGAACGATCGTCTGCACCTGCTTCGGGGTGACCGATAAGGAGATCGAATCGGCGGTGCGAGAAAACAACCTTGCAACCGTCGAAGAGGTGACGAATTTTACCAAAGCCGGAGGCGGCTGCGGCGGTTGCCATGAGGAGATACAGAAGATCATCGACCGCGTGTACAGTACGAAGCACCTTGAACCATCCAAACAATCTCCGCGCCTTACTACTCTTCAGAAGATCGACCGTATCCGGCAGTCGCTCGAAACGGATGTCCTGCCTCTTCTTGCACAGGACGGCGGCAATTGCGAACTCGCGGATGTGGAAGGCAATACGGTATTCGTCCGGCTTACTGGTCATTGCGCCGGGTGTGCTTTTTCTTCCTTAACGCTTGCGCAGGTGATCGAAAAGAAACTCCGACAGAATGTCTCTGACGAACTTCGGGTCGAACTGGCCGAAGAAACGTAGAGACACACACCCGTGCATCTTTACAATTAGTTATTTCCCCAGGGCTTGCTCCAGATCCATCGCATGTTCCTGCTCGATGGCTAAAATGTTCCGCAGTTGCTGCGAAAGATGGTACAGGTTTAACTCCTCCGCCTGCTGCAATCTGGCGATATAACGGGCGATGGCGTCGTTTTCACCGTCGAGGTCGAGCCGGAGCATCTCCACATTATCCGGCGATGCCTTGGGAACGGGCATGATCACGGTCGGCACACCGCCAAGGTAGTCGATCTGCGAGGCTAGAATCGTGGCATGGGCGAGCTCTTCCTGCGCATGGATGATGAGCTCTTTCTGAATCGACTGATACATGGCGCCCTTGAGCACCCCCTGATGTTGGGTGTACTGGACGCATGCCGTGTATTCGAGCCCCAGATCCTTGTTCAGCAATTTGACCAGCTGTTCCTTAGTCACCGATGCCATACGTGCCTCCTTGCCGCAGTGCGGCGGGTGTTTGAAATGTTAATGGGCGGGGATGGTTTCGTCACTAGCAATGGTTGCTTCAAGTTTTAATCAATATACCATAAGGTTAGTCTGAAGAGGTCGGCATGGAGGGAGCGGACATTAATGATCCCGGTAACGGACGAAAACAACGGTCGCACGCATATTCCGCAGGAGCATAACGCGCACGCTTCTGCGGGAGACCGTCTGAGGTGCGCAGAATACGGTTTCGTCAGGACCATGTTTTGTCAAGGGTATGTGCGATCTCGTCGATGAACTCTTCGGTGTCGCAGATCTTCGTCGGCGGCGGGGAGGAGAGTTTTGCGAGGTCGCCGGTCATACAGCCCGCTTCGATGGTGGCAAGCGAAGCCTTTTCCAGAGCGTCCGCGAAGGCAATCACCTTCGGCGTGCTGTCGAGCGCGCCGCGCTTACGGAGCGCCCCGGTCCAGGCGAAAATCAGCGCCATTGAGTTCGTTGACGTTTTCTCGTTTCTCAGGTGCCTATAGTAGTGGCGCTGCACGGTTCCGTGCGCCGCTTCAAATTCCATCTGCCCTCCAGGAGAGACCAGGACCGAGGTCATCATTGCAAGGCTCCCGAAGGAGGAGGCGACCAGATCCGAAAACACGTCGCCATCATAGTTTTTGCAGGCCCATAGCATGCCGCCTTCGGAACGCATGATGCGAGCAATTGTGTCGTCGATCAGCGTATAGCTGAAAGCGATTTCTGCGTCCTGGAATTTCTCCCTGTACTCCTCGGCATAGGTGCGCTCGAAAATGGTCTTGAACCGGTTGTCGTAGATCTTGGAAATCGTATCCTTGGCGCCGAACCAGAGGTCGATTTTTCTGTCCAAGGCGAACTCGAAGCATGCGCGGGCGAACCCGGTGATTGAGGAATCGAGGTTGTGGATCCCCTGAATGATTCCCGGACCGGTAAACTCATTGATCGTCTGCCGGGATACCTCTCCACCGTTGGTATCGGTAAATACGAGCTCCGCCCTGCCCGGACCCTCGACCCGGAACTCGGTATTCCTGTATATGTCGCCGTAAGCGTGGCGGCCGACGATGATTGGCTTTTTCCAAGTCGTCACCGTCGGGCGAATGTTCGATGTCGGAATCGGGCAGCGGAATACCGTTCCATCGAGAATGGCCCGGATCGTGCCGTTCGGACTTTTCCACTCCTGTTTTAGTGAATACTCGACGACCCGCCCGGCATTGGGGGTGATGGTGGCGCATTTGACCGCAACACCGTGCTTCTTTGCCGCATAGGCCGAGTCGAAAGTCACTTTATCGCCGGTGGCGTCCCGGTTGGCAAGCCCGAGGTCGTAGTACTCCACCTTGATGTCGATGTACGGGGCAAGGAGCTTCTCCTTTACCATCGCCCACATGACCCGCGTCATTTCGTCGCCGTCCATTTCGACGATGACGTTTTTCGTACCGATTCTTTCAGCCATTACCCGGATCTCCTTTCATTCCAAGGGGTTGCGCTCGACACCGTCCGCTTCTCACTTGATGTGTCCGGGTTACCCGTTTATCAGCTTCCGGTGGGCCAGAGCGCCACCCGCGAGCAGGATTCGAGTCTGGCGCGGGGTCAGGCGATACTCGACCGCAATATCCCGGCAACGGGTGTTATCCCTTATGACAAGCGGCGCATTCCCGGTAATCGCGCGTGCGATCCCCACCGCCGTCAATTCATCGCCCGCCTGAAGGGCATCGTAATCGTTTGCATCCTTGAAGGTGCAGGGCAGAATGCCGAAATTCACGAGGTTATCCGCATGAATTCGCTGGAACGATTTCGCAAGCACCATCTTGACACCAAGAAACATCGGGCAGAGAGCCGCATGTTCGCGCGATGACCCCTCGCCGTAACTTGCCCCGCCTACTATGATGTTGTGGCTGCCCGCATCGCGCAACCTTTGCGCCCGGGCAGCAAAGCCGGGATCCACGGTTTCGAAAACAAACTCCGCATACCTGGGTATATTGGAGCGATATTTCATGCGCGACCCGGCCGGTATGATGTGATCGGTAGTGATCGAATCGCCGACCTTAATGGCAACGCTTCCCGCGAGATCGGTGGGAAATTGTGTGCTTGCGGGAGGCGCGCCGATATTTGGTCCCCGGAAAATTTCCACCCGGCCGGGATCGGGGATTGATTCCGGGAAAATGAACATGCGGTCGTCGATGACAAACTTTTGAGGAAGATCTATAGCAGGATACGCCATGCCGAGGTGCCGCGGATCGGTGATGACACCCCTCATGGCCGCGGCCGCCGCTGTTTCGCACGAGACAAGATACACCTTGGCGTCCCTTGTTCCGGAACGCCCCTCGAAGTTGCGGTTCGAGGTACGCAACGAAACGGCGCCCGATGCCGGCGATTGGCTATTGCCGATACAGAAACCGCAGACCGACTGATCGATGCGGGCGCCTGCGGCAATGAGGTCCGCGAGATACCCTGTCGCCTCGATATTCTGGAGAACCTGCCGTGAACCGGGTGAAACGAGAAAGGAGACATTCGGCGCGACCACTTTCCCTTTGAGTATCCGCGCGACCGTAGCCAGGTCCTTGTATGATGAGTTGGTGCAGGAGCCGACGCAGACCTGGTCGACCGTAATGCCTTCGAGAGAGGCAACCGTTGCGATGTTGCCGGGTGAATGGGGGGTCGCGGCGAGCGGCACCAGTTTCGATAGATCTATTTCTGCCTTCTGGTCATAGTCGGCATCCGGATCTGCATCGATGGCGCTCCAGTGGTCAGCACGGCCTTGCTGCGCCAGAAACGCCTTGGTCGCCTCGTCGCTCGGGAATACCGAGGTGGTGACTCCGCACTCTGCGCCCATATTCGCGATGGTGGCGCGCTCGGGAACCGAAAGGGTTCGTACCCCCGGACCGCCGTACTCGAAAACGATATTGGCGTTGCCCCTGGTGCCGAAAATCCTAAGCACTTCGAGGATCACATCCTTGGCCGACACCCAGGGCGACAGCCTGCCGACAAGATTGATGCGCACGATTTCGGGACACCGAAGGTAGAACGGCGCACCACCCATGGCAAGCGCCACATCGAGACCTCCGGCGCCGATGGCGATCATACCGATGCCTCCGCTTGTGGGTGTGTGCGAATCGGCCCCCAGCAGTGTCTTGCCCGGCCTGCCGAACCGTTCGAGATGTACTTGATGACAAATACCGTTTCCGGCCCGCGAGAGGACGACGCCGTACCGGGCGGCGATGGATTGCAGGTATTTTTGATCATCGGCGTTTTCGAAGCCGATCTGGATCGTATTGTGATCGATGTAGCTTACCGACAGCTCGGTGGTAACCTTTGGCAGCCCCATTGCTTCGAATTGGAGGTATGCCATGGTCCCGGTCGCGTCCTGCGTCAGGGTCTGATCGATCCGGATGCCGATTTCGGCGTTTTTTTGCCAGGAACCCTCGACAATATGTGCTTCAAGCAGTTTTCTCGCTATAGATTTTTTCATTTTTTTTCTCCGAATCGGCGTACCGCCTGATTTTGATCAGTTAATACTTAAGAGCGAATTCGACTGTCTCCTGCACAATAAAGTTATCCTCGTCTATCAGGATAGCCTTTAAAAATACTTTTCAGCATAGGCATTTATTTATAAGATTCCTCCATTTCCCGACCGAGTGTTGGGGATCTGATACGAAGCACAGGAGCGTTTGCAATCGACCGGGACATCCTTTTTGCCATTTTAATTGATTCAACTTTCTGATAGCTTTTAATTATTTTGAAACACCATGCAACCGCTCGGTGTTTTTAAAAGTTTTCCCTGCAAATCGATTTGGATAGTCGCAGCGGCATTCGGCATACCCGTTCTCTCCGCGGCTGTCTTTGCCCTTAACGTTTTTCAGGATGACAGTCTCTCGGTGTATATGGCGGGCGATGCGGCGGCGACGTATCAGCAGCCCTCAGGCTTTAAGGGGTCGGACAATGGCTTTTTGCGCGCGGTACTCTTTCACGAGTTCGACGATCATTGGGTCGCGACCATAGGCGTGCGCGGCTATAATGCGCTGCCCCTTCCGTTTCTGGAAACCGGCGCCTTGTCGTGGCGGGATAGCACCATAAATCTCTCCGGCGGGTATTTGACCAGCCGCTACGGGCTGAGCTGGTATTATAAGCCGTGGTCGACCTATAATCCGCTCTTCGAAAATCCGATTATCTGGGATGAATATGGGTTTGGCGGGTCGGCGTCGCTGCATTCCGGGCTTCTTGTACTGGAAGGCGGAGCGCTTGCGAATTATCGGGAAAACGGCTCGGTACATGAGTACGCGGGCATCGAAACCACGTCGTTTCGTGCCGGTCTGCTCTGCGGATATCAGACCTACTCTCTCGATGACAATGCTAACAATCTGACCGTTGGTTTTGAGTCGTCGGCCGGGAGCGATGTCGTCAAAATCCACCTTGCCATGCGCTACCTGCATGATTTCGGCTATTCGCTCAATAACCAGCCCAGTATCGTGCCGGGAAACCGCTTCGATGGGTTCCTTGAGGGGAGACTATTACCATTTCGCAGCCTCATCGTGGACCTGCTGGGCATTTACCGCCGCTCAACGCTCTATTACAGCCAAACGGAGGAATTCACCGGGATCGACTTCCGCTGGTTCCTCGGTCGTATTTGGGGCATCGGCGGCGGCGGCGAACGCATGGACAACGAAGGAATCGTCACCCTGTCGCCGGACCTGCGGCTCTTCATCGCTCCGGCGGCCGATCCCACGCAGCTTTCGATCGGCATTGAACGCACCTTGACCGGGGATTCTTCACCTCTTAACCAACTGACGGGGAATATATGCGTCGCTTTTTAGCGGCTTTTCTGATAGCCGCTACCGGATGTGCGCTGCTCGCCTCGTGTATTCCTAGTGTCAATGAATTGACCACGACCGGCGAACCAATCGTCTGCATCACCTTCGACGACGGTCACCCGACCATCTATTCGGTGGCATTCCCGTGCATGCGCTCGATCGATACTACCTACAAGGCAACTCACTTCTTTCCCATGATTTTTCTCGATACGGTTCCTCCTTATTCAGGCATGACCCTCGCAAAGCTGAAAATCATGGAGGCGGCCGGGTGGCATACCGCCGGCCATACCTGGCACCATGTTGATCTGTGCACGGTGACGCCGGAATCGGCGGAGGTCGAAATCAAATCCTGCTATGATTATCTGGTACAGAACGGCCTTCACCATGAAAGCTTCGCCTACCCCTCCGGCGATTATAATACGGCAATCGAGGCGATGGCCGCGAAATGGTTCAGGAATCTTCGGACCGCGCACGATTATCTCTATACCGACGGCGTCAATCGCAAGGATCTTGGCTACTTCGCGGTCAAGGGGAACCATACGACCGCCGATCTCATCGCCCGCGTCGAACGGGCGCGGATCCTCGGCGCGCCGCTTGTCATTATCGGTTTTCATGCGGTGCTCACCGATACCGAGCCGCCGATTACCTACTCGTATTATTCGCGGGAATCTGTCTTCCGGGGTTTCCTGCAGTATCTCAAGCAGCAACAACTCCCTGTTATGACCATTGATTCTGCGATGAATATTATCGGAGAAAATTGACGAAGTGTGCGGAAGCTCTTTTTCAACCGAAGTGCGACATTAACCGAGGCAATCATCACCGGTACCTCGATGAGCAGATCGATAACGCCGGAGAAGTCGCCACCGGCGTTTTGGCTTCATGCTGGCCGGGCTTATCATACAGGATGCGGTGAAACGAGTCTAGACTCAGGGCTGATTGATTTTTTTCAACACCCAGGCCATGTTCCGCCCGATGCTCCTCATCGTTTCCACACCCTCGGCATCGTTTTCGACATCGCCGATTTCGCGGCCGATCCCGACATTCCAGTAAATCGACCCCGGAACGATCATCTGCGCGATGTGAAAGAAATGGTTGATGGTATCGAAGGCGTGGATCGCGCCGCCGCGGCGAACCGCGACCACGGCCGCTCCTACCTTCCTTTTGTAGAGGAAATCGTTCGCACGTCCCACGCGTCCGCTTCGATCAATGAGCGCTTTGAGCTCCGGCGAGATATCGGAAAAGTAGGTCGGCGAGGCGAGGATGATGCCGTGGGCTGCCGCCATCTTTTCGATGCACTCATTGACCGGATCGTTCCCGATGGCGCAGCGTCTGTCCTCGCGTGTAATGCAGAGATTGCATACGGTACAGCCGCGGATCAGGTGTCCGGCGAGCTGGATGAGCTCGGTTTCAATGTTCTCTTTGTGAAGTTCATCGAAGACATGCTTGATGAGCATAACGGTATTGCCGTCATTGCGGCCGCTGCCGCTGATGGCGAGAACTTTCATGGACCTTTTCCTTTGACGACGGTTCGATTCGAATAGTCACGTCAACATTTGCTCCGGCCTCGTCCGGATACCCCATCGAACGATGCCGTAGTTACAAAATACCATAATTATGAGCGTGATGACCGTTATCGAACCTTTCCCGCTTGACTACTCCCGGAAAATCAGCTATTTTACAATGGTGATCGGGATATCAAGCAATTCCACTCCACCGATAAAGGCCATGGCACCTAAACGCGTCGGTATCGCGGGATATATGGGGTCCGGGAAATCCACTGCGGCCCGTTTTCTCGCCCGCGATCCAGGCTCGGTCATCGACGCGGACCGGGAAGCCAAATCGCTTATGCAGGAGAGTCCCCTGATCAGGAGCCTTTTGGCGGAGGCTTTTGGCGCACGTGTGATCGAGCGAGGGAAAATCCGGTTCGATCTACTCGGCGCAGCAGCATTTAACTCGGAAGCGGCACTGACCCGGCTGAACAAATCGTTCATCCGCCGCTTAGTCAAAATCCTCAAAGAACGCCTTTCGGAACGTAACGGCCGTCCCGTCATCCTCGATGCGGCGCTCCTTCCGCTGTGGCGCATCGAGTCCCTGTTCGACGCCTGCCTTTGGATGCATGCTCCCGTAGAGATGAGGCTTCGCCGCATTCTGGCCGGTCGTCCCGACCTCGATGAGGCTGCGGTCAGAGGAAGGATGCGGCTTCAGGAACTGGTCCTTCCCGAACCGGCTCCCGGTTTCTCCTGGCTCCATATTGGTAACAGTGAAAACCGAGAACGGCTCTCTGAAGCGCTGATCGGATTCCAATGTGGAGGATTATGAGCTTCCCGTCGATGAAAAAAACGCTTTTGTCATGTTTTCCGCTCTTGATTCTTTATTACCCGAACATCCCGGCCGATGCGGTTATCACGACGGTAACGACGGGATCGTTTCCGATTGCAATTGCTCCAGACTCCGTTACCGATAAGATTTATGTGGTGAATGAGAACCCTTACGGCAGCATGGGTACGGTTACGGTAATCGATGGAGTGACGTATTCGACCATGACGGTGAACGTTGGTTCTAATTCCTGCGCGATAGCGGTTAATCCAGCGACCAATAAGATTTATGTGGCGAATGAAGGCAGCGGCACGGTTTCGTTATCGACGGAACGACCGGTTCGATAACTACCGTGGACGTCGGGATGACTCCCCTGGCGATCGGGTGAATCCGCGACCAACAGGATTTATGTGGTAAATTACGGCAGCGACAGCGCATGTTACGGTCATCGCCGGAGCGACCAAATCGACGACAACGGTAAGCACAGGGGTGCGCCCCCTTTGCAATAGCAATAAACCCGGCGACCAACAGGATTTATGTCGCGAATAGCGGCAGCAATACGGTCACGGTCATCAAAGGAGCGGCCGATTCAACGACCGATTCGGTGGCGGCTACCGTGAACGTGGGAGTAGATCCCTCTGCGATAGCAGTGAACCCGGTAACAAACAGGATTTATGTGGCGGATAATGCGCCTGAAGGTAACGGTACGGTCACGGTAATCGACGGGGCGACCGATTCGACGGCAACTATAAGTGTGGGGGTGCAACCCAGCGCGATAGCGGTGAACCCGGTGACCGGCAATATATATGTGGCGAACTGGGGTACCTCTCTCGGCAGCTACGGCACGGTCACGGTGATCGACGGGGCGGCCAATACGACGACTACCCTGAACGCGGGGTCAAATCCATACTCAATAGCGGTGAATCCGGCGACCGACAAGATTTATGTGGCAAATCAAAACAGCGATAATGTCACGGTGATTGCCGGAGCCACCGATTCGACGGTTGCCGTGAGCGTTGGGTCAGCCCCTTATGCCCTGGCGGTGAACCCTGTAACCAACAGAATCTTTGCGGCGAATGATGACAGCAGCGGCAATGTCACCGTTATCAATGGCTCTTCGACTGCAGTCAGATTCTTCGCATCCCGCTTTCATTCATTGACAATAGGCTATAAGGGAGACCTCGCGGTTTATTCCCTGAACGGTAGGCGGATACTGAAGACTTCGTTTGATGCTTCAGCAACAAAAGAAAACATACTCCGCATAATCAATAAAATCGTGGCAAGGGGAATCTACCGATATCGCTTCCTCAATGATGGAAAAATCATGGATGAGGGGAATTTTATAGTGAGATAGCGATGACTGACATATGATTAATAATCCAAGAAAAATGGTGGGGTGGGAGGGATGACGGTGAGGCCGCGCATACCCGGATATGGCGGAAGGCTCCAAATATTTTATTACCATAGTCGACTCGTGCACTGAAGGCTGAAAAACCACGATGTACTACCAAGCCATTCTCCTAATCCCCTGAAGGGCAATGATAATCAGTAGATGGCTCCCCTTAAAAAGAATAAATCCGAAATAAACCAAGGGAACGCTAAGCGTGCCGACTAAAGAGGATAAAAGCTTACGGAGCCTTTTCGAGACGCGGGAACCGCTGCCGGTTCCGGAATCTGCGCGCGCTATTCAACAATTGATAATCGTTCGTCTGGAGTCGCTCGTGAAGGGGACGTTTTCCTCGGCTCTCGATCCGGGATTTCAGGATGTCTGGCGGGAGGTGCTTACCCTTGCCGATCATTACCAGGAGGCAATAACGGGGAACGCCAGGCGATCCGTTACCTGCGCCGCCGGGTGTTTCTCCTGCTGCTGCCACTGGGTCGAGGATGTCAATTCATTCGAGGCCGAGGCGATCGCAGCCTGGCTCAGGAGGTCGGCGCAGGGAAGGATCGGGGCCATCATCGATCGCTGCAACCGCGACAACGCGGCGCTGTCACAGCTGAATTCGCTTGTCGAGGCGAAGATCGCCGTGCTCGATCCAGCCATCACGGAAGCGATCGATCCGACCGATCTCCTCCTTGCTTCGTTCTACCGCCTCCGAAAGCCTTGCCCGCTGCTAGAGGGGAACAGCCGGTCCTGCCTCGTTTACCCTATCCGTCCGCTGACGTGCCGCCTGTATGTCAGTTTTTCGAACCCGGTGAAGTGCAGCCCCGGCTATTCGGACGATAACGATATTCCGGCCTATCTGTTCGATCTCGAACAGTGCGCGGATGAACTCATCGATGCCCTCCATTGCAAATTCATGAAGTTTGAGGGTGATACCGGGTTACGGTCGCTGCTTCTCAAATACCTTGCGTGAAGGTACCGGGATGCGCCGATGTCCGGTGCACCCGGCATGAGGATTTCAAAAATGCTCATAGGGCAAGATCGGTACTGCCCTCAAAAGACACCACGGCCGGACCTGTGAGATAGACCGGGCTTGCCTCGCTGCCGTTCCATTCGACGTAGAGGTCCCCGCCGCGCAGGTGAACCGTGACCGCGCTTCCGCTCCGACCGGTCAGAATTCCTGCGACCGCCGCTGCGCAGGCCCCGGTCCCGCAGGCAGGGGTCTCTCCGCATCCACGCTCCCACACGCGCATCCGCAGTTCACTTTTGGAAAGAACATGTACGAATTCGACATTGGTTTTGTTGGGGAAGAAGGGGTGGCGCTCAATCTCTGGGCCGGCGCGCAGTACCAGGTCGTCGGAAGGGTCGTCCGTATAGACCACTGCATGCGGGTTACCCATGGAAACCGCGGTTACTGAAAAGGTACGCGTAGCCACTGTAAGCCGGTGCATGATCACCCTGCCCTGCGGCTGCGCGGTCGGGATCTTTTCGGCGGCCAGGACCGGCGGCCCCATGGTAACGCGGAACATGCGGTCGGCGCGCGTTTCGACCGCCACCGGTCCGGCGTCGGTTTCGAAGAGCACCGACGGTTTGTCCGTGAGGCCGAGAAGATGAACGTACAACGCGCAGCAGCGGATGCCGTTGCCGCACATCTCGGCCTGGCTTCCATCGCTGTTGTAAAATGTTACCCGGTGGTCGGCGCTTTGTGAGGGACCGATGACGATGACACCGTCCGCGCCGATCCCGAGACGGCGGTCGCAGAGCGCAATCGCCTGCTTTTCGCCGAGAAGCGCCGCGCCCTCATGCGTTCCCGTGGCATGGGCGACGATGAAATCATTCCCGATGCCATGCATCTTATAAAAATGCAGGGCACGGGCTTTACGCGATCCAGTTGACACATCAACGTTCCGTGGTTTCTGCGATGACGAGCTCAATGGTGGTTTCTCCGGCGAGCGCGAGATCGATCCCTGCCGTTCGCAGCGTCTTCATGCCCTCTTTTTCGGCCTGCGCCTGGATTTCCATGGTGGAAGCGTTTCTTAAAATGAGGGTGCGGATTTCCCGTGAAGCGACGAGCATTTCAAAAATGCCTACCCGTCCGAAATAGCCGGTGCCGTTGCAGGCGACGCACCCCTCGCCGCGGAAGAAATTGTGCGGTTTGTCGATTGGAAGATGCAGTTGTTCGATCAATTCCGGGGCTGGCTCGTACTCCTTTTTACATTTCGGGCAGATTCGCCGGACAAGCCGCTGCGCGACGATCAAATTCAGGGATGAAGGCCAGGAGGAGCGGTGGAATGCCGATATCTGTGAATCGCGAAATGGTTCCGGCCGCATCGTTGGTATGGAGCGTGGAGAAGACCAGGTGTCCGGTCATCGACATCTTTATGGCGATATCGGCGGTCTCGTTGTCGCGGATCTCGCCGATGAGAACGATGTCCGGGTCCTGGCGAAGAATCGAGCGCAACGCCGCCCCGAAGGTAAGGCCGATCTTGCTGCTGACCTGCACCTGGGTGATGCCATCGATATGGAACTCGACCGGATCTTCGACGGTAATGATGTTGCGCGTTACGTTCTTAACCTGTTGCAAAGCGGAATAGAGGGTGGTCGATTTTCCGCTACCGGTCGGTCCGGTGACGATGACCATGCCGTACGGCTTGGTGATCTGCGACTTGAACGTCTCGAAGTCGTGCGCGGAAAAGCCGAGTTTCGAAACACTTTTATCAAACGCTGCTTTGTCGAGAAGCCGGAGCACCACCTTTTCCCCATAGACACCCGGAAGGATTGAAACCCGGATATCGACCTCGCGGTTGGACATCTTGACAACCATGCGGCCGTCCTGCGGGAGACGGCGCTCGGCTATGTCGAGATTCGAGAGAATCTTGATGCGGGCGACGATGGGCTGATGCGAATGGCGCGGAGGCGTCATGATGTGCCGCAGGTCCCCGTCGACCCGATAGCGGACGATCACTTCCTCGGCCATGGGTTCGATATGGATATCGCTTGCGCGGTCGTGCACCGCATTGGTGATGAGCATATTGACAAGTTTAACAATGCCGAATTCCGCTCCCGCCGCCGTCATCTCCTCGATGTTGATCTCCTCTTTCTGCTCCTGCATGATTTCCATGTTGTCGCCGAGATCGGCAAAGAGGGCCGTGGCGTCCTTTTTGGAGGAGATCTCGCGATAGTAGCGGTCGATGGAGGTCGTGATATCCGCAGGCGCGCCGAGCATGGGCTTGATTGAAAAGTCGGTCAGATCGCGGAGACCGTCGAGCAGGCGCAGGTCGAGCACCTCGACCATGGCCGCCGACAGTTCGTTGTCGTTCTTTTCAAGGGCGATGCAGTTGTATCGTCGGGCGATGTGTTCCGGAATCAGGCCGACGACGGAGATATCGGCGGACGCGTACTGGCGGGGCGTGGCGAGAGGAACGCCGAACTGGCTTGACAGAAAGATCATCTTCTGTTCTTCGTCGATATAACCCATTTCGACAAGAACGTCGCCGAGGCGCTTGTTGGTGCGTTTCTGGTGTTCCAGAGCCTTTTTCAGCTGGAGCGGATTGATGAGGTGGTTCTGGACGAGTATCTCGCCCAGCGAAGGCGCACTTGAGGACGTTCCCGGACGGGAGTGTTCTACCTCGCGCGCGATTTTGATCGTCACGAGCCGCATCATGACAAGATGGAAAAACTGCTCCGATGAAAGCGGGATCGATATGATATCGTCGGCGCTTATGTCCAGCTTTTGCGACTCGATGATCGTCCGGTCCTCCTCGGGGAGGAACGACATGACGATCAGGATCTTCTTGACTATTTTAAGCATCGCGATATCGCGTTTGTACCGATCGATATCGCAGGATTTATCGAAGAAGGTAATGGCGAGATCGCACACGGCATCCTGGGCGCAGGCAAGGTCGGCTCGATCGAACCGGACATTTTCGGCAAAGGGGGAATCGGCGACAAGCTGCTCGATCGGCGCAAGGGCGGCCTGATTGTAGGCAAAAAGGCCGATGCGAAAATTCGAACCAGAGACATCGGTGGTCGGAATCATGGCTTCAGAACGTCTCCCGGCGGACGGCTCGGGTACAGAGGTCCTCTGGAAATTTCATCCGTTGTTTACTTCGCCAGTCGCGACGCATGCCGGTACTCCATGAAAGAAATTCCCGCCGTAATTGACGGATTTCCCTTCGTCCCGCCGTCCGTCGAAGAACGAAAGAGCAATTTCCAAGAGTGCAGTAAATATACTGCGAGCGCGCTCAATCCAGCGTCGTGTGTCCGCCACCCTTGCGGCTGCGCATGCCCCACCGTGGCGCTCAGACGAACAGGCCTTTGTGGAAATCATCTTTGTCCGGGCTTGCCGCCTCGGCGTCTTCCTCCCGTACCAGCCCCTTCCTGACCGCATCAATCAGCGACTGGTTCATGGTTTGCATACCGTATTTCGAGGACATCTGGATCTGGTTGTCAACGTTGTGGACCTTGTTCTCACGGATGAGCGTTTTGATCGCCGACGTCGCCACCATGATTTCAACGGCGAGCTGGAGTCCGCCGCCGATTTTCGGCAGCAGGATCTGCGTCATGACGAAATTGAGGCACATGGCGAGCTGGGTGCGCACCTGCTGCTGTTTTTCGCCGGGGAATACATCGAGAATGCGGCCGAGGGTCTGGGAGCAGGAGTTGGTATGCAGCGTGGCGAAGCAAATGTGGCCGGTTTCGGCGATGGTCAGGGCGGCCTGAATGGATTCCATATCGCGCATCTCGCCCAGCAGGACGACGTCCGGATCCTGCCGGAGAACGCTCTTGAGCGCCGACTGGAAGGATTTGGTATCCATGTATACCTCGCGCTGGTCAACCGTGCACCGCTTGTGCCGGTGCAGGTATTCGATGGGATCCTCGATGGTGATGATGTGCCCGTTCCGGGTTTCGTTGATGTGGTTGATCATGGCGGCGAGCGTTGTTGACTTGCCGGAGCCGGTCGGGCCGGTGACGAGGACGAGGCCCCTCTGCTGCTCCGACATTTCCTTTACAATAGGCGGAAGGCCGAGTTCATCGAACGTCAGAGCGTTGAGGGGAATGTGACGGAATGCGGCGGAGACCGATCCCCGCTGCATGAACGCGTTGACCCGGAACCGGGCGCTACCCGTGATGCTGATGGAAAAATCGAGCTCCCAGTCGGTTTCGAGTTCCTTCCGCTGGGCTTCGGTCATGATCTGGTGGACAAGGGTTTTCGTCAGGTCGGGGGTGAGCGCCGGATAATCGAGCGACATGAGTTTCCCGGAGGTGCGCACCTGTGGAGGTTGACCGACACTTATAAGCAGATCGGTGCCCTTGCGCGCAACGACCTGGGCGAGCATTTCGCGGCAATCGAGTTCAGGCGTCATGTTCCGGCTCCGGTGCTGTCCTTGAGGATGTGCGGCGTAATTTCCAGGATCAGGTTGGTTTTGAGCTTGGTGTGTTTTCTGTTCTGGAACAGGTAACAGAGCAGTGGTATGTCGCCGAGAATCGGAAATTTGGTGACCGTCACCTCGTCATCATCCCGCAAGAGGCCGGCGATGAACACCGTATGGTCGTTTTCCACCCGGACCGTCGTACTGGTTTTGCGGACCTGCGTATGGGGAAGGTCCTTGTTCACTCCCAGGAATTCGACGATATTGGAAACCTCCGGATCGACCTTTATGGTCACCTGGTTGTTTTCATTGATATGCGGTTCGAGATTGATCTTGATGCCGGTCTCCGAAATCTGCACCTGGGTCTGCGCGCCCCCGCCTGCGGACGACCCCGTGTTGTACGACTGCACCTCGTAGGGAATATCGTCGCCGACGTAGGCCATGGCGGGATGGTTATTGGTCGTGGTGAGCTTCGAATCGATGAGAAGATGGGCATTCCCATCCTGGAGCATCATGTCGATGGCCAGGTCGATCCCGACCGCGCTGTTGCTGTTTCCGGACGCACTTCCCGAGCTCCCGGAACTGCCGGTCCCGGAAGTCGGGTTCAGGAGCGTCCATCCGTTATTAAGTGAAAAATCGGCATGAGTAAGGCCGCTGACCAGGGGCGTCAGCCGCGACCAGTCGATGCCGTATTGGTTATTGACGGTTATTTCCGCTTCCACCAGACGCGTTTCAAGGACCACCATGACCTGCGGCTGATCGATGGTTTTCACCATGCGTACTATTTCATCGAGGATGCGCGGGCTGGTGAAGCAGATCAGGCGGTTTCCGGCCTCGTCGACCTTTATATTCGGCGTTAGCTTCTCCAGCATCCCCGCCACCTCCCTGGCATTGGCGTGGTTCGAGGGTCACCACGTATCCCTGCTGGCCGACCTCCCCCTTGTTGAGCTTGTCGGGATCGGCGACGAGGACCGAATTGCCGATGACCTCGTAGGACAATCCGGCAGCGCGCACGATGAGATCGATGGCCTCATCGAGCGGCGTGCTGTTCAGGAGGATGGAAATCTTCTCCTTGGCGGTAATATCGCCGGTTACGAAGTTCATGCCGGAGTGATCGGCGAGCGCCTTGAGAATATCGGCCAGGTTCGCATTCTGCGCCTTCAGGGTAATGGGGAGCTTCATCTGAAACCCCACGGGGGAGCTCGTGGAGTCGCTGCTGACTACCGGCTTCCCCTGCGCTTCACAAATGCCGAAGGCCGAAATCATGAATACTGCGCACAGCACACCTCTACGTGTGGAAAGTTTCAAGCAAGGCCTCCTTGATGATGATGTCCGCCGAACGGGTGCATGGTTCCTCAGCGTCACTGTTTACCGCGAGGTTTCATCGTGCGAGGAAACCTCCAGCGGTTTTATCTCTCTTTTCCCATGGATATCGTAATAGAAAACGAAGCTGCCGTTTTCCATCCAGACGCTTTCATTCGATATTTTCGTTACTTTCCGTCCCGCGACAATGTCGCCCACATCGACGGTCAGGCTACGCTCCCCGATCATCATCACGGCCGTCGCCTTCTTTCCGGCCGCTTCGCTGATGATCGCCGTCAACTGCACTGGATCGGCCGCCTCGTTCTCCTGAACCGCCGTCCGGGGAGCGGGGGAGGACGCGACCGCGGCCGCATCGGGAGAAGGCTCGACCACGCGACGTTCCACGCCGGTCATCGGATCCTTGCCTCCGGGATAGCCGAAACTGGCGCGCGTCGCGAGTACCACTTCCAAGCGCTGGACTATATCGATAAAGCGCTGGTCATACCCTTCGGTGGTCTTATGGGCTTCCCTCACGGTCCGGTCGAAGTCGCGCTTGACCATTCCGATTCGGATGAATATGACCGTCGCCAGCAGGAGAGCGCAAACGGATGCCGTGATGTGCGATTTATCCTTCATACGCCAGCCCTTTTCCGTATCCGGTAGGTCATTACCCGCATGGAGACTTTGATCCCCTGATTATACAGGTCGCCGGATGCCGCGCCGTCCGTCGGCGCGACACTGAAGCTTTCGATTGACATGAGCCACCGGCTGTTTTCGACCTTCGCGCACAACTCCCCGAATTTGAAGAAATCGCCTTCGAGCCCCAGGTCATAGATGCCGGACGTAATGCGTCCGTTTTTTACGGGCGGCATCGGGGTGAGGGAGACGATTTTCAGCTTCAGATCGTTCGCGCATTCGGTAAGAAAGTCGAAATACGTCGAATCCGGGTCGATGTTGTCCTTCTGATGGGGGAACTCCATGTTTTTGAACACGAGGTCCCGCACGTGGTTCAGGTTTTCATAGACGATCTTTGCGGTTGCCAGCTGGTTGGCGGTGACGATTCGCTCATTTTCGAGTGCATTGAACCGCGGTTTGAATCCCGTCAAATAGAAATGGTCTACGGCCAGTGCCGCAATGAAGAGGAGTACGATGAGGCCCAGAAGAGTGGTTTCCTTGTTTTTCATGCGTCTGCCTCGATGCGTTAACGTACGGATGAGAAAACGAAACTTGCCCGGCTCCGCGCGCCTTCATCGATCCGGGATGTTGTATTGAACGTCGTTGTATGAAACACGTCGCAATAGGCGGAATCCCGCCGTAGCTGGTTCAGGAAATTATTGATCGTGACGAGCTGGTCCTGCTGCGGTGAAATGTACCCGTACCCGGCGGCGTGGAAAATGGGCGGATTGTAGCTGAACTGCGTGATCCAGTAATTATCAGGCAGATGCAGGGCAAGTGCCGTCAGCTTTTTTGTCCAGAAGATCCGGTTTCCCTGCAGGCTGTCGAGCAGTTCGAGATCCGACTTGTCGACGATCATCTTCGTCGAGCGGTACTTGCCGTATTCGATCTTGATTAGGGAGAGACTGTTGCGTTCGCCCGCCAAGACGACGTTCATCTCGATGATCTGGAAAAAAGAGAACAGGACTGCGATCACGAGGGTGCCGAGGGAGACCATGGCGAATATCGACAGGCGAAGGCGCCATGACTCCTCACGCCGCTCCCTCGCCCGCTGCCGCTGGATCAGGTTGATCGAGTATTTCATGCCTTGAAAACCCTCCTCGAATGAACTCCGACGGTCATGTTTCCCTCATGGCAAGCGTCAACGCCAGTGCGAAGTCCGCGGTATTCACGGCCGATGCGTCGGCGAAATGGTTGCGAAGGTCGATGAGGTAAACCTCCAGACCGGTTGTATCGGCCATCGTCTGGGTCAGTTCGGGCCGGTCCGCATAAGCGCCCAGCAGATGAAGATCCCGGATGTCGCTTCCCTCGTTGTTTTTTTTATAATAGGTAATCGAGCGCATGACCTCGTCGACAAGGGTAGCGATCCGCCGCTTTCGTTCCTGTTCGGGCGGGGTTTCCCCGGCGCCTCTTCCGTACAACTCATCGGCGGCAAAGAAAATGTTGCGGTGAAAAAACGGCGTTTTCCTGCCGTTTATGATCAGGGTGCAGACCGATGGCCCGAAATGCAGGATCACGTGCGCCATTTCCCGGTCGGCGAACTCGCCCGCTCCCTCGAAAAAAGCGTTTGCCGCGCAGGTCGGCAGGGTGTCGAGGATCAATGGCTTGATCCCCGCCTTATCCATGATTCCGAGATGTTTTGCGATAACGGCATTCGCCACCGCGGTCACGAGAAGCTGCTGTTCGTCCGGTTTCTCTTCGACGGCGGCGTCAAGAACCTGGAATTCGATCCCTGCCGTCGTCGCATCGAAGGGGAGGCTCTTCCGCAGTTCGAGACGCAGCGCTTTTCGCGTTTCCTCCTGCTTCAACTTGCGAAACGACATCTGCGCGACATAGACCTGCTTTCCGGAAACGCAGGTGGCGACCTGAGCGCCGGAGCCGATGCGGAGCTTCTCCTTCATGCGGGCGAGACCCGAGGTCAGGCCCTCGTCCTTGGAAAAGTCACCCAGCACCTCTTCGGCGGAGTCCAGGGAAAAGGCGGCGCTTCCTCCATTCGGGAGCCGCGTTACGCGGAACCCCCGGATCGAAGCGCTGTCGTAGTCGAGTCCTACGAAGATTCCTGCTTTTTTTGCCATGTCTGCACCGCCTGCTGTTTGTCGGAAAGGGGTTCTCCGCTGTGCGCCGGACCGCCCGCCTTCCCTGTTTAGTGTATCAGAGCGTTCCCACCCAGTTGTCCCACGTCCCATTGCCGAGCAAATACATGTAAGCCGTGGTGCCGGTCGAACGTTCCGGATCGACGGCATTGACGTTAGGTATTCCGGGCGCCACCGCGGCATTGCCGACGAATCGCGGATCCTGGTAGTATTGTCCCACGATGCCGTGACTTGTTGGGCTCGTACTGTAGGTTCCCAGGGTTTGATTGAGCAACAATACTCCGCCGTGAACGTTGAAGTTCTGCAAACTGCTGTAGCTGCTGATATTTAACACATTGATCTGGCCGTTCGACATGAAGAACGATCCGTACACGGTCACCCCTTTCGTGGTAAAATTATTGACCATGCCGGTCGTGGCATTGTTGGTTACCGAGGGAATGACCACGTTGTTGGAGGAGACGAGCGCCAGCACGTCGGTGGATGTTGACAGGTTGGTATCCGCATAGGTAATATTGCCGCCGATGATGATATCGTTCGGAACGCTCCCGGTGGCGCTGTCGCTGACGACGGTGAGTTTTCCGTCGAGCGTTCCCCATACATAGGTCGGCTTTTGCGTTTTCAGCACTCCTCCGGTGATATTCGCGATGGCAAGAGTGGTTGACGTCCATTTCTTTGTACTTGTACTGTGGTTCCAGACGGTCACATTCGATCCGTTAAGCTGGATTCCGACGGAATCGATGGACGTGGAGGTGGAAACGGTGGTGGCGTTGGTGAAATCCGAAGAGTTCGATGAAATGACATTGGTCTGGATGGTTCCGACCGTGGCGTAATTCGGCATGCGCGATTGAAACCATGATGCCGTCTCGCTGGTAACGCCATTAATGTCGAATCCATCCTGATAGGGACTCGGATAATTCGGCCGGTCAACCGTATGGCTCGGGCTGATGCGGCCGGAGGTGGTTGCCAGGCCGGTCACATGAACGACGTTGGTCATCGCCGACGAGGCATAGATGTAGCCGTTGGTGTGATAATCTCCGTGGACGACCATAGCCTCCCATATGGCGGTGTTCGTCGTCGATTGAAAATCGGTATACCGGCTCAGGTTGTTGACCGTAAAACTGTCGCAGACCGTCGTGTTCCGGAGGCTCACGGCGGACATGCCGGTCGTTGTCGAGCAGGAGTAGCAGCAGCTTCTGTTGGCGACTACGGAGATCGATACATTTGGTGTGTCGCCGTTGAGAACCAGGTTCGGGGTAACGGTGAACGGCGCAATGCTGGCAGTTGGCAGGGTGGTGACGCAGGTGATGTAGCGGAAGCCGACCTGCAGGGCCCCTTCGTTGGCCCAGAAGCTCTTGATGATCTCGATGTCGCGACGGCTCATGGAGCTTCCGCCGCCGATGAGCTGCACGCCGACGATTCCCATGATGGACAGGACGATGCCGAACACCAGGGCGAACACCAGCGCGCTGCCGTTCTCGCCGGACCATCGGCTCAGTTTCTGCATCGTACCTCCCCGATGGTTTGCGTATAGTAGGTGGTATCGGCGCCGATTGCCGCGAACATCGACAGGAAACATTCGGCGGTTTTGCCGTTCTGGAAAATCTTGAAGTGGCTGGTCGGCGACTTGAACCAACACAGGTAGCCCGAGTGATACAGGGTTCCGTTCAAGGTCAGGCTGTCGTTGACAATCCCGAAGGTCGCCACGACGGCGGAGTCCTTGTTGCGGATGGTGATCTGCGAAAGGTTGTCCGTATCCGATGCCGGGGCCGTGGTCTGGCTCCCCGCGCAGACGAACGTGCCGTTGCGCACGTTTCGCATGAAGGCCTCGGTGATGAGCGAACTCTCCTGCGGGAGTTGCTGCAGCGACTGGAGTTGCTGCGTTCCCTGCCCGGCAAAGCTGACAAAGTAAAATATGGCGCCCGCCGCCAGGAGCGCGATGCCGCTCGCAACGAGCACCTCCACGAGGGTGGCTCCCCGCTCATTCCGGATGTCGGCTCGAAGGCGGCGCATAGTCAGTTGATCCCCGCAAGTGTTGAGAGCGTTTGCAGACTGTCCTGGTATGAATTTCCCTGGTCCGAATAGCTGATGATCGCCGTCACCTTTTTCGCCGGGATCACCGTGCCGCTGTAGGAATACGATACGGTATCGACGTTGACCTTGACGGCGGCGTTGATGGTATCGGGATGCGCGGAGTTCCCGCAATAATCGAGTGCGACGGTCATGGTATCGACCGGGTCTCCGGTCGTCCGCGCCAGGTAGTTGGGCGATAGGGAGGAATTTGTCGGCGATTCAAGGACGCTGTCCAGTACCTGATAGGCCCTGCGACGAAGGATCTGCTGACGATTCAGGAGCGATCCCTGCGAAATGACCTGAAAGAGGGCGACGACGAATATGGCTATAAGGACTCCGGCGACAAGGACCTCGATGAGGGTATTCCCCTGTTCCCGCGACCGGTCTGGTCGTTCCGTTTCGTTCACTACAAGATGCCGGTCCATTGTGCGCTTCCGGTCTGAAGGGGCAGGAACGTTCCGGTTTGCCCGTTCAAAGAACCGCTCTGCCCGGTGGCGGTGATCGCATAGGTATTAGTCAACTGAGCCGCTGCCGTCAGCGCGGGAAAGGTGTAGGTCCAGTTGTTGTCCGAGGGATTGGTGATGCCGATATCGGTCCAGTCGTTGGCCGTAAAACCTATTCCCCTGTTGTGGGTCTGGATGATTGCCGCGCCGATGAGCTGGCACATCGATTGCGCGCAGCTGATCTTGGCATTTTGTACATAGGCCGTATATGATGGTATGGCGACGATCGCCAGAACCGCGACGATTATCGCCACGACCATCACTTCGACGAAGGTAAAACCCTTTGTATTATTCATATACGGCCCCTTAGCGCTTTGTGAATCAAGTTCATGCGGCGTTGAGTGCCGGACCTGGTCCGGCACTCCCGCATGGATTAAAAGATTGACATCTGCGCCGTTGACCCGGTCGCCGTGTTGGTCACCGTGACGGTCGAGGGCGAGGTGAGTGACGAAGCGCTCGCGCTCAATTCTCCGGGCACCTTCATGAGGGTCTGGTCGCCGCTGCCGCCGGTGCAGGTGATGGTGAAGTTGCTCTGGGGCGTCGTCGAGAGCCCGCCGACCGTTCCGCCGCCGTTCTGACATGACGCGCAGAAGGTCGTAATGGAGCCGGCGACATTGTTGGCCACCTGGTTCCGCGATGTGGTGACGTAGTTCAAATAGAGCGGAATGGCCACCGATGCCAGCACCGCGACGATCACCGCAACGACGATGACTTCCACCAGGGTAAAGCCTTCACTACCCTTGAGTGACTTGTGATACATAAAAAACTCCTTCCGAAAAGGTTAATGCAGCGTTGAGTGCCGGACCCCATGTCCGGCACTCACGCATGGATTAAAATATTGACGTTTGCGCCGTTGATCCGGTCGCCGTGTTGGTCACCGTGACGGTCGAGGGCGAAGTGAGTGAGGAAGCGCTCGCACTCAATGCCCCGGGCACCTTCATGATGGTCTGGTCGCCACTGCCGCCGGTGCAGGTGATGGAGAAGTTGCTCTGGGGCGTCGTCGAAATCCCGCCGACCGCTCCGCCGCCGTTCTGACATGCCGCGCAGAAGGTCGAAATGGTGCCGGCGACATTGTTGGCCACCTGGTTCCGCGATGTGGTGACGTAGTTCAAATAGAGCGGAATGGCCACCGATGCAAGTACCGCGACGATCACCGCAACGACGATGACTTCCACCAAGGTAAAGCCTTCGCTACCCTTGAGGGACTTGTGATACATGTAAACCTCCTTCTGAAAAGGGTGATGGTATGTGTACGAAATGAGAGGACCGGGTGCCGCATCCGGCGGACTGTCCGCCCCGTTCATTTCACTCTTTCAAGGAACTTATTCCCGGCCGCGCATCGCGCACCCTGCCGGGGAGAAAGCGTCAATGGGCTCCCAGCAGTTTGCCGATCGAGAAAACCGGAAGGTACAGCGCAGACCAGGATCGAACCGACGATTCCGCCCAGAGAGATGATCATGAACGGCTCGATGATTGACGCCAGGGCATCAACGGTGTTTTTTATTTCTCTTTCATAAAACTCGGCCGCCTTGCACAGAAGGTCTCCCACCTTGCCGCTTTCCTCGCCGGTCGCGACCATTTGCTGCACGAGGGGAGGGAACCGGCCGCTCCCCGCCAGCGCTGCGCTCAGCAGATCGCCCTGCTGCAGCCGGCGGTAAACATCTTCAATCGCCTTCGAGTAGACTTTGTTGCCGACCACGCCGCCGACAATTTCTATTGCTTGGAGAATAGGCGTCCCGCTCTCCATGAGCAGCGCCATGGTGCGGGAAAAAACCGCCAGGATATTCTTGGAGAGGATATTGCCGAACACCGGCGCCCGCAGCATCAGGGCGTGAATGCCGGTCTTGAACCGGTCGTTGGCCATGCCCATATGGTAGCCGATTGCCCCGAGGATCATGATCGCCGCGAGGGGCAGAATGTTATCGCGAAGAAAGTGAGAGATGGAAACGAGCAGGAGCGTGGGGGCGGGAAGCGTCGCGCCGAACCCCGCATACATCCCTTCGAAGACCGGCACCAGCTTCCACAATATGCCGATGATGAGAATGGTCACGAATCCGCCGATGAACATCGGGTAGCGCATGGCCGCTTTTACCTTTGAACGCATCGCTTCCACGTTTTCCATGTAGGTGGCAAGCTGATCGAGCACCGTATCAAGCGCGCCGGCTATCTCTCCGGAGCGGATAATGGAAATGAACGTTGTGTTGAATATGCCGGGGTGCTGCGAAACGGCATCGGAGAAGGATTGGCCGATGGCGATATAGTCCCTGATCTGCAGGATGATCTTGCGAAACGCCGTTTTTTCCGCATTGGCAAGCTGTTCAAGCGCCCGCGCCATCGGAACGCCGCCCGCAATCATCGTAGCGAACTGCCTGGTGAAGAAGACAATGACCTTGTAGGGTACCTTGCTCTTGAAACGGCGGAAACTCAACGTGAACTTCTCGGACAATTTCTGGTTCTTGGTCGATCCGTCAAAATTCAGCTCTTCGATGCTGATGGGCAGCAGGTTTTTCGCGGTGAGGTTCTCCGCGACCTGATCGATCGATGCCCCCTCCATGGTCCCGGCAATGATGCGGTTCCGGTTGTCATGCGCTTTATAAGTGTAATTGGGCATAGCGACGCTCTCGATAAAAACAGTGCCCCCGGAGCCTGCATTGCCACGTCAGGCGATTGTAGAAGTGCATTGCGCTCCCCTCGTCTGAGGCGACCATTCTCTCGTCTCCGGGAAAAGTCGATTGTGATGTGAGTTTATCGTATCGGCATTAAGAAGTCAAGATTATAATTAGTCGGAAGCGGTAACGATGGGAAAAGGTTACCAATCGGCGGCATTAATCGCAGAATCTCATTGATCAGGCGATCATGGATTTATTAAAAGATAAGGTGCTAACTGAGGAAGAGGCGATAAGAAACGCGACGAGTCCAATCGGAGCTTTTTGATGCTGAAAAGTTTAGAGGACAGCGATGAAAATTCCAAGACTACTTAATATGTTTACCTGAATACAATATACCTCACTTCACAAAAACAATTTCAAATACCCTCGCACGATCGCATCCCCCCAAATCACCGCCACCCACAGTCCCACCGCCAGAAAAGGAGCGAACGGGATGCGGTGACTTCGGTGTTAATCTCCCTAATATATCGCAACGCCGCCCCCCAAAGCTCCGATGAACGAGCCGAAGAATATCGTCAGCAGTGCGATTTTTATCCCCCAGATTACCCCGACCGCCGCCAGCAGCTTGATATCGCCCCCGCCCATGGCATCACCCTTTCTGAAGGCAAGCTTTCCCCGATCCAACCGATTATAATAGAGCGTTCCGGCGCCAGCGAGCTCCGCCGAGAAGCGACTGGAGCGGCGTGATATCCCCGGGAAGAAATGAAGCGGCAATTCCGGCAGCGAGCAGCGTATAGGTCAATGCATTGGGGACTATGTAATGACGCAGGTCGATGACCGTGATGGGGATCATGAGCAGGAGCGCGAAGCACTGGAGGAAAAGGCGTGCATCGTGGGCGACCTGCGGGGAGCGTGACGAGGCGACGGTGAGCCAGAGCAGGAGGCTTGCCGCGGCGGTGAGCAGTTCGATAATCGGGTAAAGGGGGGAGATTGGTGCTCTGCAGCCCGCGCACCTTGCGCCGAGCAGGGCGTAGCTCACAAGGGGAATATTTTCCCATGGCCGTATCGCGCGGTTGCAGGTCGGGCAATGGGAGGCAGGGAAGAGAATCGATTCCCTGCGGGGAAGGCGGTAGATGAGCACATTGAAGAAAGAGCCTGCAATGAGTCCGAAGAAGATTGCCCCAATCGAGGAGATCGTCATGATTGGATTCTATATTACATTCGCCGCAGAATCATTGTTTTTTTCCTGCGGCTCCCGGGGAGGTTCCCTGCGGCGACCCTTATTCAGCATCTGCGGGCGAATTGCCGGGAAAGAATCGATTTTAAGCGTTTCGCGCAATCGGGCGAGGCCGGCCGGTTTAAGGTATCCGGGAAGCCTTTTATAGGTTTGAAAGACCATGGAGCGATGCAGGGTCATCTTGTTGATGCCGAGAGGAAACACGGAAAGAGCGAAACAGAGAATCCAGAACAGGAAAGCGGTTTTCAGGAGGCCGATTGCACCGCCGAAGAAGAAATCGATCCACCCGAGCGGCGTCAAGATGAATCATTTTCCTGATCACCCAGCCGATAGTAAGGACGATCAGTGCGGTAACGATAAAAAGGGCGATGAAGGCGAGGGTGAAGGACAGGGGCGGCGGAACGAAGGTCAGGTATGCCGTCGACTTTGGGGTAATAGAGAAAGGCCGTACAAAAGCCGGCAATGAGTGCGATGAGGCGAAAGATCTCGCTAACCAGGCCGCGCCGGATTCCGATGATGACGAAAACCAACGCTATGATGACGAACAGTATATCGAGAGTATACATAAGAGAATCGCCTGACAGGGGATCGCTCGTTATTTATTTTCGCGGATGCCGACGACGTGTTGGTCCTCAAATATAAATACCTTTGCGCCGTCAGCCCGGTAGGTCCATTTTTCCTGTACGGCCCAGGGTTGCGGAGACCGTCTCTTTTTTTGCGGGTTCCCCAAGCAGGAATAGCACGGTCTGCTGCTGGACGCCGATCTGGAAACGGCCGCTTTCCAGGCACTCCTTATCGGTTGCCGGAAGGTCGGGGTGTTCGACGAGGTACTTATCGATTTCCTCGGGACTCTTCCTGACGAACTGCTTTTCTCCGGAGCACAGGCAGCAGCCCAGGGCGATGAGCAGCAGCCAGTTAAGCGGTTTTAATCGCATTTGTAAAGTCCTTTTCGTTAGGGTAGATCTTTACCATCTGATCAAGTCCGGCGACGCTCAGAACATCATTGACATATTCATTCGGTTCGATGAGTACCAGCGTGCCGCCTTTTTTGGCTGCGGCATTATGTCCGTAGATGAGGACATTGAGAGCCCCGCTGTCAAGATAGGTCACCTTCGACAGGTTGATGGCGATATTGACGTCGCCCTTTTCAAGGGCGGTGTTCAGAAAGGACTTGAGTACGATTGAATCTTTGAGACGATCGATTTTTCCGGCAATGCTTACGATGAAAAAACTTCCGCTTTTGCTGCCGCCGAGATCCATGAACCCTCCCTGTTTGCTTTTCTTTGCTGATTTCCGGATAGTCCCTTTTCGGTCATGCCCGTGCAAAAGAGGTTTTATAAAATAGACAGCTTGCATAATATAATAGACTTGCCAACCTGTCAGCTACTGTAATGCCGACCTCCCGTCATGATGTGGTCGGTGTGACGGACCATGGTCTTCTCCCGTGCCCGCGCAGGGAGTCGGCCTATTGTGCGCCGTGAAAAAAACCTGAACCCGCCGGATGACGGCGTGCGCCCGTTTTTTTCGCGGGGAGAATTTATGTATTTTTATACCGTTCCAACCAATGATATCTGCTGCCGCGGAGGCGATCATGAGCCTGTTTGAGATAAAATGCCCCATGTGCAAAGGAGTGATCTGGATCGATCCATCGACCGGTAAGGTTGTGGACCATCAGTCGGCCGATCATCAGAAGGGCGATTTCAATGAATTCATCAAAAGCCGGCAAAAAGGTGTTGCCTGGGACGACCGGTTTCAGAAAGCCAGGGAAGAGGAAAAAAAGCGAAAAGCCGATATCGAACAGAAATTCAAGAAGGCAAAAGATTCTCCGGACGTCGGACCAGAGGCGCCCATGAGCTCTCCTTTTGACTGGGACTGATACTCGCTATCGTTACTTCTCCCTTATTCACCTGAAAGGATGATTGATGAAACGGTTTGCGGTGGTGCTGTTGTCGTTATTGGCGCTGAATTGCATATATAAGAATTATCCGGCCGGGCTCTACGCCAGGATCATCACCACTAAGGGAACCATTGTTGCGGCTCTGGAGTACGAGAAGGCTCCCATGACCGTTGCAAATTTCGTGGGATTGGCCGAGGGAAGAATTCACTCAATTCTCGGCGATAATGTACGTTTTTACGAAGGGTTGAAGTTTCACAGGGTTGAACCGAACTTCGTTATTCAGGGTGGTGATCCCAGAGGGGATGGGAGCGGGGGGCCGGGGTATGCATTTCCGGACGAAATCAACCCTGATCTGAAATTTGACAGCCCCGGTATTCTCTCCATGGCGAATGTCGGTCCGGGCACCAATGGAAGCCAGTTTTTCATCACGCTCGCTTTGGCGCCCCATCTTGATGGACATTTCTCGATATTCGGCCATGTCATCGAAGGGATGGAGGCGACGCGGAAAATTGCGGTCGGCGACAGGATCTTGAGCATGACGATCATCCGTTCCGGGAGCCATGCGAACGGTTTCAGGGCAGATCAGGCGGCGTTCGATTCGTTGGTCAGACAAGCGACTGCCAGGGAGGAACGGAAAAAGATGGAGGAGGCCGAAAAGTTGAAAGCTGCTCTCTCCAGGCAATTTCCCAATGCCGTCGCAATGCCCTGCGGGATACTCTATGAGGTGCAAAAACCGGGGAGGGGACCCAAACCCGCCAAGGGCGATCATGTCAAAGTGCACTATACCGGAACCCTGCTGGAGAACGGAACGAAATTCGACAGCTCGCGCGATCGCAACGAGCCCTTCGAGTTCGATGTCGGTCTCGGCCAAGTTATCCCGGGATGGGATCAGGCGGTGCTCGATATGAGCAAGGGTGAGCGCCGTACCGTGGTGATCCCCGCCTCTCTCGCCTATGGCAGTCGTGGCGTTCCAGGTGTCATTCCGCCGAATGCGACCCTGGTTTTTGATGTGGAGCTACTGGATATCGGCGCAAAAAAGTAGCTGAATTCTCAGGCAATATCCCGGTTTTTATAGAGCAGCCAGGCCGCGTCTATTGCCGAGAGCAGGCTTTGGGGCGAGGCGATGCCCTTGCCAGCCTTGTCAAATGCCGTGCCGTGGCCAACCGAGGTGCGGATGAGGGGAAGGCCGATAGTGATATTCACTCCATGCTCGAAATCGAGCGATTTGAGCGCAACGAAGCCGTGGTCGTGCAACATTGCAACAATGCCGTCGAACTCATGCCTGAAAGCGCGCATGAAAACGGTATCCGGTGGATACGGTCCCGAAACATCGAACCCCTCGGCGCGCGCCAGCGCTATGGCCGGGGAGATCATGCGTTGTTCCTCATCGCCGAACAGACCGTTTTCGCCCGCATGAGGATTCAGCCCCCCTACCGCAATTTTCGGCGCGGTCTTCCCAAGCCGTTTCATGGCAACGTGAAGCAGTCGGATGTGCGACAGAATGCGGTCACGGGAGATGAGATCGATGGCCTGCCGGAGCGAGCAGTGGGTCGTAACGTGGGCGACGCCAACGCCGCGCAGGTAGAAAAGCATGGAAAACTCCTTGACGCCGGTGGCGTCGGCAAAGATTTCCGTATGGCCTGGGTAATCGATACCAGCCGATCTCAGTGCCTCCTTGTTGATGGGGTTGGTGATGACGCCTGCGGCTATCCCCTTTTGCGCGAGTTCGATTCCCTTCATTATGTAGGCATAGGAAGCCTTGCCGCAGACAGCCGATGCTTCACCGACTCGATAACCGCCGGGCGAAACCTGCTTCATGTCGAGAATAGATATCGTGCCCGGCAGGGCATCGCGGATGTCGGTAACCACACGAATATGCTTGGTCTTCCCGAGTCCCTCTGCCGCGGGCAGAAGGGAGCTCAGGTCGCCGATCACGGCTATGCGGTAATCGGCGGCAACGTGTTTGTGGAGTAATGCCTTTATTGCAATTTCAGGTCCGATTCCGGCGGGATCCCCCATGGTGAGCGCAAAGACCGGTATTTCCGTCGCTTGTTTCTGAGACAACGCCGCTGTTCCCGGCAAGCCTGCTGTTACCATACAATAATCCCTTCTTCAGAATATGCCGATAAATATACAAGGAACGGGAGCGTAGCGAGCAAGCGCCGGCACAGGAATTCGCCGCTATTCCGGTTTGATGGCGGTGACAGGAGTACGAAGGTAGTAATTGATGGGATCGCCTGAACGGACTTCGCGTCAGGGAGGGGGACCGGGCGGCTCCTGGGAGCTCTGTCGCAGCGCGCTGACAATGTTCTGGACGCTTCCCTCCTTGAGTGTGGATGCGGCCCGGTTCTCCCGCTGAATCCGTTCATAAATTTCTTCGCGATTAACAGCGATGCTTTTCGGCGCTTCGATTCCGAGCTTGACATGCCGCCCGTCGAGGTCGACGATTTTGACTATGATGGTGTCGCCGATGCGGATGGATTCGCCCAGTTTGCGTGTTAGCACAAGCATGATTTATGGATTCCTCAAAATGAGTTCCTGCGTTGTGTAGCGTTCATCGTCGAGAATGACCTGTTTCCCGATACGCTTTCGCTTATTGATGATGACCGGGCCGACCAGGTTTGCAGTCGATTCGAGAGGGTTTTCCCGGATCGTGACGATGGTGTAGAGCAGCACGTCCTGGGACTTCTCAATTTCCATATCGTCGAATTGTTTCTTAATCGTTGCCGGCTGGTAGTCGGGCCGGAACAGCATGGGATTGATTATTGCAAACCTCAGCGGCGAGCCCTTGATGCTCACCAGCCATTCGAACGGCGCATACTCTGCAATGGAAACAAGCACGAATTCCCGGTAGCTCTCAAATCCCGGAATACCGGCGGGGAAGGTAATGACGTCATTTTCCGAATATACCAGATGATTAAAAAAATCGCCCATGATGCCGTGACCCCACTGCGGTGAAAAAGTGATGCATCTTAAAATCGTTTATTGCGGGGCAGGTGTCAAATGCCATCCGGATTTCCGCTGTTTCACCCACCCGTGGAAACAAACTCAGGTCTTACGTAGGATAAGCACATGCTGCGGAAGCAAATTTGCCTGCGCCAGCATGGCGGTGGGGGACTCCGATGTCGCGGCCTGGGTTTGCATAGGATAGAGATGGCATTGAGTCCTTTCTCAGACCCGAATCATGCCGGAATTGTGCTTACGCATAAGTTATTGAAAAATCAGGGGGATGGCCGGCCGCGAAAAGCCCGTGGAGCACTATTCGCCCCGGGGGGAGAGTAGAAATAGCTGCGGACAAGGTCCCCTGGGATGAGTCTCGTATCGGCAACAAGTGCCGGGAAATTGTTGCCGCCTTTAAAAAGTGACTTCTCATTTGATTTTTTCATGGTATAGTTGGTTTCGAAATCGATCAATCGACAATATACCACGTCACTGTTTTATATAGGGGAATAGCGTCATGACGAAAAGAAACGCTTCGGCATCGATGCCCGCACCGAAAACTGCCATGTCCCATTCCATCGCTGCCGGGACTCTTTCGGTATGTATGATTGTCAAGAACAAGGCGGGATTTCTCGAACGCTGTCTCGCGAGCGTCCGCCCGATTGCCGATCAGATCGTTGTGGTGGATGCCGGTTCGACCGACGGCTCCGGCGACATCGCACGGTCATTCGGCGCCGAGCTGGTCCGCGCCGAATGGCGCAACGACTTCTCCTTGGCGCGGAACCTTTCGCTCGAACGGGCGAAGTGCACCTGGGTTCTCTGGCTGCATGCGGATGACGTGGTTCCCGCATCGTCGCTGTCCGCGATTGTCGAACTGAAGTGGGAATCCGCCGACCGGGTGTTCGGATTTACCGTCAGGAATGAACGGCCAGATAACACCGGCAGCGAATTCATTCAGGCGCGCATGTTCCCCAACCGGCCGGAAATCCGGTTTGAACACCGCGTTCACGAACAGATAATGCCGAGCGCGCTCCGGCTGGGATATACCATGGAACCCCGGGACGCGGTGATCGAGCATCACGGGTATGCCGATCCGGAAACGCTCAGGGCTAGGGCTCGGCGCAATATCGCGGTGATGCTCGATGATTACTATCCAGCAACCCCCGATCCGGTGACCGCGGTCGAAATTGCCGATTCCTACCAGTTGATTGAAGGGTGGGACAAAGCGGAAATGTGGTATAGCGCCGTTCTCGCTATTGCCGAAATCAGAAGCGTACAGCCGGTGATCGCCAGTCAAGCCTACATGGGCCTGGGGAATATCGCCAACCGGCAGCGCAAGTACGGTCAGGCGGCGCGGTATCTGGAGGAAGCTCTTGCTCTGGCGCCGTGGCGGGTGGACGGACTCTACCTCCTGGCGGTCTCCTGTGACCGCGCAGGTTCATGGGAAAAGGCCCTCAGGTGTCTGCGCCGTATCATTGCAGCGGAGGTCCTTCCCGGACAGGTGGGAGTCGACTTCAGGGCCGCGAAAATCAAAGCCTCGCTACGGCTCCTGCGCATCTTGACCGAACTGAAGCGCTGCGACGAAGCCGTTGCCGAGGCGCGTGCGGCAGTCGAGCGGCATCCCGACCGCGGAGAGATCGCCCTCATGGCGGCAAAGGTTCTTCTGAAGGCGGACAAGCTAATCGATGCCATCAGGCTGTTCGAAAAAAGCGTGGTGCTTGCGGAAAACCGACCCGACATCGACTCGTATATCGGCCTGTGCTGCATCTACCGCAAGGCCGGGCGCATGGAAACAGCGCGAAGTGCGCTTGAAAGGGTCAGGCCGCTCTTTGACGGGTATGTCCGCTATCGGTCCTTCCGGCGATTTTTCCTCGATGACACTGCCGTGATTTCGGAAATTTTTACCGAGGCAAAACTTGTCGAGGAGTGGAAATCGATTGGGAGGGATTTCTTCGGGAGCGTATAAGAGTTGCTATCGGGCATCGGGCCGGGGGAAAACGAACCGGCGAGCGCAGGCGAGATAACCTGGGTACGGGCGGAACTGCGGGAATGCACTCAGGAAAGGTTCGTGTGGAGAGCACCGGTAGCGTGACGATGCGGCTATTGGTCTGGAAGGAAATCCATTTCTGAGCGAAATGCTTACGGCCCCTTCAGTTGCCGTTCAAATTCCATTCCGTAAATATCGAGCACCGCGATGAACAGCGCTGCGATGACCGGTCCGACGATGAATCCCATGACGCCGAACACCACGATACCGCCGAGCGAAGAGAAGAAGATGACGAGGTCGTGAAGTTTCGCCCCCCTGCCTACAAGCCGCGGCCGCAGGAAGTTATCGATATTCGCTATAACGATGAGTCCCATGAACATCATGGCCAATCCCTGCCAGGTATCGCCCATGAATATCTGGATGACGCCGGCGGGAACGAGCACGACCCATGTACCGATAAAGGGCATGATCGCAAGAATGATCATGATGAAACCCCACAGAAGCCATGCCTTGACGCCGAAAACGAGGAGTGTCATGGCTCCGATGGTACCCTCGAGAAGTCCCAGAATCACGGTACCCGTGACCGTTGCGCGGGAGATGAGAAGGAACCGGGCGATGATCATGTCCTCATAATCCCCGCGCATCGGCACGAGATACTTGAGCCGTTGCACGAGTTGTTCGCCATCCCGGAAAAAGTAAAACATGGTAAAGAACATCACGAAAATATTGACAAAAAGGGAGAGTAATCCCGAGGAGGTTCCGGGTAAGCAGGCTTGAACCCGAGGAGAGAAGGGTCTTTACCGCCTCCTGGAGCGGGACCGTGAGATCGACGATATCGAGGCCGAGTTTATGGTAGACCGGCAGGTTCCGCAGGTGCGTAAAAACGGCAGCGGCGCTTCCCCTTTCGATGATATCGGCGATCAGAGGCCCGACGGAGCGGTACAGATCGACCGATTGCTGCACAACAAGGTAGACGACGAAGTAACCGGGAGCGAGCAGGCACAGAAAGATGATGAGACACGAGAGGACCGAGCCGAGGCTGGCATGGTTGCCGACGATTTTCAGGATACGCCGGTAGAGCGGGAAAAAAAGCGTCGCCAGGGTGGCGGCGACTACTGCCGGTACGAAGAATATTTTCACAATGGGGAGAATCGCCGCCGTTACCAGGATGAGAAGCCCGATGATGGCCAGTTGATTGATCCGGCTGTTGCGCCGGTTCAGGATGCCCCAGTCTTCCCCTTTTTTTGGGGGATCCCGTGACGAGTCTGCGGCATTCGGTGCTTTATCCATGAGAGATCCTTTAATCTTTTTAGGTCAAATACAATAAGTAAATCTGTGATCCTTGATGGCCCTTTTGGGCTAAAGGTCCGCTCCTCAGTGCGGCGCGCCGCCCCTTGCCGCGCTGTCCGCGCCGGTTTCCGGAGGCGCTTCCCGCGGCGTCAGAAACAGGTCGGGCCAGCGGTCGTTGGCGGTATTAAAGGTCAAACGAACGGCTGTTTTCGCGTCGGCGCCGATTTTCCATACGTAGACCTCATAGTCGGCGATGTCATGCTCATGCCCGTACTGGGTTGCGCACCAGACAAGCCACGTCCCGGTGGGATCAATCTTGGGGAAATACTCGTGCGACCGCCGTCCCGGCAGGTCCATGAAATGCATCTCCTTCGGTATCGATAACCCGCCGACTTTTTTAACCGGTTTTCCGTCGCCATCGAGGTCGATCTGCAGCACCTCGGTGCTGCCGTTGCCGGTCCCTTCGTTCATACGGTATACCTTAGTACCGGAAGGAAACCAGGCCATTTCGCAACCGCCGCCGGTTTCGTAGAACTCATTTTTTTCAAAGTTCCAGATGCCGGTTTTACGGACCGTCCCGCGCAGCGTCACTGCAAGGCATTTCCCGTTCGGCGACATCTCCGGCTGCTGGGCATACGCGCCTTTTTTGAAATGGGTTTCGGCGTCAAAAATCTCCTTTTCATCCGTCCCGCCCAGTCGTTTTATGAATACCTTCGAGCCGCGCGCGAAGAGAATCGAATCGCCGCCCGGCCTCCAGGTTCCCCATACTGCGTCGGACGCCACCATCTTTTCGCCGGTCCCGTCGGTGGCGATCGTCCACAGGTCCCATTTCTCGAACATTTCGGCATCGGTCTCCGGAACCCAGCCCGATTTGCTGCGGACAAAGAGCACCGTCTTGCCGTCGGGTGAAAAGCGTGGGAACCAGTCCACGTTGTTCGGTTTCACGGTGAGCGCTTTCTGGTCGGTGCCGTCGGCGTTCATGATCCAGATATCGTGCTTGGTATTGACGCGGGAGCTCGACCAGATGATTTTTCCGGATATTTTCCCCTTCAAGCCCTCAAGCGCCTTCTTTTCATCGCCGCTCATGGGCGAGATCGACCCGAGCGGGGCTTCCTGACTGAGAACGGTGAAAGCGAGCGAGAGGGCGGTTGAAACGGTGAGGAGCAGCGGATTCATTTTCATCGTGATGCGACTCCGTGAGTAAGAAAGAATGAAATATATAAAGTTAAGGAGACCTCTAAAAATCCCCTTCATGATTCCCATAGATGCTCTTATTAAGGCAATGAAAATATAATTATTTAAATTTCAATGACTTATATACTTTCTTATTACCAAAACCTTACTGTTTTTGATTTTTTCGCTTGCCGAGAACAATCTCATTGATTGGCCGGGCGGCGCATGCAGGCTCGCGCATGCCAGTTCTGAGAGAGATGCATTGGTTTGATGAATTCGGCACCCGGTATCTCGGCGGAATGTATTGGCAAAAGCCTATCGGATTTCATGGCGTACCTCGTCAGGGTTCTTGATGGTCCTGATTTTTTAGATAATATACACCATTTCAGGAGGCCACAAAATGCTCACGGCCCGGGTTGGTTGGTCATTTTACAAGTTTATTCAATGACTTACGATGCTTCAAAGACATGGTTCGGTAAGCTTCCCTTCGGGATAGCGACTTCCATCTCCAACGTCCTTTCTGTTATATAAACGCCATTTATCGCATTAAGTAACTTTACCATTACTTTACCGAAGATTGCCTTTCTTAACGTATTTGGTCGCTTTACTCAAATTGCTGAAACATAGAAACAAAACACTGATGGAAAGATTTAAAGTTACATATAGCATGAATTGAAGATCTATGTCACACAGTATAACAATAGCATTCGAGAAGGGTACCCGCGCGTCAGTTTATTGATGAGGTGGCTAATATTTTTTCAGTGCATCGCAGGCGACTGCCAAATTCATTGCGCAGGCTTTTTTAAAATCATCATCAGCACGGGCGGAATCTCCATTTCTGGCAAAAGCAATGCCCCGGTTATAATAAACCTGCGAATAGCACGACGAATCAAGAGTGATCGCCTTCGTATAATCTTCAATCGCTCGGCCATTGAGACCTTTTGCAAGATAGGCATTGCCTCGATTGATATATGCATCGATAAACAGCGGATCGTGTAGTGTTACCCAGTTATAATCAATAATTGCTCGATCGAAATCACCCTTCATACAGAAGGAGACCCCTCGGCAGTTATGCGCCGGCGCAAAGGAGCCATCGATTTTTACCGCCCTATTAAAGCATTCGATGGCATGGTCAAAATCGTTCATCGCCTGGTAAGCCCTTCCCGCGTTATAAAATGCATCAGTATAGTTCGGATTGAGCATGATCGCACGGTAGTAATCCTTAATTGCCCGGCCAAATTCACCCTTGTCCGCAAAGGCTATTCCACGGTTGTAATATGGTCTTGATGCGGAAGGGTTAAGTCGTATCGCCTGATCAAAATCGGTGATCGCCCGTACCGGGTCGCCCTTGCTCAAAAAGATGCTTCCCCGGTTATTATAAGCTATTGATGAAGGACAATGGTCGATGACATCACTCCAGAGGGAGAAGTCGTCTTTCCATACCTCGCAGCGGCGATAGGAGGCATAACACAAAAGTGTTACAATGCACATACAGAATAGTGCGAAAGCAGCCGTTGGAATTTTCGTAAAATGCCGGGTAGACAGGATTTTTTTAAAATAATAGGCGACGATGTATGATAAACCGATATAGGAAAGGTACGAAAATCGGTCTGCTGTGATCGTTTTGCCTACCGGGACAAAATGCAGTATGAAAATAACGTTAAACAGGAAAAAACAAAATCCGAATATGATGACCTTTGAACGCCGAAAATAATATACTAAGCCTGCCGAAAATATTACAAAAAGGGAAGATAACGAATAATGGAATGGCAATACCCCCGGCAGGGAATCCGGGTAAGGGTAATATGCCGAAAGCTGAACAGGAGCAAAAAATTTGACTGCATAAAACATGTAAGAATATCCGCCGATTAATAATCTGTTGGTTATCGACACCGCATGATAGGAGCTTAATGATCCGCTGGTTTGCTGCCCTTTAATTGCCAGAACACCAGCAATGATTGCTATTACAAGAAAAGGAAGCTTCTCGATGATAAGCTTGGCAGAAAATCTGCGCCCTGAAAAGTAGTCAAGAAGAAAAAATACGGCAGGTAAAGTTACCGCGGCGGATTTTGACAGTAATGATAAAACCGACAAGACGAGAACAATACAAAATGAGATTATGTATTCATTGCCGTGTTTGCCAAGATATCGGAGGTACCAGAGCAATGCTAAGAGATAAAAGAACGAGTACAGCAGGTCTTTTCTCCCGGAAACCCACGCGACGGACTCGACATGCATCGGATGAATGCCGAATAACGTTGCGCATAAAAAAGCAATACGGTCGCTTTGAGAAATTTTCCGGATAAAAATGAATACCAGGTAAACATTTAAAAGATGTAAAAAAATGTTGGCGCCGATGTACCCCGAAGGGTTGAGTCTTCCCAGCGCGTAATTAATTGCCAGGGAAAGAATGGTGACCGGCTGATAATTGCCGCAGACCAAAGTGCCGGGAGAGAACATCCTGAAGAGATTGTGCAATGAAAGAGAGCGAATGAGATCATTTCCGGTAACATAAACACCATCATCCCAGCCAATGAAGGAATTTTTCAATGCAATTGAAAACACGATTGCCGTCAGCAGCAAGGGGATGACGCTGTAGAGGTACCGGTAATACGATCGGACATCGGGTTGTTGCGCGTTGTGGTGAATTATGGCCGGACCTTTGTAATTCATTATATCTCTTCAAATCCGGTTTAAAGAAAAATGTCCCTCTTTTTTCGCAATGCTATTTGAAATATAGGCGTGTAATACAAACCCAAAAAATAATGGTAAATCCTGAACTTAAACTTTCGAACGCTCCAACTTCCCTGAATATCGTCGCGCCCCAAATCATAGTTTCCCGTTCTTCATAGTTAAAATCATCACCGATTCCATATGATGCGTATTGGGATAAAGATCGAACATCGCCGCCCGCGTTATCGCATACCCGGACTTATTGACAAAGAATCCAACATCCCTTGCCTGAGTCGAAGGGTTGCAGGAAACGTACAGCACCATTGCCGGCTTGAGCGTCGCGATAGCTTCTCGGACCTTTCGCGTCAATCCCGGCCGGGGGGGATCGACGATGAGGCAGGAGACCGGTTTCAAAACGATAAGGGAGAGCAACCGTTCCGCCGTTCCTTCTACTGCTTTGACATTGTGTATTGAGTTCCGGATGAAATTTCTGCGGGCGGCCTCGACATGTCCGCCGACCGATTCGATGAGGAGCCCTTCCGCGAAGCGGTCGGCGAGCATGACCGAAAAAAATCCGCTCCCGCCGTAGAGATCTACGAATCGATCCCCTCCCACATGCGGGCGGGCCCATTTTCCAAGCGGTTCGAGTAGAGGGCGGTTGCTCTGGAAAAAGGAGTTCCCCGCAACGTCGAAGCTCGCCCTCCCAATCGAAATCGTGACACTCTCTACCGTTAATGAATCGATGACGGGAAATGAGGCGACCTCGCCGTTATCTCCCGCAACGGCCATGAGATTCCGAATCGGGGAGGGAAGTGCCGACAATCGGCCGGGCAATGCGACCATGAGCCGGTTGAGCGGATCGATCAGGAGCGGGCAGCGGTCGATCGGTACCACCTCGTTGGTCCGCTTTGCGAAGAAGCCCGCTCTTTCCGTGGCGTCGGTTTTTATCTGAACCCGGCGGCGGTAGCCGAACTCATCGGCTGAGAAAATTTCGATAGCCGGAAGCTCCCGGATGCGGCCGGTCCTGCACAGACACTCTTCCAGAATTTTTGTTTTGGCGGCTACCTGCGACTTGTAAACAATGTGCTGCCAGTCGCATCCGCCGCAGGTTCCGGCAACCGGGCAGGGAGAAGTGCGACGGTCGGACGACGGCGAAAGGACAGCGACGACACGCGCTGTGGCAACGCCGCCTTTATTTCCGGTCGGCTGCACACGCACCGTCTCGCCGGGAAGCGCCTCTGCGACAAGAACGACACCATCGCCGGTCCGGGCGAGACCCACGCCCCCGAAAACAAGTTTCTCTATGGTAACGACTGATTGCACGTGCGAAAATTTCCCGTCAACAAGGACGATCCCGTATTAGGCGGCCCGCGGAATTGCTCCTGCGGTCAATATGACTTCGCGAAAATGACCCTTTTCAGCGACGGTTCGCCGGAGATGATGCATTTCCCCTCTTCCTCTTCGGCGTCAAGCGGAATGCACCGGATGGTGACCCCGAGGTCGTCATGCACTTGCTCCTCGACGAACGACTGGCCGCTCCAGTGGCAGAGCGCGAACCCTCCGTGAATCTCGGGTTTCGCGCTGTTTTTTGGCGTAAAATAGGAATAGAGCTCCTCTTTCGAGTCCAGCCGGGTGATGTTATCGTCACGGAAATCCCGCGCGCGATTGAAGAGGTTTGCCTGGATTTCGTCGAGGATCGAGGGGACCTTTGCAATAAATTCGCCGCGCGGAAGGGTAAAACGCTCCTTGCGTGTCTTGTCACGACGACCGATGAAGACGCCGTTTGACGCGATGTCGCGTGGACCGATTTCGCAGTACAGCGGGACCCCTTTTTTTATCCATGTCCACACCTTTTCCCCGCCGCGTCCTTCACTCCTGTCAACAATCGCTTCGAGGGGACAACCGTCGTAGCTCATGGCGGCAAGCTCGCGTCCGAGCGAGTCACAGTAGTCGAGCACCGCGGTTTTACCGTCGTCACCGTGGATGACCGGCAGGATCACCACGTGCGCCGGGGCGAGCCGGGGCGGCAGGATGAGCCCGTCATCGTCGCCGTGCGTCATGATGATGCCGCCGATGAGGCGGGTGGAAACCCCCCATGAGGTGGTCCAAGCGTACTCCTCCCTTCCCGACAGGTCAAGGAATTTTATGCCGGAGGCCCGTGAAAAGTTCTGGCCGAGGAAATGGGAGGTGCCGGCCTGCAGCGCCTTGCGATCCTGCATCATGGCCTCGATGCAATAGGTGGAGACGGCGCCGGGGAACCGTTCACGCTCGGTCTTCTCGCCCTTGATAACCGGCATGGCCATATACTCTTCGGCGAATTTCGTGTAGACTTCGAGCATCCGGGTCGTTTCCTCGCGAGCCTCGTCGATCGTAGCGTGGGCGGTATGGCCCTCCTGCCACAGGAACTCGGTGGTGCGCAGAAACATCCGTGTGCGCATCTCCCAGCGGACAATATTGGCCCACTGGTTGATAAGCAGGGGAAGATCGCGGTAGGACTGCACCCATTTCGCGAACATGGCGCCGATGATGGTCTCGGAAGTCGGCCGCACGATGAGCGGCTCTTCGAGCTCCCCGGCAGGCACGAGCGTGCCGTCGGGCCCCGCTTCGAGGCGATGGTGTGTGACGACCGCGCACTCCTTTGCGAATCCCTCCACGTGTTCCGCCTCCTTTTCGAGGAAGCTTTTAGGTATGAAGAGCGGGAAATAAGCGTTCTGATGGCCGGTATCCTTGAACATCTTATCAAGAATCCGCGCGATGTTCTCCCACAGGCGATACCCCCACGGCTTTATCACCATGCACCCCCGCACCGGTGAATTCTCGGCCAGGTCCGCGGCTTTTATCACCTGCTGGTACCATTCGGGATAATCGTCGGTCCGGGAGGGCGTTATCGCGGTTTTCGGTTGCTGCGCCATCTTTTATATATCCTTTCGCGGTACTGCCGGTGGATATTTACAAAAGCTTATATTCAAAAATTCAGTTTATAGTTTGAAGCGCTCACCATGAGCGGAATTTTTCTCCGGATTTTAGAAATTTCCATTCGTACTGGGCTTGTCGAAGGACGAACCCACCCTTTTTGTGGCACCCTGAAATCACTCCACCATCCGGCTCCGGTGCGTTAGTGGTGAAACAGCCGGATCCCGCTCATCGCCATCACCATGCCGTACTCATTGCACGCCTCGATGACCAGGTCGTCACGCACCGAGCCGCCGGGCTGGACGATGTAGCGGACACCGGTCTTCTGTGCGCGGTCGATATTGTCGCGGAACGGGAAGAATGCGTCCGAGGCGAGCGACACGCCGAAAAATAAATTGATCCACTCGGCGCGCTGCGCCGCGCTCAGGATATCGGGGAGCTCCATGAAGTCGTCCTGCCAGGTGTACTTTTCGGCAGGGGTGAGGCTCTCTTCGAGCAGCATATCGATGGCGTTGTCACGTTCGGGCCGGCCGATGCCCTCCTTGAACGTCAGACTTGCGAAGAGAGGGTGCTGCCGGAGAAACCACTTGTCGGCCTTGGAGGCTGCCAGGCGGGTGCAGTGGACCCGAGACTGCTGGCCCGCGCCTACGCCGATTACCTGGCCTCCCAACGCGAAACATACCGAATTGGATTGGGTGTATTTCAGCGTGATCTGGGCAAGGATGAGGTCCCGCGCCGCTTCGGGCGGAAGCTCCTTTGCATCGGTGACTATGTTTTTCAAGGTATCGTTCGTTATTTTCACCATGTTGCGTTTCTGTTCGAATCGGATGCCGAACACCTCGCGCATTTCGGTTTCCGGCGGGATATACGCGGGATCGATCTCGACTACCGCGTAAACGCCTTTCTTTTTCTTCCTCAGGATTTCGAGCGCACCCTCTTCGTAGCCCGGCGCGATCACGCCGTCCGATACTTCGCGTTTCAGGAGCAGCGCGGTGGGCATGTCGCAGGGTTCCGACAGCGCGGCCCAGTCCCCGAAGCTGGACATGCGGTCAGTGCCGCGCGCGCGGGCGTAGGCCGAAGCGAGCGGCGAAAGGTCCATGTCATCGACGAAGTAAATACGCCTGAGTTCCCGGGTAAGCGGCACGCCGAGGGCGGCGCCGGAGGGACTCACATGCTTGAATGAGGCGGCCGCCGGCAGGCCGAGCGCTTCCCGCAGCTCGCTCACGAGCTGCCATGAGTTAAGCGCATCGAGCAGGTTGATGTAGCCGGGGTTCCCGTTCAGGATTTTCAGGGGCAGCGCACCGTGGGCCGCATACACCCGCGCCGGGGATTGGTGCGGGTTGCACCCGTACCGAAGTGGCAGTTCCTGGTTACTCACAGCAGGCTCCTTTATCATTATTTGGAAAAGAGGGGAGATCGATTAATCTCACTTTTTTGAAAAAAACCCTTCGAGTCCGGGAAAATCAAGTGTGGCGAAATAATCGTCGATCGTTTCGGCCCGGCGGATCAGCACCGCCTCGCCGCCTTTGCGCAGCAGGAGCTCAGCCGACCGCAACTTGCCGTTGTAATTGAATCCCATGGCATGTCCGTGCGCTCCCGCATCGTGGATGACCACGATATCGCCGATGTCGATTTCCGGAAGCAGGCGGTCGACCGCGAATTTATCGTTGTTCTCGCAGAGCGATCCGGTGACGTCGTACCTGTGGGTAAGGGGCGCCTGCTCCTTCCCCAGCACCGTGATGTGATGATAGGCGCCATAGAGCGCGGGCCGCATCAGGTTCGCCATGCAGGCGTCAAGCCCGACGAAGTGCTTGTAGGTGTGCTTCAGGTGCAGGACCGTCGAGACCAGGTAGCCGTACGGCCCGGTCATGATCCTGCCGCACTCCATGCAGAGCCGCAGCGGGTGCAGGCCGCCGGCACGGATGATCCGGTCATAAGCTTCCCGGATGCCTGCCGAAACCGTCCTCAGGTCGACCGCGGTCTCTTCGGGCCGGTAGGGGATCCCGATGCCGCCGCCGAAATTAACAAATTCGAATCTGATGCCGATGTCGCGGGATAGTACGGCGACCAGGTCGAACAGCATGGCGGCCGTGTCGATAAAATAACGCGGATCGAGCTCGTTGGACGCGATCATCGTGTGGAGCCCGAACTGCCGCACGCCGCGGTCTTTCAGCAGCCGGTACCCTTCGAAAAGCTGGTCGCGCGTGAAGCCGTACTTGGCATCCTGCGGTGCGCCGATGATCGCGTTACCTCTTCGCAACGGACCGGGATTGTACCGGAGGCAGACGAGAGGCGGCAGCCCTGCGTGGCGTTCGAGGTAATCGATATGCGACACATCATCAAGGTTGATCACTGCGCCGAGCTCCCGCGCTTTGATGAATTCATTGGCGGGCGTATCGTTCGACGTGAACATGATAAAGTCGCCCGTGATGCCGCATCGCTCGGCTAGGAGAAGCTCCGGCAGTGAGCTGCAATCTGCCCCGATCTCCTCCCCGCGGAGGAGCTTCAGGAGAAAGGGATTCGGCGCGGCTTTGACGGCAAAATACTCCCTGAACCCTTCCGCCCATGAAAAAGCCTCATGGAGAGCCACGGCATTCAGGCGGATCGCTTCCTCATCGTAAATATGGAAAGGCGTCGGGAAACGCTCGATGATCCGGGTGATTTGACCTTTGGTAAATGGCAGCGTCTTTGCATTCATATCCATGGCCGGAATAAAAGAAAAATAATAAAAATACGATTTTCCAGGAGCGCATGTCGGCGCTGTGCGGATTGATTCCGGGTCGGCCGCAGGCTACCGGTTCCGGCCGCCGTAGAACCCCCATGAAATCATATCGGCCAGATTTTTCCGGGATTTCCGGGCAGTGGTTCCGGGCGCGGGATAGCCCAGCGGGGTGAAGGCAATCGGATCGACCGTCGAGGGAATCATGAGCGCGGCCTTCGCCTCGGCCGCATTGAAATTGGCGATCCAGCAGGTTCCCAGACCCATTTCCGTCGCCGCGAGGGTCAGGTGGTCGAGCGCGATGGCGACATCCACGTCGCCGTAGTCCTTGCCGTCGCTTCTGCGCCAGGAGAGGGTGCGGTCGCAGCAGGCCGCGATGATGACCGGGGCGCGGAGGAACCATTGCCGGTTATATACCAGCTGTAATTTACCTCGGGTGTCATCATCCTTTATGACAATAAACGCGGTCGGCTGGTTGTTGCAGGCGGACGGCGCCAAACGGCCGACTTCGAGGACTTTTTCGATGACGGCATCGCTAATGGGTGCATCGAGATAATCGCGCACCGAGCAGCGCAGGCGGGCAAGTTCAAGAAAGTCCATGGTTCTCCCTTGGGGTCAGGAAAAGGATTTTCTGTAATATATATGGAAAAAAAACCAAAAAAAAGAGGCGTCACCGAGACGCCTCCTAATTCGAAAGATTACAAACCGAAGACCGCAGCTACGTGCTAGGGATTTTCTTGTTTTACTTCGCCGGCTTCAGCCTTATCAGTCGCACCTGATTGACTTCGCCGTGATCCTTTTTCAGGCTGACAAGAGCACCGCCCTGGGTTATCCCTTTTTGCAGGAGCGTGCCCTTCAGGTCATAAACGCTGAATGCCATGCGCTTTCCGTCAAATTCCTTCGGGACTGAGAACTGCGTGCCAAAGATCTTGAAGGTCATTGCGGTGGAAGACGTTATGGATGAGGTCGGAGCCGCCTTTGGGATCACGCCCACCGGGTTGTTGAGGAAGGCGTACGGCGGCGTACTGTCCTGGGGAAAAACGGTTACCGGGGGCGTCGCCCCGCCGACTGTATTGATAATGAGATTATCATACATCGCGGTATTCCTTGCGCTGTTTGAAAGTCCCGAGCACAACCCCGCCATACCCGTGGTGTAGGAGGTATTGGTAATGGAATCCACCCTGTTGTTTTCGATAAAACATTTGATGGTCGATCCCGACATCTGGAGCATCACATTGTGCCAGGGGTTGGTAGTACTGAGAGTCACTTTGCCCGAGTCCAGCCTGGTTCCCATGCTTGTACTGTTTGTTGCGGAATAGAGCCCCCACGCTCCTGTTGAGTATAAGGCGAGGTAATAGCCTCTAGGATAGCAGCCATAGCCGTTCCCGACGTAGTTGACGCGGCCCATGACCCCGGCCCACCCGCCATCGTCGAAGTAGATGTCGGCGCTTACCTGATAGTTGGTCCAGGTTGAATTTCCGATAATGGTGTAGGGCGCCCATTCCGGGGCCCAGCTATTGGCTTTTACACCTACAACCTGGCGAAGACATTTACCGGTTGAATCCGGGCGTTCCGCGATCTCGAATACGCCATCAATGTCACAATCGTAGTAAGGCAGGTAACCCCAGAGCCTGGCATCGGCGCCCTTATAATGATCATAATTTTCGTAATAGGGGAAAGGAAATGATGCCGAGGCGGGAATCGGGGTCGAGAAGGTGCCTTTCTGCTGACCGGTGGTGGTTGAAATTGAATAAATGGAATTCGGCGCCAGGATGACGGTGAATGATCCGTTTGCCGGCGTTATGCTGGCCTGCTGGACGAATTGAGCGAGGGAATCGCTCATCCACACGCAGAGCGTTTTCGTGGTGGGAAGACCGCCGCTTATCGTAAAGGTCGCGGTATCGTTTGCAGATGCCCCATTTGTTTCGGCGACAATGCTGAAATCGGAATCACTCGGCGATCTGAGCGTAATGTAGGTGCCGCCGTGATTTAAATTTCCGCAGGCGTTGTCCAGGAACTGCCAGCCGACGTTGATAAATTGATTGAAATGAGCATACCCCCATAAGCCGGGATTAATCTGGTAATGCCCGCTCCAAGGCTGGTCGCACACCCCCACGGTTTGATTGGTGAAGTTTTCAATGGAGTAGTAGGCTTCTATCAGATACCAGAAAACCGTTTTGGTGATCCTTTTGTTTGCAATGTAATTTTGATTGACATCATGAGCAACCGCCCACGCACAGTGCCATCCGGAGAAATACGCATGCTCTTCGGTGTCCCATAGCTGTTTGCCGGAATTCAGTGCAGTAGCCGGAGTAACTTGGCTGCCATCGTTGGTGGTATGCGCGCTAGCGACGTCGAGCGCTGCGGCTAATGCCGGAGTACCGGCAAAATCATTGCAAAAATTCCACTTCGTGCCTCCATAGTTATCAAATCCATGGAGTTTCGTGCTGGTAAGGCCGTTTGCAGTAAGTGAATCCTTCATTCCTTCCGCCCAGCCGTAATTGGTCCCCGATTCATTTTTGCAACCGAGGGCGTCCAGATTAAAGCCGTAATGGCGTTTAAGGCCTTTGATAAATATGCAATTATAATGCTGCATATCCGCCGACCAGAAATTGCCGCTTCCCACCCATCCCGGGCATCCCCACGCCACGCCGTCGATGGTCAAGGCGGGATTTCTTTGCTTTGCCTGGGCTATCAGCCACCACTCGTACCCCCGCTGGAAATTGGTGTCGGTCCGGGTACGCATGTGGGTCGGTTCGCTGCCCTGGGTGGCATTGTCGTCTCCGCCGATTTGGAAAAACAACGTATTCATCGAAGCGCCGAACTTAGGCTTGAACAGATAATCAAGAAGCTGACTACGTTGCGGTTCCGGATAATCCTTCAACATCGGCGACGTCGCGCCTCCTCCGCTGACCGCGCCGACGCCGTCAAAAATTCTGCCGCTGTCGGCGCCGTTGATGGTGACCGTGGTCACCCCGAAGGCTGTGGCGCCGAGGCCTAGGGCGAAGACACACAGAGATAAGCAAAACAGCCTGCTTCCCAAGAATGTGTTGAAAAATTTCATACGACCTCCCCTTACGTGTAAAGGTATAGATGCGATACGTCTGCATTTTTTATACGTGCCATTAATTAACCCTCATAACCCTGGCAATTGAAGAATTGAATTGATTTGAGCACTTAAGCACATACGCTCCTTCACCGATGCGCTTCAGGGCAAACGCCGTGGTAGCCCGTCCATTCGCTCTGCCCTTAAACAACAGTGTACCATCGATGCCGAACAATGAAATATCGTAGTGGCCGGCAAAGGGTATCGTGACAAACAACGTTGTATTCCTGATCCGGGCGCTGATCGGGCTGCCGATTTGCACGAGAGGTGCGTTGGGAAATTTTACCGCGATTTTTGCGATGTCGCTGATCTCAATGAGCGACACGCTGTGTTGAGGCGCGTTGAAAGATTCCGAATACGACCCGCCAGATGAAATCGTATCAAATTTGACAGAATACAGAGAGGCCAGTTGTGCCGCGCTGGAAAGCGTCTGCCACTGGGCGGCCGTGGGGATCGTGGGCCCTCCCATGGCGATCCAGGCACGGTAGGAATTGCTATGCCCGCTGTCGACGATGAAGTGTTGCACCTCGACCGGCCCTGCAAACGGGATATTGTTTACCGTAAGCGACACCTTGTCGTTTCCGAAATGGTCGTAGACCATTACCTGGATGGCGCCGGTGTCGTTCCTGATGGTTGCAAAGCCGTTGGCGCCGCTAAACGATCCCCCGGTGCAGGAAAGCCGGACGTCGGTCATTTGATGAAGCAATTTAAACGCGTTGAATACCGGTTTGGCGACGTCCCAGGAAACGGGAATTGACTCGAATCGCCGCGAAGGGTCAAGCCATAGTTGTCGTCATCCTGTTGGTAGGCGTTTACCGTTCCACTAATCCATGCGTTACTTTCCTCGTAAATGTCAGATATGCACCAGTAGCCGTACATGAAAGGAGCCGGATGGCTCGTCCCATTTGAAGAGAGCAGGTGAATCGTTTGTACGACGAAGCTGGCGGTGCTTTCATCGTTTCGGACTTTCAAGGGAGTCGCACAGGGACCCCATTCATCGTTCATGATCAGACCGGTGAAATGATGCGTGGTGCATGTGTCGACTACTGATTCGTGATAGAGATTCTCGGCCGAAGGATTGGAAGTCCCGCTTGAGTCTCCCGGATCGTCTGCGTAACGATGGTAGGTAAGGAAATCGCATTTTGCGCCGACCGCGCCGGATGAGGCATTCTTGCCGGTAAGCACATGCGTGAGAAACGCGCCCAGCCAGGAGGGGTTGGTTGCCGAAGACGCGGGGCCTCCGACCTTGCACAGTGAATCGGCCTGCCGCACCCCTTCCGATGCGTAATCGTACAAATTGAAATACCCCTGTTGCCCGCCGGTCCAAAAGGTCCCCAGGTCGGGCTCGTTATACACCTCGAAATACCATTGACGCACCGAATCGATGCCGTAGCGGTTTTCCAGATGCGTGACGATGCTGTCGCAAAGATTCTTCCAGTTAGTCAGATTCTTAGGCATGGTAACGTTTCCCGGCGCGCCGTTATACCACAAACAGGTGGCGGTCCCGGTCGCCATCGCAACGGGGGTAAAACTGAACTCCACGATGGGACGAATGCCGATTGTCCTCGCGGCATCGTAAACGGAATCGAATTTTGTCCAGTTATAGGTCGGGATGCCGTTGGGTTCGGAATAAAGCCCGATGTCGGCATCGAGAATGCCGTGTCCGCGAAAATATTTGAACCCGCACTCGGTCGCCCCGCGCTTAATGGCATTCTGCATATTTCGTCCATAGGCGGAGTGGAGCATGTCATGCATGTGGTCCGTGGCAATGAGCTGCTCATAAAAACGGTTCCACGCGCCCGTCCTCTGGCTCGCGTCAACCGTTATAGTGTAGGTCGCGGCTTCGGCACGAGCGGCAAGCCCGTAGAGAATGCACAGTGCGGCACACGCGGCAACGCCGATGGAATCGAAAACCTTTTTTGACGTCATGAATTACCTCTCGGGAATGATTGTTAAAAATCGAATTCGGTTTTCGCCGTCCACCACCAATCGCCGGAGCGCAGCAAAACATCAGTATGGTCCTGGATTGTAGCGGAAAGAGAGTTGGAGAGTGGAATCAGATGGTCGCGCGCTACTTGCACCATCGCAAAAAAATGTTTTCCGATTGATCGCTTTGCGTAGACCGACCATTTCCATTTTGAAAGTGTTGTCACCCCTGGAGGAAGATCGGTCAACGGCAAGGGTGCTGTCGTTCTCAAAAGGCTCGGTATAACTGTTCGGAAAGGGATTATTGAAATATTCCAGTTCCACGGCAAGGACATCCAACAGCTTGAATGCAGGAAAATCAAAGCCGCCCATGATCGGGATTCTTTGCGACAAATTCGTGTAATAGGCCGGTGTACTGTCGAGTACGGGATAATTCTTCAATCCGAGTATGGCCGCCTCCGCATACAGTTTTAAATCCTCGGCACCGAAAATATCCGCCGGGAGAATATCCGCGGGAATAAAACATTTCGAATCAAAAGATGCTCTTGCCATCATCTTGATTCCCGCAAATGTGTAGTAACCAGTAGCGCTGTCGGGGGTGACATATGAGGAGGCTTTCGGCGTTGTCAGGAAAGAATTGACCGGGAAAAGCCGATCGAAGTCGATCCCCGCGCCGAAATCCAGGCCCCTGACCGGCTTACAATCCGCAACGTACGATAGTGAGAAATCCTCCAGGGGGAAATCGCGTATTTCACTGGTAAAAAGCAGATCGCCGTGGAATATATCGCCGATCCCGGTTCCTATGCGCAGACCCAGCAGGTCCGCATAGGGTCGGTCGAAAACGTTGATGATGAACTGGGGATAGGGAAATGATCGGAACAGATATTCGCCGAGGTTCCGCGCATCGGAATTGTACTTGTAGGGGAAAAAACCGAGTTCAATCTGCCATGCCACCGCGGACGGATCGCCTAATGTTAATATCCCCTCGCCCCGCTTGAGGTTATAGGTCATTGCCGGCGTCTCCGTTGTACGATAGGTTTCGACAAAACCCGGGTCGAGATTGAATGAGAATTGCATCTGCCCTTCACCCTCGACCAGCACGCGAAGCCTGCGACTGATTGAATCATCGACCATCACTCCGATGTATCCGGTCTGAACCCAGGCATGCGAAGCCAGTCCATTAACATCAACACCTTTCATCACCTGGCCCGCTTCCCACGATGCGTAGCCTGATAGGGCAAGACCGGTTCCCGGAATTTTTTCCTCGGTTCCGGATATGGCAAGACTCGTTCCCGGAATTGTTTCATCGCAATAAGCCGTCCGGCCGATGAAAAGAACGAAAGGTATCAGGAGCAATAGACTTTTTTTCATTGCGGATTATCCTCCAATATTCGTCTGCCAACGAAGCACCAGCAGGCTGTCGTTATTGCTGGCTGCATCAACGGTGGAATCCGGGAGAGGTGCACCGGGTGCGTTCATCAAGACGTGCATCAGAACGAACGAACCACTCGTAGAGACGTAATAAATGGTAGAAATCGTCTTACCGTTTTCTGAAACCAAAGGAACAATTTTGCCGCTGTCCGATACACTGTCGGCTTTGATAAGCTGAATGCTCAGCGTATGAGGAGTAACAAGGGTATCAAAAGAATAAACGCCGCTGTCAAGTGTTATGCTGTCGCGCTGAATCACCAGTGAATTGCCGGCAAAAATATAAGCCCAGGTATAGGTGTCCGCTCCCTGATCATCCCCTAACCAGGTGCCCTGCAGATAGGTTGAGTCACTCAGGTTGACTACCGGGCCTGTCGGATTGCTTTTTTTAGAGCAGGAAAATATTCCCGAAATAAGCAAGCAATGAAAGCGAAACAACACCCATTCTTACATAAAACTTCATGTGACCGCCTCCTTTTTATAAATAGAATGAAGATCCGATTATTTCTCACGACCCTGATTTCAGCAACGATAGCTTTACCCGATGGTTCAGCAAATCCCCGACATTGTCTCCCACTCAGGAAAAGAGTGGGAATATTCATAACGTATTGGATTACTGCAAAAATACCGTAAGGTATAAATTACGAAAGGTGCGTGGCGATGTCAATACATATAAACGAGGCAATAAAGGCATTTCTGGCATCAGGCCTTATGGATGTTTAAATTGTCACCAACGACATATATTTCACCCTTGCCTCCATAATGCTTAAATATTTAAGCATTTTCCGTTATTTCGTTATGCAGAGCGGCTTGAAAGCCAGGGCAGACCAATCCGCCTCACGGTGATGTGGTCCGGCCCACATCATTTGTTACGTCTTTCCCTTGTGTTTTATAAAGGTCCCATTGCGGTACTCCTCAAATGCCAGTTCCAGTTCCTCACGGGTATTCATGACGATGGGTCCGTACCACGCCACCGGCTCGCCTATTGGCTTGCCCGAGAAGAGCAGAAAACGGGCGCGCTCGTCGCTGGTCGTGGCGACATTGATCCGCTCACCGTCGCCGAACAGAACGAGGCTTCCATTTGTCAGCCACGAATCGCGTTGGAAATCGAAATAATTGGCTCCTTCAGCCTCGTAGCCGAACGGATTCTTCTCGCCGCAGAAACGCGCCTTGCCTTCGATGATATAGACGAGCACGGTATGCCCCGGCCTGGTCGGCCGCGAAAATTCCGTTTCGGCGGGAACCATGATGTCGAGATACTCCGGGTCGGTCACGATGTCGGTCACCGGCCCCTTCGTTCCGTTCGCCGAGCCGCAGATGACCCGCACCGTAACCCCGTTGTCCGAGGTCACGACGGGAATCCGATCGCTCTTCACGTCGCGGTAGCGCGGATCCATCATCTTGTGAGAGGCCGGCAGGTTGGCCCAGAGCTGGAACCCCTCCATGCGTCCCAGGCCGTCGCCCTTGGGCATCTCCTGGTGGACGATGCCGCTCCCGGCCGTCATCCACTGAACGTCTCCGCTGCCGATCACTCCCGAATTTCCCATCGAATCGCCGTGTTCGACATCGCCCGCGAGCACGTAGGTGATGGTCTCGATGCCGCGATGGGGATGCCACGGGAAGCCGGGCAGGAAATGGCGTGGATTGTCGGAACGGAAATCGTCGAGAAGCAGGAACGGATCGAAGAGCGGCGGCTCGCCGAAGCCGAACGCCCGTTTCAGATGGACTCCCGCTCCCTCGATGGTGGGCTTGCTTTTGAATACTTTACGGATCTTCCTTATAGCATCCATGCGTCGCTCCTGTCAGGGTATTGAGAATGAAAGTCCTCTGAAAAATACCATTCATGGTTCGACAGGCTCACCACGAGGGGCATTTTTTGCCAATTTTAAATGATTCCCCTTCGTCCTGAGCTTGTCGAAGGACGAGTAAAGCCATTTTATTGAGATCCCCGAAAATGACTCCATCCTTATCTTTCCACCTGCGACATCATCGTCGCCCCATACCGCTCGCCCGAGGTCTCACGCGCAAGCGGGTTCAGCTCCTCACAATCCGCCTCCGAAAGGACCAGATCGCCCGCCACGCAGTTCTCCTCCAGGCAGCGCAGCTGCTTGGTGCCGGGGATCGGCACTACGTCATCGCCCTGGTGCAAGGCCCATGCAATGGCAACCTGGGCGGGCGTTGCGCCGTGCCGTGTCGCGACCTTCTCGACCGAAGTGACGATCCGCCGGTTCGCGGCCAGATTCTCACCCTGATAGCGCGGATCATTGCGGCGGTAATCGCCTTGCGGAATGTCATCGAAACTCCTGATCCCGCCGGTCAGGAACCCCCGGCCGAGCGGCGAGAACGGCACGAGGCCGATGCCGAGTTCCCGGATCGTGGGAAGGATCCGCTCCTCGATCCCCCGCTCCCAGAGCGAATATTCGGACTGCAGGACCGAGATTCTGCGTTCCTTATGCGCTCGCCGTATGGTATCCGGTCCGGCCTCGGAGAGGCCGATATACCGAACCTTGCCTTTATCAATGAGTTCGCCGACGGTGCCGACCACCTCCTCGATCGGCACCTGCGGGTCCACCCGGTGCTGGTAGAGCAGATCGATGTAATCGACGCCGAGCCGCTTGAGGGAGCCGTCGCACGCCGCCCTGATTCTTTCCGGACGGCTGCACATTTTGTAGGGGAATTCCCCCCGGATGTCGAACCCGAATTTCGTGGCGATGATTGCCCGCTCGCGCCGTCCGGTCAGCGCCCTGCCGAGCAATACCTCGTTGGTGAAGGGGCCGTATATCTCCGCGGTATCGAAAAAATTGACGCCGAGCTCCAGCGCCCGGTGAATCACCCGCATCGACTCCCCCTCGATGCGGTCCGCCGATGTTCCGTACGCCTGACTCATGCCCATGCATCCGAGCCCGATGCATGACACTTCGAGGCCTTCTTTTCCGAGTTTACGTTTGTTCGTCGTCCCTCCGATCGCCGATGTTCATCGTGCAAAAAAATTTGTGTCTACTGCCTCGCAACGCACCGGAAGCCTCTGCCGCCATTTCCCGCGGTCGGATCGCCGCTTGTCCGATAGGCTGAACGCAGCGGATCGGCGCCACTCAGAAAATTTCCGCTGCGGATCACGATGTACGATCCGGTGGCGGGACCGGTCGGGTTGGTCTGCGCACTTGCGCCATAGGCATCGTACCAATCATTGCACCACTCCTCCACATTCCCGGCCATGTCGTACAACCCCCACGCATTGGGCAATTTGGTCCTCACCTCGGCAACCGAGCCGCCGGAATTATGCACCCACACCGCGTTGGCGTCGATCGAAGCGGTATCCGCCGTCGTCACCGGGGGAAAATCCGCTCCCCAATAATAGTCGGCCGTATCGCCCGCCCGGCAGGCATACTCCCACTCAGCCTCGGTCGGCAGCCTGTAGCCGTCTTTCGCAAAGTCGATAACCAGGTTTTCCATGAACGTTGAGTCCGAGGCAAGCGAGGTATAGGAATACACGGTATCCCTGCCGTCATGTTTACTCCGGGCATTACAATAGAGCACGGCATCGAACCAGGTAACCGACTCTACGGGTCGCCGGATATCAGGGGCGGCGGAAGAGGGATTTACTCCCATCACGCTCGTATAACCGCCCTGGGTGACCTCGGTCGAATCCATATAAAAGGCTGAAAGAGTTACCTGGTGAACCGGCTGTTCGGCGTCGTTGCCGGTTGCCGAGCCCATCATGAAGGTCCCGCCGCTAATGCGAATCATGCCGGCGGGCGCGGGTGATGGAGCGGTGGGACTTTTTGAACACGATACCAGCGCGACGGCGATTGAAGCGCCAATAAAGCCGGTTGCAAAATTCCTTCCCATTTTTCTCCCTTTACCAATAGGTATGGCGGATCATGCCGCCTTACAATTTTTCTCCGGTGATCTCTTCGATAGAACGCCGCAGCGTTGCGAGTATCTCCCCCTCCGGCACCTTTCGTACCGGTTTCCCTTTTACAAAGAGCAGCCCCTCGCCCTTCCCGCCGGCGATGCCGATATCCGCTTCCCGCGCTTCACCCGGACCGTTCACCGCGCAGCCCATGACCGCGATGCGCAGGGATGATTGCAGCGGTGCAACGAGCGCTTCGACCTCGACGGCAAGTTTCGCCACGTCGATCTGCGTCCGGCCGCAGGTCGGGCAGGCGATGACCGATGGTCCGCCCATGAGACCCAGGCACTTGAGAATCTCCTTTGCCGCAAAGATCTCCTCGACGGGGTCCCCGGCGAGCGACACCCGGATCGTATCGCCGATGCCTTCCGCTAGGAGCGCGCCGATTCCCACCGCCGAGCGGATGGAACCGCTGCGCACCGTGCCGGACTCCGTGATGCCGATATGCTGCGGGACGTCGCTTGTTTCCGAAAGCAGACGGCACGCTCCGATGGTCGCGACCACATCGCTTGCCTTGATGGAAATAATGATGTCGCCGAAATCAAAACGGTCCATGAGTGCGATGGCGCTCTGCGCGCTTTCGACAAGCGCCTGCGGGGAGGGCAAACCATACTTTTCGAGGATCGACTTTTCGAGAGAACCTGAATTCACCCCGATGCGCAAAGGGATGCGCGCCGTTCTGGCGGCGTCAACGACCATCCGCAGCCGCTCCGGCGACCCGATGTTGCCGGGATTGATCCGTACCTTGTCGGCGCCCGCCTCGATGGCGCCGATGGCGAGGATGTGCCGGAAGTGGATATCGGCGACAAGCGGCACGTTCGTGGCCCGCCGGATGGTCCGGAAGGCAAGCAGTGCCTCTTCGTCCGGAACCGCAAGCCGGACGATGCGGCATCCCGCGGCGCAGAGCCGTTCGATCTGGCCGAGGGTCGCCTCGACATCGGCGGTATCGGAATTCGCCATCGACTGGATGACGAGGGGCGCGTCGCCGCCGATCGGTATGCCGCGAACCTTGATCTGCCGGGTTATTTTTCGGACCACCATAGGTTTGAAAATATACGATCTATCACTGAATACTCGAAGGGGACTCATAAAAAAGGGGCAACCTTACGGTCGCCCCCTGGTAATCGTCGCCCCGCGCTGACGGGTGGTACCGTGAGTAGCGTTATTTCGCCAGCACCTTCCACTCGACCCGGCGATTGGCCTGGTTGCAGGCATCATCGCTGCCGCACCCGGTTCTCGCCAGCCGCTCCTTGCCGTAGGAGGTGGTCTCGATCCGGTCGGCGCTTATCCCGTAGGAGGTCAGGTATTGTTTCACCGCCTTGGCGCGTTTCTCGCCTAGGCCCATGTTGTACTCCTCGGAGCCGCGTTCATCGCAGTTACCCTCGGCAAGGACGCGAAAGGACGCATGGTCCTGGAGGAATTTTGCGGCAACGCCGAGGCTTGTGACGGCGTCGGACCTCAGATCGTATTTATCAAAATCGAAATATACGGTTTGCAGGGCCTGACGCGCCTCGGCATCCATATCAACCGGTTTGAACTCTTCGGGCGGAGGCGCCGGTTTTTCAACTTTCGGCGCTTCGACCGGCGCGGGAGGCTTGGATTCCGGCAGCGCCGGCTGGGGCATTTTTGCGGCGTGATGGCAACCGGCGAGACCGAGACCAGCCGCCGTAACGGCCAGCATCGCTATTTTAGAAAATGTCTTCATGGGATCCTCCTGATCGTAATCAGTCCACGGTTTGAAACGATACTACGCTCGTATAATCTCTTTATTGTTCCTAAATAATATAAAATCGGCCACGCTGGACTGCAAAAAAATCCGTTTTCCCTCTTTCCCGCGAGTAAACTATTCCCTTTAGAAAGCGCACGACCACACCTCATCGCAGAATATGGTTTCGAGTTTGAAAATAGCGAATATCGTGCCACCAGCGAATCACCGCAGCCGTTGAAGAAGAGGCCAAACCCACCGCCGAGAACCGACATCACCCGCAGGACCGGGACGTGGTCCGAGATTCCGCACAAAACCCGTACCGATTCCGGGACCTACTGCAACAGGCCTATAAGGTGGTTCTGCGTGATTTTATCGTAGCGGGAAAACGTCCGGATCGCACTTTCCTGTAATATCTGCTGGCGTGTGAGATGCGCCAGCCCGATGGCGACATCCTCATCGCGATACACCGATTTAACGGCCCGTGAATTGATGATCGCTGTGGAGAGAGTATCATCCTCATCGTCGTTTGCGGAATTTATGCGCCCGGCGGTTGCAAACAGCCCAAGAAACTTTCCGAACTGCCGGATAGAGGAAATGAGGGCGTTTCCATTTTTTTGCGACCCTGTACGCACTGAGGAACCATCGGTCCCCTGAACTTCCATGACACGCCTCCCTGAAAAGAGTATCTATAGTTTTCCCATTATTATAATCGGCATTTTTTATTAAAACGTTGGAACCTTTTTCCGGTCGAAACGACGGTTTCGAGCCAATCGTTGGTACGGTTATCATTATACCATGAAAAACGGACGAAGGAAAGACAGAATGCAATAGGAATTTTTTACTGGAAAAACGTTTCGGGCAAAGCTCACGCTCTGTTGCACACAACGGCGTTATTCCGATGCCGTTGACTTTTTCCCCGAAATGGAGTGTTTTTCCTTGCTTTTATTCATCGGAATAAATTATTTAGCTCACTGAATTGCAGGGCGGATCGGGAGATTGCGTGGCCAAAGAAATCAATGATGGGTGTTTTAAACCGTTCATCGACGCGAAAGGAGGTTTCAAGGGGGCATGTGCATAGTATCATGGTTCGCGACAACTTACTTATAGAGGATCGACTTCGCGTTTTACAGCCTATGAGTAAACCAATGTAACACCACGAAATGGGGGGAGCGTATGAAAAAGCTTGCGGGGATAATGGTTTTAATGGCGGGGATGGCGCAAGTGCTCTATGCGCAGGATAATTACGCCATGTGGTCGTATTATCGCACCATCGCCCTCAATACCACGGCGAGCGGTGCGAATGTATCGAGTCTTGTCCGGAATTTTCCCGTTCTGATCCGGTTGACCTCGGTTGATTCGATGGTTTTTAAAAATTCCCAGCATGCCGGGCAGGATGTCCGTTTCGCAAAGTATGATGGAACCCATTTCCCCTACCAGATCGAACGGTGGGACAGCACCGACATGAAAGCGGAGCTGTGGGTTCTCGTGGATTCGGTACGAGGGGGGGACAGCGTTCAGCCGGCGTATCCGAACGGATATCTGACGATGTACTGGGGAAATGGCAGCGCGGCGGACAGTCAAAATGCGGCAGGCGTGTTCAATACCGCGAATGGGTTCCTGGCGGTATGGCACCTGGCGGATTTGAACGATGCGACGAGCAATAATTATGCCCTTACCAATAATGGGACCGCCGTCAAAACCGCGGGAATGATCGATACCGGCTATCTCTTCAATGGAACGAGTCAATATCTCTCGGTTGCGGGCCTGCTGGGCAGTCCCGGCACCGTTACGATGTCCTGCTGGACGAATGCCACCGGAACCGCGCAGGGCGGGCTGGTAGCGACGGGCCACAGTTGGGAATTGGAGATGCCCTCGGCCGTCGGCAGTCTTGTATTGGAGTACAACGGCACCGGATACCCGGCATACTCCGCCACGTCGTCCTCATTGATATCAGGAAAAGGGTGGATGTATGTCACCGGCGTTATCAATCCCTCCGATTCATTTGAGGGGTATTATCAAAATGGCGCTGCAGCCGCGGTGACGATTGCATCGGGAAATATGGGAACGGCCAGCGCGGCCATCCCTTATTCCGGAACCGAAACATGGCTGGGCAATAACCCGGACCACACCACCCGTTACCTGGCCGGAGAACTGAATGAAGTCCGCGTCGAAAATGTCGCCCGCAGTGCAGCTTGGATAACGTTATGCTATCAAAATCAGCAGGCATCGCAAATGCTGGTCGTTTCCGGGCCGGCTCGGCAGAGTGTAACCCAGCCGCCGGCTCTTGTCATGCCGGCGAACGGGGCTACGGGCCAGCAGACCAGTGTTACGTTCATCTGGGGATCGGCAAGCGGGGCGATAGCCTATATGCTGCAGCTCTCCACCAATTCCACTTTTGCCACGACAGTCGTAAGTCAGATCGATTCGAGCGCCTCGGCTTCGGACAGCAACCTGGCTCTCGGCACGGTCTATTATTGGAGAGTTGCGGGTGTAAATAATGCCGGTCCGGGAGCGTGGTCGAGCGTCTGGAGCTTCACTACCGTTATTACGGGAGTATTGCCGAGGGGCGATTTAACGACGCTGAAAACGGATTTCGCCGTCAGGGGAGATGCGCTGGTGTATTCGCTGGCATCGTCGGGCCCCGTGGAAATTTCGTTCAGCGACCTTCTCGGAAGGAGGAGCGCGCTGGTGGTGAATCGAACGCAATCCGCTGGTCGCTATGAGATCGGACTTAACAATTTCAATCTTGCTCCGGGACAGTACCTCGTCGGTTTCAAATCGGCGGGTTTTGAAAAGAAGGCTTCCGTCATGATCGCTCGGTAGAGCCTGACGGCAGTGTATTCAACGCCGCCCATGGACAGAGGAAGGCATCCCTATAGGATGCCTTCCTTAATTTTTCCGCCTGTTATTGCCGTTTAGGATTCTCCGGGAACCATCCCCTTTTTACCCGCTTGGCCTGTTCGAACATCTCAATGATGCACCATAGGAGCGTGAACCCGGTAATTCCCAGAATGGACTTGACGAGCATGGAAGGTACGACAAAGGAGAACATAAGAACGGCAACCCCCGAAATCGCGAATAATGGCCATATTCGAGTTCCGAAATGGTACTCCTCCTTTATCACCACCGGATGGAAGAGTCCTATGATCAAAAATGCCACCGCACCCACGATAATGCCATGGAAGTCATTCATGTGTTTAAAAATATAGAAGACTGCATATGACATAGCCTTAAAAAAATGATAGGGTCAAAATGGTGTTTCCGAGAAAGGATTTTCCATCAATAGGAATTGCATGATACCGCGCATATACTATAATTCCACCAATTTGAAAAAAGGTATACTGCCGTGCGCCGCTGAACAATGGCTTCTTTTTTCAAAATGGGGCCGAAATTGCGCGGTACTTGGCGTTTTTGAGAACGGATATGAATTGTTTAGCGTCTCACTGATTCGAAACCTTATTAAAAAATGGCACGGCTATTGCGTAATTGAAAACAAAATATTCAAATATGAAAAAGAGCGCAGCATATCAGTTTCAGTTATAGAAGGGATAGGGGGGTAATGAACCGTAATTCAATACTCATTGTTGATGATAATCCCGCCGACATTTTTATCATGGAAAAAGCGATATCGAAGTCCCGACCCGGCACCGTTATCGAGCATGCCGACGATGGGGCCGCCGCCCTTGACATGCTGCGCGGCGGTATCGCGCCGGCATTGATTTTTTTGGATTATAAAATGCCGGGTGTAAGCGGCGTCGAAGTTTTGCATGACATCCGACAACACGAGAAAACCCGTTATATTCCCGTGGTGATGCTTACATCGTCGGATTTCGGGTCCGATATTAAAAACGCATACGATGCCGGGGTGAACAGCTATCTTATCAAGACCCATGATCTGGATACGTTCACGGAAGAGATCAAGACCGTTCTTCATTATTGGTTGGACCTCAACAGGGCGCCGAACGAGGCGTTGTAGCCGCACTCCGGAACGCCGTCCGCGGGAAAAGAGACCGGATGTCAATAAAGGTGCTGATTATTGAAGACGATGCGAACTGGAGAGTATTGTATCGACTTATCCTCGGAAGCGATAAGGAGATAGAAATTGTCGCGGAATTCGAAAGAGCGGAAACGGCGCTTGAACGGATTCCGTACCTCTATCCCGATGTCGCCGTCGTCGATCTTTCTCTGCCGGGGATGACGGGTCTGGAGTTCGCCGAAAAGCTTAGGGAATACCCGGCCATAAAGGTCATCATCGTTACCGCCCATGACCCGGCATATGTGGAACGCCATCGAATGCAGGAGTTTCGCATGGTCGACAAGGCGTGTTCGGAAGAGCTGTTACAAACAATCAAGACCCTGTACGCAAAACAAGCATAGTGGTTTTCATGCCTTGTGGTATTTTTATTCACCGGCCTGAAACCGGCCGTCGTGCACATACCGCTTCCGTTGTCCGCGCATCGATGTATTCAAGGGGATGGGGCTCTCATGGACCCGATCAGGAACGAGATTTACCTTGACAATAACGCCACCACGGCCATTGCGCCGGAGGTGCTGGAGGCGATGCTGCCGTTTTTCAAGGATCGGTACGGCAACCCGTCGAGCATTCATCGGTTCGGCGGCCTCTTGAAGCGGTATGTCGAACGGGCGCGCGGGCAGGTTGCGGCCCTGCTCAACGCCCTTCCCGAGGAGATCTTCTTTACCAGTTGCGGTTCAGAGAGCGACAACTTCGCCCTCAAGGGGTTCTGCGCCATTCACGGCGCCCGGTCAGGGATCGTGACCTCCACGGTGGAGCATCCTGCGGTACGGAATACGGCGCGCTACCTGAAGCAGAAGGGCGCATCGCTGACCGAAATCAGCGTCGACGGCGAGGGACTCCTGGCGATGGAAGAGTTCGATGCGGCAACCATCGACGGGCACACGATCGTTTCGCTCATGTGGGCGAACAATGAAACCGGCGTTCTTTTTCCGATCCACGATCTCGCGACGCTCGTCAGGGAGCGCGGCGGCACGATGCATACCGATGCCGTGCAGGCCGTGGGCAAGGTGCCGATCGATCTCCGGAAGACCCCGGTTGACCTGCTTTCGCTCTCAGGCCACAAGTTGCACGCGCCCAAGGGCATCGGGGCCATATTCATAAGGAAAGGTACCGACCTCGACCCGCTTCTCCACGGCGGCCACCAGGAACGCGGCCTGCGCGCTGGCACGGAAAATGTCCCCTACATCGTCGGGCTCGGGTGCGCGGCCGAGCTTGCGCAACAGCACATGGCCGAAGACGCCGCCCGGATGAAGCTGCTGCGCGACAGGCTCGAAGAGGAGCTTCTGCGTACCTGTCCCGCCGCTAGGCTCAACGGCCACAAGACCGAGCGGCTTCCCACCACGCTGAACGTGAGTTTCGAGTCCATCGAGGGCGAGGCGATCCTGCTCCACCTTGACGAACTCGGCATCGCCGCCTCGTCGGGCTCCGCCTGCACGACCGGATCGCTCGAACCGTCGCACGTGATGCTTGCCATGGGCATTCCCTACACCTTCGCTCACAGCTCGACCCGGTTCTCCCTGTCGCGCTACACCACCGGCGCCGATATCGACGCGGTCATCGCGGCCATGCCGCCCATCGTGAAGAAGCTCCGCTCGCTCTCGCCATTCGTCAATAACCCGGAAATCAAGAGCAGCCTGCAGGCCGACGTCCTGCGTCTGAAAAAAGAGAAAAACGCGGTGATCCTCTCCCACACCTACCAGCCCGGCGAGGTGCAGGACGCCGCGGATTTCGTCGGCGATTCCTACGGCCTGAGCGTCGAAGCGTCGCGCGTGACGGCCGGCACGATCATCTTCTGCGGCGTCCGCTTCATGGCCGAAACCGCCGCGATCCTGAACCCTGACAAAACCGTGATTCTCGCGACCCCGAGTGCGGGGTGCCCCATGGCCGATATGATCACGGCCGCCGACCTCGCCGGACTCCGGGCGAAATATCCCGGCCGGCGCGTCCTATGCTATGTCAATTCGACCGCCGACGTCAAGGCGCTGTCCGACATCTGCGTTACGAGCTCGAACGCCGTCGCCGTCGCGCGCAGGCTCCCGCCCGGCGAGGGAATCATCTTCGTGCCCGACCGGTACCTTGGCGACTACGTGGCCGAAAAAACCGGCCGCGACATTATCTTCTGGAAAGGCTTCTGCCCCACCCACGCGCGGATCACGCCGGCGATGATCAACGCGGCCCGGGCTGCGCACCCCGAGGCGCTGCTCCTGATCCATCCCGAAGCGCCGCCCGAAAGCCGCCGTCTCGCCGACCAGGTGCTCTCCACGGGCGGTATGTGCTCTTTCGTAAATAAGAGCGAGTGCACCGAGTTTATCATCGCCACGGAGGTCGGCCTCCTGCATACCCTGCAGAAGGCGGAACGGGGGGAAAAAATTCTATCCCGTGTCGGATACCGTCATCTGTTCGAACATGCGCAAGGGTTCGCTCGCGGCAGTGAAGGATGCGCTCGAAGGAACGGGCGGCGAGGTGATCCGCGTGCCTGAGGATATCGCGCAGAAAGCGCGGGGTGCGCTGAGGGCGATGCTTGAGATGAGCGAGTAACGAATCGACGCAGGGACGCCGTGATACGATTGCGCCTACCGCCTGACACACCGGAAACCGTACCCTGCGTTCGCGGTGCAGGGATCGTCATAGACGCGGCACGTGGAGCGAAGTTTGTCGGTCGTGCAGAGGAATGATCCGCCGCGCAGGACATGGTAGCTCGTCAATTCGGTATCCGGGCAGGTTGGATCGGTCCGGGGAGCGTTTGTGTACTGGCCGTAGATATCGTTGCACCACTCCCACGCATTGCCGATCATATCGTACAATCCCCACGCATTCGGCAGGCGGCGCGCCGCCGGAGAGGTGGTGCCGTTTGAATTATGGGACCAGATCGCCCGCGTATCCAGCGCGGCGGAATCCTCTGTTCGTTATCGGCGGTATATTCCCGTCCCGATCGCTCCCGGCCGCACCTCCGGCCCGACAGGCATACTCCCACTCCGCCTCGGTCGGCAGCCGATAGCCGTTTTTTGCATAGTCAGTCGATACATTGCCCAGATCGTTGCTCCCGCTGCCGGGTTTCCCGGTGATGGAGCTGAACCGATAGACGGTATCCAGGCCCTCCCGTTTGCTGCGTGCATTGCAGTAGAGAACCGCGTCATACCAGGTCATGGTTTCCACCGGCCTCGTGGAATCGCCCCGGAAATAGGAAGGGTTGACGCACATTACTGTCAGGTAACTTTCCTGCGTCACCTCGGTCGTGTCCATATAAAACGCGGAGAGGGTTACCCGGTGAAGGGGCCGCTCGCTGACGCTTCCGGTCGATCCCATCATAAATGATCCTGCGGGAAGGTGCCGCATTCCCGCATTCGTACTGACGCCGTTCGGCATTAGAGGAGCAGGAGCATTCTGTCCCCATGCGGAAAAAGCAAGGCAATATATGATTAAGTAAAGAAGTTTGATCGGGCGCATGCACTGTACCCTTCCTGTGAAGCCGGGAATATGGATAAAATAGAAGGAGCCGGGAGCTAGGAGCCAGGAGCTGGAAGTACGGAAAAAGGTGGATATGTTTTTGTCTTCTCGTGGTCTTCTCATCTTTTACTTTGTCAGTCTGTCTTTTATCCGGCTCCCGACTCCTTCTATTTTTGAGTAAAGTATTTTCAATGGATGGATTATTCCTCCTGGTACGAAAAAATCTACCCCTCCCTTTCCGGATTCGGCCTATGGCTTCGCGGAGGTGAGCCGAATACCATTCCGGCCGGGGCCTTCGATGCATCGCCACTGCGCGTGCTCATCGCCAGGCTTTCCACCTACCGGGATACCGCCGATTCGTTTACCCATAAGCTGCTGTACCAGATCGCGGCGGGTATTCCCGGCACATTTCCGGATCTGGCGTATCTGCCCCCGCCCAGAGACGCGAAGGTGTTCGACCGCGACGGGATGCCCTGGCTTCTGGGAACGACATGCAAGCGCGGAGCCCGCGATTTCAGCCTGATCGCGCTCTCGCTTTCGATTGTCCCGGAACTTCTGAATATTGCGCCCATGTTGCGCAAAAGCGGCATCCCGCTGTCCAAAAGCAAGCGCATGGCGGATCCCGCATGTCCGCTGGTAATTCTCGGCGGCGCGGGCGCGCTCCATTCGTCGTTTCTACAGGGCGAAGACCCCTGCGTCGACGGCATTTTCGTCGGCGAAGATGCCGATACGATCCGGAATCTTTTCTCCTTATGCAAGGATGGGTTCGCCCGGAAGCATGATAAACGCGCGATTTTGAATGTTCTTCGCTCGATTCCGGGCTTTTTCCCGGCCGACGGCCCGGTCGCGACCACCGTCTTTCACGCGCCTCTCCTTCCGGCCGGACAATTGCTCGAATGCGGGCCGATCCTGTATGACGAGGGGAACATCGGAACGGCGAGCCTGCAAATCAGCGAGGGGTGCGCATGTTCCTGCAGCTTCTGCGCGGAAAGTTTCGGACGCAAGCCCTATCGCGAGTTTGACGTCGAACTTCTGCGCGATGCCGCCCTGCGGCTCAAGGCGGGCATGGCGGTCGAAAAACTTGAACTCTACAGTTTCAATTTTTCCATGCATCGGCGGTTCCATCGCCTCCTGGCGGAGCTTGCGCCCCTGTTTCCCGCCATTGGCCTCAAGAGCCAGCGGCTCGACTCGATTGCCAGGGATCCGGATATCCTGAAATTCCTCCATGCCGTCGGGAAGGCCAGTTTGACATGCGGCATTGAAGGCATTTCGCCGCGGCTTCGCCGCTATCTGCACAAAAGCCTGGACGAACGCGAACTCAAACAGGGCCTGTTTGCCCTGCTCGCCGCGCCGATCCGGGAACTCAAGATCTTTCTCATCGCCACCGGACTCGAAGAGCAGGCCGATTATGATGAGTTCCGCGGCCTGCTGTCGCTTATGCGCGAGATCCTGCAGGGTACGGAAAGGCAACCGCGCATTATTTTCTCGATGACCATTCTGGTGCGGTTTCCCTGGACGCCGCTCGAATTCGAGGACGCTCCGTCGGCGGAAACCTGCCGCACAGTGCTGCGGACCGCCGAACGGTTCGTGCGGGCTGCCGGATTTGAATTCCGGGCCTCTGCCGAGTCCCCGGAGTATTGGCTGTCGCAGCTCCTCGTTCGCATCGCCGACCCGCGCGTTGCCGCTGCGGTCCGGGCCGCATGCGACGCGACCGGTTTCGTGTACTGCCGGGAGATACCCGCCGCCCTCATCGATCTCATCCGGCAGCAGTTGACTGAGCGCGGTATAGCGGCTGAATCGCTTTTCAAGGGGCATACCCCGGAGACCCGTCGGGAAAAACCGTGGAGCGGCATTACTATCGGCGTGAGTGAAGAGTATCTGGCGGCGCAGTGGGAATCCGCAAAGCGATGGGAGGCTCACGGGCACCTCGAAGAGCCGATGATCGGCGAGATTGCTGCCGGAGGCAAGGCTATGCGTCAGCCTTCTGCCTCACGGGAGGAGGCCCATCTTTCCATTGAGCAATTCCGTGAACTTCTCGCAACAACCCGCGCGCGGGAAACCACGGTCCATTTCCGGGTTCGGATCTCCACCGCCCTCGCCGGTGTTCCGGTCGCCATGCGCGGAACCCTGCTGGCGAAAGCGCTCATCACCGCAGACCCGGCACTGGTACCGGGATATTGGGGCAATCGCGGGTCGCACGTCGCCGGGATCATGGGGTGGGAAAGGGTAACGGGGGACGATATCGTTTCACTGGGCTGGCTGAGGCCGGCCGATGAAACGGTTCGGCAGCGCCTGGGCGATCCTGCATTTATCCGGACCGTTGTCGCTCTTCTTGGCGAACCATTGACCCTTACCGGCATTGCGGTGCCTGAAACGGAAACTACCGCTGAAATAATTTTCCGCTCCCCCTTTACCTTCGATCCCGCAGAGTACTTCTCGCTGAAGTCGTTGAGGTATACGCTATGCAAAACCGGGCCGGCTATTGCCGATTACCGGCTTACGCATGAATCGCTCAGGAAAAAAATCATAAGCCGGTGCACGGTCGAACGGGGTCCCGACTCAATGACTCGCGTCACCATCGTTCCCGGCATCAAATTTTTTCCCGGCGAGTTTGCCCGGAAAGCGTTCAGGTTGCCGGAAAAGAACGATTGGGTACGGATTGAGATGGAAAGAAATGTTAAGGAGTTGAAGGGTTAATACATAACTTGCTCCAGCTTTTGCTTGTCTTTACCGGCTCCTGACTTCTTCTTTTTTCTTATATGATAATATGTACTACCATCTTACGCGATAAATAACGTAATTTATAGAAAGGGGTATCGTGCGCCCATTTTAAAAAATGGCAGGAGAGTGCGTCTTCTGCCCTCTTTGTTTATTATGGTAATTTCTGAATCCAGGCTTTTACCGCTGAAATGGTGGAGGTGATTTTGCAGTTTTTTCCCCATCGATTCCGACCTTTCTCCGTGAGCAATGTTCCCGGTTTTCTATTGACGGGTATGGCGCTTGCGCTTATCGCCGCCGGCTGCAGCTCAACGGGTACAAAAGTAACTGTCCTTAACGAGGAGAAACAAAGCCCGGAATTTTCGATAAACAACTCTTCACAGCCCGCCGGCGCCAGAATGATCGCCGTCCCGGGTTCTTTGACTGTTGCACGTACTGCCGCTCTCGATACCATCGACGATGCCGACACCGTTTCCGAAGATCCGGGTGACCTCATCGCCGATGCCCGCTTGTTCTGCCGTGACAGCGATTATGCCGCCGCCGACTCCCTTCTCCGCATCGCGGTGAAGAACATTTTATCAATCGATGCGCAGGGCCAGAGCGACCGGTTTCCTACCTCACGGTACATCGATGATATTATCGCGATTTACGATGAAAAAATGCCGAAATCGTTTTCGCTTCCCGATGAAATTGCCGCATCGGCATTCCAGTGGCAGATGGGTCGCTCGCTTGATTCCATAAAACTACCCGCCTCCGACAGCCTTTCCATTGCGGCGCTCGGAATTCAGAACAACACCTCCTACGACATTCCCATGGTGTGGAACGATGAGGTGCGTCGCGCCATACTTTTCTACATGAAAAATCGGAAGAATACTATTGACAAATGGTTCCCGCGTGCGTCCCGCTACCTGCCGTACATGCGGCAGATGTTTGCCGACAGCGGCCTGCCGCAGGACCTGGCCTATTTGCCGCTCATCGAGAGCGCCTTTAACCCCATGGCCTACTCCTGTGCGCGTGCCGCGGGCATATGGCAATTCATCGCCTCGACCGGCAACCTTTACGGGCTGCACCGCACCTACTGGATCGATGAACGCCGCGACCCGATCCGGTCGACCCAGGCTGCCGTTACCTACCTTAAAAAACTGTACGGCGATTTCGGCAACTGGTATCTGGCGCTGGCGGCGTACAATTGCGGCGAGAACGGGGTGAACCGCTCGATTGCCCGTTGCAACACGAACGACTACTGGAACCTGCGACTTCCCGCCCAGACCAAAGGATACGTGCCGACCTACCTCGCCGCCGTTACCATCGCAAAGAATCCACGTAACTTTAACGTTCCCGTCCCGCCCGGCGATTCATTATCCCCGGACACGGTGCTCCTCAATGATTGCATCCGCCTCGACGACATCGCACAGGGTGTCGGCATTCCGTGCGACTTGTTGAAAAAACTGAACCCGCATATATTGCGATGGTGCACGCCGCCGGACGCAACCAATTCGGTGCTGTACCTTCCGGCTGGCTATAAGGCGTCATTCGAGAGCTTTTATGCCCTGCTTCCCGAAGAAAAAAAGGTCAGGTGGTGTCATTATCAGATTAAACGCACGGATAACCTTCAAAAGATAGCAGCCGACTTCAACATTCCCGCCACGGAAATCATGGCGATCAACCGGCTGAAGCGCGCCCGCCTTTCGCCCGGCCGATACCTGTTCCTGCCGCAGCGAACCGGGGATTCCACGGCAGCCGCCGCAATGACCGCATATATTCCTCCTGTCAATGCATATGAGGAGGAAACGTACAGCGACGCCGTTATCTACCGGATTAAAAAAGGCGACTCCATAAGTAAAATCGCCCGCAGGTTTCATGTGACATGGGCGCAGCTCTGCCGCTGGAACCATCTTGCCAATGCAGCAACGCTGCGGTCGGGACGCACGTTGATCGTGCGACCGGCTTCCGCTGCGGAGACCATAGAGGCGTCGGCTCCTCCTTCGGAGGCCAGGATCATTACCGGCAAGGAGCTTTATGTCGTTGCATCCGGTGATACGCCATACTCGATTGCCCGGCGGGCCGGCGTGAAAATGAGCGACCTTTTAGCCTGGAACACTATCGATTCATCGCAGCCATCGATCAAGGTCGGCGATACGCTCAGGCTTACCGCTCCGGGAGCGGCGGTGGCCGTGAAAAAGCGTGCTGCAGCAGCGAATGTTGTCGTTTCGAATGGTTCTTCGCGCGCCGCCGACCGGTTGGACGCGACCGGCATGCGTCTCTACACGGTCAGACGCGGCGATAATCTCTATTCTATTTCCCGGAAATTTTCGCTCCCGCTTCAGACATTGCTTGCCTTCAACCATCTGCGCAGGAACAGCATCCTTCGCCCGGGGACGACGATTGTTCTGCCTCCGGCGCCCGAAGCGACAGCCCCGGCTGGTGCCGCAACCAGGGGTACTGTGTATTATAAAGTTCGCAACGGCGATACCCTGCCGCTCATTGCCTCGGCATTCGGCATCCCGCTTGAAAAACTTTCGCGCGACAATAATCTCCGGCCCGATTCCATGGTGGCGCCCGGAGAGGTTATCAAAGTTGATAAAAGCCCGACTCCATGAAATCGCTCCAGAAGTGGCTCGTCGCGGGCATCATCGCTCTTCCGGTTCTGATCGGCATTGTACTGTTTCTTCGTTCCGGCCGGCAGCATGAGGCAGGCAACCCGTTCGCCTCCCTCAAGGCCATCGGACTCGTACAGATCAAGGGCACCATCATCGAATCCGACGAGTATGTCCGGCAGCTCCAATCTCTCCGTTGTGACAACTCCATTGCGGGCGTCATCGTACGCATCGATTCCCCGGGCGGCGCCGTCGCCCCGTCTCAGGAGATCTACCGGGAGATGCTGCGCTTCCGTGAAACGTCCAAGCCGCTCGTCGTCAGCATGGGAACGGTCGCCGCGTCCGGCGGCTACTATATCGCGAGCCCGGGCACGAAGATCTTCGCGGACCCCGGCACGCTTACCGGCAGCATCGGCGTCATCTTTACTCTGCCGCTTTTCCAGGAACTCTCCAAAAAAGTCGGCGTCGAATTCCGCGTTTTTACAGCGGGGAAGATGAAGGACGTCGGCAGCCCCTACCGGCAAATGACCGCGGATGAAAAAAAATTCATTGATGCGCTGCTGAAGGATACTCATGAGCAGTTCATCGATGATGTCGCCGCCGGACGCGGCATGAGCCGCGATTCCATCGCCCGTTACGCCGACGGTCGCGTATTTACCGGGCGTCAGGCTGCCGCGATTCACCTGATCGATACGCTGGGCGGCTATGAGGACGCTCTCGACTGGCTTCGAAGATCCACCGGCCTCGGAAAAAACGCGAATATTGTCGAGCGCAAAGGCACCTCGTCGCGCCTCCGCGAGTGGCTGAAGGACGAAACCGCCAGTTTTTTCCCGGTGCTGCAACTGTTGCGGCGCCCTGCCGGGTTGTACTATATGATGAATATGCGATAGTTGACAAACCCGCCCGGAAAATGTCCGGTAAAGCAGTAAATGTCAACCGATAGGGATGGAACTTGAGGAAGCATCGTTTCAGTGTAAGGGGGGGGGTGCTTATTTCGACGGGTATTATAATGGTCACGTGCCGTTGTTTTGCGGGCAATCCTTTTATCTGGTGGGACGGCAACGCCGATCCGACCATACGCGTTTTCAACAATACGGCATATTTATATCCCTCCCACGACTCATCCGAATATGTGACCACCTGGCTGGAAGACAATTTCAAGAGCTATTCATCGACCGACCTTATCAACTGGACCGACAACGGCGTTATCCTTTCGCCGAACCAGGTATCCTGGGCGCTGAATAGCACCTCTTGCTGGGCGCCCGACATGTTTTATGTAAACGGCTACTATTATTTCATTTTCGCCATGAATTCAAAGATTGGCATAGCGCGAAGTACTTCTCCAACTTCGGGTTATTCCGATTACCTCGGGAAGTCTTTTGTTGCGAACATCGACCCCTCGTGTTTTACCGAAGATAACGGCAACCGGTATCTCACCTGGGGGCAGCCGCCTGCCGTGGGCTGTGGCACGAACTGTTTCTGTCAAATTCAAATGGATACCGCTACCATGAATGATTCGGTTGCAAAGGGCGTCGGTCTCTGCATGACGAGTCCTGACAGCATGACCGAGGCGTCATGGATCTTCAAACGCAATGGCATCTACTATCTGCTTTATGGAACCACCTCGAAAGGCTCCATCCGCTACGGCATGTCAACTACGCTCGCCGGTCCCTACACCTACCGGGGCCGGGTGATCTCCGGATACAAGTATTGTCAGGGAACGGGCCACGGGAGCGTGTTCGAGTTGAACGGCCAGTGGTACATGGTGGCGCACATGTGCCTCTACAGCAACGCGTACTTCAGAAAAACCGGCATCTGGTATCTCCATTTCCTTAATAATGGCTATATCGATTCCATTACCACGCCGGGAACCTGGGGCGTGGGCAGGTACCAGGCGTTCGATACGATACAGGCGTCGGAATATTTTAACATGCAGGGAGTGACCCAGCAGCAGTGTTCTGAAGGGGGCTTCGGTATTTTCGGCATCCATAACGGCAGCTGGGTAGAGTTTCCCAAGACGAATTTTCTTAATTGTCAGGATAACCTCATGATGGAAGCCCGCGTGGCCTCGGCCGACGGCGGCACCATCGAAATTCGGCAGGGCGGGCCAACCGGAACGGTTCTGGGTTTTGCCACGGTTCCCAATACCGGCGGCCTCACTTCCTGGCAGTCCGTATCGTGCCCTCTTACCGTAGCTCCCGGTGCTTATCAGAGCGATCTCTATTTCACCTTCCAGGGCGCGGCCGGGGATACGGCGGAACTGTTCGCCTGCCATTGGTTCAGATTCACAACCACCGATGTCCAGCCGCGCAACGCCTTCGACGAGATTCAGGCGGAGATCTGTGACACATCATCGGTATACGTGAGTGCCAGCACTGCCGGTGTTATTGCCGGGAGCGGCAGTATTACCGTGACGCAACCCGGCGGCTATGCCTGCTACAAAAACGTCTACTTCGGTTACGGCGCGTCGGCGGTCGATTTCCGCTACCTGAGCGCAAGCAAGGCCGCCTCGAAAAAAATCGAACTGCGCGTCGACAGCCGTACCGGACCGATTCTGGATACGGTTGTCATTACCGATACCAGCAATACCTGGCGTGCAAAGTTCGCGGCAACCTCGTCGGCCGTTACCGGGCTGCACAACCTGTACCTGAATTTCCTCGGAACAGCAGGCGCTACCAACCTGTACCAGATCGACATGTTCCGGTTCATTGAAGCCAATCAGTCAACGGTCGGCGTCAAACCACCATCGCCGGCGTCGTCGAATGGCATCCATGCGACTCCTGCGGCAAAGTATATGCTTTTTTTGCCGCTCGCCGGGGAGCGGGGGTTCGGGGCGACGGGAGATGCAAAGACCATGGTCCTGTATTCGCTTTCCGGAAGGAAAATTACCGGACCCTCCTCCGGAAAGTTGAACGGTGCATGGTTGCATCCCGGAGTATATATAATGAAATATGACGATAACACCGCTCTGCGGTAGATTACCTGCCGGGGTCGTGGAGAATACCACTGCTCCGCGGTTCCGGCCATTCGCAACTCACCCATGCCCTTGAAAATTTTTCTGGCATTTTAAAGCGGACAATTACGATATTATTGCTCCTCAAACGGGAGGAAGCGTAAGATATTTACCCGATTTTCACGTTATTTCACGCAGGGAGGATTATATGAGTATCCAGAAGCTGGTCGATGAGGTTGAGCTGCTCAAGGCTGAGTACGAGAAGTTCGAGCGAGGCAACAAATCCGCCGGAACCCGATCGCGCAAGTGCCTTCAGAATATTAAAAAAATTGCGCAGGAGATACGTGTCCAGATTCAGGACGCCAAAACCAAAGAAAGTTAGGCCATTGCGGAGGATCGGTGGGGCGGGGCGACGTGGAGCCGCCCGGCCCCGATACATCGATCTACATGATTCAATGCAGGGCCGCTCCGGGCTCTCGATTTCTGCTGTAATTTCCGTCCGGATTTCGACAATAATTTCACTGCCTGATCGAACTATAATCCCTGCATTATGGTAAACATCCAAAATGTAGTAATCATTCACGCAATCTTTTATTAACGGCGGGAGTGTGAGACTCTATGACTAGTTCCTTTATGCTCGAGGTTCGTAACCTCAACAAGAAATTCGGTGATGTTCATGCCGTCAGGGATCTGAATTTCCAGATTCCCAAGGGAGAGATTCTGGGATTTCTGGGGCCGAACGGCGCCGGCAAAACAACGACCATGCGCGTAATCACCTGCTATATCCCGGCAACCTCAGGGACCGTGCAGGTTGACGGGCTTAATACGGTGACCGACAGTCTGGAAGTGCGCAGAAAAATCGGCTACCTGGCCGAAAATAACCCGCTCTACGGCGATATGACCGTGCAGGAGTACCTGACCTTTGTCGGCGAAATCCGCGGTCTCTCCGACGGACAGCTCAGGAGTCGGGTCGAGGAGATGTTCTCGATATGCAGCCTTTCCGGGATGGCGAATCGCCAGATCGCTCATCTTTCAAAGGGGTTTCGCCAGCGGGTAGGGCTTGCCCAGGCGCTGATACATAACCCCGACCTTTTGATCCTCGATGAACCGACCTCAGGCCTCGACCCGAACCAGATCATCGAAATCCGTCAGCTCATCAGGAAAATCGGCGCGCAGAAAACAGTGATCTACTGCTCGCACATCCTCTCCGAAGTGAGCGCCACCTGCAACCGCATCATGATCATCAATGACGGCCGGATCGTCGGCAGCGGCACGGCGGAGGAACTTACCGCGAATTCAGCCAGGGGAAACCGGTACGTTGTCCGCGTCAAGGCCGATCCCGAGGTTATCAGGAGTGCACTTTCGGCGGTACCCGGCGTCTCGCAGGTCGTCACAAAACCTGCCGGCGACTGGATCGTTGCCGAGGCGTTCGTCGACGGATCGGAGGATCTCGGCGAAGCGATATTCCGCTGCGCGGTGTCGAACGGTTGGAGTCTTGCGGAACTCAAACACGAAACCGCGAGCCTTGAAGACGTATTCATCCAGTTGACGAGGGGTTGATATATGCAGAAAACCATGGCCATCTTCAAAAAAGAGTTCAAATCGTATTTCATCTCTCCCATTGCCTATGTGTTCATCACGGTCTTCCTCGCGGTATCGAGCTATCTCTTTTTTCACGTTTTTTTCCTCAACAACCAGGCCGATATGCGCGGCTTTTTCGATCCGCTTCCCATCATTTTCCTGTTCTTCATTCCGGCCATCGCCATGCGCAGCTGGGCCGAGGAACGGAAGGTACGTACGCTTGAGTTGCTGCTCACCTGGCCGGTAAGCGACCTGGAGGTTGTCGTCGGCAAGTTTCTGGCTTCGTTCTGCTTCATTGCCGTCGCCATCCTGCTGACGGTGACGATTCCGATTTCCATTCTCGTGATCGGCGGAAAGCCGGACCTCGGGCCGATTGTTACGGGCTATATCGGCACGCTCCTCATGGGAGGCGCCTACCTGGCCATCGGCATGTGGATCTCCTCCTATACGGAAAACCAGATTATCGCGTTCCTGCTCGGCGTTGTCGCCTGCTTTTTTTTCTATATAATAGGGAGTCCGTTCATCGTCATGTTCGCCTCTCCTCTCGTGGCGACGCTGTTTACCTATCTGGGCCTCGGGGACCATTTCGACAGCATCCAGCGGGGAGTCATCGACAGCAGGGACATCGTCTACTACTTTTCCATCATCGGGTTTTTCCTTTTCCTGAACATTCAGTCCCTTGCCGGCAGGAAATGGGAATAGCAAATCACCGGAGAAAAAACATGGAAACGACAAAAATCAAAACACGTACGGAGCTTATCGTTTATATCCTGATCATCCTGGGCATCGTCGGGGTCATCAATTACCTCGGCACGGTCTGGTTCTCGCGGCTCGATTTAACCGAGGATAAATCGTATACCGTTTCGCCCGCCACGAAGAAGATCATGAGGCACCTCGACGACATCATCAATGTCAAGGTGTACTGCTCGAAGGATCTCAGGCAGGAACCGCGCCTGCAATCCACGCTTACCTCCATCCGGGACATGCTGGCCGAGTACAAGGCCTACGGCGGGAAGAACCTGCGCATCACCTGGATCGACCCCTCCGAAAGCGATGCGGCCAAACAGGAGGCGCGTTCCCTCGGCATCCAGGAGATCCAGGCGCAGGTGGTCGAGCAGGATAAGATTCAGGTGGTCTCGGGTTTCTTGGGTCTCGCAGTGCTGTTCGCGGACCGGAAGGAGCTGATGCCGCTCGGCCAGAATCTCGGCAATTTCGAGTACGATCTGACCCGCGCCATCCTGAAAGTCTCCCGTCCGTCCATGCCCAAGGTAGGCATCCTCAAGGTCGATACCCTCCCGGACATCCCGCCGGAAATCATGGCGCGCATGGGACGGCAGCAGCAACAGCCCGATAAAACCGAAACGAAATTCGCTCAACTCATCGAAAAGCTCCGCGAAAACTACGATGTCTCCATCGTCGATGTCTCGCAGGGCAAGCCGATCGACAGCAGCATCGGCGCGCTCGTGATTCCGGGGAGCGCCCCCATAAGCGAGCGGGGCGCGTTTGAAATCGACCAGTTCTTCATGAAGGGCGGCAAACTCATTGCGCTTGCCAACGCCATGAAGATCGATTTCAACCCGCAATTCGGCCCCATGACCGTGAATGTCGATTCAAAGATTCTCGACCTGCTGCAATCGTACGGAGTCAAGGTTGACCAGGACATGGTGCTCGACGCCTCCTGCAACCCGGTCATGATTCCGCAGCAGATCGGTCCTTTCACCGCCAACGTCGCGGTACCCTACCCCTACTTCGTCAAAATCGGCCGGGATGGCTTCGACCGTTCGAACCCGGCGGTGGGTCCGCTCTCGGATGTCGTTCTGCCGTGGCCGAATTCGCTGACTCTTTCGGTTCCTCTTGCGGGGGGGTTCAAGGGTGCGGCCGAAGGGGAAGGCGTGAAGGCAACCATTCTGGCCCATTCGTCGAAGAAAAGCTGGCTCGCCACCGGCGTTATCGATCTCAACCCGCAGCCGCAGGGAAATTGGAAGGTCCCTTCGGACGATACGCTCAAATCCTCGACCCTGGCAGCCTACCTGACCGGTAATTTCAAGAGCTTTTTTGCCGGAAAACCGGTTCCGCCGGTGCATCCGGCGGCGGCAACCGATTCTCTCGGCAAAATCGCCTTGCAGCCGGATGCCGCCGATGCCAATCGGGCCATCGTCGCCGCCAACCCGAACGGTCATCTGGTCGTGGTCGGCAACGTCGATTTTGTTTCGTCCCAGAATACCACGCCGCAGAATCTCCTCATGGTCGTCAACCTGGTCGACTGGCTTTCACAGGATGAAAATCTGATTGCCATCCGCAGCCGCGCAACCAAGGACCATACCATCGAGGCGGACCTGCTGAAAAAAGGTTCGGCAATGCCGAATATCGTTCGAGCCGTCAATATCGGTCTCGTGCCGATTCTGGTTATAATTGTCGGCATCCTGATTTTCCTGCGCCGCCGTGAGCATGTGGCAGCCGCCCCGGTATCCTCAGCCCCGGCGACCCCCCAAACGTCAACTGAGGAGAAACTCCGATGAACGCAAAAAAAATCGTGATCAGCGCCGTTCTGCTGGTTCTGGCAATCGGCGTCATAGTACTGGTTAATGTGCTCTCGAATGCGAAGCCGCAGACCGAATCGCTCGGTTTCTTTCCCGGCGCTTCGGTGAAAACCATCGGAGCGGTTGTTCTGCGGGATGCTTCCGAACAGACAAAACTGCGGCGTAAAGGCGATGTGTGGGTATTGTTGCCCAAGGGCGCGCCGATTTCCGCGGCATCGGGCTCCGGGCTTTCCGGCGCCCTGGGAAACGAAGCGGCGCAGGAAAAACCCGCGACCGGCTCCGCCGCCCTGGAGTATCCTACCGACAGCGGCGCTGTCAACCAGCTTCTTGAGACCCTGGTCAAGATACGAAAATCCACCCTGGTTTCGGAAAATGCGGCGAAACAGGCAACCTTCGATGTGGACTCCCTGCATGGAACCCGTATCGAGGTGTTCGGCCTCTCCGGGAGGTCGCTCGGCGCGGTGGTCCTGGGCAAGAGTTCGCCGGATTACGGCAGCAACTATTTCCGGCCCGAGAACTCCAACCAGGTTTTTCTCGTGCCGGAGTCCAACCGCTGGTCGCTCACCGCCGACCGGAAGCACTGGGAGGATAAAAACATCCTGAAGTTCGAACCCGCCCAGGTCAATAAGCTCACGATTGCAAAGAAGGGATCGCCGGTCGTCGTGATCGCCCGGGGCGATTCGGTCACGAAGGGGTGGCAGTTGCTTGAAGGGGGCAAAGCTGCCGCTCGATTCCAACAAGGTTAACAGCGTGCTCAGCACGCTTTCAAACCTCCAGGCCGATTCGTTCGAAGACTCCTCCTATACCGACTCCGCGACCGGCCTCGCATCCCCCACGCTGGCCCTGACCGTCGGTTTCAAGAGCGGCTCAAGCCGGACCGTGACAATCGGAAACGAAAAAGCCGGACAGAACAAGTGGTGGCTCACGATTCCTGAAAAGCCGTATGTTTATCTTATCAGTGACTGGCAGTACAAGCAGCTCGATAAGAAACCCGAGGATCTTGCGAACGTGCCGCCGAAGCCGGGCAAGCCGGGCAAACCCGCGCCGAAGCCGCCGGCTCTCGGCAAAATAAAAATGCCGAAAAAGAAATAGAAAGTTCGATTCTGAAGGGATGTTGAAGCGCTCTTTCCTGAAAAGGAAGGGGCGCTTTTTTTCATTCAGGCATACATGGTTGTTCCTGCGAAAACATTGACCTCACCCCCGCCGAAGCGGCGGGACCTCTCCCATAGGGAGAGGTATTATAACAGCAAGAAAAAGATCATTCGGCAGACGCTGCGCACTCCCGCAAGATTCACCTATTCAAAACCTTGATGATATCGCCCGGCTGTGTAAGATTTTCTGTGTAAATGAGTTTTGTCATTTTGGAATTCGGTCTCCAAAAATAATAGACATCTGATTGACAGCGGTACCCCAGTTCCGAATCGGCATGGTCCATTTTTTCATGACATTCCTTAAAGCCATGTAGAGTAATTTAATTGCTGCCTCGTCATTAGGAAAGGCCCCTCGGTTTTTGGTGACCTTTCTCAGGGAGTTATTCAAGGATTCAATGGCGTTGGTGGTGTAGATGGCCCGGCGGATTTCGGTGGGGTATGCGAAGAATGGGCTTAACCGGGTCCAGTTGTTTCTCCAGGACTTGGAGATCATCGGATATCGGCTATCCCATTTCTGTTCAAGCACCGTCAGGGCATCCAGGGCCTGCTCCTCGGTGACGGCTTGATAAATGTTCTTCAGGTCCGGTACCAGCTTTTTACGGTCTTTCCAGGACACATATTGCATGGAATTTCGCACCATGTGAACAATGCAGACTTGCACCTGGGTTGCAGGAAATACCGACTCTATGGCCTCCGGGAAGCCCTTTAAACCATCCACGCAGGCAATGAAAATATCCTTGAGTCCACGGTTCTGCAATTCGGTAATGACCTTCAGCCAGAATTTAGCCCCCTCTTCCTTTTCAAGCCAAATACCCAGAATGTCTTTGATTCCATCTAAACGGACGCCTATGGCCAGATAGGCCGCTTTATTAATAACATGGCCCTCGTCACGTACTTTGACCCGGATCGCGTCGAAATAAACAATCGGGTAGATCTCTTCAAGCGGCCTGTTCTGCCACTCTTTTACTTCCTCGATGACCTCGGCAGTCACGGCCGATATCAGTTCGGCCAACACCTCAACTTTGTAAATATCCAGCAGGTGTGCCTGAATATCACGAGTCGTCATGCCTCGTGCATACATCGAAAGAATCTTGTCGTCAAAACCGTTAAAGCGCCGCTGGCCCTTCTTGATTATCTGCGGTTCGAACTCGCCGTTGCGGTCGCGGGGAACTTCTATCGGCAGATCACCTATGTCGCTTTTCAGCGTCTTGCCGGAAGTGCCGTTACGCGAATTACCCTTGTTTTTGCCTTCAGGAGCGTGTTTCTCGTAGCCTAAATGGTGGGTAAGCTCTGCGGCGAGGGTTCGCTCCAGGATAGCCTTGGTGAGCTGCTTCAGTATCCCGTTCTCACCCATGATGTCTTCAGGCTTCTTGTAATCCTTGATCAACTCATCAATCAACTCCATCCGAATAGCCATTAACTCCTCCTGTATGAATGGGTTATAATTATACCCCATTTACACAGAATTTCTTACAGGCTCTATCGCCCGGCAATAGCGTTACCACATTGAAACAAGATCTTCAGTCTCCAGCAGAATCATCATACCTGCCAGATTTTCAAGTGAACGCTCGGTGGGCTTCCTGATTAAACGAAGATACCGCGTCGGTAACGATCACCGGGAAAGAAGCCCCGGTTTGACGCGTCCCGCGCGCTGGATTCGACGCCCATTTCCGTCGCGATACCGGTAAAAACAATCGTCGTTATCCCGGCATTCCTTAAAAGCATCTCAAAATTAGTCCCGATGAACATGCTCGCCGTGTTTTTGGGTATGACAATATCATTTTCAAGCGGCTCAATGGTCAGGTCTTGTCCGTTGGGGACCTGCGCCATTTTCATGGCGAGGTTTTTCCAGAGTAATTTCCTGACCGGTGACTCGAATTTTTCCGGCAGCGGGGTGGATTTTGAAAATATGACGGGCACCCCTTTCTCCCTCGCTTTGGAAACAAGCCTTTTCGTATTTGACAGAAAAATGTCACGGTTGAAAATATTGTTGACCAGCCTGTTCTGCACATCCCAGACCAGCAGCGCGGTCTTTGCCCGGGCTGACGATTTCTTTCAGTTCCTGATTACTGATTTCCATGAACCTTATTCTCCTTTCTCCTGTTCTGCGACGGCCTTTTTGAGCACGACATTGGAGGCGTGGATGGGAATGACCGAAGATTTGATTTCACGGCGGCTGATTTGGGAGATTTCTGCTTTGAGTGCTTGAGAGAGGTTAGGCAGTAGATGAGGGGTCCTTTCACTATAGTGGAAGAATTTTATGTTCAAAACCACATTGAATGCAATAGTAAATTGATTTTAATCGTTCTCTATTTAATTTTATAGAATCTTTGCAACAAGGCAAAGAGAATACATCCATGTCATTTTCTTCCGGCGATATCCAAGGCTCTTGATATTCTAGTTTATTGACCTTAATCTGGATAAATCCTGACGATAATCACGTCAATCCTTTCATTGCCTCATTAATCATTTTGTTCGCATAATTTTTTACAAATATCATCGCATAATTAAGTTGCTCTTGTGTCCACCATTTACTGGGGTCGCGGTTTGTCCGCAATATGGGCAAAAATATTCTTTTTCTTGGGCTTCATTATCATCGGAATCTTCATTACCATCTTCAGAAAGCTCCTTAGATAAATAATTATCGAAAAAGTGCTGAGTAAAACAGTGCATATCCTTTTCGGATATTTTTGCTTTGAACTCGGTTAAACAATATGGGCATTCCCGACGAAAATAACCATCTTCATCGAGAGGAAACTTATATGGATGCTAACATCACTCATATCGCAGCCCGGTTCTATATTTCATTAAACCTTCTTACCAAAAATGTCGAGAAGGTGCATGACACATTTAATGAGATTTCTGCGATATATTCCTGAACTTCATTTGATTGGCTTCCTC
>CAWJXL010000024.1:0-26502 GCA_963846695.1 uncultured Fibrobacterota bacterium | reverse complement strand
GGTGGCCAGCAGCGGTTCGGAACCATGTACTGGAACGGCGATCTCAGCGGCAGCGACATGGTGAACGTCGCGACCACGGTGAGCGGCGGGATCAACTCCTCCATGGCCGGCAACCCGTACTGGTGCTCCGATATAGGGGGATTCCAGAATAATCCCACGGACGATATCCTGACGCGGTGGTTCGAGGCGGGGACCTTTTTCCCTATTTTCCGCGTGCACGGGTCCCGTAACACTGAAATTTATAATATGAGCACGACAGTGCGGCCGATCGCTACCACTTACACCATCATGCGATACCGCCTCATGCCCTACCTCTACTCGCTCGCCTGGAAAGTGACGAATGAAGGCTATACCATGACGCGGGCGCTGTGGTTCGACTTCCCCGGCGATGCGAACGTCATAAGCATCGCCGACCAGTACATGCTCGGCCCCGCGCTTCTTGTCAATCCGGTCCACACCGCGAACGCCACGAGCCGCAACGTTTATCTGCCGGCCGGGACCTGGTACAATTTCTGGACCGGCACGTCCGCCACCTATGCCACGGGCACCACCCTTACCGGCGTATCGGCGCCTTCAACGATCATACCGGTTTACGCGAGGGCGGGCGCGATCCTCCCGATGGGACCGAAGATTCAATATGCCACCCAGAGCGCCAATCCGATCGAGCTGCGGGTGTATCCGGGGGCCGACGGCAGTTTTACACTCTACGAGGATGAGGGGGACAATTACGACTATGAGACCGGGAGTTATGCAACCATACCCATTTCCTACAGTAATTCCACCGGCAAGGTGACGATCGGCGCCAGGAGCGGGAGTTTTACAGGAATGCTGACGAGCCGCACCTTCAATGTCGTATTCGTGACCAGCGGACACGGCATTGCCGACACGGTAACCGCCAATCCGGATTGCGTGATACCCTATAGCGGTACTGCGGTCACCGGCTGCCCTGTCGGGGTGTGCTCGGAGTGCGAAGCGCGAAAAGCCATGAGAGCGCAGCCGTTTACCGTACAAACATTCGAAGACAGGATCGCCTTCCCGGCTGAATATTCAGGTATAACGAAAGTGGTCGCCGTGTATGCAATTTCCGGACGGCTTCTGCAAAAAGCGGTTTTCAAAAAGCAGGCCATCTCCCTGCGGAAAGATTTCGGTCTTTCGACCGGAGCCGTCTATATCGTTAAAGTCACCATGGCGCCATAGGATGTGACCGGACCGTCCGCATATCGGCGTCAGAGGGGGCTGCTCCCAAATTTGACAATGCGAACCTCGGGGAGCAGGTCCCTCACCATACGGGAAAGGGATGTCCTGCCGGGCATTGTTTTTGCATTCTTTTTTTTCTTTGTACTCATATATATCAATCCACCGGCCATTTATTCCTGCAACGGATTGAATATTCCCTCATTCGTCCGCAATTGCCGCTGGGTGGCATCGGGACAGCCGGAATTGGCCGGATCGGAGACGAACTACCATCATTCTTATATTCTCGAGTTAACTCCTGAATATTTCCGGGACTGTTTCGCAACGCCGGGCGCTCCGACCGGTTTTACGGTGACCCTTGTCATTTATGCATGCCATTATGCGATAGCCGGGGCGTTCGTATTCACCTTCCTTGCCTGGCTGCCGTTTTTCTTTTTTCCGGCCCTTATACGGGGAATGGGCGGACCGGATCTTCGTATTCTTCATTATGCGCCGGTGCCAGTTTTATTGGTGATCTGCTCTCACTACGAACCAGGTGCCCTTGCCTGGCTCATCCCGTTGACCGGAGTTATCATCGCAGCGGTTATATACCAGCGAATCTCCTTCCATTCCACGGCAATGCGCTGCTTCGTTTTTTCACTGCTGCTGTGGACGACGTACTACCTGTTTCAATGGGCGATTTTTATTTTTTTTCTGCTTGGCATCATCCATGAACTATTTGTCGCAGGTAATAACCGGGCGAAAAAAGTTGTCACCTTACTTGCCGCGGCAGCACCCACTGCGGCAATAATCTATTTCCTGGAAACCCTGTGGCTTCCGCCCGAGCGCGCGATGAATATTAGGAATCTGTTCGCTTCCGGGATTCCGTTCTGGGGCATGATCTCCTATGTTCCGCTTGCGGCCATGGCGTGCCATCCGGCTGTTACGCGACGCATTCTTCCACGGGAATTTTTCCGATGGAGCAATGATGCGCCTGCCGATGTGAAGGCATGGTGCATCAGGGCAGCGCTGCTGGTCGGCATTATTGGAGGAATAACGGTCTGGATTATGCATGATCCGTTCCATCGCGAAGTGCGTGAGACGGCGCTGATGTTTCATTATCTTGAGACCCGACAATGGGGAAAAATCCTGGATGAGGACCTGTCGGCGGTATACGAACGCTTTCCCGAACGGTATACTCCCCTTCAAATGTTCACGATAAATGTCACCGACCATGCGCTTTTTCAAACCGGAACGCTTGGTTCGCGATTGCTTGAGTTTCCCCATGCATTAAAAAGCCTGGAACCCCTCCTCCTGATTAAAAACAGCCAGCTCGTCTGGGGCCAGCCGATCTGGATCGCTTCCATGGAAACCTTCATGGATTTGGGTTCTGTCAATTTTGCGGAGAGAATCATAGGCGATGCGATCGAGGATATGGGTCCCTATCCATACCTTTTGTATCCCCGCGCTTTGTTGCAGATTGCCAAGGGGAACCGGGAGGCGGCGGAAGCGCTGCTGAACAGGCTGGGCGCCATGCCGTTTTATCGCAAAAAAGCCCGGCGATTGCTGCGGACCCTTCATGACAATACGGTCCTCGGTGCCGATGGCCGCATCGCCCGCATGGTTTCGTACGCGGATACGTCGGACTATCTTTTGTTCAGCGGCGGCGGGGAGCAGGTGCTCCTGAGTTTACTGAAAAGTAACCCCCGGAACAAAATGGCCTACGACTACCTCATGACCCTGTATCTCCTCAATGGACAACCCGAAAAGACCGCTCACTGGCTCGGCTGCGCTTCGGATTTCGGCTATGCCGATATTCCCCCGTATTGGCAGCAGGCATTCTGCCTGTATATGACCACGGATTATGTGCGCTTCGTAAAAGCACCGGGACCTATCGTCCAACCCGATATTTTCAAGCAGTTTAAAGAGTTCTCCCGGATGTCCCAACCGTATTGGCATCATCCCGAGCTGGCCGGCGAGGCACGCACGGTCCTGCAACCCGGCTTTGGGAGGACGTATTACTTTTTGTATTTTCTCGGCAACACACGCGGAGGCAGATAATGAGGATCCATCAGCTGTTGTCCGTTGCGTGTAGCGCGTTGTTCATAGCGTGCCGTCATGATATTTCCGAAATAGAAAAATGCAGCGTCGTGCTGGAACGCCTCCCCCGAATCATACCGGATTACGGCGGCATCGTTCTGCCGCCGAATATTGCGCCGCTGAATTTTAAAGTCATGGAACCCGGAACCCGTTACTGCGCGAAAATTTCTTCATCGGCGGGCGATCCCGTCACGGTCGTGAGCGCCGGGCCGTCGATCCGTATTCCGGAAACCCAATGGAGGAACCTACTTGCCCGGAATTCCGGCAATGAATTGCATATCAATATCTACGTGCGCGATTCCCTCGGGCTATGGTACGGCTATCGGCCCCTACGGGATACGGTCGCCCGCCTGCCCATTGACCGCTACCTGACCTATCGCACGCTTGGTTTTCTCTACAATCTGGGAAGGGATCTGCGCCTTTACCAGCGAGACCTCGAAACATCGGTTGAGACCCAAATGATTAATGCGGATAATTTTTCCAGCGGATCCAATGTGGGATGCAGCAATTGCCATACCCCCTGCAACAATGATCCGCGGAACTTTGTCGTGCAGACCCGCAGCGCCGTCTATGGATCCGGCACGATCATTGCTGCCGGTGGGAAGCTCATCAAGGTCAATTCCCGCCTGGGCTATGCGTCCTGGCGTCCCGACGGCGACCTCATCGCATTTACCGTTTATAAAGTACTGCAGTGCTTTCATTCGGTCAGGAGAAATTTCATTGATGTCTACGACAACTCTTCAAATATCATCATCTACGATGTAAAGAAGGGGAAAATCATTTCCCCGCCGCAATTGTTTCAAAAACAGGTGTTGGAAACGTGGCCCGACTGGTCGCCCGACGGCCGCTATCTCTATTTTTGCAGCGCGCCGGTTCTATGGACCGATGTTACAAAGGAACCTCCCGATAACTACGATAAAACAATGTACAGCCTCCTGCGCGTGGAATACGATGCGGCCTCCAAAACCTGGGGAAGCGTGGATACGGTGCTGTCGGCGCAACGCACCGGTCTGAGCATTTCCCAGCCGCGCCTATCGCCCGACGGCCGTTTTATTCTATTGTGCATGCACGCGTACGGAGCCTATCCGCACGCGCAAAAGAGCAGCGACCTTTACCTGTTTGAACTTGCAACGGGAAGCTATCGGCCGCTTGACGTCATCAACAGTGACTATCAGGAGATGTGGCATGGATGGTCTGCTAATGGACGATGGATAGTGTTCTCCTCAAAGAGGGACGGCGGTATTTTCACGCGTCTTTATTTCAGCTTTGTTGATAGCTCGGGGGTCGCACATAAGGCATTTATAATGCCGCAGAAAGATCCGGCTTTCTATGACAAATTTATAAAGTCGTATAATGTTCCTGAGTTTGCCGATGCTCCCATACCGTTTTCAGAACGGGACCTGCTGAAAGTGATTCGCGCCCCGGCAGCGGTCAATTTACCAGTTCCCAAGGTTCCGGACAGCACTCTCAGTGCTTCAAATCATACGTTTCTGCAAAACAAACGATGAGGTGGTGAATTGCAGATTAAAGGAACCAGTCGTCCCCCCTTTACCGAACGCTCGATCTCCGGCTCTGGAACTGCTTCAGTTAAAATTCAAGTATATTCTGAAACACACCACAAATGATAGATAGGACTCGTGGTACGGTTCACTCCCCTGCTGTGACAAAGGTTGAAATGCCTATGCTGAGCGTTACAAAAATCGATGATTTTTCCCAATGCTCGCATTTTTCAACGCTGAGCGGTGCCGATGAATTTTTCATCGCGATCCGCACCACTCGAGGTGTGTCTTGTGCCGAAGCTTGTGCCGAAATCGCCGGACGCTATCAGAAGGCTCTCGACCATTTTCACCTGGATGAGAATAGCATCGTCTTCAGCAGAATATTCCTGAGCGATGGCGCCAACCAGAATGCAACCCTTTCCGCCTCTCCCCTCTTCAGCCGTCTGAAAAACGGTGCGATTTCAGTTATCGTACAGAAACCGCTGGGCGGCGGCCCGGTGTCGCTTTTTTCCTACCATATCCGCTCTGGAAAGAGGACTCTGCATAAGGTGATCGGCAGCCGCTTCGACGATGCCCCGAGCAACAGCGCGAATATCACCGGAGAGCACTACTCGCTGCTTTTAACCGCCAATGTCATCGGCAAGCGATCCTCCGATGTCTATGCGCAATCGGTGGAACTTTTTAATCGCTATACGGCCCGCATCGAGGGCGATGGTATGACGTTTCCGGATAACGTGCTGCGCACATGGATCTACCTGCGCGACATCGACTGCCACTACGGCGACATGGTACGGGCGCGCCGGGAATTCTTTGATCGGCAGGGATTAACCGATAAAACCCGTTTTCTCGCCAGCACCGGCATAGAGGGTCGCATGGCCGATTGCGGAAATCTTGTCTCGCTGGATGCACTTGCCATGGGTGGACTCATCCGAAAAACAGATCGTTCGGGTTGAAGCGCCGACCCATCTGTCACCGACCCTCCTGTACGGGGTCACCTTTGAGCGGGGACTTGCCGTCCGGTTCGGCGACAGGTCGCATGTGTATATTTCCGGCACCGCCAGCATCAACAACAAGGGAGAAGTGTTGTTTATCGGCGATGCAGAAAAACAGACCCGTCGCACGCTCGAAAATATCCGTGCGCTTCTTGCAACGCAGAAGGGAAACCTCAAGGACATGGCTTATTTCATCGCCTATGCCCGAAACTTCCATGATCAGGAGGTCATAGCGGGTGTGCTGAACGACGAGATCGACAGAGAGGTACCCCTGATATTCGTGGAAGCGCCGGTCTGCAGGCCTGCGTGGCTTGTTGAGCTGGAGGGCATGGCCATCCTTCCCTACCGGTCGGACTTTCCCCCCTTCTTATAGCGGTTGCTATTCTTTCGTTGTCGTTTTTCCAATAATCCCGGTTGTTTCCGCTCCCGCCCTTTTCATTCCGATGTGTCCGCCGGTCCATTGGTTTACAAATCCAAAATGATTGAGCACGATGTAGGCGATATACATGAACAGCGCACCGATCGCTATTTTGGGCCAGGGTGACTTCTTTTCCGCATAGGGATCGACAAGGTCGCGCTGCGAGCCCGGCGGCAGCGCGGCCACCTGCGTGAGGACCGTGCCGAAGGGAACATTGATCCGCGCCTTGGCGTTTACCGCCCATCCGCTTGCATCAAGGATCGGTCCGAGGTTGCGTTTGCGAAGTTTGATATAAGCGATGATGAGCGAAGGCCCGGAAATCAGCATGATTACCCCTATGAGTACTCCGATGATCGCGAGGGGGCCAAGGCGAATGATGCCCGCGGCATAGCCCAGGACGGTCGCGACAAAAGTCCCGAGTGCGCCGGCCGCTACACCCAACGCCGCTACGACGCCGATATCGAGCTTTTTCGGGGATGGCTCCGGCTTGCGATTGTCTATATTCGCCACGGTTTCGGCCGTTTGCTGTAATTTCGAGTTGGATTGCGCTTCCGCCGCCATTGCGCGTTTGGCAACCTGCGACTCGATCATTCGAACTAGGCCCTTGTAGGGGAGCCAGAAGGCCTGGCGCAAGCTGATCGGGTTCTCGATGATCTTGAGGATGCTCGCGTCCCAGTCGTTTCCCGCCCGGTCGTAGAAAACACCGTTCCGTCCAACCATCAGATTGTCGGAATCACCATTGGTGAAAGCCGCGACGATGGTCATTTTTTCTCCGCCCGCGCACCGCCTGCATTCACAATATACCAGATAGGTGCCCGCCATCGCGGCCATCATGCCGTGTTTGTTCGCGTCTTCAACCTTGAGACAAAGGCTGCAACTGCGTTGATCGAGGTAGAGCGTGCCGGCCTGAAAAATCGCCATCCCGCCCCTGGCGTAAAAATCCTTGAAATTAACGAAGTTGATGCACAACTTGTAAAGGTCGCGTCGAAAACGGATCAGTTTTTCGAGGCTGACGATCAAATCGAAGGTCGCGGATTCCGCTTTGTCTTTTTCGATGAGGCCCAGGAGATTTTCTCGTGCGGCACCCTTGAGCAGCTCCCGCACCCTGCCGATGTCTGATGTAGTAAAAACAGTCACCGGTTTACGCTCAAGCCAGGTAAACCACGGAGTGAAGGCGGTTAATAGACCCTGCCATTCGTTTTCAGTGAGAGTCTCTTTCGGGCCGAGCAGCGGCCAAACCGCGGCGCTCGCAAAGTTTTTAATAGTATCGGCCCAGGCGGGATTGAGGTCGTTGGTAAGAGAAAGAGAGCCTCGAGGTCGAATCCGCGCGAGCGGCAGGTCGGCGATTTCATCACTTTTTAAGGAGAGTGATTTGACGCCGATGGTTTCGTAATGCTTTTCGACGACGCTTAAGGCGGCTATTGCCTGGTCATCAAAACCCGCGATTGCGCACCGCGCAAAGTAGTCCTCGATTTTTATCCGAACCGCCGCAATTGCTTGTGCGGCATTCTCCGTTGCCTCACCCAGCGGACGCAAAGCGGGATCCCGCTTTGATTCGGCAAACCATGTTTCAAACTGTTGCGCCTGGTTAAAAAAGGTTTCGACCTTTTCCGCATTGACGCCGGGATTACCCGAACGGTCGGCCGCCGGGCCAAGCGCCGCTATGATCTCCTGATCACGCCCGTTCTCGATGCATCGGCAACCGTTTCCCCGGTAATGATGCCATCGCCGTTGAAAGGCTGTTGCGAAAGGGCCTTTTCCATTGATTCGGTATCGGCAACCTTTATGGCTTCGGTTTCGGTTTTGCCGAGCGATTTGATCGCATTACGCGCCGCTGCGGCCAGCGCCTTCCCTTCCCCGGTAGCATCGTCGATTTCCCGCAGTGTGAAATTCCGTCCTCGCCCCGATCAGGTCGCCGGGATTTTTCAGGAGCGAGGCGGTCCACTTGATCGCGGCGATCAGCTCGGCAGGGCGAATACGACGGTCTCCGTCAGTGTCGATGAGCAACAGTGTCCGCGAATCGAAATTGACGTTATCGACGGGACAGGCAAGGGCGACCCATAACTTCTGGTCGAGCCGGTCAAGCGACAGCAGGTCCTTCACTGAATCGAGGCGTACCTGATCAAAGCCCCCGGCGCGAAAAAAACGCCACGTGTGGTCCTCGGAAGAACGTTTGAATCCTTGCATAGTGCGTTCCTTGATGTTTGCGTGCGGTATCGGCCCTCGTTTGAATAGCGTTAGTTAACTCTGACCGACGTACCTTACCTCTCTTGTTATGTGCACCAGAGCACAAATGAAAACCGGAATGCCCCCGCGATTCCCCATACGCTGCTCCCTATTTTTGGTAGAAGAAGAGTAGAGCTTATTGAATTATTCAAACTTGAATTCTCTAAATGCTAATGTTTCCATAAGAGCTTCTTCAGTACCAAAAAGAGAATGGCCTGTTATGTTTAAGCCATCTAATCTTTTTAAAAAAATGTATTTTTGAGAAGAAGGTATATTTATTTTCCATAATGAATTTTGATCATTTTCTTTGTAGAAATTATCCCTTTTTAAAACTGCGTCATGTGACTTAAAGTGCCATGATTTTAAGGCAGGACCACCACAATAGGTATATTGGCATTGCTGTAAAAAATGGCGCTTATGGGTTCTAATTTCAGGTGGAACACTTATAATATTGGCAGTATTATCTCCATGGGATTCAAATTTTCCACCCAAAGGCTTTTCCCATAATACATAAATACTTGCCATATCATCAATTGTCTCACTATCGCGAAAAGCAAAATAAGCCGCAATATAAGGTGACTTGCTCCAATCCAATAAAGGAGAAGGAAAACCGTGGTGTCTAATATAAATCATGAATTCTAAATCTTTTTGTTGAATTGATAAAACATCTTTTGAATCTAACACTTTTTTCGAAACCGATAAAGGAGTAAATACCCACTTGGTATTTGTGAAGGACTCAATTTCAGGCCTTATCGCTCGCATTATGTGCAGATATGCATTGAAAGAATATGGGAACTTTTTTCCCAAGTATCTTTCAAGCGTTGTATCAAGGCCCCATTCTTTTTTTCTCTGACCGCGATATAAAAAAATTGATGAAGATGGAAAGTCTCCAAGCCATTTCTCCCTACCAGCATTTAATTTATTTAAACAGTCCTGAAATTCATCCCAGTTTTTTGCAGTGACTTCTCTTTCTATCATTTCCATAGGTATTTCCACGGGTTAGGATAAAAAAGTCAATTAAGAATATAATAAAAAGGCATTATGCAGTCAAATCTACTATTTCTTCCTGTAAGGCTACTTCTAAATACGCCTGTCTGTCTTTTATCCTAATGGTAGTAATCCCTATTTCCCTCTTCAGGCGATCTAATACAGTTGATCTTTCGCCCTTCCGCATCAAGCATGGTATGAAATATTGACATTAAATAGTGGGAGAAGGCATTTTTTGTCTATGGGTAACTCTTTCGGTTCTACGGAGGGGTTACCCTTTTTTCTTTTGAAGGAGCCATACTCTCTGCCTAAGCCCTCTACTTTCGATTTTCCAGCTTTAGACCTGCTGGATTCCTGTCTAAAGGCTGTTCCCCCGATTCCGGACGCCTCAGTTCACCGCCGCCACTTTCTTCTCAAACGTCGTGACGGCGCCGGCCAGGTTCCTGATTCTTGCAACCAGGAGATAGGTGCCTGAAGGAAGGTCACCGTGCCCCGACCGAACCGCAAAAGCCTGTTGACCACCCCGAAGTGCACTGCCGGCGCGGTGCCCGGTCCAGACGGCCCGTCCCTGCAGGTCGGTGAGGATGAAGTCGACTTGCCGTGTGTTTACCGTGGCCGAGAGCGAAAAATACAGCGTCAAATTGCGGATCCTCACGTTACTCAGCGCGGATGCGGCAAAGTATTGCTGCTGCATCTCCTGCCGGACTACGGTGGCCCCAACGATCCTGAGCGTATTGAACGAGTTAGCCGGCAACGTGGCCTTGTACATCTCGTTGCCGACCTTGATCGTGACCGGATTCGCGCTGGTAGATGAGACTACCCAGATCACATCGCCGTTGGGATTGAGGTATGCGGAGCCGGAGATATTCGCGATAGTACCGTGGACAACGCTTTTTACAAGATATGCGCCCGGCTTCACGTAATGCGCATAATGCTTGCATGCATAGAATTCCGGCGCGTAGACCACAACACCGGGGGTCTTGGTCGTATCGATGGTGATCATTTCAGGCTGCTCTCCCAGAGAGACACCGAAGCCGCCTTCGCCAGACACATTATCGACAGTTTGCCATATTGTGTACACCGAGGTGCTCTCGGTCATAAATGCAAGCATATTCGAAAATAAATCGGTTCCTGTGGACCAAGTCTCGTTGCCCGGATTCCACATTGATTCGGTTTCCATGAACGGGATCTTGGGATCGTCGGCAATAAACGTGGGACCATCGGTGGTGTTCTCATAAGAATGGCTTGTCCAGTTTATGAAGGGGCTATCAATCGGGTCCTGAAAGAAAGGAAGGACCCAATTATTGTCCTCGCAGCACTGAACTCCTAACAGGATTCTGGCGCTGAGACTGTCCTTTTCAAATCGCGGAATCAGGTAATGATAAACCACCATCAATCAAATGTCTATTATTTTTGAAGACAGAATTCCAAAATGACAAAACCCACTTACACAGAAAATCTTACAGACCCGGCGGGTATTACGGCGGATTTCCCTGACAACCGCTTCGGGGTTTGATTCGGCTTTGGATACCATTGCAACCTCCTAGTTGAAGGTTAATTATATCCAAAACAATCTCTTATTTCACGCTATATATCTGTCCACTTTCTGCTGACGTCACACACTCATATCTGAAAAGTCGTCACTCTAAAGTATTCATAATATAAATGATTAATTTATTAACACTTGACCTGACATGTCTTTATTATCATTCTTTAACTTGATTAAATAAATACCTTTTGATAGGTGGCTGCATATTGTACGTTTATTATTCATATAGTTTTCGTTTCCGACCTTTATTTGCTTTACATATCTACCTTGAAGCGTATATATGTTAATCATATTACCACTAACCATAGGTTTCTTTGGCGTATAATAGGTTGTGGAAGTTGTCGAACCAGGAGAGGTCTTTATCGTTCCTTCGGATCCTGCTGCAACGAAAAGATTGTTTCCATATGCAATACCGTTAAGGTCATTGTTTGGAGCAGGACTATTTTGTGCTGTCCATGTAATTCCATCGGGTGAAGTACGAATTGAGCCGTAAAATAATGATGCTTGCCCTACACAAACATATAAGTTGTTGGCAAAAGCAACATCATACATAGCGATTGGCGAAGGTATTCTTTGGGTCCATGTTACAGCATCTGATGATGTAAGGATTAGCCCGCCAGTAGCGCTACTAATACCGCCAGCAACATATTGATTATTACCATAAGTAATAGTAAACAAATCGCCTTCTATTGATAGCGTTTTATTAGCCCATGTAATACCATTAGGTGAAGTTAAAATGGTTACATATGCGCCAGTATAACCGATAATAGCAAATTGGTTGTTTCCATAAGTAATTCCATTTAAAGAGCTTGTTATTCCCGACGTTCTGCTGGTCCAGGTAATACCATCGGGTGACGTAAAAATGGTTCCATTATTACCAACCGCAATATATAGGCTGTTCCTGTAAGCAATGCCCCAGAGATGGCTTGTCGTTCCCGACGTTCTACTGGTCCAAGTAATACCATCGGGAGAAGTAAGAATGGTTCCATTATAACCCACTGCAGCATACAAATTGTTTCCATAAGTAATATTATACAAGTTGTTAGTGGTACCGGATGTTCTTTTTGCCCAAATAATGCCATCAGGTGATGTAAGGATTCTTCCTGTATCGCCCACAGCAACATACTGGTTGGCTCCATAATTAACATCAAACAAGTTAATTGTTAATTGCGTGGTTCTATCTGTCCAATTGACGCCATCGGGTGACGTAACAATTAATCCAGCAAGGCCAACAATAACGAACTGATTATTTCCATAGGTGAGATTATAAATGGAAGCCGATGTCCCCGGCGTTCTTGCAGTTGACCAAGTGGTCGCATTGGTAGATGTATAAATTCCGCCATTTGGATCTATAGCAACATACTTGTTGTTACCATAAGTGATGTTATAGAGGTAATTATGTGTTCCCGATGCTCTTCTTGTCCATGTGATGCCATCGGATGATGTAAGAAGTATACCACTATCACCCACAGCGACAAATTGGTTGTTACCGTATGTTATCCCGCCTATCTCCGCGATAGTTCCCGATATTCTCTTTGACCAACTGACGCCATCCGGTGATGTAAGAATTATCCCACTGTCACCAACGGCGACAAATTGATTATTACCGTAAGTAACCTTAAACATTGATTGTGCACCTGATTTTTGTACTGTCCAGGTAAACCCGTCAGATGATGTGAGATAGATGCCCCAGGAACCTGTTACAACAAACTGATTGTTACCGTAGGTTACACTATTGAGTGTTGTTGGGTAACCTGGGTAAACAGCTTGGATATTTACAGTAATTTTTGTCCACATAATGCCATCTTTTGATGTGAAAATGACCCCAAACCAACCTACAGCAACAAACATGCCCTTGGCATAAACAATATCATTTATTACACCATCATAACCATTTAAGTGTATTTTTGACCAAATAATGCCATCTGGAGATATTGCTATTACACTGTCTGGTCCAGTAATATTACCAGCGGCAACATACAGATTGTTGCCATAGGCAACAGCGTAAAGGGATGCGGGTGTTTGTCCGGTTCCTACTGTTCTGCTGGTCCAAACCGTTTGGCTTAATAACATTGTGGTTAAGCATGTTAATAATAAAACAACTATTTGGAGCTGCTTCATAAACACCTCTCGCTTTGAAGTTGCCGAACACGCCTATGGCAACAAATTACAGCGCGCACATTACCGAATCAAGTTTAATCTTTTAAAATCCCCGTGCTATGCACGGGGTAAAATCCATAGGGTTATACCAGTCATGTTTTGATTTGTCTCCTTGATTACGCATTGAAATTATGAAAACTGGCAACATTGCCTGGATATCTTTCTGTACAGCTCCCTTTTAGGGAGCGAACTAAGACCACGCGCTATGCGCGTGGTTCTTTATAAGTGCCGCCGTGCCAACTATCGGACGACTTCATCCACCCCGGCGGGCTCCATGGCGAAGCAAAGAACCGCATACTCGGCTGGCCCTCCTGCGCCCGGATAGCCTGGGCCGCTTTGATGAATGGAATCCGTCTGAGTGAGTCGCGCGCCAAACTGAAATTAGTCATTAAAGTGTCGCCGGAGTTATCGTCGCACGAGTATGGAGCAACTCCGAAGTCGTAATCGCAGCAGCCGACCGGTATGCGGCCCCAATTAAAATTGCAGCCCGAGGTATCGAAAAGCGCGCGCATGACGCTGTCTTTGCCCGCGGTGCTGAGGTGGTTCATGGCCGCCCATGCCAATTCATAGAAGGTGGCTCCGAATCCAAAGATTTCCTGATATTGAGTATCTGGAAGGATTTCGATATAGTTGGCCGTGGTCGCCCATGCGGTTCCCGCCTTGGCTCCGCTGTCGATCCAGGGAGTGCAATAGGGCGCTGCGGTCGCCTGTATCGTCGTGCGGACGTAGGCGATCTGGGCAAAAAGAGGCACAGCAATAAACTGCAACAGGCATGTCACGAAGAGATAACCTTTCTGCAGTTTCATAACATCCTCCTACAGTTTAAATTAATATTATAGAAAATAATAATGCGGCAACCATTTGAACACGTACAGTAATATACCTTCATTCATTTTTCGAGGAATGCATAGGACACAGATGGCGGCGGAGCTTATTTTATTCTTTGAATTCTATAAGGACATTAAGAAGGAACCGCGATCCGTCGCAATCCGGAGCAAGAAGTGATAGGTCCATGGATCTTCTCCATTGTGATCGCACAAATTTTCAGCCACGGGCTGAATACAGCCGGTTGGATTTTTCCCATACAGGCACATCGGAAATAATTAATTGTTCATTAACCTTAGCAGAAGAGGGGATATGCAATACAATCGTCTGAGCAAGAGGTTTTTGGAATCGGCCTTGTGTGTTTCGGCAATTCTGCTCGCCTTTTCCGTGGTGCAGGCAGCCACCTTTGCACCGAAGAATTCAAACCGGATAACCATGAACTTCAACCGCGGCTGGCTGTACGACAGTATTAACAACAGTTCAACGTTTTCATCACCGACCTATGTTGATTCTTTATGGAGCCATGTCTGTCTTCCTTCCGCGAACCAAAATGTCGCGCATGGGTTTTTCAAACCTGCTCCGACGAGCAGTTCAGGGGCCGGTGCCTCCTGGACCTTTCCATCGACCGGCGGCACCTCATGGTTTCGCAAGCACTATACGCCTCCGGCGTCATATAGCGGGCTCAGGTTTCTGCTTCAGTTCGAAGCGGTGGCCTCCGTATGCAGCCTTTATGTAAACGGCACGTATGTCGGTAATCACTTCGGGGGATATACACCGTTCACCTTCGATATCACCAACCAGATCACCGTGGGCCAGGATAATGTCATTGCCGTCAAGGTCAATTCCGCCATCCAGTCAAATGTGCCGCCCGAAGGCAGCACCTGCGATTATTTCGTGTGGGGCGGAATAGAACGTAACGTCTACCTGACCGTGGCCGATCCGCTGTATGTTTCTTATAACTTTGTCTATATGCCTAACTGCTCAACTGCCAACTGCACGCAGACGGGCATCGTGACGTCGAAGGCGATGGTCGTCAATTCAGCTTCGACATCCAAGAATTGCACGGTAATTACCTCCATCGTTGACAATTCGAATAACGTGGTCGCGACAGGTACGGCTACAGGAACCATTGCAGGCGGATCAAGCTCCGTTCTGTCGACCCAGCTCAATCAGATAGCAAATTTGCACCTCTGGTCGATTGATACCCCGTATCTGTACTCCGTGTACACACAGCTCATGGACAGCACCGCCTATGTCGACCAGTTCAATGATACTACCGGCTTCCGTTCCATCTATTTCGGCAATAAAACCGCAGCAAACGACATGTTTTACCTCAACGGCAAACAGTTGAAGCTTTTCGGCCTCGATCGTCACGAGGAATTTCCCTACGTCGGCCGTGCCGTCGCCGCACGCCTTCAACGGAAAGATGCCGATATTCTCAAGTATCAATTAGGCTGCAATTGCGTGCGCTGCTCGCACTATCCACAGGCCCCCGATTTCATCAAGGAATGCGATCGCGTCGGTCTCATGTTGATTCAGGAAGTTCCGGGATGGCAATACTTCCCGACCACCAACGCAACCTGGATAGCTAATTTATTCCAGTCCCTCAAGGAAATGATTGTGCGGGATAGAAACCGTCCGTCGGTCATCAGCTGGGGCGTACGCGTCAATGAGTCGGCGGATAACAACACCATATATCTCGGTACCAACGACACGGCGAGGGCCATGGATCCATCGCGTCCGACCTACGGCCCCCGTATGAGCTCCGGCTCCGCGGCCAATTATCTCGAAGACATCTGGGCACGAACATCGAACGGGGCGACGTCAGCCGGTCCGTTCCCATTTTTCTGCGTGGAATGCGTCGGCGCAAATGCAAACCCGATGGGAATGGTCTGGGCCGATGACAATACCCTTTTGAGTGTTGCTGCAAGTCATATTTCCAACCAGGTCAGCGGTGCTACCAACCAATACCAGTGCGGTACGCTCGGTTGGTGTGCGATCGACTATAATTCCCCCCATCCGAATGCTTATTCCGCCGCCAGTCTTGGCACCAGGGGCCAGGGCTCCTATATTTCACCCCACGGCGTGATAAGCACTTTCCGCATCCCGAAGCTTGACGCCTATGTTTATCAATCACAGCGCAATCCCGCGATCTGCGGTCCGATGGTCTTCATTGCCAATGATTGGCTTTCGACCTCGCCCACCACGGTCACGGTATTTAGCAATTGCGACTCGGTGAACCTTTCCCTGAACGGTGTTTCGCAGGGGACGAAGAAGGGAACCGACGGCGTGGGACTGCCCCATCCGGCATGCCAGTGGACGCTGACCTATACGCCTGGCACGTTGAAGGCGATCGGGTATTACAATGGCGTGCAGGCGGCAACGCACCAGATCACCACACCGAGCGCACCGATTAAACTGGTGCTGACTCCCGATACCGGCACGATTTATGACGGCGGCGACATGACCCGCATCGTCATATCACTCGTTGATTCATCGGGAAGGGCGGTGCATTCGAGAGCCGATTCCATCAGCATGTCGGCCAGCGGAGCGGGTCAGTTCATCGGCGAGGCCCGTTCGGCGCTCGAAGGCGGGCAATTTGCCTATTATGTCAAATCGCGCGACGGCGTGTCCGGCACCATCACCTGCCAGGCGAGCGACATCACCAATCCTTCGATAACTTCAGGCAGCACAACGGTCAATGTGGTGCTGGCGAATCAGACCGTCCCCGTGCTGTCAAGGGCTGCCGGAATCCAGCCGGCTATGGAGCAGGAACAGTTCATCACCACGATTGCCGGGAAAAAATTACTGCTTCCCGCGAGGATCACCAGGAATTCGATGATTTCGGTTTATAATCTTGCCGGAAAACTGCTCTGCCGCATGCCGGCCCCGCTTTCAAGTCGCTATCTTGATCTCGGGAAAGCATTTGGAGCAGCGGATGCGTTCTATGTTGTCAGGATCGATAAGATAAAAACCGGAATCAGACAGTAAGGCAGCATGGCGGTGCGGATCGAAGCATCTCCGCGAATTTTTTTAAAATGTTTTATAGTAAACACGCGCGCGACACTGCCCGCGCGCACGTCTGCGCGGCGGTGGCTTTAAACCACCGCCTTGCCCAAAGGGGTTGGCTACGCCCCCCTTTGGAAACCCCATAATATGGTTCCCCCACCTGAAGGTGGGGGCTTAGAGGTTAGTCATTGATACCATGACAACGCTATTTTTCGTAAGGAGCCCCTAATAACCTTGCCCTTAAAAAAGGGAGGTTGTCCGTATTCGTATCCGTGGAATAATAATCTGCATTATCCTGATTATGGTATCCGGACAAGCTCAGGTTCCCGCCCGCATCAAATGGGCATGTATCGGAAGCGGCGCTACGGCGGGATATCCCACGGCAAGCCTATCCTATGTCCCGTGGCTTGCAACCTTGCTGGGACCTCAGGATACGATCCAGAACGACGGCGTATCCAATACCACGCTCCTTAAACATGGAGACAAGCCATATTGGACGCAAGGTAAACTGTCGACGGTATTCGCCTTCAAACCGGATATTATTTCTGATCGAACTGGGCACTGACGACACGAAGGCACAGAATTGGCTATACAATAGCGATTTTGTATCCGATCTTTCGGCGCTGGTGGATACGCTTGCAGGCAACATTTCTCCATCGCCGCTGATTTATCTGTTTTTACCTCCCCCGATATTTACCAATACATTAGGATACAGCGACTCAATTTTGACTAATAGCGTGATACCTCTTATTAAGCAGGTTTCCGCAGCGAAATCCTGCCCCGTCATTGATGCAAACACTCCATTACGCAACCGTAGTACGCTCTTTTCGGATGGTGTCCATCCTACCGCGGCAGGGTCTGATTCAATCTCCGCTATCACCTACCGAACGTATCTGGCAGGGGTAACGCGTATCGCCTGTATCGGAAACAGTATCACCCAATATGTCGGGACTGTTACTGGCGCGGTTGCGGCGGGGGCGTATCCTCAAGCTGAATATGCTGCTGGGACGGAACTATTGGGTACAGAACGAAGGCGTTTCGGGAACCTATATGCAAAAGGCGGGAAAGACGCCCTACTGGACCTACGGAAAACTACCCGCCGTCTTTACGCTGAAACCGAATATTATCACCATTATGCTAGGAACCAACGATTCCAGAGCGACACAATGGAACACGACAAGATATATAACCGATTACAAGGCCATGATTGACACCCTATCCATCAACATTTCACCGAAACCGCAGATTTGGTTGTGTTATCCCATGCCGGCCTGGAAGGACACCGGCGTATGGGGATACGACAACGGTATCCCTGGAAACGGCATTAATGGAAATACTATTCGGGATTCCGTCATTCCGGCCATATCTTCGGTGGCAAAGGCTAAAGGGCTTCCCACTATCGATTTGTACACACCCATGCTTCCCTGCTCATCGTATTGCGCCGACGGTGTTCATCCCAATGCAGCCGGGCAAGACACACTTGCTCATGTAATTTATCGGGTTCTTAAGTCCGGGACAGTCGGAACTCTTTCCATGCGGCGGCAAACATTTCAGAAAAATAAAAGAGGAACTGCAGCAGTCATGCAATTGCGGCCACTTCCTTTCAAACAGGTCGGTGGCTCATCGTATTTTTCACTGGATGGGAGAGCCATAGTTTTATACGGTAAAACCGTTTCCTCGGAGGTCCTTGTCGGGAAGAATCTACTTCAACCGGCGGATGATAAATAATATCGGCGATTTATAGATCAGGGCATTACACTGAAACAAGAAATCCGGCCCTCAGAGGCGTGCTATGTCATTTGGAATCGAAGGAATCTATCGGTGTTCACAATTTATGCCATACAACTGTTGAATCAAGGTCATTTTCACTTTTATCCACTAAAGGAGTCCCATGTCTCTTACTCAGTCACAGCTCATCAATGAGCTTGCATCGAGGTTGGAAGCGGTTAGCAAGAAGCAGGTCAAAGCCCTTCTCGACGGCCTCACGAAACTCGCCTATAAAGAGGCGAAGAATGGCTTTCCGATTCCCGGCCTTGGAAAAATCGTTCTCATGAAACGCAAAGCCAGAATTGGTCGTAACCCTGCAACCGGTGCAACGATCAAGATTCCTGCAAAGACAGTGCTGAAGTTCCGGATTGCAAAAGCCGCCAAGGAAGCTATCAACGGACCGGCGAAGAAAGTCGCTGAAAAGACAGCGAAGAAGAAGTAGTCTGCCGAGAAACATAGTGGATAATTCTAAGGGAGGCGGGATTAATCGTCTCCCTTTTTTTAGTGAGTAGCACCAGGAATTCTAATTATCCGGCGTGTGGGCGCTGAAGATAAACTCATGGTGCAGCACTTTCCGAACTAATACCCTGAGCATAAGAAACGGACAAAGTCGTTAATTCCGTTCGTGTGGTAACAACGCATATATTCTCAGAGAGCTTTGCATGAAACATGCCATTTTAGGTGCAGGGGCAGTCGGAGGTTTGGTTGGTACTGCACTGGCGTCGCTGGGGGAGGACGTCACGGTAGTAATTCGACCTGAGATTTTAGCGAGCTATCCCAAAAATTTAATGCTGGAACGTCCACTCGGCTCGATCTCTGCGCCGGCGAAAGCCGTAGCAGCACTGACGCAACCGGTTGATGTGCTATGGATCGCGACCAAAGCTTATCAACTACAAACTGCGATAGATGCAGTGCACTCGATACCTGCCTGTGCAGTTCCATTGCTGAACGGAGTGGATCACGTAGAAACCCTCCGTGAGCGTTTCGGCCGTGATCGTGTGGTGCCTGCTGCCATCAGAGTTGAAGCAGAGAGAATCGCTTCCGGACGATTTATCCAGCTTTCCCCATTCTTGCGCCTTACTTTGGCGGCCAGCGGAGAGCCACTTTTAAGGGGAGTCGTCGAACGCTTGGGAGATCTCGGGTTCACGTGGGAGTTCGTTCAAAATGAGCAGACCCTGCTATGGAACAAGCTCTGCCTCCTGGCACCCCTCGCGCTGGTGACATCCGCATCAGGCATGAACAAGGGAGAAATTTTCGCGAACGCTGATTGGGAGCACAAACTGGTTTCCGCCATTGCCGAAGCCTCCGCTGTGGCGAGAGCAATCGGCGCAGAAGTTGACTCGCCGAAGAAGATGCGAGCCTTCTTGGAAAGCATACCGCCCGGTATGCGTACTTCTATGCAGAAAGACCTTGCCGCCGGACATCAAATCGAATTGGATGCCCTTGGCGGACCGATTGTGCGTGGCGGTGAACGTTACGGCATTAATGTCTCCACCACAGTTGAGTTGGTCGCTGCCATTCAAGCGAAAATTGCTGTCAATCATGCGTGACTTTTTCTTCAAACCATTTCGAACAAGAGAAGATACTATGACAAATTCCAACGATTCACGACGCCGCCACATTCTGCAAGGAATCGCCCAGCGGGCGATGATGGAAATGAGCGCAATTCCCTGTCGGCGAATCCTGAGCGGGTCGATACTCCTGTATTGTTCCATTTCCGTCTTGCTGCTGCACGCATCCGGGCAGGCGGCCTGCTCCTACCCTGCCTATAATTACGATACGACGAAGATACCGGCCTATACCCTGCCCGATCCGCTTACCATGGCCGACGGCGTCATCAGGGTGACCACCGTTACTATGTGGCAATCGGCCCGCCGGCCTCAAATTCTTCAACTTTTTACCAGCCAGATGTACGGAGTGGCTCCCGGAAAACCGGCAGCCATGACCTACAGCGTTTTCGACAACACCCCCAATGCACTTGGCGGCATTGCAACCCGGCAGCAGGTGACCATCTATTTCAACGGCACCGACTCCGGCCCGAAGATGGACCTGCTCATCTACATTCCGAATACGGTTCCGCATCCGGTGCCGATATTCCTGGGCGGCAACTTCTGGGGCAATCAGGCGATCAACCCGGATACCGGCATCCGGATAAATACGAACTATGTGGCTACCAACGGGTATGGGATCAGTTTCAGCGGAGTCGGTCTCGCGTGTGTTAAGAATAACCTGGCCACGGCCTCCTGCAGGGGCATCAACGCCGGCCAATGGCCGGTGGATACCATTCTCAAGCATGGCTACGGCCTGGCGACCTTTTATAAGGGAGATATCGACCCCGATACGTTGACGGTGATGAATACCAATTACTTCAAACACGGTATTTACGGCCTCTACCCCGCATTGCAGGACAGCGGGGATAACTTCTGCACGATCGGTGCGTGGGCATGGGCGTACTCACGGGCACTCGATTTTCTTGAAACGGACACCCTGGTCGATGCGCGCCGCGTCGCGGTCATGGGCTGGTCGCGCCTCGGAAAGGCTGCGGTCTGGGCGGGCGCGATGGACCAGCGCTTTGCCATGGCTATCGGCGATGCCTCCGGAAAAGGGGGAATTGCTCTTTCCAAAAGGTTATACGGCGAAAATCTCACCCATCTGGCCATCTGCAATCCCAGCTGGTTCTGCACGAATTTCAAGCAGTATGTCACTAACACGCCGGCCCTTCCCTTCGATCAGCATGAGCTTGTTTCACTGATCGCCCCGAGACCCGTTTTTTCCTCCACCGCCTGGGGAGATTCGTCCTCCGACCCGAAGGGCGAATTTCTTTCCCTGCTTGCCGCCGATACGGTGTACCGTCTCTTCGGACTCGTCGGCATGCCGGTGACCGTATGGCCCTCGGTTAATACTTCCGTCGTGACGGGAATGATCGGGTATTCGTTGCGGACCGGCATCCATGATCTGGAGCTTTTCGACTGGCAGCAGTATTTCAAATTTGCCGATCTGCACCTGGCCGCCGTCACCACGGTCCGCCCGCCGGCAGGCAGGAATGCGCCGCGCGGAGGCATCACTATTTCTCACACTCGTGATGGCTACAGGATAACCGGCATAATGAGCGGGCCTGTTTCGGTCTATTCTTTAAGCGGAAAACTCCTTTATCGCGTTGCCGCCGTACGGGGCAGCGCGCTGATCCCGGCTTTCAGGACGCTTGCGATAATCAAAACCAACGATGGATCGCTGAGGTGTCCTCTGATAATTGGCCGTTAATTTCACAGGCAGCTTGTGGCCTCCCGGAACAAAACTTGCTTACTATCCTCTTGTTCCGGAGCTGGAAACGCCAAATCCTGAACAGCACAGAATTTATAAACATTGTTGAATTAGAAATGTGGGAATTTGCAGGCATCTCTGGGGATTTCGGCTTCGTCCGGTTCCATTTTGAAAGGAGTCATTCTATGAAAAAGCTGTCTTTGGCAGTGGTAGGGATCGGCCTCTGTGTCTCTCTGGCACATGCCCAGCTCAATGCCGGCTCCTGGGGAATCTCTCCGGGTATCATGTATAGTCCGCTTGGAACGACCAGGCCGATAGAGGCGGTCTATGCGCTAAACAGCGACGTGCGCCTTGATGGCGACCTCTCGTTTTCGTCGTACAGCAACACCGCAAGCTATACCACAGTAGGCCTTACGGTCGGCGCCGATTACTATGTCTGGCATATAGAGTCGGTAGCCTCCTTTGTCGGCGGCAATCTCGGATTCGGGACGACCTCCGGCACCGGAGGAAGTTCGTCGTTTCTCATCAACGGTGAATTCGGTGCAGATTACTTTCTGTCTCCACACTTTTCAATAAACGGGTCGCTGGGCGTGGGCCTGGCTGCCGGCGGCAGTGCCACCACGTTCACTACACAGACCGGTTTGCACGTAACCTGGTGGCTCAAGTAATTCTGCAACGAGTATCGAAGCGGGGCAGCGCTGTCCCGCTTCGAACTTCCAAAGATCACAGAATAAATATTGCAAAAAAAAGGATTTCACGGTATCTGACCGCGTTGAAGTCGGCATATTGTGTTTCCATGAAGGTATGCCAGTACCTCACCACCACTCCGGCTTCGACTCCCGTATCATGAGTTCCCGCGCCGCAAGCCGCACATTCTTTCCCTCGAACAGCGTCTTATAAACCTCCTGCGTTATCGGCATCTCGATGTCGTGCTTCTTCGCGAGCGCGTAGACCGATTTAGTGGTTTCGACCCCTTCGGCCACCATGGTCATTTTCCCGAGCGCCTCTTCAAGCGTGAGGCCCGATGCAATGAACTCGCCCATTCTCCTGTTTCGGCTGTGGCGGCTCGTACAGGTGGTGATCAGGTCGCCGATGCCAGCCAGGCCGGAGAAGGTCGACGGTTGCGCACCGAGCTTCCTTCCCAGGCGCATCATCTCGGCGATGCCGCGGGTCAGGAGCGCGCCCTTGGTATTGTCGCCGAGGCCGAGGCCGTCGCACATGCCCGCCGCGATGGCTATGACGTTTTTAACGCTGCCCGAGATCTCCACGCCCCGCATGTCAGGATTAGTATAGACGCGGAAGGTCTCAGTCGAAAATGCTTCCTGCACCCTGAGGGCGAGTGACTGATTCTCCGACGCGGCCACCACGGCGGTAAGTATGTCGCGCGACACCTCCTCGGCGTGCGAGGGGCCGGAGAGGACGGCGATGCGGTTTACGGTCAAGGTCGGCAGCTCTTCGAGCAGCACATCGCTCATGAGCCTGAGCGTGTTTGTTTCGATGCCCTTGGCAACCACGACGAACCCATTGACAGCCGCAAGCCGCTGCTGCGGCAGGGAGGCGGCCAGGCGCCGCATGGTCGCGCGCATGGTCTGGGCCGGGACCGCCGCCACGACGATGTCCGCTCCATCAACGGCACGGACGATATCGGCGGTGATCGCGACCGGCGCGGGTATCGTTATTCCCGGCAGCTTCGACGGCAGCTCCCGCTCCACGGCAAGCGTTGCCGCGACCGCGGGGTTGAACTCCCACATGGAAACACCGTGCTTCCGTTTCTGCAAGAGCACGGAAAGCGCGATCGCCCAGCTTCCGGCTCCCAGTATCGCAATGTTCATGAACGATCCTTATGGTTACGGTCGCTTCCGCCGCCCGGCCCGTGTTCCGGTTTCTTGATGGCGCGGAATTCGAGCTGTATCGGGCAGCCCTCGAAATCGTAAGCCGCATAAATCTTGTTTGTCAGGAACCGGACATAGAGCGGCGCCACGTTCCTTGGGTTGGTGACGAAGAACCGGAAACAGGGAAAGGGAGCGTCCATCTGCCGCGCGCCGAGGAACCGCACCGGCTGCTTGGGGATTGCCGGATGCGGGTGCGCCCGGACCCAGGTGAAGACGTTGTCCTCGAATTCCGAGGCGGCGAGCCGCGCCGTCATGCGCTCCTTGATCATCGTCGCCGCGTCGACCAGCGCCGGTATCCGGCGGCCGGTGAGGGCGCAGGTCGCCAGCATGGGCAGCGGTCTGAGTTCCGGAAAGTCGTGCTTGACTTCGGCGACGAGCTTGTCGAAGGTATCGTGCCTTGTTTCGACGAGATCCCACTTGTTCCAGAGCAGCAGCATTCCCTTGCGCCGCTCCAGTGCCGTGCGCACGATGCGCAGGTCCTGCACCCCGAGCCCGTCCGATGCGTCAACGACCACGGCTGCCACGTCGCAGCGATCGATGCTTCGTATCGCCCGCAGGTTGAAGTAGTATTCGAGATCCTCCTTGACATGAGACTTCTTGCGCAACCCGGCAGTGTCGATGAGGACCACGGACCGCCCCTTGTAGAGCAGGGGAGAGTCAATCGAATCTCTCGTGGTCCCGGCCGCGTCGTTCACGATCATCCGCTCCCGTCGCAGCAGCTTATTGACGATGGACGATTTGCCGACGTTCGGACGCCCCACGATGGCGATCCGTAAAGCGACGGGATTCTCGTCCTCCGTGGCGCCACCGGGAATGCCGAGCCGTGTCGCGAGTCGTGCGGCTACATCGAGCACGTCGGCCACCCCGCTGCCGTGCAGCGCCGATACCGGCCGCGGCTCGCCAAGCCCGAGATTGCGGAACGCGTCGATTTCGAACTGCGTGCGCGGCGATTCCGCCTTATTGACGACGAGAATCGTTTTGTCGGCGGCCCGCTTTCGCAGAAGTCTCGCGATATGTTCGTCCTCGGCGGTGACGCCGGTGCCCGCTTCCACGACGAAAAGCACCGCCGAAGCCTCCTTCACGGCGAGATCGACTTGCCCGTTGATCGAGCGGTGGAGCGCCTCCCGCCCCTGCATTGTGACGCCGCCCGTGTCCACGAGGGTGAACCGGCCGTCCTCCCAGGTAAAGGGGCGGTAATTGCGGTCCCGGGTAACGCCGGGCAGATCGTCGACCACGGCGGCCCGTTTGCGAAGGATACGGTTAAACAGGCTTGACTTGCCCACATTAGGCCTGCCGACTATGGCAATGATCGGTATCATGGGGCCTTAAAACAAATTCTTGAACTAAGTACGGGGTGAGGAGCGCTGCAACAATAGCGATCCTAAAGATACATAATTACCGGCGCCGTCCGAAGCCGGGCTTCAGCGGCACGTTACGATCACCGATGCGGCAAAGCCGCCACCGGCGGTCGAAAGTTTTGCAAACATAACGCCCGGCGGGAAGCGGGCAAGGTCAAGGGTGAAGCACCGCTCCCCCGCCCTGATCGTCCCTTCAAAGAGCGTGGTGAGCAGCCGCCCCCGTGCATCGACCAGCCAAAGCCTGGCCCTTCCGGTTTCAGGCAGGAATGCCAGCACCTCGGCACAGCCGTGTGAACGAGATGTCCGCACCTGCATCGTCGGCCCGCTGCACCACCCGGAGGGGAGTTCTGAAAAGTCAACACCTGTTGCGCCGGTGAACTGGTCGGCCCCCACATAGGGTGAGGCGGTAGCGGGCACACTGTCGCCGAAGAAATCCCGGCCGCCGTTGCCTGTCATCACGAGCCCGGTTGCCAGGCGGGTGTCTGCCGCGACCAGCTTGTATGCGCCGCACGAGACGAGGCCGCTCGATGCGCCACCCGGACTCACGAACGCGGGTCGCAGGTCGATCGCCTCCGAGTCCACCGGCTTCGGCAGAATCGCGCTTCCGGAATCATCCGCCTTATTTATGAAGGCGCCATAGTAGAGATTGTGTTTGAAAACAGTGGTGGTATTTGCTGTTTCGAAGGAGTAGCTCGCCGTGCATGCGGTATCCACATAGAACATGTTGTTTGCGAAAAGGTTATTGGAAGGCACCCCGTTGTCCCATTGCCACGTCCGTACGAGCGGGATGTTCCGCTTCGCCCCGATGTAGATCGTATTGTTATAAATCAAGCCGTTGGTCGCCTGGCCGCCCACGGTAAAGGTCGCGCCCTCGCGGTACCCCGCGCCGGGGTAGGGGTAAGCGGAGCGGCTTATGCCGTCGTTCTGGCTGATATTGTACCGGATGATGAACCGGTCGCAGTAGCTGGTGCTCGGGCTGCACATGAGCATGAAGCCGCCCTGGTTGTCATGGCTGTAGTTGTACTGCATGATCGTTCCCCGTGTCGCATAATCGACATCGTAGGCCATGCCGTCGTTGCACCCGATCATGCCGGTGACTTCGTTGAACTGAATGGTGCAGCTGTCGGAGGAGAACGGCCAGATTCCGGCTGCCGGGTCGGTTGCCCGCATGTGGCCGCCGTTCACCACGTTGTGCTCGACGAGGCCGTGATTCGTGCCCCAGAGCTTGATGCAGTCGCCGCCGATGTTTTCGAGAAGGTTGCCGCGGATAATGACATTGGTCGAGT
>CAWJXL010000023.1:0-62888 GCA_963846695.1 uncultured Fibrobacterota bacterium | reverse complement strand
CCTCTCAACTGATGCTAACCGGCTTAAAAACACGCAGGGCCGCCCCGGGTTCTATTGCTGTGCTGTCCCAACGTTTAGTGCTTGATGCTGTGTAACATATTGAAATGCAAGATGATATATATGGTTAAAGAATTTTCATGTCTCAAGCAGTCTCTGATAATAGCAATAATGCCAAACAAAACGACCTTTTTACTTGACGAAATGGCAAAAAATAAGTGGAGGCTTCGTGTTAAAATCGAAGTCGAGTTTCAGAAAAAAGGGGACGCGATGATTGAGTCCCTTTTGAAGTACATTTTTGTAGTAATTCCCCTTGCGCATTCTCACCTCTCTCTTCAGGAGAGGTCGCGCGCTTCGCGCGGGTGAGGTTAAGAGGTTGCCTGCTGGTCCGGCAGGCGGGTGAGGTCAACAGGTTGCCTGCTGGCTCCGGCAGGCGGGTGAGGTCAACAAGTTGCCTGCCGCCTTCCAGCAGGGCGGGTGAGGCGTCAGTCCACCACCTCATAATCCGCATCCACCGCGCCGTCTTTCCCCTTACCCTTACCGTCACCCGCGCCTCCGACATCCGGTCCCTGCGACGGGCCCGATTGATCGCCGCCCGGCGTGCCGCCGTAAAACTGCTGACCGCCCATGCCATCCGCACCCGGACCGCCCCCCGGTCCTCCCGCTCCAGGGCGCGTGCTTGTAGAGCTCCTCGGAGAGTTTCATCATGGCGTCCATGCTCGACTTGATCGCCTTCGGGTCTCCGCCGTTGATTTTATCCTTCAGGTCGCTTATGGCCGACTGGTACCGGCTCTTGACCTCGGCGGGAATCTTGTCGCCGGATTCGGTGAGCATCTTCTCGGTCTGGTACACGAGCTGTTCGGCATGGTTCTTGACCTCTATTTTCTCCTTCTCCTCCTTATCGCGCTCGGCATTGGCCTCGGCATCCTTGACCATGCGCTGGATATCGCTTTCGTTGAGGCCGCTCGACGATTCGATGCGGATCTGCTGCTGCTTGCCGGTGCCGTGGTCCTTGGCGCTCACGTTCATGATGCCGTTGGCATCGATGTCGAAGGTGACTTCGACCTGCGGCACCCCGCGGGGCGCCGGCGCGATGCCGATGAGATCGAACTTGCCCAGCAGGCGGTTATGCTCCGCCATTTCGCGCTCGCCCTGGTAGACCATGATCGTAACCGCGGTCTGGCCATCGGCCGCCGTTGAAAAAATCTGGCTCTTCTTGGTAGGAATCGTGGTGTTGCGCTCGATGAGCTTGGTCATGACGCCGCCGAGCGTTTCGATGCCCAGCGAGAGCGGGGTCACGTCGAGGAGAAGCACATCCTTCACCGACTGATCGCCGGTGAGGATCGCGCCCTGAATCGCGGCGCCGACCGCAACCACCTCGTCCGGGTTCACGCTCTTGTTCGGCACCTTCTTGAAAATCTCCTCCACCTTCCGCTGCACCGCCGGCATGCGGGTCGCGCCGCCGACGAGCACCACCTCATCGATCTGGCTTATGGACAGGTGCGAATCCTCGACCGCCTTGCGGCACGGCTCGACGGTACGGTCGATGAGATGCTGCACGAGCGTTTCGAGTTTCGCCCGGGTGAGGACAAGGTCGAGGTGCTTGGGTCCGCTCGCATCGGCGGTAATGAACGGCAGGTTGATATTTGCCTGCATGGACAGAGGAGAGTTCGATTTTTGCCTTCTCCGCCGCCTCCTTGAGCCGCTGGAGCGCCATGCGGTCGTTACGCAGGTCGATTCCATTGCTCTTCCTGAACTCTTCGGCAATATGGTCCATGATGACCTTATCGAAATCGTCGCCGCCGAGGTGGGTATCGCCGTTGGTGGATTTGACCTCAAAGACACCTTCGCCGATTTCGAGTACGGATATATCGAAGGTACCGCCGCCGAGATCGAACACCGCCACCTTCTCGTTGCGCTTCTTTTCCAGGCCATAGGCGAGCGCCGCCGCGGTCGGTTCGTTGATGATTCGCTTGACATCGAGTCCGGCGATGCGTCCGGCATCCTTGGTCGCCTGGCGCTGCGCATCGTTGAAGTAGGCGGGCACGGTGATGACCGCCTCTTTAACCTCTTCGCCGAGATAGTCGTCGGCGGCTTTCTTCATGTACTGAAGAATCATGGCCGAGACTTCGGGCGGGGTGTAGTCGCGGTCCATGACCCGCACCTTGACCGATTCCTCGGGTGCGCCCACCATATGGTAGGGAACCCGCTTTTCCTCGGACTCCACCTCGTTATGGCGACGTCCCATGAAACGCTTGATGGAATAAACGGTGTTCTCGGGGTTGGTGATGGCCTGGCGCTTGGCAATTGCTCCAACGAGCTTTTCGCCGGTTTTCGTGAATCCGACGATCGATGGCGTGGTTCTGCCGCCTTCAGAATTGGAAATGACGACCGGCTTGCCTCCCTCCATCACGGCAACGCAGGAGTTGGTGGTCCCCAGGTCGATGCCTATTACTTTTCCCATAAAGCGCTCCTTTTTCTTTAATCCGCCTTTTATTGTTGAATTAATTTTGCCTTTTTTTTGCCTCAATTACATTGCCCCGGCCACTAAACAGCCGCGAGCACGCATACGATTCTCCTACTGAAAATACAAATGCCATGCCAACGAGAAAAATGGCGTACCCGGTGGAATTTAAGCGTTTGCATAAAACGAGGATGCAAATTCATTTCATAGTGAAGCGGAGGGATGTTGCAGAATGGAACGCCAGGATTAATGCTTTTGCTTTATTATTATTTTCTCGGAAAGCATCCCGGCAGCATTTCTTCAAGACTTCGCGGAGCATAGCCTAAATCTTTCACCGCTTCCGCCGGATCGAGGTTCGCATCCTGCGTTATGCCCGCGATCACGCTCCATTTGAGCGGCGGGTGCTTCAGCGTGCGCTTCATTATCGCCGCGATCGCAAGGCACAGCCCGACCGGCAAACAAACGATCGGTTTATGGGCCCGGTTCAGAAGCAACAGGCAGAACCGTGCGAAGTCGATGATGGATATCGTCTCCGGGCCGCTGAAATTGTAGACCTTGCCGGTCCCCAGCCTCATGCATGCGAGGGTAAAGAGTCCGTCAACTACATCCTCGACGAACACCGGTCGCTTGAGCGAACCGCCCCGGCCGATAAAAGGCACGACCGGAAAGCGGCGCAGGTAATCGAGGAACATATCGAACTCCTGGCCGCCCTTTTTCCCGTAAATCAGGGTGGGCCGGACAATGGTCCAGGATATCCTCGATTTTTTGACCAATTCTTCCGCCACTCGCTTGGAGACGGAATAGGGGGTGGTTTTAGGATAGACCACCGAAGCGGAAGAGATGTGAATGAAGTGTGAAACCACTGACGCTTCCGCCTCGGCGATAAGGTTTCGCGTGCCGCCGGCATTTACCGAGGTGTAGAGGGAACTATCCTCGGTGATGATGATTGCGGCGAGGTGAAGAACGGTAGTGATGCCTTCGCAGAGTCCCCGGCAGTCGGCGACATTTGCACTGTTGCCGAAGCGCACGTCCACCCCTTTCTTCTGAAGGCCGATTGCATGTGGATCGCCCGGCAGCGTCAGGACACGGACCGGGATCCCCTGGTCGAGAAATTTCCCGACGAGGACGCGTCCCATTGCTCCGGTACCGCCCGTAATCAGAATGGTAGTATCCATAATGGTGTGCCCGATTCATCAAAAATACGAATGCCGTGCCGCGGGGAGCGAACGTTCATCCGAGAGGGAAATCCCGATGGGCTATTTTTTCTTTTTCAGACCCTGGCCGAGCGACCAGAGAAAAACCGCGGTGCCGAAGACGAGCAACACCCCTGCCGCGACGATTACCTTGGAGAGGTGTCGGCCGAAAACCCCGATCAAACGACCGAAAAGGTTGCCGGCCGACCCGATGCGCTCCAATTTTTTGTCAAGATAGGTGTTGAGATTTTCAGGAGATTGATTCATTGAAGCCCGCCTTGGAAGGCTGAATTATTAAAGCACCCGACAAAAAACGCACGCTTCCGATTGGATCGTGCTTTTTTACGTAATAAATTGGGGTGGCTGATGGGACTTGAACCCACAACAACTGGAACCACAATCCAGGGCTCTAACCAATTGGGCTACAGCCACCGTAAATTGACAAAATACCTTTTATATGACGCAATCCTCGCTACTTCGCCAGCTCGACATCGCACCAGGTGCCGGGGTCATAAAAATCGGCGTTCTTCGGCAGGGCGTCCATCTGGACTCCCGCGGCATCGAAGGTAACGATGCCGAGGCCGAACCGTCGTCCGTCGAACGGAACGATGCCGATATCGTACCACGGCACCCGGATGACGATTTTATCGTTCACCGCAGTTTTTGTCAATTCATTCGGCCATGGTTTTTCGCTATACTTCAGCGTATCGCCGGAAAGCTGCTGGGAATAATGGAGCCCGAAGAGCGAATCCTTTTCCGCATCATAGGTTACGACACGATCCGCGAATGAGAGGAAGGCATTTTTGCCGTTTTTCCCATCAAAGGCAAAACGAACGGCGCCGGCGGCGGGATTCCCGGCTTTCCGCACAACAACATAGAAAGCGCCTTTATTCCAGGCAAAGGCAAAATTCGCCGAACCGGCGGTTTTAAAATCATCTTCTTTCAACGCCGAGGCGATGCCTGCCGGATCGACCCCTTCCGCCGCGTGCAGTACCGTAAGGAGTTGGGCCTGCGGAAGGTTATCGAGTGCGACGATGCCGATCGGGGCAATTGAACCTTTATTGGCAGTTTCGCTTATGGACCAGTCGATTTTAATAAAGGAACGGCCGCCGACAAGGTGCTGCTTAAGAGCCCCGACCGGGAATTCGACCGTATAATCATTGATGGGAAAGGATTTTTTCGCGAGGGACTCCTCCCGGCCTCGGTCATTGACAAGGTCGATCGAAACGGTGAACTCCTTTTTTTTGATCTGGCCGGTATCGACCTGCGCCCGCACCGTTATCGAATCGTTTCGTTGCGTTACCCACGGCATCGGGCCGTTGAAGGTGATGATCTGGCTGAAAGCCACACCCGCGCACCCTGCAATGCAAAGCGCTATCCTCGACCATTGTCCCATTGTTTTTGCTCCCTTTCCGATGATATGGTGAAATCTCAGGCGTTGTTCTGCACTGCAACCTGCCGATAAGCGAAGTAAAATATACGAAACGCGCGATGGAAAATTGCCAGCAATGTTCCGGCGAACCCGGAATACCGCTTCCGCCCGATGGCGCACGCCCCCGGAAAGCGGGGCATCCGGCGGGGAGATCATCGATCACCCGTCGTGGCACTATCGACTGATGACGCCTATCATGCGATAAAATATTTAATTTATGAAGGTAACAATTATTATATTAATTAAGTTTCTAGCATGGTTGCATTTTTTCCGCAAACTTTCTAAAATTATAGAATGTTATGCGCACAATCATAGTTGCACAATATCCTTGAGAGGTATTTCGATGAAAAATGCTGGCAAGGTCCGATGGTCGGTGTTTTCGACGACACTGTTTGTATTCCTGAGTTTTTCGCTGTTTTTCGCGGAGAATTCGAGTGCGCAGGTTTATCCCGATACGACCTGGGTCCGGGTGATTCTGTATGACTATCATAGCAGCATCGGGCCTTATACGACGGGCGCCCCGGATGGCGCGAACCCCCGTGACACGGACTTCACCTTTTCCGGCGGAATCTGCGTTTCCACATCGGCCGGCGGCGCCTCCCTCCCGGTTCCGGGAATGGTCGTCGATACCGCCCTTTCCGGCGACCGCAAGCCTCTGCCGGTGACGGCGCTGGATTGCAAAACCGCGGCGCCGCTCTATCCGTGCGCCTGCCATCTGGTGAACTGGTTCCGCGTCAGCGGGCATATGAACGCCGCCACCCGCGTCGGGTACGATTCAAATTGTGTTTTCTCGTGCGATTCCGGCCAGGCTGCCGCACCGCCGGGAAGTCCATTCTCCGGACCCCGAATCGGAACCCCGAAGAACCCCGTCTGGTACTGGGCGCAGAAAAGCGGGGCCGCTCTTCCCTCATGGAAAGCCCGCACCGGAGAATACGTCGGTCCGAATTATGATTCCACCAATCCCTTTGCCAACGTCATCGTTTACGACTCCATTCCGCTTATCAGTGTAAAGAACGGCAGCGGAGCGAACACCTCCCTGTACCGGTTTGTCGCCGATACCTCCACCATGAAAATTTCGGGGGATCACTTTCCTCACGACAGCTTCGGGTTTTTCCCGCTCGACGGACGCGGGTACGGCTCCGGCTTTCCCACGGCGACCATCACCGATGAGCCCGATTATTATGGAAAAACCACTCACAACCACAATTTCGGCTATGCCATGGAGATGCACACCAAGGTCCTGTACCAGCGCGGCAAGGGACTTAAATTCGTCTTCTCCGGAGACGATGACCTCTGGTGCTTTATCAACGGGAATCTGGTCATGGATCTCGGCGGCGTAAAAAGCGAGACCTCCGACTCGGTGTACCTCGATAGCCTGCCGGGATTGGTCAACGGCGGCTATTATAACTTCGATCTCTATTACTGCGAGCGCAATCCTACCGGCGCGGATCTCAAGATCACCACGAATATCATTCTGGTGCAGCCGAAGAACATCACCATGAGCATTCCGCAACATGATACGCTGACGGCGGGGGACAGTATCCCGATCATCGGCAGCGTGCTCGATCAGGATGGACAGAACGTCCCGGCGAAGAGCAATTTGATCCACTGGGCCGAAGATACTTCGGTGAGAGCGGGCGATTACCTTCTTTCTCCCAACGGGCGAGTCCTCCCTGCTTATCCCAACAACCAGGAAGATTCAGTAAAATTCACGGCCACCGAGGCGCTCCGCACCGCGGACATCATTGCATCCTATGTCGATGCAACAAGCAGTTTCGCATGCACCAGCTATGTTTATATCAAGCCGAACCTTCCGGATCACATCGTCATCGAAAACTCATCCACGCCGCTGATAACCAGCCCGAACAGCGACAATCCGCTCGGAGGACCGACCGAGGCCATCACCATGGGTTCAGGCCAGCCCTACGATACCGGGTATGTGGTGTGGCGCGATAAATTCCAGAACTACATTTCCTTCGACACCACGCTTTCCTGGTCGATGGTGCCCAACGATACCACCGTCGTTTCCATAACGCCCGGCAATAAGGAACTGGGCGAGGGAATCATCAAAAAAGGGAGCGATACGACCGGCAGGACGAACCTCGTTATCGCAACCGATGTTCCCACGAATAAAAAAGATACGGTGGCGGTCACGAGCATCGGAAGGGGATACGATACCCTGCGCATCGAAGTATTCAACCCGACGACCGGGGCCTATGATACCAACGGTTTGAACCCGCTGGCCCTCATGTCACCCGACAGTATCACCCTGTATGCGCTCGGGCACAGGACCGGCTCAACCCGATGGGACCTCCTCTCGGTAAACTGGTTCAATTCGCCGAGCCTCACGATGACCAAGCCTGCTCCTGTATCACAAAGTTCATGGTCCGTTTCTCCGACCGACACCGGGCAGGGATATATCTGGATATCCTGGCCGGTCGTCGGCGGACCGAAGAACGATTCCATCAGGGTGGTTTTCGGTATCGGCCTCCCTACCGCCATTGCCATCTATCACAGGCCCGATACCCCGAGCGCGCAGAATGTCGCCCTGCCGCAGTCGCCCTACATTGCGGATTCGGTGACCGCCGGCAGTACCGACACGCTCTACGCAAAACTGTTTTTCATGTCGAAGCCCTTGTCGAATACCTCCTCTCTCATGTCGCAGATCACCTGGACCGTCTCTCCGGTCGCCGGCACTACCGTGCTGGATTCGACGAATTATTTCGGCGTCTTCCGAACAACGCAGGCCTGGCAGAATGTGCTGATCACCGCAAAATGGCAGTCTCTTTCCTACTCGATTCTGCGCAGAATCCTGCCGGGAGCGATTAAACGTCTGGTGATCGTGGGGAGTTCCAATATCAGTGATTCCTCGGATGTGACGCCATTAAGCGTGCTTACCATCGCCTCGACCGACAGCCTTGGGCGTGCCTATGGCGTGCTCGTCGATACGTTCAGCAATTATATCTCCTATGCCACCGCTTCACGGTGGTCAAGCACCAACACTGCCCTTACGACGGTGCATGCCGATACCCCTGCGGTGGGGGAGTGCACCATCGCGAAGAGGCTGCGTACCGTTACCGGCATGGATTCGGTGATTGCCTACGACACCGTCAACAATAAACGGGATACCCTGCCGGTCAATTGCGCGAGCTATACCTATACCGCGATCCAGATCTGCAATGCACAGGGAACCCACCTCACGAGCGACACCGTCCGGGTGGGTTCCTCGAGCACCCTCTATGCATTCGGGGTGCCGTCGAACGGGCAACCCAACCAGCTGGTGGCGGTCAACTGGTCCTCTACCGCCGGACTGATTCTGAATCCGGCCGCGCCGTCAAATGTCAATAACTGGGGGTTTACCGCCGACAGCGTCGGGACCGGCAGGATTAAAATCACCCTTCTCGTACCGACCGGTACTCTCGCCGACTCGATACCGTGCGTTTTCATCCCCGGAGGGGTGAGCCGCCTGACCCTCTACCGGCAGGCCGGGGCGCCGGATCCGACCATGATCTTCCCGGCGATCGATACCATCGCCTCCGAAGCGTCCGATACGATCGATGCCAAGGCGTTCGACAGTCTCGGGAACTGGCTCAGCCAGTACGAAACCTCACCAACCGACTCGGTCATCCACTGGACTATTGTCAAGGTGAGCGGGCCCGCCGGCAGCGGCACCGATACGGTTCTTGCCGCAAAAAAAGGCCATATCACCAGCTTTACGCCGCATTCGGCCTACTGCCTTTACCAGGTTACCGCGACGATCAGCCAATCCGGATCCCCGGTTTCGACTTCCGCGGAGATCTATGTGAAACCCGGGGCGGCCACCCAACTGCTCATCGAGGCTTCGGAAATAGTTCCGAGCACGACCCCGACGAGCAACCTGCTGGACGGCGACCATCCGATCTCTCCCCCGGATACCCTCAGGTTCGGTCAAAACGACACGGTGCTTTATGCCTGGGCCGTGCTGCGCGATAAGGATTCGAACTTCGTCTCAATGTGTCCGAATGCCCAATGGGTTTCGCTTAACACGCCGATCGTCTCGGCGCAGCAGGGCCCTCTTTCCATGCTGGGTCAGGGACAGGTTAACCGCGCGCCGGGCGCCACGCTGGGAACGGCGAAGGTCGTTGCGACGAACGTCAATAATCTCAACGAGTATGATACCGTTAATGTCGCGCTCGAGGCTTATTCCTATACGAGGCTCCTCATCGTTGTCAACAATACCGTCGCCGATTCGCTTCATGGTAATGATACCCTCAGGATCCCCTCGGATCAGGACACCTCTCTTGAGGTTGCGGCGCTGGTGAGCGGCGGCTGGAGCGCCAGCACTTCAATAATCGCCAACTGGGCGTATCTGTCGAATTCCGGTACCGCAAACCAATCGGCCGCCAATACTCACGAATGGACTTTTTCTCCGGGAACATCCGGCAACGGCAAAATCATCGTTTCGGCAGGCAGCGCCATCCCGGACACGGTTAACATTATTGCATTGCCGGGTTCGCCCGCCACCGTCGTTCTCTACGACTCCATGGGCCCGCCGAGCGCCACCGTTACGCCTTTCCCCAATCCCGCAACGGCCGTTGCCGCAATTGCAGGAAGGCCGTTCCTGATGGACGCCAAGGTTTTTGACCGCAATGGCAACTACCTCGCGCCCTACGACAATACCGCGTTCAGTCCGTATTTCAAGTGGAGCGCGGCGAATCCGCAGGGCGGCGTCCTGAATAATTCACTCGATTCCCTGTCCGGGGTGCTGCAGCATTTCACCGACACCAGGTCTTTTGACAGCGCCTATGTCATCGTGCAATTTACGCAGAGTACGACTCTTTCCCCGAAGGATACGGTTCTCATCCGCGTTCGCGCCGACACCGCATCGCATATGGTGCTTGAAAAGAGCCCCGCATTCGATCCGCACATTCCGAACCCGTGCGACACGCTCTTCATCCCATCAACTTCCCCGACCGGAAGCGTCTATGCGATTTTGCGCGATCGATTCCAGAACGCGGTGGGCTACGATACGATCACGCAGTGGGGCGCCATTCCCGACACCTCGGTCGTCAGCGTGAGGCTGTATAATCCAAACATCGGCCAGGTTCTTGCATACCGGAACGCGGCCGGCACGGCACGGCTTTTTGCAACCGATGTGAAAGGCTTCAGCGATACCTGCCTGGTACTGAGTCTTCCCTATGGGTACAAGGCGCTCAGGATCGTCGTCGGCGGGAATGTGGGCCCCCATATCACCGCTCCGCTTGTCCTGAATACAAATCAGGACAGCAGTATTTATGTCCAGGCGTTGCGTACCGATACCGCGCTCTGGGTCAATGTTTCGGCAACCTGGCAGGTTTCTCCCGGTCTCGCGGGCCTGACTCCGCCGGGCCAGCCCGCCTCCAGTTTCCTGGTGGCGCCCACGGACACCGGGACCGGATGGATACGGGTGACCATGGGCAATGATTCACTCACCACGCCGGACACGCTGCCGGTACGGTTCACGCCCGGCAACGCGGTCAAAGCGGCGATTCAGATTCTTACCCCCCTGAACCAGTGCGTGGCGGGGCAGCCGATAAAAGGCCTCGTCATTCTTCAGGATGTGCATGGAAATCCCGTGAATATACCAACCACGGTTTTTACTACTTCGTCCGGCGGAGGGGCATATTATGCCGACAGCAGGGGTTCGGGAGGCAAACCCGATCCTTTCCTGATCGCGGCCAGTGATCCGACCGTCCACGTCATGCTCGACAACATTCCGCCCGATCCCTGTTCCGAAACCTTCACCAACGGGGTGGATACGATTAATTTCACTTTGTACAATGCTCCGCCCGATTCGGATTTCGTCGTTTTAACGCACCAGATTTCGGTGAGTTTGAAATCGAGCGGAACGGCGACCCCGATTACCGGCGTCAGCCCGCAGTTTCAACTCCTGCCCGGCCCGATTGCCAGCCTGCGGATGGAGACCCAGGGCGGAACGCCGATACACGTGGATACCCTCTCCAACGATATCCCGCCGTCCAATACCTACTTTTCACGGGGATACGATCAATATGGTAACAGTATCGGGGCAATGGGCAGCAACTGGCATGTAACCGGCAACCTCCATGCCCCAACCGTCGACACTGTCGGTCAAGGCGCCGTCTTTTACAGCGCCACTGTCGGATTCTGAAAACGGGTATCTGGTGGCGATCTATGACACCACCTATGCGGACAACATCGTCCACGCGTATTCCGACAGCGTCCATATCGTCATCAAGGCGGCCAATGCAATGCTTGCTTCCGCGATTACCGGCGACTGGGACGGGACCGGGTATCTCGACCATTTCGAGTTGATCTTCAGCAGGAAAGTGCAATTGCCATCCGACTCGGCTGGCATCGCCGCATTCGCCGCCGCGATGACGATCACCCCTCCCGACCCGCTTGCCGCGCTTTCCGTGAAAGGCATCGTCACTCCGACCCAGTCGAACGATTCGATCTGGACAGTGACGATTAATAACAGCCATCCCGACGGGGTGTTTCAGACCGGGTGGAGGCCGGATATCACCATGTCGAATTTCTTCCCGGCGGGCATCGGCGCCTCGCCCTCCATCACCGCGCTGGACGGCGCCGGACCGGTTATCGCCAAAGTTGTCAAGCAGAAACTTTCAAACGCCGGCTACATGCAGGATCAGATGACCGTGACGTTCAGCGAACCGATCCGCGCACTGAACACGAGTAACCCCGCCGTCCGTACTCTTCGACGTCTGGAAACTCGTTTCCCCGTCCGATACCGTAAGGGATTCCACGCTGCTGAGCGGTATCCAGGCCTTGTCGCCGGAGACAAACGACAGCCAGGCGGTATTCTTCATGTCCAATGACAGCAATATAACGCTGGGCACGCGCTTCTTCTCCATCGATTCGGCGCGGGCTCAGATAAGCGATCTCTATGGAAATTTGCCCGACGCCAATAACCGGAAGGCGCCCGTTACCTTCAACTCACCGCCTGCCGGGCCCATCATCGTTTCGCCGAACCCCATGCGCCATCCGGGAACGGTAAGCGGAGCTCCGAATCTGGTCATTCAGGATAACGGCAATAACGGCAGCGACCCGGTGAGCAGTCGTGGAGGAGGGGTAAAGATGACCTTTGACGTGACGGTGCCGAATGTTCACGATACGGGCATTACCGTGCAAGCCTCGGTCGCCGTTTACGATATTCTCGGGAATCTTGTAATATCGGGCAAAAACAATCGTTTCATTTATTACAACGGGACACAGTGGATACTGGATAACGGAACCGGGTCCACGAGCGGCGAGTCGGTGGCGGATCTTGTCGGTAGCGGCGCCATCGTTCGGCCCGCGATATACTGGAGCGGCGCAAACGGTCGCGGCATGACGGTAGCTCCGGGAGTATATCGGGTCGTTGTTTTTCTGCACTACGCGGGCAGCGGCAAATCGAGCTACAGCGATCAGCACAGCTCGGCAAACATCGGAGTGATGCACGCCGCAAATAGAGAAAGACTGCACTCAATTTCGCCGCTGTTAAAAAGCCCCTCCCGCCGGTTGCAGGGAGGGGCTTATTTTTATGCAATAACGGATGACACATGAGTCTTGTCGCGGAGGGTAATTTTTTTCATGCGTCTCAGCGAAGTTTTCAACAAGGATGGCGCTGTTTTCAGTTTTGAGTTTTCTCCGCCAAAGGATGCGGCGGCGGCGGAAAGGCTTTTTTCGGCGATAGCCGATCTTGCGCCGCTCAAGCCGACATGGGTAAGCGTCACCTATGGCGCGGGCGGATCTACCCGGGAGTTGACCCGCGACCTCGTGGTGCGGATTCAAAAGGAAACCAACCTGATGGTGGTCGCGCACCTGACCTGCGTCGGATCGACGCAAAAGGAAATCGGGAACATCATCGAGAATTATCAGGCGAATGGAATCGAAAACATCATGGCATTGCGGGGTGATCCCCCCCGCGGTGAAACGCACTTTGCGAGGCCTGAAAACGGCTTCGATCATGCCGCCCAGCTTGTGTCCTTCATTCGAAAGCGCTTCCCTGAAATGGGCATCGGCGCCGCGGCATACCCTGAAGGACATCCCGATACGCCCAACCGGCTCAAGGAGATCGATTATCTTAAAGAGAAGGTCGATGCGGGAGTGGATTATCTCTGCACCCAGCTTTTCTTCGATAATCATGATTACTACGATTTTTGCGAACGGTGCGAAATCGCGGGGATCACGATCCCCATCTCGGCCGGCATAATGCCGATTACTTCGCGGAAAACGATGCTGCGAATGGCCGATCTCGCAGCGGGCAGCAGATACCCCGCACGACTACTCAAGTCCCTGATCGGGGTCGAGGGCGATGATGATTTTGAAAAAGTGGGAATCCGGTGGGCGACCGAACAGGTGCGGGATCTTATCGATAACGGGACGCGCGGCATTCACTTTTATACGTTGAACCGATCCCGCGCCTGCCTGCGGATTTATGAGGCTCTCGGATTGAGTACGGTACCGGCTTCTCCCGCCGCTCTCAAATAATACCGCCGCCGGCCGCCTTCGCCGCTTTCTTTGCCTTGATTTTATCCCATTTCTCTTTGGCGGTTAATTTCGGCTTGTTTGATTTACTGACTCCCTTATCCATGCCTTTTGCCATATGAACCTCCGTGGTTAGGGTTACCGATTCACCGTTCAGGAAACGATGAATACCCTTAATCTATTGCAGGGCAGGCAAAAAAGTCAAGTCCGAGCGCCGTACTCCCGGGGTCGGCGCATCGGGGCGTGATCGTGACGCCACTGCGGTATGGCCATGGATGCCGGGTGAGGAATTATTTTTACAACGTTTTTACGATCAGCGCTTTAAAGACGGAGCGCGGCAAGGCGGCCCTCTCCTTGCCGTACTTATTACCCCCACTGATTTTTCGAAGGAGACGGATGTATGAACCTGTTACGGGCATCTGCCAAGGGAGACCTTGCCGCGGTTAAGAAGTTCATCGCCGAAGGGGTCGATGTCAATGTCGCCGACGGAAGCGGTCGGACGCCGCTTCTGGAAGCCGTATGGGCCGGCCATATCGACGTGGTAAAATTTCTGGTTGAAAAGGGCGCGAAGGTCGATCTGGCGGATAAGGTCGGTTATACGCCGCTCATGCGCGCCTGCGAAGAGGGGCACCTGCAGGTGGTTACCTACCTTATCGGCAAGGGCGCTTCCGTTAATTCCCGAGGAAAAGTAAAGGGAACGACGCCGCTCATGCTCGCCGCCGAGCAGGGACATGTGAAGGTTCTTGAGGCGCTTATCGCTCACGGTGCGAAGATCAATGCCGTCGATCAGCTCGAAGAAACCGCGGTTTCCCGCGCCTCTCATATGAATCAGAATAAAGCGGCCGCATTCCTTGAATCGAAGGGCGGCAGGGGGAAGCCTGAGCGAAGCAGCCTGTCACACTACGCTTCACGGGACCATGGCGGCAAGCAATCGGTAAAGGCCGACCTGCCGCAATGGAGCGCGGCGGCATCCGAATCGGGTATGGATGATGAAGAGACGGAAGGTAACGCCGGCAACAGGGGGGAAACGCCCGAAGAGTAACTCCTGCAATGATGGCGTTTCCGGCTACCCGATAATTGCATCGGCATCATCGGATGCCGCGGCGCGGTTATCGAGAGCCGCCTGCGGCGAAGCATTCGCATAGCAGTAGCGGCACCCGTGGCCGCAGGTGTCATACCTGCCGATATCCTTGCTGGGAACGCACCGGCAGCCGGGGCGCTGGCCCGTGTCTTTTACCCCCGCGCAGGAGTCCAGGAAGCGCACCAGGCGTTCGTCGGTTCCCCACAGCCGCCGTGCCAGACCGTCGTCGATACATTTTCCCTCCTTAAGCCCGAAACGCTCATTCTTCGATTCGTCCGCGCAGGTGACCCCCTGAATATTCCAGTCGGCCAGGTATTCCGCAAGAGGCCCCAGGAGAGCGGCCCGGTTTCCGTTGTTCCAGCCGTTTGAGACTATTCCCGCGCTTCGCAGGTTGCGCTTCACCTTCGCGTACTCGGTCAGGAAACTGATGGTCAGACGCTCCGTGCAATCCGCGATCCGGTCGCCGATCCGGCGGATTCTGGCCAGGAGCCGTTCCGGTCCGAGGGAAGGCGTCGTAATGAGCGGATCGAAGCGCCAGAGAACGCGCCCGGGGCCGATCATGCCGGCAAGCCGCCGGAAGGTTGCAATCCGTTCTTCGAGGGGCGGGACGCCTCTCTCCAGCCCTTCCGGTTCGTAATCGTTCAGCGTGAAATGAAAGTAACAGGGGATGCTTCTGCGCTCGATCTCCTTCAGAAACGGAAGGAATGGAGCGGGGTTCTTGGTCCAGAACACGATGAGCCGCGCCTCGCCGAGCGAAACATGGCTCGATCGCCCGTTCCACGGATTGACCCAGCGCACATAGCCCTTTTCGAGCCGGTTCATGAACCATGACCCGTAGAAAGCCGGGATATCCGTGGACCGGCTCGCGGAGATGATGACCGGGGCGATGGCTTCCGCTTCTTCACCCCGATCGGTGACTATCGTGGTTCGACGGTGTGGTTGCATCAGGTTTCGGTGCCCATGTGTTTGATACAAAAATGGAGCCTGCCGCTCTCCTTATCAATCCCCATGCCGAAAAGCGTGAGGCCGAAACACCCGGCGGAGCGGCTCGACCGCGGACCCGGAAAAACACGCATTTTGTCAAGAAAAACGGCTCTTTTTCCACCCTTCAAAAAAGTACCAGAAGTACCAAAAAACTACCAAAAAAGCGATCGTTTTGGCAGGAAAATGAGGCGAATGAACCGGCCCTGACGTCCCGAAACGACCGGGTTTTTCCGGCCAGAGGCAGCCGGAAAAATGCGGTTTAAAGGGTCTTCGGAGGGCGGTTAATGGGTGGTTTAACGGGCTATAAAACGTCCTGATCCTGCGGGGAATTTTAATTTTTGCCGGGCTCTTTGAATAAATCGGGAGGGGTTTTGACCACCGGGGCACGGTAATCCATTCATGGATCGAGGGCAGGAAAAAGACGCTCACGTCTTGAACCTGATGCCCGCTTTAAATTCAAAACCATTATTATGTCGTATTGCATTACCAATGCCGGGAATGTTGATCATGCCATCATCATTATACATGTAATTCAGCTCAAAGTACGAAATCACCGGTCCCGTGTTACATTCCGCTCCGCCGCCGAGATTAAACCCATATGCGACGGAACTCATTTCACTTTTAATATCCATTTGAGTCGTTCCAATAGCATCAGTAACTGATTGCGTTGCGCTCAGTAGATATCCAAGATTTAATCCTGCTAATGCATAGGGTGTTACATTGAATGCCATCGGGTATTTCATTTTCAAATTTATCGGTATTTCAAGATAATCCAGGTTATCCGTCGTGGAGATGGTTGTGTTGGTAAAATCATCTTCCGTGGCGTAAGAGCCTCCTCTTTCTAAATACTCTATTGCAGACCCAAGAGATAGATATCCGTTGAATGCGATATCAATTACACCACCACCGAGCAAGCCTGTTTTGCTATTGTCCGAATAGTTTAAGAGAGGATTAGTGTATGAGTCCGAATACTTAAACATTCCAAAACCAATAACAACCCCCGGTTGCACGCGTACCTGGCCAAACGCCGATGCCGATAATAATACCACTGCCGCCATCGTTGAACGGTTTATCATCGTATCTCTCTGGCTTTGTTTGAAAAGCTTTCTGCGAAGTTAATGCATCCAACGGGTCTCTTGAAAATAATAAACGACCCTCCCCGGTGGCATAAACCTCTTACCCGGTCGCTGAACAGTCGCACGTTTAGGTGGCCCTCTTTCGCCAAAAACAGCCGGAAAAAATGCGGTTTGAAGGACATTCGAAGGGCGGTTAATGGGTGGTATAACGAGGAAAAAACGTCCTGATCCTGCGGGGAAAGATACGTCTCGGAGGGATTTCCCGGAAAAACCGGTCTGGAATTCAAGAGCGTCTGAAAGGTGATTTTTATAATTTCTATGATCGGGAAGAGGGAAGCGCAGAAAAGGTTGGAGAAGGTGCCATAGCGTGCAGGGTCACGATGAAGGCATTCAGTATAGCTGGGTTATTAAGCAAAGGCCGGTCTAACCAATCATACTTCCGGTGGAAGTCTTTTATTATTTTTAAAAAGCCGGCTACATTTAGAAAAAACAAGGACGGTATTCAAAAGCCAAAATCTCGACGAAAACCATTTCCTTTATTATTGACCATGGCTGCTTGAGGCCATAAAAAAAACTATGTAAAATTTGGGCGCTTTCAAACCATGAGAAAGAGATATAATGCCGATATTTAATAAAAATTTCAGCAATGAAGTAGAAGAATACGTGGCGACCTACGGTTTTTCGCCGATATTTTTCGAAGGTGATTCTCTCAAAGTGCTTCGCGAAATACCTGACAATACTTTCGATTTTTGCATGACGAGCCCGCCATATTGGGGCAAACGGCAATATGAGAATGGCGGAATCGGTTTAGAGCCTAACTATGAAGATTATTTAGGTTCATTGTTTGCAATCTTTGCCGAAGTTAAAAGGGTACTTAAACCAACCGGATCATTTTGGCTGAATTTAGGCGATACCTATAAGGATAAAACATTACTCTGCATTCCCTGGAGAGTAGCGATTGCTTTGATTGATAACCAGCAATGGTTTTTGAGAAATAACATTGTCTGGAATAAAGTGAAAGGCGGCTTCGATAACACTAATGATAGACTTGGCAGTGTTTATGAACCTGTTTTCCATTTTGTTAAATCAAGTAAAGGGTATTTTTACGATGATAATGCAATACGCTCGAATGGCCGCAAATCCAAGGTTATAAACGGCTCGGTAATAACGGCTACCGGCGTTAGCGGGATCAGATACAAAAGGCAGATTGAACTATCTTCTGTTCTGTCCGAAGAGGAAAAGGTAAGCGCCTTTCAAGCATTAGACAATATGCTTTACGATGTTCAGAAGGGCCATATTGCTGACTTCAGAATGATTATCCGTGGCCAGCAAAGAGCGACGCATTCGGATTCTACAACAATTTCGGGCCGCGCAAGGGAGCTTGAAGAACGTGGATATTACTTTCTTCGCTATCACCCGAATGGAAGCAAGCCCACTGATGTCTGGGATATCGTCCCAGAAGATACGCAGAACCGCAAATCGCATTTTGCTCCTTATCCTGAGGATTTGTGCCGGATTCCAATACTTTCAACCTGCCCCCAGGACGGACTCGCATTTGATCCTTTCTGTGGAACCGGCACGACAAATCTTGTAGCAAGCAAACTAAATAGAAAATCAATAGGAATTGATATTTCTTCACTATATTTGCAGGAAGCCGAGGAAAGGTGCACAACGTTCTTATGAATAAGGTTCTTGAGCTTTTTGGTATTTCCACGGCAGCAAAACAAAAGATTGACTGGAAAAAATTGACTTCAAATCAGATTTGCCTTTTCACAAAAAAAGGCTGTTTCAAAGTCCGAAAAAGCCAGCCCGATATTTCAATCGGAACTTGTTCCGTCGCTTATGGCAAGGATGACGGAATGATCATCATTTGTCCGAATCGTCTTTTGGAAGCAAACCAGGTATTTCTTGATGCAATGCACCTTCTTACAAATCATGAACCGGGTAACCAGATACATGTTGTTCCGGAAATTTCGATTCCAGGCGGTTCGGTTGACTATTTTCTTGTTTCTGTTAGGAACAAAAGGGTAATGGATTTTGTTGGAGTGGAATTCCAAACACTTGATACTACTGGAACAGTATGGCCGGAACGGCAGAGATTTTTGAAAGAGAAAGGGATTCGAGTTGCAGAAAAAGATGCCTCGTCCGAAAAATCCTTCGGTATGAATTGGAAAATGACGGCAAAAACCATTCTGATGCAACTTCATCACAAAGTTCAGACTTTTGAGGAAATAAACAGGCATTTTCTTCTTGCAATCCAAGATAGCTTTTTCGGATACATGAAGCGGGAATTCTGTTTTGACCGCCTTAATTCCGCTCGTCTTGGCGACCCAATGCACATTCATACTTACAATTCCTTGCTGACAAAAAGTGGAAAATATACTTTGAATCTGGCTGAGAGATTCAGTACGGACGCCTCAGGAATCGCTACTTGTCTTGGGCTCCAGGCGGAAGCCAAAGTCGCTTTGGAAGAAATAGTAAGGCAGATTGAATCTAAAATATCTTCCAAAACAAGAATATCAATTTCTTCACATTGATTAAAAATATCCCAAAGCCCGACGCTATTATGGTGAACATAAAAATATGAGGAAGATATTTTTAAGCATTTCCTTGCAATGACACTTAACTTTAAGCAGATATGATATCCTTTTAAGGAAAGGTCTCCTCATGCCTACTTTCGCCCAATCCCTCAAATCCGAAATCCAACGCCTCGCCCGCCGGGAAATCAAATCGTCGGTCACTCCGATTCATGCTTCAAACGTCTCGCTCAAAAAGGCCGTCGCCGACCTCAAGAAAAGAATGGCCGTCCTGGAAGCCGATACCAAACGGCTTATATCTATTCAGAAGCCGCGAGATCGGCAACCGGCATTGAATCCCGAAGAAGCGGGAAAAGTCAGGATAACGGCCAGGAGCATTAAGGCTCTTCGTAATAAGTTAGGCATAACCCAGGTGGAGTTCGCCAAGCTCATTGGTGTATCGGGTATCAACGTTAATCTGATGGAGCATAAAGAAGGCAGGCTGAAATTCCGGGGAGATACACTGGGAAATATTTTGGCGGTGAGAGGAATGGGGAAACGGGAGGCGAAGAAGAGGTTAGTCATTTGACAACTTTTTCGGTTCAACTTTAACAGAACCTATTTAAAAAAAGCGCTATGCTATATAACACATTGTTTTTAATGGTGTTACGCCTCTAACAAATGGCTTAAAAGCTTATTAGCACAAAAAACGTGCTTAAATTTGACAGATTAGTAATTATGAAATAGCTTCTAGCAAAAGGAGATGGTTTATGAGCGATTCATTGTTAAAGGAATTGAGTGAAACACAATTACGTCGCCATAAGCTTGACAAGGCAAAAATAGCATTTATTACAGCCCTGCTCGGATTTGGTTCTATTAAATTTCCACAAAATGTAACCTTTTATCAAGTCCTATATCTTGTTCCGCTAGTTAGCATTTTTTTCGATTTGTTAGTGATGGGCGAACAATTTTCAATACGACGAATTGGAGCTTTTTTAAGGTTAAGTTTAGCGACACCGGAAATTGAGAAAAAGTGGCAATTGTTTGTTAGTAAAAAAAGAGATAAATTTTTTAAATATGGGTCTCGTGGATTTACTGTTCTTTCATATATAGTTTCTATAGCTTTGCTATTTAAAGCTAAGGGGCATAGTTTATCAATAATTGAATATCTGTGGTTTGCTATCATTATTATTAGCTACCTGATAATGCTTATTTGGGCAAACAAGCAGCTCAAAGATTTAGATAAAATGCAGAAAGAAGATTTCGATAAAATGACAACATTACCAGTAACTATCGGTTAGGGTGCTCCCATGAAAATTCTCGTCCTCGGCGCCTCACGGGGAACCGGCGCTCTCTGCGTCAAATCGGCGCTCGCGAAGGGTCACTCGGTGACCGCGTTCTCGCGCACGCCCTCGAAGCTCGACGTCACACACCCCGCGCTGACGAAGGTCGCGGGCGACTTCCACGACGCAGCCTCGGTGCGCAGCGCGGTGGCCGGTCACGACGCCGTGATCATCTGCGCGTCGCCGAACACACTGGGCGCGATCAAAGAGAAGCCCGACTATTTCTCGCGCGGCACGAAGCACTGCATCGACGCGATGAAGGAGCACGGCGTGAAGCGCCTGGTGGTCCTCAGCGCGCACGGCGTCGGAGAGAGCAAGCCCTATGCGAGCTGGTTCCAGAGGACGTTCCTCATCGGAGGTCTCGTGAAGGGCTTCTTCCGCGATCACGACGTTCAGGAGCGCATGACGCAGGAGAGCGGCCTCGACTTCGTCATCGCGCGTCCCATGCGGCTCACGAACGGCACGGCGAAGGGGAAGTACGTGCGCACGGCGGAGTTTATCACCATGCCGGCGACAATCTCCCGCGCCGACGTCGCCGACTTCATGGTCGAGGCGTGCGAGTCGACGACGTGGGTGGGCAAACGCGTGCATCTCGGCGGGTGACCGTCCTCCCTAAAGAGTGATATGTGCCGGAATCCTTGGCTGGCAGGGTGGCATCGGCGTATCGGGTCAGAGTGTTCATGTGATGGGGGAGATTATGGATAAAAAATGGAGAGGCGTAATAATTGTCGTTGTCATGGGTATAATTATATTGATAATAGTAGGGCTTACGATTTTGGCAAATCACCAGATGTAAAATAATCGAAAAGTTACGATACGGGACCTTACATAAATCTACTTCGATATCATAATTTGTCAATAAGTGAAGGAGTCGAAACGATGAACGTATTGAAAACTATTCTAAATAAAACGGCAATCGTAAAAGAGAAAGGTGAAGTTGTAAAAAACGATGCCGATAGTTCCGTAAAATTAATGCCCAATGAAAATGATGCCGTACCCAGTGGTTCCGCAATATATCGACATTATGATGCGCCGGATAAGAAAACGGCGATACAATATCTGAATGAGCAGAAAATCACGGTGGCATCGTATTTTATAATTGTCGAAACTCCTGAAGGTACATTCACCAAAGACATAACGGGGATTTTGGAGAAATAAAAGCCCCTCATCCGTTTGCCACTTACAGGTGACGGGCTCTCCTCACACTATCGGCGTCCTCCCCTTGACAGAGTTCAATGGGCCGGTTTCGCGCTCCGTCTGATGACGCGTATGTCGCTGTAATGAATGACCAGAACACGGTTCGGGGCAATCTGGATTTTAAGGTATGAAGTGGGATTGTAACCCGGATTGTCTTCGACGATGGCTCCCGTGATAATCTCCCCATCGAGCTTGAAAACGCTGTCCTTCTGCTGGCCCATTGACGGGACTGCCATGAATGCCACCACAACCATGCATTGCAGGAAATGGCGAAGATTATTCATAGAATGCCCCTTTCACTCGTTGCTTCCCTTCTCCCTCGTTCACCACAAGGCAGGACGCAAGCCCTTTGTTTGCTATCAAACGCTTTTACATCACCTTTCAAACATAGGCTTGCGTCATGCTATAATTCACTCTCGTCCTTGAGATACCCTTCTCATCCCTGAGATACCTTCATCAACACTACGTGTAAGAGGAGGCTGATATTACAATCGGCATCCGGAGACTGGGCCCATGCTCAAATTGAGGTGGAACGTTTTGAAAGGGTTAATCGGTCGGTAGAGAAAACACCCTCTCCCATCGTAGGTCGAAATGAACTTTTGTCTGGATTTCAATAAAAAATTAACGTAATCGAGGAACGGCTGGTGATCGATTCGGGTTGAAATGCTTCGCCTTCAACCGCTCACGCGGTTATATCGTTGCATTTTATAAGGCTTCTTCGACGATTTCCGTCTCTTTTTCTCTCCCATGAACGACATTTTCAAAAGCGTTGCTTATCTCTTCCCTCACTTTCCAGGCGATATCATTGTCCGTTAACTCGTGCAGCGATTGAGAGGTTTTTTCAACGCCGCGATGGATGATCTCCTCCGCTTTTCCCTCGATTTCCGCCGCTCGACTGTGAAGAGATCTGTTAAAAATGAGTTCCAGCACGATGGTTGACGCGACAACGAATGCAAATGATAGAAAGAACATCGAAGGCTTCATCATATCCCTCCCTTCAAACAGATAGTGGCGTAATCCTTAAAAAGAATACGAATAAGGAGGGGTACATATGTCTTATGAATAGCAATTCACAAATGTATTATCACCACTAATGCCGAAAGTTTCTCACTTATGCCATGCGAAACCGTATGCAACGTATGCGCCGTTTCCTCACTCCTATGCGGCTCTATTAAAAACATTGGTATTTTCTCCATGCATCCTGAAGGCGACTTCTCCGTCCCTCACTACCTGCGCCGATTCAAAAGCATTTGCAACGTCGCCATTGATAAGCTCTTCGGCATTCTCATCAATTTCCAGAGCGCGGCGACGGAGAGATTTGTTGAACAGAAGCTCCACGGAGACTGTTAATGCCACAACGATTGGAAAGGTAACAAGATACAGTAGGTTTTCCATGATAATCATACCTCCCTTCCAAAAATTTTTGTTCATCATTTAAAAAAAGCAAATGGCATGCCCGATTAAAGACGGTTTTTGATGTGCGGAATATCCCTCGACGTGGCATATGTTTTGCAATCTTATGGATTGTGAAGAAAAGGGAATACGATATGTGGATTCATGAAAGGGGACGTTATGCGTGGAAATTATCTCAAAGGACATGGCGTACCGAAGTGGATTCTTATAGCTTCGATATGCGTCCTCGTGAAGGCTTCAAATGCAGCGGGCATAGTTTTGATTGATGCGATCAGGGGGGGGGCGATAATCCGGGAACATATCATGCTGATTGACAGCGCGAGGGTCAATACAAAGGACGAAGACGGATTCAGCGCTCTCATGGTTGCCTGCGGGTATGGGTATAAGGATGTCGTGCTGACGCTTCTTGATGCCAAGGCGGACGTAAATGCCAGGGATAATTTCGGACAGACCGCGCTTGCATATGCGTCGGCAGCGGGAAATGTCGACGTTGCGCAGATGCTGCTGGCAACCGATGCGAATGTCGACAGCAAAAACAATAACGGCGTGACCGCGCTGATGATCGCCTCCGGTTACGGCCGCGAAGGGGTGGTGAAATTACTGCTCGCCTCGCATGCCAATGTGAATGTCAAGGATAATGACGGGCAGACCGCCCTCATGTATGCGGCGGTCGAGGGCCATGTGAATGTCGTGAAGTTGTTGCTCAATGCCGACGCCGACATCAATGCCAGGGATAAGTATGGTGAAACGGCCGTCGCCCTGGCCGCTTTTGCCGGAAAAGAGGCCATGACGGAGCAATTCAACGATGCGATAAATAAATCGGCGCGGATGTTAATGAAACCCGAACCGCACTTCGGGGAAGCGTATCGCGTGTTTCCGGAGTTTATTGTCAATAGAAAATAGATTGCAGGGCCGGGGAGGCGCGGTTACGGATTTTCGAGGTATCGTGCGGAGAAGGCGATTGATACAATGACGAAGTGCGGATGAAACATCGGATTATCCGGGTTACATCAAAGAGATTACCTCGCGGACTAAAATTTCATACAAATCGTCCGTATTCTCGTTTTGTTTTAAGTTCAAGAAGCCGCATTGCAGGCAGTCGCCGAGGTCGTTGGTAACGGAACCGGGCGCCACCTCGCCGGAAAACCTGGCATTGATCGTCCAGCAGGCGCGACATCCCTTTTCGCCTGAGCCGGTTTCGGCCGCGCCCGCTTCGGTTGCCGCAGGGCATTCTCCGAATTCGGCTGCGTGTGCACCCCCGGTTCCCTCCCGCATTTCTTGAATTCCCAGCACTGTGGCTTCGCCATGAATAATCCTTTTTTAATTTTGACTATCGGAACAAGAATGAAATCGGCGCGGTCACTCCCGAAAGAGCCCGCATCAATGGCCGGGTTTTATTATACCATGATGACGGCTGAAAATCCAACCCCGCATTGAAATGACCGGACGGCGCGTCGAATGTATGAGGATTATTCCCAGGCTGTATTTTTATGACGCCGTCGGTTCCTTGCTTTCATTGCCGCTCCCACCGCGGGAAGTGCGTGAATTCTTCATTGTAAGCCCTCGAAAAGCGGCATGCTGTGAGTGTCGGCGTTATCATAAATCAAGGAGGGAGGACCCGGCATGAGTCTCATCGGCGCCATCGGCAATACTCCCCTCATCGGCCTGAGCAGGCTCTGGGATGAAGCGGCGTGCGGCGTGCGAATTCTGGTTAAGCTGGAGGGCTCGAACCCCGGCGGATCGGTCAAGGACCGTCCCGCCCATTTCATGCTGAAAAAGGCGATCGAGTCCGGCGCGCTGAACCGCGAAAAAACCATTCTCGAACCGACCTCGGGCAACACCGGCATCGGCCTGGCCATGATCGCCGCCTCGCTCGGGTACCGGATCTAGTTGACCATGCCCGCCTGCGTGAGCGAGGAGCGGCGTGCGATCCTCATGGCGCTCGGCGCCGAACTGGAGCTCACCCCGGGCTGCGATAAAACCGACGGCGCCATCATGCGCGCCCGCGCGATTCTGGAGAGGTATCCCGACCAGTATTACATGCCGAATCAGTTCGACAATCCGGCCAACTGGCTGGCGCACTTCGAAACGACGGGCCCGGAAATCGTTCGCGACACAAAAGGAGAGGTGGACTGGTTCGTGGCGGGCATGGGCACGACCGGTACGCTCATGGGCTGCTCGCGCTTTTTCCGGACGCACCATCCGCGCACGCGGGTCGTCGGGATCGAACCGTCGCTCAACCACCGCCTGCAGGGACTCAAGAACATGGATGAGTCGATCGTGCCCGGTATCTTCGAGCCGTCGCTGCTTGACAAAAGGTTAACCTGCCCGGATGAGGAGGCGTTCAATACGACGCGGGAACTGGCGGTTCGTGAAGGTCTCTTCTGCGGCATATCGAGCGGCGCCGCGCTCTGGGGCGCCGTGCGGATCGCACGGGATCTTCCGCGCGGTTCAACCGTGGTTGCGCTCATGCCTGACCGCGGCGACCGGTACCTCTCGACCGAGGTGTTCCGGTCGGTCTGCGCTCTCTGTCCGCCGTGATGGGCGTCGCGAAATTCCGGAGGCACGGTGAGGGTGCGGTCGCTCAAATACTATAATTGATTTCGGCGCTCAGGGTGCGATGTTTGTCGACCAGGTCCTGAAAGGTCGTCCCGTAGAAAATGTCCGTCATCGAGGATCGGGCGCGCTCCCACAGCTCCTTGAAAACACAGCCCTCTTTGAAGGGACAATGGCTGTTCTCCGGCCTTTTCAAACAGTCAACCGACTCATCGGAGCCTTCCACGCAGCGGATTATCTCTCCGATCGAGATGCTCGACGGGGAGACCGTCATGACATACCCGCCCTGGTTTCCACGGCGGGATTCAACGTAACCGCCGGTTCGCAGTTTGGAGAGAATCTGCTCCAGAAACCGCGGCGGGATATTCTGGCTCCCGGCAATTTCCGATACCGTGGCGACCGTATCCGCCGGGTAACGGAGCGCTAATTCGAACAGCGCCCGAAGGGCATACTGACATTTCTGGGAGACGCCAAGCAGCGAGGACATGGTGCTAAAATAATTCAATCCCAACTAAAGCGGTAGGGATAATTAAAAAATTCTTGATTTTTCATTTTTCCGATGTATATTTTAGTAAGTTTATCGGCTTACTAAACATTAATGATAAGGAGGCGTCTATGGCAATTGCACGCGATGTCACCCGTTTGATCGGAAATACCCCGCTTGTTTCAATCAATCGTCTCAATGCAGGCGGCACGGCGAAGATCGCGGCGAAGCTGGAGTTCTTTAATCCGTTGTCCAGCGTGAAAGACCGTATCGGCCTGGCCATGATCGAAGATGCGGAAAAAAGGGGGCTGCTCAATAAGGATTCGGTCATCATCGAGCCGACCTCCGGAAATACGGGAATCGCCCTGGCATTTGTGGCAGCGGCGAAAGGCTACCGGCTTATCCTCACCATGCCGGAGACGATGAGTATCGAGCGGCGGAAAATTCTCAAGGCATTCGGCGCCGAACTCGTTCTCACCGAAGGCCCTAAAGGCATGAAGGGGGCCGTTGCAAAAGCCGATGAACTCGCGGCAGCGACGCCGAACTCATTTGTTCCGCAGCAGTTCAAAAATCCAGCCAATCCGGCGATCCACCGAACAACCACCGCCGAAGAGATCTGGTCGGCTACCGACGGTGCGGTGGATATTTTTATCGGCGGCGTGGGTACGGGCGGAACGATAACCGGCGTGGGGGAGGTGCTGAAAGAGCGCAAACCGGGCGTGCGGATCATCGCGGTGGAACCGGAAAAATCTCCCGTGCTGTCGGGCGGCCAGCCCGGCCCGCATAAAATTCAGGGGATAGGCGCCGGGTTCGTGCCGGAGGTCCTCAACCGTTCGATACTTGACGAAATAATACGGGTTTCGGACGACGACGCGGGAGCCGCCGCGCGCGCGGCGGCGAAGCAGGAAGGGCTTCTGATCGGCATCTCCTCGGGCGCCGCGCTGTGGGCGGCGCTGGAGGTTGCAAAGCGCCCTGAAAATGCGGGAAAACTGATCGTCGTCCTGTTTCCCGATACCGGCGAGCGCTACCTGAGCACCTGGTTGTTCGACGATCCGGCGTGATGCGCTTGTCTAAGGAGAATCATGCGATGTCTTCGATAATCAAAAAAATCACCGCTTTTCAGAAAGGACCGACCGATGGGTCAGAAGAATTATCGTTTTGAAACGCTGGCGCTTCACGCGGGGCAGCCTCTGGATGCGACGCTGTCGCGGGGAGTGCCGGTGTACCGGACCACCTCGTACGTTTTTAAAAATACGGAACATGCGGCTAACCTCTTCGCGCTCAAGGAATTGGGCAACATTTACACGCGGCTGATGAATCCGACGACGGACGTACTCGAGCAGCGGGTCAGTCAGCTCGAAGGCGGCGCCGCCTCGGTGGCGCTCGCCTCCGGAACCGCCGCCATTTTCTACTCGGTCATCACGCTCGCCGAGGCGGGCGACGAGATCGTGTCCGCGAATAATCTCTACGGCGGCACCTATACGCAATTCGACGCGATACTGCCGAAACTGGGAATCACGGTACATTTCGTCGATCCGAAGGATCCCCGGAATTTCCAGAAGGCGATCACGCCGGCAACGCGGGCGCTCTTCATCGAAACCATCGGCAATCCGGTGCTCGATTATACCGACGTCAAGGCCATCGCCGAGGTGGCGCATGCAAACGGCCTTCCTCTCATCGTCGACGCGACCTTCTCCACGCCCTACCTCCTTCGCACGATCGAGCTCGGCGCGGATATCGTTGTCAACTCGCTGACAAAATGGCTCGGCGGTCACGGATCCGCCCTCGGCGGCATCATTACCGATGCCGGGAGGTTCGACTGGAAGGGCGGCAGGCACGCGCTTTTTACCGAACCCGACGCCAACTATCACGGGCTGCGGTGGGCCATCGACCTGCCGGCGCCGCTCGCGCCCATCGCCTTTGCGCTTCGGGTCCGCACGGTTCCGCTCCGCAACCTCGGCGCCGCAATCTCCCCGGACAACTCGTGGATATTCCTGCAGGGGATCGAGACGCTGCCGGTGCGCATGATGAAGCATTCGGAGAATGCGCTCACCGTCGCCGAACACCTGAAGCGGCATCCGAAAGTCTCCTGGGTTCGATACCCCGGCCTCACGGATGACCCGTCGTATGCGACCGCCAGCAGGTACTTCAGGAACGGCTTCGGCGGCATGGTGGTCTTCGGCGTCACGGGAGGCTACGATGCCGCGGTGAAGATCATCGATACGATCCGGCTCTTTTCGCACCTGGCGAATGTCGGCGACGCGAAAAGCCTGATCCTGCATCCGGCAAGCACGTCGCACAGCCAGCTTTCCGAGGCGCAGCAGCGCGAAAGCGGCCTGACGCCGGATCTGATACGCTTGTCAATAGGTCTCGAACATCCCGATGATCTCATCGAAGCGCTCGATGAGACGCTTGCGGGTGTATAACTTTTTCGGCGTTGTACGAAAGTGTCCGCCTCCTGAACATGGCGGGGCAACGGAGTGTCCCGCTTTTTTACATATTGTTTATAAGATGTTTTTTAAAGTAATTATATTACCACTGTGAGGTCGGATCGAACACCTGCACGGTTCAGCCGGGCCAAAGGGAGGAAGGGTATGATGTCCCGTTTAAAATTTGCATTCAGCAATAACGTTTCAGCCCGGATCTCGTTGTTTGCGGTCGTCGTCATGGTGCTGTGCATGGCGACGCAGGGGATAGCGCAAACCTTCCCGCGCCAGGATATCCGTTTTTCCGACGGGTGGAAGTATCATCTCGGCGACGTCACCGGCGCCCAGGTGCCGTCCTTTTCGGACGCATCGTGGACTCCGGTGAATCTGCCGCACTACGGGGACGGCGTCATAGCGATGGGATCGGGACCGCACATAGGGTATTCCTGGTACCGGAAAACCTTCACCGTCGGTTCGTCGCTGGCCGGACAGAAGATCTTTCTGGAAATCGACGCGGCCATGCAGATCGCGTATGTCTGGGTCAATGACACCCTCATGAGGAACGGCGCTCCCTATACAACGCGAATCCCGGTCGCCGGTCTCGGCCCCACCCCCGACACCTGCACGCACCGCGGAGGGTACGTCCCCTTTGTCCTGGACATCACGAATTACGTCCACCAGGGCACGGGAAACGTGATCGCGGTCCGGCTCAACAGCGCCGCCTGCGGCGACAACTCCTTTCCGCCGGCAAATGCGGGCGTCGATTTTCAGTACTGGGGCGGCCTCTACCGTGACGTCTACCTCCACGGCACGGATTCGCTCCATATCACCGATCCGCTCTATGAGGCGCTTCCCGGCAGCGGCGGCGTTTTCGTATGCTATCCGACGCCGATCGTCGCGGGCGCCGCATCGGCAACGGTGCGGGTGCAGACCCATGTGCGCAACGAACATAACAGCGGCATCTCCTGCGTGCTGACGACGGATATCATGACGCCCGATACGCAGACCGTTGTCACCACGATTTCAACGACACAGTCCATCCTGGCCGACTCGACCTTCACCTTCACGCAGACGCTTACCGTCGCCAATCCGAAACTCTGGCACCCGCTCCATCCGAATCTCTACATCGTTCGCTCGCGGGTGTATAATAACACGACGCCGGCGGATATAGTCTACACCACTATCGGCATCAGGACGATACGGATGTACCCGTCCCCCGGGTACGCAGCGGGAGGCCTTTTTATCAATGGGCAGAACTTTTACGGTAACGGCGCCGACCGGCACCAGGACGCCCCCTATATCGGCAATGCCTCTCCGGCTTCGGGCCAGTACCGCGACGCGCTCCTCCTCAAGCAGGCCGGGTTCAATTTCGTTCGAACGTGCCATTACGTCCAATCGCCGTTCTTCATCCGCGCCTGCGACAAGCTCGGCATCTGCGTCATGAGTTGCCTTCCGGGATGGCAGCACACCTCGACAGTATCCGGCTTCGTCAACAATTCGTACAACGACATTCGCGATATGATCCGCCTGTATCGCAACGATCCCGCGGTCATCATGTGGGAAATCGCCCACAACGAAAGCGGCGACGCGCAGAGCTACACCATTACCGCCAACGCCGATGCCAATCAGGAATATCCCTTCGATACCATTTACACCGGCGGCGAAATAGGTAACGCAACGTGCGCGGCCGGTAACGTCAGCTATGGGTATAAGGTCATATATAGCTCTGCCCAGCACGGCGCTCTCAGTTGCCCCACCACCATGACCAAGCCCATGAATATTACCGAATACGGCGACTGGAACTTCAGCAGCGGCGGGGAGCGCGCGGCACGGTCGCCCGAAATGAACACGCTCAGGCTGTGCAATAATCAGATAACCAACGAAAGCCTGAACCGTTCCGTCACCCCGGCTTCGGGCGATGCCGACATTCCCTTCGTGGCGGACCAGGTCTGGACCGGCATCGACTACAACCTTGTCGGCATCGTGCGATCCGGGGCCATCGATTGGGCGAGGATCCCCAAGATGAGCTGGTATGCCTACAAGAGCCAGATGGATACCGGGACCATCATCGGGGGGATCGGCGGTGCGGTGCAGGGACCGATGGTATACATTGCCAACTGGTGGGCTTCGGCCGCGGTGACCGGAACCGCCTCGGCAAAGAATCCCGTCAGGGTGTTCAGCAATTGCGATTCGGTCGCGATGTACGTGGGCGGCGCGCTTGTCGCGAAGCAGGGGCCTGATATCATAACGGGCCCCGGTTCGGCTGCCGGCGGCTCGGGTCAATACGACAGCATCATGTTCCTCCACCATCGGCCTTTTTCGTTTAATCTTTCGGCCTATACGGCCGGAACGGGAACGCTTCGCGCCGACGGGTATCTCGGCGGCGTGGTAAAGGCGTCCGATACCGTGCGGCCTCCGGTCGCCGCCGTCAGGATCGTGGTCACGATCGATACCGCCACGCTGCCTCTCCAGGCCGATTCGTCGGATATCGCGTATGTCTATGCCGCGATCGTCGATACGAACGGGACGCTGATGCCTACCGCGACCACCGCCATCACCTTCGCGGTGAGCGGGCCGGGGACAATCCTCATTCAGCCGGCTACCGAGGCCGGGATTGCCACGACCATGCTTCAGGCAACGTCAACGGCAGGCCTCATCACGGTCACCGCGACCGCGGCCGGACTGACAAGCGGAAGCGCAACCGTTGGATCGCATACGCCGTCGTCCAACCCGACCGGCGTCGCGCATTTCTCGAGGCCATACGTTGCGGCGGGAACAGAGGCATTTTCGATCCGCCGTTTCGGCAATACGCTTTATTTGTATACGCCGCTGCCGCTTGCCGGAAACCCCTCCAGGGCGGCATTCTCCCTGTTTAATGCGCAGGGAAGGCTGGTTGTCACGAGGGAGCTTGCCGGGGGCGTAACCGCGGTGAAAATGACCTCGCTCCCGCATGGCATATATATCGGGCGGATTACCGACGACGGCGTACATTTCACGCGGAAGGTGGTCTGGTAATCGGCGGGCGATGCGGCCTCGCGGTGACGTTTTTATTGTCGCGTCAGGGACAATGCGTTGGTTGCGGTTGAATCCTCTTGCGTGTAGACGGCGCTCCACGTGTAGAATAACGTGCCCGTCATGATATCGGTGGTGAAGTTGAAGTTTCCGACCTTCTCGGAGCCGGAGTACAGTGTCAAGGCGGAGGAACTGATCGTTCCCGTGAAGCCTATCGGCGAAACTTCGGGAGTAAAATAGGCGCAGGAGGGGTCGAGCGTAGAGTACGTCGGGGTGCCCGCGGTGAAGTCCATCAAGACGTTCACGTGGTTTTGGTCGCTGCCTGCCGTTATGATGAAGGTGACGCTCCACGGTTCCGAGGCGACCAGCGCGAGCGTATCGCAAAAATCCGTCTTGAAGAAGACCGTCACGGCAGAAGAGGTTTTCCAGGTGCCGACCAGGCTGCGTGCCGGGGACAACGGCCCTGGGTAATGCTGAAACTGTATCAGGCAATGGTTATTGTGCCGCTTCTTTGAATACTGCCTGTATTCAGTTCAAATCAAAAAATCGACCGTCCCATTACATTGCATGTTGCCCGCTGTAATGGTAATCCAGACGGCGCTGGTTGACGCCGTCCACGGACAACCATTTCCCGCTGTCACCGAAATAGAGCCGCTGCCGCCAGATAGAGATCAAAGGATTGGCTCGTCGGGAAATGTGTAGTCTACCCTGGAAAGAGCGGTGGGGCCGCTCTTCGCGCATCCTCCGGGCAATAAGCCCACGAGGACGATGGCCGAAATGGCAATCGGTATGAAAAATTTCTTCATGGGACCCCCCTCCTGAAACTTGGAACGGAGCGTTACGCCGTCACCGTTCAGTCACGGTAAGGAATATAAATACGCCGGATCGGATGCGGCGACGTCCGTTATGTTGTAATGTATGGCATCCTTTACGGAAAGTGGACCGCTTATGGAGGTGCTTCACAGGGTGTTATGGCCTGTTTCTGCCCTTGTTGCGGCCATTTCTGCCGCAGGTATGGGGTCGGCACATACCGGAAACAATATTCGCCGAGATTCCTGACATACCGTACCGACTACCGCATAATAAATATTATTTTTCGTAACGATCAAGGAACCGGCCTTGAATTCAGGAGGTCGTCCGGCGGCAAGCTTCGCGCGGTCAAAATCGATGGCATACAAGCCTGCACTCTGCGTGTTTGCCGCGAGCCGCCCGGCCTGCCTTCCCGCATGTAGTAGAGGACGATGGATACTCTCGAAGCGGTAGCGAGATTATAGGTAATACCCGAGCTTGAAAATGAAACGTCTTTGAATGAGGCCTCTTTGTGCGGCAGCACGTCGACGGCGCCTGCCGAAAAGCTCCATGTGTTTGACCAGACGCTCGTTTCCAGGGCATTTGCGGCATCGACATGCCAGTCATCTTAACTTTCTGCGGAATGCCGCTGATCACCTGCGATGTGCCGGTTATGCCGCTCTGGTCAAAAATGGCAAAAACATGGACGAAAGGGATGCCTGCAAACGATACGTTGCCGGGACGCCCAAGGCGTTCCACGTCAAGGTTGGAGCGGTTACGGTTCCGATGTCGGCGGCGGTGGTCGGTGGAACGAGAACCGGAACGCCGAAAGCCGACCGGGCATGGTCGTGAAGCTCCATGCGCCCGACCAGCTTCGTCTCCGACATCCTTCGTCGGCCCGCCAGTAATAGATTGTGCCGTATGACAAACCGCTGCCGGTTGTTGAGGTAGCGGTCAATCCGCTCATGCTGAAAACGGTTGACGAAAAGCTTGCGATGGTGGGAAATCTCCGCCTGATACGACGACGCGCCGCCCGCATAGCCGAGAAGAACGGGCGTCGGAGAAACGCCGGTTGCACCGTTGGACGGTACTACAAGATTCGGCGCGGATGGCGGTGCCGGAATGGTCGTGAATGACCACGTTGGCAACCAGATGCTGGTGCCCATGCTGTGGCAGCATTCACATGCTCAAAAACAAGCGGTCATATTCGTGCAGCCCTGAAATAATTGCCTGGGTAGCGCTACCCCGCTCTGATAGAAAATATCGATGCAAAACCGCTGGAGATGGAGGCTTGCAAACGGTAGAAGCGGCGTATGTCGCTGAACGCTTACCGTTGCCGCTATCGGCTGGTTGGCCGCCCCGTTTGTCGGAGCCGCAAGGGCGTAGCAGACGGCGGTGTCGTGGTAAAGCTCCAGACGGTCGACCAGGAGCCGATAGATGTTGCGCTGACGGCATTTGCCGCCAGTAATAGGTGGTCCCGGTGAGGAGATAATTCATCTGCTGCGAGGTTGCCGTCAGGCTGGTTTGATGATGGACCGTCGATGAAGGTTGCGGCTGGAGGATAGTTGCAAACCGTAGGACATGGCGCCGGCCACGGTTCCCCAGGTGAGCGTCAAGGAGAGCGGTTGATTGACCGCTCCGTTGGCCGGGAAAGAAAGCGTCGGGATACCCATGACAGAATTGTAGTGGGCCATGATTGTTTCCGGAGGAAGCGCGTAAGTTAAATATCCTGACCAAATCGATTTTGCCGTTAAAGGGGGCGGTTGCATTTTCCGTATAGCCGATGAGAAGAGGATCCGTTGAGTATGGAATCGTGCCTGAGCGCGGGCCGGCCCATCAAGCTTGCCATCGACAAATACCTTTAATGAGTCATTTGCCCATTCTCCGACCAACTGGTCCAACTGATGATTTGCAAGCACCGTTGCGCCGATGATTTCATTAAACCAGGTGTTGTCGTTTCAACTCAAGCGTACCGGTATAATCCTCAAGCTGCAATCGATAACTTGCCAAACTCCCGTATTCTTTGGTCACAAAGATACCGTAATAGCATGCCTGGAAGCTGTCGGAATAGGCCCATGCTTCGACCGTCACGTTGGCTGGCTGCAGCGAGGTTTTTTTTTTTTTTTTTTTTTTTTTTTTTTTTTTTTTTTTTTTTTTTTTTTTTTTTTTTTTTTTTTTTTTTTTTTTTTTTTTTTTTTTTTTTTTTTTTTTTTTTTTTTTTTTTTTTTTTTTTTTTTTTTTTTTTTTTTTTTTTTTTTTTTTTTTTTTTTTTTTTTTTTTTTTTTTTTTTTTTTTTTTTTTTTTTTTTTTTTTTTTTTTTTTTTTTTTTTTTTTTTTTTTTTTTTTTTTTTTTTTTTTTTTTTTTTTTTTTTTTTTTTTTTTTTTTTTTTTTTTTTTTTTTTTTAAGTAATCTGTCGTTAAGGCTCAAAAACAGTATTTTGCAGCGAAGGAGGCAAAACACTCAATTTCTCCTTTTTTTCCGGCGCGTACGTCATCCCCACGAAAACAGCGCCCGGAAGGCGATGATCTTGGCAGTTTCCAGCCACACCCAGGTGCGCAGCGCCCTGGTTTCCCACCAGCGGTCGATGGAGCGGCGCGTCCAGCCGTACCGTTCCGCCGGCACCGGCAGGCAGTGCAGGCGGATGGCGGGATCGCGGAACGTTGTCTCCGCGATGAGCTTGATTCTCCGCATGTGCATGGGGTTCGACACCAGGGCGATGTGCAGCGGCCGCATGGTCAGGTCCGCCTCTCGCTCCGAGTCGGCAGAGGCGGTCCCACCGGCGTGATCCGGGGCGGTTGCTCTCTGCCCGGCAAGCCAGTCGGCCAGCCCCTTGACCTCTGAGATCGTGTAGCGGCAGGTGTCGAGAATCGTCACCCGCGACATATCGAACCCCTGCCGCTGCAGCAGCCGGGCGTACCGGCGGGTATGGTCGCTGATGACCCAGTGCGCCTGCGGAAAGCGGCGCATGAGCTCGCGTGAGTAACTGACGCGGACATTTTCGCCGCCGAAGGTAAAGATGACGTCGATGCGGGGCGGCATCGGGTCCGCGACCGCGAGCCACGAACCGGCACGGGAAAGAATGACGGCGGCGACGCCAAGCAGGGAAACGAGGAGCGCGAGGGTTATGAGCCGCGGTTTTGCCGTTTTTTTCGCCATCGGGCAGCCTCACATCCTGCCGAGGAGCCGGTAAGCGGCCATGCCGTACCACTCGTGAAGTGCGCAGGTCGAGTTCATGAGCGCGGAGGCGCTGGGCAGACGGGCGATGAGTTTCCGTTGACGGGGTACGTCGGCGAGGTAATTGGTCGGCGCAGGCTCGACCGTGAATCCGAGCCGGGTAAACACCGCCATTGCGCGGGGCATGTGCAAGGCGCTGGTGACCAGGATGATGCGGAGCGGCAGACGCAGGCTGTCCAGTAGTCGCTTTGTGTAAATACCGTTCTCGTAGGTATTCCGGGATTTCGTTTCGAGCAGGATCCGCGAGGAATCGATATCGAAGAGCTCCCGGAGAAGGCGGCCGCCCGCCTCGGCCTGCGAGCTTTCAGATGTCCTGATAAAGTCAAGATCCCCGCCGGTAACCACGATCCGGGGGGCGGCCCCCAGCCTGAAAAGCCGGGCGGCGTAAAGAATACGGTCTCCGGCGGCATTGATCTCGTCGTAGAGCCGGGGCGGCATGCGCGGCACCTCACCGCCGGTCAGGAGCACGATCGACGGGGCGGGCGCGACATGCAGGATCGGGGAATAGCGGCTTTCGAGGCCGCGTACGAGCAGGTACGCGATGGGGTCGGTTGAAAAACAATAGAGCACCGCTCCGGCCGCAGCGCAAAGCGCAAGCCCTGTTTTCCTCCTGCGCGCCATGGCCGCGACGATACCCGCGGCGATGCACGCGATTGCAAAGCCAAGGGGGTAGAACGGCAAGGCGAGAAAGTTGGAAAGGTAGGAGAGGAACATGGGATCGCTTACGCCGAAGGGTGAACCGGTTTTACCATCGCGGCATTGATCGTGGTCATGGCGCGGCCCAGGCATTCGACCGTGAGAATGAGCCTTTCCCGGTCGCGAACGGTGGTGATGACGCCGCGGATGCCTCGTAGCGGCCCCGCTTCGATGCATACCTCGTCGCCTTCCGCAAAGCTTGCCGTGCAGGGTTCGAGAGGCACCCCTTTCTCAAGGAGGCTGTAAACCTGCCCGAGCTCGGCGATGAACTTCTTCTGGTGCCGCACCTCGATGATCCCGGCAACGCGGCCGGTTGCATAGAGCCGGGCATGGGTCTCATGCGTGCCGGTAAAGCTCAGGTACCCGGCAAAGAGGGGAAGCACCGACTTGCGCGGCTTGTTATTGTCCTTGCGCCGGGTGACTTTGACCACCATGGGAAGGTAATACTCGATTCCGAAGCGCAGGCAGTCGTCGGCCAGTGCCTTTTCCTGGCGCGGCTTAACATGGGCGACGAACCACGGAAGCGGCGCAGTGTCGATCGGGCGGTCCGGGCTCCGCGCAGGCGGGTTATCGCTCACTCTTCGCATGGCTCCCTCCTGTCCCGTTACTGCGCCGCGCCGTAGCGGCGGCGATACGCGATTATCTTGTGCAGCGTCGCGTCGTCGAGCACGATGCGGCCGTCGATCGTCCTGCCGTGGAGGTAGTCGATGATCTCGTCGAGCGTCACGATGGCGAAAGCGGCGATGCCGAACTCATCGGCGAGTTCGACCATCGCGTTTCTTCCGCCGGATCCTCGCTCCATACGATTGACCGATACGATCAGGCCCGCAATGGACACGGCGGAGGTTTTTCCAAGCAGGGCGACCGTCTCCCGCACCGAGGTCCCTGCCGTCACCACGTCCTCGACGATGAGGATGCGGTCGCCGGCCACGGGTTGGTGGCCGATGAAGACGCCGCCCTCCCCGTGATCCTTCGCCTCTTTACGGTTAAAGCAGTAGGCGACCTCGCGCCGGTACGACCCGGCGAGGGCGGAAGCGGACGCCACCGCCAGCGGGATTCCCTTGTATGCCGGGCCGTAGAGCACATCGAACGTGTCGCCGAAGTGCTTGACAATAGCCGAGGCATAGAACTCTCCCAGCGCCCTGATCTGGGACCCGGTGCGGTAATTGCCGGTATTGATGAAAAACGGCGTATGGCGACCGCTCTTGGTGACGAAATCGCCGAAAGTAAGTACCGTGCTGCGGACCATGAACTCAATGAACTGCTGCTTGTAGGTTTCCATAAATTTAAATAAAAATCGTATATGCCTCGATACATAGGAGGGTGGAGGGTTGAAAGAATCCATGGAAACAATCATCATCGATCCATTCCGGTTTGTCGTTCCCTGTTTCCCCGCCCTCGCATCCGCTCGATGTCGCGCGCAATCTCCCTGCGCCAGATCCTGACTGACCGGCGGATTTCGCGAGCGTCATGGTTTTCCCGGCGGTTATAATGGCACTGTCCACATTTCCGTTTTGCCGATACGCTTCAAAGAGAAGGCGGAGGGTTTTCAGGTCTCCCGGCGCCATCTGCAGCGCCTTTTGATAACAGATGATCGCCTCGGCTGGCCGTCGTTCCTTTATCAAAGCGATGCCGAGGTTCCTATATGTTTCGATATAGCCGGTATTGTATTCCAATACCTTCCGGAATTCGGCGATGGCCTCATCGGTCCGGCCGAGTCGCAGCAACGCGCAGGCAAAATTATTGCGCGCGATCGCGTACGAGGGATCGATGCTCAACGCCTTCCGGAATTCGGCCACGGCCTCGACCGGCCGTCCCGCCTGCATCAGGGTAAGGCCCAGGTAACAATATCCTTGCAAATATTTGGAATCGAGATCCAACACTTTCCGGTACTCGGAAATGGCCTCATCGATCCTGCCAAGTTTTTGCAACGCATCGGCAAGATCATTGTGAACGGGGGCATAGGCGGGGTTGATACTCAATGCATTACGGTATTCGACGACGGCCTCGCCCGGTCGATTCGCCTGCATCAAGGCGGTGCCGATGTTTTGATGAATGCCTGCATCGCGGGGGTTGATTTCCAACGATTTCAGGAAATGGGTCATGGCTTCTTCGGTTTGGCCGGCTTGCATCAATGCAATACCGATAAGTTCGTTGCCGAGAAAAGCGGCTTGGGATCGGTCCGGCGCTGAAGCGAGCACATCGGTCCACAAGGCAACGCTGTTCTTCCAGACCCGGCAGCGCTCGTGCGCGGCAAAACCGAGAACCGCAATGATGAGAATGCCCGGCACGATAACGAGGATCTTTGAAACGATGTGCAGATATCCGCTTGTTTTGCCGTTGCCTGTACCGGGGCAGACCCGATACTATGGTTTTGAAGCAATAGGCGATGATAAAAGACAAGCCGATATAGCCAAGATACGAAAAACGATCCGCGGTAACTGTACGGCCCACCGGTATAAAATGCAGGATAAAAATCACATTGATCAGGAAAAAACCGAAACCGAATACGAAGACCTTCGATCGTCGGAAATACCACGCCGCTATGCCTGCTATAACGGCACAGAGAGGCGATAGAGAATACCGCAAGGGCAGAGATGTTGAAAACGAGGGTAGGGATAACACGCCGAAAGCTTGATGGGAATGAAAAATTTAAAAACATAAAACATGAATGAATAGCCGGCAATGGAAATTCTTGTAAAGAAGATGCAGGATCGCATAGCCGCCGAGCGATCCGGCATCGTGCTGTCCCTTGATAGCCCAAAGCCCGATAACTATCGACAGCATAATGAAAGGAATCTTATCAAGAACCATCTTCATCGAAAATTTCCGAATCCGGTAATAATCTATCAGAAAAAGAACCGCCGGCAGAGTGACCGCCGATGATTTTGACAGCAGCGAACAAACAAACAAAATGCATGCAACGGAATACCGCAGAGTTGCGGAGCCGTTTTTCCTTTCAAGGTACGATTGGTACAAAAGGAAGGATAAAAAATAAAAGAAGGTATACAGCAGGTCTTTTCTGCCCGAAATCCAGGCAACCGACTCCACATGCATCGGGTGAATACCGAACAACAACGCACAGAGCGATGCGGCAAAATCACTCCTGGAAATTTTCCGGATAAAAAGAAAAACCAGGAGAACGTTGAGGAGATGGATACAGAGATCGGCGAGGATATAGCCCGCCGGGTTGAGTTTGCCTGCGGCATAGTTCATCGCGTACGAAAGAATGGATATGGGCTGATAATTGCCGTTGACAAAGGTAGCCGGGGAAAAAATCCGGAGAATATTCCGCCATGACAGGGAGCGGATGAGGAAATTGTCCACCACATAATCATTATCATCCCAGTTTGTAAAGGTAGTCATTCCATATCCCATAGAATGATCACAGCGGTCAGTACCATCGGGACCAGGAAAAGAAGGCCGAAACCGGAACGTCCATCCATCCGATTTTTATTGTGGAATCGCGGTTGAGGTCATGTAGTCTGGTTTGTTAATAAGAAATTGATAATTTTTGGGTTTCGAACTCTCGAACGTTCCGACTTTCCCGAAAACCGGAACTCACGGATCTTATTTCTGTACATCCCGCCGGTAATAAGTAAACCCGTACTCCTCTTTTATCTTGGCAAGACGCAAGGTAGTATCACGGTCATACCCGGCCGCCTCGGTCACCCGGCAGACGAAATAGGCGGGCCGGTCGATCGGCCCGCGCAGGAGCCAGTCGCGGCTGCGGGAACGCGGATCGGCATCGCGTCTCACGCGGCTGTAAAAGAGATCGGTGTAACTCTTGAAAAGCGACCGGACATAGACCGCTTCATGTGCATGCGCCGTATAAAATGCCACCGGCCCGCCCTGGCAATACTGTTCGATCCTGCCGGTGAAGATCGCGGAGAAGAGGAGAATGCACAGGGCGCTCGAACCGAAAAGCCCCGCGGTACCGGCGGCCGGGCGACCATTTGCAAAGAAGAATAGCGACACGGCGACCGCGCCGCCGTAGACGATGCCGAGCAGGAATTCGAAGCCCGTCCAATGCACCGGATTCTCGAGGCAGGCGACGGCGAAGCGGTCCGGGATGAGCGGGGCGATCCACTGCCGGTGCATGATGAGTATCGGAAGGGCGGTGATGGCCAGGCTGATGAGCGCCGCGAACGCCGCGAGGCTCCGGAAGAAGATGTGGCCGGGTGTGCATTCGCCGGTTATGACGGCATGCAGGCTCACGGCGGCGAGGTAGGTCACCGGAAACCATGCGAGCGAGGAGTAGAGCATGGTTTTGGTTTTTACGATGGAGAAAAGAACGAGCACGACCCAGAACAGGATGAACATGAACCGGTTTGCGAGGCGTACGGTATCGTTGAGCTGGTGCGCCGGCCTTCGTTGCCGTGAAAACGAGAGGATCGCGAAAAACGATGCGGGAAAGCAGCCGAACAGGATGACGAAAAAATGAAAGTACAAGGGACGCCCCTGTCCAGCATCCCCGGTTGAAAAGAGCCGGACCTGGTAGGCGATGAAGCTGCGGATGAAGGTCGTGCCGTGAGAAAGCGTTTCGAGCCCGAAGAAGACCGAGCCGACGATCATGGCCGTGAGAAGAAAGGCGGCGATCTCGCCGGTCCGGACAAACGGCTTGAACCGCACGGTCGCCCAGTAGACCAGCATGGTCAGGCAGATGATGAGAACCGACACCGGTCCCTTTGCAAGCGTCGCGAGCCCTATGCAAAGTCCGGAGAAGGCGAAGAGGCGCAGTCTCCGGCGACTCGCATCGGTACACAATGCCGTGATGATAAGCGACATGCCCATAACAATCAGCAGGTTGAAGAGCGGGTCGATGACGCCGGACTTGAAGAAGAGATGGGGCAGAAATGAGCCGAAGAAGGCGAGCGCCCAGAGAAACCCGAAAAGGGGAGTACAGAAGCGGCTGCCGATAAGAAAAACCGCGACCAGGGTCGCGATGCCGGTGAGAGCATCCACGAGCCGGGCGCTGAACTCATTGACACCGAAAACATGCATGGCAAGCGTCTGCAACCAGAGGAAAAGCGGCGGTTTCTCGTAGAAGGGCCGGTAATTGATTGTCACTTGGCCGTAGTTACCGGATTCAATCATCTCCCGCGACGCCTCGGCGAAATTCGCCTCGTCCCAGTCGAAAAGATGTACGCTGCCGATACCGGGGATGAAAAACAACGTCCCCAGAAGGATGAGCATGAAAAGAGCGGCAGGGCGGCTCCTGGCGAGGCGAGACAGGTCAAGGTCAACGGGCCGCCCGGAACTCATTTCGCTTCACCGGTGCGAAGTGTGACAAGGTCGCCTGCGAGTGCACGGCAATCGGGGTAGCGGTCGTCAGGCGCAGCAGCGATTGCCTTCAGTATAATGCATTCCAGGGGTTCACTCGAGATGTGGCGCAGTGAATCGCCGGTCTTTCGGAAAAAATTTTTTGCGGAGCGGAGCGCTTGCATCGAATTGATTTCATTGGCCGATTCCAGCCCTACCGGAAGTTCTCCGGCGGCGGCCATTTCGAACAGGATGACGCCGAGGGAATAAATGTCTGACCGGATGTCAAGGACCTTCCCCGCAGCCTGTTCGGGTGACATGTACAACGCGGAGCCGGCATCGCGCACGGGCCCCCCGCAGCCCCGGCACACCCCAGGTCTGCGAGGCGGGGAGTACCGCGGGCGTCGATGAGGATGTTCGAGGGTTTCAGATCCCGGTGGACCAGCCCGTGATCGTGAACAAAGGAGAGTGCGTCAAGGATTGGCAGCATGATGTTGATGCAATCGGAAAGGGCCATCGGTTTTTTGAGGCCGCCCTGATCCCTGCTGTGCCGCCCGATGAGGTCTCGCAGGCTGCCGCGTTCGAAAAGCGGCATGACAATGTAACAGCAGTCATCGAGTTCGCCGTAGCCGATAAGGCGGATGATGTTCGGGTGATTGAGCGTGGAAAGGATGATCGCTTCCTGTCGTGCCGGAATGGCGGTCGTCTCCCCGGGATCAATCGCATTCGGAAAAATTTTCACGGCAACGTTTCTGCGCAGGCTCTCTTGGAATCCCGCGAAGACGATGCCCCGCGAGCCCCTGCCGATCTCCCTCGTCAGGCGGATGCTTTCGATCCGACGGCCGATGCAGGCAGTGGCGAATCGGTCAAGAGATGTTTTCGAAGAGCCTTGCATGCTTTAACCGCCCATCGCCGAATTTTCTTCATTATGTACGGGGGAGAGGGACTTCTTTCTCGGCATTTCCCGTTTTCCCTTGCCGCATACCTGCTTTATTAATCTCCCTTTTTATCGAGCGACGGCGGCGGCGCCGAAGCCGTTTCCTTTTTCAATCCACAATTTTCGACCGACGGGGTCACGCGCCGGATATACGATTCGTATTGGGAAAAGAATCCGTTCGCGCAGGGGATGCCCGGCTTTTTTCAACAGAGCGGCGGTGAGAAACCGGTGCAGCGTCTTGCCGTCGCGGGGGCCGGTATATTTATAGTTACATTCCCCGATGCAGGCGACGGTCACGTCGTGAATATCCGGCGGGCCCTCCCCCGACAGGACGGCGAGGTCGATCCTGATCACCGCGTTCCAGAGGCCGTAGTTGGTACGGCGCGTGGTGTTCGGCGGGGCATCGAACGGCTTGATGATGTCGTCGGAGGTGCCGCTTTTCGAAAGTTGGACGGCGCCTCCCGCAGCGCCAGCACTTCGGGATGGAATTTCCCATCGGTAAGCATGGACGGGGTAACGCCACTGTCCGCGCCCGGCGCGGGAATATCGTAGGGCGCAAGCCCGTCGCCGGGGTTGGAGATCAGGCGTTTATGTAAACCCAGCCAGGTCGGCCGCAGGTTATTGATATCGCCGAAGGGATGCACGCGCGATACGGTATCGTCAAGCGCAACGGTATCGCCGTCGAGCACCACGGCATCAAGCACGAGCGAGGGATGGTCCGCGGGACGGATGATCAGATCGTTATTGTAAAGCATGTTGAAAATATGCATCTGCTCGTAGAGCGAGAGTTCCAGGGTGCCGAGCGCGGCCGAGTACATGCTGTCCGAGGCCATGGCGAGATTCCCCGAAGCTCCGGCGAGCGAATCCTCATCGACCCCGGCCAGCCGGGCCAGCTCCTTGTAGGCGCGAACGCCGGTCATGGTTGTCAGCTTCAAGGTGTCCTTGATACGTGAGAAGGCGCCTATGCGGTAGCAGAACTGGACGAGAGGAAACGCCGCGGAAGACACCTCGCCGTTGTCGTCGAACAGGCGGCGGTTGAGCCGGTACTCCGATTCCACGCCGAAGATATTGTTCGAAGCCGCCAGCTGATCGAAGAGGTACTGACACCCTTCGAAAATGTCGTTGTGGTTATGCACCGGGTAACCGCGTCCTGGCACTGCGCTGTGACGGAAGACGACGCCGATGAGTTTGCCGTTTTCCCGGTCGAGGGAGTGCTGCCAGGGAACATCGTCAAGCACGTCGACCGAATCGCTCCACTTGCTGTAGGGCATGAAATTCCCCAAGTCGAAGTTGAGGGCGTTGAACACCGGCTTGGCCGTGGACGAGCCGTTTGGAATGCGGTTGCGCAGGAGCCCGGCGAGCCGGGAGCCGAGTTTATCCCTTGAATAGTAGGCCAGAAGCCGGCCGGTTTTCGAATCCATGGCCGCATAGGCGAAGTACTGCCCGCTCACCTGCTCCGATTTCCGGTACCAGGTGGTGGCGGTCCGGCGGTAGCGGCCGTGACGAAGGCGTTTGTACACGATGGTATCGAAGACCGTGTCGCCGGGATTCAGGGTGGTCATGACCGCGTCCCGGCGCTCTTTAAAGTCAATCGGCTCGCGCAGCAGACGCTGCCGCCCCATCGTATCCACGGGCGGCTCGCCGGATTCGACGACCGTTTCGGCCGATGCGACGCGCACCTCCGTGACGAGCATCCGGTCCGGTCCGTAGCCACGGTTATTGACAAGCGCCTCTATCTCCTTCTGCAGCGGCGCGTCGATCGAGAGCGAGATCTTCAGGTTGCCTTTTTTCCGGATCAGCGAGGAGGGGTCGATGAAATCCATGCGGCCGGCGTCCTCGGGGGAAAACCCGTCGTGCCGCAGGGCCATGAGCCAGAATTCGTTTGCACAATCCACCAGCGACCCGTAGGTGGCGTCGATCCGCTTCGGCCTGGTAAAGCTGAGCGTATCGATCTCCGCGAGCACCGCCTTTTGTTTTTCCGCGCTCCAGCCGAGCGCGCCGCCGATGCGCGGCATATCGAGGCGGCACTGCGCCGCGATCTTCTGGTGGGTGTTCCGGCCCCACTTGACCATGCGCGAGAGATAGACGCATTGGGCGTCCGATAGCTGCGAAAGATTCACGCCGAAAATTCCCTCGGCGATATCCTTGAATCCCACCAGGCCGAAGTCGCTTGTCACGCAATGGTTAAGGTAGACCTCGAGGATATCGTCGGGGCTGTAAAGTTTGCGCAGCGCGGCCGCCAGCTTGAGCTCACGCAACTTGCGGTCGAAGGAGCGGGTGACGTGACGTCTGCCGCTCTCGTCGAGCCGGGAGATGAAAAGCTTCGCCACCTGCTGGGTGATGGTCGAGGTCCCGCGCAGGGGGGAACGGTGGCCCATGAAGATCGACTGCCAGGCGGTTCGCGCCGCGGCCCGCACAAAACTGCCGAACTCGAAACCATGGTCGTTCTTCATGAAGGTTTTGTCTTCGGCGGCTATGAGCGCGGAGATGAGAACGGGCGGGAATTCGCCGATCCGTGCGCGGCTGTGGTCGGTCTTGATGACGGCAAGCCGCCGGTCGTTGCGGTCGGTAATTTCGATAGCGTTGGAATAGTTGCGGATCTCCCGGAGCCGGTCGATGATCGAAAGCGACGGGTAATCGCTGATCACGATTCCGTCCACCGTGGCGGCGGCATTCAACGAATCAGCGGCCTGATGCTTGATGATCCGCGTGGCGGTCTTGTCCATGGTCTGGCCGGTCAGCACGTCCTCCCATCCCGCCCCGACCTCCTTGGAGAGCAGTCCACGCCGCTCCAGTTCGGCAAGGCGACTTCCCCACGAATCGAAGTACCGGGTGACGGCGTAGTCGGCCAGGATATAGCCGCCTGCTCCGAGGGTCGCCAGGAGCACGATGCTCCATAGTAAAAACCTTCCGGTTGCGGCCAGGAAAGATCGTTTTTTATTTTTTGAAAATTTTCGGGCAGGTTTCTTTTTGGGGGCACTCATAGGGTATCACTGAAAACAGTGTTTAATGAATCGATGGATTCGATGACCGCGTCGGGCTTGAAAGGCGACTTGTCAATATCGGCACGGGTGGATTCGCCTGAAAGCACGCAGATAGTCAGTGCGCCGGCGGCGCGGCCCGCTGCGATATCGGTGTAGAGCCGGTCGCCTATGAGAACGGTTTTCCGCATCGGTACATTGAGGCGATCGCACACGGCATGCACCATTGCCGGGTTCGGCTTTCCAATAACATAGGGTTTTTTGCCGGTGGCCTGCTCGATCATGAAACAGATCGATCCGCAATCCGGAATGGATCTGCCATCCTCTATGGGGCACACGTAATCGGGGTTGGTTGCGATGTACTCCACCCCCCGGTCGATGCAGTTGCAAGCGATAAGAATTTTTTCGTAGGTGAGCTCGGTATCGAAGCCGGCCACCACGAAATCGACCGGACCATTGTCCGGACTGCCGCCCTGAAGTGCGTCTGACCGGATATCCACTATCCTGAGTCCGTAGGAGGCGAGCTCGCGGCAGAGCGCACCGGTTCCCGCCACGAAAATGCGGGCGTTCGGTTTTTTTCGCGAAAGGTAGAGCCCGGTGGCCTGGCTCGAAGTGAAAACGTTCTCCGGCTCCGCCGGTATCTTCCGGCTTTCGAGCGTACGACGGTAATCTTCAGCAGAACACGAGGAGTTGTTGGTCAGAAATACATAGCTGATTTTTCTTTTTCTCAGGCGCTCGATGAATGCCGAGGCACCGGGTATCAGGACAGTGCCGCGATATATCGTGCCGTCCAGATCAAGCAGGAAGAGGGTCGCGTTCCTGATGCGTGCTTCTATCTCTTTCGGCAGCAAGGGCATAAAACGATTCTGGTCAGCGGGGAGGAGCGGCGATTGCGCCACCGCTCGCCGGTTATGTACTTTCACAAAATACATCATCGAGACCTCTTGATCGCGGATCGCATTGCTAAAAGTATCGCATAAAACACCCTTTTTTATTGGTGACACCTCGGTAATTGATTTATTTTTCGTCTGCAATAATTTTCCGATGAGTTCCGTATCATTTTATAACTGAATCGAGGGGGGAACGTATTAAGAAGGTCAGGCCCTATGGGCAGTTATTTTTTTTCGGGCTTTTCTGCATTTTGTTTTTTTTCTGCGTCGCCTTTCCCGAGGCATATTTTATCGATTGCCGGTGGCTTCTGAGAAGTAATCCGCTCGTTGGTTTTTTGACGTGTATAGCTTCAAGAAAAATTATCCCGGGGTTTGCCGTTGTCACGCTCATCGTCACGGTGCTTACCGTTTTCTTTGGCCGTTTTTTCTGCGGTTTTTGCTGTCCCCTGGGCACCTGCATCGATTTCGCGGACCATCTTCTCTTTTCGCGCATCCGCAGGAAGTTACAACGCCCCCCGCAATTTCTCCAGAAATTGAAATACCTCCTGCTCTTCGCCATTACCATTGTGGCGCTGTTCGGTGTAGTTTTCCCTGTTTTTTTCGATCCTATCTCCCTCTTTACACGTTTCCTGACCGTCTTTGTCACCCCGTTGCCGCCGCTTTTCGTTGATCAGCTCAAGCAACTGCCGTTTCTTGCCGACCATTTTTCCGGCTCCGGGCATATTCCACTCTTTTATGGGTCTCTCGGGATCGGTATTCTCTTTCTTCTGGTGATTGCCGGGGGGGTGCTGGAACGGCGGTTCTGGTGCCAGTATGTCTGCCCGAGCGGGGCATTTTTCGGACTCCTCAGCTCATTCGCTCCCTTTCGCCGGAGGGTCCATGATGCCCGCTGCTCCGGATGCGCCGCCTGCGCAAAACGCTGTCCCACGCGCGCAATCGGCGAAAAAGATTTCAGGAAGACCGTGACCGCGGAGTGTATTCTCTGCGGCGAGTGCAGCGACACCGCTCGGGGGTGCGGAAGCTTCGGTTTCAGCACTTCCGAAACTCCCGCTTCCGCGATCCGCAAGCCGGATATCGGCCGCCGCACGGTTGTTGCCGGAGTGGCTGCCGGGGTGTTTCTGCTCCCGCTTTTCAAGGCCAGCGCCATGACCCGGCGGGACAACACCGGTCGGCTCATACGTCCGCCCGGCGCGGTTCCGGAACCCCTCTTCAGTGCCAAATGCCTGGCATGCGGTCTGTGCATGAAGGCCTGTCCGACCAATTCCATTCAACCATGCGGTCTCGAAGACGGTTTCGCGCGTCTGTCGACACCGAAGATCGTTCCCCGCATCGGCTCCTGCGAGGAGAAGTGCCACCTCTGCGGCTCGGTATGCCCGACCCAGGCCATCCGGAAACTTCCGTACGAGGAGAAACAGTTTGCCAAGATCGGCACCGCAGTTGTGGATCGGCATCGCTGTATTGCCTGGGAGCAGAACAAGGAGTGTCTCGTCTGCGCCGAGGTGTGCCCCTATCATGCCATCGATCCGAAATCAGTCGCAACGATCAAGGGCCAATTTACGGTCCCGGTCGTGGTGGAAGATCTCTGCATGGGGTGCGGCCAGTGCGAGCACGAGTGCCCGGTGTTTGATACTGCGGCGATCGTCGTTTATAAATTCGGAGAAAACCGGCGTGAAACCGGGGTCTACGCAAGCGCAGTACAGAAAGAAGAGATCGTGAAGCGCCGGAACCGATCGGGCTCCGACACGGTCGGCAGTGGCGCCGATTCCGAAGACGGAACCACAGCGCCGGACAATGGAGATGCCGAAGGCAAACCGGCACGAGGCCCCTCCCCATCAGGCGGGTTTTCATTTTAAACCATACTTTTAAGTAAAGGAGTGTGCACATGACATCGAGACGGGATTTTCTGAAAACCACGGCAGTTGGCAGTCTGGCATTGTCGCTTCCCGTGGGCGTGCTCGCCGCGGAAACATCGGCCATAAAGAGTGATGTTTTCGTCGGCAAGGGAACGGCCTCGGAGGTTATTCCGAAAATTCTGGCCAAAATGGGCGGCCTGGCATCGATCATCAAGCAGGGCGCCCGCGTCATGATAAAGCCCAACATGGGTTTTTCCAATCCGCCGGAATGGGCGACTACGACCTCGCCCGAGGCGGTCTATACGGTAGCGAAGCTCTGTCTCGATGCCGGGGCGAAACGCGTGGTCATTTGCGATAATACGCTGCATGACCCGGAATTCTGCAAGCAGAAAACCGGCATTGCCGATGCGGTAAAGGGGTTGAAGGGAGTAGTCATTTTTACTCCCCGGTCCGATCAGCCGAACCTCTTCGAAGAGAAAACCAGCGATAAAGCCAAATATCTTGCCAGGACCGATGTGGTCAAGGAGCTTGCTCGAACCGACGCCCTTATCTGTCTGCCAATCGCGAAGTCGCACTCCGCCGGCGGGGTTTCATTCGGCATCAAAGGGCTCATGGGACTTATACGGGACCGCGGGATCATGCACCGGGAGATGGACCTGCATATCGCCATTGCCGAGCAGCTCTACTATTTCAAGCCCGCGCTGACCATCATCGACGGCAGCCGCGCCCTGATCGACAACGGTCCGGCCGGTCCGGGGAAGGTGGTGGAGCTCAATACCTTTGCCGCAAGCATCGATCCGGTTGCGGCGGACAGCTACGGTGTTTCGCTTGCATCATGGTTCGGCCGAAAGTGCGAAGGCAAGAACATCAGGCACCTTGAACATGCTTCCAAACTCGGGTTCGGCAACGTCGAGTCGAACATGATCACCGAAATCTCCGTATAATTCTTGATAAAAAGCGGCTACCGTCAGGGAGACAGACTATTCGAACATGACGTTACAAAAACCTCGTTTTGCGGTTTTTTCTGCCGCGTTGATCCTTTCCATGATTCAAGGGGCGGTTGCACTGTCATCGTCGCCGCTCGCCTATCGCACCTTCATCAATGGATCGGCACTCTGGCTGGTCGACCCATCGGGAATTCAGCTCTTCCGCAGCGATACGCGGTCGGTTCGTGTCGTTCCGCTCTCAGACACCGCGGCGAGCGACAGCATTCTCGACATAGCGGAAAACAGCTCGGTGCTGTGGGTACTGGCACGGTCAGGCGTCTATGATATCGATCTTACCACAACGACCGTCGAACGGCTGCCGGGCAATAAGGCTCCTCATGGCGCAGGCCGGCTGACGGTGGATGACGACTACCTGTGGGTGGGTCTCGGCGACACCCTGTGGCGTTTCGATAAGCTTGGCCGCGAGTGGTTCCCGTACAAAATGAACAGTGCCGACAATAGCCTGCGCGGGATGTACAGCAACGGGACGAACGTCTTCTGCGCACAATCGACCTCGGTAAAGATCTTCTCCATGCAGGATGAAAAATGGCTCGAATTTCCATATAAAAAAGGAATGGCGCTCTCCCCGGAGGCCCGGTATTACATCGACAAAGCCACGATGGTCTTCGTCGATGGCCGTAATATTTATCGGTATCTTTCCGCTACTCAGACATGGGACGTTCTGAACACTGTCTTCCAGGTTGTCGATATGGTTTCCCAGGACACCGCTCTTTTCTACCAGACGTCCGCCGGGATTTTCAAATACTCGACGGCCACGTCGGTAACGCTGCCCCTGGAAATACCGCATCCTGGCGACGTGCGGTGTTTTGCCCCTTTTTCATCCGACACGGTGCTGTGTCCGACCGATAATAATATCATCAAATATGCCATCTCATCAAAAACGACGGATTACATTCTTGCACCGCAGGGACTCGCCGCTTATCTTCCGTTCAAAGCGATCATGATCGGAGGCACCTTTACCCTTGTAACACCCAAGGCGATTTCGTCCTACGATGCGGCCGGTCAATCCTGGGAGAATACGCTTCTTGCGTCCGGAGGAAGCCACCGGCAGGCCGCCGCCACGTGGGACGACAACGGGGCGCGGGTGAATTACGGCGGAGGCGGCTCATCGCAACTCAAGGGGAGCATTCAGAAGGAGTACTACATTGACTCCATAGTGTCAAGGAACGGCACCACCTTTCTTGACTATGACAACAAGACGCCGGTGGCCGGATTGACCCTGCACAACACCTTTGCAAAGGGGCGGTATTTCGACGCATTCTTCGACAATACCAATGCCAGTCAATTGCCGAGCAAGGGGCTGTTTTACCGCGGCGCCGACTCGGACCTGGTTGAGGAGGCTCGGCTGGGGACCAATACGTATGCCAATACCAACACCCTGTCGCAAACGCTGCCGACAATGCAATTCGAGGGAGGGAGCGCCGTTCTTCAGAGCGCGGCAACACTCGCCACCCGTGACCGGAAAATCGTGAAGGTGCAGGCCGGGATAGGCAGCCAGACCACGCAATCCGTATCCGCGGTGCTTTCCTATACTGAAGGCGGGCTCTACACTATTCCTTTACCCAGCGATACACCGAAGACGATCATCGTTCCGGGCTCGCTGCAGATAACCATTGACGGCATTGCCGTCGATTCTTCAAATTTCACCCTGGTAGCCCAGACCGGAAGCCTTACATTCAATCCGAGCGTACCGATCGATCCTTCGTCGGTCATCCGGGCAACCTACCAGCTCCAGGTCGTTCCGAATGTTCCCACGCAGCAGCTCTACCAGCAGGTGCAGGGGGTTCCGAAGAACTCCTTCGAAAACGCGGGTTACGCCTCGGTGACCGTTTCGCCGACCGACTGGCTCTCTCCGCAGGTGGGGATCTATGCGCTCAACACCGACACCACGCATACAACGCTCATTAACGCGGCGACGCCCCTCGAATTCAGGACCGCGTCGCAATCGATGGTCCTCAAGCTGAATCCCGAGTTGAGCGTCGATGAAGCCACCATGAAGAAGGCGGAAGGGGTGGCGTTGCAGAGCAGGTTCGGGCCGCAATTGAGCCTCCTTGCAAATGCCCTGGTTCAGGACAGCGGGTTCAAGACAACAAATAATACAAGCCGCGGCTACGGCGACCTGCTGCATAACTATAACATGACGGCCACCTACGATATAACCAAGGAACTGCCGGTCAGCTATATCGGGCAGAATATTGCCTCGGTACACGGCCTTGAACGACTCAACGAGGTTACCGCAGGCGCGCATTTTCTGGGACTCCCCTTCTGCGATGTCACCCTTGCGCGCAGTGCCGTTAACGCCCGGATGCAGTCGTCGTCGCGGTCCGACTCCTCCATCGCCGGATTTGACACCGCGTTCGGAGGGCAAATCGATACCTTCTATAAAAAGGATACGTCCGTTGATACGCTCGACCGCACCAAAAACAAGGTCACGGTCAATTTGTATGAAACCTCCTCGCCGTTCCTGCAGTCCCTGCTTCATATCAATCGGTTGACGTACAATCTGTCGTGGACCGGTTTTACTTCACAGAGTCATGATACCGCCGGCCGCGGCGGATTTTTTTATGGGAATGCGACCATCTGCCCCACAAAGCGGATATTCATAAGCGGCAACGGCACTTTCCTGAATAATCCCGTCGGATCGCCGTTCGGCAGGGATTATTCGCCGACCCTGACCATACAGACCATCGACGCGCCGCTCGGGATCGATTTCTCGGCAAGTAACTATATTCATTATCAAAGCTTCATGGATGAAGACTCCAGTACCAGTCTGATCGTCCGGAGCGCATCGATGACCATCAAACCGGGAAGCTGGGTATCATTGATGAACTGGATATCGCCCATCGTCGGTCTCAGCCAGACGCTTAACTGTGACTTTGACGAGGCAACGCCCGGGGCCGGCGATTTTCTGTACGGCAGGGACGTGGTTCAGAATTCAATTACCAGGGATGCGGGCGCGAACGTTTTTCCCACGAACAACATTACATTGCACAACGACAACCAGTTCACTACCGCCGATTCCACGACTACCTACTATTCCTTTAATGACCTCAAGTGGTGGTTCACCTCGAAACAACTCTGGCAGACGCGATGGGAATACACGCACACACTGCCCCGTTACGGCGACGGCGATACGTCGTCAAAAACCCTGGATTACCAGCATGGTTTTACCAAGTACACCAACAATTGGAACTCCTGGCTGCAGACCATGACCGGCATTGACGCCATGTATATGGCCCACGATACCGGCTCGAATCTGCAGACCGGTCCGGACATATCGGTGAATATTACCAAGCAGAAGGCGCTCTGTTTCAAAAGCCTTATGGTTGACCAAACCGTGACCGTTTACGCGGTTAAAAACGACAACGCCTGGGAGCAGGTGCCGGCAATTTCTTATGAACTATATCTTAAGGCGGTCATTCTGCCGAATATTTCGCTGACCGCCACCAATTCATTTTCTTTTGCCGGTGGAGTTTTCCAGAAATACAGCGGCGATATTGTCGCCGCGCTGATTTTCTGATCTTCTGGTTTCCGTGGACGGCGTTGCCGACGATTATATTTTTGAAGCTGTCATAAGGGAGCATCCCGGCGATAATGGCGCCGTGGTGTCCTTTGGGATCGATTCTATCACGCTAACCGCTTAAGGAGAAGGTATGAATCTGTACCGTCTAATTGGCTTCATCGCACTGGGAGGGTTGAGTTTCTTTTCGTGTAATGTGAAGGCTACCTCAAATAATAATAACAGTATTAACAATGCGCAGCAGTTGAAAATATCCAACTCTGCAATCTCGGGGTGGGTCGAGAGTTCCAATCCGGACAGCTTCTGCATCATGAATAGCGCCGAACTGGAAAATGGAGGTTGTGCGGCTTTGGATGGCGGCGCCGGTACATATACAAACGGAGGCTTCGTCCAGGCGATGTTCCAGGACATGGCGGGGCCCAGCGGGGAGGCGATAAAATACTATGTCATGCAGTACACGGACTCCGCCGCCGCCGCTGAAATATACGGCGAGGCGCTATCGACCACTACCCCCATCGACTCCATGCCCGGCTATGCGAAGAGCGTTGCCTTTGGGTCGTACGTTTTAGGCGGCGCTGCCTATGCGCATTTGGGTAAATTTTTTTTCTTGCTGAGTTTGGACGGATTTGCCAATCAGACCTTGGCGTTCCAATCTGCGTCTCAATTTTTAACGCTGTTTCAGTCGGAAATCGGCGCTCAGTAAGGGGAGTGAGCTGAATGCTTACTCTAGGGCATTTGTTTGTTGGAAGGGTTCGTCGAAACAGGCTTTTAACAGGCTGCTATTTTAACGTTAAACGGGTTTGGTTACATGGATAACCAAAGGAGGAGTCGGATGGGAAAGAAATCAAATTTAAATCGGCGTGATTTTCTCAAAAAAACCGCCGTTGGAACGGCCGGTTTGACGGTCGGGTTGTCGCTTCTCAAACCGGGAAAGGCAAATGCCGCCGTCACGTGGGCTCCGGGCGGATGGCCTGCCCCTACGGCCTCTCCGAACACCATGCAGATCAACCCGAATATTAACAACCTGCGCGTCGTCTGCATGTATGATCCCAACATGATCACGAATCCGGCGTTTAATGCATGGACCCTGGATGGCTTTGTCAGCTCCATCAGCCCGTCAGTTATCCATACGGACATGGATAATATGGCGATGTGGCTGGCGCAGCAAACGACGCCAGCGGCAGCCTGGAGCACGATATTTCAAAAGCCCGCCTCTAAAACATGGGCCCAGGTTAAGGTAGCCATCAAGATCAATACATGCGCTGCCCCCCGATCCTCGCCTCGCCCGCCGGTCATCGGAAAAATTTGTAACGTCCTATACGGCATCGGTGTTCCGGCCGCGAATATCGTCATTTACGACGGCGCCTGTTCCAAATTAGGCGCGTCGGGCGGCTACTGGAACTATTTCAATACCACTACCACGATAACCTTAACCGTCACACCATTAACGGCGGCGGTTTCAGCGGGAGCAGTCTACACCAATAACGGCAATAGTTTTACGGTGCAGGCCGCAGCCGCAGTCGGTGCGACATCGTTGCAGGTTCTCACCACCGGAGGCGCGGCGCCGCTGGGCACGTCGGGAACGATGACGCTGTCAAGCGGGACAGGGCAGGCCTCGATTGCGTTTTCAGCTGTTTCAGGCACCTATAACGGTTTATCTAAATACCCCGGTGTCATATCCAACGGTACCGGCTCCATGGGCGGTGGAACTACCTCCGTGGCGGTTCCCATGGCGGGTAACCAGACATGCCCTACGAACCTGGCCAACGGGACGATCGATATCCTCGTCAATATAGCGGTGAACAAGGGCCATAACAGCCCGTACCAGAATCATACGGGCCAAGGGAATACAGGCGGATGCACGCTCTGTCACAAGAACCATTTCGGGACCTTTCCCATCTGCCACAATAACGGCGCCTACTCCACTACTGCGGTGCCGGTGACCCCCGCGGATATTACTACCTACTCTAATGGCGACTACTCCGTATTTATCAACATGAGCAGCGCAATCGTGGGCGGCACGCCGGTGAGGCAGCAGCTCTGCATCGTCGATTCGATCTGGGCGGATAATAACAATTATCCGGACGCCACCAGCGGGCCGACTCTCATGCCGGCCCGGCTCGTCATGGGCACCTTTGCCGGCGCCGTGGACTACCTGACCTGCATTAATATCAAGAATAGTACCGCTTCTCAAACAATAGGCGGATATACCTACAGTTGCGGGGGGCCGGATGCAAACCTGGATTTAGTGGCGGGCGGTCCGGCGGCGAGCTCTAGTTTTCCCGCGACAGGTCAAGTTCCGCGTTTCCTGACCCTTTACGGTTACTTGACCACCGATCCGGATCTCAAGTGGGTCGCCATCACCCCCGCCAGTGTTTATACCCCCTCCGGCGTACTTCCCGGAGCATCTTCCGGCGGGCAGCCGCATACGCTTGAGGTTCGTCTCGCCGGCGGCGCGGCCATGGCCCGATTCGAACTCCCCCAGTCAACGGCGGGCGCCCTGGAGATCCGGATGTTTGATATCCGCGGCAGAAGCGTCAGGAAGATGTTCGTCGAGCTGCGGGAAGGCCACACCTCGGTTTCATGGGACGGAAAAAACGACCGGGGCAGAACGGTCGCTCCCGGAACGTACGAGGTGCGGGTTTTGGCCCAGCATTATATGAAATCCGGCAGAATTACGGTCGAGTAACCGCGCGGAGCACATGCCGTAGCGGCAATAAAATTTACAGTAAAAAAGGAGCGCCCGAGGTCGTGCGCTCCCTTTTTATTTTTTCCCTTCCGGATCAGCCTCTACCCTCTGTTGTGCAACTTTTTCCGTAGCGCAATCGCCTTGTCGGGATAGTTCGTGATGATCGCATCCACGAGCGGATCCACGAGGAGCGACATGATATCGGTCCTGCTGTCAGCGGTCCAGACGGCGATTTTCCTGTCGCGCTTCTTCATTTCCCCGAAAAACTGGCGCTGGTCGCCGAAGAGCTTCAGCGAAGGCGCCAGCACATCGGCGAGGGTGTCGTCGAAGCGCGTGAGGTCGGCGTCATCGCCAAGAATGAGGCCTGCGGCGATCCCGTTTCCCGTTGTTTTCACCGTAGCAACAATTCGGGGATCGAACGAGCTGAGCATAAATTTATCATCGGCAAAATGGAGCGCGCGCAAGCCGGATAACCTCGGCTTCACAGCCGGGTTCCTTCAGTTCGATGTCGAGCATGACCTTTCCCGCGAGCACACCGAAGACCTGTTCGAGGGTCGGCACGGTATACCTCCGCTTCGCGGTGAGATCCAGAAGCTGCCGGTAGGTACAATCCTTGAGCAACGGCACATGGGTAAATCGGGAGATCCACGGGTCGTGATAGGTCACGAGCACGTTGTCCGCGGTTTTTCGTACATCAAGCTCGATCATGTCCGCGCCCATCTCCTGGGCGGCAAGAAACGATTCGACCGTGTTTTCGCGCGCGCGCTGGGGCGCTCCCCGATGTGCAACGATGGTGACCATTATTATACCTCTGTAAGAAAGTCGACCAGGAGCCGGACGCCGAACCCGGTGGCGAAGGCCGGCACCTCCCCGCGCGCCGAGCCTTCGTTCCAGGCGGTTCCCGCGATGTCGAGGTGCGCCCACGGCAGGTCGCCGGTAAACTCCTGGATGAAGGCGGCGCCGGTGATCGAACCGGCATAACCTTTTTTGAGCTTCGAAATGTTGCGCAGGTCCGCGATGTCGCTCTTGAGGGAATCGCGATACTCGCGGTAGAGCGGAAAACGCCAGAGTCGTTCACCGGTACGCTCCCCTGCAGCGAAGAGCGCCCCGGCAAGAGCGTCGTCATTCGAGAACAGCCCCGCGACCGTATCGCCGAGCGTACTGAGAATCCCCCCGGTCAGCGTGGCGAGATCGATGATCCGGCTCGGCCGGCAGCGTTTCCGGCAGTAAGAAACGGCATCGGCAAGGACGAGCCGCCCCTCCGCATCGGTCGAGAGTATTTCGACGGTCTTTCCCTCGAACGATGAATGGATATCGCCCGGAAAGAAGGCGCGTTCGCCGATCGCGTTATGCGCGGCGGCAATGCAGCCGACCACGTTGACCTTTGCCTTGATGGCGACCAGCGCCCGCATGAGTCCGAGCACCGCTCCGGCGCCGGCCATGTCGCACCGCATGGTTTCGATGTGGCCGGTCGGCTTCAGGTTCTGGCCTCCTGAATCGAAGGTGATGCCTTTACCGATAATGCTCGGTCTTTTCCTTTGACGACAGGTTGCCCGCGTACTCGATGACGATGAGACGCGGCGGGGTCGCCGAGCCCTGCCCGACCGCCTTGAGCAGATGCAGCCCCTTTGCGGCGATCTCCTTTTCGTCGAGGATGGTCACGCGCAGCTTCCCGCCGCGTCCGAGCGCCCTCGCCTCAGCGGCGAGACGCTCCGGCGTCATGATCGAGGCGTTTTCATTGACGAGATCGCGGACATAGGAGGTCGCCGCGCAGACCGCTTCGAGCCTGCGGAGTTTATGGGGCGCAACGCCGCTCCCGACGAATTCGATGGCATCGAGCGCGACCGGCGGCTCGCTCTTGTATTTGACAAAACGATAGTTTCCCAGAAGCGTTCCCTCGATGACCGCGGAGAAGGAGCCTTCGCCACCCGGCCTCGCTCTCGGGCAGGACGATTGAAACCCCGGTGCGTTTGAGGTCATGCACCCTGCGGATGCCGGTTGCGGCGGCGGCCCGGAGCGTCTCCGGCGAACACTCTTTTCCATCGCCGAGTCCTACGGTGATCATGGCCGAATCGTCTTCGTGGTCAAGCTCGATTTCGTTCGCCTCGCCGGAAAAGTCGCGAATGTTCCGAGCCTCCTCCTTGGTCATAAAGACGATACGGGTCGGGAAGGTATGGTGCTTGGAAAGGGTAACGGGCATGAAGAAACTCCTCTCTGAATTCGGTCGGCCGGCAGGTCAAATAAGAGGATAAAATATATATCCTTAAAAGGGCTGAAAAAAATTCCGGCGTTCCGGCCTCGCCGTTTTAGGTCGACCGATGAAGAGGTTGAGGAGGGGTCGTACGATGAAGGCAGGTCTACAAATACCGACCCGCAAAATAATCAGCAAACCGCAAAATGCTACCAAATGCTACCAAAAATGCTACCGGTTTTCGCGGTTTTACAGCGGGTTAAAAGGGCTATAAACGTGCCATAACAGGGCAATAAAACGGCATTAAAGCGGGGCTCAAGGAAAGCGTTGGAATCGAGTCATGATTGTTTTCGCTGTTCCTGTAAGCAGATTAGTACGACCCACCTCTCCCGCACTGCTACTTCGGCCTTCCGTGCCGGATTTTCTGAATAGCTCCGGCGATTTTCCTTGCCGCCTCTTTCTTACCGGTAACCTGTGCGATTTCGAGCGCGCTCTGCGCGACTTTGAGCGCTTCGTCCCGCTGTCCTGTTTGTAAATATGCATCGAACAGTCTTTTAAAGGCCTGAATATCATCAGGCTGGAATTCAAGGATTTTCCTATACTGCTCGATTGCAATCAGCGGCTTTCCGAGTTGCATCCATCCATTGGCGTAGTTGTACCTGACGTCAACAAAGGTGGGGTTATTGTCCAACGCTTTCTGATAATAAGTCATCGCCTCGTCGATCCGCCCGAATTGCATGCACGCTGTTCCGAGATTGTTAAGGGTTTTTGCGTTGTTCGGGTCTATTTCCAGTTCCTTGTGGAATTGGCCGATTGCCTCATTGGTCCGCCCAAGATTACAATAATGCTATGCCAAGGTTATAACGGCAAACGGCATCGTCGGGGGAGATCACTAATGCGCGCATGAAATGGGCTGCCGCTTCATCGTTTCGACCCAGCGTCATCAATGCGGCGCCAAGATTATTGTGCGCTGAAACGTTATCCGGGTCGATTTCCAACGCCCTCCGGAAATGGGCAATTCCCTCGTCGGTCCTCCCCGCCTGCATCAATGCACTTCCAAGATTATTGTGAGCCTCGATATAGTCGGGCCTGAGTTCCAACGCTTTTCGGAATTGAGCCATGCCCTCTTTTTTTGCCCGGTTTCGATCAAGGCGCCGGCAATGCTGAAATGGGCGACAGCATAGTCGGGCCTCATATCCAATGCCTTCCTGAAATAGGCGACGGCCTCTCCGGTCTGCTTGGTACGCAACAACGCAAGGCCAAATCGTTGCAGGCTTCCACACAGTCGGGGTTGATCTCCAGCGCTTTCCGCAAATTATTCATGGCCTGATCGATCCGACCGTTTTTTTGTAACAATTCATTGCCGAGATTATCGTACGCCATCCAGCAAGCCGGATTTTTTTCGATGGTAGTCAGGTAGAGTGTTTCGGCATCGGCATACATCCCGCATTGCCGCATTGTCAATAGCGCGAGGAACAGGACAACGAGCAACAAAATCCCGCCTGAAACATGCTGGGTATTCCGGCTCATCCTCGAAAAGACCCCGCCGATTCTCCCTGCTGCCACTACTATCGGCCCGAGGCCGGCAAGATACTGGAAATGATCGGCCACGAACGAAAAACGAAAGGGGTAAACGTTGAAAAAGCCCATCGCCGGGAAGAGCATTGCGCCATAGTAAAGAAACGCCGCGAGCGGAGCACGCGATTTCCGGCGGATCGCCCAGAGCGCCGCTGCAAGAAGAAGCGCGAAAACCGGAAACAGATATTGACGCCATACGGTCGGGTCGATAGTCCAGCGTGGATAGATGAAGATCAGATTGCCGGGCCAGAAGATCTTGCCGAGATAGAACCATGTCGCGCGGCCGGCAATGAGGCAACGCTCGATCACCGAAAAGTGGAATTCCGCGCCGACCGCGCCGATGAATCTTCGTTCCACCCATGCAGTAAAGAGACCCGAGGCGATGCCGACCAAGACAAACGGCACAAGCGGGACAACGTCCGACTTCCAGGAGATTCTCCCTCGCTTCCACCAGACAATCACCAGCAGCGCCGCGGGCAGCGTTGCCACGACGGACTTGGACAAAAGGCCGAGGATAAAGAGTCCCAATGCACCTGCATAACGTCTGGTATCACGCTGCTTATCAAAATCGAGATAGACCAGCATGGTGGCGAAGAAAAAGAGCCCGGAGAGCGTGTTTTTCAGCTCGGTGATCCAGGCTACCGACTCCGCTTCGATGGGGTGGAGGGCGAAGATCGCCCCTGCCAGCCATGCCCCGGGCACTTGCAAGCGCCGCAATATCCTTACCAGCAGCAGCGCCGAGCAAACATGCAGCAGAATGTTGAGAAGATGATAACCCCGGGGAGAATCGCCCCAGAGACGATGCTCAATCCAGAATACGCTGTGAACCAGGGGATAATACTGCGGCGTTACTCCGGGTTTCGTCCAAATCTGCGCCAAGCCGTGAAGCGAGCGGAGTTCACTCCTTGTAATATGGGCATTATCATCCCATATCGCCTTGCCGTTCCAAGCAGAATGGTAAGCAAACAGGACGGCAAAAAATAAAAGCGCCCCGTAAAAGTACCCGCTCTGCCGGAAACGACGACTCAAACGCCGCCACCTTGGATACGGCGGTATTTGAGGTATCTTACGCGGTTTCGCTATTCCCTCACCGCCTTCGTCATCACTTCATTCACTCCGTCAACCTTCAGGCGGATGAAATACGTCCCCGCCGGTATCTGACGCGCTGCCCAGGCGGTGGTATACGTCCCGGCGGCTCTCATCCGGCGATCCAGCAGAAGGGCAACCCGTGCGCCCTTGACATCGAATACCTGCATGCTTACCGATGTCAGATTTGAAGGCCCCTGTGGAACGGAATAGGTAATGGCCATGCCGCTTCTCGTTGATTTAACGTTCAATCGCGCCCCGTCCAGGAGTTGTGTCCTGCTCCACGGCCTTGCTGAGGTTGACGGAGTATACAAACCGGTGATGAAAAGTCCATATACGGAGGGCAGGGTGATCGCTACCCTCGTCACCGGGGTTCCCGAAACGGTGGCCTGCGTATAGGCGGGACTGGTTATCAGGCCGGTACTCGGATCCCATTGCTGGGGTACAAAGCTCCCCCGCAATTGTACGGTGGTGGACACGCTTGTTGCCCCGCGGTTCTCGAAGAAATAAATGTTCAAACTATCCGCATAAACCTTGTGAATGTACTGCACGGGCGTCCCCGTGAATTGCACATCATAGACCGGAATCGCGGCGTTGATCGCGTTGACCAGCTTGGGGTCGCCTGCCGCAATGGACGAATCGATGGTCCCGACAGAAACGGCGGTTCCCCCATTCGCATTTGTCAGTGTCTGTCCGGTTACCGGGAACATGGCGCTGACGGTTTTGGCGATGTCCGTATCATGCCCGAATTCCGCCGACTTCGACGGCAGCACCCCGGTCACGATCACATGACCGCCGCCGTTGTAAAATTGCTGCAATTTCTGTAAATTAGTCCACTTGATGGTCGAACACGCCGGGACGATGAAGACTTTGAATTGCTCGTGATTGACGACATTACTCTGGTACAGGGTCGAGCCGACGACGCTGCATGTCGAGTCTAAAATCTCGGGGTGAATCCAGGAAAAATCGTGGCATATCTTCTGTGAAAGAATCGACGCATCCTGAATATAATCGAGAGAGGCATTGTCACCCCCCTGGTGCGTAGCAGTGACCGTGCTATCCCTGAAGTACGTTCCCTGCATCGCGTTTATCGGGTAAAGCATCCCAATATCCGCCACATGCCGTTCATGAGGCTGCCGCAACATCACACCGCACCTGCCCATCCATACATTGTAGGTACTCGTTGGGGCGCCAAAGGAATGTTGTCGTAAGATGCCGTCGGCTAACTGCTCCAGCGCCTCTGCCATGTTCCCGCCATTCTCGACGCCGCACTCCGGCTTATCCCAATTATATTGCGCGGCGCTGAAAAGTTTATAAAAGAAATGGGTATAGGCATAGCCGATATTATCCAGGGTAGGGCTGGACTGAAATTTAAAGCATTTTATATCATCGGTCGTCGAGCCCACCTGGTCGGTCCAGTCTTCGTTGTCCTGATGTCCGCATTCTATTACCCCGTGAGCGGAATCCCAGAGACCGATTTCTTTCATGAAGCCATTGGCATAAAGCTCCGCCCTCTCTCCCCAGAGATAATTCCGTGCGGCCTTGGTCAGCGGGCCGATGTTTTTCCCGAATAATACGGGATAAAAGCGCCGGGGATTGAAACCAAACCGTGCGATGAATTTCTGATTGTACAGCCCTGTCCACGATACGCGTAGTCCCTGGATCATGCTTGGTTCATCATACCAGGAGTTATTGATGACCGAGGGATTGCTGGCAGTCCCTATATAATTGGGGCAATATGTAGCATAGGGTTGATACGCCATCTGTACAAAATCTTCGCACGAGACGGAATCCAGGTAATCGCATATTACCGTTCCTTCCGCATCCGAGGCCGGATCCTTTTTAATCTCAAATACCATGACGTCCCACCTTCCCGTTGGAACGTTCCAGGTAAGCGTGTAGAGTGAGTCGGCGGCCGTGGTTCCCGAATCGGTAAGATCGATGAGCGACGTATGCTGTGAAGTATCGGTTATGACGATGGCCGTATCCATTGCAACGACGCTCATGAGCCTTGTGCAACCGGTATCCCGGCTCGTTACAGTTAACGTCGTCGGCCCGGTCACCCAATGTTCGCTGATATAGAGATTCTTGATCGTGTTCTTGGGGTAGGTCAGCCCGAAACCCTTGCCGGTACAATACCCCCCATGATTGGCATTTCCGTGCCCCCCGTTTCCGCTGGGAAATTGGTCATCATCATATATCCCGTAACTCGCGCCCGAGCCCAATAACAGGAGAGAATCACATTGCGCATTTACAATGGTGTAGAACGCCGGGGTATTCCAATTCGTGCAATCTCCCATTAAGCCTACTCCGCCGCATCCATCTACAGTTATAAGAGTATGAACCCCCGTGGCAAATACATCGCCGCGGTATTTCAACGGCGGGCTGCCGGTAAAATCACTCTGTGAGAGAGCATAACTGCGCCCGCTGGTAAAACATAGACACAGCAGCGTCATCATCGACAAAAACGACAGTCGCTTTACCATGATACCCTCCCTTGACAGCGCGGATTA
>CAWJXL010000022.1:0-14206 GCA_963846695.1 uncultured Fibrobacterota bacterium | reverse complement strand
TCCCCTTATGTAATAAATATTTTAATTTTAATCGTTTTTACCGTTTACTCGGCAAGGGCGCTGATTGGAATGGCAGGTCCGGAATAATTTAAAGGGCGTTCTGCTGAAAATATCATTTGGGAAAATCAATTTACCATCTCAGCCATTTATAACTGAGGATTGAATAGATTGAAAAGGAATTAGAGGTTATTTATAACTGGTTTAGTCCAAGCTTAACACTTTGAAATTAAAAAGGATTATTTCGTAAAAGCATAGTTATAAAACCGCTTCTGGTAAGATATTTCTTAAATAGTGGTCGATTCATAACGTCAGAGAATCATTGTGCGCGATTTATTCTGCAGTTGGCAATAAACCCTCTTTTTGATCCCCCCACCTCACACTTCCGTTTTTTCCTGCGCCTGAAAATAATATTTCGAGCGTTTGTAATAGCTTATTTTTCGGTTGATCGTGGCGAAATTAAGCACGACTCCCATGAGCTTTGAGCTGAGCAGGGGGAGATCGGCGAGTTTTTCCCTTAGGATCCAAAACATTTGTCTGCGCCGCCCTGATAACCAGGAGATAGTGTGAAAAAAATCGATTAATTGATAGCGCATCGGCGACAATGCCTATCGGGGGTGAATCGAAGATGACGACATAGTTCTTCCCGGCTAGCGTCTTGATGAGGGATCGGAGCCGATCCGAAGCGATCAATTCGGTTGCATTTTTCCAGTTTTCGCCGGAAGAAATTACCGACAGCATGGGAATAGCGCTCAGGTGGTGAATGGAAAGAGGGGTTACATTGTTTCCCGTCTGGTCGTCGCCGGTAAGAAACTCCCACGCCCCCGGACTTTTGTCGATATTGAAAAAACGGTGAATCGTTCCGAGCCGCAGGTCGCCGTCGATGATTACCGTTTTCAGGTTTTGCTGAGCCATGGCAATGGCGATATTGCGGCTAAGGTGGATTTGCCAACGTTGGATTCCAGACTGGTGATGAGTATGGTCTTATCAAGACCGCCGCTCAGAAGCCGATGATGTATTTTCGAGCGAAGCAAACGGAACAGATCGTTGACATAGTCATTTTTAAAGCGCTCGTTATTGACGATCAATATATCGCTCAGCCCATTTGAGGCAGGGCCGTCCCCGGCGCCTCTTTTCAAGGTTATTTTCGGTATGGTCTCCAGGATGTCGATATCCAGAATTTTCTTCAGCTCGTTTTCGGTCCTCACGGTTTTGGAGGTGAGGTCGACCACGATCATGGGGCCGAAGAGCAGCATCAAGCCGATAAACAGGCATAGGACAATCACCTTCTGATCCAGTTTCGGCGGCGGCGGCGGAATCGACGGCGAGGCATAATCCATGACGTAGAAGTCGGGAATATCGGTGGCATCGGAAACCGTTGCCTGATAAAATTTGTCGAGCATCCTGGCATAAATGTCGGCATTAATCTGCTGCTGTCGTGAAATCTGGGCCAGCTTCAGTTCCTCGGCGGGCAGCCTGAATTTTATCCGAGAATTCAAGAATTTCCGCAAGTTGCCGTGTTTTGCGTTGTTTCTGGCCTTCGATAAAATTCTGTAATTCAAAGGCTGCCTTCTTGACGATTTGTTTAATCGCAGCCTGGTTTTTCAGCACCAGCGGGTGATTTTTATCATAGACGCCGTCCAGCCGATGACTTTCCGCGATCAGCCCCGACAGCTCGTTGGTCAGGAAGGGAGCGGCATTAATTCTTTTGTCACTGAGAAAGGTAAGAATCTCACTGCACGCCTCCGGAAGGTCCTGTTTTGCCGCGCCGGCGAGTTTCCCCTGGAGTTTGCGGGCACTATTGATCGATTCATCGATGCTGTCATTGGTGCGCTCCGCCTCCAGCGAGCTTGACAACAACTCTTCGGCCCTGGTTGAAAGACCGAGGGTAGGATTCTCCGTACGAAAGCTTCTCAGGTTCTCTTCGGACTCGGCCATTTCCGATTTCGCCTTAATAATCTGCTGGGTAAAGATTGCGCGCATGTTTTCGGAGCGCGTCTGCCGTAACCTGATGTTTTTTTCCACGAATTTATCGGCGATCGTGTTTGCCGTTGTCGCGGATAGCGTATAATCGTTTCCCGTTACCGTAATGGAAAATGATCGATCCTCCCTGGTCACGGAAATGCTGTTGCGAAGAGCTTCGACCGTTTCCTGGATATGCAAAATGGAAAATTTGAAATTGTAAGGGTGTTGCAGGAATAATCGGGTGAACCGGAACCGAACGCCGGGCAATTGCAGCGAATTGAGTGTGTCCATGGTTCCGGCCGCCGCCAGCTCTTCATGGAAAAGCCTTCGGAGGCTCTGAACCGAATCTTTCCTGAAAATGCTATAGGTATTGCCGTGTTTTTTGTCGATTTCGAACCGATACCGCCCGCTCGGCGCGAGCGAATCGACCACGACGGTATCGAAGATTGAACTTCGGGGGTACTGCAATACCTTTAACCGCAATGAAAGACTGTCGGCAACAGTGCGCAGGAAACCCCTGCTCTTGATCAATGCGGACTGGGCAAGGGTATCTTGAGGAACAAACTCATCGGCATTTTCATCCGCTGTCCTGACCATGCGGGCGATCGGTTCCCCTCCAAGAATGACCGTTGCGGGAAGGGGCGGGGTGGTATGCAGAGCAAGACGTATCAAAATGAAGGCTATTCCGGCCGCAACCGGCGTTGAAAGAACGATCCACCACTTCCAGCGCCACAGGAGCGCACAATAATGGTGAAAATAGTGGACGAAGTCAACATCATGCAGGCTCGACGGTTTTTTATAGGTGCCGGTTTCGGGCATAAAGATCATTCATCTATTTAATGTAGTAATGATAGGCTTCGTAGCTTAAGAGAAGTGTTAACGTAATGGACAAAACGGGAAAAATGTTGTTTACGAAAAAGTCCCATGCCCGCTGTTTCGGCATCGCTGTTACCGTCAATTGGTCTCCGGATTTAAAACCGATGGACAGAAGCGATTGATCCGATTGCAAATAGGGAAGTATATCACGGGTTAGGATTTTCCCCTCATCTAGATGGGAGCCAATGCACCTTGCTGATGCCGTCTTCCCGAACGGTTCCCCGGCCTGCTGGATGACATCCCACAGGCTCCCTCGCGGATCGACCCAATAGACCCCCGGTTTTATGAAGCCGCCAAGCAGGCCGGCCCGAAACATGAGACGCACCATAATATTCTGACGAGGAAGAAAAGCCAGGTACTGAGTCGTCAGATACTGTTCCACCTCCATCGGCGTTCGGTGAATCACCTTGGTCATTCCGATGAGCGGCAAATCGACGCACCCTTCATTATCGACGAAAAAAGTACCATGTAATGATTTCCCGGAATCAGGGGAAGTAATAATTTCCAAAGCATCTCCCGGGCGAAATTCAAGATGCGGCGCCTGAAGAAGGTTCCGCTGCCACTTCTCATCCGCGACGGTTTTGCTTGAATCCATCCCCCCCGATCCGGAGCGCCAAGGATTTGCCGAAGATGCAGAAGAAAAACGCTTATGCACAGGAGCAATATTAATTTAATGGATTTCATATATCAATCCTGTATATCGTGGTAAAAACCTGTACAAATATAAAATATGCCCCTATATAGTACGATCTTATATTAATAAAAGCAAGGTTCCTACCGGCGTCGCCCCCCTTGGTAAGAGGGGATCTCGTATTTTTGTCATTCATGCATAATGCCCCGATTTTCAGGTTCTCCCTGCTACCGCTGCTGTTGTTCTCCGCAAGCCGTGGAGCGGGGGGAAGTGATTCCGTAACCATTACCGTTGTTGCCTCTGGGAGAGACGCATGGCATGCTCAAACCGTGCGACTGTCCGGATAACCCGGGCGGCGGGCTGGCCGAACGCGCAGCGGCGCTCCGTTCCCTTCGGGACAGCATCGCCTTGCCTGCTGTCGCAGAAAGGCAGACGCTTTTGCTTCTCGATGCGGGCGGTTTTGCCGGCGCGGATCTATGACGATTATACCGGCGGTCGCGCTGCCGATTCCGCGAAAACCGTCATCACTATCCGCGCCATGGGCGCCATGCGCTACGATGCGGCGGTTGTCGGCGACGACGACCTGCAATACGGCGCCCGGTGGCTTGCGCGCGTTGCCCAGGCATCGGGGTTACCGCTTGTTTCCCGCAAACTGCACGATCAATGGCGCAACCCCTTTCCCCACCTACCGGGTGATCGTTAAGAATGGCATCCGCTTTGCGGTTACCGGCGCACCACCCGGGAACGGCTTTTTCCCGGGCGACGACTCCTGCGTCATTCTGCCGCCGATTTCGTCACTGCGCGGGATATGGGGCGAAATGGCCCGGGTCGCGGATTACCGGATCATTCTTTCCCATCTCGGCGAGGAGATGACAAGGACCATCACCGACTCTTTTCCCGATGCGGATATCATCGTCAACGGCCACCGAAAAACTTCGCTGGAAGCAGCGGCGCGGCGCGGCAGGACCCTGATCATGCAGTTCGGCTATGAGGGGAAAAAGCTCTCACGCACGACGGTACGATTTTCGAAAAACGGCCGCCCCGGCGTGTTTCTGAAGAGCGGATGGCTGGAAATCGGCCCCCAAAGCGGCGTTGACGCGACCGTTGGCGTGCTCGTGGCGGATTCCGGGACCGCTCCGAAACGGGATATCTACGATCTGTATATCATGGGCGAATGTCCCTACGGATGCACCGCCCTGCATGAGTTCGTTGATTTCGTTAAAAAGTTTCCGGAAATCGAGTGGCGTCTCTGGTTCATCGGAGGGTTGAGCGGCGACTCGCTCTCCTCGCTCCATGGCCCCCAAGAGGCGCTCGATGAGATGACCTGGCTTGCCGTGCAGGCCCTCTATCCCGATAAATGGCTCGCTTTTCTGTCCGAACGGAGCATCCCGCAGGCGACGACCGGGAGCGCCGTGGCGGCGCTCGGCTCGATACCGCAGCGCTGAACCGGTGGGTTGAAGCGAGGGGGCATGCCGCGCTCGCCGACCAGTACCGGCGTTCAACGCGGCTCAGCATATCGGCTTCGCCGGCGTTGTATATCAACAATGTTCCCTTCACGAAAACAATCCTGGGCAAACGATTGGCGAAGGATCGGTGCGCGAATCTCGATGAAACGAGTCCTCGCTGCGACTCGTTGCCCGAATGCTTCGAGGACGCCGATTGCCACAAGCCCGGGGCGGTCGGGCGGTGCACGCCGCAGGGGAGATGCGAATTCAGGCAGGATGCAGCGTTCTCCTTTACGGCCCTTATCGCCGATTCGGCGCTCAGCCATCCGGAAAGCACCGTCATCGCGACCACCGGGGAGCTGTTTCCGAATGCGACCATCAGGACCCGTGGCATGCATTCCGCCGAAGGACGTCGCCTGCTGAAAAAATACGCGCCTTCGTCCCTGCCGTTCTACCTCTTCGGGCCAGGGGTCATGGCGGCCATCAACTTCCCGCAGATCGAAAGCGGGCTCGTGAAGAACACCGACGGATTTTCCTTCAGGGACGGCATAACGCCGAAAAACTATTTTCTAAACCGCGTCGAAAAGGTGGGGTCGATCGTTTTCTTCATCGATCCGTTTTTTCCTGATGCGGTGGCGGCGATGGCCAGGGTGCTCGATGATTCGCTGCTGTCCGGGCGGGTCAGGTTTCTCCCGGTATTCTACGACGACCCCGGCGCCGATGCGCCCGCGATTGAGGAAAAGGTACGACGTGAGGAAAGCTTGCGGTGGCTGGTCATGGACTCGCTGCATCGCGTGCAGTTCGCGCACTACCTGCGCGGCTATGCGGGGAATCCCGGCGCCTCAAACTGGTTTCTTAACCTTGAGGGAACCGGGATCGCTGCGGACTCGCTCTATCGGGAGGGTGAGCGGAACCCCAAAATGCTGGCGGCTCAATTCGACCTCCTGGAGCGTCTCGGTGTCAAGGACCCCATGGCGGTACTGATCGATAACCGGCGCTTTATGGCGATAAAAAATGAAACCGACCTTACCGCCGTTCTTATCGTCCTGCAACGAAAAATCGGTCATCAACCATGAAAATATCCATTGTCATTCCGGTCTATAACGAGGAGAAGACGCTTCCCGAAATTATCGATCGGGTAAAGCGCGCTCCCCTTGGCGGAACATCCAACGACAACCGGCGCGAGATCGTCATCGTTGATGACTGCTCCCGTGACGGCACGCGCGATATCCTGAAAAAGATCGACGATCCGGAAATCGCGGTTGTCTATCATGAAAAAAACCAGGGCAAGGGCGCGGCGCTGCGGACCGGATTTGAACGATGCGGCGGGGACGTCATCATCATCCAGGATGCCGATCTCGAATATAATCCGGACGAATATCCCACGCTCCTCGCGCCGATCATCGAGGGGGATGCCCATGTGGTTTACGGTTCGAGGTTTATCGGCGGCCAGCGCCACCGCGTCCTTTATTTCTGGCACAGCATGGGAAACCGGCTGTTGACCGTGCTCTCCAACGCCTTTTCCGATCTCAATCTGACCGATATGGAAACCTGCTACAAGGTGATGAAGCGGGAGATCGCGGCGCGCATTACCATATGTGAAAATCGCTTCGGTTTCGAGCCCGAGATCACGGCGAAGCTCGCCGAATTTGCGCGCAACGAAGACATTAAAATCTACGAAGTCGGCATTTCCTACCGCGGCCGGACATATAACGAGGGGAAAAAAATCGGCATGAAGGATGGGTTTCGCGCCCTGTACTGCATCGTGCGGTACAATACCTCCCGTCTCGCCGTTTCCGTGAAAGGCGCGCTGGAGGGAGTAATCGGCCTCATTGCGCAACTGTTCATAGTGTTCGCGCTTTCGAGAATCGTCTCATTTTCCACCGCCGCCGGCCTCAATATCGCGCATGCCGTGAGCTTGGAAGCCGCTCTCCTGCTCGTCGTGCTGTTCAGCATGGCGGTTGCTTCGCGGAGCGGCACGGCAACGGGCGGATGGACAGGAACGTTTCTGAAGTTCCAGGGAGTGAGCCTCATTCCCTTTGCGCTGCGCGCTGCGGTTTTTTACCGCCTTCTTCCCTTGGCGGGTTTCGCGACAACGGCTCTCGTTTCTGCGGCGATCGGCCTGGCGTTCAGTCTCCTTGGCGTAAATTTCCGCAGGTTCCTCCCCACCCGTCGCTGACCTTTCCGGCCGGAACCGCCTCCCCGGCTTTGTCATCCTTCCTTTGCAGGCGAATCCAGACCGGCAGGCAGCAGAGCAGGAGGGTCAGACCGGCCGCAGGCGTGAGCCAGAAGAGATGATAGTTGACATGGGTGTCCGGGGCCGTCACGGCGTCCATCACGAATCCGCAGAAGAGATAGCCGCTGAAATTGCCGATGCCCGAGGTGATCATGGCGAACATCTGGTGCACGCCGCTTCTCGACCGTTCGTCGCAGAAACGGTCGAGATAAATGGAGGCCGTGGCATAGAGGAAGGTATAGGAGAGGCCGTGCACCGAGAGGCCCAGCATGACGAGCCACGGCGGGCCGGAGATCGCCGCGGTGACATACCGGAAAATATCGAGCGCCAGCCCGATCACGATGATTTTCCGCGAGCCGAACCGCAGGAGAAGCCATCCGAGCAGCCCCATGGCAAACACTTCGGGAATCTGTCCGAGGCTCATCGCTGGCATGATGTTTCGGTTTGCAAATCCGATGGCGGCCAGGAACGGCGCGGTGCCGAAAAAGTAAAACCGGTAGAAAAAAGAGAGAAACAGCATGAAGATGCAGAGACGCAGCACTGCGGGATTTCCGAGCACTCGGAACGGAATGCCGGGCGCCCGATCGGACCTTGCACGGGATTGCCGCGAAACCGGAAGGGTAAAGGCATAAAGTCCCAGCGCGAACGAGGAGACGGCGGCAAGTATGAGCGCATCGGGTAATCGGTCCGCGGTAATGCCCGCGCCTCCCCGGCGCATCCACAGATAGCTGAATGCCCAGGCGACGACGATCCAGCCCACGGTTCCGTAAACGCGGATCGACCCGAAGGTATGGCGTGCCCCGGTGGAGTGATGGAAGACGATCGCATTGGTCAGGGCAAAGGTCGGGACATTGATCATCGTATAGCAGAAGTAGAGCGCTACCACCGGCAGGAAACTGCGCTGTACGGCGAAAGCGAGCATGAGGGCGCCGCCGGCAAGCTGCAGAATGCCGAGCAGCCGTTCGGCCCGGACCCATCGGTCGGCGACAAACGAAGCGCACAGCGGAGCGGCAATCGACCCCGCTGCGGTCACCGAGAGTATTATCCCGGTCTGTATTCCTGAAAAGTGAAGCGCGCTTTTGAGGTAGAGACTCAGGACCGGTGTGAATGCACCCGCGATGAAAAACTGCAGGAACATCATGACGGCGAGACGGAATTTAAGAAAGGAACTCAATGCTTTTCCGTTTTTGGATTACAAGGATAAACCTCGTTGTCAAACGGGCTCTTCCTTTGCGTCGGAAGGGCCCATTTTCTTTTCAGCAATAATCCTCGGATTGAACATTACCACCATCTCCCCGCGCGGCGGCTTTGCGGCGAAGTGATCGAGAAGTTGCCGGGGCGACCCGCGCAGGAACTCCTCATGGATTTTCGTCATCTCACGAGCAATGACGACCCGCGGGGTCCCGAAAATCGCCTCCATGTCCTCCAGAACCTTAACAATGCGGTGAGGCGTCTCATAGAACAGCACGGTGCGGCGTTCCTCTAAAAAAGACGAAAGTACGCGCCTGCGCGCCGCTCCCTTGTGCGGAAGGAAATTTTCGAATACGAACCGGTCGGTGGGAAGGCCGCTGGCCGTGAGCGCGGCAATGCACGCCGTCGGACCGGGGATCGGCACTACGGAAATTCCTTCATCGATCGCCGCGCGCACAAGGTTATAGGCGGGGTCGGCGATGCCCGGCGTGCCCGCATCGGTGATGAGCGCGATGTCCTCGCCGCCTTTCAGGCGGACGATGATGCGGGGCGTCACCCGTTCCTTGTTGAAATCGTGATATACTTCTGGAATGGCGCCGATTCCCAGATGCAGGAGCAGCGTTCGGGAGACCCGGCGATCTTCGGCAAGGATGACCGGAACTGTTGCGAGTATCCGCGCCGCTCGTGCGGTAATATCCTCCAGATTGCCGATAGGCGTGGAAACGAGATAGAGCGTTGCCATGGCGCCTAGTTTACCTTCTGTGCCGGGAGGCTCCCGTCTTCGGACGGACCGTTTTCTTTGAGAAAGTTTTCCAGGATGATGCAGGCAGCGATACGGTCAACTGCTTCCTTGCTGCGCCGGTCTTTCTTCCTGCGAAACCGCAGGAGCGAGGCCGCTTCCCGCGAAGACATGCTTTCATCGATATAGTAAAGAGGAAGAGCGGCCTTTTTCCGCAGGCCTTCTGCAAACGCCCGCACTTCGGCCGACATCCGCGTTTCGCCGTCATCGTTATCGAGCGGCAGGCCGACAACGATAGCTTCCGGTTGCTCGCAGGCAATGATCGCCAGAAGAGGAAGAAACGTTTGCGGATGCTTTTTCCGGTCTATGGTCGTGAGTCCGCGGATATGCGTGCCGGTGTCGTCGGTAATCGCGCACCCTATCCTGCGGCGGCCATAGTCAATGCCGATGAGCTTCATCTTCGCTCTTAGTCCACTCCATGAGCACCTCCAGGGTTGAGAGGTCAAGGTCGCGGACTTTCGGCTGCTTATCGAGGAGGAATCGGAAGCTCCCTTTCTGCAAGCCGAGAATGTAGGTCACCGCCTCACGGCCGGAAATGTTGTCGATGGCTGCGGCATGGACGATGCGGCCTTCGGTGAAATAGATGATCCCGAGCGGGGAGGTATCCTCGATCTGAAGGCATCCCGTTTTCTTGCCGATTTCGATAAACTGGAGAACTTCGGGAAGATTGCTTTCGGCGATATCGCCTTCGAGCGCGGAACCTTCCCCGATTTTCTTTTCCAAGGCTCGCTTGCGCGCACGCGCCTTATGCCGCAGGAACATAAGCAGCACGGCGACCACGGCAAGCGATGCAAGTACAATGACGATAAAGCTCCACTCCTCACTGATGCCAGCTAACGGCGTACTCACCACAATGCCTTTACTCCGTTCTATCCACCCGGTCGTATCCTTTAGTGCAACTTTGCACCAGGCGGCGGTTTTTTCGAGAAGCGGAAAAAAATCCCCCTTCTCAGCGGTGATCAGGACTCCGGCATCAGTGCTCGCCAGGGAATAAACCGCGCTCCGGCCGCCAGAAACCTGGAAGAAAGCGATGTCCCCGCCGGATTGTATTTTGCCAAAATGGGAAAACTGCAAGAACCAGGTCCGCCTTTTCAGGGGCGCCATGGCTCTGCCGCCGTTGCGAATAGGCGCAGCCTCCACCTCTTCGGGCGTCGAACCGCCCTTTAGCGCCTTCATCTCCGTTCCCAGCTCTGTACCCCCCCCTGCGGCGCGGTGGCGAGCGCCGCAGCGGCAGTGGTACGCATTGCAAGTGCCCCATCGGCTCCGGAGGCAAGCGGTCGTGCGATCGGCGAGGCTGTTGCCAGGGCGGCGAGGGGCGTACCTCGCACAGAGGGGTGCTGTAGATCGACCGCTCCCCGTGATACGGGTGACGAGGCGGCCCCGGTCGCCGCAGCCATGATGCCAACGCCTGTCTTGTACGCCGGAAGTGCCACACTCAGTCCTTGGGCGGTTTTTGCCGGATTTATGGCGAAAGCTGGACCTGAAGGCATTATCGCCAACACCTTCTGGAGAGAAACGGCTGCTTTCCCGGCCTGGACGATCACAGGGGCCAACGATCCGGAGGGTTGCGCTGCTACTCCTGATTGATAACCGGCTGCACCAGAGCCTGCTGCTGTCGGCCCATTATTCGGAGACTCAGGACCGGCAGCACTCTGACCAGCCGTGGTATTGGTCGCTTGCCGGGGCGCAGGAGCAACAACAGGTTCTGCAGGGATTGTGGCAACCACGGCCACCGGGGCCGGGGTTGCCGCTACGGATTGATGGGCAACAACCGGGATCTTGGACGACGCGGCAAGAGGTTGGTCCGGTTCCGGATTGTAGGCGGAGAGGACATTCACCGCGTCTTTTGTTACCCATGCGCTGGTCGCGTCGTTGAACCTGACCCGGTACCAGGAACCGCTTTCGCCGTCGATGATAATATGCTGCCCCGAATAGGCAAACCCCTTGGTATCCGATTCCGCCGAGGGAAGTGCGTGCAGCTTGATAATGGGGACTACGATTGCAGCCTCTCCAGGCTGTTCACCGGAGAGTGAGGAATACGTCAGTAGGACGATTAAAAACGGAATGATCCCCGCGTTTTTGGTGTTCATAACGAAAAAAACCGGGTTGAAATTCTATGTAATGTCGTTATCATGAAAAATGACTTTCGTTCCTGATAGCTTTTCAAAAGGCATTCGCCGGAATCCGGCGGATAACCTTGTCGATCAACGAATTGACGGCGGTTTCATCCCCCGCATCGCCGATGCGCATCTCTATCGTAAGATACCACATTTTTTCAACCGGGACCATAGCAATCGTGGCCAGACGCACCGCATCTTTTTCGGTAGTGATGACCCCCTTGCACAGAAGCTCATGCTTATCCTGAAAGTCGGGTGATGCATAAGGGTGGTGATCGCCGAAAACAAGCTCGGCGCAGGGAACAATTCCTTCGCGCCTGACCATGTCAATAAAGCGGTGGGGCCTGGCAATGCCGCAGATCAACAGGGGGTGGGTCAGGGGCGGCAATGCACTTCGCCGGCCGTCCTGCGCGTTGACCCAGTGCCCCTTCTCCTGGAACACGACCGCGGCGTAAAGATTGGGAAAGCGCGCCGCCAGGAGGTTCCTCCCGCGCTGCAGAGCTTCGGCGTTCTCCGGAGACCCAATGAGAAGCGCGATTCGGGCACGGGCGAGCGCCGATACCCCTTCCCGGAGAAATCCGGAGGGGATCAGCCTGTCGGTGAGAAAGGAGTCATGCAGGCAGACGATATCAAGATCCCTGCGGAGAGACCGGTGCTGGAAACCGTCGTCAAGCACATAGACCGAGCGGGGGGGCAGAAGCGGTGCAAGGAGGCTTGCCGTTTTGCACCGATTGCCGCCGATGCCCAGCCAGCTCTGTGGAAGCCGATTATGGAGGAGCGCGGGCTCGTCGCCGATGTCGGTCCAGGGAACCGATTCGTCCGGTGCAACGATGCAGTAGGAAGAGTGTTGTCTCCGATACCCCCGCGAGAGGAATGCTACGCAGATCCCCTTTGAAACCAGATAGTTGCCGATCATTGCCGCAACCGGCGTTTTCCCGGTTCCGCCCGTCCTGATGCCGCCGATGCTTATCACCGGCCGTGAGGCGGCACGGGAAAGCAGGGAGAGGCGATCGTAGAAGGCATTGCGGATAGAGAGAACGGCGCCATAAAGGCCTGAGGCCGGCGCTAAAAATGTTGATAGCAGAATCGGCAGGCGATTCTTTTCAACGGCATTTTCGAGAGAGCCGGTGATTTTATTTATGATAGTCATGATCCGACGTTGTCGTGTTGCTTGCGCTTTCAGTCCCGTGAAGCCTATTTTTATCGAGCCTGGCGTAGCATGCCGATCCGGGCAACCCACGCTGAATTTACCCCCTCGCCCGAACCGGACGGCCGGACTATGAAAATTACTCTATGCCAATGTAATCCTCTCGTCGGCGACGTTTGGGGCAATGCGGAGCAGTGCTGCCGGATTGCGGGGCAGGCCATTGCGGAGGGATCCGATCTCGTCGTCTTCCCGGAACTTTTTCTACAGGGCTATCCTCCCCGCGATCTTCTCGATCAGCAATGGTTCATCAGGCAGGGAAACGAAGCGCTCGCGAAGGTCGTCGCATGTTCGGCGTCGTGGCTCTCCGGCGCGGTTCTCGTGGGGAGTGCGCTGCCGAACGAATTGCCCCACGGAAAGCAGCTCTATAACGCGGCCGTTCTCATTAATGGCGGCCGCACGGTTTTTTTTCAGCCGAAGACGCTTCTTCCCGCGTACGATGTTTTCGACGAGACGCGTTACTTCGACCCGAGCAGCGCAACGGCGGTCTACCCTTACAGGGGGGAATCCCTCGGCATCAGCATCTGCGAGGATGCATGGAACCATGAGGAGCTCTGGACGGGTCGCCTGTACGAGCGCGATCCGGTAAGCGAGCTTGCGCACGGGGGCGCGACTATCCTCATCAACATTGCCGCCTCGCCGTTTCATATGGATAAGGAAAATCTGCGGGCTTCGCTCTGCCGGAGCCATGCCCTGCGGCACCGGCTTCCCTTCGTTTACGTCAATCAGGTCGGCGGCAACGACGAGCTCATTTTCGACGGAAACAGCATGGTATTCGATGCTTCAGGCACGCTGCGCGCCATGCTCCCTTCCTTTGCCGAGACGATAACGACCGTCGATACACGGTCGTTTGGCCCCACGCTCGATATGCCCGACTTCGATACCGCAGCCGCGGTGCGGAACGCGCTCCTGCTCGGCATCAGGGATTACACACGCAAATGCGGCTTCCCGAAAGTCATCATCGGCCTGTCCGGGGGTATCGATTCGGCGTTGACCGCGACTCTGGCGGTGCAGGCTCTCGGGAAAGACTGCGTATGGGGAGTCGCCATGCCGTCGCGGTACTCCTCCAAGGGAAGCGTGGCAGATGCCCGCGTCCTGGCTGAGAATCTCGGCATCCGTTTTTCCGTCATCCCGATAGAGTCCATGTTTGCGGCATTTCTTTCGGCCATTTCGCCGCTCTTTGCCGGAACCGCGCCGGGGCTTGCGGAAGAGAACCTGCAGGCCCGCATTCGCGGAACCCTCCTAATGGCACTCTCGAACCGGTTCGGCAGCCTACTTTTAACAACCGGTAACAAAAGCGAACTCGCCGTCGGGTATTGCACGCTCTACGGCGACATGAGCGGAGGGTTGAGTGTCATTTCGGATCTCCCCAAGGGGATGGTATACAAGCTGGCGCGGTTCATCAACAGCGAAGCAGGACGCGAGATTATTCCTGAATCGACGCTGGCCAAACCGCCATCGGCCGAACTGCGGCCGGATCAGACCGACCAGGATACCCTGCCGCCCTACCCTGTACTGGACGCCATGCTCGAAGGGATCGTGGAGAAGAATCAGTCGCTCGCTGAACTTGTCGCCCAGGGATTCGATGCGGATACTGCCAAGTGGGTATGCGAAGCAGTTGCTAAAAGCGAATACAAGCGGCGGCAGGCGGCTCCGGGCCTCAAGGTGACACCCAAGGCGTTCGGCATAGGGCGAAGGTTTCCCATTGCGGCGAAGTATGAATGGTGATGAGTAAATAAAACGGG